>NZ_VSRQ01000009.1:0-377362 GCF_008121305.1 Actinomadura decatromicini | reverse complement strand
CCCCGTCTCCCGCCCCCTCGTCGCCGAAACCACCGCCCTCGGCGCCGCCTACGCCGCCGGACTCGCCACCGGCTTCTGGACCACCACCGACGAACTCCGCCAAAACTGGAACGAAGACAAACGCTGGCACCCCACCTGGAACGACGACCAGCGCCACAACGGCTACGCCGGATGGAAGAAAGCCGTCGACCGCACGCTCGGCTGGGTGGACATCGACTGACACCGACTGAGCCTTTCGCCGTGCCGCGGCGCACTGTTGTCCGGGACGTCCGTCCGGGGACGGCTCGCCGCAACCCGGCCGACCGACACTCGTGACGGACCTCTTCTCGGGAGCATCGCAGTGACATCCGTAGCACTCGGACCGCTCTACCGCGCGGACGCCGTGCGCGCCCTCACGGAGACGGAGTTCGACGTCCTGGTCGTCGGCGGCGGGATCGTCGGCGCGGGAGCGGCGCTCGACGCGGTCTCGCGGGGCCTGTCCGTCGCGCTGGTGGAGGCGCGGGACTGGGCGGCCGGGACGTCCGGCCGGTCGAGCAAGCTGATCCACGGCGGGCTGCGCTACCTGGAGCGGCGCGACTTCGGGCTCGTCCGGGAGGCGCTGCGGGAACGCGGCCTGCTGCTGAACCGGCTCGCGCCGCACCTGGTGCGTCCCGTCCCGTTCCTGTATCCGCTGCGCGGGCGCGGGTGGGAGCGGGCGTACGTGAGCGCGGGCGTGACCCTGTACGACTCGATGGGCGGGGCGCGGGCGCTCCCCCGGCACCGGCAGCTCACCCGGCGCGGGGCGCTCCGAGCCGCGCCCGCGCTGCGACGGGACGCCCTGGTCGGTGCGATCCAGTACTACGACGCGCAGGTGGACGACGCCCGCTACACGATGACGGTCGCCCGCACCGCCGCCCAGTACGGCGCGAGGGTCGTCACGCGCGCCGAGGTGACCGGGTTCCTGCGCGAGGGCGAGCGGGTGACCGGCGCGCGCGTCCTCGACCTGGAGGACGGACGGGAGATCGCCGTCCGCGCCCGCCGCGTCGTCTGCGCGACCGGCGTGTGGACGGACGGCGCCCAGGCCATGACCGGCTCCCGCGCCGCGTTCGGGGTGCGGGCGTCCAAGGGCGTCCACCTGGTGGTGCCGCGCGACCGCATCCCGATGGACACCGGGGTGATCACGCGGACGTCCAGGAGCGTGCTGTTCATCATCCCGTGGGGGCGGCACTGGCTCATCGGCACGACCGACACCCCGCACGACGACGGCCCCGACGAACCCGTCGCCGACCACACCGACGTCGCCTATCTGCTCGACCAGGCGAACGCCGTGCTGCGCATCCCGCTGACCCGCGACGACATCGAGGGCGTGTACGCGGGGCTGCGGCCGCTGCTGTCCGCCGAGGCGGACGACACGGCCCGGATGTCGCGCGAGCACGCCGTCGCCGAGCCCGTGCCCGGCCTCGTCGTCGTGACCGGCGGCAAGTTCACCACCTACCGGGTGATGGCGCGGGACGCGGTGGACGCCGTCGCCGCGAGCCTGGACGACGCCGTCCCCGAGTCGGTCACCGCGCGCCTCCCGCTCCTCGGCGCGGTCGGGTTCGAGGTGCTGTGGAACGAGCGGCGGCGGCTGGCCGCCGCGTCCGGACTGCACGTCGCGCGCGTCGAGCACCTGCTGCGCCGGTACGGGACGTGCGCGCGGGAGCTCCTGGACCTGGTCGCGGACGACCCGGCGCTCGCCGCCCCCATCCCCGGCGCGGACGACTACCTGTGCGCGGAGGCCGTCTACGCGGCGACGCACGAGGGCGCCCTGCACCTGGAGGACGTCCTGGCCCGGCGGCTGCGGGTCTCGATCGAGGAGTGGGACGGCGGCGTCGCGGCCGCCGCCCACGTCGCCCGCCTCCTCGCGGACCGGCTCGGCTGGGACGAGGAGGACGTCGCCGACGAGATCAAGCGGTACGTCCTCCAGATCACGGCGGAGCGGCGGGGCGGCCCGGCCGTCGCCGAGCCCGAACCTCCCCTCACCGCCGTCTAGAGGCGTTCGAGGATGGTGACGTTGGCCTGGCCGCCGCCCTCGCACATCGTCTGGAGGCCGTAGCGCCCGCCGGTCCGCTCCAGCTCGTGCAGGAGCGTCGTCATGAGGCGGGCGCCGGTCGCGCCGAGCGGGTGGCCGAGGGCGATGGCGCCGCCGTTCGGGTTGACCTTCGCCGGGTCCGCGCCGGTCTCCTTCAGCCAGGCCAGCACGACGGACGCGAACGCCTCGTTGATCTCGACGGCGTCGATGTCGTCCATCGTCATGCCGGTCTTCTTGAACGCGTACGCCGTGGCGGGGATCGGCGCCGACAGCATCCGGATCGGGTCCTCGCCGCGCGCCGAGATGTGGTGGACGCGGGCACGCGGCGTCAGCCCGTGGTCCTTGACGGCCCGCTCCGACGCGATGAGCAGCGCCGCCGCCCCGTCGGAGATCTGCGACGACAGCGCGGCGGTGAGCCGCCCGCCCTCGACCAGCGTCTTCAGCCCGGCCATCTTCTCCGGCGAGGTGTCGCGGCGCGGCCCCTCGTCCGCCGACACGCCCTCGTAGGCGACGGTCTCGCGCTCGAACCGCCCCTCGTCGATCGCCCGGATCGCCCGCCGGTGCGACTCGTAGGCGAACTCCTCCATCTCCTCGCGGGAGATGTCCCAGTCGCGGGCGATCATCTCGGCGCCGTTGAACTGGGAGACCTCGGCGTCGCCGTAGCGGCGCGTCCAGCCGGCCGAGCCCAGGAACGGGCCCTGCGTGAACCCGAGCGGCTCGGCGGCGGTCATCGCGAACGCGATGGGGATCTGCGACATGTTCTGCACGCCGCCCGCGACGACCAGGTCGGACGTCCCGGCGAGGACGGCCTGCGCGGCGAAGTGCACGGCCTGCTGCGACGACCCGCACTGCCGGTCGACGGTGACGCCCGGCACCTCCTCGGGGAGCCCGGCGGCGAGCCAGCAGGTGCGGGCGATGTCCCCGGCCTGCGGGCCGACGGCGTCGACGCAGCCGAACACGACGTCCTCCACCGCCGCCGGGTCGACCTTGGTGCGTTCCATCAGCGCGGTCAGCACGTGCGCGCCGAGGTCGGCGGGGTGCGCGCCGGACAGGCCGCCGCCGCGCCGCCCGACCGGGGCGCGGACCGCGTCGACGATGTAGGCCTCGGCCATGGGACTCTCCTTCGTACGGGGGCTAGCCCGCCTCGATCCCCTCCAGGAACAGGGCGAGGTACTGCTTGGCGATGTCGTCGGCGGACAGCCGTCCGCCGCGCTTGTACCAGGTGGCGGCGACCCAGACGGTGTCGCGGATGAACCGGTAGACGAGGCCCGGGTCGAGGTCGGCGCGGAACGCGCCCTCCCGCACGCCGCGCTCCAGCAGCGCGAGCCACATCTCCTCGAACCGGCTCCGCGACTCGCGCAGGTAGGCGAACCGCTCGCTCGTCGCGAGGTGCTTGGACTCGTTCTGGTACAGGACGACGGCCGGGCGGTGCAGGTCGATCGTCCGGAACGACTCCACGACGATCCCTTCGAGCGTGTCGCGGGCGCTGAGCCCGGCCCCGAGGACGCCCTCGTAGGAGGCCCACATCTCGTCCAGGAAGGTCGACAGGATCTCGTCGGCCATCGCCTCCTTGGAGTCGAAGTGGTAGTAGAGGCTGCCGCCGAGGATCCCGGCGGCGTCCGCGACCTGCCGGACGGTCGTCGCGGAGTAGCCCTGGGAGGCGAACACCTCGGCGGCCGTGGCGAGCAGCTCGGCCCGCCGCTCCGCGCGGGCGGCGGCGGTGCCCTCGGCGTCGCGCCGTCGTGGACTCATCGTGGGTACGTCCTATGCGTGCTGTGAGGAGACTATGCGTGCTGTGAGGAGACGGAGACGACCTCGCCCGTCATGTACGAGGAGTAGTCGCTGGCCAGGAAGACGATAACGTTGGCCACCTCCCATGGTTCCGCGTAGCGGCCGAACGCCTCGCGGCGGGTCAGCTCGTCCAGGAGTTCCTCCGAGGTCACCTTGACCAGGTGCGGGTGCATGGCGAGGGACGGCGACACCGCGTTCACCCGGACGCCGAAGTCGGCCGCCTCCAGCGCCGAGCAGCGGGTGAGGGCCATGACCCCGGCCTTCGCGGCGGCGTAGTGCGACTGCCCGCGCTGCGCCCGCCAGCCGACCACCGACGCGTTGTTGACGATCACGCCCGAGCCCTGGCCGCGCATGGTCCGCAGGGCGGCGCGGGTGCAGCGCATGGTGCCGGTGAGCGTGATGTCGAGGACGCGTCCCCACTGGTCGTCGGTCATGTCGACCAGGTCGGACGTCCCGCCGAGCCCCGCGTTGTTGACGGCGGCGTCGACGCGTCCGAACCGCTCGACGGCGTGCGCGTACAGGGCGGCGACCTGCTCCTCGGACGTCACGTCGCAGGCCAGCGCGGCCACCCGGTCGGCGCCGAACTCCTCCGCCAGGTCGTGGGCGGACGCGGCGAGCCGCCGCTCGTGCGCGTCGGAGACGAGGACGCGGGCGCCCTCCTCCAGGCAGCGCCGCGCGGTCGCGCCGCCGATCCCGGCTCCGGCCGCCGCGGTGATCACCACGGCGCGGTCCTTGAGCAGCCCGTGCCCGGGGACATAGGCGGGCGGCGTCATCCGCGTGCCTCCTTCGGCAGGCCGAGGACGCGCTCGGCGATGATGTCGCGCTGAATCTCGTTCGACCCGGCGTAGATCGTGTCGGAGCGGGAGAACAGGAACAGCCGCTGCCAGTCGTTCAGGTCGTAGGGCTCGCCGTCCATGACGAGCCCGGCGGCGCCGAGGACGTCCATGGCCAGTTCCCCCAGCTCGCGGTGCCAGGTGCCCCAGACGAGCTTGGAGATCGACGACTCCGGGCCGGGCGCACCCGCGGCGACGCCCGCCATCGTCCGGACCGCGTTCAGCCGCATGATCTCCAGGCCCATGTAGGACCTGGTCAGCCGGTCGCGCAGCAGCGGGTCGCCGATCGCCCCGGTGCGCCTGGCGAGCTCCGCGACGCCCTCGAACTCGCGCCGGAACCCGACCTGCTGGCCGAGCGTCGCGACGCCCCGCTCGAACCCGAGCGTCGCCATCGCGACCTTCCAGCCGTCGCCGGGCGCGCCGACGATGTTGGCCGCGTCCGTGCGGGCCCCGTCGAAGAACACCTCGTTGAACTCGGACGTGCCGGTGAGCTGGACGATCGGCCGGATGTCCACGCCGTCCTGGCGCATCGGGACGAGCAGGTACGACAGCCCGCGGTGCCGGGACGAGCCGGGCTCGGTGCGGCAGACGGCGAAGCACCAGTCGGACTCGACGGCGAGGGACGTCCACACCTTCTGCCCGTCGATCACCCATTCATCGCCGTCCAGCGCGGCGCGGGTCTGCACGTTGGCGAGGTCGGACCCGGCGTCCGGCTCGGAGTAGCCCTGGCACCACAGCTCCTCCACCGCGACGATGGGCGGCAGGAAGCGGGCGCGCTGCGCGTCGGTGCCGAACGCGATGATCGTCGGGCCGAGGAGGTTCTCTCCGATGTGGTTGACCCGCGCGGGCCCGTCGGCGAGCGCGTACTCCTCGTTGAAGATCACCTGCTGCTCGACGGTGGCGCCGCGTCCGCCGTACTCCTCGGGCCAGCCGACGCACGTCCAGCCGGCGGCGGCCATGTGCCGCTCCCAGCCGAGCCGCTCCTCGAACGCCTCGTGCTCGCGGCCGGGGCCGCCGAGGCCGCGGGCGTGCGCGAACCCGCCCGCCAGCTCGGTCCGCAGCCAGTCGCGGACCTCGGCGCGGAAGGCCCGGTCCGCCGGGGACTCATGCTCCGTCACACGAGCACTCTACCAAACACTTGTTAGAAAGAATCACTCCGGGCCGCGGGTTCCGCCATCGGGCCGGGGCGCGCCGCGTGGTCCGGCGCGCCGGACGGCCGGTCGCGGTGCAGGAGGTCGAACAGCCGCTCCCAGCGGGCGAGCACCGCGTCCGGATGGAACCGCAGCACCGACGCGCGGGCCTCCGCGCCGAGCGCGCGGCGCAGGTCGCGGTCCTCCATCAGCCGCTCCAGCTCCTTCGCGAACAGGGCCGTGTCGCCCGGCGGGACGAGCACGCCGCCCCGGCCGTCCTCGATCAGCGCCCGGACGCCCGGCGCGCAGTCGAACGCCACCGTCGGCAGACCGTACGCCATCGCCTCCAGGACCGACATGGGAAACCCCTCCGCGCGGGACGGCAGCGCGAACACCGACGCCTCGACCAGCGCCTCCTCCACGTCGGCGATCACGCCCCTGAACTCCACGGAGGCGAGCGGGGCCGCCTGCTCCCGGAGGCGCTCCTCGTCCGGGCCCGCGCCGTAGACGTGCAGCCGCCAGCCGGGGTGCCGCGCCGCGACCCGCTCCCACGCCTCCAGCAGCAGGTCGACGCCCTTCTCATAGGAGAGGCGCCCGACGCAGGCGACGACCGGGAGGTCGAGCGTCGGATGGACGACCGGCGTCACGTGCACCGGGTTCGGGATGTAGTCGGCGTTGGTCATGCCCGCCCTGGCCCAGGCGTCGGCGTCCTCGGCGGTGAGCACGAGCATCCGGTCGGCGTCCGCGTAGTGCTCCTTGACCCGCTTGTAGCGCGACGACGCGCGCGTCGCCTCGAACGACTCGTGGCTCATCGCGACGACCCGCAGCCCGGAGGTGTCCGCCCGCCGGACCCACTCCATCGCCCACACCTGCGCGGCGATCACGACCGCGCCGGGACGGGCCCCGGCGAACAGCTCCGACAGCCGGGCCGCGCCGCGCCGCTGGACGGCCGTCCGCCACGCGCCGCGGGCCCGGGCCGCGACGTTCAGCCGCTGCGCCGCCGTCGCCGGACGCCAGGCCAGCACGGGCGGGCGCCACACCCGGTGCAGCACCTCGACGGCGTACGAGCCGTCCCGGTCGTGGTGGTGCGGGAGATCGCCGCGTGTGATCCCGACGAGCGTGACGCGGTCGCCGCGCTCGGCGAGCCGCCGCGCCATGTGGTGGGCCCAGCGTTGCAGCCCGCCCATGTCGTCGGCGTTGTTGCAGACGATGAAGACGTCACGCGGTGCGGCGGCCATGGCGTTCCCTCCCCCGGCCGGTCCGTGATGTGGGGAAATAGCGCTCCACGACGGCCCGGGCCGCCGATCCGCGGTCGTGCTCGCCGAAGCGGGCCGCGAACGCCCGGCGGCGGGCGGCGTGGCCGGGGGCGGCGTCGTCCAGGGCGGCGAGCGCGGCGACCAGCTCGTCCTCGGTGCGGGTGACCGGGCCGGGGGCGTGCCGCTCCAGGTCGAAGTAGCCCGGCGCGAGGTCGCGGCCGTCCGGCAGGTGCAGGACGATCGGCCGGTCCAGCAGCGCGAAGTCGAACATGATCGACGAGTGGTCGGTGACCAGCGCGTCGGCGAGGAGCAGCAGCGGGGTCACGTCGGGGACGCGGCCGACGTCCCGCATCACCGCGCGGGCGCCCGGCGGGACGTTCGCCCGGCACAGGTAGTGCGGCCGGACGAGCAGCACGGCCTCCTCCCCCAGCTCCCGCGCGAACACGTCCGGGTCGACGGGCGGGTCCAGGAGCCTGACCGGGCGGCCGCGCGGGCCGGTCGCGAACGTCGGCGCGTACAGGACGGCGCGGCGGCCGTCGTCCAGGCCGAGCGCGCGGCGCAGCGCGGCGACCTCGGCGGCCAGCTCCGGGTCGCCGTCCAGCCCGTTGACCAGCGGGTCGTTGCGCGGATACCCGGTCGCGAGCAGCTCCGAGCGGACCCCGAGCCCCGCGCACAGCGTCTCCACGTCGTGCCCGGACCGGACGAGGAAGCAGTCGAACCGCTCCACCATCCGCCGCAGCCGGGCCCGGTCGGCGGCCGGGCCGTGCTTGAGGCGCGGCTGGTCGAGCCCCATCAGCTTGAACGCCGAGCCGTGCCAGGTCTGGATGTAGGTGGTCTCGGGGCGTTTGCGCAGGCCGTCCGGGAAGCCCTGGTTGTCGACCCAGTAGCGGGCGCGGGCGAGCGCCAGGTAGTACGCCCACGTGCCGCGCCGCACCAGGCGGGCGTCGTCCGGGAAGCCCTCCCGGGACGTGGCGTAGGACCACACCGCGTCCACGTGCCTGCCCGACCTGCGCAGCTCCCGGTAGATGTACTTCGGATTGTCGGAGAACTGGCGTCCCATGTGGCTCTCGAAGACGGCCAGCCCGGGCTTGACGGGGAGCCTGCTCAGCACCCGGTTGAACACGGCGGTCTTGGTCTTCTTGGACGTCAGCGCCGTGCGGACGCCCTTCTTCGCGCGCCGCGCCCGCCGTCCGGTATGCCGCCAGGCCAGCCGCCCGGCCCGGGAGCGGACGGCCCGCCGCGCGGCCGTCCCCGCCCGCCGCGCCCACAGGCTCCCCGTCTCCAGGGCGAACGCCAGGTGCCCGCCCTCGGTGACGTACGAGCGGAGCCGGTCGGCGGCGAACCGCGTGAGCCGGGGACGGACGGGCAGCGCCGCCACCCCGTCCAGGGGCGGCGCGCCGGGGCCCGGGCCGGGCCGGGTGACGATCTCCTCGCCGTCCACGCGGAGGCGGAGCCGGACGTCCCACACCGGGTCGACGAACCCGACCGGCCTGATCCGCCGCCGCGGGTCGAACTCGGCGCGCCAGCCGATCCGGTCGCCCTCGTACCGGACGGACGCGGGCACCCGCCCGCGCGGGGCGCGGCCCCGCCGGTCGCGGAACTCCAGCGTGCCGGACAGGGCGGCGTCCGGGCCGATCCGGTTCAGCGGGTTCAGCATGTGCCCGGCCATGCGGACGCGCCCGTCCCGCACCTCCAGCCGCGTGACCGTGTTCGCCGGACGCAGCTCCTTCAAGGGCCGGACGTGGAAGCCGAACCCGGTCACGTCCAGGACGCGGTGGCCCAGCGACCCGCTCGGACCGCTCGCGCCCCAGAAGACCCGCCCGTCCCGCTCGACCAGCCGCGCCCGCAGCTCGGCGCGCCCGCCAGGGTCGTACTCGGCGGCGGCGAGCGCGCCCGCGTGGTCGCCCTCGCGGATCAGGTAGGCGGCGATCGCCGACAGCGGGTTCGCCTCCTCGAACACCCGCGGGTCGAGCCCGGCCAGGTACCCGCCCGCCAGATCGAGGAAGCGCGCCCGGTAGGACTCCTCGCGGTCGCGCAGTTCGCGCAGGTAGAGCATCAGATCGTGGTTGACGAACTTGACGTCCTTGGCCCGTCCGAGCGCGTGCGCGCCGCGCGCGTCGAACAGCCGGTCGATGCGGCGGTGGATCTCCAGCCGGTCGGCGAAGTTCGCGAGCTCGGCGCGCCGGTTGGAGATCGACGGGTCGAGGGTCCGCTCCCGGACCAGCCAGTTGTAGACGCGGTGCGGGATCAGCGCCGTCCGTCCGGACGCGAGGTACGCCTCGGCGGTGAACAGCAGGTCCTCGTAGTGCAGCCGCTCCACGAAACGGAGGTCGTGGTCCTCCAGGAAGCCCCGCCGGTACGCCTTGTTGGTCGAGAGCGTGTCGTAGAGGAGGTCGGGGTTGTCGTCCAGGGCCTCGTACACGGCCCTGTTCCGGTAGAGCCACGGATACCAGGGGCGGACCCGTCCCTTCACGCCCACGGGCACGTCCAGGAAGATCCGGTCGCACAGCCCCGACACGATGTCGGCGCCGGTGTCCTCGGCGGCGGCGAGGAGGTTCAGGCAGGCGTGCCGGTCCAGCAGGTCGTCGCTGTCGAGGAACATCACGTACCGGCCGGACGACGCCTCGATCCCGGTGTTGCGCGGACGCCCGCAGCCGCCCGAGTTCACCGGCAGGTGGACGGCCCTGACCCGGCCGGGATGCGCGGCGGCCAGCCGGTCGGCGATCTCGGCCGTCCCGTCGGTGCTGGCGTCGTCGACGACGACCGTCTCGACGCCGCCGAGCGACTGCGCGAGCGCGGAGCCCACCGCGCGGGGCAGCCGCCGCGCGTCGTTGTAGGCGATCACCACGACGCTGACATCGGGGCGCACGGCGACCTCTCCTTCCCACGCTCCGGCGGGACGCGGTGTCGCATTCCTTTCCAGAAACGCCGCAGTGAGGTCCAAGGGCGTTCAAAGGCTGTCAACGGTTGGCATTACCCGACTTCACCGGAGGCTCTTGGTCACTTCCCCCGGAACGCCAGAAGGAGCCCGGCCGGGGAGCCGGGCGCCTTCCTCCTGAGTGGATCAGGGGCTTCCTGAGCGGATCAGGACGCGTAGTCCGGGTAGCCGTAGCCGACCACCTGGGACTTGTCGCGGACCTTCTTCTTCACCGCGTTGTCGGTGTTGCCCTCGACAGTGGTGATCTTGCCGTTGCCGTTGTCCTTGACGACGATGCCGACGTGGTCGATCCCGCCGATGCCGCCGCTGGAGCCGTTCTTCCAGTCGAAGAACACCACCGCGCCGGGCTTGGCCTTGTGGCCCCACCGGTCGGTCTTCTTGAACCACGTGGCGTGCTGGACGGTGTAGGCGTCCCAGCCCATGTTCTTGACGCCGGTCTGGGCGCCGAGCCACGAGACGAACATGTTGCACCACTGGGCGCCCTTGTAGTCGTCGACGGAGAAGCCCCCGTCACGCTCGGCGGTCGCGGCGGCCTGCGGGGTCGACACGTACCAGTTGTGGTACTTGGTCATGCCGCCCTTGCCCTCGCGGGTGCCGATCTGCTTCTCGGCCAGCTTGATGACCTCGGAGGGCTTGACGGCGCGGGGCGCCACCTTGAAGCCCTCCGCGCGGGCGTCGGCGGCGGAGACGTTGCCCGTCCCGCCGTCGGCCTTCTCGGCGGCCTTCGCGGCCGCCGGGGACTCGGCGGCCTTGCCCTGCTGGACGACGGCCGCGGCCTGCGGGGCGTCGGCGGCGGCACGCTCGCCGGCGAGGGGGTTGAACACCGCGAGGCCGATGGCCCCGGCGAGGACCGCGCTGGCGGCGACGCCGACGGCCTTGTCCTCGGGCGTGAACCTGCTCAGGGAAAGACGATCGAAACGACCGGTCATGCAGGAAATCTCCTTACTCCCATGGCGCCTACCGGGTTAGCTGACGGATTCGGGCATGGAAGCAGCCCTACGGCGCGGCTCTCGCTCACGCCGATTCACCCCTGGAACCTGGGTCCCCGGCTCCGTTCCGGTCGTCTCGACCAGGACGGACTCGGCCTCGCACCGCGGAACGCGGTGCCGGATATTCGGATTGATCTACTGACTGATCTTGATGGGATGCAGCGCCCCTGGTCGGGTGCGCGTTCGCGGGCGGGATCCGCTCCGCGATCCTCGGCCGCGCGTGACGCGACCGGCGGCAACGCATGGGGTGCGTTGCGTGATTCGGACTGAAGGTACCAACCTTCTCAAGGAAAGCAAACCAGGCACAAAACTCCGTGGTGCCCGCTCAATGCGTCCTCAAGGATCCATCAACAGCCCATGGTGCCAGGGTGTTCCCGATCTTTCCCGGAGTGGCCGTCAGGCCCTTGTCCAGCGGGCTTACCGGCCCTCTCGCATTTGGTAAAGAACGCTTGGGCGACCCCTGCCTCGGCAAGGTCATCCGGCTCCCGGACGGCCTCCGGCCCCGGGTGGGGTGAGACGCAAGTCACACCGGGTGATCATCGCAGGTCAGAGGTGCCGTCCGTCACTCCACGTGCAGGGCGAAGAGCGTGGTGTCGTCGGCGGCGCGGTCGTGCCCCATCCGGGCCAGCACCTGGTCGAGCATCCGCTCCGGCTGCCGGGCGCAGTCCTGCAGGATGCCGGTGAGCCGGTCGATCCGCTCGTCCAGGTCGGCGTCGCGCCGCTCGACCAGCCCGTCGGTGTAGAGGAACAGCATGTCGCCGGGCAGGAGCCGCGTCGCGACCGTCATGTACTCCCATTCCGGCATCGCGCCGAGCAGCGGGTCCCGGACGGCCTCCAGCGGCACCGCCCGGTCGTCCCGGATCAGGATCGGCGGCGGGTGCCCGGCGCACGTCCACTCCAGGACGCGGCCGCGCGGCTCGAACTCGGCGACGATCGCGGTGCCCGTCGCGGGCGGCTCCATGCTGCTGACCAGGTCGTTCAGCCAGCCGACGAGCCGTCCCACCGGCTCGCCCGTGCAGGACAGGCCGAGCAGCCCGTTGCGGGTGCGGGCCATCGACGCGGCCGCGGGCAGGCCGTGCCCGGCCGCGTCGCCGATCGCGAACAGGGCCCGGCCGTTCGGCAGCCGGCGCAGCGCGAACCAGTCCCCGCCGATCCGGGCGGTGGTCTCCGCCGCCATGCTGCGGATCGCGGTGCGCAGGCCGGGGAGCTGCTCGACCTCGTCCTCGTCCGGCATGATCGCGCGGCGCAGCGTCACCGCGACGCGCCGCTCCTGCGCCATGCGCTCCTGCTGCTTCAGCATCTGCCGGCGCGTCTCGGCGAGCGCCCGCTCCACGCCGCGCCGCCGCGTGATGTCCTGCGAGACGATGTTGATCGACACCGGCAGCCCGGACTCGCCGAGGACCGGCTCGGCGAACACCCACAGGTTCCGCGGCGTCCCGTCCTTGCCGATCACCCGGTGCTCGGCCTCCACCGGCTCCCGGCGCGAGAACATCGTCTGGACGGCCTCCTCCACCAGCGGGAGGTCGTCGTCCGCCACGACCTTCGGCAGGTCGTGCGGCATGGGCGGCACCTCGTCCGGGGCGAGGCCGTAGTTGGCGAGCATCTGCGGCGTCCAGTCCGCCTCGCCGGTCGCGAGGTCCCACTCGCCGAACCCGATCAGGGCGAGCCGCTCCACCCGCTCGAGGCGCCGCGCGATCCGGTCCTCGTGGAAGTGGTAGCGCCAGGTCACGCAGACGCCGGTCGGCACCGCGACGCACCGCACGCTCATCCGGGACGATCTGGACAGCCCCCGCTGCGCGGTCGAGTAGAGAATCGAGGAGCGCTCCAGGCTGGGACCGCCCTCCAGCACCTCGACGTACTGGTCGAAGAGCCCGCTCAGCACGGCGCCCGGATCCGTCTGCAGCAGCCGGAGCCCGATGAGCTCCTCCTTGCCGCGCCCGAACATGTCCCGGGCGACGTCGTTGAGGTCGGCGTAGAGGAAGTCGGCGACGCGGCCGTCCGGCCCCCTGACCGGGACCAGGTGCGTCGCGGAGTCGAGCGCCCCGTCGAGCACCGCCCGCGCGGCCGGGTCGTCCGGCACCGCGGCGAGGATCTCGGCGTCGTCCCCGGTGTCCTCGGCCGTCACCCGGCGCAGCACGTCCTCGGCCTCGGACAGCACCACCTGGCGCTCCGCCGTCGCCTCCTCGGCGCGGGGCGCGTTCCGGCCCGCCGCGACGGCCCCGACCGCGCCGCCGCCCCCGTCCTTGACCAGCAGGGACGCCGCCTCGGCGAGGTCCATGTCGAGGTCGCGGGCGAGCCAGATCAGATGCTGCAACGCCTCCGCGGGCGGGACGCCGAGCCGCCGGGCCAGCACGACCCGCGCCTCCGACAGCACCGCGCGGTCGTGCGCGGCGTCCCGCAGGTCCTCCAGGTCCGCCACGTGCGCTCCGTGCGCCCCCGGCTGCGCCGAGGCGCCCTCCGCATCCGCCAACCTGTCCCCCGTTCCGGCAAGGCTGCCCTTGGGAGAAAAAAGCTACATACGCCACCCACGGACTATCCGCCGCGAACCACGCAAACAGTACGGATCTTTGCCCGACTTTTCCGTTGACGTCCGAACTCGACCGGTTCCGATGACCGTCTCCCGACGGAACCGTGGCCCACTACGTGACCCGCGTCACACCCGCACGAGCTGCCTCGCCAGATCGGTGACCCGCGCGGAGGCCGTACGGAACGACGTGCCCGCCGGCTGCAGCGTCAACACCACCACGATCTTCCCGTCCCCGACCACGCCGGTCGTGTGCAGGACGGGCCTTCCAAGCCCCAGATCGGGCTGCCACGCCGCGGGCCGAGCACCGCCCTTCCGGCACGGCTCCGCCGGGACGTCCCCGAACCCCGACCACCCCTGCTTCACGGCCCACGGCCGCTTCGCGGCGCTCGGAATCCCGAACGTCTGGTCGAAGCCGTCCGTCCCGCACGGCGTCGACCGCCGCAACTGCTCCAGGACGAACTCCCGCTGCCCCTTGGGCGCCTTCTCCAGCAGGTACCGGTACGTCTTCACCACGTCCCGCGCGCTGATCGCCGTGTACCCCCAGAACCCCGGCTTGTCGGCGGGCGGCGGCGCCGTCTCCGCCAGCCCCGCCCTCCGGACCATCCGCTCGACGACCTGCCGCTGCCCGCCCCGCCGCCAGAACTCCGTCGCCGCCTTGTCGTCACTGGACCGCAGCATCACCTGCAACAAGGCCCGATCCGCCGCCGACGCCCGGTGCCGCTCCAGATAGTCGAGCGCGATGAGGATCTTCACCACCGACGCCGACCGGAACGTCTGCCGCGACCGCCGCTCCGCGACCACCCGCCCGCGCTCGAACACCGCATAGGAGACCCGCACCCCACGCGGCACCCGCACCACCGGCGGTTTGCGCCCACTCGTCTTGGACGCCTCAGGACTCCCGCTGGCCACCGGAGCGCTCCCCTGGCCCTGCGGCTCCGCCCCCGGCCCACCGCCACTGCCCCCGCCGCACGCGCACAACAGCCCAAGACACAAGATCCCGGCCAGCCCCGTCCGCAACCACACCATCCGGCCTGCCTACCAGAGATCCACGGCCCCGTATCTCGGTACGCACGACCTCGCAGACTGCGCTACAGTAATCACGCCCGCTCCAACGGGCACCGGGACGTAGCGCAGTTTGGCAGCGCACTTGACTGGGGGTCAAGGGGTCGTGGGTTCAAATCCCGCCGTCCCGACACAGGTCGGAACCCCTTTGGGGGCTTGGTACGGAGGACGAAAGCGCCTCTCTGTGGGAATTCTGTGGGATGATCTTGAGATCGTCCCTTTTCGTTCGCCTGCGGCCTGGGGTGTAGGAGCTCGTCCAGCGCGGCTACCGGGGATCCGGGCGATAGAGCGCGCCGGGCTTGCAGGGACGCCTCCCACCGGCTCGTGAGCACCTCCAGCAACTCGTCCCGCATCGCCTGGGTGATGTGGGTGTAGCGGCGCTGCACCGATCCGTCCTCGTGGCCGATGCGCTCGTCGATCAGCACCGGCCGGATACCGGCCTCCTCCAGCATCGTCCGGTGGCTGTGCCGCAGGCCATGCGGCGTCAGGCCCGCGGCGATCGGCACCCAGCACATCTGCGCGCGCTCCCACGGGTTCCGCCCGCGCACCGGCCGGCCGGGGAACGGGTCGGCGCGGTCCAGGCCGCGAGCGCGGATCCGCTGCTCAGCAGCCTGGACCAGTACGGTACCGATCCCGCCCACTGCAGCGTTTTATGCACGGCCAGTTGCCAGAGGGTTCCCGCCTCGGGGGTCTTGGCGTAGTCGACTCCGCGACCGGTACCGGCAGACCGGACGGCGGGCAGACGGCGAGATAGTCCACCTCGCCGCGCGGCCCGATCCAGCGCCTTGGCCATGCTCGCCAAGCGAGACGGCGGCGCGGGCAGTCTGGCAGGTCACGCCAGGGCGGCCCGGGCCGCACCGGATGACAGAGCGCATTGATCACTTGGCGATGATCGGCCCACTGGCCGCCTGCCCGCCTGCCGACGGCAGCAGCGGCGTCGGCCGTTCCCCTTCGGCATCGGTCAAGTCACCACGCCCCAGCGACCCAACCAGCGCCCACCGTCAGCCGATCCAGGAAACAGGACCTAGCCCTGGCCCGTGTGGGCCGGCAGGGCGTCGCGCAGGGCCTTGCGGGACGAGATGCCAAGCTTGGTGAAGATCTTGCTGAGGTGCCATTCGACCGTGCGGGCGCTGATGAACAGTTCGGCGCCGATCTCGGGGTTGGTGCGTCCGTCTCGGGCGAGGCGGGCGATGTGCGCCTCTTGCGGGGTGAGGCCGGTGACGGGTCGGAGCGTCGGCTTGCGGATCCTCTGGCCGGTCGCCGCCAGTTCCCGGCGGGCTCGTTCGGCGAACGCCTCCGCGCCGATGTCGGTGAACAGGTCGTGGGCGGTGCGGAGCCGTTGACGCGCGTCGGTGCGGCGTTGCTCTCGGCGCAGCCACTCCCCGTACAGCAGGTGCGCGCGGGCGTGCTCGGGGCGCAGCGCGGTGCGGCCGAGCCGCTCGACGGCCTCGGCGTAGAACCGTTCGCTCTCGGGGCCCTCGGTGAGCAGGGCCCTGCATCGGGCCTCGATGCCTGACACCCAGTCCGAATCGCTCGCATGCTCGGAAAGCCGTCGCAGCGCGTCCTCTGCCTCGCGGGCCTTGCCGGTTCTGACGGCGGCCTCGACGAGTTCCGGAAGCACCCACCACTTGCGCTGCGGGACGTAGGTCTCGCCGAGGGCCTGTTCGGCGGCCGTCATCGCCTCCGCGTACTGGCCGAGACCGTTGCGCAGGATCGCCTCCGCCCAGTGCGCGGCATGGGCCGAGAGCCCCTCGCCGCGGTCGGCGGCGTGCGCCGCGGTCGCCTCGATCAACGGCATGGCCTCGGCCGGTCTGCCCCGGTATCCGGCCAGCAGCATGGATCCGCCGGGGAACATCCGCCCTCCGATCGCCTCGGCGACCACGTCGCCCTCGGCCAGGAGCGCGGCCGCCGGCCCGAGATCGCCGCGCCAGGCGGCCACCATTCCCTGCACGCTCAAGGCGGTGACCAGCGGAGCGAGCGCGCCGGAGCGGCGGGCGCGTTCGGTCAGGCGAGCGGCCAGGATCGCCCAGCTGTCGAAGTCCCACAGGTAGGCGGCGGCAGCGGGGACCAGAGCGCCGCCTCGCTGGAACCAGTCGGCGTCGGGATCGTCGAGGAAGGCGTCGACGGCCCGGCGCAGGCTCGGCGTCCCGGCGGCGACGCCCGCGTCGATCATGGTGACCAGGCCGTGCAGCAGCAGGTCGGCCGGTTCGTCCGACGGCACCAGCGTCGCCTTCGCGCGGGCGGCGGCCCGCGACACCTCCGGGAGGTGGCCCCCGGGCTCGGCGAGCCGGTCGGCGACCAGGGCCGCGATCCAGGCGTCGAGGTAGGTCTGCCGAGCGAGTCCCATGTCGAGTTCGTCGAGCCGTGCCGCGGCCGACAGCAGTTGGACCGGCCCGGCCGGACCGGGCGAGGACGCCCAGTCGATCTGTCCTCTGAGCTGCGCCACGTGGGCGCGCTGGAGGTTGGTGCGCGCGTCGGCCTCCGCTTCGGCGAGCAGCCCGCCGGCGGCCTGCAGGGAACCTGCCTGAAGGTGGGCGCGCGTGGCCGCGAGCGCGCGTTCCACCCGCGTCTCGGGCTCGTGGGTGAGCGCGACCGACCGTTGCAGGAACCCGGCTGCGGCGGACAGGCCGCCGCGGGCGCCGGCCCGGCCGGCGGCCCGCTGGAGTTCGGCGGCGATGTCCTCGTCCGGGGCGGTGGTCGCGGCGGCCAGATGCCACAGGCGCCGGTCGGGGTCGGCCGCCGGATCCGTCGCCTCGGCGAGCGCCCGGTGCACCATGCGGCGTTGTTCCGCGTCCGCCGCCGCGTACGCCGCCGAGCGCACCAGCGGGTGCCGGAACCGCACCAGGGAGTCGATGACGAGCAACTGCTCCGACTCCGCCGGGACGGCCTGCGCCCGTCCGAGGCCCAGCGCGCGCCCGGCACGCCAGACGAGGGCGGCATCGGCGGTCGAGTCGGCCGCGGCCGTCAGCAGAAGCAGCCGGGTCGCCTCGGGCAGGCCGCGGATCCGTTGCAGGTAGGTGTCGTACATCCGGCTGGACACCGAACTCGGGCCGCCGAAGCCGCCCGCCAGTTCTTCCCGGCTCATCCCGCCCACCAGTTCCAGGAGCGCGAGCGGGTTTCCGCGGGTCTCGGCGATGAGCCGGTCGCGGACGCGCTCCTCCAGACGCCCGGGCACGGACGCCGCCAGCAGTTCCCGCGCGTCCTCGTCGGTCAGCCCGCCGAGTGGGAGGCTCGGCAAGGCCGAGAGCCACTGGTCCTCGCTCTCATCCCGGAGGGCGAACAGCAACAGGACGGGTTCGGCGATCAGCCGTCTGCCGACGAACCCGAGCACCTGTTTGGACGCGCCGTCCAGCCATTGCGCGTCGTCGACGAGGCAGGCCAGCGGCTGCTCCGCCGCGATCTCGGACATGAGGCCGAGCGTCGCCAGGCCGACCAGGAAGGGATCCGCGGGACGTCCGCCCGCAAGGCCGAACGCGACCCGGAGCGCTCGCTGCTGAGGCGTCGGCAGTTCGCCGAGGCGGTCGAGCATGGGCGTGCACAGCTGGTGGATCGCGGCGAACGGCAGCTCCATCTCCGACTCGACACCGGAGATCCGCATGATCCGGAAGCCGGGCGCCTGGCGCGCGCAGTCGTGCAGCAGGGCGGTCTTGCCGATTCCGGCCTCGCCCCGGATGACCAGGACCGAACCTTCACCGCGACGGACCCTGCGGAGCAGGCCGTCGAGTTCGGCACGCTCGCGGGCGCGGCCCGTGAACGTGGGTGTGCGCGGTCCGGGCATGCCGAAAGGATAAGACCGGCGACCATGCCTCTGGCATTTCGTCGCCCGGGCTAGGGCAGGTGGAGCACGCGTGCTGGGCCCGGGGACGGCCCCGGCACTGCGCGGGCGAACCGTCCAGGACCTCCGGCCACGTCTCGACCTGCGTGTGCGCCTGCCGGACCGTGCGGTCGCGGCGCCCGTGTGACCCTGCGGACCGGGGGGATGGCCGGGGGTGGGCACGGGCGCGACGCGGGCCGGCTCTTGACAGGCTCGAACACGAAAGGGAAGCGCACGCGCGGGGAGGGCGAAGTGAAGGTAGAGGTGCCTTTGCGGGTCAATGACGGCGATGTGCTGTTGTGCCTGGACGGCTCTGTGACGCTGCTGGACGCCCTGCGGGACCACCTGGGATTGGTGGGGACCAAGAAGGGCTGTGACCAGGGCGCGTGCGGTGCCTGCACGGTGCTGCTCGACGGGAGGCGGGTGCTGTCGTGCCTGACGCTGGCCGCGCAGTGCGACGGTCGCGAGGTGACGACGGTCGAGGGCCTGGCGTCCGGCGGAGATCCGCATCCGGTCCAGGACGCCTTCGTCCGCCATGACGCCTTCCAGTGCGGCTACTGCACCCCCGGGCAGATCATGTCCGCCGTGGCGCTGCTGGCGGAAGGGCGGGCAGGGTCCGACGAGGAGGTCCGCGAGTTCATGAGCGGGAACCTGTGCCGCTGCGCCGCGTACCCGAACATCGTCGCCGCGATACGCGAGGTCGCGGCGACCAGGCAGGGCGTCGCGATGAATGGGCAGGGGGAGGCACACGATGCCGGACTTTGAGTACGTCCGGGTCGCGACCGTCGAGGACGCGGTCGCGACCGTGAGCGGCGATCCGGGAGCCGCCTACCTGGCGGGCGGCACCACCCAGCTCGATCTGGTTCTCAAGGACGGCGTGTTCGCCCCGCGGCGCCTGGTCGACGTCACGCGGTTGCCGCTGCGCGGGGTCGAACGAGCCGGGGGGACGCTTCACATCAAGGCGATGACGACGATGGAGGAACTCGCGGCCGATCCGACGGTGGTCGACGAGCTGCCCATGGTCCGCGAGGCGCTCCTGGCCGGGGCGTCGACCCAACTGCGCAACATGGCCACCATCGGCGGGAACATACTGCAGCGCACACGCTGCCGCTACTTCCGCGACCCGGCGGTCGCGGCCTGCAACAAGCGTCGCCCCGGGTCTGGATGCGCGGCGGTGGCAGGCCCCGCCCGCATGCACGCGATCCTCGGTGCGAGCGAGCACTGCATCGCCTTGCACGCCTCCGACCTCTGCGTGGCCCTGGTCGCGTTGGACGCCGTCCTTCACATCCAGGGCTCCTCAGGCCGGCGGCGGGTCCCGCTGACCGAGTTCTACCTCCAGCCCGGGGAACGGCCCGACCTGGAGACCGTGCTGGAGCACGGCGAGCTGATCACGTCCGTCGAGGTGCCGCCGCTGCCCGCGAACGCCCGCTCGGGATACCTCAAGGTCCGTGACCGCGCCTCCTACGAATTCGCCCTGACCTCGGCGGCGGCCGCACTCGTGATCGAGAACGGCCTGATCGCGGCCGCGCGGCTGGCCCTGGGCGGCGTCGGCACGGTTCCCTGGCGCGCCCGCGAGGCCGAAGAGATCCTCATCGGCGCCCCGGCGGACGAGCCGACGTTCCGCGCCGCCGCGGAGGCCGCGCTTCACGACCCGTTCACGGTGCCCGGCACCGCGTTCAAGGTCGAGCTCGCCGAACGCACCGTCGTCCGGATCCTGCAGACCGTGGCGAGGATCGAGCCATGACCGAGACCGAACCAGGCGGCACGGTCATCGGCGCCGGTGTCGACCGTGTCGACGGCCTCCCGAAGGTCCGCGGCCAGGCGCCCTATCCCTCCGACGTCGCCTACCCCGGCCTTGCCCATGCCACGGTCGTCCAGAGTGTGATCGCGGCGGGACGCCTCAGCCGCCTCGGCACCGAAGCGGCCGAGGCCGCGCCGGGCGTCCTGGCAGTGATCACGCATCAGAACATGCCGCGGCTCGAACGCGGGCCCGCCACGCTGATCGGCCCCGCGCCGGTGACTCCCCTGCAAGACGACCGGGTGCTGCACCACGGGCAGTACGTGGCGGTCGTCGTCGCCGAGACGCCGCAGCAGGCGGCCGCGGCGGCGCGCTTGGTCGACGTCGGCTACGAGCCCGCCGACGCGCTGCTGGAGATCGGCGACCCCCGCGCCGAGCTGCGGGTCGATCCGTGGGGCTCGGGCAGGCGACGCGGCGACGCCGAAGCCGCGCTCGCGTCGGCGGAGGTCACCTTCGAGGCCGCATACTCGACCGCGGCCAACACCAACAACCCGATCGGCCTGTTCACGACGGTGGCGGCATGGGACGGCGACACCCTCACGCTGCACGATTCGACCCAGTGGACGGCCAACGTCCAGGCGACGGTCGCGGCGATCTTCGGGCTTCCCCAGGACGCGGTGCACGTTAAGGCGCCCTACCTCGGCGGCGCCTTCGGCGCGGGCCTGCGCGTCTGGCCCCACGTCATCCTCGCCGCCGTCGCCGCGCGAACGGTCGGGCGACCCGTCCGACTGACGCTCACCCGCCCGCAGATGTTCACCGGAATCGGGCACCGCCCCAGTACCGAGCAGACCGTCCGGCTCGGCGCGACACGCGCCGGCGATCTCGTCGCCTTCCAGCATCATGCGACCATCGCGATCGGGATGGCCGACGAGAACCCGGAGCCGGTCACCCTCATCAGCACATCGTCGTACGCGTGCCCGAACCTCGACGTGCGAGACGACGAGCGGCGGCTCAACATCCCCCCGCCCGGGCCGTTCCGGGCGCCCGGCGCGGCGCAGGGCAGTTTCGCGATCGAGTCCGCCATGGACGAACTGTCCTACCGTCTCGGCATCGACCCGCTCGACCTGCGGCTGCGCAACTACGCCGAGGTCGAGCCGCAGTCCGGGCTCCGCTGGTCGAGCAACGCGCTCCGCGAGTGCTACACCGCCGGCGCGGAGCGGTTCGGCTGGTCCGAGCGCGATCCCGCCGTCGGGTCGATGCGGGACGGGCACTGGCTGGTCGGCTACGGCGTCGCCGGAGTCAGCTACCACTGGTGGCAGGTGCGGTGCGAGGCACGCGCGACCATCGGCCGCGACGGCACGGCGTTCGTGCGGAGCGCCGCCAACGACATCGGGACGGGCACCCGCACGGTGATGACCCAGCTGTCGGCGGAACTGCTCGGTCTCGGCCTCGACGACGTCCGCTTCGACCTCGGCGACTCCACCATGCCGTGGTCGCCCGCGGCAGGCGGATCAGGTCTCACCACCTCGCTCGGCGTGGCCGTGCACGCCGCCTGCCGGGCACTGCTGCGCAGGTTCCTCGACCTGGCCGCCCGCGACGCCGACTCGCCGCTGGCAGGGTGCGCCATCGACGACGTGACGGTCACCGGCGGACGCATACACCGCACCGGCGAACCCGCGGCGGGCAAGAGCTACACCGAACTCCTGACCCGGCACCACCTGGACGAACTGACCGCCGACGGCCACGGCGCCCCACCCGATCCGGCGCAGACCGGAGTCGCGCCCGCACCGCCGTTCGCCGCGAAATTCGCCGAGGTGAGGATCGACGCCGATCTGGGCATCCTCCGTGTCGCCCGCGTCGTGACCGCAGTGGACGCCGGGCGGATCCTGAACGAGAAACTCGCCCGCGGCCAGATCGTCGGCGGCACCATCGGCGGCATCGGCCAGGCGATCCTGGAGGAGACCGCCTTCGACGCGGGGACAGGGCGGATCACCAACGCCACCTTCGGTGACTACCTGGTCCCGGTCAACGCCGACGTGCACGACATCGACGTCGTCTTCGTCGGCGCACCCGACCCGCTCACCCCGATCGGCACCAAAGGCGTGGGGGAACTCGGCCTGCCCGGCACGGCGGCCGCGATCGCCAACGCCGTCCACCACGCCACCGGGCGCCGTATCCGCTCGCTCCCGATCACGATCGAGCAACTGCTCTAGCGATGCGGGCCGGGCTGGACACGCGCACGAGACGAGGACGAATGACCGACCGCACCGAGCCGTCCGCCCCGGGGGCCGCGTCCCGGACGCGCAAACGGTGGGGACGGCTGCGCCGCCGGCTCTGGCAACCGCCGCGGCCCCACGGGGAGCAGCCGCTCGACCGCGACGTCAGCCCGCTCGAACTCTTCTACGACCTCATCGTGGTCGTGCTCGTCGGCCGCACCGCCGAGCACATGACCGACCACCTCACCTGGCGTGCGCTCGCGGACTTCGGCGCCGTGTTCGTCCTGATCTGGATCGCCTGGCTCAACAGCAGCCTGTACCACGACCTGCACGGGCGCGAGGACGCCCGGAGCCGCACCGTGCTGCTCGTGCAGGTCCTCGCCCTGGTCCCCGTGGGCGCGTTCATCCCCCGCGCCGGCCACGGAGCCGCGTTCCCGATCAGCACCGCGGTGGTGTTCGCGATCCTCGCCCTGATCTGGTACCTGGCCGGACGTCCCTCCGGGCCCGAGTACCGCCTCCCCAACCTGGCCTTCGTCGCCGGGACCGCGGCCGTCGCCGCCGTACTGGCCGCCACCGCCGGGCTGTCGGCCGACGCCCGCGTCCTCGCCTGGCTCGTCCTGGCCGCCGCCTACCTGACCGGGCTCGGCGTGATACTCGCGAAGGCCCCGCCCGGCCTGGCGATCACGCCCGCGCTCATCCACCGGTTCGGCCTGTTCATCATCATCGTGCTCGGCGAGACGGTGGTCGGGGTCGTCGACGGGCTGGCCCACGAACCCGCCGACGCGCTCACCATCACCGTCGGACTCGTCGCCGTCGTGATCGGCTTCGGCGCGTGGTGGACCTACTTCGACTTCGCCGGGCACCGCCCGCCGCGACCGACCCGCACGGCGACCGTCCAATGGATCATGACGCACCTGCCGCTGACCGCCGCCATCGCCGCAATCGGCGCGGCCATGCCCGGCCTGGTCGAGCACGCCCACTCCGCGCGGACGCCGCCCGCCATCGCATGGCTGCTCTGCGCCGCCACCGCCATCGTGCTCGGCGCGACCATGACCGTCGCGGCAAGCCTCCAGACCTGGCACACCAAACGCACCCTCTACCGGCTGCTCACCGCCGCGTGCGCCACCGTCGCCGCCCTGTGCCTCGCCCTCGCCGCCGCGCACCCGGCCCCGCTGCCCCTCGGCCTGGCACTGATCGTCCTGCTCGGCACCCCTTGGACCCTCGCGGTCACCCGCCGCGTGTCCAATGAGACCGAAACCCACCATTGATGGCCCCGGCGAGGCGCAGTGCCGCGCTCCCTGCACCGCCGCCCATATCGCGCTGCCTGTACCGCGACCGGCGGCTCGCTCGACCTCGTCCGCGGCCGGTCCCAGGACGGACATGCCCCTCGCTCCCCATCAGACTCCCCCTCAAGCGGCCCGCGTTCTCTCTGATGCGGCACGGCCACAAGCAGATCTCCAAGGCCCAGCGCGACGACCCCGCGGCGCCGACGCCCAAGCAGGTCCGCGACGGGAACCTGGCCTGGGTCGGTTCGAACCCGGTGGACTCCAAAGGTCCGCCGCAGCCGGCTCACCGAGACCCTGTTCAAGCGCAAGGATGCCGCGCCCAAGCAGGTGGTGCTATTTCTTGGCTGAGACGCTGCTGCAGATGCCCGGCGCAATCCAGGACGCCCTGACCGGCCCCGACTCCGATTCGGTCGGCTAGAGCGCTCCCGGCGGGGTTCGGCGGTCGAGCCGGCCGCCTTAACCAGCGGTCCTCGTGAGGGCGGCCCGGCCGCGTCGGCTGGGCGGCCCGCTCCGTACCTGTGTCGGCCATCGCTCTGCGGCCGCATCCGTTTCGCGCCGTGAACGCGTCGGAACGTCCGCCCGGCGTTATGTGTCAGGCGGCGCGGCGAAGCAGTTGCCAGGCTCTCGTCACTGGACGCCGGTGAGCCTTACGCGTGTGACCAGTTAGCGCCAACCCTTCGAGCTGTGCAGCGAAGGCCCAGCGAATAGGTTCAGCAACACACTATTTTTGTGATCCAGAGGCAGCTTGAAAGCATCCGAGTGCTCGGGCCTTCACAATATGGAGAGCTGGTAAATGACTGAACTGGTCGACTTTTACTGGATGCCCGACGCCTGGTTCGTCGGGCGCGAGGACTTACTGGCCGAACTCACCACGGCGACCGGCGAGCAGCGGATTCACCAGGTTGTCGGCGGTGCGGGCACGGGCAAGTCGTCGCTTCTCTTCCAGGCCGGTCGCAGGCTCGCCTCCAGCGGACTGGTCGTCGGTTACATCAGTGCCAGCCGGATCGCCGCCACCACCGCGGGAACCTCCGACGCCCAGGCGCGCACCACGCTCAGCTGGTGCTGCACCGCGGCCCGGCTCATCGCCACCGACCTCGCCGACGCCCATGTCACCGATGCCGCCCGCCAGAAGCGAACCCAGGACGCCGCGAACCGGATCGTCGACGCGGTCTGGCGTGCCGAGCGCATGTCCGACCCGAAATACCGTGGTGCGAACGGCTCTGGGCCGGACGTCCCGGAGGAGGCGGCGGCCGCCCGGCCCGAAGGCCTTCTCCGGCATCTGTTCGACGAGGTCAGGGAGGCGCTGTCGGGTTGCGAGGCTCAGACCGACGGCCACGCGGGCTTGGCCGTTCTCATCGACGAGTTCGATCGCGTCGAGGGGACGCCGACCGCCGAGTGGCTGCTCAGCCTGCTCGTCGAGTTGCCGGCAAGCGTGCGGATCATCGCGCGACGTCCGGGCGGCCCGGTACCCGAGGGCGTCGTCCGCCTCCTGCCCCCGCTGAGCCGCTCGGACGTCGCGGACTACCAGCGGGTCCGGCTGCCGTCCTCCGGGCACCTCGATCGTCACATCGCCGAGACGGTCGAGATGACCAGGGGTTACGCCCTCGCGGTCGGCATGGCCACCGACCTGTACGCCGCCTACGGCGACGGGCTCGACCTGAGAAGGGCGTTCGACAGGGCGCGGCCGGAAGGCCCCGGGACGTCCTCGTGGCTGGACGCGATCGGCGCGGCGCTGGACAGGCTGCTCGACGATCTGTGGAGGCCCGCCTCCTGGACGCGCGATCAGGGCGGGTTGCGCCTACTGGACAGGCTGAGCGTGGTCCGGCGGTTCGACGAGCCGCTGCTCGCCGCGCTCCTGCAGGACACCGGCGCCGAAGCGGCCGAGGTGTCCGCGCTTCAGTCCGTCCTGCGGCATCAGTCCTTCGTCGTCGGGTTCGACGACGACCTCGAACAGGGCCTGCGGCTGCACGAGGCCGTGCGCAGCAGACGCGAACGGGCATTGCTCGACCAGGACCTCGCCTTTTATCGACGGATTCACGGTTACGCCGCCGGGCACGCGGAAAGGCTGCTCAACGCGTTCGAAACCGACGAGGACGATGCGCTGTACCGTACATGGCACCGCTACGAACACCCCGAATGGCACGTCCTGCAAACCGACTGGCTTTTTCACCTGGCCCGCTCGGACGCCGAACCGCAAACGGTGGATCTCGCTTTCGCGCGGGTCTTCTTCGACGCCTTCTGGTGGTTCGGTGAGGCGGTGCCGTTCCCGCTCTGCGACGAGATCCTCGACCGGTTCGAGGACATGCCCCATACGAACGAGTCGCCCGCGAGCCGTGAATGGCTCAGGCATCTGAGGCAGTTCCGCGGCTCCTTCCCCAGCACGCTGCGGCCCGAGTACGCCGAGGCCAAGCAGTGGGAACGGTCCTGGGAGGCGCTCCAGGGGATGAGCGCCCTGCTCGACCGGGCGGCGCGCACCATCCGGCAGGACTCCCCCGAGGACGACAACGTCATGCACGTCAGGGGGCTGATCCAGACATACGTCGCCGAGGTGGGCGCTCACTTGGGGCAGCCGCTTGAGGAGGTCCTGGCCGCGTACCACGAGGCCAGGACCACCTTCGACTACCTGGAGGAGGAGTGGTGCGTGCTGTGGATCGACTACATGAGCGCCGATGTCATGTGCGCTCCGCAGTATCCGGGGCACCTCGACGAGGCCGAGCGGCAGATCGGTCCCCTGGAGGCGAGGATCGCCGAGCAGGCCGAATACGAGCTGCGCGTCCTGCTCGCCGAGACCCTCGCGGAGATCAGGTGGCAGCGCGCGTTCGAGGTGCCGCCGTCCGAGGCGGCGGGTCGGCTGCGCGCGGCCCTTGACGCCCATGCCCGCGCGGTCATGCACGCCTACGTCTTCAACACCCGCCAGGAGATGCCCGACCAGGCGCCGAGCGAATACACCAGGGTGCTGTACGAGTCGCGGATGGATCATGCCCGCGCGCGTATGCGCGACCTGAACCTGATCAGTGAGGACGGTTCGCGGGACGGCGAGCTGCGGGCAGCGGCCCGGCGCGAGCACGAGGCCGCCCTCGTCCGGATGGACCGGCTCTTCCGCCCGTACTGGGCGCACGTCCGGCAGGCCGAAGGAGGCGCATCGGCCGGTCCGCGGACGGCGGGCGGCGACCCGCTGGACGGCATCTTCCCTCCGCCCCCCACCAGCGCGGATCTCAACACCCGGTCCAGCCCGTTCGCCGACGCCGTCCGGCATTTCCTGCGGGTCCGCAGGCGCGAGCTGGACGACCGGTCGGTCAGCGCTCCGCTTCCGTGACCGACGCGGGGAGCTCGAAGAGGATCACCTCGCGCCCCGACCCGACGACCAGCACCCCGGGCGCGCTGTCAAGCGCCGTCACGGGATACGGGCAGGCGATCCGGTGGAGGAGGCGGGGATCGGACGGGTCCCGGACGCTCCAGATCATGACGTGACGATCCGTCCCGCCGCTGATCACCACGGGATGGTCGCCGAGTGTCGTGGCGAGCACCGCGAGCACCTCGCCGTCATGGCAGAGGGTCGCGAGGTGCTCGGCGTTCCGCAGATCCCAGAGGCGGACGTGGGCGTCCTCGCCACCGGTGACGACGAGCGGGCCGCCTTCCAGATCGGCGAAGGCGACCGTGTTGACCGCCCCGCTGTGGCCTCGCAGGTAGGTGCGGGTCTGCAGCGTGTCCAGCCACCAGACCTGGGCCCGCTCGTCGGTGCGGGCGCCGATCATCACCGGTCGGCCGTCGAGTTCACCGCAGGTCAGTGCTGTGATGACGCCGCGGCGCTGGGGGTCCGGCGGCAGGTGGCGCGGGGACGGCGGCCCGGCGCCCGGCACGTCCCGGATCCTTGTATCGGCCGCCCGCGGCACGTCCCAGACCCAAAGTCCTCCCCGGGCATCGGCCGCGGCCACCCGCAGAGCCGGGGCACCGCCGCCGTCGGTCGTGCGCGCCACTCCCCGGCAGGTCACCGCTGAGATCCTGCCGGAGGGTGCGCTCAGCACGATCGGCTGGGCGTCGGCGGCCGGGCGCCGGACGCTGACCTGCCCCTCGGCGCAGCCGAAGACCGCCACCGGCTCATCGCCCAGCACGCCGCGACCGACCGAGGTGACCGGCGCCCTACGAGCTGCCGGCGGCTGCCGGGGCTCGCCGGACGCCAGGTCCCAGCACCGGGCGGTATCGGCGGCCACGCTCACCACCACCGGTTCGCCCGGTACGCACGCGACCGCCGACACCTCGGCCGAGTGGCCGGAGTGCGGAGCCGGTGCGGCTGTGCCCGACCCGCTGGTCGGGGTGCGCCGCTGGCGGCGGGAGCCGCCCGTGATGGGCGCGGCGCCCGAGCGGCCCGGCCGCCCGGCGATAGTGCCTATGGCCGAAAGGTCCCAGGCTCTGACCGTTCCGTCGTCGTCCCCGCTGATCGCGAACGGCGGCCGGTCGGTTGCGTCGCCGAGGAAGGAAGCCGTGTCCCCTTGCGCGCACGCGATCTGGCGTACCGGAGTGGTGTGGCCGACGAGGGTTTCCAGCCGTCGCCTCACCGCGAGGTTCCAGACGCCGATCGTCCCGTCCGCGTGGCCGGTGAGGGCGATCGCGACACGGCCGATACGGGTGCAGGCCACCGCGAGCGCCCGCTCGTCGTCCATGCCCAGCGGCCCCAGGGGCTCACCGGAGTCCAGGTCCCAGAGCTGTACCGGCCCGTTCCGATGGCAGGTGACCGCCACCGGGGAACCGTTGAGGTCGGCGCAGGCCACGGCCTGCACTTCGGTCACGCCGTCGATCGAGGACGGCCGCCGCACCCCGGCCGACAGGTCCCACACCTGGGCTCCCCCGCCGCGACCGGCCAGGACCGCCAGCGCCTTCCTCGCCCCGGCCTGGAAGCAGGCGACCATCAGATCCGGCGAACCGGGAAACCCGGCTAGGTGCCGCCACGTGTCGAGGGTCGACGGACGCAGGCTTCCGGCGGAACCGTCGGGTCCGGCCGTGCTGCCGCACACCAGAACCGGCCCGTCTTCGATCACGGCGGCGCCCAAGGTGTGGGCACCGTGCCCGCGGATCGTCAGGCGTTCGGACAGGGCCCCGGTCCGCAGATCCCATGCGGTCACCATGCCGTCGTCACCGCTGGTGAACGCCACGGACCGGCCGTCGACGTCCACGCAGGCGACGGCCTGGACGATGTCGGCGCCGTCTGGCAGTGGGCATCGCAACTGGGAACCGTCGCGGACGTCCCAGAAACAGAGGTAGCCGTCCAAGCCGCCCGTGACAGCGACCTGACGGCCGTCAGGTAGGCGCGTCGCGGCGATGGCGCTCACCCCGGTGTCATGGCCGCGCAGGCTCCACAGCAACGCGCGGCTCGCCTGCGCGCCGCTCGCCCAGCGCGGCCGCACCGGCATCGGGGCGCTGAGCCCGCGCAGCAGGGTCGTGGCTCGGAAACGGGCGGCGTCGATGGCGAGGAGTTGCCGGCGTTCCTCCAGCAGGAGGCCGCGGTCGTCGGAGTCACCGGCCCGGTAGTGGTGGGCCGAGGTGCGGTAGACGTCGCGGACCGCCCTGCCCTCCGGCGTCCCTTCCAGCCTCGCGGTCCGGTTGAGCGCGCGCAGCAGCGACGCCGGCTCGGCGTGGACCAGGAACTCGGCATCGCCGATCAGCCTGTCCAGGACGCCGGGCGTCGCCTCGGCCGCGTGTTCGGCCAGATGGGCGATCAGGTAGGCCGGAGCCGTGTCCCATCCGGCACCGTCCCTCCCGCCACCATGGACGTGCAGCAGCGTCTCGACGATCGCCTGCTGGTCACGGGACCGCTTCGGTTCGGGCGGCAGCA
Source organism: Actinomadura decatromicini (assembly GCF_008121305.1). NCBI lineage: Bacteria > Bacillati > Actinomycetota > Actinomycetes > Streptosporangiales > Thermomonosporaceae > Actinomadura > Actinomadura decatromicini. Next base: position 347,902 of record NZ_VSRQ01000009.1, on the reverse strand, counting down.
GTTCCTCGTCGAGTGCGCGGTGGAACAGCCTCCTGGTGGCCCCCTCCGCGCTGTTTCCCGTGGTGAGCAGGTAGTCGGCGACGGGACCTGAGCGCATCCACTCCGGGTCGAGATGCCGGGCCCTCCTCGGGTCCAGGGCTCGGACGAACAACAGCCACTGGTCGTCGGTCAGCCCGGCGCCCCGGGCGTAGGCGAGAGCGGTCAGCACTCCGCGCATGGCGGTCCGCTCGGCCTCGCGGAACCGGTTCAGGTAGCTGTTGAGCGCCTCGCCGACGCCGGAGGGGATCATCTCCCGCGCGTCGAAACCGGGGTCGGCCGGGTCGACCGGCGCGTCCGCGCGGGCGAGCGTCAAGGCCGCCAGCGCGGCGACCAGGTAGTTGCCCTCGGCGCGGTCGCCGATCACCCGTGCCAGCCTCGCGCGCAGTTCCGGGTCGCGCCGGTACGCGCGCCATGCCGCACCGGACGGTTCGTGGACGTCCGTCTGGGCCAGCATGGCCGCCGCGGCCGTCTCCAGCCCTGGGAGGTCCTGGTACTCGCCGTCCAGGTCGACCAGGTCACAGGCTCCACCGGGCGGATTGAGGAGGGTCAGCAGGTCGTCGCCGTCGACGTCGCGGTTCAGCCGGCAGGCCACCGCGACGCGTACCCGGGGCACCCGCGCCAGCGCCGACAGCGCCTCGGCCATCTTCCTCGGCTCGCCCTCCGCCGCCTCGTCCAGCGCGTCGACCGCGATCTGGACGGAATCGGCCGCTCCAGTCCCGTCCCGCGAACTCAGCGCTTCGACCAGCGTTTCGAGGGAGGACGACTGCGGCACGCCGCACAGATCGGCCACCGCGTCCAACAGCGCGTCCATTGTGGCGCCACGGGCGTGGAACGCCAGGCTTCCGCCCCCGCTCGCCTCGGGCTGGTCGATGATCGCCCGGGCCAGCACCGAGGACTTCCCCGCGCCGGGCCTGCCGGTGATGACCAGGGGACGCCCGTCGGCCGCCGCCCTCAGACGCTCACCGACCCTGGCGACGGCCGCTGCCCGCCCACGGAACAGATCGACGTCCGGGTCGCCGGCCTGGCGGGCATAGGCCCGGCACGTGAAATGCGCCACCGACCCCGCACCGGCGAAGGACCACGGACGGGGCAGGTCTGGACACACCCTCCTCACCGCGCTGATCGGCACGAAGCGGGAGACCCGCAAGGTCGTGCTCGCCCCCCGCAACAGGCCGACCAGGCACGGACGCTCCCCCGCGAAGGCGATCACCGGGCCACCGCTCTGGCCCTTCAGCGAGCCGCGGGCCCGCTCGGGCCAGTCGACCTGCACGAACCCCTTGGCGATCACCGTCGGATTGGTGAAGTCCCGCCACGCGCCCTCGGCCCTCGGGTCCTCCTCCGGGTAGCCGAAGAGGTGCACCTTGTCAGGGAGGCGCCCGACCGGCCACAGCGCCACCGGCGCCACTCCCGGCGGCGCGTGGTCCAGTTCCAGCAGCGCCACGTCCAGGTTCTCCGGGGCCGCCTCGGGCCCGAGTTCGACGCGCCTGGCCCGGATCATGGGCAACCCGTCGAACCGCAGCCCGATCTTCGACCCCGCGCAGTCCTTCAGGACGTGCGCGGCGGTCAGCACGTGGGTGGGGTCGACCAGGACGCCGGAGCCACGGGGGACCGCCTCCTCCCCCTGGGCCACTTCGCCCTCTCTCAGCCGCCGGCAGACGACGGGCGCGGCCGCGACCACGCAGTCGAGAGGACCGGTCATTCCTCGGCCGTCCCCCCGCGCCTCCAGGTCAGCGTCACCTCGATCACGCTCTCGCCCTGCGCCTTGACGAAGTACCAGCCGAGCTTGCCGGACACCTTGACGCCGAACTTCATGGTCACCTCGTCGACTCCGGTGACCGTGGCGCGCGTGGAGGTCGCCAGCTCCTGCGCGGTGCCCGCGATACGCGCGAACTGCGTGCGCAGACGGCCGTGGTCGGAGATCTCGTCCTCGCCGCCCTGGTCGTCGAACAGGGCGGCGCTGTCCGACTCGAAAAGAACCTCGGATCCGTCTTCCAAGGTGTAGCGAACGAATTCCGTCACAACCCCGCCTTCTTCCCCGTCGCTCCGCCCAGTTGCCGGGCGCAACAAATCGCTTGAGCACGCACGACACGACAAACCTAAAACCTACTCGGTGTGGAAACGCACTAAATAATGGGCGGGCCAGAATCAGAGTTCAGGCAGCGCTTCGGCTTCCGGGGGCGGTTCCGCCGCCGAGAAGAGAGCGACGGCCCCAGCCGGACTTCCCCACGGATCGCGGAGCAGCATCAGCCGGACGGCGAGCGGCCGCAGCGAGCCGTCCCGGCAATGAACGGAAAGGCGCGCGGCACCGCGGTCGAGTCCGGTTTCGGTGTTGTTCGCCGGAGTTGCCATGAGCGCCTTGAATGCGGCCCAATGCGCTTCCTTGTACTCGTCCGGCACGATGATGTCGAGACTTTGTCCGACGACGGCATCGGCCTCGTGGCCGAACAGTGTCTCGGCGCCGGAGTCCCATGACCGGATCAGGCCATCGGTGTCGGCCACCACCACCGCGAACGAATCCTTCACGCCCGCTCCTCCTTGTACTAGGCCCCCGCGAGTGCGAGACGTATCGTGAACCGAGACGATGGGGGACTGTGAATCCTCACCCCCACGCACACGCGAACCTACCGAAGCCAGGCTTTCTCGCCCACGATTCAGTGCAATCTTGGTATGAATCCCCTTTACCAAGGAGCAGCCCATGACAGCACCGGCTTCCCCAGCGTTTCACATCGAGCCGCTGGCGCCCGTCGACGATTCCGGCCTGACCGATTTCTACGAGAATGTGCTCGTGCCGAACTTCCCCACGGACGAATTGGAGGCGAAGTCCGGTTTCATCGCCAGCGTCCGTTCCGGCGGCACCCGGGTCCTCACCGCTCGGACGGCGGAGGGCGACCTGCTGGGCGGCGCCGTCGGCGACTGGTTCGGCCGAAGCCAGGTGACGCTGCTGTCCTACCTGGCGGTGCGCCCCGGGCTGCGCGGCGGCGGGGTCGGCACGCAGTTGATGGCGGCGGCCACCGACGCGTGGACCGCGCACTGGAACCCCCGATTGCTGGTCGCCGAGATCGAGGACCCGCGCTACCACCACGACACGGCCTATGGCGATCCCCGGGCGCGCCTGCGCTTCTACGAACGGCTCGGCGCACGCTTCCTGCCGATCCCCTATTTCCAACCGGCGCTCGGCAAGTCCGGACGCCGGGTCCCCAGCCTGATGCTCATGGTCTTCGGCGGATCGGCGATGCCCGAGCACGATGGCACAGTGGACGGCGCCCTGGTCGAGGAGTTCCTGGCCGAGTACTTCGAAATCTGCGAAGGACCGCCGACCACCGACGATCTCCCGCTGAACCGGCTGCTGGAGTCCTGCCGCACCCCCGGTGGCCTACCGCTCGTCCCCGCCGCAGAACTACCCGACCCCAGAGACGAGCGATCCGTGGACCATCCGCGCCCCAGATCCACCACGTGATGCCCTCGGCGACGCGAGCGAACATGTCGATCTCATCATCCGCTCTGGCCTGAACATCGCCATCGATCCCCGGGCCGCCTGGCGTCCCTTGCGCTAGCAAGACGTCAACCAGTTGGCCGACGCGCTGAACCGTTCAGACCTGGTCGGCCGGCTCAGGGTGCGGGAGGCCCGCTGGGTTCCCGCCAACGGCAGCCGGCAGGACCACCCCGAGCCGGACTGGCAAGTAAATGTCGAGGAGCTCGGAGGACTCATGGACGCGCTGGTCTCCGCGCTCATCGACCAAGACGTGGGCAGCTCGCTTGCCGAGCTGGCGCAGATCGATGCACTGGCCGTCCCTCAACCACGCGTCCTGCAAATGGTCACCCGGCGCCCAGTCCCGCAGACCCTGGATACCGCAGGCTCACCACGATTCCGGAGGCAGGCAACTGAAGTGCCCTGGGCTGGGCCCGCATGAGTGGCGGCACTCGGCGCTGACCTATCTGGGCGAGGGCGGCGCGAGCCTGCTGATGCTGATGGCCAAGTCCCGACACAAGAAGACGGAGAACCTGCATCGCTACTTCCACCCCTCGCCGGAGGCGATCGCCGAGGTCACTAGTCTGCTGGGCCCCAGCGACCGCCGTTGGTGAGTCGGTGGCAGGTGTGGGCGGTGCGGTCAACACCGCCTGGGATGTCCTGCTTTGAGGAACACAGGAATGTGACCAGGTGAGGTTCGCGTCGGCACTCGGGGCAGGTGGGTTCGCCCGTGGTCGGTTTGCCCTCTTCAGGGGGTCGGCAAGGATCTTGCTATGCGGTACACCCGGGGCGGTACCCGACGGAACCTCGATACCGTCCGGCTCGCCGCAGGTCAGCGCGTCGGCCGTCGACGCAACCTGATCCGGTCCCGGCCGGCAAGCCGTCGTCCACAACCGAAACCCGGGCTCCGTTCAGCCCACTCCGACCCTGCGTGACCTGCGATAACGAGGCTGGAACGTACGCCGTTGCACGGCTCTTACCGACACCCCGGGGCCCAGGGCGGGCGCCGGCCCGGGCCCGAGCAGTCGCGGCCGGTTGGCCGACACCGGTCGGGCCGGTGGTCCCTGCGGCGTTCGCCGATTCCAATAAGAGAAGGACGGTGCGTGCCACGGGGGCGGCGCCTTGCGCAGGGGGACGGGGCGGCATGGCAGAGAGTTCGGGTGCTCGGCGAATGGTGGTGCTGGTCGACCAGCAGGGCAGGCTGCTGGCCGCCCATCACCTGGGCGAGCCGGACGGGGAGTATGTGGCCGGGCTGGGCACCTTGCCCGGGCAGCGGTTGCACGAGGTCGAGGTGCCCCGGGAGCTGGCCCAGGCCGACGACCTTCAGGTCCTGCACGCCCTGGCAGGGTTCCGGCTCGGGGAAGCGGGCGTGCTGGTGGAGCGGGAGGGCTGAGGCATGTCGTTCAACGGGGTCCGGCCGCCCGGCGGTAAGCCGTTCGCGCTGTACGCCGGCGACGCGCCGGTGCGGATCTGGGTCGAGCGGGCCGACGGCACCGATTTCGGCGCCCAATGGATCATGGCCAATCCGGTGGGCGGGGAGTGCCTGCTGGAGGTGAGCCGCTTCGGCAAGGAACGCTATCTGCGGCGCGGCGCGCGCGGCTACTCCACCCGGTACTGGGTGAGCGTCGCCGCCCTCTACGACAGCGTGATCATGCCAGCGCAGTTCGACATGCAGGGCGGCGGCAATGTCTGAGGCCCCGCCCGCCGGCCCGGGACACCTCGCAGCCGACCAGCGTGCGCAGGCACACCAGACCCTGACCCGGCACCTGCAGGCGCTGGCCGCCCGGCATGCGGAGATCGGCCGCGTCAACGGCCTGGCCATGAACGCGCTGCACCACGGAATGCATCGCCTGCTCGCCCCCGATGACCGCTACCGGAGCCAGATGGCGGCGGTCATTGAACAGCGAGGCGACCGGACCCGGCCACCCGATCTCGTCGCCGACCGCCGCGCGCACCGCCTGGGCGGCGACGTGATGACCGACGAGCGGCTGCTGGAGCACGCCCGCCACGGCCTGCTGTCGGGTCCCGACCCCTTCCAGGACCCGCACCTGGACATCTACGCCGCCCCCTACGCCGACCACGGAACCTACCTGGGCGGGACCGGGCGTCCGCACCACACCGAAGACGTCTGGGCGTCCAGGGCGACCGGGGAGATGGGCTGGAGTTTCCAGATCTTCCCCGAGCCCGGGACCATCGTGTGCAGCTCGGCGATCTGGGTCGACTTCATGCGCATCACCCCCGGACACCCGCCCGGCCAGGGCCCGGCCGGCACCGCGCAGGTACGCACCTACACACCGTATGAGTACCTGTGGAACAACCAGTCCGACATGGCGGTCGCCCGCAGCTCGGCGCACTGGGGCATCTACGTGCTCAGCTGGGACCTGCACGGCGGCCCACCCGCCCTCGAGCAGGACCACATCCACCCGGCCCCGGTCTGGGACGACCTGACCGGCTGGAACTGGGTCCACGCCAACCCTGGATGGCCCTCGGTCACCTCCGACCACGCCTTCCCCGGCTACGGGCCACCGGTACCGACCTTCCCGATCAGGCCCGAACGCCTGTACTCGGCCGCGATCTGGTGCTGGACGACCGGCGACGCCATCGGACAGGCCCAACCAGATCTGGGAAGCTACGCCCTGGCAGCCCTATGGGCCCAGGTCCGCATGATCGTCATCGCCCAGACCTGAAACACCCGGCCAGCTTGAAGTCCGCCTTGTCTCCCCGGAGCTGTGCTGGTCGGGGACGGTCTGCATGGTTTCGTCCGCGTCTAGCGGCAACGTTTGTCGATGAGTTTGAGCAACACCCCTGATCGTCGGGTTGCCGTGTTCACGAGTTTCAGCAACAGCCCCGGTCTCGCAGGGAGAGTATCTACCTTGTCACCCTCCGTGAGGGGGCTTGGATGGCGCGGCACTCCAAGACCGAGCTGTACGCGGCCATCCGTCGCGATGTGCGGGACGGGCTGTCGATCGGGGCGGTGATGCGCAAGCATGGCGTCTCGCACCCGACGGTGCGTCAGGCGCTGGACTCGGCGTGGCCGAAGCCGCGCAAGAAGATGGAGCCGCGGGCATCACTGCTGGATCCGTTCAAGCCGGTGATCGATGCGATGTTGCGAGCGGATCTAAACGCGCCGCGCAAGCAGCGTCACACCGTCAAGCGGATCTTCGACCGGCTCGTCGACGAGCATGACGCGCCGGTGTCCTACGGGATCGTGCGACGCTATGTCGCCGAGCGTCGGCCGCAGATCCGGGTGGAGGCCGGCCGGGGATCGGTCGAGGCGTTCATCTCCCAGACCCACCGGCCCGGCGCCGAAGCCGAGCTCGACTTCGGTGACGTCACGGTCCGGATCCGCGGGCAGCAGGTGACCTGCTACCAGTTCAGCCTGCGGTTGTCGTATTCGGGCAAGGCGGTGCATCGGGTGTTCATGTCCGGTGGGCAGGAGGCGTTCTTCGAGGGCCACGTCCATGCGTCCGAGGTGTCGGGCGGGGTGCCGTTCGGCAAGATCCGTTACGACAACCTCAAGCCCGCGGTCGCCCAGATCCTGGGGTTCACCCGGCAGCGGGTGGAGACCGAGCGGTGGATGGCGTTCCGCTCCCACTACGGCATCGAGAGCTTCTACCGCCGCCCGGGGATCGGGGGGCGCCCACGAGAAGGGCGGGGTGGAAGGGCAGATCGGCTGGTTTCGCCGCAACCACTTTGTCCCGGTGCCCGAGGTCGACTCGCTGGCCGAGCTTAACCAGATGATCGACCGCTGGGACGAGGAGGACGAGGCGCGGCGGATCCGGTCGCGTCCCCGCACGATCGGTGAGCTGTTCGCCGTTGAGCGGCCACTGCGGCAGCCGCTGCCGGTCGAGGCGTTCGAGACCGGCCGGCACTTCACGCTGCGGGTCGACCGGCACAGCCGGATCAGCGTCCGCACCAACCGCTACTCGGTGCCGGTCCGGCTGATCGGTCGGATGGTCCAGGTCGTGCTGCACGCCTCGGATCTGGTCGCCTATGACGGACGCGAACAAGTCGCACGGCAGGAGCGCATCAGAGCCAAAGGCGGACGGCAACTGGAGCTGGCGACCGCGAGGGCACCCGCGCCCTGATCGACGTGCTGCTGCTGAACCGGCAGATGAACCACGAGCACATCGTCGCCGGGATAGCCGCGGCGTTGCGGGCCGGCTATCGGGTGAAATACACCCTGGCCACCAAGCTGGTGAACGAGCTGGTCGAGGCCGCCTACGACAAGCAGCTCAACAAGACCATCGCCCGCTACGGCCGCGTCGACCTGCTCTGCATCGACGAGCTGGGATACATGGAACTCGACCGCCGCGGCGCCGAGTTGCTGTTCCAGGTCCTGACCGAGCGCGAGGAGAAGAACAGCCTGGCCATCGCCTCCAACGGAGCCTTCGGCGGCACCATCATCGAGACCGGCACCGACTCCTGCCGACTCGCTCAGACCCGAGCCCGAGAGCAGGCCGCCGACTGAACCACCTCCTTGGGGGCCCGTGAGGCCGCCACTTCGCCAGCGTCCGCCCCAGACGGGCTCAGAAACAGGCGCTCACCTATCCACCGCCACCTCACCGTCGCTGAAATTCATCAACATCATCTTCGTTGCAGGCTCCCGACCGTCGCTCAAACCGACGCATGAACGTTGCTGCATCTGGCGGCCGTAACCATGCTGTCTCTCGACGGCGAGAAAGTCTTCGCCACACAGCTCGCGGCCAAGGCCGAACGCTCCCGTCTGCCCGGCTGACCTAGGCCGGTCCTCTCGAACACGAACATCCTTGCGGGCCTTCAAGCCCGCGCAGAGCGCGTAACGGCCGGGGACCGGAAGACCGCTGAACGGCCCTCGAACCAACCTTGTCGCTTCCACCGCGAGGTGACGGTTGTGCCGCGCGTCGCGGACCGCCCGGTAGATAGCCCATCATTTCTCGCGGTGCCCCGTCCGGGGTATTGGTGTGGCTATTTCCAGTCGAGACAGACCACCACTGCGTCGTCGAGGAGCTCCTGGCCTTCGTGATAGTCCATGAGGCTGGTGATGATCGACAGGGGCACTTCGGCGGGGTCCTGGAGGCGGGTGTTGAAGATTTGTTGTTGAAGGACCTTGGTGCCGAAGTCTTCGCCGTAGGGTGAAATAGCAGAGTAGACGCCGTCGCTGACGATCAGCAGCCGGTCTCCGGGGTCGAGTTTGAACTCCTGGGCCTTGTACTCGGTGTCGGGGAACATTCCCAACGGCATTTGGTGCTCCAGTTCGATCGGGATCACCTGTTCCCCGCGCATCCGGAAGATGTGGGGCGATCCCGCGTCGACGGCTGATACCAGGCCGCTGGCCAGGTCGATGCGCAGCAGTATGGTCTCGGTGAACTCGTGGCCGCGGTACCGCGCGTTGACCACGGCACCGGCGAGGCCGGCCTGGTCGGCCAGTTCTTCGCCTGAGCGCCGCGAGTTGCGGAGCGCTCCCACGGTCAGGGCGGTCAGCAGCGCCGCTTGAATGCCGGTCCCCGACCCGTTGGTCACGGTCAGCGTCAGATGGTCTTGTTCGGTGGACCAGTCGAAGTTGTCGCCGGCGATTGAGTACGCGGGTTCCAGGTGGCCGGCCAGGGAGAATTCCTTGCTGGTGCTTCCGTGCCCGGGAAGCAACTGCCACTGGATCTCCGCGGCCAAGGTCAGGCGCTGGCGGCGCCGCGCGCGTTCATAGCGGTCACTATGGTTCCAGGCGACCTTCAGGGCGGCACCGACGAGCTCGCCGATCTCGACCAGGTCGTCGATCAGGCGGTCGGCGTCAGGAGCCAGGGTGAGCACGCTCAGCACACCCAGGCGTTCGCCCCGCGCTGTGACCGGGGCGAAGAGCTGGCACGCGGGGCCTTCCGCTGAAACGTGCTGCCGAATAACCGGGCAGCGAGAGACGAACGCCTGCCCCGCCGCAGTGCCCTGCACTTTGAGCGCCTCGTCCGCAGCCGGGCCGTTGACGGGAACCAGAACATTGAGGTGGTAATCGGCGAGGAACAGCTGAGAGCCCACCACTGCCGGGAGATGCGCTGTCAGTGCCTTTCCCAAGGCCTCCGGCAGAGAATGCGCGGGCGCCGATCTGATCGCGCGTTCCACCTCGGCGGGCCGGTGCGAGGTGATCATCACCCCACCACCGGGGTCGCTGCCAGGTGCGGTGCGTGGAGTCGTCCGTGACGGCCAGGGGTCGGGCCGTCGGCCACCGACACCCCCGTCGGGGGCGAAGATCCATGAACGGCCTGGAGGGTAGGCACCTGCTTCGCCTTTTGGTCATCGACCGGGATGCGGGTTTGAGTCGCAACCAGGTCGCCGGTCTTCTTGTTATCCAGCCCTCGTCGGCGTCGCCCGACTGTGACCGGTTGGAAGCCACCGGTCTGGCCGGGAGGGAAGGACGCACCGTCGACCGCCGATAGACGGTCCAGTTCCTCACACATCACGGGCGGCAGCTCCTCCACCAGATCGCCCACCGACGCTGAGGCGATCGTGCCGTTCTCGTGGCCCGGATGTCGGCTGCAGGCCGCGCCGCCCTCCTTCACGGTCTCTCTGACCTTCGGGCAGCGCCTTAAGTTACCTCAGCCTCTGACGTGCCAGAAGACCCATCTGCGGGGCGTCATCGGCTGAACACTCTCCAGCCTTCAGGGCGCCGTGGGACCGCAGCGGCAGGGGGCGTCTGCACCAAACGTTCTTGGACGAACCGTCTGGTGTTCGCCCTACTGGATGATGCGTGTCTGCCGCGATCACTGTTGACCGTTGCCGGCGCTGCATATCGTCAGCCGTGCGAGTACCGCCTCGCAAAAGCGCCATGATCGCCGGTGTCGTCCGGGCGGGCGTTGAGAGCCGGATGCCCATGCCGAAGCCTGGTCCCGGCCTGCTACGGCGAAGACCTCATCGGCCCGCTTGGGCCTTGGAGACAAGCGAGCAGGGACAGCCTGCTGGCGCTGGAAAGTTGGTGTTCGGCGAGGCGCCCTGGCAAAGTGTTACATGCGGCAATTAGTGTCATCGGGCAACGAACTGGGAGGGGTTGGGGTGGTGGGCTTCATCGAGTGCCCGTGTGCGCGGCGAAGGCGGCCAAGCCTTGCAGCAGCTGGCTGCGCTGCTCGGCGGACATACGGGCCAGGATCGTTTTCAGGTCGGCGCGGCGCTGCAGCGTGATGTCGTTCAGCACCTGCGTGCCTTCGGCGGTGGGCCGCAGGGTGACCTGGCGGCGGTCGATGTCGGCGGGAGCCCGTTCCAGCAGCGAGGCGACGACCAGCCGTTCGCACAGACGGCTGACCGAGGACGGCATCGCGTCGAGTTCCCTGGCCAGCTCGCGGACGCTGATGCCGGGCTTGTCGGCGACGACCTGGAGGGCGCGCAGTTGCGAGGGGGGAAGGTGGCCCGCCACGTGCTCTTGGGCTTGGCACCAGATGGCAACGAAGGCGCGGCCGACCTCTGCCAGCTCCTGTTCCTCCGTTCTCTCGGCGGGCCGCTCCGGCTTCGGGAACTCGATCGGCTCACGGGTGGTACGCGATGGCACGGGATCTCCCGGTTTCAGTTCTGGTGCGCTGGGACCTTCCCTTGCCCGCCCCAAGGCACCCGTATCTCTCGATCGCCGCTCGGCACAGTGACGCCCGCAAGAAAGGTACCCCGTGAAGGACGGTGTCGCGATGTCCGCTGGGCCCACCTCTCCCCCGTTCGATGCGGTCGTGGGTGCCCCCACGCGGTCGGCGCCACGGACGCTTCGGACCCCGCCGGGGCGGCGGTGGCTGAAATCCTGCGGGCGCGGCGGGAACAACTGGCTCAGCGGTGGGCGGATGCGACGCTGTTCCGGACGGTCTTCGCCGACAGCCGCGACCAGGCTGTCTCGGCCACTGACCGGTTGGTCGAGTCCTCGGCCGACCTCGCCGCGGCGGGCCGGTGCGCCGATCCGGCCGCACCGGGGTTCGACCGGGTGCGCCAGGACCTGGCGCGGATCGTCACGGTGCGCACGGCGTCCGGTACCCCGGCCGAGCAGGTGCACATGGAGGTCGCCGAGCTTCGCGAGCCGGTGGTCACGCCAGCGCGTCACCGGTTCGGCGCCACTGGAGCGCACGCCGGGCAGCACAGCCCGAACGGCGCTGACAAGGCGGTGACCGCCGCCGAACTAATAGGCACGCATCGGCTGGCGATGGCCGAGGCCGCACGCGCCGGTGTCGCGATCCTGGGCATCCCCGGCGTCACGATGGTCGACACGGTGGTCGCCCAGCCTCTGATGCGCACGGCCACGGCGGTGCGGCTGATGGGCGGGACGTGCGTGATCAGCGGGATCCGCCCGCAGATCGCCCAGATTATCGCCGCGCTCGGCATCGACCTGGGCAAGGTCCGCGCCGAGGCGTCGCCGGCCGACGCGCTGGGGTGGGCCCTCGCCCGCTTGGGCGTCTCCGGGACCCGGTGAGGGCCGATGGAGGGCGTTCCAGTCATGCCGCTCGGACGGGTAGTCCTGGCTGGCGTCCAAAGAGAGGTAACCGACCACGTGGTCGGCGCGCTGCGCGAAGAACTCCTGGCACAGGTGACCGCACGAAGGGCTCGCGTTGTGGTCATCGACGTCTCCGGATTCCAGGTGTTCGACTCCTACGTGTCGCGGGTGCTGACCGAGACGGCGCAGGCACTGCGGCTGCTCTCGGCACGCATGGTGGTGGCGGGATGAGTCCGGCGATGGCCGTGATCCTGGCGGAGATGGGCTTGGACCTTGCCGGACTCGCCACCGCCCGGTCACTGTCCCACGCCCTGCAGATCCTGGCCCTCGGTTCCATCCCGCCGCCACGCTCCGCCGAGGCCGCGTCGCAGGACCCGGCTTGACCAGCCCGGATCCCGGCCGGGACGACGCTGCCGGCTCGACGGCCGAACGGGCCGACGCGCAGGCTCGCACTGTCCGGCAGATACGGGAAGACCCCGACCTCATCCGGCTGCGCCGGGCCGTGCGTGAATGTTCCGTCCGGTCTGGCATGTCGCTGATCGAACAGACCAAGTTCATGACAGCGGCCAGCGAACTGGCCCGCAACACCCTCGTCCATGGAGGCGGCGGCCAGGTCGAGATCATCGAGCTGCACCGGCCCGGCGCAGACACCGGGGAGCGCGGCATACGGCTGGTGTTCACCGATCAAGGACCCGGCATCGCCGACGCAACGCAAGCGATGACCGACGGCTACACCGCGAGCGGCGGACTCGGGCTCGGTCTAAGCGGGGCCCGCCGCCTGGTCGAAGAGTTCGATCTGCGAACCACCCTCGGCTCGGGCACCACCGTCATCATCACCTCGTGGGCACATTCCGGCCGTCCAAGCCGCGGCACCGTCCCCCACGACTCCAACGCGGGTTACAGCGGCGCCACCGGCTCGCGATGGGGAAACGCATGCGGATGACCGCCGGGCAGGCGGTGCCGATCCGGGACCGCAGCGATCTGCGCACCCGCCCGCAACCTCACCACACGGGCACCGGATATCGCCGGTGACGTGGTCTGCGGGGCGGTCGGGGTGTGCTGTTGGAGCACACGCGGGAGGATTACGCCCCGGGATCTGATAGCGGATGAACGTATCGGTTGCCCGGACGGTTCCGTAGGCGAGCAGACCTCCTATCGACCAGAATCGATCGTCATGGACGACCCGAATGCCGACGCGGCTGCACTGCTCTGGGAGCAGGCTCGGCAGCAACTAGGCCAGCAGAGCGCGGACCTTGACCTGCTCCGGACCCGCGCTGTCGCCATGCTGTCCGTCGCCGCGCTAGTCGCCGGCTTGTTCGGGGCACGCCTCCCCGCCGCTCATACCAGTGACCGGGCGGTCGGGTTCATGATCGCGGCACTGGCCCTGTTTGCGGCAAGCGTCGTGCTCGCGGTGACCGTCGCAGTACCTCGCCGCAACTGGGAGTTCACGTTCAAGCTCGATCTTCTCATCGCGCGTGTGGACGCCGGCGAGGCCGAACCAGCGGACGTTACTCGCAACTTGGCGGCATGGGCGGAGGCTGCACGGCGCAATAATGCCCGCACGATGAGCCGCCTGTACCTGTGGTTCCGGCTGGTCTGTCTCCTCGTGGGGCTCCAGGTGGTCGCTTGGATGGCAGTCCTGATCTAGGAACCCGCACGACCGTCCGGCTTTTCCTCCCTGGTCTGCTGGTCGGGCTCGTAGGGGAGAATCACCGGCCGCCGTGGACGGGGCTCAGGCTTCTGTGATTCTGTCGTCTGCGTGTTTCCCTCGTCCCCGTCGGGCTGTTCAGTGGCCATAAAGCATGAGTTTATTAGATCGGGGCGAGCTGGCGATGTTGATCCAGAATTCTATCTCTCTGAGAATCAGTCGGGGCGTGACGGTCCTGGACTATCGCGACGGCTGCGCCTTGTCGTATGCCCACGACGAACCATCCCCAGAATTGCACCACCTCCTATGGCGGCTAGAACGGGCCAAGGCGGGGAGAGTGACCAGCGCAGACATCTCCGAGGCGTCGGCGGGAAGCCCTGGTGCGCTCGGCGCTCGGCTGAGTTCCGCCCTGCGGGCCGTGGGCGGAGAACTTGGGCGGCACTTCCTTGGACCGGAAATCGCACAAGCCGTGGCTGAAGCGCTGGCCAACGCGACGGGCGCCGGCGAGCCTCTCCGGATCAGCCTGGAGATTGATGGGGAGTTGGCCGGCTTGCCCTGGGAGGCGATCACACTCCCCGGCCAGGACACGCCGCTGGTGCTCACTGCTGCGGTCGAGTTGTACCGCGCAGCGGCGGTGCAAGAAGCTACGCCGCCGACGCTCATCCCTCCGCCGTTGCGCGTTCTCGTCGCCATCGCCAGCCCCGATCACGGTGGTGGCGCGCTACTCGACTACGAGACCGAACTGTCCCGCATCCTCGATTCCGTTGAGGCGATCCGGAGTGCGGACAGTGTTGGGGGTGGAAGTCATGTCCGGGTGTTGAACTGGGGAAGCAGAGCCGCGATCCGAAAGGCCCTGCTGGATGAGCGGTTCCACGTCCTGCACATTACCTGCCATGGGGCGGCCGGGAGCTTGTTGCTGGAGTCCGGCGACGGTGGCCCGGATCGTATGGACGCCACCGAGTTCGTCACCCAGGTTCTGGTACCAGACCGCCCGGTTCCGCTGATCGTGCTCGCCGCCTGCTCGACGGCAGCTCCGGTGGTTGGCGAATCTACGGGGGCCGAGTGGCGCGGTATGGCTCAAACCCTCCTCGCCGAAGGGGTGTCCGCCGTGCTGGCGATGACAAATACGGTGAGCGACCCGTACGCAACGGAACTGCTGTCGGCCTTCTACGCCGAATTGGCTGGGCAGAGCGCTGGCGATGCGCTGGCCGCGCTGTCCGAGGCGCGGCGGATCGTGGAGCGTGACCGTGCGGCCCGAACCGACGCCGACCCCCGCGCGGCGCTGAGCGAGTGGGCGACCCCTGTCCTATTCCACCAGGGATCGCCGGAAGTTCTGTTCGACCCAGATGCGGACGCCGAACCGGTTCGCGAGCTTCCGCTGTCGGCGCTCACTGCCAGCATCACCGTACGGGGCGCTGAGCACTTCGTCGGGCGGCGCGCTGAACTGCGCCAGTTGCTGCGGACACTGCGGTTCGGCACGCCTGCTGTCGTCATCCACGGTCTGGGCGGGGTCGGTAAGAGCACTTTGGCCGGGCACGTCGTCCTGGGGCTCGACGACCGCGCGGGCATTGTCATCTCACTCAGCGGCGCGACGAACGCCGACCAAATCCTGCTCGCGTTCGCCGACCGGCTCGCTTCCTGGTGTGCCACGCATGACATCGCCATGGACGACGACCGGCGCGGACTGGTCGAGGTGTTGCGCGACGGCCACCGGTCCTGGCAGGACCGGCTGGCCGTGGTCGGTGAGCGGCTGCTGGCCACCGTCTCCGTCACCCTTGTCCTTGATGATTTCGACGACAACCTCGTCCACGTGGACGGCGGTCCAGACCATATGATCGGCGATGGCTCGCTCGTCGACCTGCTCGCCGAGTGGCCGACTCTGACCAACGTGTACCTGATTCTCACCAGCCGATACTCGTTCGCGGTTCCCGGGGACGCCCGGTTCTGGCAATATCACCACCTTGGACCACTGTCGTCAGCCGAGTGCCGCAAACTGGTATGGCGGTTGCCCGCGCTGGACGCGCTGAGCGTAGACGAGCAGCGCCGGGCGATCGCCGATGTCGGTGGCCATCCCCGGGCGCTGGAATACCTCGACGCGCTCCTACGCGCCGGAAATGCTCGTTTCACCGGCGTGGCCGATCGCCTCGAAGCGATCATCCGTGAGCACGATGTGCCCGACCCGCGCGCCCGACCGGCCAACGCCACCGAATTCGACCGCCGACTCGCGGAGGCCGTCGACATCGCCGCGGCCGACATACTGCTCACCGACCTGCTGGCCTGCCTGGACTCCGTACCGTACGCCCGGCGGCTCCTCATCGGCGCGTCGGTGTACCGGCAGCCCGTGGACGAGACCGGGCTGTTGCGGCAGGTCAGCGAAGAACAGGGCACGACGGTAGATCCGCTGGAGGAAAAGCGCTCCGCGGACTTGGCCCGGCGGGTGAGCGAGGCCTTACCGAACTGGCGGGAGTTAGGCTCGGCCCCTCCGGAGAACAAGGATGGCCTGCTGCCTGATCTAGAGGAGCTCTACGAGCATTTTGAACGTCTGCGCCGCCCGTCCCCGGCGCCCGACGCCTTCGAGCGGGCGCTGGCCACTCTGCTGGATCTCGGACTGCTGACACCTCTCCCAGGCACCGATGGCACTCCTGTCGCGTACTACGTGCATCGCTGGACCGCAGCGGCGATTGCGCAGTTGGTCACCTCGGATGAACTCACTGACGCCCACCGGCGAGCAGCGACGGACTACTGCATCCGCATTCTCCCGCTGATGGACGCGCTGCGGTTCTCCCTCGACAACCGCGATCGCGTCATTAATCAGTTGGAGGCGGCCCACCACCAGATCATGCTCGGTGAACCGGCAGAGGACATGATCGAGGGCGCGCTCACTCGACTACACGCCTGGGGCATGTGGGACTGGGAAGAGCGCGTCTGCCGAGACACACTCTCCGAAGTCCCAGAGCACAGCACGATCGCCGCGTCCCTGCACGCGAGAATTGGCGTCATCGCCTTCGACCGTGGCGACCTCGCGACCGCCGAAGCCCGATACCGGGAGGCGCTCACGATCAACGAGGCCCAAGGTGACCAGTATCGGCAGGGATCGGACTACCAGGAACTCGGCATGATCGCGCACGCCCGGGCCGACTGGGTGCAGGCCGAAGAGCTCTTCCAGCAAGCGCTGACTCGGTTCACCGAACCCGGCCGGGAGCGCGACCGCGCCAACGTCTACAACTCCCTTGGCATCGTCGCCATCGACCGAGGTGATTACGCCCAAGCCGAAGAGTGGTTCGGCAAGAGCGTTCCCCTCGCCGAACAGGTCGAGGATCGGGGGCTGCTCGCAAACGCGCTCGGGGAACTGGGCATCATCGCCCGCCTGCGAGGGGACCTCTCCGCAGCCGAGCAATGGTGCCGCCAGTCGATGGAGCTGAAGGCCACGACGGGCAACCGGTTGGCCTACGCGCGCGGTATCGGTGAGCTGGCCCTGATAGCCAGCGCACGGGGTAACCATTCGACGGCACGCGACCTACTGCACCGCGCACTGCGAATCTTCGACGAACTCGGCCACCCTGAGGGCGTCGCCCTGACGTATGCCAACCTCGGCGACGTCGCGCGTGCGACGCACAATTACGCATCCGCCGAACGTTGGTTCACCGAGGCCGCAACGCTCGCCCACGAACTCGGCATGCCCATGGCCGCGGGACTGTACGACGCGCTCATCCGCCTCGCGGTACGGCGCGAGGACTATCACGCAGGTCAGGCATGGGCTCAACTGCTCGTCGAACTACACAAACGGATCGGCAGCCCCGATGAGCTGGCCGAGGCGTGCCATGCTGTCGTCTCTTTCTGCACCGTCAACCAGGACATATCGGGCGCAATTGTCTATACGGTGCACGGGCTGGCGGCCACGTCTCCGGGTACACCCCTGTTTGACCAAGCTTTGAAACTGCCCCGGTCACTGCGCGTCTCCCTAGGCCGGGACGAGTTCCGGCGTATGCTCGCTGAAATCCTCTCGTCCGCCGAGATCGACCACCTCCTGACGGCACTCGACAGAGGAAGCAGTTCGCCATAGCTCTGCGCGCAACTCTTGACGAGCAGAACGTGGCCGAGCGGCGGTGGGCTGGGCGAGCAGGATGCGCGGGCGTTGGAGGTGCACCAGGCGTTCCCTCGGCCCGGCGAAAACGAGGACCACGTCCCGGCCGGTGCCGGTGCCGGTGCTGCCAGTGGCCCTGCAGCGCCCAGCGTTCGACGACCGGTTGCGCGCCGCCGTCGCGGGTGCGGCGCACGGCAGCCGCATGGTGGTGGTCGGGGACTCTTCGGCGGGCAAGACGCGGGCGTGTTGGGAGGCGATCCGCGCCGAACTGCCCGACGGCGGGTCTGGCACCCGCTAATCCAGGAACGTCCGGCAGTGCTAGCCGAGGCTGTCCGCGCCGGTCGAGGCGCCTCGACTCGCCGCGCCGCTTCCGGTACTTGGGCCCTAGCCAGCGCTGCGCTCCGGGTCGGCGACCCCGCCGTCACGTATGCCGCCGGGAACGCGCATGTCTACGGCCGCGGCACGGACGGACGCCTGTGGGAACGGATCCGCCTCAACGGCGCCTGGCAGCCCTGGACCAAGGTCGACGACCTGGTCGTCAGACCGCGCCCGCCGCCGTCGGACACCCTGACGGACGCGTCGAGGCGTTCGTCCGCGACGCCCCCGACCGGCTCAAGACCAAGCCCCCCGGATCAGGCTGGGGCGGCTGGACCGACCTCGAAGTCGCCGCCTGGATCATCACTCGCATCCTCAGTGTCCCGTCGCCGTCCCGGACTGGCCGTAGCCCCGAACCCCCATCTGTCCCAGCCGGGACGGGTAGGACACCTGGGGACAGGCCGGGACGCCTGGCCGGGACGGTGGCGGGCCAACACTACGCCCTGGCCGTGCTGCGCGCTTGGGAATCCAGCCCTGGGATTGGTCACGAAGAGTCGGGGACGTGTCTGGGACAGATGAGCCGAGGGGGTGGTGCAAGCGACGTGTAGGCCCCACCGGAGAAGCGGTACCAAAGGCCTCCCCAACTGCGGCGACCTGCGTTGATCACAAGGTAGGGGGCTTCGCCGGATTTGATGGCTGCAAGATATGCCTCTTCGATCCCCCGAAAAGGTTCCTCGTTCCCCAGCCATCTGATCGCTGGTTCCATTGCACAGTACGGGCAGGTGGCATAGGTGAAGTTGAACACGGCACCTCTGAAGATATGCCGCAAACCTGTTCGACGCGCAAGTAACTGAATGGGGACAGTGTCACCCTTCGTAAAGTTGATATGAATGACGTTGCGTCGTTCTTCTAGAAGCATACTCTTCAGGACGTTCTCGAACTCAGTCACGGCCATCTGCCGAATCATAGAGTCTCCCTGGTCGGATCCTTCGATTCCTAGGATGTAGTTTGAGCCAGGAGGGCGATCCCGATCACGCCCAGCACGAGTAATGAGAGCCCGAAGGCGACCGAAAAGTTCTTCGGGAGTCCACCACCATCCTTCTCGACTTTTCGGGCATCCTGAAAATAGGCAATGCTCGCCCCGAAACACTCGGCTATGGCCAGCGGCAACACATAAGAGCGGGAGATCCATCCGAACAGGAGTCCGACACCGGCCCCGGCTATAAGACAGTTCAGGAGTTGGATCTTCACGGAGATCACGCCTCCCTACGGCGAACTTTTCTATTAGACGTCAAACAAGTTGCCGAGTTGCAGGTAAAGCCCGCAAATCACATTTTACTGGCCCCGTTTCTTCTCACCAAGGCGTGGGGGCCTGCCCCCCGGGCCACCCAGCGCTGGCCCGGCGGCTAGGGCCGCCCATCTGTGTCACGGTTTCGCCCAAAATTTTGGTAACCCTCAGTTACGGAGAGATGCCCGACCCGATGCAGCGCTACGAAGTGGTCCCGCTGGACCGGCTACCACCACCCCGACAACCCTCGGCGTGGCAGCGTTGAGGACATCGCCGACAGCATGGACGCCAACGGCTGGTACGGCGCGCTGGTGGTTCAGCAGAACACCGGCCGCATCCTGGTCGGTAACCACCGGTGGCAGGTGCCTCGCGGGTACCAGCTACGACAGGGACGACCTGGAGGACCTGCGCGCCGTCCTGGACGAGGTGCCCACCGTCACCCCGCCCACCACTGGGGCGCACTACGCCGAGAGCCCCGAGGAGAAGGAACAGCGCGTCGCCTCCCTCGGGCGAACTCCCGCAACCTCGCCGGACTGCGGGAGCTGGTGGCCGTCCTCCCGCTGGCCCGGCACGGCGACGCCATGGCGCGCCTAGGCGACTGCGCAAGGTCCGACGCCAGCTCGGGGGAAGTGGTCCTCGCCGCGCTGAACCTCCTGGCCGAAGGTCGTCGTCAGGCTGGCGGCGCTGCGAGCGCACCGCGGCTGCGGGAGAAGGCCGGTGACCGCCAGAGCTCTGAACGGCTCGCCCGACAAAGCCGTCGACGTCGGGGACACCGAGGCGCTGCCCTATCTGGCCATTCTGTGGCAGGAGGCGGGTGACCGCGACGGCGTTGAGCGGCTCCGCCGCTTCGGCCTGACCGCCGCCGGAGATGTCGAGGAGCCCTGGACCTAGCGATCCGCTCAGGGACGGGTCCAGACACCACGACCAACCGGAGGGCACACTTGGCCATGACGCTCCTTCCATCTCTCCCCCTCCCCCGGTTCGTTCCACAAATCATGCGCCCGATCGCGTGTCCAGTTGCCGTGCGGAGTGGCCGGGGCACGGACGGTCAGAACTTGCGAGCAAGCAGGCTCACTGATCAGGTGATGGTGGCGGCGGTGCCCGCGGCAACCGCACCGCGGCTAATCCGGGCCGCTCGATGAGCGGCAGCCGGGACAGTCATGGGGCCGAGCTGGTCATGCCCGTGCCGCTGGCCGGTTCCCGCCTTCGGGGGGACCCCGCGCGGGGCCTCACGACGGGCCGATGCGGGCAGTCAAGTGCGGCCTACCTGTCGGGTCAGGCTACGGGGCCCCGCCCCCGCGCAAGTTCGGAACCGTCCAGTTCACGTGGGACGGATGCCTCGTACAGGACAACAGGATGCGGTGTCCGGGCAATCACACCGGGTATCCGCTCCTTAGGGAGAACAGGAAATGAACATCGTCAAGCAAATCGCGTGGTGGCTTTACGCCGTGCTGGCCTCGGTGCTCACGCTCGGCATCTGGTGCCGGGCCCACCTGGTGACCATCAGGATGCGGACGATGGGCGGTGTGCGGGCCGGAGTGTTCGGCGGTACACACATCTACCGCGAGAGCGGGAGCAAAGGCGACTTTCTGGTAATCAGCCGGTGGCGCGGCAAGTCCCGTTATCCGGTCAGCAGGATCGCGTCCGCCTCGACCGGGGTCTGGACAGTGGGCGTCGAGTCGTCCGGGGGGGGCACACCAACAAGCTGGCAACCTGGCAGACCAGGACGGTCGCCGCGTTCATCGACTCGTAGGTGAGACAGGAACCAGCGACATAATCTAACGGGGTGGGGTACAAGCCCGCTTGGGAGTACGTCAATCGTCGTACGCGAGATTGGTTGATACCTGCGTAAAGAGCCAATCGGGGAGCCACACCAGGTGACCGCGCGAGAACGACAGCAAGTCAAAGGCCGGATCCGATCTCACGGACCCGGCCCTTTCCCGTCTGTACAGCAGCGAAGACAGCTAGACGTCCTGATCGTTGCTCCCCGGCCGGTTCCCGTCAGCGCCGGTGAGGCTGTCCCCTAGACACTCCAGGGCCTCCCCGATCTCGTTGATACCTCCGTGTGGACCTCCATCGTGATGCTGATCTGGCTGTGTCGGAGAATCTGCATCGCCGTCCGGGGATGGACGTCCAGCACGGCTAGAAGTCGTCCGCAGGTATGCCGCGTATCGTGCACCCGAATGGTACGGAAGCCGGCGCGCTGGCACCGGTGGGCAAAGCTGCGATTGACGTTCCGCGGCTCGATAGGGGCGTCCCGGCCGCGTGGTGAAAACAAGTCTCTTTCCGGTCCAAGGCTCGTCACGCGCGGCACTTTTGGCTTTCTGCCGTTCCTCGCGGAGCCGTAGCGCTGTGATGCAGATGGCGGTCAGTGGCATGACGCCGGTCGAATCCTCGGCCTTTGTTCGCTCCTTGTATAGGAGCTGGCCGCGCACGCGCTGAAGCTGCATGCTGACGGTCACTCCCCCGCGTCCATGTCGATGTCTTCCCGTTGCAGACTGAGAACTTCGCCCTTGCGAAGCCCCATCACAAAAATCAGCACCCACGCGGCATACCGGGGGTCACTTCCACTTTGGGCCGATTCGAGGAATGCGTGCGCTGCCTCCACACTCCAGGACGCCTTACCGCACACCCGCTTGCGCATCGTCGGCAGCTTCACCATACGAGCGACGTTGCGCGAGAGGATTTCCTCGGTCTGGGCATGCGTGAGCGCGGGACGCAGCGTGTTGCGCGCGGCCTGGATCGTGCGGCGGCTGGGATAGGCACGGCAGCACCGGCCGATCGCGCAGCACCTTTGCCTCCTGCACGGGTCCAAGTGCCGTTTCGGCCTGGCGGAATCCTTGCCCTGCCCACAGCACTGGCACGTCTTGGGCAGTTTGTTCACCCACGCTTGGACGTCCCGACCGGTCAACCGGTCGAGGCGCTTTCGCCCTAGTGCTGGGATGACGTACAGGCGCGCGAGAATCTCGTACTGTGCGTAGGTTTGCGCTTCGCGGTTCGGCTCGATTACGGGGTCTCGCAGGTTTCACGGCCGGGACGGCCCCGCGGTGCACGGCGTCAAGGATGTCGGTGAGCAGCGTGCCATGCGCGGTCTCGCGCGCGGGGATCGCCTCCTGCAGCCGCCACGCGCCCAGGCCTTGTCGGTCGGTAGGTCCGAGGGGTGGCGGCCCCTCCGCTGTCACGCGAGGGATCAGTGGTGGTCCTGGTGGAGGGCCGTTGCAGGCTGGCTGGTCGGGAGGGGGGGACGCCGCTGGCCTACGGATCTGCCGGACGGTTGAGGGGTGGTTTGGATTCGGCGGGCGTCTTGGGTGGGTGATTCGCCGAAGTGGCGGCGGTATTCGCGGCTGAATTGGGAGGGGCTGGTGTAGCCGACTTGGCGGCTGATGCCGGCGATGTCGGTCGGGTCGGCCAGGAGGAGAAGGCGGGCCTGGTGGAGGCGGATCTGTTTCTGGAACTGGATCGGGCTCATGGCGGTGACCGTCTGGAAGTTGCGGTGGAAGGTGGAAATGCTCATGCCGGCCTCGCAGGCGAGGTCCTCGACGCGGAATGGGAGCCGGTAGTTCTCCCTGATCCAGTGGACGGTTCGGGCGATGTGGCTGAGGTTGCTGTCGGGTGCGGCGAACTGGCGGAGCATCGCGCCCTGTTCCCCGGTGATGAGGCGCCAGAGGATCTCGCGCTTGATCAGCGGTGCCAGCACGGCGATGTCCTGTGGGTGGTCGAGAAGGCGCAGCAGGCGGAGGACGGCGTCGAGCAGGGGCGGGGGCGCGTCTCCGACCGCGAGCCCGGGCGGGGCGGCCTCACCGAGATCCGGGAGGACCGCGGGCGGCGCCTGCAGGAGCGTCTCCACGATTTCCGAGGGGTTCAGTGTGATGCCGACGCCGAGCCCGGGACGGCCGGGCGATGCCTTGACGAAACGGGTCATCACGGGGAGGCCGAGCGATACCACGAGGTACTGGCCGGGCCGGTGCTCGAGAACGCG
The DNA here is from genome assembly GCF_008121305.1 of Actinomadura decatromicini. NCBI lineage: Bacteria > Bacillati > Actinomycetota > Actinomycetes > Streptosporangiales > Thermomonosporaceae > Actinomadura > Actinomadura decatromicini. Next base: position 324,655 of record NZ_VSRQ01000009.1, on the reverse strand, counting down.
GTCCCCGAGCACGAACTGCTTGGTGCCCTGGCCGACCAGGGCGAAGACCCGGCTGTAGGTGACGGGCCGGGACGGCTGGGGGCGGTCGGCCTTGAAGATCAGGACGTCATCGATGGCGGTCGTCAGATCCGGGCGGGCATACCGGTCCATCAGGCTGCACAGTTCGTCGAGGGCCATCATCCGATTGAACACCCCGAAAGCGCGTGGATGGGCTGCCGCCCGCGGCGGAGCCGGCCGCCCTGGCGCCCGTTGTCCACGGCGACGAGCTCCGCCAGGATCGACAGTGCCGTCTCGGTGCTGGTGACCCCGCCCAGGTCCAGGCCGACCGGCCCGATCAGCCGCTCGAGCCCCATGGCCCCGGAGAGCCGTTCGAGGCGCTCCGCGTGGGTGGCCCGGCTGCCGAGTGCTGCCACGTAGCCCGCCTTCCCGGCCAGCGCCGTCCGGAGTGCGTCGTCATCGATGCGCTGATCATGGCTCACGGTGACCAGCGCGTCGCAGGGGTCGAGCGGGTGGGTGTCCAACCACTCGCCCGGCCAGGCCCGGACGAGTGCCGCGTCGGAGGGGAACGCGCCGGACGAGAGGTGCCGCTTCCGCGGATCGACGATCACGGTTTCGCGGTGCAGGGTGCCCGCAAAACCGGCGAGGGCCGCCGCGAGGTCGGTCGCGCCCACGAGGACGAGCCTGCGGCGCGGTCGCACGAACTCGGTGAAGGTCAGAGGGTCCGCATCACCGGGGTCTGGCCCGATGCTCCAGCGGTGGGGGCACACAGCGCCGAGCGGCCGAGCGCCGGGACCGTCCCGGCCCACCAGCCGGGCCAGGACGACGTCCCCGCCGTCGCGGACCACGGCGTCCACGAACGGCCAGATCTCCCGCAGCATGTGCGGATCCCCCGCCGTCATCGGCTCTCCAGTACCCGGTCGAGCCGGAGCGGCAGTGTCCGGTGGCGGACTCCGGTGGCGTGCCAGACGGCGTTGGCGATGGCCGCGGCGGTGCCGACGTTGCCGATCTCGCCCGCCCCCTTGATCCCGAGGGGGATGCCGGGCTCGTGGTCGGGCACGAAGTCGGCCTCGATGTCGGGGACGTCGGCGTGCGCGGCGATGTGGTAACCGGCGAAGTCGGCGTTGACCTGGCGTCCGGTGTGCGGGTCGCGGACGCCTTCCTCGTGCAGGGCCATCGACAGCCCGCCGATCATCCCGCCGACCACCTGGCTGCGGGCGAGCAGCGGGTTGACCACGCGGCCGATCGCGAACATCCCGAGCAGGCGCCGAACCCGGATCTCGCCCGTCGCCGGATCGACCGTGACCTCGGCGAAGACGGCACTGTAGGCGTGCCGTTCGAGTCCCATGAGATCGCCGAGCAGCCGGGAGGTGTCGGCCGTGACGGTCACGGGCCTCCTCCCGTCGATCTTCTCCCGGCGCAGGAGCCCGGCGGCCTCGGTGATCGCCCAGGCCCAGGACGTCGTCCCCCGGGATCCGCCGGCGCCCCAGGCCATGCCAAGGTCGCTGTCGGCGATCCGGAGCCTGATGCGGTCGATCTCGACGCCGAGCGTGTCGGCGGCGACGGCGCCGAGAGCGGTACGGGCGCCGGTGCCGATGTCGGAGGCGCCGATGCTCACGGTGAAGGTGCCGTCGGTCTCCGCGGTGATCGACGCCGAGGACGGGAACGCGCCCACGCCGAAGCTGGTCGCCGCGACGCCGGTACCGGTGAGCAGCGGCCCCTCCCGTCGCAGCCGCGGCCGGTGGTCGCGCTCCGCCCAGCCGAAGCGGCGGGCGCCCTCCCGCAGGCATGCGGTGAGCTCGCGGCTGCTGAACGGCAGTCCGGACACGGGCCCGGCGGACGGCTCGTTGCGCGACCGCAGTTCGACGGGGTCCATGCCGAGCCGTTCCGCGACCTCGTCGACGGCGCATTCCAAGGCGAACGAGCCCGGGGCGGCGCCGGGTGCGCGCATCGAGTAGGGCGGGACGGTGTCGACGGGGACCGCGGTCAGGGTCGTGTGGATGGCCGGGGCGGCGTAGAGCGCCTTGGTGGGTTCGGTGCAGCCCTCGATGTACTCCACGAGCGGCGAGACCGCAAACGCCGCGTCGTGCCGGATCACCTGGAAGCGGCCGTCGGCGTCGGCGCCGATCATGACCCGCTGGTCGGTCGGCGGCCGCATCGCGGTGGCCAGGAACACCTGGGCGCGGGTCAGGGTGACCTGGACGGGACGGCCGGTCAGAGTCGCGCCCATGACGGCGAGGATCAGCTGCGGGCCGCACAGTCCCTTGGAGCCGAAACCACCGCCGACGTGCTCGGCCCGGATGTGGACCCGCCGCTGATCGAGGCCGAACAGCGCGGAGAGGGCCGCCGCGACGATCCAGGGGCCTTGGTTGGAGTCGCTGGCGTGCAGATCGTTGCCGTCCCACCAGGCGGTGGCCGAGTGGGGTTCCATGGCGGAGCAGTGCTCCTCCGGGGTCCGGTACCGTTCGTCGACCACGACGGCCGAGGCGGCGAGTCCGGCGTCGGGGTCGCCGAGGGCGGCCTCGGGGCCGAACAGGTCCAGGGCGGGACGGGCGGCCGGGTGCTCCGCGGTGAAGGCGATGTCGTGCGGTTCGATCGCGTACTCCACGGGCAGGGCGGAGGCTGCCCGCCGCGCCTGCTCCCAGGTCTCGGCGACGACCAGGGCGACCGGCCGCCCGGCGAAGGGGACGTCGGCCTCCTGGAGAAGCTGGAGGGTGCCGTCCGGGCCGAAGAACGAGCCGGCCTCGGGGTTCAGCCGGGGCGCGTTGGTGTGGTCGATGACGGCGAGAACGCCGGGCATGTCCCGCACCGCGGCGGCGTCGAGCCGCGTGATCCGGCCGCGGGTCACCGGTGCCGTCACGAGATGGCCGAACGCGAGGTTCTCCAGGGGTTCGTCGGCCGCGTACCGGACCCGGCCGGACACCTTGCCGGGCCCCTCGGCCCTCGGTCGCGCCACGCCGATGGCGCCGCGCGGTGGCGTGGTCTCGTGGTCCTCCATCAGTGATCCCCCTTCGCAAGCAGATCATTGAGGACGGCCTCGATGAGGTTTCGGGCGAGGGGCACCTTGTAGCCGTTGTCGCGGAGCGGCCGCGCCGCGGACAGTTCGCGTTCGGCGGCGGCCCGGAACAGGGCCGGGGCGGCCGCCTCGCCGCGCAGAAGTTCCTCGGCGGCGTGCGCACGCCACGGCCGCGACGCCACTCCGCCGAGCGCGAGCCGCACGTCCTCGATCCGCCCGTCGCGAAGGTCGAGCGCCCCGGCGACCGAGACGGTGGCGAAGGCGTAGGAGGCGCGCTCGCGAACCTTGCGGTAACGGGACGTCGGCCCGGCCGCGACCGGCGGGAGCGCGATTCCGGTGATCAGCGCTCCCGGCGGCAGCGCGGTCTCCTCATGGGGGGTGTCGCCGACGGAACGGTAGAAGTCGGCCAGCGCGATCCGGCCCGGCCCGGCGGGACCTTCGAAGCGGACCTCGGCGTCGAAGGCGGCCAGCGGGACGGCCATGTCGGAGGGGTGGGTCGCCGCGCAGGCGTCCGACCAGCCGAGGATCGCGTGGTTGTGGTGCTGCCCCTCGATCGCCGGGCAGCCGCTGCCGGGGACCCGCCGGTTGCAGGGCTCGGACGGGTCGGCGAAGTAGGTGCAGCGGGTGCGCTGGAGGAGGTTGCCACCGGCCGTCGCCATGTTGCGCAGCTGGCCCGACGCTCCCGCGAGGATCGCCTGCGACAAGGCGGGATAGCCGCGGCGGATCTTCGGGTCCGCGGCGATGTCGCTGTTGGTCGTGGTGGCGCCGATGAGGAGCCCGCCGTCCGGGGTCGCGGAGATCCCCGCGAACGGCAGGAACCGGATGTCGACCAGGCGCGCCGGGGATTCGACGCCGCTCTTCATCAGATCGACCAGGTTGGTGCCGCCGCCGAGGAAGCGGGCGCCCTCGCCGAGGCGGAGTGCGTCGCTGAGATCGGTGGCGCGAACATAGGCGAACTCCCTCATCGTGCCGTTTCCTTCGCCTCGGCGTCGGTCTCCAGGATCGCCCGGACGATCGAGGGATAGGCCCCGCACCGGCACAGGTTCCCGCTCATCCGCTCGCGCACCTCGGCGGCGTCCAGGTCCCGCGGCGGAGCATCGGGCGAGACGTCCTCGGTCGCCGCACTGGGCCAGCCCGCGGCGTGCTCGGCCAAGACGGCGACGGCCGAGCAGAGCTGCCCCGAGGTGCAGAAGCCGCACTGGAAAGCGTCGAGCCGCACGAACCGCTCCTGCAGCGGGGTGAGGTCGTCGCCTTCGGCCAGGCCCTCCACGGTCGTGACGGCGGACCCCTCGGCCGCGACGGCCAGGGTCAGGCAGGAGACCACCCGGCGCCCGTCCACCAGGACGGTGCACGCGCCGCACTGGCCATGGTCGCAGCCCTTCTTCGGACCGATGAGACCGAGGTCCCAGCGGAGCGCGTCGAGCAGCGTCCGACGATTGTCCACCTCCAACGACCGTTCCCCGCCATTCACACAAAGGGTCAGCGAACTCCGCGAGCCGTCTCTCATGCGGCCCATGTAACCATCCGAACGATCAGAATCCTCGCCTAAAGATCGCATGCTCTTGCACGATCCTGCCGACCTCGCTGACACCCGGACTGCGACGGGAATGAATGGCCCAATTAATTGGCGTCCGCGCCGAGCCCCGTTCTTCGTGGCCGCGCTGGCCGTTCCCGGGCTATGCCGACGAAAAGGGCGGGCTTTCCGGCCGCTAAGCCGTCCGCGGCAAGGCCGACAGGGGACGGTGTGACGTCAGATGGTGAGGCATTCGATCCAGTAGTGGCCGGTCGCGTCGCGGTGGGCTCCGTGGATGTCGGTGCCCAGGTAAGGGAAAGCGCGGTCGAAGTCTTCCAGGGCATGGAGGTAGCGCATCAGCGGGCCGTCCTCCGGGCCGATGGACTCGCCCGGCATCAGCATGGGGATGCCGGGCGGAGTGACGACGACGGTCGCGGCGCAGACTCGTCCCGGCAGGTCCGCCAGCGGGACGCGTTCGGTGTTGGAGCGGATCAAGGCCTGGTAGCAGTCGGCCGGGGTCCGGACGGGTTCGGGGAGGTCGGTGAAGACCTGGTCGAGGAGGAGGTCGAACCTTGAGTCGCCGAGCCTGCCGTGGGTCTGGGCGCAGAGTTGCCGGAGCGTCGGCCCGGACGGGCCGAAACCGGGCATGACCTCGGCGAGTGGCAGGTCGCCGTCGTAGTCGTGCTTGAAGTCGATGAGCGCGTCGATCAGGGTGCCCCATTTGCCCTTCGTGATGCCGAGCGAGAACAGCACCAGGAGGGTGTGATCGCCGGTCTTCTCCACGACGATGCCGCGGCGCTCCAGATAGGCGGCCACGATCCGGGCCGGGATCCCCCATTCGGCGGTTCCTGTGGCGGCTTCGGCACCTGGGCAGGTGATGGTCACCTTGATCGGGTCGAGCATGCAGTGGCCGTCGTCCAGGCCGTCGAACCCGTGCCAGGCGGCGCCGGGTTCCAGCGTCCAGCAGCGGGGCTCGGTGGAGAGCATTCCGGGATCGGCGTCATGGAAGGGGACGGTCTCCCCGGTCCGGGGGTCGGTGACGTGCGGGGGCTGCCAGACGCCGAAGAACCAGCCGGGACGGGCGCCTTCGGCGCTGATGCGGGCGGCCAGGCGGACCATCGCCTGCCGGAAGCGGACGGCCTCGACGATCGCCTCCGTCGTCAGGAACGGGCCGGCCGGGCCGTCCATCATCGCCGCCGCCACGTCCAGGGACGCGATCATCGGGTAGAGCGGTGACGTGCTGGCGTGCATCAGGAAGGTCTCGTTGAACCGGTCGTAGTCCACCGGTGCCCGCGGGGACGGGCTGACATGCAGCATGGACGACTGCGACAGCGCGGCCAGCAGCTTGTGCGTGGACTGGGTGGCAAACACCGTCGGACGCGTCTCGTCCGGCATGGTGTGTTCACCGACGGCCATGCCGTACCGGCGCTCGTAAAGCGGGTTGAACCGGGCGTAGGCGAACCACGCCTCGTCGAAATGCACGCGTGGAACGGACGCTCCCAGCAGTTCGGCCACCTGGACGGCGTCGTAGCACAGGCCGTCGTAGGTCGAGTTGGTGATGACCGCGTACTCGGGATCGGATCTGACGGCCCCGGCGGTGAACGGATGGCCGGCCAGCCGGTCCCGCACGGCGGGTCCGGACAGCGCTCCGGCCGGGATCGGACCGGCCAGGCCGAGCCCGTTGCGTTCGGGAACGAGGTACACCGGACGGGCGCCGCTGATGGCCAGGGCGTGCTGGACGGACTTGTGGCAGTTGCGGTCGACCAGCACCAGCTCGTCGCGGGCGATGGCGTGATGGCCGACGATGCGGTTGGCCGTCGAGTTGCCGTTGACCACGAAGAATGTCCGATCGGCGCCGAAGACCCGGGCGGCGTTGCGCTCGGCGTCGCCGATCGGGCCCGTGTGGTCGAGCGGCGACCCCAGCTCGGGGACCGAGATGGACAGGTCGGTGCGCAGCAGCCGCTCGCCGTAGTAGTCGAAGAACGCCCTCCCCACCGGCGACTTCAGGAACGCCACGCCTCCGGCGTGGGCGGGGGTGTGCCAGGAGTAGCGGTGCCGGTCGTCGAGTTGCTGGAGCGCCCTGAAGAACGGGGGAAGTATCCGCTGCGCGTACTCGTCGGCGGCGTGCGCGATGCGTCCGGCGATGAAGTCCGGGGTGTCCTCCATCAGGAAGACGTAGCCCTCGATCACCTCGTACACCCACAACGGCACCTCGCGCGGCTCGTGCTCGACGGTCAGCAGGAATACGGGCAGCCGGTGGAACCGCTTGGTCACCGCCTTCATGATCTCTTCCGTCTCGGGCGCTCCCCAGGCGACGAGCGCCGCGGTCAGCATCGCATCCGACCGGATCACCCCGAGCGCGTCGGCGCCGCGATGCGTCCAGCGGACCCCCAGCCCGTGCGCGTCCATCGCGATACGGAGGCGGCGCAGCTGGTCGGCGATCACCGAGTCCCCGTCCGCCCGCTCTTCGACGGCCAGCAGGACTGTTCTCTCCACAACAGCACCTCCACGCGACAGACGCGTCACCGAATGCCTACAGAACGCGTCCAACCTGACGCGAAATGTAACAGCCGCAGGAAGTGGCAAATAGTGATGCATCGGTAGCTGGGAGTCACCGTTCCGTTACCAGTGCAGCACATGTCGGTAAGCGACTGCCCGCCTCCAGAACATGACGCTGCTTCCACCTCGTTCGTGCCGTCGGGCCTGTTCCCAGCCGTGCGCCTTGTCGCCGGGCGGGTCGACGACTCGCGTGGCATCCCGGGCGTCCCCCGGCGGAGGGGACGCCGTTGCCGCGTGGACGGGACGTGGGGCGTCATCGTCGGACTTGTGACCTGGCTCGACACCCGCAGCAGTGCGAGCGGCGACACCGCGCGGATATGCGCGTCCGTAGGCCGAGCAGCCGAAACGCCTGGGCCCCCGTTCTGCGGTCGGCGGAATGCATGGGACCTGATGGCGGTGCCGTCTTACGATGTGCGCATGGCCGAGACCGTCCGACCGCCCATGCCGACCGACGAGAAGCCGCACGAGCGGGGCGCCGCGCGCCGGGAGGCGGAGCCTTTGTGGCGCGACGCGCTCGGCCGTTGCCTGCGGCGCCGGCGTCTCGACCGCGGCGAGACGCTGGTCGAGACCGCCCGCCGCGCCGGGGTGTCGCCGCAGTACCTCTCCGAGATGGAGCGCGGCGTCAAGGAGCCGTCGAGCGAGATGATCGCCGCGGTCGCCGGCGCCCTGGAGACGACGCTCGCCGACCTGGCGCTCGCGGTCGCGACGACCCTGCTGGCCGCGCCGACCGGAACCGCTCCGATGGGCGCGACCTGCCGGGCCGCCTACGCTCTGGCCGCATAGAGCGGCTTCTACGCGGTGAAGGGCTGCTTCTCCTCGATCACCTGGTCGATGAGGCCGTAGTCCAGGGCCGTCTTCGCGGTGAACACGCGGTCGCGGTCCGTGTCGGCGCGCAGCGTCGCGGTGTCCTGCCCGGTGTGCCGGGAAAGGATGTGCTCAATGTCCGCGCGCACGCGGACGACCTCGTCCGCCTGAAGGATGAGGTCGGGAATCGCGCCGCGGCTCTGCCCGACCGGTTGGTGCAGGACGACGCGGGTGTGCGGCAGCGCGGCACGCTTGCCGGGAGCGCCCGCGGCGAGGAGCACGGCGCCGACGGCGACCGCCTGTCCCACGCAGGTCGTCGCGACCTGCGGGCGGATATAGCGCAACGTGTCATAAACGGCCAGCATCGCGCTGGGGTCGCCGCCTTCGCAGTTGATGTACAACTGGATGTCGCGGTCGGGGCTGTCGGCCTCCAGGTACAGCAACTGCGCGACGAGAGCGTTCGCGACCCCCGCGTCGATGGCGGTGCCGAGATAGATGATCCGCTCCGTCAGAAGGTGCGAATAGACGTCCATTATCCGTTCACCGCGAGGGTGCTGCGCGATGACGTTCGGAATCGTGTAAGAGCTCATCGGGCGGCTCCTTCGGAAGGGACGCCGAGTCCGATGGTGCGATGGCTGGTCGGCACGACCTCGTCGAAGGCGCCGACGATCGCGTCGATGAAGCCGTATTCGAGTGCTTCCTGCGCCGTGTACCAGCGGTCGTGCAGGGAGTCCTCGAAGACGCGCTCGACGGGTTGCCCGGTGTCCTCGGCGATGAGCCCGAGGACGGTGTCGCGAGTGTGGCGCAGGTCGTTGGCCTGCAGTTCGATGTCGACGGCGGCGCCGGCGATTCCGGCGGAGCCCTGGTGCATCAGCACGCGGGCGTGCGGCATGGCGCGGCGCTTTCCGCGGGTCCCGGACGACAGCAGAAACTGGCCGGCGCTGTAGGCGATGCCCAGCACCATCGTTGAAACGTCGCACGGGATAAGGCGCATGACGTCGCGAATGGCGAGCATCGACGGAACCGACCCGCCAGGGGAATGGATCCACAGCGCGATTTCGGTCGAGGAGTCCTCCCTCGCCAGAGTGATCAGTTGCGTTGCCAGAAGCGTGCCGTTGTCGTCGTCGAGCGGGCCGTCCAGCACCAGGACGCGTTGCTGATAAAGCTCACGCCGCACTCGCTCGTTGAATACCGGTACCTTCTCCTCTTCGCTCATGCTTCAACTCTGCGTCCAGGCGCGCACCGGTCACAGCCAGATCTGCCGGCGGCAGATCTGCTCAGAGCAGCAGAGCCCCTACACCCCCGTCAGGCGGCCGCCGTCGTCGAAAGCGTCTCGCGAGCACGGCGGCGGGCCTGGCGGCGGGTCGCGGCCCACACCGCCAGGCCCGCCGCCACCATGGCCGCCGCTCGGGACGGGCGGAGCCGTCGACCTGAGATGGGGGCGGGGTTCGCAGTCGCGGGCTAGTCGTGCCGGCCTGGCCAACTGGCGAATTCTCGGACCGTCGGAAGAGGTCGATGTAATGGTGGGAACTGCGTTCGCGTGGTGCGAGGTCGGGAATGCCTACGTGCTCGGCGTAGGTCGGTTCGCCGCCGGATCGGGCTGAGGGTGGCGGACGTGGAAGGCTTGGGAACGCGCAATCGGCGATTCGGGCGACCTTCCATTCGCATCCGTCGCCCGGACTCCAGTTCAGTTCTCAAACGGTCGAGATGAACGAGGAGCTCACCATGGAGCGGCCAGTCAGGGCTGTCGGCCCGCAACATCTCGGCCAGATTGACGCGCTCTACGCGCGCGGCGTTTAGATGGTAGGCGAGTGGGTCCTCGAGGTCAGTGGTTCCTGTGGCGAACTGCTGGCGGCGCATTCGCCCGTAGGTGCTCATCGCCAAAGCCAGGTGTCCGATGGTCGCGGCCAGCCGGCTGCGAGTGTCGCTCTTGGACAGGGGGTCCTCGCGCTCCTGCTCGGGCTCGTTGGCGTGGTCGGCCAGGCAGCGTGCGAGGCCGCGGATGGTGATCCCGCAGTGTTCCAGTGCGGCCAAGGTCTCCCGCAGTGCCACCATTGCCCGCAGCATTCCGACCCCCTGCGGGTTGAGTCGAATGCTTTCTTCGGCCTGTACAAGTTCGCCGTCCACGCGGTGGACTTGCCGGCTGAGGGAGCGGGCCTGAAAGAGCAACCTGTCAAATGTGCGTGGCTCAGGGCGTTTCTCCACCGCTTCGGCGATGTCGTGGAGGTGCCGTGCCAGGGTGCCGCTCAGGCCCTCTAAAGCCTCCTCTGCCGCCTGGATCTTGACGGGCGAGGTCAGGATCCCGGTGATCAGGCCGGTGAGCGCGCCGACGAGGGTCTCCACGATCCGCCCCTCGGCCGCGGCGCCGTTTTCGAGGGACAGGATGAGCATGGCGCTGATCGGCACCTCAAGGGTGTAGTTGCCGAGCCGCAGGACGAATCCGCAGATCAGCGCAGCCGTGATGGCAAGGCTGAGGCTCCACCAACTGAATCCCACCAGGCTGGACAGCAGTGCCGCGACCAGCACGCCGACCACGACGCTGACGACGCGTTGCCAGACATGGTGAATGGTCTGGTACAGCGTTACTTGGACGACGAGAATTGCGGTCAGAGGGGCGAGTATGGGCCTTGGGCTGGTGCCGGGCAGCCATGACGCGAGTTGGAAGGAAAGAACCGCCGTCACGGCGAGGCGGGCGATCACGATCGCCGTAGGCTGCACACGCAGCCCCCTCAGCCCCACCCGCGTGACGACGGCGTCGGCGGCCGCACGCATCTGCCGGTTGCCGCTCATCTCGGGCCCTCACAGCCGGTCATCGGTTCAGGCGCGCGAACGCCATGCGGACGGCCATCGCCCCCTCCCCCACCGCCGAAGCGACGCGCTTGATCGAACCGCTCCGCACGTCACCGGCGGCCAGCACGCCGGGCAGGCTGGTCTCCAGCGGCAGGGCCTGAGAGCCGCCGGTGAGCACGTATCCCTTGTCATCGAGTGCGACCGTGCTCGGCAACCAGTCGACACAAGGGTCGGCTCCGATGAAGACGAACAATGCGCGCACCTCGAATCGGCGGACCTCACCGGTCCGGTTGTTCTCCGCGAGAACCTCCTCCAGATGATCGTGTCCGTGCACTTCTCGGATCTCCGTGCGCAGGAACACCTCGATCTCGGGGCAGCGCTCGATCCGGTCGATGAGGTAGCGCGACATGTTCTCACCGAGCTCCGCACCACGGACGAAGAGCAGCACGCGTGTGGCGTGCCGGGCCAGGAACATGGCCGCCTGACCTGCCGAGTTACCGCCGCCGACGATGGCCACCGGCGCGCGCCGGCACTGCATCGCCTCAACCTGGGTCGCCGCGAAGTACACCCCGGCGCCGTCGAAGTCGTCCAGGTGCGGGACGTCCAGTCGGCGATACCGGGCACCGGTCGCGATGACGACGGTGCGGGCCGACAGCTCCCCGCCTCCGCCGAGGTCGACGGTGTACCGGCCGTTGCCCGGCCGCAGTCCCGTGACGTCGCCGGGGACGTGGACCTTCGCCCCGAACTTCTCAGCCTGGATGAGCGCCCGATCGGTCAACTCGGCGCCCGAGACGCCGGCGGGGAAACCGAGGTAGTTCTCGATCTTGGATGACGTGCCGGCCTGACCTCCGGTGGCGATGGAATCGACGAGCACCGTGTCCAGGCCCTCCGAGGAGCCGTACACGGCCGCGGCCAACCCGGCCGGGCCCGCGCCGATGACGAGCATGTCGTACGCCGAGGAGGCGGGTGCCGGTGGTGGCAGCCCGAGCAGCCGTGGGAGTTCGTCGTCCCCCGGATTGCGCAGCACCCGCTCCCCGTTCAGAATCACGACTGGTGTCTGCGACGCCGGGACGCCGAGTGCCCTGAGCAGCGATTCGGCGTCCTCATCGTCCTCGACGTCGATCCATCGGTGCGGCAGACGGTTGCGCGCGGCGAAGTCGCGCAGGCGCCGGCAGCGGGGAGAGAAACGCGAGCCGATGATTCGCAGCCCGGCGCCGAGCTCGATGAGCAGGGAGCGGCGGATGAGGAACGCGCGCAGGACGAGGTCACCGAACCAGGGTTCACGGTAGGCCAGCTCGCGCAGCCGCTCGGTCGGCACGGCGATCACCTCGCCAGGCTCGATGACGCGGGCTGTGAGGAACGTGGGCTGACCTACCAGCAGGCCCACCTCGCCGAGGAAGCGTCTCGAACCGTGCACGTGGATGACCTCGCCCTTGTCCAGCATCCCCACCGTGCCGGCCAGGATCAGGAAGAAGTCGTAATCGCGGTCCCCTTCCGAGAAGAGAACATCGCCACGGCGGGTCGGGCGTCGTTCCCCGTATGCCGCGACCAGCCCGATCTGCTCCCAGTCGAGCCGGGGGTAAGCGCCGTACAGATCAAGTGTCTCTTCCAAATGCTTCCTCCACCCGGGTCCTGAGCGGACCAGCATGTACGGCGCCCGCTCTCTGGTCGATCGCCTTCCCGTCACGCATCAGCAGCAACGTGGGAACGGCACGTACGGCGAAGCGCTCCCGCAGCTTCGGCGCCCGGTCTGCCACCCCGATGTGGCGATCCCTTTCGGTCGTGGCCTCGGGGACCGTGACGGTGAGCACGCCGTCGCTGAGGCCCGCGTCGACCCGCTCAGAGTCGATGTCACCGGGCAGGCACACGCGGTACTCGGACCGGCCGGTGCGCCGCTGCCTGCGATGCCGCAGCCCACTACTGTGATCCCTTCGTTGGGCGTTCCCTAAATGGGACGTTGCCCGCCCGGCCGGAGCGGCGCATCCTCAGAGTTGACAGGTCTGGGCGGCTCGGCTTCCGGTCGGCCGACTTCCCGGACGTCGCGGTCCCCGGGATCGAGCCAGCCGTCCACGGCCCTCAGGGCTTCGGCGCTCACCTTCCTTGGGAGTAGAGCGTGCGCACCTTCTCGGGCTGCTCCCCCACCGCTTCGCGGCGAAGGCCGAGGACGTCGGCGGCCTCCTTGTCGAAGTCCTCGTCAGTCGGATTGCTCCTTGGAACGCCCGTCGGGACGGTCCTCGGAATGTTCGAGGACCTGCCGAGCCAGCTCGACGCGCGAACGGACGTCGAGTTTGCGGAAGATCTGCCGCAGGTGGAACGCGACGGTATGGGCGCTGACGAACAGCTGATCGGCGACGCGCTGGTTGGTGAGCCCTTGGGCGACAAGCCCGGAGATGCGCTGCTCGGTCCCGGTGAGGCTCGCCCAGCCGGTCGCCGGCCGGTCGCGCTGTGTCCAGTGCCGGCGGCGTTCCCCCATCCGCCGCAGGCGCCCCCGGATCCGGGCCGCGTCCCGCTCGGAGCCCGCCGAGACGTAGCGGGAGAGGGCCTCGTCGAACCACTGGATCGTCTGACCGCGCGGGCCGTCCAGTCCGCCCAGCAGCATGCCGAGGTCCTCGTAGGCGGAGGCGCACGCCCAGCGGTCGGCGTGATCCGCGGCCGCGTGTCGCAACAGGTCCGGATCGCCGTGCAGCAGCCCTCGGGCGTGCGCGGCGGCGGCGGCCAGGCTGGGCAGCCCCGGGTTCATGTCGGCGAGCCGGACGGCCGCCGCGACGGCCGTCTCGGCCGGTCCGGTCTCACCCGCCGCGACCGCCGTCCGGACCAGCCAGGCCGCCGCGGTCGGATCGCAGATCAGCGCCCGGTTGTGCTCCGCCAGGCCGTCGAGGAGCCGGCTCACCCCGGCCATGGCGGCCCGCGGCCCGTCGCGCGCCTCGGTGACCTGCGCCCGGATCAGCTCGCTTCGCGCCAGGTCGAAGGGGGGAGGTGCGGGCCCGCCCGCGTTCTCTCGGCCGAGGGCGTGCTCGGCCGTCTCGAGATCCCCCGAGCGCAGCGCCGCGACGGACAGCGCGGACCGGGCGGAGGCGCCCAGCAGGTGCGCGCCGACCGCGTCGGCCGCCTCCAGAGCCGCCCTCGCCTCGCGGATCGCCTCCCCCGGGCGCCCCTCGGCGAGCTCGATGCGTGATCGCACGATCGCCGGTCCGGCGGCCCAGCCGTCCCGCCCGATCCCATCGGCCCCGCCGGTCCCCAGCGCCATCGTCCGCCGCGCCTCGTCCAAGAGCCTGACGTCCACCAGCAACGCGGCCAAGACCAGGCCCGGATGGAGCCGGCAATCGCCGTCGTTGGACGCCTGCCGCACGCCGGTCCGCGCGAGGTCGAGCGCGCCGTTCAGCTCGCCCTCGTCCCAGCCGTTCAGCGCGAGGACGGTGAGCGCCCCGGACGCAAGGCCCCGGCCGGGCTCGGCACCCGCCTTGACGATCGCTCTGGCCCGGTCCGGTACGCCTGCGCTCTCGGGCAGCCCGACCTCGGCCTGCAGGAGGGCGAGATCAGCGCGGTCGCGCATCGCGTCAGGCAGATTCGGCATGCCCAGTACCGCCCTGGCCGTGTCGGACGCCCTGGCGGCCTGACCCATCGGCACCAGGACGAAGGACAGCGAGGTCAGCAGTTCGGCGGTGGACGGCCCGGAGGCGCAGTGGTCGAGCGCGGCCTCCGCGAGTTCCGCGGCTCCGATCAGGTCACCGGCGGCGACGAGCGCGCGCATCGCCGTCATCGTGCGCGCGAACCAACGCGGGTCGGCGAGCTCGGTGAGGTCGAGCGCCCGGCGGATCAACTCCGCTGCGACCGCCGGGTGGGTGTCGAGCATCTCCGCGCTCGCCTGGTCCAGGTTCGGGAGGATCTCCGGGACGCCCGGGACCGCCCCCGCCATGAGATGGGACGCCGCGGCCCGCACCCGGCCGCCGTGCTCCAGCAGCGTCCTACCGATCTGGACGTGCAGCGCCTGCCGGACGGGACCGGGAATATTCGCGATGATCGATTCGCGCACCACGTCGTGCCGGAACGCCAGAGCGTCCTCATGCACGGTCAGCAGCCCGGTGGCCAGTATCGCCTCCAGATCCGGCAGCAATTCGGCGGGGGTGAAGCCGAGCAGGTCGGCGGCGACCAGTGGGTGGAACGCGGCCCCCAGCATCGCCGCGACCTCGAGGAGCCGCCGAGCCGCCGGATCCAGATCGTCCAGCTGGTCCTGGACGGCGATGCGGACCCGCTCCGGAAGCCGGGGAGTGACGAGGTGGGCGCGGCCGCGGGAGATCGTCACCCCGCCCTCGTCGCGCAGACCGTTCATCAGCTCGAGAAGCAGCAGTGGATTGCCGCCCGCCCGGTCCGCGAGCACGAGCAGGTCAGGGTCCGGTCGCGCCCCCAGAGCGGCGGTGGCCAGGTCGGAGACCGCCTCACCCGAAAGGGGGCGGAGCTGGACCAGGACCGCGCCGGCCATCCGCAGCCGGAGGAACAGCCGGTCGAGCTCGCCGCCACCGGACCCGGTGCGGCGGGCGAGGATCCAGCGAACGGGAGACGACGCCAGCCAGAGCGGCAGCGTCCGCAGCGCGAGGATCGTAGCGGGGTCGGCCCGTTCGAGGTCGTCCAGCACGACCAGCAGCGAGGTGGTGCGGGCCCGCCGCTCCAGGGCGGCCCGCAGCCGTTCGGCCGACCGGTCCTGTTCCCCGACCGACGGCGGATCCGGGCCGGGCTCGTCGAGCACCGACAGCAACAGCTCCAGAAACGCGGGCCGACGCAACTCGGGGGCCGGGTCGGCGACCACCGCGAAGCCTCCCCTGCCGGCCGTTCTCGTGGCCTCGGCAAGCAGCCTGGTCCGCCCGATGCCGGGCTCCCCCTCGACGAGCATGACCCTCGGGCCGTCGACGCGCGTCAGCAACTCGTCGATGCTCGCCTGTTCCCCTTGGCGACCGAAGGTCGCGCCCCCCGTCGGCGGCCCCCCATCCATACCGGGAACATGCCCCAAATGCCCGGAACGATACGCGAGCGTCAACGCCGCGGGCCCCTTTTTGCCCGTCACAGATCAAGATTCGGCAAAGGCAGGCCAATTGCCGGGGCCCGGTCAAAGCAGCAGTCCGGGTCACAAGAGCAAATCAAAGATCCGCTGGACTCCTTCCCACTGCGTGGTCTGCGGGTTGCGCCGGTCCGGGTACATGATCCTGAAGGCCTGCGACAGCGCGTGGGACAGGCCGCCCGCGATCTCGGGGAGTTTCTCTTCGGTGACGTCGCTGAGCGCGAGGTCCAGCGGTGGGCGCCTGGCCAGCAACTTCAGGATCGGCTCGATCTCGATCTCCTCGTCCAGCCGGCGGAACCGGTGAATGCTCTCCTGGAGGCCCTTCGTGATCGGCAGGTCGAACGGCTCGATGACGTCGCGCCCGTTCGCCTTCGCCTTCGCCTGTCCTATGAGGAGCAGGTCGTACAACTTGGCATCCAGGAACTCGTGGTACCGCCGCAGATCGCTCTTGTCGACGTCCAGCCCGCCGGCCGCTTTGAAGAAGCGCTCGAACCTGCTGATTCCCATCACAGCCATGCAGCCACCTCGCCTGTCGTCTCCTGCACAGAGGGAAGAAGGTCCCTTGCAGCTTTCCCGCTCGCGCGGATCGTCACATCGTCAGGTCTTGTAGGGCCGGTCCGGTGCGACGAGACAGTGCGTCCGGGCCGGTCGGGTGTTCGGCCTGCGTGCCCGCCCGCCGGGCTGCCTCGCGTCCGCGGTGAGTTCACGGACGCACCGCGGTTGGGGCCGACCACAGACCTACACGGTCAGTGGATGTGGCAGATCACCTGGTGACGCAACCTCGATCACGAAGGCGTTGCCATCTTCGGCAGCGGCGCACGCCATCTCACCGCAGTGGCCGGTGAGAACCATCGGAGGGAACCTGATGGCCAAAGCAGTCGGCATAGACCTCGGCACCACCAACTCGGTCATCGCGGTGACCGAAGGCGGTGAGCCCCGGGTCATCCCCAACGCGGAAGGGGCACGGACGACCCCGTCGGTGGTGGCCTTCACCGAACAGGGGGAAAGGCTGGTAGGGCAACTGGCCCGGCGGCAGGCGATCCTGAATCCGAAGGGCACCATCACCTCGGCGAAGCGCTTCATCGGGCGACACTACGACGAGGTCGAGACCGAGAAGGACGCGGTCTCCTTCGACGTGGTCGCCGGTCCCGACGGGACGGCACGCTTCGACGTACACGGCAAGCAGTACGCGCCGGAGGAGATCTCGGCGCTGGTGCTGCGCAAGCTGGTGGACGACGCCGGAAAATCGCTCGGGGAGAAGGTCACCGAGGCGGTCATCACCGTGCCCGCCTACTTCAACGACGCCCAGCGGCACGCCACCAGCGACGCGGGGAAGATCGCCGGGCTTGAGGTCCTGCGCATCATCAACGAGCCCACGGCGGCGGCACTGGCCTACGGCCTCGACAAGAAGACCAACGAGACCGTCCTGGTGTTCGACCTCGGCGGCGGCACGTTCGACGTCAGCCTCCTGAGCATCGGTGATGACGTGGTGGAGGTCCGCGCCACCTCCGGTGACGGCCATCTCGGCGGCGATGACTTCGACCGGCGGATCGTCGATCACCTCGCCGACGAGTTCCAGCGGGAGAACGGGATCGACCTCCGCGCGGACCCCCAGGCCCTGCAGCGACTGTTCGAGGCCGCCGAGAAGGCCAAGGTCGAACTGTCCTCCGTGACCCAGACACAGATCAGCCTGCCGTTCATCACCGCGGACGCAAGCGGCCCGAAACACCTGAACACCTCGCTGATGCGCTCCACGTTCGAGCAGATCACCGCAGACCTGATCGAGCGCTGCGTCGGCCCGGTGGAACGGGCGATGAGCGATGCCAAGGTCGCCGCCGACGACGTCGACGAGGTCATCATGGTCGGCGGGTCCACCCGGATCCCCGCCGTGCAGAGCCTCGTCCGCAGGCTGACCGGCGGCAAGGACCCCAACATGTCGGTCAATCCCGACGAGGTCGTGGCGCTGGGCGCGGCGATCCAGGCCGGCGTCCTCAAGGGCGAGGTCAAGGACGTCCTGCTCCTCGACGTCACGCCCCTGTCGCTCGGCGTGGAGACCATGGGCGGCGTGATGACCAAGATCATCGAGCGGAACACGACCATTCCCGCCCGCCGCACCGAAACGTTCAGTACCGCCGAGGACAACCAGAACGCGGTCGACATCGTGGTCCTGCAGGGTGAACGGGAACGGGCCGCCGACAACCGGGTGCTCGGCCGCTTCCGGCTGGAGAACATCCGGCCCGCGCCGCGCGGCGAGCCGCAGATCGAGGTGACGTTCGACATCGACGCCAACGGCCTCCTCAACGTCTCCGCGCGCGACAAGGACACCGGCGCCGAACAGCGCATCACGATCAGCCAGAGTTCGAACCTCGACGAGAGCGAGGTCGAGCGCATGATCGCCGATGCCGAGCGGAACCGGCAGGAGGACGCCCGGCTGCGCGCGCAGGTCGACGCGCGCAACGAGCTGGACTCGGCCGTCTACCAGGTCGAACACCGGCTCGGCGAACTCGGTGACAGGGTGCCCGTGCATGAGAAGGCGCGGGCCGAGGGGCTGATCGAGGACGCCCGGCAGGCCATCAAGGAGGAGGCGCCGCTGGACCGGCTGCGCACGCTCACCTCCGAACTCCAGCAGATCCTGCACGGCCTGGGAACGACCACCGGAGCGGGCGCGGGCGAGCGTCCCGCTGGGGCCACGACGGAAGGCTCGGACGAGGATGTCATCGACGCCGAATTCACGACGGACTGAGCGGACCGGGCAGTCGGCCGGCGAGGATCGGCCACCCGACCACCCCGAGCAGGGGCCCGAGCGGGAAGGGCCCGCCGAGGCCGCGGGCCGGGATTCCGGCGAGGTCGAACGGCTCAGGGCGCGGGTCGAAGAACTCGAGGACCTGCGGCGGCGCGCACTCGCCGATCTCGACAACCTGCGCAAGCGCATGACGCGCGAAGTGGAGACGCAGCGCCGTGCCCAGCGGGCCGAGGCCACCGCGGCGTGGCTACCGGTTCTCGACGACCTCGAACGCGCTCTCCAGCACGCCGAGTCCGACCCGGCCAGCGTCGTCGAGGGCGTTCGCAGCGTCCGGGACCGGGCCGTGGCGACGTTGCGCGATCTCGGTTACCCGCGTCGCGAAGACCTGGGGGTCCCGTTCGACCCGGCCCGGCACTCGGCGGTCGCCGTGCGCCCCGACCCCGACGTTCCGCCGGGCACCGTGGTCGAAGTGCACCAGCCGGGCTACGGCGACGACGAGAACCAGCTGCGTCCGGCGCTGGTGTCGGTGTCGGCCGAGGCCGGGTGACCGATGACCGTCCAAGATCCGTACGCGGCGCTCGGGGTCTCCCGGGACGCCGACCAGGACGAGATCCAGCGGGCCTACCGCAAGCTCGCCCGTGCCCATCATCCCGACATCAACAAGGACCCCGATGCCGAGGAGACGTTCAAGGACGTCTCCGAGGCTTACGCCATCCTGTCCGATCCGGAGCAGCGCCGTCGCTACGACGCCTTCGGGCCCGACTTCCGGCGGGTTCCGGAGGACGCCGACCCGGACATGTGGGCGCGCTCCCGCGCGGGTGCCGCCGCCGGCCGCACCGGCCCCTACACCACCACGGGCGGCGTCTACACCGGCGGGTCCGGCGAGGACATCGACTTCGAGGAGTTGTTCGGCGGGATCTTCGGTGGCCGTCGGCGGGGCGGTGGCCGCTGGTCCACCTGGTCGCCGTCGCGCGGCGCCGACCAGGAGACCGAGATCGAGATCAGCGTCGAGGAGGCCTACCGAGGGACCAGACGCACCATCACCCTCCAACGTCCAGAAGGCCGGCAGAACCTGGACGTCACCGTTCCCGCCGGTGTGACCGACGGCCAGCGGATCCGGCTGGCCGGGCAGGGCGGGAGCGGCGACACCACCGGAGACCTCTACCTGGTGGTGCGGATCGCCCCCCATCCCCGCTACCGCGTCGAGGGGCGCGACGTGTACACCGACCTGCCGCTCGCTCCGTGGGAGGCCGCCCTCGGCACGACGGTGGGACTGCGGACGCCCGGCGGCGAGGCCAAGGTGAAGGTGCCCCCCGGCACGTCCAGCGGGCGGCGGCTCCGGCTGCGCGGCCGCGGGCTGCCCAATCCCCGCGGCGCACCGGGCGACCTGTTCGCCGAAGTCCGGATCGTGGTGCCGGCCGAGCCGTCCGAAACGGAACGCCGGCTGCTCGAAGAGCTCGCCTCGGCGTCGCCGTTCGATCCGAGGAGATCGTGATGGAACATCTGCTGCCCGGCACGGTCTACGCCATCATCCCGACCCGCCCCCGGCTGATGGACCTCGACGCCTTCGCCGAGGCCGCCGGAATCCATCCCGAGACGGCACGCCGGCTGGTGCGTCTCGGGCTGCTCGACCCCGAACGCGACCGCTCCGGCCGGCTCTGGTTCCCGCCCGCGCAAGTCGCCGCGTACGCACGCCTCGAACGCCTGCGGACGGGGCTTTGCCTCAACTACGCCGCGCTGGGACTCGTGGTCGACCTACTCGACCGCATCGCCGAGCTCGAGCGGGAGCTACGCATCCAACACAACACCGGAGGCCCGACGTGGACCCCAACCGCCTGACCCAGAAATCGCAGGAGGCCCTGCACGACGCCCAGACCAAGGCCCTGCGCTTCGGGCACGTCGAAGTGGACGGCGAGCACCTGCTGCTCGCCCTGCTCGACCAGGCCGACGGACTGGTCCCGCGGCTGATCAAGGAGGCGAAGGCCGATCCGGCGCGATTGCGCGAGGCGCTGGAGGCCGAGTTGGAGCACCGCCCCAGCGTGAGCGGTCCGGGGACCGAGCCGGGCAAGGTGCTGGTGACGCAGCGGCTCTCCCGCCTGCTCGACGCCGCCCAGCAGGAGGCCGAACGGCTGAAGGACGACTATGTCTCCGTGGAGCACCTGGTCATCGCGCTGCTGGAGGAGGGCTCGGCGTCGGCCGCGGGCCGGCTGCTGCACCGCCAGGGCATTACCAGGGACTCCTTCCTGGAGGCCCTCACCCGAATCCGCGGCAATCAGCGAGTGACGTCCGCCATGCCCGAGGTCGCCTACGAGGCGCTGGAGAAGTACGGCCGGGATCTGGTGGCCGACGCCGCGGCAGGCAAACTCGACCCCGTCATCGGCCGGGACACCGAGATCCGTCGAGTCGTCCAGATCCTGTCCCGCAAGTCCAAGAACAATCCGGTGCTGATCGGCGACCCCGGCGTCGGCAAGACCGCCATCGTCGAAGGGCTCGCCCGGCGCATCACCGACGGCGACGTCCCCGAGGGCCTCCGCGACAAGACGATCTTCAATCTGGACGTGGGCTCGCTCGTCGCGGGCGCCAAGTACCGGGGTGAGTTCGAGGAACGCCTCACCGCCGTACTCAACGAGGTCAAGGCGGCCGAGGGCCAGATCCTGCTGTTCGTCGACGAGCTGCACAACGTCGTCGGCGCGGGCGCCACCGAAGGGGCCATGGACGCCGGCAACATGCTCAAGCCGATGCTCGCCCGCGGCGAACTCCACATGATCGGCGCCACGACGGTGGAGGAGTACCGCAAGCACGTCGAGAAGGACGCGGCCCTGGAGCGACGCTTCCAGCCCGTCCTGGTCAACGAGCCCACGGTGGAGGACACCGTCTCCATCCTGCGCGGCCTCCGCGAACGCCTTGAGGTCTTCCACGGCGTGAAGATCCAGGACGCCGCCCTGGTCGCCGCCGTGACGCTCAGCCACCGCTACATCTCCGACCGGTTCCTGCCCGACAAGGCCATCGACCTGGTCGACGAAGCGTGCGCCATGCTGCGCACCGAGATCGACTCCATGCCCGCGCCGCTGGACGAGCTCACCCGCCGCGTCATGCGGCTGGAGATCGAGGAGGCCGCGCTGTCCAAGGAGGAGGACACCGCGAGCAAAGCCCGCCTGGAGAAACTCCGCAAGGAACTGACCGAACTGCGCGCCGAGGCCGACTCCATGCGCGCCCAGTGGGAGGCCGAGCGCCAGGCGCTCCGTAAGGTGCAGACGCTGCGTCAGGAGATCGAACAGGTCCGGCAGGAGGCCGGGCGGGCCGAGCGCGACTACGACCTCGACCACGCCGCGGAACTGCGGCACGGCCGGTTGCCCGAGCTGGAGCGGCGGCTGCGCGCCGAGGAGGAGCGGCTGGCCGCCAAGCAGCACGGCGGCCGGCTACTCCGCGAGGTCGTGACCGAAGAGGAGATCGCGGTGATCGTGTCCCGCTGGACCGGCATCCCGGTGAGCCGTCTCCAGGAGGGCGAGCGGGACAAGCTGCTCAGGCTCGACAAGGTCCTGCACGAGCGCGTGGTCGGGCAGGACGAGGCCGTCCAGCTGGTGTCCGACGCCATCATCCGCGCCCGCTCGGGCATCAAGGACCCGCGCCGCCCCATCGGCTCGTTCGTCTTCCTCGGCCCCACCGGCGTCGGCAAGACCGAACTGGCCCGCACCCTCGCCGCGGCCCTGTTCGACACCGAGGAGAACATGGTCCGCATCGACATGAGCGAATACCAGGAGCGGCACACCGTGAGCCGGCTGGTCGGCGCGCCCCCCGGCTACGTGGGATACGAGGAGGGCGGCCAGCTCACCGAGGCCGTCCGGCGCAAGCCCTACTCGGTCGTGCTGTTCGACGAGATCGAGAAAGCGCACGGCGACGTCTTCAACACGCTGCTCCAGGTGCTCGACGACGGCCGCCTGACCGACGCGCAGGGCCGCACCGTCGACTTCCGCAACACCGTGATCATCATGACGTCCAACATCGGGTCGGAGCACCTGCTGCAGGGCGTCACCTCGGAGGGTGACATCGACGCGGACGCCCGCGACCGGGTGATGGGCGAGTTGCGCCGCCATTTCCGCCCCGAGTTCCTCAACCGGGTCGACGACATAGTCCTGTTCAAGCCGCTCACGCTGCCGCAGATCGAACAGGTGGTGGACCTGATGTTCAACGACCTCCGCGCGCGGCTCGCCGACCGCCGGATGCGCCTGTCGATCGACGAGGACGCCCGGCGACTGATCGCCGAGCAGGGCTTCGACCCAGTGTACGGCGCCCGCCCGCTCCGCCGCTTCATCGCCCGCGAGGTCGAGACCCGCATCGGCCGCGCGCTCATCGCGGGGGACGTCCGGGACGGCGCGACCATCCATATCACCGTCGCGAACGAGCAGCTGAACGTCCGCTACGAGAACCCGGAGTGACGGCCCGATCATGAGGCATGGTGCTTCCCCTGCTGTTCCAGGCGGCTACGTTGACGGATCCCGTACGCGGCTTCACGCACGGCCGACTCGTCCTCCAGCCCCGACCCGAGCGCACCACCGGCCATGCCCATGGACGTGGTGAGCCAGGCTATCGACAGATAGAAGCTCCACTCGGCCCCATGGTCAAGGCTGGACCGCAGCGCATCGCCCGTGAGCACCACAGGCACCAGCACGATCGTTAGGGCGAAAACAGCCATATAAAGGCACAGCACACCGATCAGCAACGTAACCAGAGTAACGGCGTTGTACAGCTTGGCACGCTGGCGATTGATGACGTCGTCAGGACGTTCCCACAACTGATGGTCGATGATGAGCCATGCCAGCAAGGCCACCACCGCCAGGACCGCCAAGACCGCTTGCCGGATCGGCCCGAGCGCATCGGTTATGTTCCAGATGGTGGAGTTGACCACCGCAAACGCCGCAGTGGCCAACACCCCGGCCAGCGCCTTGGACAAGCCGGCGAACAGCCGCCAAGGACGGTTCGCCCGGATCATGCCGGACAGCAGCCGGAGCCTGCCCAGCAGCCCCGGAGTCACGAACCGCTGCTCAGGCTGCTGTCCAGCATCGGCCTGGCGGACGGTGTATTCCCGCGCGAACCTCGGCGGCGTCCCGTCATAGATCAGCGTGATCAGATCCGCCACGCCGCGGCGGGCCCGGCTCGGCCGATGGAACCAGCCAAGTGCGGGAAGCGACAATAAGGCGATCCTCTCGGTCCTGCTCACTTCCGCCAGAATCGGCTGAGTTCTGTAACGACGCGGCAGATCAGTCACGAACACGGCGATGTCGTAGGTTCCACTGGGGAACTGGTCGGCCAGGGCGTCCGCCAGATGCTCTGCCTCCACCTGCTCGTCGGCCGTAAAGGCCCCAGGCTCCGCGTCGGCCTCCCAGTCCACCGTCGTTCGTTTCCGCATGTCGTCGGGTAGGGTCTCGGCGATCTCACGGGCGATCTCCAATGGGAGCCCAGGATCAGCACGCAACACCACCCGCACCACGTCGTCAGCCAACCCACCGCTCCCTCCGCCACGAATAGGGCAGCCCCTACCCGGAGGCGGTAACGGAAACCTCGTACGCGACTACTGGCTCCGGTCCCACCGGCTGGGCCGACACTCCGCCGGGGTTCGCTCCCACCGCCTTGCTACGGGTGAGCATGAGCGGGAGCTTCCTCACCCCTGCCCGATGCCGGCGACCAAACTTATGGCGACCGCCAGTATCCCGGTGCCGAAGGCATACGCCAGCAAGGCATGCCCAAGGGCGGTTCGGCGGATCCGGATGTCGGCGGGTTCACTTTCGGAGACAGCGAACGACATTCCGAGGGTGAAGGCCGATTAGGCGAAATCACTGTAGGAGGGAGGCGCGGTCTGCTTGAAATCGATGCCGCCTTCGTCGTCCTCGCAATAGAGGCGGGCGTATCGAAATGCGAACACGGTATTCACCAGTGCCCAGGACAGGATGACGGCGACGACGGCGAGAATGACCGCCGTCACCGAGCGCGCGCCTTGACGACCTGCGTAACGAATCTGTGCGTCGGCCACGACGGCCAAACTGGCTTACCCACCTCGGCCACCGGCAGTAGGTGGGCGGCTAGGCGGTCCGAGGCCGTCGGGTGGACGAGTTGTGGCTGATCTCGTGGACCGGGCGCGGCGCCTTGGCTGTCGTCCGGCACCGGGAGGGGCGGTTAGGTGGCGATGGCGAACAGTGGTTCGCCGAACTCCACGGCGGTGGCGTTCTCGCAGAGCACCTCGACGATCTCTCCGGACACCTCGGCGGTGACCGGGATCATCAGCTTCATCACCTCGACGATCGCCACCTGCTGCCCGGCCGCGACCGTGTCGCCGACCTGGACGAAGGGTTTCGCGCCGGGCTCGGGAGCGTGGTAGATCATCCCGACCGAGGGCGACCGCAGGACGGTCCGGTCGTCAGCCGGAGCCGCCGGGGCCGCCGCGGCCGGGACGGGCGGCGGGGGCGTTCCGGCGACGGGTCCGGTGGTTTCGCTCCATTCGAGCTCGATCGTGACGCCCGCCGCCCGCAGCCGCAGGACGGTCGGCGGGAAGCGCAGGCCGGCGAGAAGTTCGAGGGTCCCGTCCCTGACCTGCTCCAGGGCGGACAGCGTGTCCCGCACCTCGCCGGTCATCAATAGTTCCCCAGCCCGCCGCAGACGTTCAGGGCCTGCGCGGTCACCGCCGCCGCGCCGTCGCCGACCAGGTAGCTCACCATCGCGGCGACCTCGTGCGGCTCGACGTACCGGCCGATCGGGACCCGGCCGGTGATGCGGCCGAACGCCTCCTGCTCGTCCACGCCCCAGATCGCGGCGTAGTGCTCGCGGACCCGTTCGGCCATGGGCGTCTCGACGAAACCGGGGCACACCGCGTTGACGGTGATCTTGGTGTGCGCGAGCTCCAGGCCGAGCGCCTTGCTGAAGCCGACGACACCGTGCTTGGAGGCCGAGTACGGCGCGGCGTGGATGACACCCTGCTTGCCGCCGGTCGAGGCGATGTTGATGATCCGGCCGGTGCCGCGGGCGAGCATCCCACCGGCGTTGAGGACGCTCTTGGTGACCAGGAAGACGCTGGTCAGGTTGGTCTCGATCACGTCGGTCCAGAGCTCGTCGGTGATCTGCGCGGTCGCTCCGCCACCGGGCCGTCCGGCGTTGTTGACCAGGACGTCGATCGGGCCGAACCTCGCCACCGCGGCGGCGACGAGGGCCTGGACCTGGGCGGAGTCGCGGACGTCGCAGACCGCGCCGTCCGCCTCGCGGCCCTCGGCCTGGAGTGCCTTCACCGTGGCGGCGACGGATTCCTCGGTCCGGGCGCAGATGAAGACGCTCGCCCCCTCCTCGCCGAGGCGCCGGGCGATCTCCAGGCCCATCCCGCTGGTGCCCCCCGTGACCAACGCTACCCGGTGAACCTTTTCCGCCATGGCTGCTCCTTCGGTATGGCCTGGGAAGAACTGATCGGTGTGAAAACAGCGTGCGCGGCCCACCTCGAACGGGCCTCGAAATTGTCTTGGATTCCACTCGGTCGAGGTCTGGTCAAGGCTCCATCGAGACGGCCGGGGCACCTTGGAGCCAACGACTAACGGAGGCATCCATGAGCTCGACTCCGGCACTTGCCGAACTTTATGCAGAGGTTCAGCTCTTCTACGCACGGCAAATGCAGGGCCTCGACTCGGGAAAACTCGAAGCCTATGCGGACACCTTCACCGAGGATGCCGAATTCAGTCACACGCCGGGCCGCGAGCCCGCCCGGACCAGGGCCGGGATCCTTGCCGACCTGGAGGACTTCCACAAGCGCTTCGAGGACGACCCGCTGCGCCGCCGGCACTGGTTCAACATGATCGACATCGATCCCCAGCCGGACGGCACGATCATCTCGGTCTGCTATGCGCTCGTCGTGAAAATCCGTCCCGGGAAGGCTCCGGAGATCGCGGCGAGTTGCGTCGTGCACGACGTCCTCACCCGGGCCGGCGGCGAACTCCTCAACAAGTCCCGCCGGGTCGAATACGACCCCGCCCTCTGAGGAACCCAACGAGCGAAAAGGAAACACTGTGCTGTTCATCGCATCATCAGGAATTCTCCGATGACGCGCCGAGTGGTCATCACGGGCTTCGGTGTGCGGGCACCCGGCGGCTCGGGCGCCGCCGCCTTCTGGGACCTGCTGACCTCGGGACGTACCGCGACCCGCCGCATCAGCTTCTTCGACCCGTCGCCGTACCGGTCGCAGATCGCCGCGGAGGCCGACTTCGACGCGGCGGCCGAGGGCCTGACGCCTCGGGAGATCCGCCGCATGGACCGGGCCGCGCAGTTCGCGGTGGTCTGCGCCCGCGAGGCGGTGGCCGACAGCGGCCTGGACGTCGGCGCCCTCGACCCGCACCGGGTCGGGGTCAGCCTCGGCAGCGCGGTGGCCGCCGCGTCCAGCCTGGAGCAGGAGTACCTGGTACTGTCCGACGCCGGTCGCCAGTGGGAGGTGGACCCGGGCTTCCTGTCCGCCCACATGTTCGACTACCTCGTCCCGAGCGTGATGCCGGCCGAGGTCGCCTGGACGGTCGGCGCCGAGGGTCCGGTCGCGATGGTCTCGAACGGCTGCACCTCCGGGCTCGACTCGGTCGGGCACGCCGTCCAGCTGATCCACGAGGGCAGCGCCGACGTCATGCTCGCGGGCGCCGCCGACACCCCCATCACGCCGATCGTGGTGGCCTGCTTCGACGCCATCAAGGCCACCACGCCCCGCAACGACGACCCGGAGCACGCGTCCCGTCCCTTCGACGGCTCGCGCAATGGCTTCGTGCTGGCGGAGGGCGCGGCGATGTTCGTGCTGGAGGAGTACGAGTCGGCCCGGCGGCGGGGCGCGCGCGTCTACGCCGAGATCGCCGGGTACGCGACCCGGTGCAACGCGTACCACATGACCGGGCTGAAGACCGACGGCAGGGAGATGGCCGAGGCGATCCGGGTCGCCATGGCGCAGGCCAGGACCGACGCCGACGCGGTGGATTACATCAACGCCCACGGGTCCGGGACCAAGCAGAACGACCGGCACGAGACGGCCGCCTTCAAACGCAGCCTGGGCGAGACCGCCAGGAAGGTCCCGGTCAGTTCGATCAAGTCGATGGTCGGCCACTCCCTCGGGGCGATCGGCTCGATCGAGATCGCCGCCTCGATGCTGGCCATAGAGCACAACGTCGTCCCGCCGACGGCCAACCTGCACCGGGCCGACCCCGAGTGCGACCTGGACTACGTGCCCCTGGTCGCGCGGGAGAAGCGGGTCGACACCGTGCTGACCGTGGGCAGCGGCTTCGGCGGCTTCCAGAGCGCGATGGTCCTGCGATCACCCGAAGCGGGGGCCGCATGAGCGTGCGCACGCTGGTCACCGGGCTCGGGGTGGTCGCCCCGAACGGCCTCGGCGTCGAGCAGTACTGGGAGGCGGTCCTGGAGGGCAGGTCCGGGATCGCGCCGCTGACGCGGTTCGACGTCTCCGCGTACCCGGCGACGCTGGCCGGGCAGGTCCAGGACCTCCTCGTCGAGGACCACCTCCCGAGCCGGCTGCTCCCGCAGACCGACGTCTCCACGCGGTTCGCCCTGATCGCCGCCGAATGGGCGCTGGGCGACGCCAAGGTGGACCCGTCCACGATGACCGACTACGGGATGGGCGTGGTCACCGCCAACGCCTGCGGCGGGTTCGAGTTCACCCACCGGGAGTTCCGCAAGCTGTGGACGCAGGGCTCCAAGTCGGTCAGCGTCTACGAGTCGTTCGCCTGGTTCTACGCCGTGAACACCGGCCAGATCTCCATCCGGCACGGCATGCGCGGGCCGAGCAGCGCCCTCGTCGCCGAGCAGGCCGGCGGGCTGGACGCGATCGGCCACGCCTGCCGGACCATCCGGCGGGGAACCCCGCTCATGGTGACCGGGGGCGTCGACTCGGCCTTCGACCCGTGGGGATGGGCGTCCCAGATCGCCAGCGGCGGGGTGAGCCGGTCGACGGACCCGCACGGCGCCTATCTGCCGTTCGACCGCGCGGCCTCCGGTTACGTGCCCGGCGAGGGCGGCGCGCTCCTCGTGCTGGAGGACGCCGAGCTCGCCATGGCGCGCGGCCTGCCCGAGGTCTACGGCGAGATCTGCGGATACGCCTCCACCTTCGACCCTCCCCCGGACTCGGACCGCCCGCCCGGGCTGCGGCGGGCCGCCGAACTAGCGCTGTCGGACGCCGGGCTCGCACCGGACGACGTGGACGTGGTCTTCGCCGACGCCGCGGGCCGGCCCGACCTGGACCGCGCCGAGGCCGAGGCGATCCGCGGGCTCTTCGGCGCGCGCGGCGTCCCGGTCACCGCGCCGAAGACGCTGACCGGCCGGCTCTACTCCGGCGGCGGCCCGCTCGACGTGGTGACCGCGCTGCGGACGCTGACCGAGGGCGTGATCCCGCCGACCCACGGCCCGTCCGACATCCCCCGGGAGTACGGCCTGGACCTCGTCGTGGACGAGCCCCGCGAGGGCCGTCCCGACACCGCCCTGATCCTCGCGCGCGGCCGCTGGGGGTTCAACGCGGCCGTCGTCGTCCGCCGCTTCACCGGCTGACGCCGCTTCACCCGCCGATTCACCCGCCGCCTCACCAGACGCTTCACCGACCAAGGAGCCATCCCATGAGCAAGACCATCAGCCTCGACGACCTGCGCCGCCTCCTCGTCCAGTGCGCGGGCGAGGCGACCGACGTCGACCTGACCGGAGACATCATCGACACCGACTTCGAGGAGATCGGCTACGACTCGCTCGCCCTGATGGAGACCGGGGCCCGGCTGGAGTCGGTGTACGGCGTGGTGATCCCCGACGACGACATCGCCGAGCTGAAGACGCCCCGCGCGCTCCTCGACCGGGTCAACCAGACGCTGGTCGAGGCGTCGTGAGCGAGCATCGGACGCTGCACACCCGCGACGTCGCGGCGCCGCCGGAGGCCGTGTACGGGCTGATCGAGGACGTCGGCCGGTGGCCGGTGATCTTCGAGCCGACCGTCCGCGTCCGGTACCTGCAGCGCGCCGCCGCGACCGAGCGCTTCCAGCTCTGGGCGACGGTGGGCGGCGAGGTGAAGACCTGGACGTCCAGGCGGACGCACGACAAGGCCGCGCGGCGGATCGAGTTCCGGCAGGAGCGCAGCCAGCCGCCGATCGCCTCGATGGGCGGGGCGTGGGAGTTCCGGCCGCTGGACGGCGGCGGCTGCCGCGTCCTGCTCCACCACGACTTCACCGCGACCGACGAGCGCGCCGTCGACGGGCTGATCGAGGCGGTGAACGCCAACAGCGAGCGGGAGCTCGCGGCGGCGGCCCGGGTGGCGGAGCTGGGCCGCCCGCCGGAGGAGCTGATCTTCACCTTCGAGGACGAGGTCCTGCTCCCCGGCACGGCCGCCGACGTCTTCACCTTCATCGACCGCGCCGACCTCTGGCCGGACCGGCTGCCCCACGTGAGCCGGGTCGACCTGACGGAGACCGTCCGCGGGATCCAGGACATGGAGATGGAGACCGTCACCTCCGACGGCGGCGCCCACACCACCCGCTCGATCCGGCTCTGCTTCCCGGACGAGCTGATCGTCTACAAGCAGCTCGTCCCCCCGGCCCTGCTCATCGGCCACAGCGGGGCCTGGGAGTTGACCGAGCGGGACGGCGGCACCGCCGTCGTCGCCCGGCACATGGTCGCCGTCCAGCCTGCGGCCGTCGCGAAGGTCCTCGGGCCCGGCAAGGACCTCGCGGACGCGCGGGAGTTCCTCCGCGACGCCCTCGGCACGAACAGCCGGACCACGCTCGCCCACGCCGGGGAGTACGCGAGGGCCAGGCGGAAGGGTGCCCTGCAGTGATCGTCGAGGTGGCCGACAGGGTCTTCGGGTACGTCCAGGAACCCGGCGGCTGGTGCGTCAGCAACGCCGGCCTGGTCGCCGGGCCCGACGGCATGCTGGTCATCGACACCCTGGCGACGGAGAGCCGGGCGGGCCGGCTCCGCGAGGCCGTCGACCGGCGCGCGACCGGCCCCGGGCGGACGATCGTCAACACCCACAGCCACGGCGACCACACCTTCGGCAACCATCGCTACGGCCGCGGCGCGACGATCGTCGCGCACGCCGGGGCCCGCGCCGAGATGGCCGAGACCGGCACCGCCCTGACCGGTCTCTGGCCCGAGGTGGAGTGGGGCGACGTCCGGGTGACCCTGCCCACGGTGACCTTCGAGGACCGGCTGACGCTGCACCTCGGGGAACGCCGGGTGGAGCTGCTCTCCGTCGCCCCGGCGCACACCGGGCACGACGTCGTGGTGTGGCTGCCGGAGGAGCGGGTGCTCTTCGCCGGGGACGTGGTCATGTCCGGGGCGACGCCGTTCTGCCTGTTCGGATCGGTGCCGGGCACGCTCGCCGCCATCGAGCGGCTGCGCGCGCTCGACCCCGTGACGGTCGTCTGCGGGCACGGGCCGATCGCCGGGCCCGAGGTGTTCGACGCCAACGCCGCGTATCTGCGGTGGGTCCAGCGGCTGGCGGCCGATGGCAGGGACGCCGGGCTCACCCCTCTGGAGGTCGCGACCAAGGCCGACCTCGGGGCGTACGCGGGCCTGCTCGACGCCGAACGGCTCGTGGGCAACCTGCACCGCGCCTACGCCGAGGCCGACGGCGACACCGGCAGCGGCAGCGGCACCGGCGCCCCCGGGCGGCTGGACCTCACCGAGATCTTCAACGAGATGGTCGCCTACAACGGCGGCCGTCCCCTCACCTGCCTGGCCTGAAAGGAGGCACGACACCCATGGCCGCCGAACCCGACGCCTTCCGTGAGGCGATGGCCCGCTTTCCCGCAGGCGTCACGATCGTGACGACCCACGACCAGGACGGCACGTCGTACGGCTTCACGGCGAGCTCGGTCACCTCGGTGTCGATGTCGCCGCCGCTGATCCTGGTCTGCCTGGCGCGGACGGCCAACTCCTTCCCGATGTTCGCGAGGACCGAGCACTTCGCGGTCAGCATGCTCCGTCCGCACCACGCCGAGCTGGCGATGCACTTCGCCGGGAAGCATCCGGACAAGTTCGCCCGCGGCGGCTTCACCAGGACCGGGACCGGCTCGACCGTGGTCGAGACGGCCCTCGCCACCGTCGAGTGCTCGGTGTACGGCCGGTTCGACGCGGGCGACCACGTCGTCCTCGTCGGCCAGGTCGAGCACCTTCACGTCCCCGACGGACCCACCGAACCGGCGATCTACGTCGGCCGCGAGTTCGCCACGCTGTGCACCGGCCGGGGCACCTGCCTGAACCGGTGACCCGACCGAGTACGAGGAGAGATCACGATGCTGGACCAGCACGTCCCGAGGGTGTCCAGGACCGCGGCCGGCGCGGCCGCCGTGGCGGCGCGGTGCGTGGCGGACGCGGAGGGCTCCCGCCGGCTCGCCCCCGACGTCGTGGGCGCACTGATCGACGCGGGCTTCGCCCGCCACTTCGTCCCGGCGGTGTTCGGCGGGACGCAGGGCGGCTTCGCCGAGCTGACCGGCTCGGTCGCCACGGTCGGCGAGGCATGCGCGGCGAGCGCCTGGTGCGCCTCGCTGCTGGCCTACCTGCCGCGCTTCGCGGCCTACCTCCCGCTGGACGGCCAGCGGGAGATCTGGGCGGGCGGACCGGACGCGGTCGTGGTCGGCTCGCCGTCGCCGTTCGGGACGGCGCGCGCCGTCTCCGGGGGCTGGCGGCTGTCCGGGAGCTGGCCGTACGTCAGCGGCGTCGACTACGCGGACTGGTCCCTGGTCTGCGCGACGGTCCCGGACGCGGCTCCGAGGATCTTCGCGCTCCCCCGGCGGGACTACACGGTCGCCGAGTCCTGGTTCAACGTCGGCATGCAGGCCACCGGCAGCAACACGGTCGTGGTGGACGACGCCTTCGTCCCGGGCGCGCGCTCGTTCCCCCGCGAGGAGCTGTTCGACGGAAAGGCCGTCGCCGCCGAGGGCGACTGCCACCAGGTCCCGCTCCACACGGTGAACGGGCTGTCGTTCGCCGCTCCGATCCTGGGCGCGGCTCGCGGGGCGCTCGCCGCCTGGACGGGCTACATCGCCGGGAAGCTCGCCCGTTCCCGTCCCGGAGCGCCCGGCCCGAGCCGCACCTCCTTCGACATGGCCCTCGCGCAGGCGTCCGGGGAGATCGACTCCGCCGCGCTGCTGCTGGACCGCGCGGGCGCCGTCGCCGACGCCCGCGCGGCCCTCACCCCGGAGCTGACCGCGCGCAACCTGCGCGACTGCGCGATCGCCGTCCGGACGCTGGTGCACGCGGTCGACCTGCTCTTCGACCTGGCCGGGACGAGCGGCCAGTCGACCAGCAGCCCCGTACAGCGCTTCTGGCGGGACGTCCACTCCGCCGCCAGCCATGTCGCGCTCCAGTTCGAGCCCGCCGCCAACGCCTATGCCGCCACCGTGTTCGGCGACGAGGAGGCGCGGCCGTGACCGGGGACTCCGACTGGGTGCTCTGCTCGAACTGCGGATACCCGCTGTACGGGAAACGCGTCAGCCGCAACCTCAACGTCTGCCCCGAATGCGACGCGCACCGTCCGCTCACCGCCGACGAGCGGCTGCGGCAACTCGCCGACGACGGCGAGTACGAACCGCTGCCGGTGCCGGTCACGCTGTCCGATCCGCTGGACTTCGCGGACACCGTCCCCTACGCGTCGCGGCTGGCCGACGCGCGGCGCCGCACGGGCATGGCGGACGGGGTGCTCTGCGCGCGGGCCGCCGTCGAGGGAAGCCCGGTGATCCTCGCGGTGATGGACTTCCGCTTCATGGGCGGCAGCCTCGGCTGCGCCGTCGGCGAGGCGATCACGGCGGCCATGGAGACGGCGCTCGACGAGCTGACCCCGTTGATCCTGGTGACCGCCTCGGGCGGCGCGCGGATGCAGGAGGGCGCGCTGTCGCTCATGCAGATGGCCAAGACGAGCGCGGCGCTCCTGGCGCTCGACGAGGCCGGCGTCCTGACGGTCTCGCTGATCGCCGACCCGACCTACGGCGGCGTCGCGGCGTCCTTCGCCACGCTCACGGACGTGATCGTGGCCGAGCCGGGCGCGCGGCTCGGCTTCGCCGGGCGCCGGGTGATCGAGCAGACCATCCGGCAGACGCTCCCGGCGGAGTTCCAGACCGCGGAGTTCCTGCTGGAGCGCGGCTTCATCGACATGATCGTCCCGCGCTCGCGGCTCAGGGCCGAGCTGGGCCGGCTGCTCCGGGCGGGCGGCGGGAGCGAACCGCCGGCGCCGCCCGCGACGGCGCCGCTGGTGAAGGACCCGGGCGTGCTGCCGGAGCCGGACTCGTGGCGGCAGGTCAGGCTGGCCCGCGATCTCGGCCGGCCCACCACGCTCGACTATCTGACCATGGCCTTCGAGGGCTTCCAGGAACTGCACGGCGACCGGGTCTCCGGCGAGTGCCCGGCCGTCGTGGGTGGGACGGCCCGGCTCGACGGCCGTCCGGTCATGGTGATCGGCCAGCAGAAGGGCCGCACTCCCGCCCAGCTCCAGGCCCGCAACTACGGCATGCCCACGCCCGCCGGGTACCGGAAGGCCGCGCGGCTGATGCGGCTCGCCGACAAGCTCGGGATCCCGGTCGTCACCCTCGTCGACACGCCGGGCGCCTACCCGGGCGCCGACGCCGAGGAGCAGGGCCAGTCGGTGGCCATCGCCGAGAACCTCCGCCTGATGGCCGGGCTCAGGGTGCCGGTGGTGAGCGTCGTCATCGGCGAGGGCGGCAGCGGCGGGGCCCTCGCCCTGGCCGTCGCGAACCGGGTGCTGATGTTCGCCAACGGCGTCTACTCGGTGATCAGTCCGGAGGGCTGCGCCTCCATCGTGTGGAAGGACGCCGCGTCCGCGCCCAGGGCGGCCGAGGCCCTGCGGGTGAACTCGCGGGACCTGCTCCTGCTCGGGGTCGTGGACGGCGTGATCCCCGAGCCCGGGGAGAGCACGAAGGCCGACCCGCTGCGGGCGGCCGACCTGCTCCGGGACGCGCTCGGCCAGGCGCTCCACGAGCTCGACGGGCTCAGCGGCCGGGAGCTCGCCGCCGACCGGCGGCTCCGGTTCCGCCGGTTCGGCTCGGCGGAGCTGGTCAGGGCCGGGTTCGGCGGCTTCGGCGACCGGATCGGGTGAGCGCGTGTTCGCGAAGATCCTCATCGCCAACCGGGGTGAGATCGCGCTCCGGGTCGCCCGGACCTGCCGGGAGATGGGCATCCCGACCGTCGCCGTGCACTCCGAGGCCGACCGCGACTCGGCCGTGGTCGGGTTCGCGGACGAGAGCGTCCAGATCGGGCCCGGGCCGCCGCAGCGCAGCTACCTGAACGCGGCCGCGGTCCTGCAGGCCGCCCAGCAGACGGGCGCGGAGGCCGTCCACCCGGGCTACGGCTTCCTGTCGGAGTCCCCGGACTTCGCCGACGCCTGCGAGTCCCTCGGCATCACGCTGATCGGCCCGCCCGCCTCGGTGATGGCCGTGCTCGGCGACAAGACCTCGGCCCGCGCCCTCATGGGGAAGGCCGGCCTGCCGCTGCTGCCGGGCAGCCTCGACCCGCTCGACGCCGCGTCCGCCAGGGAGCTGGTCGCGGAGATCGGGTTCCCGGTCATCGTCAAGGCGGCCGCCGGAGGAGGCGGCCGGGGGATGTCGGTGGTCCGCGACCCGGCCCGCTTCGACGAGGAGTTCCGGCGCACGCAGGCGACGGCGCAGCTCCTCTTCGGCGACGGGACCGTGTACGTCGAGCGGTACCTGGAGAACGCCCGGCACGTCGAGATCCA
Source organism: Actinomadura decatromicini (assembly GCF_008121305.1). Classification (NCBI taxonomy): domain Bacteria; kingdom Bacillati; phylum Actinomycetota; class Actinomycetes; order Streptosporangiales; family Thermomonosporaceae; genus Actinomadura; species Actinomadura decatromicini. The sequence goes on along the minus strand of NZ_VSRQ01000009.1, from coordinate 289,439 downwards.
AGTGCTCTGCGACGGGCGGGGAAACGCGGTCCATCTGGGTGAGCGCGATTGCAGTGTGCAGCGCAGGCACCAGAAGCTCATCGAGGAGACGCCCGCGCCGAGGCTCCCCGGCGGGCTCGCCGAGCGGATCGGCCGGTCGGCGGTGGAGGGCGCGCTGGCCGCGGGGTACTCCGGGGCGGGAACCTTCGAGTTCCTGGTCGGACCGGACGGCGGGTACTACTTCATGGAGGTCAACTGCCGGATCCAGGTGGAGCATCCCGTCACCGAGATGGCGACGGGGATCGACCTGGTCCAGCGGCAGATCCGGATCGCCGGCGGCGAGCCGCTCGGCCTCGTCCAGGACGACGTGGCCCCGCGCGGAGCGGCGATCGAGTGCCGGATCAACGCCGAGAACCCGGCGCGCGGGTTCGTCCCCACGCCCGGCCCGGTCACCCAGTTCGTCCCGCCCGGAGGGCCTTTCGTGCGTGTCGACACCCACGTCCACTCCGGGTATGTCGTTCCGCCGAACTACGACTCCCTGCTGGCTAAGCTCGTCGTCTGGGCGCCTGGAAGAGACGAGGCGATCCAGCGGATGAAGCGGTCTCTGACGGAGTTCCGGGTCTCCGGTCCCACGCTTCACACGACCCGGGACTTTCTGCTCTCCATGCTCGACCATCCGCGATTCCGGAATGCCGAGCATTCCACTTCATTCGTCGATGAACTGGTCCAAACGACCACTGAGCAGCAGGCAGGAGACTGACCATGGAGCACGGAAGCCCGGCGGCGAACAAGAAGCTGGTCGCCGAGTTCATCCAGGCCTTCTACAACGACAAGGACTTCTCCCGCGCCCGGGAACTGATGGCGGAGGACTTCGTCAACCACCGCCCGGACGTCGGCACCGGACGGGAGGGCACGTTAACGGCGTTCCAGGAGCAGGTCGCCGCCAACCTCCCGGAGTTCACGCTGGAAGTGGTCCGGAGCGGCGCGGACGAGGACCTCGTGTGGACCCACAACCTGCTCCGGCCGTCCCCCGGAGCCGCCCCGATGGTCAGCGTCGACATCTTTCGCGTCCGCGACGGCCGGGTGTGCGAGCACTGGGACGTCGCGCAGCCTATCCCGGACGGGATAGAGCCCGGCCATCTGGTGGGAGACGCGTAAAGGCGTAAAGCGCGAGTGTGGACGCCGCCCCAGGCGATTCAGGGGCGGCGTTCACGCTTCTTTGGCCTGGAGGGCCCGGCTGAGTACCTGGACGAGTTCCGCCTGCGCTCTTCTGCTGACCGCCGCGTCCGGAGCGAGGACGTCGAAACGGTGAAAGGCGCCGCGGTACAGATGGAACTCGGTGGGGACGCCGGCCTGGACGAGCCGGTGCCCGAAGGCCAGGCATTCATCCCGGAACGGCTCGATCTCCCCCACGGTCAGGTAAGTCGGCGGCAGGCCCGACAGGTCGGCCGCCCGGGCCGGGGCGGCGTAGCGGGACACGCCGCCGGAGCCCGCGGACCCGCCGAGCAGCGCGGACCAGCCGAAGCGGCTCGCGGCCAGGTTCCAGACCGGGGTGTCGGTGAACTCCAGGCTCGACGGGCTCGCGCACCGGTCGTCGAGCATCGGATAGAGCAGCACCTGGAGAGCGAGGTCCGGGCCCCCTCGGTCGCGGACCAGCAGCGCGGTCGCGGCGGCCAGGCCGCCGCCGGCGCTGCTGCCGCCGACGGCCAGCCGGTCCGTGTCGATGCCGAGGGCGGCGCCGTGCTCCGCCGTCCAGAGCAGGCCCGCGTGGCAGTCCGTCACCGGGGCCGGATGCGGGTGCTCCGGAGCGAGCCGGTAGTCGACCGAGACGACGGCCAGGCCCGCCTCGGCCGCGATGCGGAGCATCATCGCCTCGTCCCCTTCCGGGGTTCCGACGATCATCCCGCCGCCGTGGAACCAGCACAGGCCGGGCAGCGGCTCCGGACGGTCGGCGGGCCGGTAGATCCGGAGCCTGAGGCCGTCCGGCGTCCGCCCGTCCTCCACGGCGACCCGGGGCGCGGCCGCCCGCGCGGCGGCCGCCCGCCGGACGGCGAGGTCGCCCAGCGTCTCCCGGAGGGCGGGCAGGTCGGCATGGGACAGCTCGGCGAAGTCGATCGCCGGTCCGGGCGCGGCGGCGAGCGCCGCCGCGAGTTCGGGATCGAGCCTGTTCGGGTCGGACATGGCGACTCCAGGGACCCCGGCCGGAGCCGGCCGGCGTCCGGTCAGCGGGGCAGGGCGATCGACTGGGAGTGGCGGAAGAAGTCCGTCGGGTCCCACTTGGCCTTCACCCGCTGGAGCCGCGGGTAGTTGCCGCCGTAGTAGAGGGTCGACCAGGGGACGCCGGACTTGTTGTACGCCGGGTCGAGGATGTCGGGGTCCGGGGAGTTGATGTAGCACCCGTCGGCCTGGGCGCCCGGCGTCGGGTAGCCGCCGGTGTCGGCGAAGACCTGGCCGAAGATGTCGCGGAGCCAGCCGATGTGCTGGGCGTCCTCGCTCTCCGGGACCCAGAAGTTCTCGAACAGCGCCAGGTAGGTGGCGTTGCGGTGGGAGTAGGCGGTGGCGTCCGGGGCCACGGCGTTGACCTTCCCGCCGGCCACCCCGGTGAGCTGCACGGTCGCGGACATGTTGGCGTAGTCGGTCCGCATGACGTTCTCGTAGATGGCGTCGATCTGCCGGGGGGTGAACGGCTGCCGCATGTAGGCGCTCTTGACCGCGCTGCGCTCGCTCGGGTCGGTCATCAGGGCGGGCTGGCTCGTGCCGATGTAGCGCGTGGACGCCAGCCAGTTGAGCGTCCGGTGAGGGAGGGTCGGCGTCTGGATGCCGGTCCCGCGCACGAGGGCGGTCAGGTAGTCGTCCAGCAGCGTGGTGGCGCCGGGCACGGTGGCGTCGATCTGGGTGACCAGCCCGAGTCCCCCGGCGGCCCGGTGCGGGACGAAGACGATCCCGGACAGCGACGTGTACGGCGAGGCGGGCGACGCGTTGGCGGTCTGCCAGGCGCCGAAGTTGGCGATCAGCGTCCGGAAGGCGTCCTGGGGCAGGCGGGCGTACGGGATGAAGCCCGCGCTGACGATGACCTGGCTCGGCGGGTTCGGGAGCGCCTCGCGGGGCGAGGTCCCCGCGGCGTCCGCCGACCGGAACCAGTACTTGGTGATGACGCCGAAGTTGCCGCCCCCGCCGCCGCAGACGGCCCACCACAGGTCGTGGTTCGGGTCGGACGGACGGCGCGACGCCGTCACGAGCCTCGCGTGACCGAGGGAGTTCACCACGACCATCTCCACGGCCGCGATGTGGTCGGCCACCACCCCGAACTTGCGGGAGAGCAGGCCGTAGCCGCCGCCGGTGGCGTGGCCGGCGATGCCGACGAAGGGGCACACCCCGCCGGGCACCGTGACGCCCCACCTCCGGTAGAGCACCTCGTACACCCGGCCGAGCTCGGCGCCCGGCTCGACGGCGAAGGCGTTCTGGGCCGGGTCCCAGTAGATCCGGTTCATCGCCGAGGTGTCGATGATGACCTCGGTGCTGGTGCTGTAGACGAAGTCGGCGTAGCAGTGGCCGCCTCCTCGGACCGACACCCGCTTGCCGCCGCGCACCGCCTTCTGGACGATGCGGAGCACGTCGTCGGCGTCGCCGGCGATCTGCACCGACTCGGGGGCGGCCACCCAGCGCTGGTTGTTGCCGACCGTCAACTCCTTGAAGCGGGGGTTGCCGGGGGTGACCGTGATGGTTCCGCCCGAGGGGATCGGGGGCGCCGAGGGGGTCGTGTCCCCGTCGACGGCCTCCCCGCCGTCCAGGATCTGCTGTCCGTGCGATTCGTTCATGTGGTGTGTCAGTCCTCTCCGGAGGTTTTCAGCGGTGTGCCGACGTACTCGGCGGGGTCGACCCGGTGGGTGCGCTTCCAGTACTCCTCGGCGGTGAAGGGCCAGTTCTGCGCGCTCCGTCCGGAGGCGTTGACGAACCAGCTCGGGACCTTCGACCAGCCCCAGGCCCGGTTGGCGTTCGCCGTGTCGAGCCGCGCGTTGTAGTCGTCGTGGACGTCGCGGCGCACCTCAAGGGAGGCCGTCGACGTGGCCAGCAGATGCCGGACCGCGTCCAGCAGGTAGGTGACGCCGCATTCGGAGAAGTAGAAGATGCTGCCGCCCTGGCCGGACAGATTCGTGTTGGGTCCGTACAGGCAGAACAGGTTGGGGAATCCCGGGATGGTCAGGCCGAGGTAGGCGCGGGCGTCCCCGCCCCACATGGCGTGCAGGTCGCGCCCGCCGCGGCCGGTGACCCGCATCGGCATGAGGAACTCGGCGGCGCGGAACCCGGTGCCGTAGACGATGACGTCCACGTCGTGGAGCCGGCCGTCCGCGGTCGCTATCCCGGTCGGCGTGATCTCCCGGATGGGCTCGGTGACGAGGCGGACGTCATCGCGTTTCAACGTCGCGAGCCAGCGGCCGTCGTCACGGAGGACGCGCTTGGCCCCCACCGGGTAGTCGGGCATGACCTTGGGGAGCAGGTCCGGCCGGTCGGCGAGCTGCGCCTCCAGGTAGGCGGCCAGCCGTGACCGCGCCTGCTCGTTCAACGCGGACACCGCGCGTTCGGTCGGCGGGAACTCCGGGTCGACCACCCACTGCTCCAGGACGCCGTGCAGACCGGGCGCCAGCAGCCAGAAACGCAGAAAAGCCGAGTAGTAGGGAAGATTCTCCAGCAGCCAGCGCATGCCTTCGGGGACGGGCTGCCGGTAATGCGGGGTGGGCCGCAGCCACGGGGGCGTCCGCTGGAAGACGCTCAGCTCCGCGACCTGGCCCGCCAGTTCGGGGATGAACTGGCACGCGCTGGCCCCCGTGCCGACCACGGCGACCCGCTTTCCGGCCAGGTCGATCGAATGGTCCCATTCAGCCGAATGGAAGGACGCCCCGGCGAAGGACTCACGCCCGGGAATGGACGGGTAGGCGGGCCTGCTGAGCTGGCCGGTGGCGCTGACGAGCACCTCCGCCTCGGCCTCGGCGGCGCCGTCCGCCGTCTCCAGGGACAGCCGCCAGCAGGCGGCGTCCTCGTCCCATTCCGCGGCGGTCACCTCCGTGCCGAGCTGGATCCGCTCGTAGAGACCGGTGTCCTTGGCGAACTCGCGGAAGTAGTCGCGGAGGACGTCGCGGGTGCAGAAGTGTTCCGGCCAGTCGGTTCTGGGCGCGAAGGAGTAGCTGTAGAGGTGGCTCGGCACGTCGACGCGGCAGCCGGGGTAGTCGTTGGCCTGCCAGGTGCCGCCGACGTCGGAGCCGCGTTCGTAGACGGTGCAGGGCACGCCCGCCTCGCTCAGCCGGTGGGCCGCCAACAGGCCGCTCATGCCGGCGCCGATGACGGCCGCGCGCAACCGGCGGCCGGGCGCGATCCGCGGGGCGGTCCAGGTCGCGGCCTTGCCGGTGAAACCGAGTTCCTCGGCCAGCAGCGGGACCAGGTCCGCGGTGCCGCGCCCCATCGCCCATGAGGTGAGCCGCCGCAGCCGCTCCCCGTCGGGCGGCTCCGGGGCCGGGGGTGCGGCGTCCCTGAGCTTCGTCAGCAGCTCGAACGCCGCCTGCCGCGCGGCGTCCTGCTGTTCCTGGTCGAGGCCGCCCTGGGGGCGCAGCAGCCACTCGTTCGGACGGAGCTCTCCGGGCAGGACCGCGAGGTCATCGGTGAGGTGCGCGACCGTCATCAGCAAAGGCGGTATCTCGGCGTCGAGCAGGTGGCGGCGGATCGTCTCGTCATCGGCGGAGATGGGCGGGAACATGGGGCACCTCTTCGGCGGGCGAGTAGCGCGTCGTCACTGCTGGGGGTCGCCGTCGAGGATCGCCAAAGTCTGTCGCGGCTCGATCAAAGGAGACTCGAACGCGGCTTGAACGCGGTCGGCGCGGGCGCGGTCGGCGCGGGCGCGGTCGGCGCGGGCGCGGTCGGCGCGGGCGCGGTCAGTGCGAGAGCGGGCAGCCCATGAGCCGCAGGAGGTCGTCCAGCCCGGCCCTCACGTCGTCGATGCTCAGCCCCCGCTCTTTGAGCTGGTAGGAGACGAGGGTCGCCGACAGCGGCGCCAGCAGGGCGTCGGCGAGGTACGCGGAGTCGGCTTCCGGGACGAGCTGCGCCAGCAGAATGGAGAGGTGGGTGTGGTGCACGGCGTAGGGGACGCTGCGGAGCCTGCCCGACGCCGTGTTCTCGGCCAGGAGGAGCAGGTCGAGCTGGGTCTCCATCCGGTCGACCAGCGCGTGCAGGAACGCGTGGATCCGATCGCCGGGCGGGGCTCCCGGGCCGAGCGGAGGCGGCCCGTTGATGAACGCCTGCTGGAACTCGCGCTCCTGCTCGTCCAGCAGCGCGAAGATGAGCTGCGACCGGTCGCGGTACTTGCGGTACACGGTCGCGACGCCGACCTTGGCGGCCTTGGCCACCTCGTCCAGCGACAGCTCCGCCGCGCCGCGCTCGGCGATCATCGCCGCCGCGGCGTGGAGGATCTTCATGCGGTTCCTGGTCGCGTCGGCGCGTTCGGTGGGCGGCTGCGCCGCCATCGGAAGCCCGATGGGCGCGTCGCGGGCCACACGGACCTCCTTCCCGCCGTGGAGGGCTGATCGGCACGGCTCTCAAACCGTATCCGCGCGCACCGTACCGGTCAGCGCGCCTTGCTATCCGGAGAGCTCTTCGGTTAGCCTCAGGATAGCAAGCGGAGAGCTATCCGGTATGAGCGGGATGTCCTTTCTCCGGGCCGAGCGCCCAGACCTCTCCGCACCGCCCGATCGGAACGACACCGAGCACGTTCGAGGCAATTCGAGGGCTTCGGGCCTTCCTGAGGACACAGGGGAACCCATGACCACCAAGGTCGCCGTGATCTACTACTCGGCCACGGGCAACGTGCACAGGCTCGCCCAGGCCGTGGCCGAAGGAGCCGCCAAGGCCGGCGCGGAGGTCCGGCTGCGGCGGGTCGCCGAGTTAGCGCCGCAGGAGGCCATCGACGCGAACCCCGCGTGGCGGGCCCACGCCGACAGCACCGCGAACGAAGTGCAGCTCGCCGCCCTGGAGGACCTGAGCTGGGCCGACGCCTACGCCTTCGGCACCCCCACCCGTTTCGGAAACGTCTCCGCGCAGCTCAAGCAGTTCCTGGACACCACCGGCGGCCTCTGGCAGGCGGGCGAGCTCGCCGACAAGCCGGTCACGGCGTTCACCAGCGCGATCAACACCCACGGCGGCAACGAGTCCACGCTGCTCGCGCTCTACAACACCATGTACCACTGGGGATCGTTCATCGTCCCGCCCGGCTACACCGACCCGACGCTCTACGCAGCGGGCGGCAACCCCTACGGCGCCAGCCACCCCTCGGGAGCCGGTGAGGCGAGCGACGCCCTGCTCAAGGCCGCCGCCTACCAGGGTGAGCGCCTGGCCACCGTCGCCGCCCAGCTCGCGCGCGGCCGCGCCGCCTAGTCGATCACCGTTCCAGGACCCGTCAAGTCCGTGCTGTCAGCATGGCCGCAGCCCGTCGACGCCCGCTGGGAAGGGACCGTCATGCCAGAACGACTCGACATCGTGTGGGACGACTTCACCGAGGAGTTCCGCGCCGAGGGACCGGCCGCACGCTGGGTCTACTCGGCGGCCGGGCCCCATGTCGCCGATGACGGAGAGGTCGCGACCGGCATGGGCGAACTCCACGTCGTGTCCCGGCCCTTCACCCGGACGATCGCGCCCGAGGACGCGCTTCCCGGCACGCTGGACCACGTCAAATGGCTGGCCTACACGTCCCACACGGGGTCGGCGGGACTACCCGGATTCGACGCCCCGCCCGGCTCGGAACTGGCTTTCGAGGCGTCGTTCACCGGCCGCACCCACGGCACCGAGGCGCACCCGTTCGGCGACGCGGTCTTACCCGACGACCCGCGCCTGGCCGCCGTGGCGTTCAACGCGTTCGACCCGGAGACGTTCCTGGTCTTCGACTTCTTCCTCACCAACACCCGGATCTACGCCTTCTACGAGCGGCTCCCCTTCGCCCGGGAGGCGCTCGGCGAGTACGCGGCGTTCTCCTACGCCGTTCCGCTCGTGCCGAGGTCGCCCGGCGACCGCCACCTGCTGAAGATCGCCTACGACCGTGCCGCCGGAGTCGTGCGCTGGCTGATCGAGGGCGCCGAGGTGTTCCGGGTGTCGCGGATCGGCCACCACCTGCCGGGGCGCGAGCACCTCGTCCTGGACCATTCGGGCACCGAGCACATCGCCGAACCCCGGCAGCTCAACGCCGGTCTCGGAATCTTCACGCTGCTGGACGCCACCGGCCCGGACGGCGGCCCCGGACTTGTCCGGATCTCCACGGACGAGGGGTTCTACCCCGCCGCGGAGCACTTCCTCGACCCGGCGAGCAAGGAGAGCAGCCGGTTGTTCGGGCAGGGGGCGGAGTTCAGCGCCGGTCCAGTCCGGATCACCAGGAGCTGATCGGCGGTGACCGTGACCGTCCCCGTCCTCGGAGTCTGGACGCTGCACGCCTACCACGATCTCGACGAGCACGGGAACGCGTGCGTCGGGCCGCTGGGGCGGGCCCCGCGCGGCCTGCTGACCTACCGCTCCGACGGCCGCATGGCCGTGGCCATGATGAGAACCGAACCCGGCCCCTCCGACCTGGAGCCGTCGGCCGGCCTGCTGCCGCCGATGAGCCCGCCCGAGGAGTTCATGAGCTACTCGGGCACCTGGCGGCTGGAAGGGGACCGCAGGGTCGTCCACGCGGTCGAGGCCAGCGTCCACCCGCATCAGATCGGTACCGAGCAGGTACGTGACCTCGAACTGGCGGGATCGTCGCTCACCCTTCGCGGCACCGCGATCATCGACGGCCGTCCGCAGCACCGCGTCCTGTACTGGCGGCGGCAGCAGAAGCCGCCGCCGCAATCATCTGAAGGAGAAACCTCATGAAGGTCGTCGTCGCTCCCGGATACGTCCCGGTCGAGGAACTGGTCGTGGTCGACCAGCCCCGTCCCGAGCCGGGCCCCGGCCAGGTGCTCATCAAGCTGAGAGCCGCCGCCCTGAACCCGCTCGACGTCAAGCTGACCACGGGCGCCATGAAGGACCACATGCCGGTGGACCATCCGTTCACGCTCGGCCTCGACGCGGCGGGCACCGTCGAGGCGCTCGGCGAGGGCGTCCAGGACCTCGGGGTCGGGGACGAGGTCATCGCCTTCACCTACGGGGGTTCGGGCGCGCTCGCGGAGTACGCCCTGGCGAACGCCGGGCCGACCGTGGTCAGGCGGCCGGCCGCCCTCGATCCCGTGAAGGGCGCCGCGCTGCCCGTCGCCGCGATGACCGCCGCGGCCGTGATCACGGCGGCGGACGTCCCGGCGGGCGGCACGCTGCTGATCGTCGGCGCCGCCGGCGGCGTCGGCTCCTTCGCCGTCCAGCTCGCCGCCCAGGCCGGTGTGAAGGTGCTGGCCACGGCGACCAAGGACGAGGCCGACTACGTGCGCGGCCTCGGCGCGAAGGAGGCCGTCGACTACACCGCCGGCGACGTGGCCGAGCTGGCCCTCGCGGCCGAGCCGGGCGGCGTGGACGCCGTCGTCGACCTGGTCAACTTCGGGCCCGGCCTCGCGGCGACCGCGGCCGCCGCCAAGCCGGGCGGCCGGGTCGTGTCCACGCTCGGCGGGCCGCCGAGCTTCGACCGCGACGTCACCGCCGTCTACACCGGCGTCGAGGGCGGCATCGGAAGGCTCGACGAGCTGGTCGGCAAGGCCGCCGGCGGAACGCTGGCGGTCGAGGTCGGCTCCGTCCGCCCGTTCTCCGATGCGGTCGCGGCGGTCGTCGACTTCGCCGCCGCGGCGAACCGCGGCAAGACCGTCATCACCTTCTGACCGGCGGGAGCGAGCCATGTCGGGGCCCTACCACCTGGTCTGGGACGACTTCGGCGACGGGCTGCGGGCGACCGGCCCCGACGCCCGTTGGGCGTACTACACCTTCGGCGCCCTCGTGGGCGACGACGGCGAGCCGACCGGCGCCGGGAAGGGGCTCCGGGTCCGCTCCCGGGGCCGCCACCCGGTGACCGGGGAACCCGCGTTCCAGCGCACGACCGGCCGGGAGAACGGCGACCCGGCCGCCCTGCCCGGCGTCCTCGACCACGTCAAATGGCTGGTGTACGGCACGAACACGGCCTCCACCGGGCTGCCGGGCTTCGACGCCGAACCCGGGCGGGAACTGCTGATCGAGGCCGTCCTCGGCGGCAGGACGTACGGGACGGAGCGGCACCCGTTCGGCGACCGGGTGGTCGCGGCGGGCGACGACCTGAGACTGGCCGCCGTGTGCATGCCGCTGCTGGACGTCGAGACGTTCGTGCTCTTCGACTTCTTCCTGTCGAACGAGCGGATCTACGCCGGCTACGAGCGGCTTCCGTTCGTCCGCGAGCAGCACGGAGACTACGCGGCGTTCCTCTACACCGTCCCGGTCGGGCCGCGCACGCCGGAGCAGGAGCACCGGCTGGGCGTAGGTTATGACCGCACGGCGGGGGTCGCCCGCTGGTACGTGGACGGGACCGAGGTCATGCGCGTCGACCGGATCGGCCATCACCTCCCGTCCCGGGAGCACCTGATCCTCGACCACGGCGGTGAGGAGGCCACGGTGGCGCCACGCCAGCTCAACTGCGGCCTGGGGATGTTCACGATCCTCGACGCCACCCGTCCGGGTGAGGAAGGCGGGCTGGTCCAGCTCACCGAACACGACGAACACTATGCCCGACCCGTCTTCTGGGATTCCGAGAGCGATCCGGCGAGCCGGCTGTTCGGCCAGGGCGCGGAACTCACCTGCACGGGATACACCATCACTTCGCGTCCCGCGCAGAAAGACTGATCCTTTATGCGGCAACGTATCCTCGGCCAAGGCCTCTCCACCTCAGCGCTCGGGCTCGGGTGCATGGGAATGAGCGAGTTCTACGGCCCGGCCGATGAGGCCGAATCGATCGCGACGCTGCACCGGGCGTTCGATCTGGGCATCACATTCCTCGACACCTCTGATATGTACGGTCCGTTTACGAATGAGGAACTCCTGGGCCGGGCCGTCAAAGGGAGGCGGGAGGCCGTCACCGTCGCGACCAAGTTCGGTGTCCAGCGATCCGAGGACGGGGGCTGGCGCGGCATCAGCGGAGATCCCGCCTACGTCCGCTCGGCGTGTGACGCGTCGCTTCGCCGGCTCGGGACCGACCACATCGACCTCTACTACCAGCACCGCGTCGACCCCTCGGTCCCCATCGAGGACACCTGGGGAGCTCTGGCCGAGCTGGTGGCGGACGGGAAGGTGCGGCACCTGGGCATCTCGGAGGCCGACGGGCCGACCCTGCGGCGAGCGCACGCCGTCCATCCGATCACGGCGGGCCAGTACGAGTACTCGCTGTTCACCAGGGAGATCGAGGCGGACGTGCTGCCCGTCCTCAGGGAGCTCGGCATCGGCCTCGTCTCCTACAGCCCGCTCGGCCGGGGACTGCTGACCGGTGCGTACCAGGGCACGGCGAGCTTCGCCTCCGACGACTTCCGCCAGAACAACCCGCGCTGGCAGGGTCCGAACCTCGCGCGCAACCTGGCGCTGACCGAGGAGGTCGTCAGCATCGCGAAGGCTCGCGAGGTCACGCCGTCGCAGGTCGCCCTGGCCTGGGTGCTCGCCCAGGGGGACGACGTGGTCCCGATTCCCGGGACCAAGCGGGTGCGCTACCTGGAGGAGAACGCGGCCGCGGTCGACATCCGCCTGACCGGCCGGGAACTGGCGGCGCTCGGCGGGCTGGCCGACCAGGTCCAAGGCGATCGGTACGCACCACCGCCGCCGAGGGCCGGCAGCCGATGAACGCGGTTGACTGAAAAACCCGCGGTCCGTTCGGACCGCGGGTTTTTTGGTGCGTGGCGGGCTTTTGTCGCGGGCTTTTCGCCGCGGGCTTTGTCAGGACGCCTTGCGGTAGGCGAAATCGGTGATGCTGATCGTGTAGACCTTCGACTTCGCCTGGTAGCCGAGGCAGTAGGCGGTCGGGTACCAACCGGCCTTCTTCCACGCCCGGGGTTGGGGGAACGCCGTGCAGGAGCCCTTGCGACCGGCGGCCAACCCCTCGATCCACGCCTTGGTGATCATAGGCTCGTAGAACGTGATCTTCCCGTCGAAGGCGCCGTACATGAACGTCTGGGTGAAGGGCTTGCCGTGGAACTCCGGCGAGTCCATGTCCATCAGGTGGTTGCCCATGCCGGGCACGACGGCGCCCATGTCGTGATAGACGTCGGGCTTGTACTTGTCCGGAACCGGGATGCGGGCCCTCTTGAGGTCTTCGCAGTTCATCAGCCCCGGGCAGGGGCCGGTGGCGATGGCGTTCACTTCGGCTTCGCTCTGCATGTAGAAGTGGAAGTCGAAGTGCGGCACGCCGTAGATCTCGGGCGGGTCGTGCCCCTTCGGGTCCCAGGTCAGCAGCGCCCAGGTGAACGGGAACGCCTTGTCCCGGGTAGCGCGCTCGGGAAGGGCCAGCGCGCTTCCGTACTCCTGCACGCATTCGACGGTCGTCTTCCCATCGCGCTCGATGGGATAGCAGAGCTTTCCGTCCGATCCGCTCGTGGGCAGGCCCTTCAACGCGTTCGCCGTCAGGCGGTAGCCGAGCGTCCGCGGAGACTTTCCCTTGTAGACGGCGTACATCTGGACGGTCCCGTTGCCGAGGCGTTGCGCGGGGCCGTAGAACGTCCGCTCCCGCGCCGTGCGATTCGAGCCGCCGGACGCCGAGGCGGCGCCGATCATCGCGACGCTCAGCACGCCCACCAGCGCCAAACCGGTCCAGATTCTCTGACGTTCGGTCGTTTTCACCTGAGCTTCCTCTCGGGGACACTCTTCGTCGGTGACGGTGGCCGGAAATCTCGGGACGCGCGCGCGCCGCCGCGCGACCGGTGATTCCGGCCATCGTCCGAACTCCTCGGGTCACGATGCCCAGGCGCTCTCGAAATCTCCTAGAAGGGAGCTATCCACCCTCTCGAATGCTTACGCCGGACGAACGGAACGGAGCAGATCCACCGGCGAGGCCGCCACTCCGGCGGTGATCCTGTCGTTGCCGAGCATCTCTTGGAACAGCCGCTCGACCTCGGAGGTCGGCGCCACTCCGAGTTCGTTGGCGAGCATCTTCCGTAACGAGTGATATTCCTTCAGCGCCTCGGCCCGCCGCCCGGAGCGGAAGAGCGAGTTGATGAGCTGGTAATGCAGGAACTCGTTGAGCGGATAACTCGTCACGAGAGAGCGCAGTTCGGGAACGACGATCTGGTGCCGCCCGAGCTGCCGCAGCGTTTCGACTCGGAGACCGAGCGCGCGGAGCCTGAGCTCCTCCAGGTGCACCACGCAATCGTCGAGGATCGGCCCGGTCGGCACCGTGGCGAAGACCGGCCCGCGCCAGGTCGCGAGGGCTTCCTCCAGTTTGAGCAGCCCGGTCGTCAGGTCACCGCGGTCCAGGCACGCCGAACCGCACATGACCAGTTCTTCGAAGACGCCCACGTCCACTTCGTGATCGTCGATCCGGAGCAGGTATCCGGGCGACCGCGTGATCAGGAGCTCCTCCCCGTCGCGGGCGCTGATCCCCTCGCCGGCGAACATCCGCCGCGCGTGGTAAACGTAGGTCTGCAGTGTCGTGGAGGCGCTTCGCGGAGGATTCTGGCACCAGAGCTCCTCCATCAGCGTGCCGGAGCTCACCACCTCGTTCCTCCGCACGAGCAGAAGCGCGAGGATCTGAGCCATTTTCGACGCTTTCACAGGTATCGTGCGGTCGTCGTCACTGACGATCTCCATGGATCCAAGGATGTTGAACCTCACGAAAAAACTCCCCAGGTGTCCTGCGGGGTGTGATTTCTTCCTCGGCGGGAAGGACCAGTTTCATCGCGTCGGCGTGCTTTCGTTCAGCAGCACGCACCGGCTCCAGTGAATAGCCGGTTGGATGGACTGCCCCCGCTCGCCCCCTACGGCGTCACGCCGTTCACTACTTTCCGTGCATCCCCGTGGCAGACTCAGGCGACCCCGTGTGCCCGTGGTGCGACGCACGAACTTCCCCCGAGAATCCTCATCGGGATATTACACACTCCACCTTGAAGAGTCAAACTTCTTACAAGGTAGGTAAACCGCCAGGTCGAGCGCCCGGAATGATCGATAATAATTCCCGATTCTGGCGTGACCCTTAATTTCTGATCTTGAAAAGCTTCCCGCAGGTTCCAAAATGTTCAGCCAAAGGTAAGGATCGTGACGACCAACCGTGCCCTAGCGACGACGTTCGGTTACCGTCACCGGACGTCGCCTACGGCCAGGGCGCACCATGGATCGAGCGTCCGCACTCCGGAAGATCGTCGCGGGCATCCGCGCGAGGCCGCTGCCGCACATGACCGAACGCATCGCACGCCTCGAGCGCACGGGCAAGACGCTCCTAGGCGGTGACTGAACCCCGAACCAACCGCAGCGGACAGCCTCAGCCCCACGCGCGGATCACAGAAGCGGACGGTCTAGTTATCGCCTCGGTTTCCGTCGCGGATCACCGCCAACCCGCCGACCCGGGTCGTGATGCCCGCCGGCCCGCGTCGGGCGGAAGCGAGCACGCTGGCCGGTCGCCCGAGGGTGTCGCCCTGCTCCACCTCGATCGCGACCGTCCGTGCCCCTGTCGTGTCGAGCAGGTGGGCGGCCAGGCAGCCGGTGCTGTTGGCGTTGGCGACGTCCTCGTCGACACCGATCGCCGGCGCGAACATCCGCGCCGCACCCGGTCGGTCGCCCACCGGCGGTGCGTACACGAAACAGCCGAGGAGCCCGTACCGCCGGCACACCGCTGCCAGCCTGCCGAGGTGCGGGCGGACGCGGAGCAGCGCCGACCGGTCGCGGACCGGTACCAGCATGCGTGGTGCGCCGGGCGCGGCGATCCGTGGCGCGTCGGTCGGATGCGGGTCGTCCGCGGTGAGACCGAGCGCGGCGACGATCGCGGTGCGCTCGTCCGGTGCCGGGTGACGCAGCGCGACGAGGCCCTGGTCGAACCACACCTCGATTCCGGCGGGGCGGCGGATCGCGACGGTGTCGAACGTGCGCCCGCCGGTGTGTTGGCGCACGTTCAACTCGCCCAGCGCGGTGCGGGTCAACAGGACGGCCTGCGCGGCAACGGTGCCGTGGCCGCAGCCGGACAGTTCGGCGGTGGCGGTGAAGAACCGGACCGGCCGGCCACCGTCCGGCGTCCGCTCCGGACCCAGGAACGCCGCGTGCGAGGTCCCGGCCGCAGCGGCGACCGCACGTCGGTCCGCGTCCGTCGCCGCCGGGTCGTCGTCGGTGACGGCCGTGGGGCTGCCGCCCCGGCCGTCGCGCCGTACGCACGCATCGACCACCGTGACATCCGGCCAGGACATCGGCCCACCTTTGACGCTCAACGAACCGGCGATCGCGAACGGCGTCCGCCGATAACCGGGCCTGGCCGCAAGCGCCGACCGAACGCGTCCCGGAGCGTATTGTCCCGCCTCAGCCGGTGCCGTCCTGAACCGGATAGTGGATGACGACCGCGCCGCCGGTCGCGTAGTTGGCGACATCGGCGGCCAGCCGCCGGGCTTGCGGCGACGCCTGCGCCGCGGCGAAAGCGGCGGCGTCAGCGAAGTCCCCTTCGAAGACCGCGAAATACGGCGATTCTCCCGTGGTCGCCGCCACGTCGAAGCTGTAGCGCCACGCGAGCAGGCCGGGCCATTTCCTGACCAGTGGAAGGTGGTTGGTCACGTAGTAGTCGCGGAAGTGGTCGGGGTCGGCGGGCTTGGGATACAGGACCAGCAACTTATGCATGACGACCTCCGTCCAGAGGGCTCGGGTGGGTCGCGTCGCGCCAGATTCCATGGTCGAGCACACCGGGCTCGGTGGCCGCGGCCTCCGCGAAAGCCGTGAGGGCGGACTCGAATTCGGCGGCGTGCGTGGGTGGGATGTCTATTACTGCGGTCAGTTGAATCGCCATATGCGCAGGTTAGAGCTTCATGTGCGGTCAAGGGAAAGACCGGTTCGGGATAGACTCAGAACAGATCGTTATCAATCGGCAGGGAGGCCACGTGGCGCCGGATACGGTGAGCCTGCGGTACTTCCTGGTGCTGGCGCAGGAGTTGAACTTCACCCGCGCGGCCGCACGGATCGGTATCGCACAGCCCGCACTCAGCGCCCGGATGCGCCGATTGGAGGCGGAACTCGGTACGGCCCTGCTGGTCCGCAACACGCGTAGCGTCGTATTGACCACGGCCGGTGAGGCTTTGGCGGAGTCCGCACCGCCCGCGCTGGCGGCACTGGACCGGGCCTGGGACACCGCCCGGAGCGCGGCGGCCGGTGAACTGGGCACGCTGCGCATCGGATACAGCCTCAGCACCGGGGCCGAGACGGCACCGGCCCTGGTGGACAGGCTGATTCGCGGCAACAGCGGACTCGAGGTCGGCGCGGTCCCGATGGCGACCCCGGAGATCTCCCCCGCGGTCGCCGACGGCCGCATCGATGCCGGGATCACCCGCGGTGAACAGCCGGGCCGTGGCGTGCGCCGGTTCCCGCTGCGGCGTGAGCGTATAGGGGTCCAGTTGGCGCAGCACCATCCGCTGGCCGAACACCCGGAGATCGAGATCGCCGACGCGGCCGCGTATCCGCTGCGGCTCCCGGATCGCGCGGCCAACCCGGTGATCCACGATCAGCTGTCCGCACTGTTCCGAGACATCCGACCACACCCCCGATTCCACACGCCCGCAGTCTCTTTCGACATGTCTCAGCGCGACCTGCGCGACGGGGTCACCCTCGCCCCGGCCGGAGAAGCCGCGGCCACGGCACAACCGGCCGATCTCACCTGGCGACCGCTGCGGGACGCGCCCACCCTGACGATCCACCTGGTCCTCCCCCGCGACTGGTCGCCACTACACCGCCGTATCCGTGCCGTCGCCAAAACCCTGGCGCACGAGCTGCACTGGCTACCGGACTGACTGAAATCGTGGGTGTTGCCGCAGGCGTATCGCGACGCGGTGGAGATTCCGGCCCATGCGCCGCGCCCATGCGGGCCGGGCAGATTGTGCCCACGCCCAGCCCACCGCTGGCACCGGACACTGAAATAGAACGCTCCATGTCAAAACTCGATGTTAAATCTAACAATAGATCATCGGGTTGAAATTCACCGATTGACAAGACTTGAACGTCTGGCTACCTTTTCGGTAAAAGATCTTGTTATATGCCATTGACGAGCACCTGGAAACCTCCATTTCCCGGCAGTCGAAGAGCGTCCAATTTCGTGAAGGGGAATCGCATGCATAAGGAGATCGCGCTTTCCGCCGCTGCGACCGCCGCCGCGCTCGCCCTGGCCGCAACGCCGGCCGCCGCGTCCGCGCCGGTCAACAGTGGGGCCGTCTTCCCGCCCGACATGGGGGTCGAGATCGTGGCCTGGAACGGCTCCGGCTGTCCCCAGGGCACCGCAGCGGGTCAACTGTCGGACGGCAGAGAGGCCTTCACGATCACCTACGCCGAGTACAAGGTTCGAACGGGCGGTGACGCCAAGCCCACGGACATGCGGAAGAACTGCCAGCTCGGCCTGAAGGTGTACGTCCCACAAGGCTTCACCTACGCCATCACGCAGGTGGATTACCGCGGCTCCGCCCACCTGGAGAAGGGCGCCTCGCTCGTCAACAAGCGCGGCTTCTACTTCGAGGGCAGCTCGGGCGGCGGCACGCTATCGAACAGTCTGGTAGGCGAGTTCGACGACAACTGGCAGTACACAGACGTGATCCCGGTGGATCAGCGCGTGTGGAGGAAGTGCGGCGAGCAGCCGAACCTCAACATCAGCACCGAGCTGCGCGCAGTCAAGGGCATCTCGGATGCGAGTAAGGTCAGCTGGGGCGCCATGGACTCGCTTGACGGCAGCATCAGGCAGACCTACCACCTTGCCTGGAAGGCGTGCTCCTGACCGCACGACTGGCCCCGTCTACCAGGCAATTGCTCTGCGTCAAACGATTCGGTTCAGGTGCGGCTCCTGCTAGTGGAGCGGGCGGTCAGGTCATATCTCTGGCCGTGGGTGAAGTGAACGCGGTGATGTTCGCGTGCGAGGTGGAACCGCCAATACTCAGGAAAACTGCTATTGGCGACCAGGGCGCCTAGTCTCAGGACGGCCCGGTCCCGGCAAGGCCCCAGCGAGCACCGCCGATGGCGAGTCTGTCGGCCACAATGTGGGCGAATGGCACCTTCGATGACGCCGGTGGCGATCGGCCGCCCGGCCGCTAAGACCTGGCCGTAGGGCAGGAACGCGGGATGTCGAGGTAGGGCAGGGTCGATTTGTTCGCGGCGCGCGGGAAGCCCGGCGGCTCGGCGTCCGGGGCCGTGATGACCTGGTCGATGTGCCCGGCCAGCAGCGCAAGAACATGGGCGTGGACCTAGTCCCCGGCAATACTGTCGCCGGATTGGCGCAGGTCCCATGCCCCGGTCCAGGTGCTGGTCAGGGCACACACCGCCGAGCCAAGATTCCAAGATCTCCGCGAAGACGCGACCTGCGGCGCGAAGCTCGTCCAAGTCCCGCTCCGCTGCCGGACGCGCGGCGCCGGTGGGCGCGAATCGGACGGAAAGCGGTGGGTGAACGGTCTGCGATGTGGGCGCCGTCCGTCCGTACCTTCCTGGCATCGGACGGCGGGCCGGACGCCTCGGGGTGGACGGCCGCCGCCCCGCCGGGAGGACCTGGCGGGGATCACGGAAGGGGCTGGAGCGATGACCAAGACCGAGACCCAGGACCGGCCGAGGCGGCGGGGGCGCCGCGCCGCCACCGGGCTGGCGCTGGCCGGCGCGGCCACGCTGGCCGCGCTGGCCGTGCCGGCCGCGGCGTTCGCCGGCGGCGGTTCGATCTCCAACACCACGCTGCGCCCGGGCGACGAGGCGTGCGTGGCGGCGCACGCCGTCAGCTCGGTGAGCGCCTCGGGCAGCGCCAACGCGCCGGGCCTGAAGTTCAAGATCATCGGCCAGAGCGGCACCGTGGTGACGGGCTCCGGCTCGCCCGGCCCGGTGACGTCCTGGGGGGCGCAGACCCAGGCGGGCTGGTACAACTGGCAGGGAGAGGGCGACTACACCGCGTGCGCTAAGAACAACGGCACGTCCAACGTGCGTCTGAACCTCCTCGTCATCGACACGGTCTGAGCATGCCGCGCGGGCTCGTCCGACCGGACGGGCCCGCGCGGCCCGCGTCGCGGTGAGGCTGACCTCCCTGCCAGGTAAGGCGGGATGCCGGAAAGATGGGGACGTCCCGGTGTCGTGGTCAAGGGGGCACCGCGCATGGCCCAGCGACTCGCCGACCGGCTCGCCACCGCCCGCCGCCGTGGCTTCGTCGGACGGCAGGACGAACTCGCCCGGTTCCGGTCGTCCCTTGAGAACGAGGACGCCCCACGCGTGGTGTTCGTCCACGGGCCCGGCGGTGTGGGCAAGACGGCGTTACTGCACCAGTTCGGATGGATGGGCGAACGGCAGGGCCGCCGCCGCGTGTGGCTGGACGGCCGGGAACTCGCCCCGGTGGCGTCCGCCGTGGTCGCCGCCCTCGGCGCCCAGATCTGCGGTGGACCGGACGAGGACCCCCTCACCGCGATCGGAGAGGTCCCTGACCTGCTGCTCCTCATCGACACCCTGGAGGCGCTGGCACCGCTGGACCGCTGGCTGCGCGAGGAACTGATCCCCCGCTTGCCGGACGACGCGCTGACCGTCCTGTCCGGACGGGAGCGGCCGTCGCTTGGTTGGCGCGCGGACCCCGGCTGGCGGGAACTGCTGCAGACCATGCCGCTGGACAACCTCGCCCCGGCCGACGGGCGCCGGATGCTGGCCGCGCGCGGATTCCCCGACGCCGACAGCGACACCGCGCTCGCCTTCACCCGGGGCCACCCCCTCGCCCTGGCCCTGGTGGCGGACGCCCGCGTCCAGCGCCGCTCCACCGTCGCGCCGACCACGCCCGACGTCATCGCGGCACTGCTCAGAAGCTTCGTGGACACCGTCCCGTCCCCCGACCACCGGGCGGCGCTGGAAGCCTGCGCCCAGGTCCTCGGACTGACCGAGCCGCTGCTGGCCGCCATGCTCGACCGGCCCGCCGCCGCCCCGCTGTTCGACTGGCTCCGCGGCCTGTCGATCATCGAGCACGGCCCGCGCGGGCTCTACCCGCACGAACTCGTCCGCGAGGTCCTGGCCGCGGAGGCACGCTGGCGCAATCCCGACGGCCACGCGGCCGTCCAGCGCAGGGCCGCCGCCTACTACCGCACCCAGTTCCAGCGGGCCGGCGGCGCCGCGCAGCAGAACCTGCTACTCGACTTCGCGTACCTGCACCGCGACAGCTCCGTCCTGAAGCCCTTCCTGGGGAAGATGGGACCGGGCGGAACCGACGCCGACACCTTGCAGGCGACCACGGCGACGGAGAAGGACCGTACGATACTGCGATCCTGGGTGGCGGCGCACGAGGGACCCGCGTCCGCCGGCCTGTTCGACCACTGGACGGCGCGCCAGCCCCAGGGCTTCCTGGTGGTCCGCGACGAGGAGGGCGCGCCGGTCGGCTTCTCGCTCCAACTGGCGATCGAGGAGATGGACGACGGCGACCGGAGAGCCGACCCCCTCGCGGCCGAGGCCACGGCGCACCTGAACCGCAGCGGCGGACTGAGCGGACCGGAGACCGCCCGCCTCGTCCGCTTCTGGATGGACCGGGACGCCTACCAGGACATCTCCCGCGTCCAGACATTCATCACCTTGCAGTTATCCCAGGCGTACCTGTCGACGCCCTTCCTGGCCTGGACCTTCCTCACCTTCCGCGACCCGGACTTCTGGGCGGACGGCTGCGGCCACCTGGACTACCACCGGATCCCGTCCGCCGACGTCGAGGTCGGCGGCCACCGCTACGGCGTGTACGGCCACGACTGGCGCAGCGTGCCGCCCCTCGCCTGGCTGTCACTGATGGCGGACCGCGAGGCCAGACCACTGTCACCGCCGGGCGAACCGCCCCTGGAAAGACCCGAGTTCGCCGAGGCCGTCCGGGCCGCGCTGCGCGACCTCGGCAGGGCGGACGGCCTGCGCGACTCCGCCCTCCTGCGGACGGGCCTGGCGAACCCCGCGGACGGGACCGACCGTCCAGCCGCCCTCCGCGACGCGATCCACGAAGGCGCCGCGCTCCTGGAGGCGTCCCCCCGCGACCGGCGGGCCTTCCGCGCACTGCACCACACCTACCTGCGCCCCGCCGGAACCCAGCAGTTGGCGGCGGAACTCCTCGGCCTCCCGATGACGACATACCGCCGCCACTTGGCCGCAGGCGTCGAACGCCTGACGGACATCCTCTGGCAAAGAGAACTCGACACCCGCCGCTGACGTACGCCCGCGCGTACCCGCGTCCTGGACGTCACACGACGGCGACGACCTGCCCGACGAAAAGCTCTCCCGATTTGGCCAGGCCCACCATTACCCGACTCCTCGCCCAGCTAACGGCCCTCCGGGAATACCAAAGAGCAAAGGCACTTCGGACTGATGGGCGGTTGGACTCCCCCGTTCAGATTCTCGGTCAATCGTCTGCGCTGACCAGGCCAGGGAAGCTGGCAGCACACTGCGTCGGCGTGGCAGTTGTGAGGGTGCCTGCGGCGCTGAAGATGTATGCACCAAGCGTGCGTGATCAGCGTCTGGCTGTGAGAAATGCGGGTGCGACGGCGACAGTTCGTCGCTTTCTACAGACTGTCCAGTCGCCTGGTAATCGTGTCGAGTGTCGGCCAAGGAGGTCCCTCGCGCAGCGAGCGCAGGAGATCCTCTCCGAATCGTCTCCCGTTGGGAAGCTGGTCGCCGAGTTCCCAGCGCCAGGCTGCGACCATCGCGAGAACGATCTGGCGGCACTCGTCCAGCAGTCCTCGGTCGACATTCGGATAGTGCTCGCAGACCGCCTCGGGGACGTGGGCGAGATCGAACTCGACGGGTCCACGGCAGCACGTCTCGAGGTCGATGAACAACGGACCGTATTTGGTGCCGAGCACGTTGCCCGGATGCGGCTCGCCGTGAAGCAACTGCTCCACGGCGCCGCGCTCCTCGACTGCCTGTCGCAGGCTTCTGAGTCTGCTGCTGAGGAACACGCGGTCCCCGTCGGTGAGCTCTGGCGAGCGACCCGGGTTGGCAACGACGTCTTCCGCCTCCGCGATGCGATCGGTGAACCGCGGGCTCGGCACGTCGACGTTGCGCATTCCGGCGTGGAGTTGCTCCAGCGCCTTGGCGTAGTCGACCGGTGAGGTGTGAGGCGTCACGGGTTCGTAGTAGCTCCACAGCGTCACTGTGAAGCCGTCGCGCGCGTATACAAGTGGGCCCACCCGAGGTTCCAAGAGGCCCGTCGGACATCCGACCCGGGCGAGCCGTCGAGCGAGCTCGACCTCGAACTGTGCGTCCTCGCGCCCCCCAGGAGCGACCCGGGCAAGGACGTCGCACGGCGTCAGCCGCAGCGCCAGCCTGTTGGAGTTGTGGAGAAGGATCGCGTCGTCGGCCGGCAGGCCAAGCGATGCGGCGACCGAAGTCGCAGCAGCGACCGCCCGTCTGATGTCGGTCATCTCCACCATCGAATCTTGGCAGAGGTGAGCGAGCGCGGTGCCAACGAGTGTGACCACGGCGCCAGATTCGTGGGGTGGTCCAGACATCCACAACGCCCTGTGCGCGCGAATAGGTGAGCGACAACCGCTCGCCCATCTCAGGAGGACGTGTGAAGTCTTTCTCCCGCAAGGCCGCCTCAGCCACCGTTCTAACCCTCGGGGCGCTGACGGGCTTGATCACAATGACGGGGCCCGCTTCGGCCAGCCCGACGCAATGCAGCGTCGGCTTCAATTCCAGCATCGCCTCCAGCACCTGCCTCGGCGGCACCGGAGAGCACCGGATCGTCTGCTTCTACACCCACCACATTCCCGGCGTGGGAACCATCCAGGGCTACGGGCCATGGAAGCCGGTCGGCGAAACCTCCACCACCTACTGCCCCCCTGACCGAGTCACCAACACCTTCGTCGAAGTCCGCTGACCCACCCAGACCAACCAACCCCCGAAAGTAACAGCGCCCCCCGGCTCAACTACCTCGACCGAGGGGCTCGCATGCGCAGCCCGGTTGATGCGCTGGACGGTGCGCATGGCGCGGTGAGAACCCGCGCCATGCGCCCGTGCCCATCCGGCGACGGCTACGAGGCGATGGCCCAAACGGCTGAGCGCCCTGCCGAAGCCCGCAAATCACGCAAGGAGCACCCCACGCAGCCAACGACATCTGCCGCTCTGTGCGGACTGCCCCGCCGTCGCGGCGACCTCGGTCCGCACGCCACTGCCCACGTCCCAACACTGCGGCGCCTGGCCAAAACCCTCGATCCCTGCACGGCCCAAGAGGCCGCCACGCCCTCAAGATCAAATGATCAAGTATCCGAGGACGTCAATCGCGCCGGGTCAGCCGCGGATGACGAACACCGCGTAGTCGTCACCCAGCTCGGCGCTCTGGTCACCGTCCACGATCGTCAGCATCTCAAGCTCGTCGCGGGCCTGCTGGTCGGCCCAGGCGCGGGCGTCGGCCGGAAGTCGGTCGTAATCGGCCGGTCGCCCAGGAGCCATGTCGCCCAGCATGGTAGCGACGAGAGTGAAAGGGCCTGCGGGCATAGGAATCGCCTTCCGTGAGGGGTGGTGACGCCGCAATCCTGGGGGCCGGGGATGAACGTTTGCCAACGGCATGGCCGGGTGGCCGTATGAGGCCATCCATGAGGCCGAGGGCCGCGACCCCGCACCGGCCGGCTCCGCACCCGAGCGGTTCCGCCGCTTCGGCCTGACCACCGCCGGAGACGTCGAGGAACCTTGGGCCTAGCGGCGAGTTCAGGTTCGGATTCGGGCACCACGACTAACCCGGGCACGCTTGGCCGCGACGCCGCTTCCATCCGTTCGCGCCGCCCGTCATGTTTCCAGCCGCGCCTCCTGCCGCCATGCGGACCGGCCCGCTGGCGAGGCCGGTTCGAGGTGGTGAGCGAGCAGGCTGAGCAGACAGGTAATGATGGCGGCCGTGGCACCTGCGGCAAGCGCACCGGACGAAGCCCCGGACGAGCGACTTCGTCGCTGCATCCGGGGCTCGAAGAACATGGAGCCGGAACGCTTCACACGCCAACTCCAAGCAGGTGTCGGTCAGAGATCGGCGGTCCGCGAGAACCTGGCCGTGATGGCACGGAGATAGCGCCACAGGCGCTTGCTCGCGCAGCCTGGGCGGTGGCTTTAGATCGACCAGCCGCCAGGGCCGCAATGAGAGGGCATGGCGTACCGGGAGGACCTACGACTGCGGCTCGGCCAGCGCCCTGACCAGGTATGCACGCAGGGATGACGGGTCAGTCGAGCCGGACGTCGCCAGGACGCCTGCCACGGTTCGCGACGGAAGAGCGGACATCGGGGGACAGATACATCTGACGCGGCCGCACTGCCCGCACACCGGAACACTCATGACGCCTTCCTCCAAAGGGGGAACGTTGACCCAGCCCCTTTACCCGCCAGTTTCTTGATTCCACACGCTTCAATCTGACCAGGGCATTCTTGGGGCATGGACCATCTCCGGCAACGGAACAGGACGTATCACGATTCGCACACGATGACCCCGCACACCGCACAATGGAGGGTAAGACCGGGGCCCGCCGACGAACTCTTCGAGTTGCCCCGCCCGCACTGCTATACCCGCCACAACTCGTCGTGACCGGCGTCCGCGAGGGGGTGGCGCGCCGGTCATGGAGCGGCTCACCGTCTGCACCTAGCCGACCGGGGCTGCTGGCACTTCGGGAAGCGCGGCCTTCAGCACCGCCCGAAGTTCGGCGTACCGGCCGCACTGCAACCAGTGAACAGGAAGACGCGCGGGTTCCGCCGATCGCCTTCTCCTCCAACGCCCCAGCGCCCTTCACGGTCTTCACGTCCCCCGCCGTCCCCACCAGGACGCAGCCGTTGACCATCTGCGGGGGCCTTGCGCTGCACTTGGACGATCTCGGCCAGCGGGATCACGGCGCCCTTGCACTGCCACGCGCCAGAGTCGCGCCCACGCCGGGCGATCTCCCATCGATCGGCGTACAGCACCACGGTGGCTGATGTGCCTTGATCGTCTGGGGCATGCGCTTCCCGAAATCGACTACCGCCCACGTCCTCGCACCCGCACGGCCCAGAGGTAGGCATGGCGGTTTCAACCGGACGCCGGGCAGGCAGGCCCAAGGCCGAATTCGCAGTTTGCAAGGTGCTGGGCACGGAGCTGCACGGCTGTCTCGCAGGGCCGAGGCGAGCCCGGTGCCGGTCTGGCCACCATCGCGCAAGGATTTCCGCATTCGAACAACCACGGAACCGGTGCGTACACGTTCAGCGTGCCAGGTCTTCGCGACGATGCGGTGCTATTGACCATTCTGAGAGGATCATGGACATGCGTGTCGCCGCAGCACAAGCCCGATGCCCCTGGCTCGACTCCACCGCCGGGGTCGCCAAGGTGGTGGAGTTCCTTCAACGGGCCGCCGCGGACCGGATCGACCTGGTCGCCTTCCCCGAGACGTTCCTGTCGGGCTATCCGTTCTGGGTCGAGCAGACCGGCGGGGCCCGGTTCGACGATCCCGACCAGAAACGCGCCTACGCCGCCTATCTGGACGCCGCCGTCGAACTCGACGGCCCCGAGCTACGCGCGATTGTCGAGGCCGTCCGCGACCTGAAGGTCTTCACCTACCTGGGCATCACCGAAAGGGTCCGCGGGACCGTCTACTGCACGCTCGTCGCGATCTCCCCGGATGGCGGGATCGTCGGCGCCCACCGCAAGTTGATGCCCACGCACGAGGAACGCCTGGTCTGGGGCATCGGCGACGGGCACGGCCTGCGCACTCATCAGTTCGGCGGCCTCACAGTCGGCGGCCTGAGCTGCTGGGAGAACTGGATGCCGCTGGCCCGCCACGCCCTCTACGCCCAAGGCGAGGACCTGCACGTCTCGGTCTGGCCCGGCTCGTCCCGCCTCACCGGCGACATCACCCGGTTCATCGCCCTCGAAGGCCGCGTCTACTCCCTGGCCGCTGGCGCCTTGTTCTCCTACGCCGACATCCCCGCCGACTTCCCCTTCCGCGACCAACTCGCCGAGCGCGCCTCCCGCTACGACGGCGGCTCGGCCATCGCCGGGCCCGACGGCCAATGGGTCGTTCCGCCGGTCTCAGGCGAGGAACGGCTCGTCATCGCCGACATCGACCCCGCCGCCGTCCGCGCCGAACGCCAGAACTTCGACCCCACCGGTCATTACGGACGAGCCGACGTCCTCCACCTCCACGTCGATCGCCGTCGTCCCGTTCCGGCCGAGTTCGTCGATTGACGACTTCCGGTCCTGCCAGGCCCAAGGCCCGGCCCTTCCGGACGGCGTAGGCGGACGTCGCGCCGTCTGCCGCCGTGTGCGCCTGCTGGGAGTGGTCGGAAACGAATGACGCCCAGGAATCGGGAACGACCTCCGAGCAGGCCGAGAGGCACTCATCCGCAATCAGGCCAAAGGCTTCCCCCAGCACCCCACCGACGTGAGGTGGCGCCCGCGGACCGGTCGCGCGGCTGGCGCGCTGGCTTCGGCCGACGCCTCCGCCGCATGTCGGGGCCCGGCTGGATCACACGGTCTGTTCTGCCGCTTCCCACCCGCCCCAGTCCGGCCGAAACCGCCGTGCCGCCTGGGAAAGGCAGCCGCAGCGCAGTGGACGGCAGCGTTCTCGCAGCGCCTTCACAGCGTGGCCGGAAAGGCTGCCGACGGTCATTTCGATCAAGAAGTCCGAGAAAGGAAAGCCGCATGCGCATGCGCTCAGCCTTGCTGGCGTTGACCATGGCGACCTTCGGCACCGGGGTCCTGAGCACCGGCACCGCGAACGCCGCCCCATTGAAGGCCTCCATCACCTGCGACAGCGCGTCCAACCGGATCTCGACCCGGCTGACCGGGGCACTCGTGCCGAACTTCACCTACACCGTGAAGTTCACGGTCTGGACCGGCAGCCGGGTCACCACCGGCGGCGCGATCAGCTCGCTCCCGGAGTTGGGCAGCAGCGTGTCGGTGCCGATGACCACCGGGTCCGATCCGAACGTGGACGTCGCGGGTTACACCAGAAGCTGGAACGCGGCCGACTACGCCTACTACGGCGAGACCGTCCGGGTGACGGTGCTGAACCCGAACGGAGGCACGGTCGCCGAACGTGACGCCTCTTGCAGCCAAGACAAGCGCGTCACCGTCCAGCTTCGCTGTGCCCCGGAGGCGCACACCGTCACAGCGACCACCGCAGGCGTGAACTTCCTCGGGAACCGTTCAGTTTGGACGGAGTACGTCTATTCCACGACGTCCCAGTCGTCGGCGGACGGCCTGCGGTTCACCCGCCACAACATCAGCGGCCGACCGGACGTTACCCACAGCGTCACGGTGCCCGAATCCGGGCAGTGGTCGGACACGGGCTACGTCCACGAGCTCAGCGGTGATCCCTACTACTACGACGAAACGGTCACGGTCATAGTCCGGGACCGCCTGTCGAACCTCGTGGTCGGCCAGGGCACCGCCTACTGCGTGTACGCCGACAACCGCATCTCTACACCCACAGCGAGGGGCGTCACACGCGGTCAGGCATGGCCGGACATGGCCTGACCGCTACTTCTGCGGGCGGCAACGGGTCATTGCGCAAGGGGCGTCCGTAGCGTGCAGGGTGTGGGAAGCGACCCTCCAGTGGAGCCGCCCGACCGGGGCGACCCCACAACCGAGTCCGTGGTGCACCAGCATGTGACCGCTGCCCGCGATGCCTACACCGCGGGCGGGAACCAGTACTTCGGAGATCAGTACATCTACGTCGACCGGCAGAGCGAGGTGTCCACCGGAGCCCCGCTGGGTCGGTTGATCGGTGATCTAGGCGAGCAGGACGCGCTGGCGCTGGAGGTCCACCAAGCGTTCGCCGCCGGCGCGTCCGAGCAGGTGCCAGTGTTGCCGGTGTACCTACCACGGCCGGGGTTCGACGATCGGTTGCGGGCCGCCGTGGGGGACGCGGCGCACGGCAGCCGCATGGTGGTGGTGGTGGTCGGAGATTCCTCAACGGGTAAGACGCGGGCGTGCTGGGAGGCGATCCGCGCCGAATTGCCCGACTGGCGGGTCTGGCATCCGCTCACCCCCGAACGTCCGGCCGCGCTGGCCGAGGCGGTGCGCGCCGGGCGGGTCGCCCCGCGCACGGTGATCTGGCTGAACGAGGCCCAGTTCTACCTGCAGCCCGCAGGCGGGGAACGGGTGGCGACCGAACTGCAGTCGCTGCTGGCCGACCCCACGCGCGGGCCGGTACTGATTCTGGGGTCGATGTGGCCTGGTTTCCGGCAGGCTCTGACCGCCGGCGGCGACCCCGCGAAGCCGGATACGCACCGCGCGGCGCGGACACTGCTCGACCTGGCCGAGTACATCGCCGCACCATCAGGGTTCACTGCTGCGCAGCTCGCCGATCTGGCCGCGACGATCGAGACCGATCCGCGGCTCCGCACCGCCAGCACACGCGCGCCGAGCGGCCGCGTCACCCAGGAACTGGCCGGTGCCCCCGAACTACTGCGCCGCTACGAACATGCCACCCCGGCGGCCCGCGCGGTGCTGTGGGCCGCGATGGACGCCCGCCGACTAGGACACAACCTCTACCTGCCCGAACCCCTGCTCCACGACGCCGCCCCCGGCTACCTTAACGACGACGAATGGGACCGGGTCGGCGGCGGCGACTGGTTCCGCGCCGCGTTGGAGGAGCTCACCGCCCGGCACCGGCTCCTGCCCGGCCCTCTGGTCGAACACCGGGCCCGCCCCGGTGAGCCGCCCTTGCCGCACCGGCGGTATCGGCTGGCTGACTACCTCGAACAACACGGCCGTACCGAGCGTCTCCTGATCTGCCCACCGGCGTCCTTCTGGGACGCAGCCGCCCAACACAGCCGCGCCCCACACGACCTCCTCGTTCTGGGTGACCAAGCAAGGAGCAGAGGCCGCTACCGTCACGCCGCGCACCTTTACCGGCGGGCCGTCGACGTCGGAGACTCAGACGCGTTAATGGACCTGGCCCTGCTGCGCAAAGAAGCCGACGACCTCCAGGGCGCTGAGCAGTTCTACCGGCGGGCCGCCGAGGCCGGGAACTCCGACGCGCTGGCAAAGCTAGCGCTGCTGCGAGCGGAGGCCGGTGATCACGAAAGCGCGGAACGACTCGCCCTTCAGGCCACCGACGCCGGATACCCCGACGTGCTGGTGATCCTGGCCAAGCTGTGGACGAAGGCCGGTGATCACGAAGGCGCGGAACGACTCGCCGAAAAGGCCGCCGAAGTCGGCCACCCTGACGCGCTGGTCCATTTGGCCTGGCTGCGAGCAAAGGCCGGTGATCACCAGAGCGCGGAACGACTCGCCCGACAGGCCGCCGGAGCCGAACGCCTTGAAGCGCCGGAAGACCAGGCGTGGCTGCGGGAAGGGGTCGGCGACCTCC
Source organism: Actinomadura decatromicini (assembly GCF_008121305.1). Lineage (NCBI taxonomy): Bacteria > Bacillati > Actinomycetota > Actinomycetes > Streptosporangiales > Thermomonosporaceae > Actinomadura > Actinomadura decatromicini. Next base: position 260,058 of record NZ_VSRQ01000009.1, on the reverse strand, counting down.
AGGGCGCTGAGTACCACCTCCGACCGGCCTCCGACGCCGGAACCCCCGCTGCACCGGGTGACCCGGCGCGCAAACAGGCGAAGCCCGGTGATCGTGAGGGTGCCGAACGAGCGGCTCTCAGAGCCGCCGACACCGCAGCCCCCAGGAGGATGGTGTTCCTGGCCTCGCTACAAGCGAAAGCCGGTGATCTGCAGGGCGCCGAACGGCTCTACCGGCTGGCCGTCGACGCCGGGAACATCGAAGCGTTGCTACGCCTGACCTGGCTGCGGAAGCGGAACGGGGACCACCAGGGCGCCGAGCGGCTCCGCCGCTTCGGCCTGACCGCCGCCGGGGACGTCGAAGAACCTTGGACCTAGCCGACCCGGGGTTATCCGGCCCGCCGGCAGGCAAGGAGTCGTCCATGACCGAGACGCGAACTCCCGACCCCTTACCAGCGTCGGAAACGGCTGCCCGCTCAGCGGACACCACGCTTGAGGCACTGCACTGGCACATCGTGCGATGCGACCATCTTCGCGCCGGTGTCGCATCCCGCGCGGGGGCCGTGCTCAGTACCAACGCCCTCGTGATCGCCGGAACCACGCTCGTGCTCTCCCTGCGCGACCAAAAGCCGGACGCGCTCCTTGTGGCGATCGCCTTGGCATCCCTCGGCTGTGTCGCCTTCTCAGTCGGCGGTGCCGCACTGGCCCTGATCAGCCTCCGGAGTTGGCGACCTCAGTCCCGCGATCAAGGAACCGCCACGTCCTTCCTGTACTGCTATGTCGAGGCCGACGAAGTCACCAACACATTTGAGACCTTCAAGCACAGGGCTCTTACAGCCTCCTCCGACGAACTCCTGGAGTTCGCGCTCGTCGAACTGTGGAGGTGCTGCCGCCTCTATAGATATCGCTACAAGAGGCTCCGAATCGCGGTGTGCTTGCTCCTTGCGGCCCTCGTACTGTTCTTGGCTGCCGCCGCGGTCTCGGCACTCGGCTGAAGGCGAACCCTACGGCGGGGGACGTCGGGCTACTGCAGGGCTCTGGGCGGCGGTCCGCAACCGGGCCGCAGGGGTTAGCGGCCAGCCCTCACTTGCAGATATTCGGCTGCCGCCCCCAGCGCTGCACGGGTTCGAGGAGGTATGTGCGAGCCATAGAGCATGCCGAAGAGTGTGTATCGCGGGCCTATCGAAAAACGCAAACGCTACCGCAACATGCCCCCGTATTCAGTGGAGGTGTGGGCCGCACGTGTCCGCGCCGATAGTGGCGGGCTCAAGCTTCTCTTGGTGATCAGAGAAAAGGGAGCGTGTTGCGTCAAATAGGAACGTGTCGTTGAGGATGGCCGGGATGGCCGTCGGTGTCACGATGCTGATGACGGCTCATTCCGGGCCTGCTACCGCCGCCCCGGCGCGGACGGGGAACGTGCAGAAGGCGATGGAGGAACTCGCCAGGACTCCCGGGGTCGTGGGGGCCGTCGGCGGGGCCTACGCCGACGGACGCCCCATCGGGCTGGGCAGCGCAGGCTCCCGGCTGCTGGACGGCAGGGGCGGCAAGATACCCGCGAACGCCCGCTTCCGGATCGGGTCACAGACCAAGGAAATGGTGGCCACCGTGGTGCTGCAACTGGTCGCCGAAGGCAAACTGGGGGTGGACGATAAACTAGCCGGCCTGCTTCCAGCAGTGGTCGAGAACGATCTGGTGGCGCGGGCCGACGAAGTCACGGTGCGGCAGATGCTCCGGCACACCTCCGGAATTCCCGACTGGTACGCCGACAAGCCGAACCCGGACGGAACCGAGGGAGAAATCTCGTTCGACCCGTTCGACTTCACGACCCACTACCAGCCGCTCGATCTGGTGAAGTGGAGCCGCGCCCGGCCCCGGACCGGAGAGCCGGGCGAGAAGTTCTCCTACTCCAACACCAACTACACCCTGCTCGGTCTGATCATCGAGAGACTCACCGGCCACGACCTGGCCACCGAAATGCACACGCGCCTGTTCGGCCCCCTGGGGATGACCAAGACCTACCTCGCCGTCAAACCGCCGGAGGGCATCGAGGGGCCGCACGGCCACGGCTACTATCCCGACGCGGACGGCAGGCTGCGCGACGTGGACCGGCTCAATTCCAGCATCGGAGGGGCAGCCGGAGGCGTGATCTCCACCGCGCACGACGTGAGCGCCTTCAAGCGGGCATTCACCCAGGGCAAACTGCTGCCGCCCGAACTCCAGCGCGTCCTGACCGACCGGCTGCCCAATCCCCCGCGACCCCTGGGTGAACACCGCAGCCAATGCGGCGACGATATTTACGTCACGGGCGGGACCGCTCCCGGCTTCCTCGCCATGACGTTCTACTCAGAAGACGGCCGCCGCCAGCTTTCGATATCGGCCACCCTGAGCGTCAAGGACCTCACCGAGCCGGGCGAAGCCATGGGCAGAGCAATGCAGGCCGTATTCTGCCCAGCCTCGTAAACGACGGCTCCTCCGCCCCATGGAAGAGGCCGAAGGAAAGAGCGTCCTCTCGCTTCGTTGAAGGCTGTCTGCGGCACTTCCGGGCGGGGCCGGGCTTGCCCCCGCGGTGCCGCTTCGTGGAACCGGTCACGTGGGCGGGCCGTCGCAGGGTTTCATGGTCGATCAGACGATCGAAGCGAAGGACGCGATGACTCAGTTCCCGCAGTTGCCGGCACCGGCGGATCTCGCCGCGGCCGGGCCCACAGGCGCCAAGAAGACGCTGAACAAGGCCGCGGCCCCGTTGCCCGCCGCCGAACTGGCGCCGTTCTTCGAGCACGCCTGCCGGGAACTGGCGCGGGCGGGCGAGCGCGAACTCGCGTTCTGGGCGTTCGCGCAGGCGCGCAAGGTCGAGAAGAACCATCCCGCGCTACGCGACCTCGACCGGGTGCAGGACGTCTTCCTCGAACTGGTCCCCGCGGGAGGCGTCGGCCCCGCCGCGCTGCGCGACTACGCCAAGACGCTCGCCGCGGAGCTGCCGGGCGAGGAGGCGCACGCCCGCTTCCGCGCGGTGATCTGCGCGGGATTCGACGCCGGGCTCATCCCGTACGCCCGGATCTTCCCCGACCTTCGCGCGCTGGCCCGCGCCGCGAAGATCAAGAAGCGGGACGAGGAGGCGTTCCTGGCCGAACGGCTGCTGCGCGCCGGGCTCATGCCCGTCGCGTCCCACCAGGTCTGGGCGGCCGCCCGGGAACCGCTCGCCGCGGTGGCCGGACGCGACGGCGACCTGATGAAACTGCTGATCGCCGCCGAACCCGACCGGCCCCGGCACGAGGAGGAGAGCGGCGAGGAGGTCGCCGAGGAGATTCGGCAGATGTGGCTGGAGACCTTGGCCGAGAGCGGGGCGGGGACGCACCTGTCGGCGCGGTGGTTCGGCACCGTGGGACGGGGTTGCGCGGCGACCGTCCTGCTGAGGCTCGTCGACCAGGCCGGGAGTCGTCTGTTCCCGGAGTCCGAGGTGGTACTCGGCGACGAAACGGACCCCGCGATTCCGCCTCCCGACTACCGGCACATCATCCCCCAAGGGGAACTCACCACCGACTCGCCCCGCTGGTGGGAGCCTGCCTTCGACGTGGAGCAGCAGGCAGCGGACGTGGCGTCCAGCCCAGAAGGACGCGAGCGTTTCGCCAGTCTGCTGGACGCGTTCGTCCGCGACATGGGCTACTTCGGCAACGTCGACTACGCGGCCACGATGCGAGCGCTCTGGAGCCTGCCGGAGACCCGCGAGGTGGTGCGCGAAGCCGTCGACGCATGGAAGGCCGACGCGGGCCGCCGAGACCTCCCCTTCCTGCACGACGCCTTGCACCGGCTGGTGCGGCTCACCGGCCCCGGCCGTCTTCTCGACGTGGAGCCGGACGTCGCCGACGGGCTCGAACCCGCCGATCCCGTGGACGCCCTGCTGCTGGTCCTGCGCGGCGGCGTTCCCGCCGAACTGGCCGTGCCCGGCGATGGAATGCCGCACAAGTCCCCGAAATCAGGCCGGACGATCGTCCAGCACCTGGGATTCCTCACCATCACGGAACGGTCCTGGCACGCTTACGCGTCCGTCATCGGCGACGACGAGCTGTCGGTGAGACTTCCCCAACTGCCGGAGGGGCTGCTGCCCTGGTATGACGGCCGCACCGGCCTCCTGTCGCGAATCCGGGACGGCGTCTGGCAGACGTTCCGGGTCGAGGGGCGGACGGGCCAGACCGTCGCGTTGACCCTCGACCCCGACACCGCCACCGCCCGGCCCGAGGCGCCCGGAACCGCCGAGGTGACCTTCCCGGGCGCCGCCGGGCCGAGCGAGGTCCGGTTGCGCCGCGGCGCGATCACCGTCACCGCCCCGGACGGGACCCGGACGGCCCGGCTGCTCTTCTCGCCCGTCATGAGAACGAAGAACGGGCTCGTGCCACCGCCCGGCTGGTGGTCGCGGCGCGACCCGGTCGACCCGGACGGGTCGGCGGCGCTGCGACGTCTCGACCGCGAGCGCGCGGCGCGCCTGCTGGAGGCGACGCTGACCGGACCGCGCGCGGCCGCCGACGCGCTGGACGCCGTGCTGCCGGAGGTGACCGCGCCCGCGCTGCGCGACGGCGTCCTCGAAGCGGCCCGCACGGCCGTCGAGTGCCTGCTGCTGGCCGTCGAGTTGCGCGACCGGACCGGGCGTCCGCAGCCTCCGGCGCTGCCCGCGCTGGTCACACCGGCGTCCGACCTGCCCTTCGCGCGCACCGCGGCGCGGACCAGGTGGCTCGTGCACCAGCGGTTGCTGGCCCGCGCGCTGGAGTCGGCGACGACCGGCGAACCCGCGGCCGGCGAGCCCTACCTCGTCCGGACGGTCTCCCTGCCACGCGCCGGCCACGTGGGCGTCGGCATGGACACCCTGGCGGGTCACGCGCTCCCGGCCGTTCTGCCTTGGACCACCGACGCGCGGCGCGAAGGCGTCCTCGACGTCCTGCGTCTCTGGGCCAACGCCCCGATCGGCGACGGCACGGCGACGGCGGCCTGCCGGATCCTGCGCCTCACTCCGGCGGGCGGCGAGGGGCAGTCCAACGCCGAGCGTCAGATGGTCGACAAGGAACTGGAGAGGACGGCGCCCGGAGAGCTCTGGCGCACCCCGACCGGCGCCCTGCTGATCATGGACTACCAGCGGCACGCCAGGACCGCGACGGCCGTGGAGTACGCCCCCGGCGGGACGTTCGGCCCGGTCGGGCCGCCCGGCTGGCGAGCGGTTCTGGCACCCGTTCCCTGCTGGGGCTGGAGCGGCTCCGACCGGGTCGTCCGGCTCATCCGGTTGCTGGCCGAGCGCGGCCCCGCACCGATCGACGCCGCCGCCACCGTCCGCGACCTGGCGGAACGCGCGGGCTTCACGGTGGCGGACGCCGTCGCGGCCTGCGACTTCCCCGCCGAGGTCCTCGACGACGGCATCCCCACGACCGGCGCCACGATCTCCTTCCCCATGCGGGACGCGGTGCGGGAACGCCTGCTGCCCGACGACCCGGCCGACCTCTGGGCCACCGGCCTCGCCACGGACGCGGCGGCCGACTGGTGGCGGGCCCACGGCGACGCCAGCTGAAGGGTTCCACTGAGGCGTCCGCGCGACGTTCGAGCGGGTCGTGGCGGGCGGGGGTCACGCGATCACTTGGGAGGTCAGGAGGGTGCCGCGGCGAACAGACGCGCGGGCGCGTCGAGCTTCGGGCCGCTGCGCCGAGCGGTCGGGAACGCACGGCGAGCTGCACGCTTTGCGAGGATTATCCCGATCTGTCGGTTTAATTACGGCCGAAAGCGGGGGTTCGCCCCGGAACGACCGCTGATCGCAAGGATCCGACCGCTCACCGATCACCCGCCCCGGTCGTCGCTCGAACACGGCCACTGGCAGAACACGGCGGCACTTGGCCCTTTCCGGCTCTAAAACGCCATTTTAATCTTCGATTCACCCGCCCTCGTGATGCGAACGCACTGCATTCGGCAGAAGTAAAGGCGCTACTGCCGCCACCGGCCCCGGAAAAACAACCCTGACCCCTCGCCACACCATACGCCCCAGACCAGAGAGTCCGGCGCATCGCCCTATTTCACGGCGCTGCGCATTACCGGGAATATGGGCTGCCCATCGTCGTGTCCTGCGGCGATGCGCGGCGCCGTGTCCTCGGCGGTGTGGCCGTCTTCCCCGCGACCACGGCGCCTCCATTTCCTTGCGGCGCCGTCCGATCCCCCGCGTGAGAGAGAAGGTCGGCATGGAGCCGAAGAAACTCAGATGGCCCATCGTCATCGCCGCCGCGGCGGCGGCGACGATGTTCACCTCCCCGGTGTCCGCGGCCCCGGTCGCCCCGTCCACGACACTTTCCGAAACGACCGACTGCGCGTCCGGCACGACCGTCAGCACGGACAAGGGATCCGTGTGCGGGACGGTCTCCGACGGCGTCGCCTCCTGGCTCGGGATCCGGTACGCCGCCCCTCCCGTCGGCAGGCTGCGCTGGGCGCCGCCGGAACCCGCACCCGCCTGGACCTCGACGTTCCCCGCGACCGAGAAGGGCAACAACTGCCCGCAGGCGGACGGGCTGGGCGCCGGATCGACCAACGAGGACTGCCTCAACCTGAACGTCCGGGCGCCCGTGAACGCCGGTGCCAAACGGCTGCCGGTCATGGTCCAGATCCACGGCGGCGGGTTCAGGTTCGGCACTCCGGCCGACGGAAGCCACCTCGTCCGCTCCGGCAACGTCATCTCGGTGGAAGTGCATTACCGGCTCGGCATCTTCGGCTTCATGGCGCACAAGGACCTGGGCCGCCACTCGGGCAACTACGCGTTCCAGGACCAGCAGGCAGCGCTGCGCTGGGTCCAGCGGAACATCGCGAACTTCGGCGGGGATCCGCACAACGTGACCATTTACGGCGCGTCCGCGGGCGGGTCGAGCGTCTGCGCGAACGCCGTCTCCCCCACCGCGAAGGGACTGTTCCAGAAGGGAATCGCGCAAAGCGGGGAGTACAACTCGCTGCTCGGCACCAACACTTCATGGCAGCCGCAGGACTGCAAGTCAGAACTGCCCACCGCGGAGCAGGCGCATCGGACCGGCGACCGGTTCGCCGCCGCCGTCGGCTGCGGGAACGCCGCCGACACCGCCGCCTGCCTGCGCCAGGTGCCGGTGAAGACGCTGCTCGACAAGTCCGGCGACGGGATGGGCCCCGACCAGGGCACGATGGCGCCGATCGTCGACGGCAAGACCCTGACCATGTCCCCGGCGAAGGCGTTCGTCACCGGCCACATCAACAAGGTGACGCTCATGCACGGCGTGGACCGCGACGAGACCCAACTGGCGTCCGCCAACACGCCCGCGGACTACAGCAGGCTCGTCCAGCAGCAGTACGGACGGTACGCCTCCAAGGTGTTCGCCCTATACCCGCTGGACCGCTTCCCCGCGCCCGCGGCGTTCATCGCCTACCGGACGATCGCGGCCGACTCCAACTCCGTCTGCCCGTCCCTGCTCAACCACCAGCGGATGTCGCGCTATATCACCGTGTACGGCTACCAGTCCGACAACTCCGATGCCCCACCGGCGAGCTTCCTCGACCAGACCAAGCCGAACGGCGCGTTCCACGTCCTGCTGAACCAGTTCCTGTCGCCTCGTCCGGGGCAGCAGTTCACGCCCAACCAGCAGGCGTTCGGCGCGCAGATCACGGCCCAGTGGACGGGATTTGCCCGCACCGGCGACCCGACCGTCCCGGGCGCGCCCCTGTGGCCGCGGTTCACCCGCCAGAACCCGGACGTCATGTCCCTGGCCCCGGCGGGCGACAGTGAGCTGACCCGAGAGATCGCACGCCAGCACCACTGCGACTTCTGGAACAAGCTCACTCCCTACAACCACTGACCGTCGACCCGGTTCGGGTGCCGCGCTAGGGCGGCACCCGAACCGGTGTTGGCTCTCTGCGGCCCGGTCAGGGCTAGCGGTCCTCGGGCTCCTGTTCCCCTGGCCGGGTGGTCGAGAACCGCGCCTGATATCGGCTGGGCGAGCCCCCGAAGCGGGCCACGAAGACGCGGCGCATCGTCTCGGACTGGACCTGGACGCCGGGGTGGGCACGGGCCAGGAGCGAGGCATGCCGCCAGAGGAAGGTGGCGCGGCGGCCGGATAATAGCCCGGCCGCGCGAGCACGAAGGAGCCGGTGCAGATCGACACCAGTCGCCGGGCGCGCGAGTGAAGTCGGTGGGCAGCGGCGATTAGGTCGACCGGAATCGGGCAGCTGACCAGGACGTCACCGCTGGCGATGACCACTGTGTAGGGGTCGGGTACGGCTGCGGCCTCCTCGGTGGTCGGCAACTCGATCCCGAACGAGGAGAGCACCGGCTTGCCGGACGGGGACACGTAGCGCACCGCGTAGGCGGCGCCGAACAGGTTGGCCTCGGCGAACACCTCCGCTGGACCTGCCACGTCGAGCATCTTCACACCGTCGAACACCACGAACACGACGTCGCGTGCCATCGCCTTCCCCAGGTCCGGATCTGTGGCTGACGGGCCCACAAGGCTGGAGTCGATCCGCTCCAACAGCAGCTCAAGGAGGCTCCGTGTCCGAGGTCATCGCGGGGATCGCCATCCCCGACACCGACCTGGTTCGCCAGGCCACCGCCCTCGTCAAAGAGGCCGCGGACGAGACACTTTTCAACCACTCACGCCGGGTCTTCCTTTGGGGATCGTTGAAGGCCGCCGCGCGGGGACTCGACGTCGACCCCGAGCTCGCCTATGTGGGAGGGCTTTTCCACGACCTCGGCCTGACCCCGTCCTACGCCACCAAGGACCGCCGTTTCGAGCTCGACGGGGCCGAGGCGGCCCGAGCGTTCCTGCTCGACCACGGCCGTACCGAGTCGGAAGCCCGCAATGTCTGGCTCGCGATCGCCCTCCACACGACCCCGGAAGTCCCGCTCCATCTGGAACCCGAGGTCGCCGTCGTGATACTCGGCGTGGAGACCGACGTCCTCGGGCTCGGCCTCGACGAGATCACCGCACAGCAGCGCGCCGAAGTCGTGGCGGCCCATCCCCGCCCGGACTTCAAGAACCGCATTCTGCGGTCCTTCTACCAGGGAATGGCAGACCGGCCCGATACCACCTTCGGAACGATGAACGATGACGTCATCGCGCACTTCGACCCGTCCTTCACCCGAACGGACTTCGTTGAATTGATCAAAAACAGCCCCTGGCCGGAATAGACCCTTCAAGCGGGAGTGAACGTGGTCTGCTAGTCCACAGGCACGAGACGAAGACAAATGACCGACCACCCCGACCCCGTCCGATCCAAGGCCCGCTAAAGGCGCGCCCCGGTCCGATAAACGTCAGTCGGTGGGTCTGAGGAGGACGGGCAGGGTGCGGTGACCGTTGGAGATGAAGGAGTCGAGTGGACGCAGCTCACTCGGTTGCGCGGCCAGGGTCAGGTCGGGGAAGCGGGTGAACAGGGCGGGCAGTGCGATCGACGCCTCCAGCCTGGCCAGGGGCGCGCCAAGGCAGTGGTGGACGCCGTACCCGAAGGCCAGGTGCTCCTTGTCGGCGCGGGTGATGTCGAAGAGGTCGGCGTCGGCGCCGTGCACGTCGGGGTCGCGTCCGGCCGCGGCCAAGCAGACCAGAATCGCCTCGGCCTTACCGATGGTGGTGTCGTCGTCCACCTGAATGTCCTCGACGGCGAAGCGCAGTGGCAGGTTGGCCACCGGAGGCTCTGCTCGCAGTGTCTCTTCGATGACGTCGTCCCAGGTCGCCTGCCCTGCCCGGACCATGGCGAGTTGGGCGGGATGGGTGAGCATGGCGTGGACGGCGTTGTCGAGAAGGTTGACGGTGGTCTCATGGCCCGCGCTCAGGAACAGCGTGAGCGTGTCGACCAGTTCCTCCTCCGACAGGGCCGAGCCTCCGTCACGGGCGGCGATCAGAGCCGACGACAGGTCGTCGGTGGGACGCGCCCGCTTCTCCTGAACCAGCCCGCGCAGGACCTCCCGCATCCGCGGTAACGCCGCGGCTGCCTCTTCCGGCGCGGTGGTGGTGCGGAAGAACACGTCGACGCAGCGGCGTATCTCCTCGCGCGCGTCCGGGTCCTCGACGCCGAACAACTCGCAGATCACCTGGATCGGGAGCGGGTAGGCGTAGCGGTCACGCAGGTCCACCGGTTCGCCGGTTGCGGCGGCGTCGAGTTCGTCCAGCAGCGCGGTGACGATCGCCTCGACACGGGGACGCAGCGCGGCGGTACGGCGCGTGGTGAACGCGCTGGACACCAGCCGCCGCAGCCGCCGATGGTCCTCCCCGTAGGCGGTGAACATGTTGCGCACCACCACCCAGGCGAACAACGGCCACCCGGGGCCGACCTCCCCGTTGATCAAGGGCGGCCAGTGCAGGTGAGCGTCCTTGGAAACCCGGCCGTCGGTCAGCAACCGCCGCAGCACCGCCGGACTGCTCACCGCCCACGCGCCCACACCACCGGGCAACACCACACGCGCAGCAGGCCCCCGCCCGCGGATCCGGGACGCGTCACCGTGCACATCACGGCCAGTAGGATCGATGACGAACGGATCGCCGTCTTCAGAAGTGCGCATCGGGCTCTCCCAGGGTCTGCCTGATGATGCCGAGCGATCGTCCGGTCACACCGGCCGAGCCGCCGTCAGGCGTTCGACCCTCGCCGGTCCGAGTCCCACCATCGCCAGTCCTACGCTCGGCCGAGCGACGTTGTCCATACGATCCGGCTGACCGCAAGAGGTCGGACGATTCGGCGCAGCTCCCGTGTTCTTGGACAGCCGATATTCAAGGCCCACATCGCCGGGACGGAATTCCATCACCCTCGCGATAGCACTGTGCGAGGTCGTTGTGCGTCCAATCCAAAGGGAGCGCGCCTAGGACGGAGACCAGTGTGATCGTCACTCTTGCAGATGTGGTCTCGAGTGTGCTGACCGAAGCCATCGTGGGTGGGGCAGCTCGACTGGCCATTGCGGTAGGCCGGGTATCACGGCGGGGTAGAGCTGAGAACACCGAAGTCAGAACGATCCTCGACTCCGCGGCAGATGTCCTGGCCCCCCGGGTCAGGGACTGGCCGCCGGATATCCAGGCTCAGTTGGCCGAGGCAATGGACAGCCCGCATGTCCTGGCCTACGTGCACGAACTTTTCGCGTTGCGGTTCACGGGTGTCCCTCGCGCGGAGATCGATCGGCTTGGACGTTCGTTCCGGGACTTGTTCCCCGGTGAGCTGGACCCGTACGCCTACGAGATCTTCATCTGCCTCGACGATCAGATCTTCGCCGCCGTTGAGAGTTTGCGCGCCACCATGCCCGTGGAGTACCGCGACCGCAGGCAGGACGCACAACTCGTGCTCATCACGGCGACACTGAACGCGATCTCCCGGCATATCGCGTCGATCTCGACCATCTCCGACGACGGTGCCGACCGCCGGTTCCTCGACGCCTACCGGCGTCAGGTGCTCGATCATCACGGCCGCCTCGAGCCGCCCGACTTCGAACGCCGCAGGCGGATACCGATCGACGACATTCTAGTGGCCCCTGGCATAGTCTCCGTTCCGGACGACCCTGAGCACGCCGAGCGGTTGGAACTCGCCGCGTTCGCTCAGCGCATCGACCGGTCTGTTCTGCTAGGTGATCCCGGAGCCGGCAAGACCACCGCTTGTCACGCCTTGATGCATATGCATGCCATCGAGCCGCGTACACGGGTACCGTTTCTGGTGACGCTGCGGGAATTCGCCGTCGAAGATCCTCCCGCCAGGTCGGTGGTCGAGCACATCGAGCACATTCTGCGGACCTTTTACCAGTGTCCCCCGCCCGCAGGGTTGGTCGAGCGACTGCTGCTCAGCGGCATGGCCATGGTCATCTTCGATGGGCTGGACGAGCTGCTGGACACGGGCCGGCGCGGTGACGTCGCCTCCATCGTTGAGCGCTTCTCGGTCGAGTATCCCCTCGCCTCGATCCTCGTCACATCCAGGGTCATCGGATACGACGAGGCGCGGCTGGACGACCGGCAGTTCGACTGCCACCGGATCGCCGGTTTCGGGGAGCAGGACGTCCGAGACTACGTCGCCAAATGGTTCGCCCAGGAGCGCATGACGGCGGCCGAACGCGAACGCGATGTCCACGATTTCCTCGCCAGCAGTGCCTCTGTCGCCGACCTGCGCACCAATCCGCTGATGCTGGCGCTCATGTGCATCCTCTACCGGGGCGAGGGCTGGATTCCCCAGAACCGCCCGGAGATCTATGAGCAATGCGCTTCGCTGCTCTTCCGCCGCTGGGACATCCGGCGCCGTATCCGCACAGAACTACGTGCGCACACGATGGTGGAGCCGACCCTCCATCATCTCGCATATTGGCTGTTCACCGAACGTTCCGCACAGCCGTATGTCACCGAACACGAACTGACCGCCCGGACCGCCGGCTTCCTGCTCACCCGCGGCTTCGAGCAGCGCGACGACGCCCTCGCGGCGGCCGATGAGCTCGTCAGGTTCCTGCGCGGCCGGGCATGGGTGTTCAACGACGTCGGCACCTCCCCGCGCGGCGAGTCCTGGTACGCCTTCACCCACCGCACTTTCTTGGAGTACTTCGCCGCCGCTCGCCTGGCCGGCCTGCACGACTCCCCTGCCGACCTGGGCGCCGAGATCCGCCCGTATGTCGTCCGCCAGGAGTGGGACACCGTCGCCCAGCTAGCAGTCCAGATCAAGGACCGCACCAGTGACCGAGGCGCCGAACGGCTCTTCCGAGCCCTCCTGGCAGGAGAGCAGACCGAAGAGGAACGCGAGAACTTGCTGGGCTTCCTCGGCCGCTGCCTCACCTTCGCCCAACCCCCCGCCGAGATCGTCCGCAGTCTCGCCCGCGAGGCCGCCCATTACGCCTTCCGACCCAACGAGGCCGGCTCGCCCCGGCTACGTGCGCTCGGCTGGATCATGTACGGCGGCACGTTCTATACCGATCTCATCGCCGAGGAGATCGACGCCGTCCTCACCATCCACCTGGCTGACGCGGAGACCCAGGAACTGGCCCTGCTCATCGGCATTTCCCTCGATGACCTGCCCTGGCTGTATCAACCCGAGCTGCGCGGCGGCCCCGATCACTGGAACGAGGCTGCCGAGGCGTTCTCCCTCAAACACGCTGACAGCCTCATGGCGCTCGCCCCAGGCAACCTGACCCTCGCCGTCGAAGCGTTCCGCATCCGCCGGCTGGACATCACACACATCGTCCGACACCACGGCATGACCGCTCTGCTGCGTTCCACTCCGCACGTGAAACATCACGACGGCTCCGGCTACAGCTACTACCGCAATCAGCCCCTCAGCACCATCCTCCTCGGCGACCCCACAGCATTCGTCCCGGTCGACACATCTCCCGACTCGGATCTGACATGGATCGTCCGCCAGCTCGACCTACTGGGCCGCCACCTCCCTGACCTTCCCGCCCCTCCCTGGGCGGACAGGTCCGCCTCGGACCTGGACATGTCGATCAACAGGTACTGCCCAGGACTGCCCCACAGCACTCTCGACCTGCCGAACACACCGCATGTCGCGCTGGCTCTGGCAGTCGTGCTATTCATGTCCGCCGAGGTCGACCATGACCCCGATGGCCTCACGGCTCTCGTGGAAGCGACCCCGCACCTGGCGCCCTATGCCCCGTACCTGCGACAGCGCTTCGGCTACGAGCCCCCGCCACCCCACCCCGCCAGCCTCCTGGAGCGCTGGGCCGCGCACCAAGTCGACTTCACCGCCCCGGATTCTGTGGGGTGAGCCTGCGAGGGCGCTCTTGATGCCGGGTTGGTTGAGGTTGGACGCCGCCTTGCCGGGACGGCAACGGCGTCTTGAGCGCTCTGAGGCACTTTGTGCTCCTTCTCGGCGAGATCGAGTTGTTCGGGCTTCTTGTTGATGCCTTTCTGACGGTCTGCGGCGTGAAAGCGGTTCGGGTGGTGAGCGGAGTAGAAGTGACGACCATCCTCCCGGAGGTGCGAATGACGGACCCAGCGGAAGGGGCGGCAGCGTGACCGCCCCACCCGACACGGCCCCGACGGACGCGGATCTGCTCGCCGCGTCCGTCCACGACAGTGACTGCTTCACCACCGTCTACGACCGGCATTACGCCGACGTCCACCGCTATGTCGCCGGACGCCTCGGCCCGCAGACGGCCGACGACGTCGTGGCTGAGACCTTTCTCGCCGCGTTCCGCCGCCGCGCCGTCTTCGACCCGTCCCGCGGGTCCGTCCGGCCCTGGCTGTTTGGCATCGCGACCAACCTGATCGCCCAGCACCGCCGCGCCGAGACCCGCCGCTACCAGGCGCTCGCGCAGGTCGGCGCGGACCGTCATCCCGGCGGCCACGACGACAGGGTCGCGGCCTCGGTGTCCGCCGAACGGCTCCAGCCGTCACTGGCCCGCGCGCTCGCCGCGCTGTCCCGCAAGGACCGCGACGTCGTGCTGCTCAAGGCCCTCGCCCAACTCACCCACGAGGAGATTGCCGACGTCCTCGACATCCCGTACGGAACCGTCGGGTCCCGCCTGAACCGGGCGCGCAAAAGCCTGCGCGCCGCACTGCCCGCTGACACGGAAGGACTGTGACCATGGACGAACTCCAGATGATCGTCACAATGCTGGACGAGCCGCCCACGCCGGAGAGCGAGGCCGCCGTCCGGCATCGCCTCCTCAACGAGATGCGTGAGCCGGAGCGGCCGACGCGCCGCGCCTGGCGCCGTCCCGCCATGTGGAGCGGCATCGGCCTGACCGCCACCGCCGCCGCCCTCACGGGGGTGGTCGTCCTGTCGTCCGGGACCACCCCGCGCGCGCCCGACCCCGGCCACCGTCCAGCCGTCCAGCCGATGTCGGCGAAGACGGTGCTGCTCACCGCCGCCGAGCACGCCGAGGCGGCACCGACCACCGGCCGGTACTGGCATGTCCTGACGGTGCAGTCGAGGGCTTTTTACAATGAGCGGGGAAAGTACTGGATGCTCGGGCAGCAGCTGATCGGGCAGTGGAGCCGACCGGACGGACGGTCCTGGACGGGATACCGGGGCCTCGGCGCCGTTCCCATGTCCCCCAAGGACGCGCCCGCCTTCCGGCGGGACGGCTCGCCCGACCCGAACCCGATCTCCCCCGCGCTCGACAAGGACACCACGGCGAAGACCTTTCTGGTCTGCGACAGACAGATGACGTTCAAGCAGGTCCAGGCACTGCCGACCGACCCCGGCAAGCTGAGGAGCGCTCTGCGGCGGGCGATCCCGCGCAACCACCCCACCGCGGGCCGGACAGCGGACGAGGTCGTGAAGAACTGCGTGACCGACCTGCTCAGCTTCGTCCCCGCGTCTCCGAAGGTGCGCGCCGCCGCCTACCGGATGCTCGCCGCCATGCCCGGGGTCACCTCCATGGGTGAGGTCACCGACGAGCGCGGACGCAAGGGGGTCGGGCTGCACGTACGGGTCCTGCGCGGCGTCACCGACACCGTGATCATCGACCCGAACACCTCGCTCGTGCTGAGCACTGCGCGCTCCGCTCCCAACGTCCCCGGCAAGGTCGACAAAGAGCTGTACCTCCAGGTCGGCTGGACCGACGGCGGTCCGAGAATCCCCACGCTCCCCTAACCGTTGACCTGTGGCGTGCCGCCCTACACGCGAGGCTGCGCAAGGGCGGCACGCCGCACCTCGACCGAGGAGAGTCCGGCGGGCTGGTGCCGGCTCGCGGCTCAACGACGAAGCGGCCGGGGTCCGATCGCACGGGGCCCCGGCCGCCTTCGCGTGCCGTCCGGCTACTTGGGCGGCATCAGGACGGAGTCGATGATGTAGACGGTGGCGTTGGCGGTCTGGACGTTGCCGCAGACCACGTTCGCCTTGTCCGCGCCGACCGTGTAGGAGTCGCCGGAGCCGCTGGTGGTGAGGGCGGCGCTCTGCAGGGTCTTGAAGCTGCCGGCCGACAGCCCGTCCGGCGTGATCTTCTGGCCGACGACGTGGTAGGTCAGGATGCTCTTCAACGTCTCCTTGTCGGCCATCACCTTGTCGAGAGTGCCCTTGGGGATCTTCTTGAACGCGTCGTTGGTCGGCGCGAACACGGTGAGGTTCTGGGCGGAGTTCAGCGTGTCGACGAGTCCGGCCTGCTTGACCGCGCTGACCAGCGTGGACAGCACCGGGTTGTTGGACGCGGCCGTCGCGACCGGGTCGGTGGACATGCCGCTGAAGCTGCCCTTGCCGGAAGCGGGGACGGCCGAGCAGGCGGGGCCGAACGGCTTGTCCGTCGCGGGCCCCGCGGCGGCGGTGCTGGACGGGGCGGGAGCGGACGTCCCGGCGGACGCTGTGGTGGAGCCGTTGTCGTCGTCTCCGCCGGAGCAGGCCGCGAGCCCGGCGGTCAGGGCCGCCGCGGACAGGACGCCGAGGGCGATTCGGGTGTACTTCATGGTGGGTTCCTTCGGGATAGGTGGGCTGTCGATTTCGTCGGCTGCCGCGGTCAGGTCACGGTGACCACCACCGAATGCCAACCGGTGGCCCCGTCCGGGACGGGCGGTGACCGGTGCTCGGGTTGGGTCGTTCCGGTCCTGTCGGTGGCGCGGACGCGGAGCGTGTGCGAGCCCGGGAGGGCGTTCCACTCGGCGATCCACTGCCGCCAGGTGTCGATGCCGGGGACCGGTGCGAGCCGCGCCGGACGCCAGGGCCCGTCGTCGACCTGCCATTCGACGGCGTCGACGCCGCGGTGCTGGGCCCAGGCGGTGCCGGCGACGGCGACGGGTCCGGCTTCGAGGCGGGCGAACGGCTTGGGGACGTCGATGCGGGAGAAGGTCTTCACGGGCGCGCGTTCGGCATAGCCGCGTCTGGTCCAGTACGCCTGGTCGGTCGCGAACCGGGTGACCTTGAGGTCGACGACCCACTTGGTCGCCGACACGTATCCGTACAGGCCGGGCACCACCATGCGGGCGGGGAAGCCGTGCGCCACCGGCAGCGGCTCGCCGTTCATCCCCACGGCCAGGAGCGCGTCGCGGCCGTCCAGCACGCTCTCCAGCGGGGTGCTGAGCGTCATGCCGTCGGACGAGCGGGACAGGATCTGGTCGGCCCCCGACCGCACCCCGGCCCTGCGGAGCAGCGGCGCCAGCGGTACGCCGAGCCAGCGGGCGTTCCCGGCCAGGACACCGCCGACCTGGTTCGACACGCACGACAGGGTGATGTCGCGTTCGATCAGCGGTTGGCGCAGCAGGTCGTCGAACGTCAGCTCGACGGGGTGCGCGACCATGCCGTGGATCCGCAGCGTCCAGTCCCGGGGATCGACCTGGGGCAGGACGAGCGCGGTGTCGACCCGGTAGAAGTCAGCGTTGGAGGTGCGAAACGGCGTCATCCCAGGGACCCGCACCTGGGCGCCCACCGGGACCTCAGGCGCCGGGCTGGCCGGACGTGGCAGCTGCACGTCCGCCCGGACCGACGAGACGTCGCCGCGCCGCAGCAGCATCCGCCCGGACACGCCGCTCACCACGGCGACGCCGATCACTCCCGCCCCCGTCAGCAGCGCGCGCCGCCGACCGATCTCGGCACCGGGAGCGGGGACTCGTGGGGCCTCGGCGTCCTGCTCGGGCTCCGTCGCGGGCTCTGGTCCGGTGGTGTCGGGACGGCGTTCTGGCCCGTCCGTCCGGCCGCTGGCCACGGTTCCGGTTGCGTTGCCGTCTGCCGGGGTAGCGATGCCGTGATCTGTGGCGCGGGACTCGGGAGTCGGGTTGGGAAACAGGCGGATGCCCGGTGTCAGCAGAGCCAGGGCGGCCATGCCCGCGAGCGCGCCGACCGTGGCCGGCACCGCGTCGACCGGCTCGGCGACCGGCCTGGTCAGAGCCGCGACGACCCCGACCGCCCCGAACGCGGCGAGCCCGATCAAGCCCCAGGCGAGGCGGTGTCGGCTGAGCAGCCCGATGGCCAGCGCGGCCAGGACGATCCCGGCTCCGAGGCCGAGCAGCAGGACCGTCTTGTCGTCGCTCCCGAAATGGCGGATCGCGAAGTCCTTCAGCCACGCCGGGGTGAGGTCGATGAAGCCCGCGCCGACCGCGAGCAGCGGCGAGGACGACGCACGGCCGAGCGCCCCGGCCGCAAGCTCCGCGACTCCCATCGCGGCGGCGGCGGCGAGAAGTCCGCGCAGGGCGGCGGTGACCCACCGCAGTCGCCTGGTCGCTCGTCTCGCTGTCACACCGGGTGTTCGGGGCAAGGCGTCGGGTGGATGGGTCGAGTTTTCACCGAGTTCTGGACCCATCCAGGAGGGCGTCGGCGCCGAACCACCGATGTGGAGATGACCGAAGCAACCGGCAAGCCGCCCAGAACACTGAAGCCGGTCGGTGACACGCCGCGGGAACCACCCGATCTGGCCGCGTTGCTCGGCCGTGTCGCTCGCGGCGACCAGGACGCTTTCGGGCAGGTGTACGAGCTGATGTCCAGGCCGGTGTACGGGTTGGCGCTGCGGGTCGTCCGCGATCCGGCGCAGGCGGAGGAGATCGCGCAGGACGTGCTGGTCGAGGTGTGGCGCAAGGCGTCGCACTACCGTCCCGAACGCGGCAGCGCGACGTCATGGGTGCTGACCGTGGCGCACCGCCGCGCCGTCGACCGGGTCCGCTCCACCCAGGCCGACCGCGACCGCGAGGAGCGCGCCGCCGCGCCCGCGCCCGACTACGACGAGGTCGCCGAAGAGGTCGGCACCCGCCTGGAACACCAGCAGGTGCGCTGCTGCATGCGCGGCCTCACCGAGACGCAGCGCGAATCGATCACCCTGGCCTACTACGGCGGCTACACCTACCGCGAGGTCTCCGAACTGCTCGGCGTCGGCCTCGCCGCCGTCAAGACCCGGATGCGCGACGGACTCATCCGGCTGCGTGACTGCCTGGGAGCGCAGCCGTGACCCACGACCCGCACGACCTGACGGGCCCCTACGTGTTGGGCGCGCTCGGCGACACCGAACGGCGCCGCTTCGAACGCCACCTGCCGCGCTGCGCCGCCTGCGCCGACGAGACCGCCGGACTCCGCGAGACCACGACCTGGCTGGCGCTCGCCGTCGCCCGCCGTCCACCGGACCGGCTCCGCGGACGCGTCATGGCCGAGGTCGCCCGGACCCGGCAGTCGCCCCCTCCGCTCGGCCGCCGCCTGCCGTCGCCCCGCACCGGCGGGCTGAGCCGACTCGCCGCCGCGGCATGCCTGGTCCTAGCCCTCATCGGCGGTGGCACGACATGGCACTTCCACCGCTCCGCCGAACACGCGCAAGCCCTCAACCGCCAGGTCACGGCAGTGATGACAGCACCAGACGCGTACACCTCCACTGCCCGCACCCGAACGGCCACCATCACCGTCGTGTCGTCACGCTCGCTCGGCGAAGCCGTCGTCACCACAGCCCGCCTGCAACGCCTGCCACCGGCCAAGACGTACCAGATGTGGTGGCTCGGCCCGGCCCCGCCGCGCTCCGCCGGAACCCTGACCCCCTCGGGAGAGCCGCGCCCGCTCGTCACGACCGGCCTCGGCAACGCGCAACGCTTCGGCGTCACCATCGAACCCTCCGGCGGTTCCCCCCAACCGACCAGTGCCCCGCTTCTGACCCTCGCCCTCGGCTGACCACGACCGACCCGGCATGCCGGTAGGAGCCGAGGACGTCATCAGCCCTGTGATTATCGGGTGCCTTATCGGCGTGGCGCCTTAGCTGGGACTTTGGGCGGGTCGATCCAGAGACGGGGAGCGTGAGGGTCGCGGAGGCGGCGGAGAAAGGACAGGACTCCGCTGCTACCCGTCGCCCAGCCGCCGCTGGTCTCATGCTGGGTGTGGTCGGGGAAGACGGGGGCCGTGGGAGTACCGCCGGCGCGGTCGAGGATGTGCGCGGCGACGGCGGTGGCGTACCGGTGGTAGGTGGCGTCCTCGGTGGCCTGGTGCAGGTCGAGGTAGAACTCCCCCAGGCCCGACAGACCGCAGCACTGCGAGACGACGATCATGGTCGGGGCCAGGCGCAGGCAGGTGGTGGCGGCTCGGCGGGCCAGGTCCAGATCCAGATCCAGGTGCAGTGGGTCCGCGGAGGTGGCGGCCCGGGTCAGGACCGCGCCGATTCCGGCCAGACCTTGGCAGAACGAGGCGTGCATCGGTCGGGCGGACGATCGCTCCGCCGCCTCAAGGAGCGCCGGAAGGTGTCGGCTCAGGATGGAGAGGTAGTCGCGCGCCGTCGCCTCGATGGACGAGTCGCCGGTGGCGTCGTGCAGGGCGTGCAGGAAGTGGGCGGCTCCCGCCAGCCCGTGAGCGAAGCCAAGGGACTGGGACACAGCACTGCAGTCGTCATAGTCGACGTCCGAGTCGTGCACGACGGAGGGGGCGCGGGCGATGAGGTGCTCGGCGTAGTGGGCGGCGGCACGGAGGTGGGCGGCATCACCCGTGACGTGCCACAGGTGCACCTGTCCCAGACCGATTCCCGCGAGCCCATGGGTGAAGTCGTGCTGCTCGACACGATGCGGTGGCGGCGTGGGAAGGCCGACGGCCATGGTGAGCAGGGTGTCATCGTTGAGGGCACGGCCCGCGGCCGCGGCGAACAGCGCCGTGCCGGTGGTGCCCATCATCAGGGACGCGGGCGCCTGCTTGAGGGTGAGCAGCCCGCACGACCAGTGGGCCAGTGCGCGGACCAGATCACCGATGCCGGGGCGGTCGAGGTGGTGAAGGAGTTCCATACCGATTCCGGCGGCTCCATAGGACGCGCCGGCGGGGTTGGGGAATCCGCCGGGCGACCGGTCCTGGCCGGTCAGCAGGGCTCTGGCGTGGACGATGACCTGGTCGAGGGTGTGGCCGGTGATGGCGGGCAGGTCGAACGGCCGCCGCGCCGGCGGAGATCCGTCAGGCGCGCGGCGCGAACGACGGCCGCTGCGTAGTTCCCGGGCGGCGGCGCAGCGTTCGGCGGGTTCGGGGCTCATGAGGCCGACGATCACGCCGGTGTGGTCCCGGCCGTCCAGCAGGGCGGCGATCCGGTCGACGTCGTGATTGCGGATGTCGCCGGTCAGCCAGACCGGGGCCAGTCCGGTGACGGCGTAGAAAAGGGTGGCGCCCAGCGAGTAATAGTCGTCCTCGACGCATGGAGGGCGCCGCTGTTCCTGCTGTGGGGAGCTGTAGCCCGGCGTCCAGCCGTGCAGAGCAGCGCCTTCGACGTGGCTGATCTGGAAGTCGATCAGGTGCGGGCGACCGCGGACGTCCATGACGACATTCTTGGGCGCGACGTCACGGGCGATGATCCCGTGCCGGTGGACCTCGTCCAGCGTCGACAGCAACGCGGCGGCGAGATCGTCGGCGGCGCGCCCGGGGCGGTCGGGGCGGTCGCCGCCGGTGGTGAACGGACCGTTGTCGACGACGTCGCGTACCAGGGTGTGCGCTCCGAGGTCGGTGAGCGCCAGGTAGTCGGCGACCCCGTGCCGGAAATGGTCGATCACCTTCGGTACGCCGGGGACGTCCCGCAGAAGGTGCAGCACCTGGCGTTCGTGGCTCAGCCAGGTCCGCGCGTCGCGCTGTTGCTCGTCCTGGTTGATGTGGGCGAGCGCCTCCTTGAGGATCACGCTGGAGCCGCCGCGGCGGTCGGCGGCCCGGTAGACGCCGCCCTTGGCGTTGATGGTGATCGCTTCCTGGACGAGGTACCGCCCGCCCAAGGTGATCGACTCGGGAACGGGCTCGTCCCCGGAGGCCGCTCGGTCGGCGGGCCGCGCTGTGCCGCGTACAGGTGTCGCCGCGTCGTCCTGGGCGGGCTCGGCAGCGAACGGATCGTCCAGCCACGGTGGCGTCCACACGACCGGGCCCGCCTCGCCCGGATGCGGCCGCCCGTCGGGATCGACGACGCTCAGGTACAGGTCGCCGTTGTCGTTGAACTCCAGGCGGGCGCGGAACGGCCCATAGCGGTAGTAGACGGGGGCGTCCGCCCGCACCCGCCGGTCGCTGTTGATCCGGGGGCCGCTCAGCCCGGTCAGCGCGTCGGCCAGGTCGCGCGCCAGTCCGGTCACCTGGTCGGGCGCCGGGTAGACGGTCATGGCCTTGCCGACCGCGCCCGGCGGCGTCTGCACGGAGTTGAGCTCGTCCAGATGCTCGTGGGAACGGATCACCTTGAACCGGCAGGGAGCCGCCGTCAGCACCGGGACGGCGCGCCGCAGCGTCTCGGCCAGCGCCGCGGGGTGCGCGGACACGTGGAGCTTCCATCCCTGTTCGGGAGGTTGGAAGCCGGGATCGTCCACGTCGAGCCACATGCCGACGGGGGTCACGACCCGGCCGCTGCTCGCCAGCAGATCGCTGAGCAGTCCGGCGGTCTCCTTCTCGTGTTCTGGAACGCCGCCGGCGAAGCCGGGTCGGTGGCTGGTCCCTCGCGTCACTGTTTCGACCTCGCCCGGAAAGAGGGCCGGAGCGGACGGAAATTGTCCGCCCCGGCCCGGACTTCATGGAATTGACGGCAATTCGTCCTCTATCAGAGGGTGTAGCCGTCGCAGCGGATCGTCCAGCCGGAGACGCAGGTATTGCGACACGCCGATCCGGCGATGTTCACCTCGTCTGTGCTGGGCGCCATGGCGAACAGGCCGGTGGTGTCGACCGCGTCCGCTTCGCGTGGTATGGGGAGCTCAGTTGACAAGACCCCTCCTTTCTTTGTCGTATTCGGACGATTACTTAGAGTAATAGTAGTTGAATGGGAATGGCCACCGCTTGGACGGCAAAGCCTGTGGAGATTGTTGGGAGTGGGATCGGTGACGTCCCGGCCGTGCCGACCGGCCCCCGGGCTCAGGGTTCGGTGGTCGGTTCGCGGTGCCCGCCGCTCGTGGCGGTGTCGTCCGCCGAGCGGTAGGCGGATGCCTGCAGGGCGTACAGCTCGGCGTACAGTCCGCCGCGTGCCATCAGCTGCGGGTGTGTGCCGTGCTCGGTGATGCGGCCGCCGCTCAGGACGTAGATGCGGTCCGCGTGCCGGACGCTCGCGAGCCGATGGGTGATCAACAGGACGGTGCGGTCGCGGTCGGCGGCATGGGCGCGGATCTGGTCGAACAGGTGGTGCTCGGCGCGGGCGTCGAGGGCGGCGGTGGGTTCGTCGCAGATCAGGAGCGGCGCGTCCCGGTAGAAGCCGCGGGCGACCGCCAGCCGTTGCCATTGCCCGCCCGACAGCTCGCGTCCGTCGTGGAATCGCCGGTCGAGAAGGGTGTCCAGCCCGTGCGGCAACTCGGCGATCACCTGGGCGGCGCCGGCCGCGGCGACCGCCCGCTCCACGGCGCGCCGGACACCGGGCGCCGCGGCGTCGTCCCCCATGGTGACGTTGTCGGCGGCGGTCATCGGCCAATGGGTGTGGTCCTGGGCGACGACCGCGATGGAACGTCGCACGACGTCGGGGTCCAGGTCGTCCACCAGCAGGTCATCCCAGCGGACATGCCCCCGCTGGGGAAGGTACAGACCGGCCAGGATCTTGGCGAGCGTGGTCTTGCCCGACCCGTTCTCCCCGACCAGCGCCACGATCTCGCCTCGCCGCAGCCGTACCGACACCCGGTGCAGCGACGGGACCGCGCTGTCGGGATAACTGAAGGTGATCTCTTCCGCCCTGATCTCCCGGAACCGCTTCAAGGTCTCGCTCTGGCGCACCGCCTCGGTCTCGGTGCACGACGACCGGTCGCCGCGGGCTCCGCGTACCCACGCCTCCGCCCGCCGGCAATAGGCCAGGTAGTCGCTGAAGTACAGGCCGTCCTCGTAGCAGCGGTTCAGCGAGTGGACCAGGCTGACCAGGGAGGCCTGTCCGGCACGGATCGCCAGCACCGCCGTCCCGGCGACGGCCAGCGGCATGGCGCCCCACCACAGCAACGCCCCCAACGCCGTGTACATCAACGCGATCGTCAGTCCCTTGACAACATCCCCGAAGACGCGCGTCCTGGTCTGGCGCCACGCCAGGTCCAGCGACACGGCGCGGATGTGATCGGCGAGTTCGGTGTACCGGCGCAGCAGAAAGCCACGGACCGTGAAGGAACGGATCTCGGCCGCGTGCAGCCGCTCGGTCATCAGATCGGCCATGATCCAGCTCCGCCGCTGGACCTCCACCAGGCTCAACTGGGTGAGATACCCGAGCCGGGCCGCCGCGACCGCCGCCCACGCCTCGGGGAGAGCGGTGAGCAGCAGCAACGGCAAGAGCACCGGATGCAGGACGCCCAGCGCGCCGGCCGCCGCCGCGACTCCGACCACGGCGGTGAACAGCTCCACCGTGTGGTCCACCATCAGCGGGGCCGACTCCGCGCCCCGCAGGCGCGCACGGTGCAGGTCGTCCTGAAACTCGGGATCGTCGAAGGCCGCCAGCTCGATCGCGGTGGTGACCTCGTACAGCCGGCGCTCGACGACCTGCTGGACCTGGGGCCGCAGCCGGGCCTGCGCCCACTGCGCGACCGCCGCGCACGCCGCGCGGAGCGTTACGGCCGCCCCTACGAGCAGCAACTGCGGCGCCGCGTCCCGCACCCTGTCCGGCGTGGGCCCGGCGGAGAACAAGGAGGTCAACACACCGGCCGTGGCCAGCAGCCCGAACGCGGTGAAGACACCGGCGACGACGTTGAACGTGACGGTGACGACCTGGTCGACCCTGTTGGCCCGCCACCCCAGCCGCAGAACCTGGCCGACCAACGCGGGCAACCGCCGGGACATCGTGAGCATCCCGGTCTCCGCCAGCTCGGTCGCCTTGTCGTACCGGGTCTGCCCGCTCAACTGCGGCCCCAGCGGCACCGCCCTCGACCGTCCCCCGCGCCGTGCCCACCGAACGAGCAGCCGCATCACCGCCTCCACACCCCCTCAGAGGATGAAGCGACACCACCCGCCCCACCCGGCGTCCCTCAGAACGACACCCGTCGATAACTAAGAGTCACTGACGAGGTGCTCTATGTCAGGAGATCCTGAAATTCGCACCGCCCCCGACCGCCCCTGCCCCCACGCCCGGCATGGTGCGCGCAGCCCCTCCACGAGCAGGCACCATGTGTGTACCAGGGCCGACCTGGAATCTCATGGGCGCTGAGATGGTTGGCGACAGTGTGAAGAAGATTGGTTTCCTCTCGTTCGGCCACTGGAGTGACGGCGCGGGCTCGCAGACCCGGTCTGCGCAGGACGCCCTGCTGCAGTCGGTCGATCTCGCCGTGGCCGCGGAGGAACTCGGTGCCGACGGCGCCTACTTCCGGGTGCACCATTTCGCCAGGCAGCTGGCTTCTCCCCTGCCGCTGCTGTCCGCGATCGGCGCGAAGACCTCGCGTATCGAGATCGGCACCGGCGTGATCGACATGCGGTACGAGAACCCGCTGTACTTCGCCGAGAACGCCGGGGCCGCCGACCTGATCTCCGGCGGGCGCCTGCAACTGGGCATCAGCCGAGGATCACCGGAACAGGTCATCGACGGGTGGAGGTACTTCGGGTACGAGCCGTCCGAGGGCGACACCGATGCCGACATGGCGCGCAAGCACACCGAGGTACTGCTCACCGTGCTGCAGGGCAGAGGCTTCGCCCAGCCGAATCCGCGGCCGATGTTCCCCAATCCGCCCGGGCTGCTGCGCATCGAGCCGCATTCCGCGGGGCTGCGCGACCGCATCTGGTGGGGCTCGGGCTCCAACGCCACCAGCGTTTGGGCGGCCGAGCTGGGCATGAACCTGCAAAGCTCCACGCTGAAGGACGATGAGACCGGCGAGCCGCTGCACGTCCAGCAGCGCAAGCAGATCGAGGCGTACCGGCAGGCGTGGAAGGATGCCGGACACGAACGCGAACCACGCGTGTCGGTCAGCCGCAGCATCTTCGCGCTGACCAGCGACCTGGACCGCGCCTACTTCGGCCGCAACGCCGACTCGGGCGACCACATCGGAATGATCGACGAAAAGACCAGGGCCATCTTCGGGCGCTCCTACGCGGCCGAACCCGACGTGCTGGTCAAGCAACTCGCCGAAGACGAGGCCATCCAGGCCGCGGACACGCTACTGCTCACGGTTCCCAACCAGCTCGGCGTCGACTACAACGCACACGTCCTGGAGAGCATCCTGACCCACGTGGCCCCCGAACTCGGCTGGCGCTGACGCGAACCCGCCCTTCTGAGCGCGGCGGAACTCTCCAGGGCCGCGATCAGACGAGGGCGGTACCCACGCTCGCGGGGCGGAGAGCGTTTCTCGGACCCCCTGTATGCTCCGGACATGTCGCTGGATCGTGGGTTTTTCACGTCGTGGTGCGGCGAGGTTCCCTGGTCGTCGGAGAGGTTCGCCGCGGTCGGCGCTGAACACTCGAGGCTCTCGTGAGGGTGCTCGATCCGCGCGACCGGATCGCGCTCGCCGACCTCGTCTCCCGGTACGCCCTCTACGCCGACCACGTCAAATACACCGCTCTCCTGGGTCTCTTCGCCGACGACGCGGTGCTCGTCCTGCCGGACCCTCCCGAGCAACTCGAACCCGTCCACTCCTTCCGGGGACGAGACGAGATCGCCAAGGCGCTCCGATCCCTGGAGAGGTTCCCGCGCACGTCGCACGAGATCGTGGGCCAGGTATTCGATCCGGGACGCGAGAACGCGACGGCGACCGGGCAGGTCGCCTGCGTCGCGCACCATCTCAACGAGGACGAGCCGGGAAAGCCCACCGACTTCGCCTGGCATGTCCGCTTCAGCGACGCCTACCGGCGGGAGGGCGGCTTCTGGCGGATCGAGCGCCGGACCGTCCAGATCGACTTCATCGAGAAGAGACCGATCTGGTGCTGGAGAGATTGAGCACCAAGAGCGTCGCCTCTCAGATAACCCTGGTCGGCTTCCTCACCGGCCTCCTGCGCGGATGGCCGGTGGGTTGAGGCGGGCGCGCCTCGGCGGGGCCGAGTGAGCGATCGGGTCCAGGTTCTGTGTCCGAGCGCGGGTCAAGCGCTGGCGCAGGCGAAGCAGGTACGGGCGGACGGACGCGCCTCCAGGCGTTCCACCGCGATGGGACCGCCGCATTGCTCGCACACGCCGTAGGTACCGTCGTCGAGCCTGCCCAGCGCGTCGTCGATTTCGGCCAGACGTTCGCGGGCCCGGACCAGGGACGCCTCGATCCGAGCGCGCTCGAAGGCGATGGTGGCGCCCTCGGGATCGTGCTCATCGTCCACGTTGGCCTGCGCCGACGCCTCGACGACACCGTCCCAGTCAGCGCTCAGCGACGCCACCAACTCGAGCATGCCGACACGCTCAGCGATCAAGCGTTCCTCCACCGTAGCCACAACACGACAACGCCAACGGCACCACCACTTCTTCCAACCCGTCCGGGCAGGTGACCAGAGCGCGGACCTGGCGGTCGGCGATGTCGGTTCGTCCGGCGGGCAGTTGCACTTGCGGCAGTCCGCACGCAAGGCGCGGGCGTGGGCGAAGGTGGAGCGGACGCCGTCGAGCAGGTGAGGGATTGGCGGGGTGTGGTGTGGGTAGCGCCAAATGATGATCTTTGACGGCTTCACGATGGATCGGGTCGATGTCGGTGAGGTCGAGTTGCGGGTGCGGCACGGTGGGACGGGATTGCCGGTGCTGCTGCTGCACGGTCACCCTCGGACGCACGCCACCTGGCACAAGGTCGCTCCTGCGCTCGCGGACGAGTTTCGTGTGGTGTGCCCGGACCTACGCGGTTACGGGAAGTCGTCCAAGCCGCAGACCGACGCCGACCACACCCCGTACTCCAAGCGGGCGATGGCCCGGGACATGGTGAACCTGATGCGGGCGCTCGGACACGAGAAGTTCGCGGTGGCGGGGCATGACCGCGGGGCGCTCGTGGCGTTCCGGACCGCGATGGACCATCCGGAGGCGGTCACCGCGTTGATCCCCATGGACGGGCTCCCGGTGGTCGAGCATCTGGAGCGCTGCGACGCTCGTTTCGCGGCGGAATGGTGGCACTGGTGGTTCTTCGGACAGACCGACAAACCCGCCGAGCGCATCATCAGTGCGGACCCGGATGCCTGGTACACCGCCACCGACGAGCACATGGCACCCGAAGCCTGGGACGACTTCCGCGAGGCGATTCACGATCCGGCGACCGTGCACGGAATGCTGGAGGAATATCGGGCCGGTCTGGGAATCGACCGGCGGCATGACGAGGACGACCGCCGCGCCGGTCGCCGCGTCCGGTGCCCGACACTGGTGTTGTGGTCGTCCAAGGACGACCTGGAAGACCTGTACGGCGACCCGGTGCGGATCTGGGCGGACTGGGCCGACGACGTCCGCGGCCATTCCATCGACTCAGGCCACCACATGGCCGAGGAGGCCCCCGAGCTTGTCGCCGACGCGATCCGCACTTTCCTCAATGAGCGAGTCCGTCGAACCTCGTCTGGCGCAACCTAGGTCACCGCTCCACCCGAGCCACGCTGAACTACCTCCCACCGAACTCCACGGCACGTGCAGTGGCTGACCGCACGACCGGACCAGTCACCCGAACAGCACCGGCGGCCCCTCGGCCCATCAATCGCCTCGTAGCCACGGCGTGAGAACTCTCCCTCGATCCCGATCGAGGCGTTCTCCGAAGGGCCGTCGCGAGCCCCCGATCGCGTTGGCCGTGCATGTCGGTCGCGGGCCGACCGGCGCGGCGGGTCAGGGACGTCCGTCGGCGAATGCTGAGCGTGCACGAGCCGATCCATGCGCCTGGCGCGGCTCCCGCCGCCCTGCCCGCCCGTCGCGGCGCCACTCGTGGCAGCGGCCTGGACAACCCACGGACCACCGCGCACGGGTACGCGAACGTAGGGTGCAACTATACGAAGCGGCAATGGCAATCATCGAGACGAATCAAGCCCCTTGAAACGCCTTTCTAGGACATGACCACCCGCTGAGGCGGAGTCTTGAACGCTAACCGGGACATTCGCGTTAAGGATGTGAAGGTGTGTAGGAACTGCGGGCCAGCGCTACCGGAGGGATGGCAGACACCGGCGAACAGGGCGTAGTTCCAGTCCCGGAAACGGGCCGTCCTCGTCATGTCGATCAGCAAGTCGCCATCGGCTGCTTGCCGTATTCGTCCGGACACCATGACGATCGGTACAGCGATCACCCGCACAGCTGGCACACCAACCAGCGCTGACCCGTCGGGGGCCGCCCACCGCACGGCCCCCTTGCGAGACGGACTCGGGACTACCAGGTGTGGGCCACGTCGACGATGAGCCGCGTGCCGCCGCCGTCGCGCGGGAGCGTGAGGACCCGGAACGGCAGGCGCGCCCGCACGCCCAGGCCGATCGTCGTCTGACCCTCGAAGGAGCCCGCTCCGGCTACTTGCCGGAACGTGGTGTAGCCGGTGACGTCGGCGAGGTTGGGCGAGCTGGCCGGGAATCCCGTAGCGGCGGCCGCTTGGACGATGACCCGCAGCTTGGCCCCGCCGCGCAGCGGAACCGGCTTGCCCGAACCCTCCTGGAGCACCTGGTCGACGTACTCGGTTCGGTAACCGAAGCCCGACCCGGCCACCTCGATGACCAGTCGGTCATAACAGGACTGAGAGCCGGTGCGGACCCGCTCCAGCGGACCCTCCGAGTGACCGCTCAGCGTGCCCTTCGGCAGCGATCCCCATGTCGTGTCGCACGCGGCCGACGCGGATGTGCCGAGACCCCCGAGAAGAGCGGCCGACACGACGAACGTCAGCAATCCTCCAAACAGTCTGCGCATTCTGGACCTCCATCACCCAAAGCGATATCGATCAAGAAGACGCCCCTCGCCCGCCGATGGTTGGCCCCGGAGCATGGCCGAATGCGGCGGCCCGCAACGGACCACTCGTCCCCGCACAACCCCGGCGGAGTCGGTCTGGCAGCCCCGCGCTACCCGGGCGGGCTTGGCCATCCTCCTCGCGGCCGGGCTCGCGTTGGTTCGCGGGCCGCTTGTGGGATGGCGGGGGTTCGGTTCGGGTGTTGGATCGCCTACTACAGTTGTGGCGGTTGGGTGAGGGCGGCATACGCCGCCTCCAACTGCCCCAGCGGTCGACGCGACGGACCGCGCGGCACCCGCCTCACCCCTTCGCGCGCAGGACGTCGGGTTCCAGGTAGATCAGCCGCGCGATCGGCACGGCCGCGCGGATGCGGGCCTCGGCGTCGTTGATCGCGTCGGCGACCTCGCGGGCGTCGTCCTGGAGATCGACGGCGATCTTGGCGGCGACCAGCAGCTCGTCCGGGCCGAGGTGCATGGTGCGCATGTGGATCACTGAGGGGACGTCGCGGCCCTCCAGGATCGCCCGCTTGATGAGGCGGATCTGCTCGGGTCCGGCGGACTCGCCGATGAGCAGGCTCTTGACCTCGGTGGCCAGCACGATCGCGATGGCCGCGAGCAGCACGCCGATCGCCGCGGTGCCGATGCCGTCCCAGACGCCGTCGCCGGTGATCAGGGTCAGGCTCACCCCGGCGAGCGCGAAGACCAGGCCGGCGAGCGCACCGGTGTCCTCCAGGAGGATCACCGGCAGCTCGGGCGACTTCGACCGCCGGACGAACTGCACCCAGCTCGAGCGTCCCCGGCTGCGGTTCGACTCCTTGACGGCCGTGCGCAGCGCGGTCCCCTCCAGGGCGATCGCGACCAGCAGCACCGCGATCGGCACCCACTGCCACTCGTCAATGGAATGCGGATCGCGGATCTTGTGCCACGCCTCGTACAGCGCGAACAGTCCGCCCAGGCTGAACAGCACGATCGCGACCAGGAAGGCGTAGATGTAGCGTTCGCGCCCGTACCCGAACGGGTGCTCCTCGGTCGGACGGCGCTCGGCGCGCTTCCCGCCGATCAGCAGCAGCGCCTGGTTGCTGGAGTCGGCCACCGAGTGGATCGCCTCGGCCAGCATCGACGACGACCCGGTCAGCGCGAACGCCACGAACTTGGTGACCGCGATCCCCAGGTTCGCGCCCAGCGCGGTGAGGACGGCCTTGGTGCTTCCTTCGGCGCTCACGCACTCCCCCGGCGGATGAGACTGTCATGGTCCGGACGAGGACCATCCCTCTTTGGCGCCCGGCTAAGCGTAGGAGGCGATCGCCGGGAGCATGTCCTGCAGGGTGCGTCCCTGGCCGGGTTCACCGATCGCGGCCATCTTCCACCCCGCGCCCTGCCGGTAGACGCGGGCCATCACCATCGTGGTGTGCCGTCCGCCGCCGGTGAGGGTGTACCGGGTCAGTTCCTCGCCGGTGCTCTCGTCGACGAGCCTGCAGAACGCGTTCTCGACCTCCTCGAAGGTCTGGCCGCTGAACGAGCTGACCGTGAACACCAGCGACGTCACGTGCACCGGCACTCGGGACAGGTCCACCAGCACTGATTCGTCGTCGCCGTCCCCGACGCCGGTGAGGTTGTCGCCGGTGTGCCGGACCGAGCCGTCGTCGCTGGTCAGCTTGCCGAAGTAGACGACGTCGGCGACGCCGCCGTCGGCCAGCAGCACGCAGGAGGCGTCCAGGTCGATGTCCTGCTCGCGCTGCTTGCCGAACATGCCCTTCTTCTTGATCGCGTCCCAGCCCAGGCCCATCCGGACCATGGTCAGCGTCCCGCCGGGCTTCTCCAGCGAGACCCGCTGCCCCTTCACCATCGAAACCGCCACGCCTGGCTCCTCTCACCGCCGACCGGCCGCGCCCGTCCGAACGGCGGGCACGTTTAAACTACACTTGTAGCAGATTGCGTGCCGCGGCGTCGGCGGCTGCGGCGAGCGGACCAGGACGGTGTCGACGAGGACGCCGATCGCGACCGCCAGGCCGACTTCGGCGACGGTGACGTCCGGCATTTGGGCGAGCGCGAGGAAGGTGCCCGCCAGCACGAGTCCGGCGGCGGTGATGGACGCCGGCGGTGGCGGTGAGGCCGCGTCGGACGGCGTCCGCCGTGGTCGCGGACGTGGGTGAACAGCAGCGCCACGCCCAGGAAGGCGGCGCAGGAAAGCAGGACGGTGCCGAGCAGCATCAGCGGCGCGACGACCGACCTCAGCAGCATCCCGAGGACCAGGGTGATCGCCAGCAGGGCGAGCGGGACGATTCGCAAGGCGTCGTCAAGCGCGGCATTCCGATAGTCCGGTAGTCCGTCTGGATCGCCGGGGCCCCGCCCACGAGCACGCCGGGCCCCGCCTCGGTCAGCCGGTCGCGGAGGCGACGACGATCCCGGACGCGGCGCGGCATCGGCGAGCGCCCGCCTGGTACGAGCCGTCATGTGCTCTCTGGCCCCGCGGTGGCCTCGGTCATGTCCCTCAGCCCATCGCCATGGACGGAACAACTCTCAAAGTAGAGCTGTTATGATTTTCAAGCTACAACACTAGTAGGCTTGTTCATGTGGCTGTCCGAGAGGTGATCGGCCCCGCCAAGAACACACCCGCCACACCATCCGCCACCGCGCCGCCGACCAGCCCAAACCGGGTGACGCAGGCCGTGCTCCCCGTAAGGAGACCTTCGTCATGACCACCACGCACTACCCCATCGCGATCATCGGCGCCGGGCTCGGCGGCCTGACCTTGGCCCGGGTCCTGCACACCCGCGGCATCGAGGCGGCCGTGTTCGAACTGGAAGCCGGACGGCATGTACGCACCCAGGGCGGCATGCTCGACATCCACGATGACTCCGGACAGGTCGCGCTGCGCGCCGCCGACCTCCACGACGGCTTCCAAAAGATCATCCATCCGGGCGGCGAGGGACTACGGCTGCTCAATCGCGACGCGACCGTCGCTTTGCACCAGCCGGACGACGGCACCGGCGACCGTCCCGAGGTCGACCGCGGAGACCTGCGCGACCTGCTCCTGGACTCCCTGCCCGAGGGCACGATCCGCTGGAACGCCAAGGCCACCGGCGTCCGTTCGCTGGACGACGCCCCGCACCGCGGCCGCCACGAGGTGACCTTCGCCGACGGCACCGCCATCACCACCGACCTGCTCGTCGGCGCCGACGGCGCCTGGTCGAAGATCCGGCCGCTGGTCTCCCCCGCGCAGCCGTCCTACACCGGCATCTCCTTCGTCGAACTCGACCTGCTGGACGCCGGTACCCGCCACCCCGGCGCCGCCGAGTTGACCGGCAGCGGCTTCATGATCGCCATGGACGGCGAACGCGGGTTCCTCGCCCACCTCGAAACCGACGGCACCCTGCACGTCTACACCGCGCTCCGGGCCCCCGACAGCTGGCTGGACGGCATCGCCTTCACCGACACCGCAGCAGCCAAGACCGCGCTGCTGTCCCATTTCGCCGACTGGGCCCCCGCTTTCCACGCCTTGATCACCGACGCTGACGGTCCCCTGGTGCCGCGCCGCATCAACGCCCTGCCAGTCGGCCACCGGTGGGACCGCGTCCCCGGCGTGACCCTGCTCGGCGACGCCGCGCACCTCATGTCACCGTTCGCCGGGGAAGGCGCCAACCTCGCCATGCTGGACGGCGCCGAACTCGGCCTGGCCATCGCCGACCACCCCGGCGACCCCGAAGCCGCCCTGACGGCCTACGAAAGGGGCTTGTTCCCGCGCAGCGAGACCTCGGCCGCCGAATCGGCCGCCTCGCTGGAGCTGCTGTTCGGCCCCGACCCCATCGCCCGCCTGGTCGGAATGTTCACCAGCCCCGAGCAGCAATGACGCCCCACCCGCCGTCCCAGGCGACCATCAGGCCCCCAGGCGGACGTGCCCCGGTTCCCCACGAAAGGCGTCCAGAAATGATCAAGATCGCAGTCGTCCTGGCCAGCACCCGCCCCGGCCGCCGCGGCGAGGCCGTCGCCGACTGGGTCCTCAAGCACGCCGCCCAGCGCGCCGACGCCCGCTTCGAGCTGGTCGACCTCGCCGAGGTCGACCTGCCCCACCTGGACGAGCCGATGCCGCCCGCCACCGGCCGATACACCCACCGGCACACCAAGGCCTGGGCCGAGACCGTCGCCGGTTACGACGGCTTCGCGTTCGTCACCCCGGAGTACAACCACTCCTATCCCGGGGTGCTGAAGAACGCCCTGGACCGCGTCTACGCCGAGTGGAACAACAAGGCCGCCGCCTTCGTCTCCTACGGCTTCGACGGCGGCGTCCGCGCCGTGGAGGCGCTGCGCCCTGTCCTGGGTGCGCTGCAGGTCGCCGACGTATCCGCGCAGGTCGCACTCAGCTTCCACAACGACTTCACCGGCTTCACCGAGTTCACTCCCGCCGAACACCAGACCGCCGCGCTCACCACCACCCTGGACCAGCTCGTCGCCTGGTCCACCGCCCTGGCCCCCTTGCGCGCCACCGCGTGACCGAAAGAGTCCTAGCAAGCCCTGGAAGGCGAGCGAAGGCATCCGGGGCGTAACAATACGCAGCTCTGCGTAACGGGCAGCAGTCCGGATGTCCGGGACGCGCGCTACGGTGCCCACATGCTCACCCGCCCGACCGGGAACTGGCGCCAACTCGGCACCCACCCCGACTCACTCCTGCAGCGAGTCGACCAAGCACTGCTCACTTTCGAAACCGAGCTGACCACCCTGGACACCACCTCCGACCAGGCCATCATGACCACGGTCGCACACGTGGTCCTCGCGCTGAACCAGATCGACGGCACCGACGACCACAGCTTCGACACCATCGACCGCGAAGAACTCTCCGAGTACATCGACGACGCGCTGACGCGAACCGGAATCGACGTCGAGGCGCTGGCACGCCGACAAGGCATTGACCCGGGCGCGCTCACAGACCAGTGGAGAGACTGGTAAACAACGAAGGCGAGGTTGGTCCGCGCCTGCGGGACCACGATCGTGAACTGTGGCGGATCCGGGCGCAGGTCTGGCGTGGTGGTCGGCTCATGCGGTAGTCACACTCCACAGTGCACGAGGCCACACCCATGGGGTCGACCGGTCACGTGTGGAGACTCCAGCCCACTTCGGGCCTGCGTTCGCGGCACCCAGGGCCCGTTTCTGAATTGCGAAACCCGACTCTGGTGAATTCGCGTCCCAAACTGGACATAGGATCGCAGCAAATTGGCCGGAGTAGGTCACGACATTGATGGTTCGACTCTCCGGATCCTCCGGAAGTCGGCATCCGGGGCACGGCCTGGCGGAAGTCGATGGTGGATCGCCAACCTGTATTGCTATCCTTTATTGGAAGGTATGTCTTGGCCGTCAAGGGTGCGTAAAGTTATTCTGTGCCCGGCGACAGCCCGGCTCGCTGTGGTGAGAGAGTTCGACCGCGGCAAGAGCCTGCTGATCAGCGCCATGTTCGGACGGCCCGGCACCCTTCTCAAAGGTGTTGTCCCGACGATTGGGGCGGTGACTGAGTTGTGGCGCGGGGACGGCGTCGGCCGGGTCTTCGCGGCCAACGGCGCCGGCGGTCTACACCGGCACGCTGGAAGTGCCCGCCCCTGCGGTGCCAGCGGCCCACCGAAGGGGAGCGGGTGAGCGGCATGGGCGCGCGCATCGTGTTCTACGTCGGCAGCGGCCTGCTAGACAACGTCGTGACCATCGGCGTTCACGCGCTAGGCGCTAGGGATCTCGGTGGCGAAGCGGTCAGACGGCGCTGGCGCTCGCGGACGCCGCGCTCCTGATGCTCAAGGGGCTACAGCCGGGCAGCGTGGACCCGGCCGGGATACCGCCGGGCGCCGATCGGGGGACCTGTGTATGCCTTTTGTATGGCGCATTTACCCACCGGCACCAGAGCATTCGTGCTACGAAACAGAAGTCGGCGATGCCGGTCGCTTGAGTCGTCGCAGACGGAGGTTGGATGAACTCTTACGCTCCAACTAGCAGGGCGCCTCGCGGAAGGGACCATCATGTCTGAGTGGATCGTTGACGGAAGCGGTATCACGGCTCCCACTTCCGAGGCGCTCCTCGACGCGGTGCGGCATGGTGCCGTTCGACGGGCTCCCCGGCATCGGCTGGCGGTCCGGCTCCTGGAGATGGTCATTCACGAGAACCGGCGCTGGTTTGGTGAGGCCGCGGTGCGTGTGGACGTGCTCGTCGTCCATGGCGGCACCACGACGGCAGAGTACGCGCCGACCACTTTCAGCTTTCCTCGGGTGAGTGATGGTGACCGCCTGCCGATCGGGGACGGCGGGCTGTTGCTGTTCCACGGTCGTCCGAAGTGGTTCCTGAGCATGTTCGTCGCCGTTTCGCGGGACAAACCGCAGGCCTCGCCGCTGGCGGAACTGGTCCAGGACGTAGTCACGTCCGAGCCTGCCACGACGCTTCAAACCCAGGCGCTCGCGCTCGCCACCGGTGTTCCCGATCCTCAGATGCTGGCGATGGCTTGGCAGTCGGCATTGCTGGTCGGGGACTCGATGCTGAACGCCCTGAGACGGGAAACAGGAGCTTCCATCGGTGTCTACCGCGATTCCTGGCTGCGCGGCAAGGACGGGTGGGGTGTCGGCCGCCATCCGGCCAGCGGCCTGCTGACCGCAAAGGACCTCGCGTTCGCCTTTGAGATCGTCGAGGAGCCGGAGTGAGTGACGACGGCTCGTCGTTCGACGGAGAGCAGCGAAGGGAACTCCTGTCGCTGTACGACTTGTTGATGACAGAGCTGAGCGCCACGCTCACGCCCGAGCAGGAGGCCGTCCTCGGCTTCACCCGGCACCAATTGCGCAACGACCAGCAGGTACCTGCCGACGTGGTCGTCAGCGGGCTGGGGATTCTCGGCGAGCAGGCGAGCGCTGACGGTCGGCCGGACCTTTGGCGCAGGGTCCGGCGCGTCTTGTACGAGGTGACGGCGGACCCGTCTCTCGGACCCCCGTCCGACGCGCAGGTGAGCTACAGCGGTCCTCCATTGACCAGGCCGCAGTTGCGCAGGCTTCGATCGCTGTATGACCTTGCCCTGGCAGAATTGCATGACGCGCTCGCACCGGACGAGTTCGCGGTCTTCGATGCTGTCCGGCACCGGTTACGCAACGGCCTTCCGGTGACCGACCTGGCCGTGATGGGTCTTAGAGAACTGGGCAGACTAGCGGCCGACCATCGACGGTCCGATCTCGTCGTGCGACTTTTCCGCGCCTATCTCGACCTGATCCCGGACGCCTGGAGCATCTGGTACGACTTCGGAAACCATCTGGTGCATTTGGCGGATTTGGAGACTGCGCTGAGTGCCTATGACGAGGCGCTCCGCCGTAACCCCGACCACGCTTACGGCTGGTACAACCGCGGGTGGGTGCACTACGAACTGAAGCACTACGACGATGCCGTGGCCGACTTCGTGGCAGCCGCTCGGCTGGACTGCGATCTGAGATCTTTCGCGAATTCGATCATCCGCCGGATCATCAAGGTTCGTGGATTCGTCGCCGCTTTTCAGATCATTAACGATTCGACGCTGCCACTGGGGAAACGCCAAGAACTCGTCCTGGCACTACGAGAAGCCATCGATGATTCCCGCGATTTCGACGGTTTTTACCTGACCACGCCGCCCGACCTGGCCCGAGACGCGAAAAGCCAGGTGGCCGCACTGGCTCTTCGCGCGGAACTGGCCGATATTCGGCGGGAAAGCCCTCTCGCGCCAGGCTTTCTCTTCTTCAGTCGCACCCCAACGGATTACAACGTCAAAGTCGTTGAAGAGGCGGAACTACTCGAGAAGCTCTGGTATCTCCCGCCAGACGTGTCACCCGGCCCACCGGACCGGGTTCGGCACCTACAGCAACTGGAAGAGGCTCTGCGAGTGGGGCGGGCGCTGGGTGCGCTCGAGGCCCTCTGGGCCGTTCATTACGTCGCGGGCGCGATCGCGTTGTCGTGCCTCATGGACGGCGCTGTCGACTGGCCCTCGCCAGTCCTGCGGCTTGCCGTCGCACGCCGCGTTGCCAACGGTGTCCACCCCGACGATCGAGAGAATGCGGCGAGAGTCAGCCAATGGATCCGAGATCGTGAAGGAAAGGGCGTCTCTGCCTATGCCCTAGACCAGTTTCGCGCTGCCGCGGACACGCTCAAGGAACTGTCGCTCGCCCTGGCTGGACCGGATACCGAGGCGGTGATCCACTCGGCGGACATGAATCAACTGCTGAAGGAGTACATTGCCGCCGCCGAAGGACTCGTCGAACAGGACACTGCAATCCCTGTAAGACTCGGCTCGGTCCTTCGCGCGGAGTCACTGTGGCTGCTCATCGAGCCGGTCTACCGCGAATGGGTCTTGGCCGCCGACTACGGCGGGCGTCCGGACGCTCGCCTCACCGCGCTCTGCCACGCGCGGCAGTTCAATGCACTCGCGGCGACCGAGTTGTGGTCCGAAGTGCCAGCGGAGCGTTGGCAGGCGTGCCGCGCGCGGATCGTCGAGACCTACGGCACCGACATCACGATCAGCGAAGTTCAGGAAGCGCTTGGTCCAGAAGCGGTGCTCGCTGACTACCACACCTACGAGATCTTCGGCGAGACGGTGTCCCGGCTCGCCGTCACCGCCTCGGACGTCGATGTGATGACGCGGGATGTCGACGTCACCGGCGGCGAACTCAGGGCAATGATCACGTCGGGCCGGCCCGCGGCCCTTTCCTCGACCGGGTTTCCTTCGCAGGTGGAAGACCCGCTGGTGCTCCCATCTCCGCTGCCCCGGACCGTAGTTTTGGTGCCGTACGGCTACCTACGCGAACTTCCCATTCATGCCCTGCCCACGGTGCGGGCGGCAATCGACAGAGGCGAAGTGGATCGCGTCGTCTACCTCCCGACCGTCTCGTACGCGACCCGCCCGTACGGTCCCGCGGCCCGCCCTGAGCGCGCATTGTTCGTTGGCTGCGACCCGGCCGGCGACATCGGTTTTGACGAGGACCTGGAATCTCTCCATGAGTATGTCGGCGAGGTCACGGTTCTGACCGATGACGAGGCCACCCACGCCGCCGTGCTCGCAGAAATGCAGCGACACGACCTCGTCCATTTCGCCTGCCACGGTGATCTGGACCCGCGCCTGGCCGCCGGATACCTGGAACTGGCCGATGCGCGGCTGTATCCCTGGGACGTGCTTTCCCTATCAGTCCCCCGAACCGTCGTCATGAATGCGTGCCTGGGGATCAGCGTCCAGCGCATCGAGACAACATCGGACGGTGCCTTCGGGTTGCACGATGCCTTCCTCCTGGCCGGGGCACGACACGTCGTCGGCGGCTTGTGGGAGGTCCATGAATGGACCGCACGGCAGTTCGCCAAGTCGATGTATCGCAGACTGTCCGAGGGAACTGACGTCCCGGCAGCGGTCGCCAGCGCACAGCAGGATCTTCACAGCGCCACGCCCGACCCGTTTCTCTGGG
Source organism: Actinomadura decatromicini (assembly GCF_008121305.1). Lineage (NCBI taxonomy): Bacteria > Bacillati > Actinomycetota > Actinomycetes > Streptosporangiales > Thermomonosporaceae > Actinomadura > Actinomadura decatromicini. The sequence continues at coordinate 221,080 of NZ_VSRQ01000009.1, read as the reverse complement.
CGCCCCACGCTTGCTTCGGTGAATGGCGATCCTGAACCGTCGAAGCGCGGATGGGCAGCGACCTGGGCCCACTCCGCCTGGCGGGCCGGTGGCGGCGAGCCGTTCTGAACGGCTCGCCGCCACCGCGCGTTCTCCGAGGTGGGCGGGAGAGCGGTTCCTCGATCAGATCCGGGTCGAGGTGGAGGCGTACCCGCCGCCACCGGGGTAGACCCACTCGCCCGTCAGCGTGGTGCCGTCGGCGTCGAAGGCGCCCTGGTAGTAGGCCGGGCCGCCCTTGGCTCCGGCCCAGATGGTCAGCCGGTCGCCCTCCAGTTCGTAGACGTAGTCGAAGGTGTTGCCCGCCGAGTCGTAGTACCGCGACACCACGTCCGCCCCGGTCGGCTCACCGAACGGACGCAGGTTGCCGATGATCTCCATGCCGGTGACCGGCTCGCCGAACTGGGTGAGCTCGACGTGCTGGACGAGGAAGAACCGTCCGGGCATCCACTCGTAGCGCACCGTTCCCTCCGCGCCGCCGGTGACCTTCCAGGTACCGACCAGGCGGTCCAGGGCCTTCAGTTCGGGGCTGGGCTGCTGGGTCTCGATCATGTCGTTCTCCTCTGTGGGTTGCTCGCCGGTACCTCGAAGACCCCTGCCGGGCTTTGACAAGACCTCGCTATGACCTGATTCACACTCGCCCGGCGTCAAAAGCCCCCGTCCGGGTCCGAGGTAGCGAGCGAGAGAACCGACCGACCAGGGAGGACGTCATGACCGCCGCCTCCGTGGCGTTCACCGCGCTGGCCGTCGCGGCTATCGTGATGACCCCGCCGGGCGGCGCCGCCCGCCATGTCGAGCGCCGTCGCCGCGTTGGTGCTGCTGGTGCCGATGTCGTCGGGCTACATGAGCATCCAGACCGCCGTGAATGGTCTGGTCCACCTTCGCCTGGGCGGCCGTCCTCGCGGTGCCGCCGCCGCCGTAACGCGGCCCGCGACGATCGACAAAGGAATTCACCATGAAATACCTGCTGCTCGCCTACACTCCGGCCGCCGCGTGGGACGCCGCCACCGCCGACGTCCCCTCCGAGGAGGCGCTGGCCGCTTTCGCGACCTACCAGAAGCTCGAAGAAGAGCTGATCGCCTCCGGCGAGTTCGTCACCAGCGAGGGCTTGGGACACCCGGCGGTCAGCACCACCGTCCGCCGCGACGGTGACAGGGTGGTCGCCACCGACGGTCCCTTCGCCGAGCTCAAGGAGGTCCTGGCCAGCTTCGCCGTGATCGACGTGGCCGGGAAGGAACGCGCCGTCGAGATCGCGGCGCGCATCGTCGAGGCGCTCGGCGAACCGATCGAGATCCGTCCGATCATGGGCGAGGACTTCGCGCCGTGAACCACGAGCTCGAGCACCTGCTGCGCACCGAGGCGCCTCAGGTGCTCGGCGCGCTGGTCCGCCGCTTCGGCCGATTCGACATCGCCGAGGACGCGGTGCAGGAGGCGCTGCTGACCGCCAGCCAGACCTGGCCGGCCGAGGGCGCCCCGGAGAACCCGCGCAGCTGGCTCATCCGCGTCGGATACCGGCGCATGGTCGACCTGATCCGCTCCGACCAGGCCCGCCACCGCCGCGAGCAGCGGGCCGGAGCGGACGAACTCGCCATGCGGGGACCCGAGCGCCGGGCGCACCCCGCACGCGAGACCGACGACAGCCTGACCCTCCTGATGCTGTGCTGCCATCCCGCGCTGGACCCCACCTCGCAGGTGGCGCTCACGCTGCGCGCGGTCGGCGGCCTGACCACCGCCGAGATCGCCCACGCCCACGGCACGACCGAGCCCACCATGGGCGCCCGGATCAGCCGCGCCAAACAGCGGCTGGCCCGCGCCGGGGCCCGCTTCACGCCGCCCACCGAGGCCGACCGCGACAGCCGTATGGCCGCGGTGATGCGCGTGCTCTACCTGATCTTCAACGAGGGCTACACCGCCACCTCCGGCGACCGGCTCGCCCGCGTCGACCTGACCCGCGAGGCCATCCGGCTGACCCGCATGCTCCACGCCACGCTCGACGACGACGCCGAGGTGACCGGCCTGCTGGCGCTGATGCTGCTCACCGAGTCCCGGCGCACCGCCCGCACCGACGGCAATGACCTGGTCCCCTTGGACGAGCAGGACCGCACCCGGTGGGACCGCGACCTGATCGACGAGGGCACCGCTCTCATCGACGGCGTCTGGCGCCGCAACGAGATCGGCCCCTACCAGCTCCAAGCCGCGATCGCCGCCGTGCACTCAGCGGCCGCCTCTTCCGAACAGACCGACTGGGCCCAGATCGCCGTCCTGTATCTGTGGCTCGAACGGCTCACCCCTACCGCACCGGTCCAGCTCAGCCGCGTGGTGGCGGTGGCCCACGCCCACGGACCGGCCCGGGGCCTGGCGCTCCTGGACGACCTCGACCAACGCCACCACCTGGACCGGCATCCGCTCACCAGGCAGCGGGAGCACGCGGTCCGCGCCCACCTGCTCCAGATGACCGGCGACACCACGCGGGCAGCCGCGCTCTACCGGCAGGCGGCCGACCTGACCGCGAACCGGGTTGAGCAGCGCTACCTGCTCGGCAAAGCCAGCGAGATCAGCACCGACCTTGAGGGACATGCCCCCCACGTCCGCTGACTGGGCCACTGCGTGTTCCTGTCCGAACGGCCGTTGGACGGCGCAGCGTCGGCTACCTCGAATGGCGTCAGGTCGGCGGCACTCACCATCTTGGTCGGCGTCTCGCCCCACAATTCAGGTAACCGGACGACCTGCCGTTATGGACTCGCTCGCACTCTTCGACACCAGGGCGCGGCTGTACGTAGGGCTAAGCAGCGGCCGTGTCCCGGACGCGCCCAAACGCAGGCCCGCAGATCAATGGCCCAGGTGAAGCATGTCCACTCCCTGGACATGTCCATTTGCGGGGATAAGGTGCGTTCTGGAGGGTATTACGACAGAGGACCGAGTTTGCGGCGGGCCATTATTACAGTAACGGTCATTACTTTCTGGAACGACGATAGGTCCCGATGGCTTCGAATCGACAGATAGGGCGGGGCGGTACCCACATCGCCCTGGTCTCACTGGGCAGCGAAGTGGTCCGATGCGGGCTTCGCACCATGTTGTGCGAGCTGAACGCGCTCGAGGACGTGGTCGCCAGCGGCAACTTCGACCACAGCATGGAGTTGCTGCACTCGGGCCGTCCCACGCTGTTGGTTCTGAACTACGGCGACGAGCCCCAGCAGGCGGAGAAGCTCGCGAGCACGGCCGCCGACGTCGGTGTCCGAGTGTTGTTGATGCTGCGGACCGTCACCGGAGAGACGCTCGCGCCGGTCGCCGCCGTACCGGCGGACGGCTACCTGCTGGAGCCGACGCTGACCCGCGAAGTCCTGATGAACGCACTGAGCGACATGGAGAGCGGGTTGGTTCCGATCCCCCATCCGGTGGCGCGCAGGCTCCTGGCCGAGGTCGGCCCCGCCTCCCCGCCCGCGCCCGTCATCCCGCCCGCCCCCGTCGACTCGACCGGACCCGTCGCAGCGGTGCCGGTGCACGAAGGCGCGGAGCCCACCACGCTGACGGATCGCGAGCTCCAAGCGCTGTCGCTGATGGTGGAGGGGCTGAGCAACAAGCAGATCGCCCGTCGCCTGGGCATCTCCGAGCACGGCGCCAAACGGCACGTCGCCAACATCCTGGCCAAGCTCAACTGCTCGAACAGGACGCTGGCGGCCGCCGTCGCGCTCAGCCGCGGACTCGTCCAGGACCCGGGGACCTCGCGCCGGGGTCGACGCCGCTGAACACCAGCCCGCCGCGATCCAGCCCGCCGCTGTCCAGGGCGGCCAGGGCGCGCAGCGGCGCGCGGGCCTTGAGGAGCATCTCCTCGTACTCGGCCGCGGGATCGGAGTCCAGCACGATGGCGCCGCCCGCGCCCACCGACAGATGGCCCGGACGCGCCACCATCGTGCGGATGACGATGTTGAGGTCGGCGGTGCCGCCCAGGCCGAAGAAGCCGATCGCGCCGGAGTAGACGCCGCGCGCCCGTCCTTCCAGCCGGTCGATGATCTCCATTGTGCGCAGCTTCGGCGCTCCGGTCATCGATCCGCCGGGGAAGCACGTCCTCGCCGCTCGGACGGCGGTCACGCCTTCGCGCAGATGGCCGCGCACGGTGGAGACGAGCTGGTGCACGGTCTCGTAGGACTCCACCGCCATGAAGCTCGGCACGCTGACCGTCCCGATGTCGCTGATGCGGCCCAGGTCGTTGCGGAGCAGGTCGACGATCATGAGGTTCTCCGCCCTGGTCTTGTCCGAGGCGGCCAGTTCCTCGCGCAGGGCGGTGTCCAGTCTCGGTTCAGGAGCACGCGGCGCCGTGCCTTTGATCGGCTTGGACTCGGCCATCCTCTCCCTGTCGACCTTCAGAAAACGCTCAGGAGAGGTGCACAGAACGTGCGTCTCGCCCAGGCGCAGATAGGCGGCATAGGGCGCGGGATTGAGTCGCCGCTGAGCGAGATAGAGCTCGTAGGGCGAGCCGTCGAAGGGGATCTCCGCGCTGTTGGTCAGGCAGATCTCGTAGCTCTCCCCGGCCCGCAGCAGCCGCAGGCACTCCTCGATGTCCGCCAGGTAGCGCTCTCGCGGCCGGACGAGCCACGGCTCCGGATCGAACTCCGGACCCGGCTGAGGCGCCGGTCGCGCCCTCAGCCCGCGCCTCCGGCAGACATCGGCGGCGCTGGAGACCCAGGCGCGGGCCGCCTCCCGGTTCTCACGCCCGCGGTCGGTCAACGCGAGCGCCCACGCCTCTCCGGCTTCGTGGTCGATCGCCACGAACCGGGTCGCCGACATCCAGGTGGCGTCAGGCAGGGACGAGACGTATGCCGCAGGCGCACCGCAGTCGCGCTTCAACTCGTAGCCGAGATAGCCGACATAGCCGCCGTTCAGGTCGAACGGCAGCGCCGGATCGCTCGGGACGGCCCGTGCCGCGAGATGCGCGTCGAGCACGTCGAAGATGGATGAGGAGACCGTGCGCTCCCGCCCGCCCGCCCGCACCACCACGCCGCCGGATCCCGGCCGGCAGCACAGAGTCTCGCCGTGCGGCCCGCCCGCGTCGCCCAGGAAGGAGAAGCGGGACAGGCCGGGCTCGACCCGGCTGCTGTCCAGCCAGAAGGAGTAGGGCTCGTCCGCGAACAGTTCGGTGAAGACGTCCTCGGCGTCGGGGACGCCGGAAATCCGCTCGACCTCCAGCGACCAGCGAGGGGACGTCCCCATCCGTGGCGTGGAACCGTTCCGGGCACTCCTGCCCGGCCGGGCCGTCGCGTTGTACTCCGCCGCGAGGTCGCGAAAGTTGGACAGTAGCGTCGGCCCGAAGTCGGTCGAGATCGACTCCGGGTGGAACTGCACGCCCCACCAGGGCATCCTTCGATGTCTCAGGCCCATCACGACCGCGTCCGCGGTCCATGCCGTGACCTCCAGGTCGTCGGGCACGGGCGTGGCGACGCACAGCGAGTGGTAGCGCACGGCATGGAAGCCCTGGGGCAGGCCGCGGAACAGATCGCGCCCGCAGTGCCTGATCTCTTCCACCTGACCGTGGACCGGTGCGGGCGCGGGCACCACTTCGGCGTCCGACATCCAGGCCAGCGCCTGATGACCGAGGCAGACTCCGAGCGTGGGCAGCCCGGAGTCGCGGACGAGGTCGAGCGTGACGCCGACGTCGCGGTGCTGCTGCGGGCGTCCCGGGCCGGGAGAGACGATGAGCGCGTCGAAGCGGCCCAGATCCAGCTCGCCCCAGCCCGGATCGTCGTTGGGCATCACCACCGGCTCCACCCCGTAGGCCCGAGCGGCGAGCTGGAACAGGTTGTAGGTGTAGGAGTCGTGGTTGTCGACGATCAGTGTGCGCACGGCAGTTCCCAGAGGTTGGCGGCGGGCAGGACGGCGCGGTGCCGTACGGCCCGCCGCCAGTCCGCGGCCCTGGCCGAGACCCTGGCGGCCGTCGAGCGGCCGTCGGCGCCGATCCAGGCGCGCACCGGACGAAGGCCGTGCAGGGCGTTGAGGGTCCAGGTCTCCAGCGCCGGCAACTCGGCGAGGTCGACGCTCTCCCGCCGGACGGAGCATCGCCAGCACTCGGCCAGCCGTTCCAGGTGAGTCCTGGTCACCGACGGGAGGACGAGGAGGTCGGCTTCGGGCACGCACAACTCGTCGCCGCGCCACCACACCAGTGCGCTGTGGGCCGTCTCCAGAACGGTGCCGCCACTGCCGTAGAGCAGCGCGTCGTCGGCGCCGACCGCCTTGGCCCGTTCGCGCAGCCCGGCCAGGACGCGAAGATCGGGGCCCTTGACCGTGGGGCACACGCGGGGATCCGGATCCGGCGGGATCCACAGCGTCACCTCGCCGGCGCCGGGAGCGGGCGCGGGTCTGGGCCAGAGAGCAAGCCCGGGCTCAGGCCCGCCGTACGCCTCGATCCTCGGGAACCAGCGGCCATGGGACGGCAGCCAGTGACGCACCGCGTCCAGGAAATCCAGGACGGTCGCGGGCGACAGCTCGGGCGCCAGCTCCGCGCAGGCGCCCAGGAAGCGCCGCCCGTGCAGCATCAGGTCGCGCACCCGTCCATCCGCGACCAGCCAGGAGTCCACGACCGCCGGGGCGCCGGGGCGCCGGTCCGCCACGGGGGTCAGACCGGACGGCTCGTTCCACACCAGGCGCAGGTTCGACATGATCACCACTCTCCCGTGCGCACCGCGAAGCGGCGCAGCTTGCCCGTCGCGGTGCGCGGCAGCCCCGCCCGGAACTCCACGTGGCGCGGCACTTTGTAAGGGGCGAGCCGGAGCCGCGCCAGGGCGATCAATTCGCCTTCCAGCCCGGCGCGGTCCGCGTCGGAACGGGGCACCACGAAGGCGCGCAGCTTCCGCGCGCCGTGCTCGTCGGGGATGACCGCCACGGCGACCTCGGACACCGCCGGGTGCTCGCCCAGCACACGCTCGATTTCCAGAGGGGAGACGGTGATGCCGCCCACCATTTCCATGTCGTCGTTGCGGCCGCAGTGTTTCAGCGCGCCGCCGTCGACGTATTCGGCCAGGTCCCCGGTGCGCAGCCAGCCGTCGCGCAGCGCCCGCGCGGTCTCGGCGGGGCGGTCCAGGTACCCGGCCATGACCGAGGCGCCTCGCACCCAGATCTCTCCCGTGCCCTCCGTGATGAGCGCCCCGTTCTCGCCCCGCAACGCGATTTCGTATCCGGGCAGCGGACGGCCGATGGTGCCGGGTTCGTCCCGCCAGGCGGTGTTGGAGCAGTAGGCGTGGCCGACCTCCGTGGAACCGAGCTGGTCCAGGACAGGAACGCCGAGAAGCCCGCTGGCCCTGGCGCCCAAGGTGAGAGACAGGGACTCCCCGGCCGAGACGGCCACCCGAACAGATGAGAACGCCTCTGGCGAACACTCGGCCACCAGGTTGGCGTATGCGGACGGGACGCCGTACAGCAGCGTCACGCCGTGCCGTGCCACGATCTCGGCGATCTCCGCCGGCGCCGGCCGGTGCGGCACGAGCACGGCGGCGGAACCGGAGAAGAGCGGGAAGACCAGCGCGTTCCCCAGGCCGTAGGCGAAGAACAGCTTGGACACCGACAGCGTCACGTCGTCGTGCCGCACGCCCACAACGCCGTCGCCCGCCGCCCGCTGGTAACGCGCGGGGTCGGCGTGGCGGTGCAGCGCCGCCTTGGGGACGCCGGTCGTACCGGACGTGTACTGCGCGTAGAGCGGAGTGTCGCCGGACACGGCCGCAGCCGATCCGGCGGGGGCGTCCGCGGCCAGCCGCATCAGGCGCTCGCCCGTCAGGACGGCGGTTCCGTCGAAGCGTCCGACGAGGTGCTCCTCCGCCACCACGAGGCGAGCCCGGCAGTCGTCTGCCAGGAAGCCGTGCTCGGCGGAGACCAGTTCGGGGTTGACCGGGACCGCGACCGCGCCGATCCGTGCGGCCGCGAGGAACGCCGTCACCCAGGCGATGCCGTCGCCCATCGCGACGAGCACCCTGTCACCAGGCCGGACGCCTTGGTCCACAAGCACCGAAGCGGCGGAGGCGGCGAGGGCGTGCACCTCGCCGTGCGTCCAGGACCGCTCCGAGGTATGGAAGGCAGGCCGCTGCCACCAGCCCTCCCGGTGGGCCTTGGCGGCGAGACGCAACGCGAGGTTCGCGGACGGGATCTCCGCGCTTTTCCCGTTGCCGCGCCGTGGGGCGGTCGGCGTCTGGACCGTGGCGCGGCCGGACGAAGGCTCAGGCATGGCGGGACCTTTCCGGCGGGCCGCCACGGGGACGGCGCGGCAGGTCGAGGGGGGCGGTGAGGAAGGCGCCGTCCACGGGGCCCACCGGCCACCACCCGCACGTGATCAGCTCCGCGAGCGCGTCGGCGCGGTCGTCGGCGAGCGCGGCGGCGACGAGGGTGCCGACCAGCCAGAGGATCGCCCCCGACATCGCCAGCGCGTCGGCGTCCTCGGGATCGGCGGGACGCAGGCGCGGAGTGGCCACCAGCATCGCCACGTGCTCGGCCAGTTCCAGGCGGTCCGCACGGCCGGTGAGGTGGAGGCGTCGCCGGGCGTCGTGACGGCGGCGCTCCAGCTCGGCAAGCCAGTCGGGAGCCACGCGGTCGAGGAGCGCGGCGGGGACGTCCGGCGCCGGCCGCACCGGCGCGCCCGCGAGCGTCTTCGGCAGACCCTCACTCCCCCGGCGGGGCGCACCGTCCGGTGGCAGATGGGCACCGTCCGGCGGGACGTGCGCGGACACGCCGTGGAGCAGGGCCGCGACGCGGTCGCCGCCGGGTCCGAGGTCGCGGGCGAGTCCCTCCGGCGGGGCGCTCAGCTCGTAGTAACGGGCCAACGCGTCGCCACCTCCGGGTAGTCCAGTCCGAGGTCGTCGCACAGCAGCGCACGGGTACGCCGGACGAACTCCGCCCGCGCCTCGTCATTGGTCAGCCGCTTGATGCCCCATTTACGGAAGGTCTCGTTGTTCCGTGAGTCGCTGCGGCCGAAGAAGGGCAGCGTCATCGCGATGAGGCGATGCGCCGACGAGCGGACCTCTTCGCGGGTGCCCGGATCGGCGGCCAGCCGCTTGGCCCGCGCGGTGCCGAACCCGACGTGGAAGCGCTCCTCCGGCATCAGCGACCGGCACAGATCCCGCAGCGGCACATAGGAGCACTCGCACAGGTCTTCCATCAGGACGACCTCGGCGAGATCCACGATCGCCTTGGTCATCACATATCCGGTCCACGACTCCACCTGGTAGTCGAAGACCGACAGCGGCGGACGGTCGTGGACGTCCTCAAGCCCGAGTTCATTCGCGAGCTTGTTGAACTTCAGATGGTGGCCGTACTCCTCCATCGCCATTCTGCAGGCGAGCCATTTGTCACGCGGAGTAGGCGCGAGCGAAATGGACGGCTCGTCGAACACCGCGGCCCCCGCCGCCTCATTGCGCACATGACTTCCGATGATCTTGCCGAGCGCGGTGACGTACTCGCCGCCGAGCGCGTGCGCCGCGGCGGCGTCCCGGGGTTCCTCGGTGAGTGCGGGCGGCATCCCATCTCCTTCCGGACATCATCGACGGAAGCTAAGCGCGGCCCGGAGCGGAGGCAAGTGCCCGGATGGGCACCTCGAAAGAGCACCTCCCGACTTGGGACGGTGCGTCGATCGGGCACCGCTGGCACGTTCCCGCTGATCAACCTTTCCGGACCGCCCGGTTAGGTTAGGCAACCCTAATCATCGGATGGCTACCTATGATACGTATGCCAATAATTCGAGATTGGTCAGACACTTAGGTATATGTCAGTGTTATGCGCCATGACGGAAACGGCGATGCGTTCCTCCTGCCTGTCCGCGCAAGGCCGGCTGCTTTCCCCGAACGACCTCGAAGCGGCCGTGAACGAGCTGACGGGATCGCCATGCCGCACAATTCAGACCGTTCCGGGAGGAAATCTCACGGCATTGGTGGAATCCGTCCCGGGAGCAGGGCCTTCGGCGCGCCAGGTGCGGAGCGCCGTCATCGACGCCTGCGGCGCGGTGGTGGAGACGGTGGCGTTCGTCGACCCGGGATCGCTGACGGGCGACCGGGCGGAACTCGTGAACCGTTACCGCCGTGGTCTGCTGCCGGTCCGTGACGTCGACACACTGGCCGCCCCGCCCGTCCCGCTGGACACCGCATTGGATACCGAGCGTCCCGGCTCGCAAATCGCGGGAAGGACGCACGCCCAGGTCCTCCCGCCCCAGGCTCCCGCGATGGAGGAGATCGCCGGTGCCGCGGCCGACCTGCTCGGCGTCCGCCCGGAGGATCTCGACCACGGCGAGGACCTCATCGCGCTGGGGCTCGACTCCGTCCGCATCATGCAGCTCGCCAACGACTGGCTGCGCCAAGGTCTGGACGTCAAGTTCACCGACCTCGTGGAGGCGCCGACGATCGAGTCATGGCACGCACTGCTCCAGTCGTGCGGCGCCGTCACTCTGCCCCGATCCAAGCCCGAACCGGTCGATCGCGACGCCCCCTTCGCTCTCACTCCGCTCCAGCACGCCTACTGGTTCGGCCGCCGCGACCGCCAGGTGCTCGGCGGCGTCGGCTGCCACTTCTACATCGAGTTCGACGGACTCGCCATCGACCGCGCCGCCCTTGAGCGCGCCGCCCGCGCCCTCTTCGAGCGGCACGACCTGCTGCGCGCCCGCTTCCTCGACGACGGCACCCAGCAGGTTCTGCCGCACAGCCCTTGGCCGGGCCTGACCGTCCACGACCTGAGCACGGCCGAGGACGCCGAAGAGGCCCTGCTCAGGACGCGCGAGAGGCTCTCGCACCGGCGTCTGGACGTCGAGCGCGGCGAAGTGCTCGACCTGACGCTCTCACTGCTGCCCGGCGGCGCCTACCGCCTGCACGTCAACATCGACCTGCTCGTCGCCGACGTCCGCAGCATCCAGATCGTCCTGGAGGACCTGGGCGCCCTCTATCGCGGCGAGGACGCCGAACTGCCCCCGCTGACCTACTCCTTCCGCGAATACCTCGCCGAGCGGGAACCGCTGCGGGCGAAGGACCACGAGGCCGGCCGCCGGTACTGGGCCGAACGCCTGCCCGAGCTGCCTCCCGGCCCGCCGCTGCCGCTGGCCGTCGATCCGGAGAGGGTGGAGCAGGTCCGGGTGGTGCGCCGCGACCGCGGGCTCACCGCCGGGGAACGGGACCGGTTGGCCGAGCGCGCCCGCGCGCACGGCGTCACGCTGCCGATGGTCATGGCCGCCGCGCTGGCCGAGGTCGTCGGCCTGTGGAGCGGCGCGCCGCGCTTCGTGCTCAACGTCCCGCTGTTCGACCGCCAGGCGATCCACCCGGATGTGGAGCACATGGTCGCCGACTTCTCCAACCTCGTCCTGCTGGAGGTGGACCTGTCGCGGCCGCGGACGTTCGCGGAGCGCGTCGCGGCGCTGCAGGCGCGCTTCCAACGCGACGCGGCGCACTCGGCCTACTCCGGTGTCGAGGTGCTCCGCGACCTCAACCGGGGCGGCCGCCACGACCAGGTGACCGCGCCGGTGGTGTTCACCAGCGCGCTCGGCATGGGCGACCTCGTCGGCGCGGACGTGCAGCGGAGCCTCGGCCGGCTGGGCTCGATGCTGTCCCAGACGCCGCAGGTGTGGATCGACCACCAGGTGGTCGAGATCGACGGCGGGCTGCTGATCAACTGGGACGCCGTCGAGGAGCTGTTCCCGCCGGGCGTGCTGGACGGCATGGCCGACGCTCACAACCGGCTGCTGGACTGGCTGCTGGAGGACGACTGGGACGCCGCCGTACCACCGCTGGTACCGGCCGCCCAACTCGCCGTCCGCGAAACGGTCAACGACACCGCCGCGCCACTCCCCGAAGGCACTCTGCACGAACGGTTCTTCGAGCTGGCTCGCCGCGCCCCTGCCCGTCCCGCCGTGCACCACGCCGCCGGGCCCGCCATCAGCTACGGCGAACTCGCCGACCAGGCGCTACGCGTCGCGGGCTTCCTCTATCGAAATGGCGTCCGCCCGGGCGATGCGGTGGCGGTGTGCCTGCCCAAGGGCCCCGGACAGATAGCCGCGGTCCTCGGCGTACTGGCCGCCGGGGCGATGTACGTCCCGGTCGGCGTGGACCAGCCGCCCGCGCGGCGGGAGCAGATCGTCCGCCGCGCCGACGCCCGGTTCACGCTGACCCTGACACCCGACGAACTCCCCGGCGTCCCGCCGCTGGACGCCCCCGTCGACGTCGACCCGGAGAGCAGCGCCTATGTGATCTTCACGTCAGGGTCCACGGGCGAGCCGAAGGGCGTCGAGGTCAGCCATCGCGCCGCCCTCAACACCGTGCTGGACGTCAACGCCCGCTTCGGCATCACCGGCGACGACCGCGTCCTGGCCGTGTCGGCGCTGGACTTCGACCTGTCCGTCTGGGACGTCTTCGGCCTGCTGTCAGCCGGGGCCGCGCTGGTAATGATCAACGAGGACGAGCGGCGCGACGCCGCCCAGTGGGCGCGGCTGGTCAACGACCATCAGGTGACGGTGTGGAACACCGTCCCCGCGCTGCTGGACATGCTGCTGATCGCGGCCGATGACCCGCTCCCCTCACTGCGGCTGGCCCTGGTGTCCGGCGACTGGGTCCCGCTGGACCTGTCCGCCCGCCTGGAGCACGCCGCGCCGCGATGTCGGCTCATCGCACTCGGCGGTGCCACCGAAGCCGCCATCTGGTCCAACTACTGTCCGGTGCCACCCCGGATTCCCTCCGAATGGGTCTCCGTCCCTTACGGCAGGCCCCTGACCAACCAATGTTTCCGCGTCGTGGACCCGCAAGGCCGCGACTGCCCGGACTGGGGACGCGGAGAACTGTGGATCGGCGGAGCCGGAGTCGCCAGGGGCTACCGGGGCGACCCCGACACCACAGCCGCCAAATTCGTCGAGCACGACGGAGTCCGCTGGTACCGCACCGGTGACATGGGGCGTTACTGGCCGGATGGCACATTGGAGTTCCTCGGCCGCATCGACCACCAGGTCAAAATCCGCGGCCACCGCATCGAACTCGGCGAGATCGAAGCGGCGCTGCTCTCCCATCCCCAGGTCGAACGGGCGATGGCCACCACCGTCGAAAGCGCCGCCCAGCAATTGGCGGCGGTCATCGTCCCGACCGGCGATCGGCGCCGACCCGATGAGGACGATCTGCGCGCGCACCTCGCCCAACACCTGCCGCCCTACATGGTCCCCGAGCACATCGCGCAACTCCCCGCTCTCCCCCTCACCGCGAACGGCAAGGTCGACCGCGCCGCAGTCCGGACGATTCTCGGCGGAGAGCTGGCCGGACGTGCGGAACGTTTCGAGCCTCCTCGTCCCGGTATCGAAAGCGTCATGGCCGCGATCTGGACCGAGGTGCTGAACGTACCGGCGGTGGGCCGTGACCAGAACTTCTTCGCGCTCGGCGGCGACAGCCTCCTGGCCACCCGTCTCATCCTCCGCCTGCGCGCCGCCGGAGTCGCGGGCGCCGAGCTGACGAACCTGTTCGACAACCCCGAACTGGCCGCCTTCGCCCAGACCGCACGACTCGGAGAGGAGGAGGCCCCCGAGGCGTCCGTCCTGCGGGCCGACCCGGAACACCGGTACGAGCCGTTCCCGCCCACCGAGGTGCAGCGCGCCTACTGGTTCGGCCGCACCGACGACTTCGCGCTCGGCGGCGTCGGCTGCCACTTCTACACCGAATACGACTTCGACGGCCTCGACCTGCCCCGTTTCGGCGCGGCGTGGAACCGGCTGATCGAACGGCACGAGATGCTGCGCGCGGTCTTCCAGCCCGACGGCGCGCAGCGCATCCTCCCCACGGCGCCGGAGCTGACCATCCCGGTCACGGAGGCGGGCGACGGCGCCGCCGACCAGGCCCTCGCCGAGCTGCGGGAGTCGATGTCGCACCAGCTCATCGACGTCACCCGGTGGCCGTTGTTCGACGTGCGGGCCGTGCGGTACGGCGAGGGCCGCGTCCGGATCGGCGTCAGCTTCGACAACATCGTCTTCGACGCGCTCAGCATCATGACCCTGCTGCGCGAGCTCGACGCCGTCTACCACGACCCGGACGCCGAACTGCCGCCGACCGGGCCGTCCTTCCGCGACTACGTGCTCACCGTCCATCCCGACCCGAAGGCGCGGCGGGACGCCGAGGAGTACTGGTCGAGCAGAGTCGCGGAACTGCCGCCCGCGCCCCAGCTTCCGCTGGCGAACGACCCGGCCGGCCTCGGCCGCCCGCGCTTCACCCGCCGGCAGATCCGCGTCCCCGCCGAGCAGTGGCGGACCGTCAAGGACACCGCCCGGCGGCACGGCCTCACCCTCTCGACCGTCCTCGCGACGGCGTTCGCCGACGCGCTCGGCGCGTGGAGCGCCCGCCGCGACATGACGATCAACCTCACCCTCTTCGACCGGCGCCAGGTGCACCCTGACATCGACACCGTCCTGGGCGACTTCACCTCGCTGCTGCTGGTCGCCTACGAGCCGGGCGAGACGTGGCTGGACAGCGCCCGCCGGCTCCAGCGCCGGGTGGCGCGCGACCTCGACCACAGCGACGTGTCCGCGCTGTGGGTGATGCGCGAGCTGGCCAAGCGGACCGGCTCGTCCGACGTCGCCATGCCGGTCGTGTTCACCAGCACGCTCGGCGTCGCGGGCGAGGACGGCGCCCTGACCGGCACGCTCTTCGCCGACCCGGTCTGGGGCGTGTCGCAGACGCCGCAGGTGTGGATCGACCACCAGGTGGTCGAGGTCGACGGCGGGCTGGTCGTCAACTGGGACGCGGTCGAGGACCTGTTCCCGCCGGGCGTCCTGGACGCCATGACCGACGGGTACGGCCGGCTGCTGGAATGGCTGCTGGAATCCGACTGGGACACGGCCGCGCCGTCGCTGGTCCCCGCGTCGCAGCTCGCGGTGCGGGCGGCGGCCAACGACACGGCGGCGCCGGTTCCCGAGGGCACGCTGCACGGTCGCTTCTTCGAACGGGCGCGCCGTGATCCGTCCCGCGCGGCGATCCACCCGGGCATCTCCTACGGCGAGCTGGCCGGACGGGCGCTGCGCGCGGCGGGCTTCCTGCGCGAGCACGGTGTCCGCCCGGGCGAGGCGGTGGCGGTGTCGCTGCCGAAGGGCCCCGACCAGGTCGCTGCGGTGCTGGGCGTTCTGGCGGCCGGGGCGCTCTACGTGCCGATCGGCGTCGACCAGCCCGAGGCCCGGCGCGAGCAGATCATGCGCCGCGCCGACGCGCGCCTGCTGCTGACCGAGCTGCCCGAGGGCGAGCCGTTGGACGCTCCGGTGGAGGTGAAGCCGGACGCGAGCGCGTATGTGATCTTCACGTCCGGGTCCACGGGCGAGCCGAAGGGCGTGGAGGTCTCCCACCGCGCGGCGCTGAACACGGTGCTCGACGTCAACGCCCGCTTCGGCGTCGGCGAGGACGACCGGGTGCTGGCGGTGTCCGCCCTGGACTTCGACCTGTCGGTATGGGACGTGTTCGGGACGCTGTCCGCCGGCGGGTCACTGGTGACGGTGGACGAGGACGACCGCCGCGACGCCGCCCGATGGGCGCGCCTGGTCGCCGAGCACCGCGTGACGGTGTGGAACACGGTGCCCGCGCTGCTGGACATGCTGCTGGTGGCCGAACGCGGGCAGGTGGGCTCGCTGCGGCTGGCGATGGTGTCGGGCGACTGGGTCCCGCTGGACATGTCGGCCCGGCTCGCGCGGGTCGCGCCGGAGTGCGGGCTGATCGCGCTCGGCGGCGCGACCGAGGCCGCGATCTGGTCCAACTACTGCCCGGTGCCCGCCGAGGTGCCGCCGGAATGGGTGTCGGTGCCTTACGGCCGTCCCCTGGCCAACCAGTGCTTCCGGGTCGTCGACTCACTGGGCCGCGACTGCCCCGACTGGGCTCCGGGAGAGCTGTGGATCGGCGGCGCGGGAGTGGCAGAAGGGTATCGGGGCGACCCGGACACCACCCGCGCCAAGTTCGTCGAGCACGAGGGGATGCGGTGGTACCGCACCGGCGACATGGGCCGCTACTGGCCGGACGGAACCCTGGAGTTCCTGGGCCGGGTCGACCACCAGGTCAAGGTCCGCGGCCACCGCATCGAACTCGGCGAGATCGAGGCGGCGCTGCTGTCCCACCCGGACGTGAAGCGCGCGGTGGCGACCACGGTCGGCGGCGCCGCCCGCGGGCTGGCCGCGCTCGTCGTCCCGGCCGGTGACCTGGACGCCGACGACCTCCGCGACCGGCTGGCCGAGCGGCTCCCGCCGTACATGATCCCCGAACCGGTCGTCCAGGTCCCCGACCTCCCCCTCACCCCGAACGGAAAGGTCGACCGGAACGCCCTCCACCGCCTGGTCGAGGAGCACGGCGACGGCCAGGTCGAGGACGCCCCGCCCACCGGCCCGGTCGAGGAGGCCCTCGCCCGGATCTGGGAGGCGCTGCTCGACGTCCCCGGCGTGGGCAGGCATCAGAACTTCGTGACCCTCGGCGGCGACAGCGTGCTGGCCACCCGCCTGGCCGAGGAGATCAGGATCGAGTTCGGCGTCGAGCTCCCCCTGCGAACGCTGTTCGCCGAGCCGACCATCGCCGAGCACGCGGCCCTGGTCGAGCGGCACCACCACGACGGAGCCTTCGACGACGGAGCCTTCGAGGAGGGCACGATATGACGGCTGGTCAGCTCATCGCCGAACTGGCCCGCGAGGGCGTGCGCCTGTGGGAGGAGGCGGGCCGGCTGCGGTTCCGCGCCCCCGAGGGCGTCCTCACCGAGGAGCGGCGCGCGCAGCTCGCCGCCCGCAAGGACGAACTGCTGGACCACCTGAGCCGGTCGGCCACGCCGGAGCTGGCGCCCGAGCCCGGCGCCCGGCACGAGCCGTTCCCCCTCACCGACGTGCAGGCCGCCTACCTGCTCGGCCGGGGCGACGCCTTCGACTACGGCGGAACCGCCTGCCAGGTCTACGCGGAGCTCGCCTTCGCGGACCTGGACGCGCGGCGCATGGAGGACGCCTGGAACCGGCTCGTCGAGCGGCACGACATGCTGCGCTGCACCGTCCACATGGAGGGCTACCAGGTCACCGCCCCCGAGACGCCCCGGTACGGGATCGAGGTCGCCGATCTGCGCGGCCGCTCCCCCGCCGAGGTCGACGCGCATGTCGCCGCCACCAGGAGCGCCATGGACGGCCGCCGCTACGACCCCGCCGTGTGGCCGCTGTTCGACGTGCGGATCACCCGGACCGGCGACCGCGACCTCCTGCACGTCTCCATCGACTTCCTCATCGCCGACTACCTGAGCATCCAGCTCCTGCTCACCGAGTTGAAGCGCCTCTACCTCGACCCGGGCGCGGAACTGCCGCCGCTGGAGATCACCTTCCGCGACTACGTGGCGGCGGCCCGGGGCCTGCGCGACGGCGCCGCCTACGAGCGCGACCGGCACTACTGGGAGGACCGGCTGGACGACCTGCCCGGCGCCCCCGAACTGCCGCTGCGCGAGGACCGGGAGGTCCAGGCGACCGGCTCCTTCACCCGTCACGCGGTCCGCTTCTCCCCCGAGCGATGGAGCGGGCTGCGTGAACGGGCGGCGGCGCACGGCGTCACCCCCTCGACCGCCGTGCTCGCCGCCTTCGCCGAGGTCGTCGGCCGCTGGAGCCGCCAGCCGGCGTTCTGCCTCAACCTCACGCTGCTCAACCGGCACCCGCTCCACCCGCAGGTGGGTTCGCTCGTCGGCGACTTCACCACCGTCAGCCTGCTTGAGGTGGACGGCGCCGGAGACGGCTTCGCCGGCCGCGCCGCCGGGCTCCAGCGGCGGCTCTGGAACGACCTCGACCACCGGCTCTACTCGGGCGTGGAACTGATGCGCGAGATGGCCCGCCGCCAAGGCAGGCGGACCGCCCTGTATCCGGTCGTCTTCACCAGCACGGTCGGGCTCAGTGACGAGAACGAGGGCATGCGCGGCCTGGCCGAGGTGGTGCACGGCGGGAGCCGGACGCCCCAGGTGTGGATCGACTGCCAGGCCCTCGTCGAGAACGGCGTCCTGGAGGTCAGGGCCGACGTGCGCGACGGCGTCTTCCCCGCCGGGCTGATCGAGGACCTGTTCGGCGCTCTGCGCACGCTGCTCCTCGACCTGGCCGCGTCCGACTCCGCGTGGACGTCGCCCGCGCCGGTCGGGCTGCCCGCCGCGCAGGCCGAGCGGCGCGACCGCGCCAACGCGACGGCCGCGCCCCGTCCCGAAGGGCTGCTCCACGAGCCCGTCGTCGCCCAGGCGGCGGCCACGCCGGACGCGCCCGCCGTCATCACCGCAGAGCGCACACTCACCTACGGCGAACTGCTCGCGCGCGCCACGGCCGTGGCCGAGAGCCTGGCGGGGGCGGGCGACGCGCCCGTCGCGGTGCTCATGGAGAAGGGCTGGGAGCAGGTCGTCGCCGTGCTCGGCACGATGCTGGCCGGCGCCGCCTACCTGCCCGTGGACGCCGGGCAGCCGCCCGCCCGGCGTGACCGCATCATGGCCGACGCCGGGGTGACCACAGC
Source organism: Actinomadura decatromicini (assembly GCF_008121305.1). Lineage (NCBI taxonomy): Bacteria > Bacillati > Actinomycetota > Actinomycetes > Streptosporangiales > Thermomonosporaceae > Actinomadura > Actinomadura decatromicini. The sequence goes on along the minus strand of NZ_VSRQ01000009.1, from coordinate 202,589 downwards.
GCTGACGCAATCCTGGATCGGAGAGCGTCCGCCCGGGGTGCGCTGCGTGGACGTCGACACGACGCCGCCCTCCACCGGCCCCGTTCCCTCCAGCCGTGCCCGCCCCGGCGATCTCGCCTACGTCATCTACACGTCCGGCTCCACCGGCGAGCCCAAGGGCGTGATGATCTCCCACGAGGCGGCGCTCAACACGGTGGCCGACATCAACGGCCGCTTCTCGGTCACCGCGGCCGACCGGGTGCTCGGCCTCGCAAGCCTTGGCTTCGACCTTTCCGTCTACGACATCTTCGGCCTCTTGGCCGTGGGCGGGGCGCTGGTGCTGCCCGGCCCGCAGGAGCGCGGCGACCCGGCCCGCTGGGCGCGGCTCATCGCCGAGCACGGGGTCACGCTGTGGAACTCCGTCCCCGCGCAACTCCAGATGCTGGCCCACTACCTGGACGCCGGCCCCGAGACCGACCTCCGAACGCTCAGGCTGGCCCTGCTCAGCGGCGACTGGATCCCGATCACGCTCCCCTCGGCCGTCCGCGCGCGGCTGCCCGAGATCGAGCTGGTCAGCCTCGGCGGCGCGACCGAGGCGTCGATCTGGTCGATCTACCACCCGATCGGCGACCTCTCGCCGGACTGGACGAGCGTCCCGTACGGGAAACCGCTGGCCAACCAGACCTTCCACGTCCTGGACCGGGCGATGCGGCCATGCCCGGACTGGGTGGCGGGCGAGCTCTACATCGGCGGCGCCGGGGTGGCGCTGGGATATCTGGGCGACGAGGCGAAGACGGCGCAGCGGTTCGTCCGGCATCCGGAGACCGGCGAGCGCCTCTACCGCACCGGGGACCTCGGCCGCTACCGCGAGGACGGGGTGATCGAGTTCCTCGGCCGCGAGGACCGGCAGGTCAAGATCCGCGGCCACCGCATCGAGCTCGCGGAGGTCGAGGCCGCCGTCCAGGAGCATCCGGCGGTCGCCGCCGCCCACGTGCTGGTCGACGGCGACGGGCTGGAGCGCCGCCTCGCCGCCTTCGCCGAGCCCGCCCGCGACCGGTCGGACGAGCCTACGGAAGAACTGGCCGACGAACTGCGCACGGCGGGATCCCGCGCCGGCGACGCGCACACCGCGCACCTCGATCGCGACGAACTCATGGAGTTCATGACCCGCCTGGACAGGGCCGCGGTCATTGGCATCATGCGCGCCCTCGTGCGGCAGGGGCTGTTCGGCGCCCCCGGCGAGACCGCCACCACCGACGAGGTCATCGAGACCATCGGCGCGGCACCCCGGCACCACCGGCTGGTGCGCCGCTGGCTGCGCGTCCTGGAGAACGAGGGGTTCCTGGAACGGGACGGGAACGTCCGCCGCGCGGTGCGCACCGCGAGCGGGCACGACCTCGACGCCGCCTGGGAGTCGGTCGCCGAGCTGCAACGCGAGGACAGCTACCCCGCCGCCCTGATCGACTACTTCAGGACCAGCACCGACCACCTGCCCGAGCTGGTCCGCGACGAGCTGGACCCGCTGCCGCTGCTCTTCCCCGAGGGCCGCCTGGAGATCTCCGAGGCGGCCTACCGGGAGAACGTCATCAGCCGCTACGTCAACCACGCCGCCATCGAGATGCTGCGCCGCATCGCCGGACGGCACGACGGCGGCCTGCGGGTGCTGGAGGTCGGCGCGGGCGTCGGCGGCATCAGCGCGCAGCTGATCCCGGCGCTCGCGGAGTACGACGTCGACTACCTGTTCACCGACGTCTCGCCGTTCTTCCTCAACGAGGCCCGCGAGCGCTTCGGCGACAAGCCCTGGGTGCGGTACGGGCTGTTCGACATCAACGAGGACTTCCGAGGGCAGGGGTACAAGCCCAACGACTTCGAGGTCATCGTCTGCGTGAACGTCCTGCACAACTCCCGCCACGCGGGCCGGGTGCTCGACCGGCTGACGCAGATGCTGCGGCCCGGCGGCTGGCTGGTGTTCGTCGAGACCACCGAGGACAGCTACCAGATCATGACCTCGATGGAGTTCATGATGCCGGAGAAGGACCCGCGCAAATGGGACTACGAGGACTCCCGCAAGGGCCTCGACCAGACCTTCCTCGGCCGCGGGCAGTGGGAGGAGCTGCTGCTCGACGCGGGCGCCGACACGACCGTGTGCCTCCCCGGCCCGGAGGACGTGACGGCCCCGCTCGGGCAGCACGTCTTCGCCGCGCGGTTCAAGGCGGACCGGCGGCCGCTGGACGTCGCCGCGCTGGCCGGGCACCTGGCCGGACGGCTGCCCGAGTACATGATCCCGGCGCATCTCCAGGTCGTCGACGAGCTGCCGCTGACCCGCAACGGCAAGGTCGACACGGCCGCGCTGCGCTCCTGGCTGCCGCACGCCGCCGCGAGCCGCGCCTCGGCGGGCGGTCCGCCCCGCGACGACCTGGAACGGGAGCTGGCCGCCATCTGGGCCGAGGTGCTCGGCGTCGCCGAGCCCAACCGCGACGACGACTTCTTCGACCTCGGCGGGGACAGCCTCGTGGTCGCCAAGCTGGCCGCCACGCTCCGCGCGCGCGTGCCCGCCGCCGAGGAGGCGCTCTGGGACGACCTGGTCCGCCAGATCCTCCACCGGCCGACGGTGGCCGCGCTCGCCGAAGCGCTGCGCGAGGGCGGCGACCGCGACGGAGCCGCCGAGCGCGCCGTCGCATCGCCGCTCGTCCCACTCGGCGGCGAATCCGACCGCGGCGGGCCGTTGCGCGTCCTCGTCCACGAGGGCAGCGGCACGCTCGCCCCCTACCGGGCGCTGTCGCGGCTGCTGGCGGGCAAGGGCGGCGCGCTGGCCGGGCTCGCGATCACCGACGTGGAGTCCTACCTGGCCGAGGATCCGCGGGGCCTGATCGAACGCCGGGCCGCGAACTACACCCGCGCGCTGCTCGACACCGGCGCCGACGCCTTCCACGTGGTCGGCTACTGCATGGGCGGCCTGCTGGCCACCGAGATCGCCAGGCAGCTCACCGAGGCGGGTTCCGAGGTCGCGACCCTCACCGTGATCAGCAGCTACACGCTGCCCCGGATCATCGAGGACGAGCTGGTCGTGGAGTACGTCTTCGCCAAGGTCATGGGCGCCGACCCGGCCGAAGCGGGCTATCCCGGAGACGAGCGGACGATGTCCGAGGTCTTCGAGCTGCTGCTCCGCGAAGACCAGGACAGGGTGCCCGCCGGGCGCGTCACAACGCTCACCGGCGACCTGGCGCCCATCGCCGACGTCTTCCGCGCCCAGGCGAGGCGCCCGCAGGACGAACGGCTGGCCGCCATCGGCCGCGCCGCGAGCCGCCACGCGGACTCCGACGCCGACGTCGAACGGCAGGTCGCGGCCTTCTACCAGGTGGTGCGGCACAGCCTGCGCGCGGTCGGCGCCCACGCGCCGGAGCCGTACGCCGGTGACATCACGTTCCTGCGCCAGCTCGGCGACACGCGCTTCCTGCCGTGGCTGCGCGACGACATGACCGGCTTCTGGCGCGAGCTGTGCCTGGGCGAGCTGAGGGTGGCCGACATCCCCGGCGACCACTTCAGCTGCCTGCGTCCGCCGCACGTGGACGAGGTCGCCGCCCTGCTGACCCAGGGATGGGAGCGGTCATGACCGTCGGCGTGATCGGATGCTACGGCGCGGTGGGCCGCGCGCTCGTGCGCCGCCTGCGGGGGCGGCTGCGCCTGGGCGGCAGGGACCTGACGCAGGTGCGGAAGCCGGCCCGGCCCGGCGACGAGGTCGTCCAGGTGGACATCGACGACGCCGCCCGGCTGGCGGAGTTCTGCGCCGGCTGCGACGTGGTGGTGAACTGCGCGGGCCCTTCGGCGAGCATCGGCGACACGGTGGCCCAGGCCGCGCTGAGGGCGGGGGCCCACTACGTGGACGTGGCCGGAGACCACCTCGGCCGTCCCGGCCTCGCGGCGCTCGCCCGGGGACGCGCGGCGGTGCTGGCCGCGGGGATGATGCCCGGCCTGTCCGCGCTGCTGCCCCGCGCGCTGGCGGAGCGGGTCGAGCGGCCCTCCCGGCTGGTCGCGCACGTCGGCGGCCTCGACCGCTTCACCAGGGCCGCCGCGCTCGACTACGTCGCCTCCCTGCACGGCGAGGACGCCGCTCCGCTGGCCGCGTGGCACGCCCACGGTCCGCTGCGCGGCGCGCTGCGTCCGGCGGAGAACGTCGTCCTGCCCCACTTTCCGGGACGTGTCAGCGCCTACCCCTACCTGAGCGCGGAGACGCGGCGGCTGGCTCGGACGCTGGAGCTCGCCGAGGTCGAATGGTGGGGCGTGTTCGACGGCGAGCGGACACTCCGCGCGCTGTCCGGAGCCAGGGACAGGGAGGTCGAACAGGCCGCCGAGGACCTCGAACTGGCGGCCCGCCTCGACGCCCTCGGCCGCCGCCCGTACTTCCAGCTCGTCTTCGACATGGACGGGAGGGTCCTCGTCGTCCGCGCCGCCGACGGTTACGAGCTGACCGCCGCGCTCGCGGCCACGACCACGCGGGCGGTGGCGGCGGGCCGGGTGCCCCCGGGCGCCCACGACGCCTCCGACGTGCTGGTCCCGGCCGCCGTGCTCAAGGAGCTGCGCGACGACCCGGCCGTGGAGGTCACCGAACTGTCGCGCGCGCCCGTCGAGGAGGGGGTGCTGTGAGTACCGGCACGCACGGGGATCGGCGCCCGCGCGCACTGGTGTGCGGGACGGGCTTCGGGCGGGTGCACCTGGCCGCTCTCACCGCGCCCGACCCGGCCTTCGAGCTCGCCGGCATCCTGGCCAAGGGCGGCGAGCGCTCCAAGGCATGCGCGAACGAGGCGGGCGTCCCCCTCTTCACCCGGGTCGGGGACGTGCCCGACGACATCGACCTGGCCTGCGTCGTCCTGCTCGGCGAGGTCAACGGAGGCCCCGGCAGCGCGGTGGCGGCCGAGCTGATGGATCGCGGCGTGCACGTCCTGCAAGAGGGACCGCTGCTGCGCGACGAGCTCGTCGCCGCTCTGCGCGCCGCCCGCCGGAACCGGGTCGTCTACCACGTGAACAGCCACTACGTGCACCTTCCTCCGGTGCGGCGCTTCATCGCCGCCGCCCGCGCGCTGCGACCGCTGTACGTCGAGGCCGCCTGCGGCGTGCAGGTCTCCTACCACCTGTTCGACATCCTGGGCCGCGCGCTGGGCGGCCTTCGCCCCTTCGACCTGCCGCCCCCCACGGGACGCGGTCCGTTCCGGACGATCGACGGCACGCTGGCCGGCATCCCGTTCACGCTGCGGGTGCAGAACCAGTTGCATCCGGCGGACCCCGACAACCACGCCCACCTGCTGCATCGCGTCACCATCGGCGCCGAAGGCGGCACGCTCACGCTGGCCGAGACCCACGGCCCGGTGCTGTGGTCGCCCCGTCCGCACCTGCCCGCCGAGGCGAGACGGACGACCCGGCTCGCCGACGCCGCGGACCCCGGGCTCGACCTGCCCGCCACCAGCGCGATCGGCCCCGCCGCTCCCCCGACCTATCGGGAGGTCCTCGCGTCCATGTGGCCGGAGGGCGCTCATCGCGCGATGACGCGCACATGGAGAGCCGTGAGTGAGGGCAGTGATCCATTGCGTGAGGGCCAGTACTACCTGACCGTGAGCGCGGTGTGGCAGGCGATGGCCACTAGCCTCGGCTACCCCGAGCGCCTGTCCGGACCGCCGCACCGTCCGATGCCCGCCGACGAGCTGATCGCCGCCGCGAGAACGGAGTTGGAGGAATCACCGACATGACCGTCCGGCAACGGGAACGGTGGCTGCGTCCGCTGCGCGTCCAGGACGTGCCCCGCCTGCGCATCGTCTGCTTCCCCCACGCGGGTGGCGCCGCAGGCTTCTTCAGAACGTGGGGCGCGCGCCTCCCCGACGGCGTCGAGTTGTACGGCGTCCAGTACCCGGGGCGCCAGGACCGGCTGCGCGACCCGCACGCCCGGACCATGGACGAGCTCGCCGAGCCGACCGCCGACGCCCTCGCGTCGCTGGGCGAGGCGCCGGTCGCCCTGTTCGGGCACAGCATGGGCGCCGCGGTGGCGCACGAGACGGCCCGGCGGCTGGAGGGCTTGCTCGGGCGTCCGCTGGCGGGGCTTGTCGTGTCCGGACGCCCTGCTCCCGACCGGCTCCGTCCCACCGAGGTGCACCTCGGCGGCGAACCGGCGCTCGTGGCCGACCTCCGCAGGCTGGGCGGCACCAGCGACGAGGTCCTGGACGATCCGGCGCTGCGCGAGCTGGTCCTGCCGACGCTCGCCGCCGACTACCGGCTGATCGAGACCTACCGGCCGGCGGAACCCGCCCCGATCCGCACGCCGGTGTTCGCGTGCGTCTCCACCGCCGACCCCGAGGTGGACCGCGACGAGGCCGCCGGATGGGAGCGCCACACCACGGGCCGGTTCCGGCTGCGGGTGTTCGCCGGCGACCACTTCTACCTGATCCCGCAGGAGGACGAGCTGGTCGAGCAGGTGCTGCAGTTCTGCGGCATGCCCGGCCGCTGGCCCTCCACCCCCTGAACCCCATCACGATCACCAACGGAAGGGAGCCCCTGATGAGCATCGAGAACGAGCTGCGCGAGCTGGAGGAGAAGGGCTGGGCGGCCATCTCGGTCGGCGACGGCGACTTCTACCGCGGTCTGGTCACCGACCGCACGGTCTGCGTCGAGCCCGACGGCCTGCAGACCGGCCGCGAACTGGCCGACGACATCGAGGCCAACAAGTCGCCGTTCGACGACTACACGCTCGACGACGTGAAGGTGCTGCCCCTGGGCGACGGGTCGGCGCTGATCACCTACCGGGCCACGATCCGGCTCACCGAGGCGGACTTCTCCTTCGAGCTCTACATGACGAGCGTCTACGAGCGCGGCGGCGACGGCGGCTGGAAACTCGTCTTCCACCAGCAGACCCCGGTGAAGCAAGACGGCTGACGAGTCCAGGCGGCAAAGGGGCCGCCCACATCGGGAGGTAGCGCTGATGCGCGAAGAGGGAGTCGAGGTCGAGCGCCTCCGCAAGGTCTTCGGCAAGAAGACCGCCTTGGAGGAGGTGTCGTTCACGGTCGAGCCGGGGGCCGTGGTCGGGCTGCTCGGCCCCAACGGCGCTGGCAAGACCACGACGGTGAACTGCCTGAGCACGCTTCTGCCGCTGGACGGCGGCCGGGCCTCGGTGGCGGGGCACGACGTGGCCGGCGATCCGGCGGGCGTCCGCGCCTCGATCGCGCTGACCGGGCAGTTCGCCGCCGTCGACGACATGCTGACCGGACGGCAGAACCTCGTCCTGTTCGGCCGGCTGCTCAAGCTGGACCGCCGCGCCGCCGCCGCGCGGGCCGCCGAGCTGCTGGACGGGTTCCGGCTGAGCGACGCCGCCGACCAGCCCGTCAAGTCCTACTCCGGCGGCATGCGGCGGCGCCTGGACCTCGCGGCGGGCCTGGTGGTCAAGCGGCCCGTCCTCTTCCTCGACGAGCCGACCACCGGGCTCGACCCGGTCGGCCGCCAGGAGATGTGGGACATGGTCGACGGCCTGCGCGCGGACGGCGTCACGCTGCTCCTGACCACCCAGTACCTGGAGGAGGCGGACCGGCTGGCCGACCGGATCGTGGTCATCGACCACGGCCGGGTGATCGCGCAGGGCACCCCCGGCGAGCTGAAGAACCAGGTCGGCGGGCAGGTGTGCGAGGTGCGCGCCGAGCCGCGCGAGCGGACGCTGCGGGTGCTGCGGGAGCGGTTCGGCGACGTGGCGGAGTCCGGCGGCGGCGTGGTCACCGTCCGCGGCGCCGACCCCGGCACGCTGACGGACGTCGTCACGGTCCTGCGCGAGGCGGGGATCACGGCCGACGACATTCGGCTGCGGCGTCCCACGCTCGACGAGGTGTTCTTCACACTGACCGGCGCCGGGGCCGGCCGGGAGCACGAGGAGGTCGGCTGATGGCCACTGGCACGGAGGCGGGGCCGGTCAACCTCTTCGGGCAGGGACTCCTGCTGGCGGGGCGCAACCTCCGGCTCAACTCGAAGGCCGACACCATCAGCACGATGGTGGTGTTCCCGATCGTCTTCGTCTTCGGGTTCCTGGCGCTCTTCCAGAACCTGCTGCGGACGCGCGGCGTCGACTACGCCCAGTTCCTGCCTCCGGCGATCGTCGTGCAGTGGATGTTCTCGGTGGCCATCACCGCCGCCTTCTTCTTCGCGTCCGACCGCCGGAACGGCATGCTGGCCCGCTACCGGTCGCTGCCGATCAGCCGAGGCGCGGTGGTGGTGGGCCGGGTCGCCGCCGACAGCGTCCGGGCGCTGCTCGCCGTCGCGGTGATCATCGCGGCCGGGTACGCGGCGGGCTTCCGGTTCCAGGCCGGACCGGCGGCGTCCCTCGGGTTCGTGGTGCTGTCGGTGGGCTTCGCGCTCACGGTCTCGGCGGGCACGAGCGCGGTCGGGCTCGTCTCCCGCGATCCCGAGGCCGTCTCGTCGACGCTGCACGTCGTCTACCTGCCGCTGCTGATGGTGTCCTCGGCGTTCGTGCCCGCCGACGCCTTCCCCGGCTGGATCGAGCCGTTCGTGCGGCACCAGCCGGTGAGCGTCGTGCTCGACGCCCTGCGGGCGCTCGCGGACGGCGGCCCGACGGCCGGGCCGGTGCTGAAGGCGATCGCGTGGCTGGCGGGACTGCTGGCGGTCTTCTCGGCCGCGGCGGTCCAGGCGTTCAGGAGGGCGGCATGAGCGTCATCACCGAGACGGGTCTGCTGGCGGGCCGCAACCTGCGGCGCTTCGCCAAGAGCACGCAGCTCGTCGCCGACTCGCTGCTGTTCCCGCTGATCCTGCTCTTCCTCATGCTGCTGGTCTTCGGCGAGCTGGTCGACGATGCGTCCGGCGGCCGCTACATCGACCGGCTCGCCCCGGCCATCGTGCTGTTCAGCGCCGCCTACGGCGCGGTCGGCACCGGCCTCGGGTTCTTCACCGACCTGCGCGGCGGCATCGTCGACCGGTTCAGGGCCATGAACATCAGCCGGCTGTCCGTGCTGGGCGGCCGGATCGTCAGCGACCTGGTGCGGGTCCTGCTGGTCGCGGCGGTCACCACGGGCGTCGCGCACGCGGTCGGGTTCCGCTTCACGCGGGGGCCGCTGGCCGCGCTCGGGTTCTTCGCGGTCGTCGTCCTCTTCGCGTGGATCTTCCTGTGGCTCGCGGTCGTGGTGGCGATGTCGGCCAAGAGCGAGCAGGCGGTCAGCGGAGCCCTCAGCAGCCCCGTCACGCTGCTGCTGTTCCTGTCGTCGGGCTTCGTGCCGGTCGACCAGTTCGCCGCGTGGCTGCGGCCCGTGGTGCGCGCCAATCCGCTGTCGCTCGCGACCGACGCGCTGGTCGGGCTTTCCAGCGGCGGGGAGATATTGCGGCCGACGCTTTTCACCGCCGCCTGGGCGGTGGCCGCGACGGTGATATTGGTGCCGCTCGCCGTGCGCCTCTACAGATGAATTCGCCGGGCCTGCGCGCAGGCCCGGCGAATTCGGTCAGCCGCGTCGCCTGAATTCGAGGAGGCGGTACTCGATATGCCCTTCTTCCGCGGCGCATTTCGCGGCGCGCAGCAGTGCGGGCCGCCAGCCGTGCTCGGCCGCCAGCGCGTGCACGCGCCGCTCGTCGCCGAGATCGGTGAAGCCCAGCAGCAGCCTGCCGCGGGGCTCCAGGTGCGCGGCGGCGCCGCGGAAGAAGTCGGCGTGCGCCGCGTAGCCGGAGTCGAAGAAGGCCCGCTCCAGGGCGTCGGCGGGCCGTCCCTCGACGAAGTTGGAGTTCCAGTAGATGACGTCGAACCTGTCGTCGCCGGTCAGCGGCTCGAACATGTCGCCGCAGGCCACCCGGACCACGGGTCCGACGCCGTGCCGCTCGGCGTTCAGCCGGGTGTTCTCGGCGGCCGCCTCGCTGACGTCCAGCGCCGTCACCGAGGCGCAGCCGCGCAGCGCCGCCAGCACCGAGACGTATCCCGTGCCGCTGCCGACCTCGCAGAAGGAACCGTGCGCGGGGTAGGGCAGCCATTCGGCGTACAGCGCCGACGACTGCGACAGATGGGGGGCGTAGACGCCGGGCAGGAGATCCCATTCCATGCCGAGCAGCCGGAATGTTCGGGGAGTGACGATTTCTCGGTGGCGGGCGATGAGAGCATGTGCGACTTGGTGCATGTCGCCGATTATAGGGAAAAGTGTCCAGAAGGCCACCGAATGAGGAGATGAAAAGAATGCCGACCCAGTTGCCGACCGATCCGCTGCGGCAGTTCACGCGGTGGCGGGACGAATGGCGAGCGGATGACGCGCAGACGCCCGACTCCGCCGTGCTCGCCACGGCCGACCACCATGGCCGCCCCTCGGCCCGCTGGGTGGACGTGGCCTACGTCGACCACGGCTTCGTCTACTTCACCAACCACGCCAGCCGCAAGGCCGCGGACGTCGCCGTCAACCCGGCCGCCGCGCTCTGCTTCGGCTGGCTCGCCAAGGGGCGGCAGGTCAGGGCCGAGGGCCCGGTCAGCCGGCTGGACGAGGTCGAGTCCGACGCCTACTTCGCCACCCTGCCCCGCTCCCTCCAACTGCTGGCCTGGAGCAGCGACCAGTCCGCCGAGATCGACGACCGGCAGGTCGTCCGTGCGCGCTTCGACGCCGAACGCGCGCGCTTCGACGGCCAGGAGGTGCCGCGTCCCGGCCACTGGGGCGGCTACCGGCTCACCCCGGAGGAGATGGAGTTCTGGCAGCGCCGGGCCGACGAGATCCAGGACCGGGTGCGCTACCGCCGCCGGGAGGACGGCTGGCAGGCGGTCCGGGTGGCGCCGTGAGCGGCACGAGCCGTGAGGAGGAACCGATGATCGCCGGATGCGTGCCCTGGCCCGCGGAGACCGCCGAGCGCTACCGCGCGCTCGGCCTGTGGACCGGCCAGACCCTCGACGTCCTGCTGTCCGCTCATGGCGAGCGCACCGCCCTGGTCTCGGGCTCCACCCGTCGCACGTACCGGGAGCTCGCCGAGCGCGCCGCCCGCCTGGCCACCGGATTCCACGGCCTCGGGCTGCGGCGGGGCGACAGGGTGATCGTGCAGATGCCGAACACGCCGGAGCTGATCGACACGCTCTTCGCCCTGCTGACGCTCGGCGCCGCCCCGGTGCTCGCGCTGCCTCCGCACCGGCGGGACGAGATCGGCCACCTGGCCGTCCACACCGAGGCCGCCGCCTACGTCATCCCCGACGTCCATCAGGGCTTCGACCACCGCGAACTGGCCCGGCAGGTCCGCGGCCCGCGGCATGTGATCGTCGCCGGGGAGCCGGAGGAGTTCGAATCGCTGGCGTCGCTCTACGCCGAACCCACCGAGCTGCCACCGCCCGAGCCAGGCGACGTGGCCTTCTTCCTGCTGTCAGGCGGCACCACCGGACGCGCCAAACTGATCCCGCGCACCCACGACGACTACATGTGCAACATCAGGCTGAGCGCCGACAACGCCCGTCTCGGCCCCGACGACGTCTACCTGGCCGCACTCCCCATCGCGCACAACTACGCCCTCGGCTGCCCCGGCGTGCTGGGCACCTTCTACGCGGGCGGCAGCGTCGTGCTCAGCCCGACGCCGAGTGTCGGCGACGCCTTTCCCCTCATCGAGGACGAGCGCGTCACCGTCACCGGCCTGGTCCCGTCGCTGGCGCTGCTGTGGGTGGACGCCGCCTCATGGAGCCCGCACGATCTTTCAAGTCTGCGCCTCGTCCAGCTCGGCGGCGCGGGCGTCAGCCCGGACCTGGCCCGCGACGTCGGACGACGGCTCGGCCCAGTGCAGCAGTCGTTCGGGATGGCCGAAGGGCTGCTCAGCCAGAGCCCCCCGGACGACCCGCCCGAGCTGCTGACCAGCCTCCAGGGCAAACCGCTCTCGGCGCACGACGAGGTCCGCATCGTGGACGAAGCGGGCGACGATGTGCCGCCCGGAGAGACGGGAGAGCTGCTCGTCCGCGGGCCGTACACGATCAGGGGCTACTTCCGAGCCGAGGAGCACAACGGCCGAGCCTTCACCCCTGACGGCTTCTTCCGCACCGGCGACCTGGCCCGCCGTACCGAGACCGGCCACCTGGAGATCCGCGGCCGCGTCAAGGACGTCATCAACCGCGGCGCCGACAAGGTGCCCGCCGACGAGGTCGAGGAGCACCTGCTGGCCCACCCGGACGTGCGGGCCGCCGCCGTGGTCCCGGTGCCCGACCCCTACCTCGGCGAACGCACCTGCGCCTACATCGTCGCCCGGGACGAGCCCCCCACCCTCAGGACGGTCGCCGCTTTCATGCGCGAACGCGGCGTGGCCGACTACAAGATCCCCGACCGCGTGGTCGTCGTCCCCGGCCTGCCGCTCACCCCGGTCGGCAAGGTCGACAAGGCCAGACTCCAGAAGACGTCGCCGTGATCAGCGGGACCGCGCAGCAACCCGACTGGGGCGACCCGGCGCTGCTCGACCACGTCACCGACGAGCTGCGCCGGATGCCGCCGCTGGTCAGCCGGGCGGAGTGCGACCGGTTCAGCCAGGCCGTCGCCCGTGTCGCCCGAGGCGGGGGCTTCCTCCTCCAGGGCGGCGACTGCGCCGAGCGCTTCCGCGAGTCCGGACCCGCCGACGTGCGCGCCAAACTCGCCCAGCTCTACGGCCTGACGGAGGTGATCCGCTCGGCCTCCGGCCAGGCGGCCGTGCCGGTGGGACGCCTGGCCGGCCAGTACGGCAAGCCCCGCTCGGCTCCCTACGAGCGCACCGCCGACGGCGCCGTCGTCCCGTCCTACCGCGGCGACGCCGTCAACAGCCCAGCCGCGGACGCCCGTCGCCCCGATCCCACTCGGCTCCTGCGCGCCCACCGGTGCGCCGAGCGGGTGCTGCGGGTCGTGCGCGATTCCTGGACGGGTCGGTCGCCGCTGGAGCGGGCCTATGTCTCCCACGAGGCGCTGCTGCTCGACTACGAGCGTCCGCTGGTGCGCGGCGACTACGCGTCCTCGGCGCACTCGGTGTGGATCGGGGACCGCACCCGCCAGCCCGACGGACAGCACGTCGCCTTCGCGCGCTCCGTCGCCAACACCGTCGGCGTCAAGATCGGACCCGTCATCAGCCCGGCGCAGGCCGTCCAGCTCAGCCGCCTGCTGAACCCCCACGGCGACGACGGCAGGCTGCTGTTCATCGTCCGGCTCGGCAGCACCCGTGTGCGCCGCCTCCTGCCCGAGATGGTGGCGGAGGTCGGCAGGCGGGGTAGGCCGGTCGTGTGGCTGTGCGACCCGATGCACGGGAACACGATGCGAATCGGAAAGGGCCCCAAGACCCGGCTGATGGAGGCGATCCTGGACGAGATCGTGGCGTTCGTCCGCGTCATGCGGGCCCATCGAAGGCACCCGGCCGGACTGCATCTTGAGATGACCCCCGAGGACGTCACGGAGTGCACCACCGCGCCCGCCCCGTTCCGGCCGCCGCCCGAGCTGCCGCACTACCGCACGGCCTGCGATCCCCGGCTGAACGCGGCGCAGGCCGCCGAGGTGGTCGAGCGCTTCGCCGCCCTACTCTGAGGAAGGAAGGACCGATGGGCTTCGACGGCATCCCGCGCAAGGCGTTCGACTTCTACAAGGAGCTGGAGGCCGACAACACGCGCGAACACTGGCACGCGCACAAGGCCGACTACGACAGCGCGGTCCGCGAACCGATGCAGACCCTCCTGGACGAACTGGAGGAGGAGTTCGGACCGGCCAAACTCTTCCGTCCCCAGCGCGACACCCGGTTCAGCAACGACAAGTCGCCCTACAAGACGAACCAGGGCGCCACCATCGGCGACAAGGGCCCCGCCGGCTACTACCTGCAGCTCGGCGCCGACGGCCTATTCGTCGGCGGGGGCTTTCACGCCTTCACCTCGGAGAGCACCGCCGGATATCGGGCCGCCGTCGCCGACGACAAGTCGGGCCCCGAGGCGCAGGCGATCGTGGACCGGCTACGCGAAAAGGGGTTCTCCCTGGTCGGCGAACGGGTCAAGACCCAGCCGCGCGGCTACTCGGCCGATCACCCACGGATCGAACTGATCCGGTACAAGTCACTGGGCGCCGAGAAACGCATCCCCAAAACGAAGGCCACCGGGCGGGACGTGCTGCCCACCGTCCGCGACACCTTGCGCGACCTGCGCCCTCTGGTCGAATGGCTCTCCACGCACACCGAGACGTGAAACCCTCCTGCACGCGTCCGGCGGCGGTGCGCGCCGCCCGACGAGAAGAATCTTCGGTCGCCGTTCCCGTTGATCTTGAGTTCGGCCCTCTAACAGGTGACGGTCCGAGCGCGCGCCATTCCGGGCGCCCGCACGGGCCGAGACCGAACGGGTCGGAGGGATGGACGTGTGGACGATGGTCGCGGCGGTGGCGCCGGTGCTGGGCGCGGTGATCGGGGTGGTCGACGGCCGGTTACAGGCCCGGCGGGATCGGCGGCGGCGGGCCGGTGATGAGTGATGAGCACGACCGGGAGGCCGCGCGCCGCCGCGTGCCCGACCCGGCCGCCGACGGCGCCGACGTGCGGGCCGCGCTGGCGGCGACACGGCGAAGCTTCCTGGACTTCTTCGACGCGGAGTTCTCGTCGGTGGTCAGGTTCGTGATGCGCGACGGCGCCGGAGTCCACGATGCCCAGGACAGTGCCCAGCACGCGTTCGTGCAGGGCTGGCGGATGGCGCGGGAGGGCCGATGGGATCAGATCGACCAACCGCGCGCCTGGATCCGCACGGTGGCGTTGCGCCATCACCGGGCCCGCGATCGGGTGGAGATTCCCGTCCGGCATATGCCCGAGACGGCCGTCCCGGGCGCGGGGCACGCCGAGCTGACCGGCCAGGCCCGTGACCTGGTGGCCGCACTGCGCCTGTTAGACCACAACACCCGGATGGTGCTGGCCCTGCACCTGGACGACATCCCCACCCAGGCCATCTCCGCGCACCTGAGCATCTCCGAGCAACGCGTCCGGGACTTGCTCAAGAGGGCCCGCCGTACGCTCAGGAAACACCTGACCGCGCCACCGGGACGGCCTCCGCGACCTGCGGACAGCACCGAACCCGCCGGCCACGAAGGGAGGCACGGGCAATGAGCGTCTTTCCGCCACGCCGCCGGGACGACCCGGTCCCCCCTGACGATGAGCCGACCCGCAGCGACCTCACCGACGTCGAACTGGACGCCGCCCTCGCCGCCGGCGATATCGAACTGCTCGACCATGTGCGAGCGCATTCCAACCCGGCGGCCGTGCTGAGCGCCCTGCTCGACGGCGGTCCCACTAGTACCTCATGGGACGCGGCCGCTCCCCCGTCCAGGCGCACCGACGCCTCGCCGCCCCGGCCCGCGCTGGCCGCCGAGCGCATCCTTGCCCGCAGCCACGCCCGCGACCTCGTCACCCTGATCGAACGCGCTTGTGGTCGCGTCCCCGCCTTCAACGGTGGCGTCTCCCTCGTCCTCAGCCGCGCACGCATCATCGCCCTCACCCTCGTCCACATCCTCCAACTCGTCCGTGCCCTCGGCGAGCTCCACCGCGCCCGAGAACTCCATCAAGCACTCTCCCGTGCCTTCGCACTCACCGGTGCCGCCGAACAGGATCGCGTCCTCGAACAGGCCCTCGACCTTGCCCGGGGGCTCGCCCGCGACCTGGCGGCACGGCCGGTGGACGCCTCCGGCGCCGACTTGACCGCCGTGCGAGTGTCCGACCTGGCGGTGCTGGACGGGGTGGTGTGGGACGAGGACACCCGCTGGCCGCTCGACCTGCGCGAGCGGATCGTCAGCCGCTCGGAGGAGATCGCCTCCGGCGTCTACCGGGTGCGCGGCGGCACCGAACGCGACCCGCACGCGGTTCCCGGACGGTGACGCTCACCGCCCCGTAACGGCCGGGCGCGGGCGTTCAGGGGCGGTGGCCGCGTTGGCGGACGGCCTCGTACAGCGCGACCGTGGCGGCGCTGGCGGCGTTCAGGGAGCTGACCGCGCCGCCGATCGGGATCCGCGCCATCGTGTCGCAGCCCTCCCGCCAGCCCGCGCTCAGCCCGGCGGTCTCGTTGCCGATCACCAGCAGCACCGGACCCGTCAGGTCCACCTCGGCGATGTCGTCGGTGCCGTTCTCGTCGGTGCCGACCACGGTGAGCGGCCGCCCGGCGGCGCGTTCCAGCCGCACCCAGTCCAGCACCTCGCGGTGGGAGCGGACCCGGACCACCGGCACCGCCAGCAGCGACCCGGTCGAGGCGCGCACCGCCTTGGGGTCGTAGGGGTCGGCGGCGTGCCCGGTGACGATCAGCCCGGCGCCGCCGAAGGCGTCCAGCGAACGCACCATCGTGCCGATGTTGCCGGGCCCGGTCGGCCGGTCGAACACCACGCCCAGCGTCGACGGACCCACCGCGATCCGCGACAGGTCGTCGTCCGGCAGCGCCACCACCGCCACCAGCTCGGGAACGTCCTGCTCCTTGCCGCTCAGCTCCCGCAGCAGTTCGGGCGCCATCGCCACCCGCTCACCGCCGGCTCGCTCCAGCATCTCCGCCGCCCACCGCGACGGGGGCCGCCCGGCGTCGTGGATCAGCGCCCGCACGGGCCAGCCGCGCTCCACCGCCAGGCTGATCGGCCGGACGCCCTGCACCAGGAACTCCCCGGCTCGCTGCCGCTTGTTCCGGTTCCGCAGCAGCGCCTCCCACTGCTGGAACCGCGCGTTGGGCCGCGAGATCCGCAGCACATCCCCCACCGGCGCTCCAGTCCTCGCTTCTCACCCGACGAACGGCCAAGTCTTCCACAACCGATCTGGGCAAAGGTCGCCTGGCAGCCGAGTCTGCGCGGGACTGCTCAATGTCCCGGACGGTCCGGCTCGGCCGGCGCGGGGCCCAGGGCGCCGATGGCGAAGTCGATCGCGGCGGCGAGCCGCCCCGCATCGTGTCCGGCGCGTTCCCGGACCCGCAGCCCGAGGACCGTGGTGAACAGCAGCTCCACGGCTGCGTCGAGATCGAGGTCGGGGGGCAGTTCGCCGGAGCGGCGGCCCTCGTCGAGCAGTGAGCGCAGGGCCGACCGGGTGACCTCGAAGGCCGCCTCGGTCCGCGCCCTGATCTCGGCGTCGGAGGTGCCGAGTTCGGTGGCGGTGTTCACCACCAGGCAGCCCGGGCCGGGCTCGGCGTCGGCGGCGCAGCCCACCAGCCACAGCAGCCAGTCGCGGAGCGTCTCGCGGACGGGCCGGTCGGTGACCGCCAGCCGTTCCTTCGCCTGGAGGGACTCGGTGGCGCGGTAGTGGTCGAGGGCGCGCAGGAACAGGGTGTGCTTGTCCTCGAACGTCCGGTAGAGGCTGCTGGGCGTGAGGTGGAGCTCGGCGCCCAGGTCGCGGACCGAGGTGGCGGTGTAGCCGCGGTGCCAGAACAGGTCGGTCGCGCGGGCGACCGCCTCGTGCTCGTCGAACTGCCGGGGTCGTGCCATGCCCCTCACCCTAGCCGACTTGTGGAGCGATCGCTCCCATACTAGAGTCCGGCGAAATATGGGAGCGATCGCTCCCGAATGGGTTCTCCCCGTGGAGGTAGACGTGACGACGACCGAGCCGACCGTCCGGGACGTCCGGCAGGAGCCGGAACCAAGCCGGTGGGCGGCTGTGGCCGCCGTGGCATTGGGCACGTTCCTGCTGGTCACCGCCGAGCAACTGCCCATCGGGCTGCTCACCGACGTGGGTTCGGCGCTGCGGGTGTCCGAGGGCACCGCCGGACTGATGGTGACCGTGCCCAGCCTCGTCGCGGCGGTCGCGGCGCCGGTGGTCCCGGCGCTGGTCGGCGGGCTGGACCGGCGGCTGCTGCTGCTCGGCCTGATGGGGCTGATGACGCTGGCCAACCTGGCGTCCGCGCTGGCGCCCGGCTTCACCGTGCTGGTGGCGTCCCGGGTGCTCGTCGGGGTGGCGATCGGCGGGTTCTGGGCGGTCGCGGGCGGGCTCGCGGTCCGGCTGGTGAACGGGGCGCACGTGCCGCGCGCCACCGCGATCATCTTCGGCGGGGTCGGCGCCGCGAACGTGTTCGGCGTGCCGATCGGCACGCTGATCGGCGGCCTGACCGGGTGGCGGACCGCGTTCACCATCCTCAGCGTGCTCGCGCTGCTCGCGCTGGCCGCCCTGCTCGCCGTGCTGCCGCCGCTGGCCGCGTCCCAGGTGATGAGCCCGCGCCTGCTGGCCCGGCAGTTGCGCAACCCCGGCGTGCGGATCGGCATCCTGGCCACCTTCCTCCTGGTGACCGGTCATTTCGTGGCGTACACCTTCGTCAGTCCCGCCTTGCAGCGGCTCTCCGGGATCGACGCGCGGCTGGTCGGGCCGCTGCTGTTCGCGTTCGGCGTCGCGGGCATGGTCGGCAACTTCGCCGCCGGCGCGGCGCTGGCCCGCCGGACGCACCGCACCGTGCAGATGATCACCCTGACCCTGGCCGTCGCGATGCCGCTGTTCGTGCTGCTCGGCCGGGGGACGATCGGCGGCATCGCGCTGCTGATCGTGTGGGGCCTCGCCTTCGGCGGGGTGTCGGTCGGACTCCAGTCCTGGATGATCAAGGCGGCGCCGCGCGCGGTGGAGGCGGCGTCCGCGCTGTGGGTGGCGGTGTTCAACCTGTCGATCGGGCTGGGCGCCCTGGTCGGCGGCGCCGTCCTCGACTCGCTCGGCCTGACGGGCCTGCTGTGGATCGGCGGCGCCGCCGCCCTGGTCGCGGCCCTCGCGGTGTGGACCGCACGAGGCAACACCGACCTGCGTTGACCGCGACCCGGACCGGAACCGCACGGCCGTACGCGGGGTCTCCCGGCGCACCTTCGCGCGGACCCGGTCTGGGCTGTGGGAGCCGCCTCCAAACCGCACGGCCCTTCGTCCGCCGAGGTCAGGGCCCGCGGAAGGTGGCGCGGTAGGCGGACGGCGGCACGCCCACCGCGGCGTGCAGATGCTGGCGCAGCGACGCGGCCGTCCCGAACCCGGCCCGCTCGGCGACCCGGTCGACCGGCAGGTCGGTCTCCTCCAGCAGCCGCCGCGCCCGCTCCACCCGCTGCGCGCTCAGCCACACCTGCGGCGACACGCCCGTCTCCTGCCGGAACCGGCGGGTGAAGGTCCGCACGCTCATCGACGACGCCGCCGCCAGCTCCGCCAGCGTCACCGGCCGGTCCAGGCGCTCCAGCGCCCACGCCCGCGCCGCGCCCGTCGACGGCGCCGCCGGTCCGGGCGCGGGGTCGGGCACCGGGCGGGCGATGAACTGCGCCTGCCCGCCGTCGCGGTGCGGCGGCACCACCGTGCGGCGCGCCACGTCCCCCGCCACGGCCGCGCCGTGGTCCCGGCGGATCATGTGCAGGAACAGGTCGATGCCCGCCGCCTCGCCCGCCGAGGTCAGCACGTCCCCCTCATCGGCGTACAGGACGTCCGGGTCCACTCGCACGCCCGGGAACATCGCGGCGAACCGGTCGCAGGACAGCCAGTGCGTCGTCGCGCGCCGTCCCTCCAGCAGCCCCGCCGCCGCAAGGACGAACGCGCCCGTGCAGATCGACGCCACCCGGGCACCCCGACCGGCTGCGGCCGCCAGTGCCGCCGGGACCGGGCCGTCGCCGGGACGCTCCTCGTCCAGCACGTGCGACGCCGGGACGATCACCGTGTCCGCCTCGGCCACCGCGTCCAGGCCGCGAGGCACCCGAACCGCAAAGTCGGCCGCCGCCGCGACCTCGCCCGGCCGCACCGCGCACGACGCCACCGTGTACAGCGGCGCGCCGTCCGCCGACCGCGCCTGCCCGAACAACTGGTGGACGATCCCCAGCTCTAGCGGCAGCACTCCGTCGCGGACCAGCACCGCCACCCGATGCGCCTTGGTCTCCCCGCCGCGCCCGCCGTCCATGGCCCGATCCTTACACATCGCGGCCTGCGGGCCACTCGTGCCGCGGCCCGCCCGCCCGGCAGCATCGAACGCCTGGACCGACCGGAAGGAGCCACCGCCATGAACGTCCTGTGGGTCTTCGCGCACCCCGAGCCCCGCTCCCTCAACGGCGCGCTGCGCGACCACGGCGCCGCCACGCTACGGAGCCTCGGACATCGCGTCCGCCACTCAGACCTGTACGCGATGGGCTGGAATCCGGTCGTCGGCCCTGCCGACTTCGGCCACGACCCGCGCGACCGCCTCGTCGTCGGCGCCGCGTCCGAACGCGCTCATGCGGCGGGGACGCTCGCCTCCGACATCCGCGCCGAACACGACAAGATCGCCTGGGCGGACGCGCTCGTCGTGCAGTTCCCGCTGTGGTGGTTCGGGATGCCCGCCATCCTCAAAGGCTGGTTCGACCGCGTCTTCGTCCAGGGTTTCGCCTTCGGCGTCACCGACGACCAGGGCCGCACCCTGCGCTACGGCGACGGCGGCCTCGCCGGGCGCCGCGCCCTCGTCATCACCACCGCCGGTGCCCGCCCCACCGGCCTCGGCCCGCGCGGGGTCCACGGTGAGGCGGAGGACGTTCTGTTCCCGCTACTACACGGCACCTTGTTCTATACCGGCATGGACGTCCTGCCGCCCCTGGTCATCGCCTCCGCCGACCGGGCCCGTCCGATTGACCACGCCGCCGCGCAAACGGCCCTGGACGACCGCCTGCGCGACCTGCCCACCGCGACGCCCATCCCGTACAGGGCCGAACTCGGTGGCGATTACGATGCCGACCTCGTCCTGCGCCCGGACTTGGCTCCCGCCCGCACCGGCCTCACCGTCCACCGCACCGACACGTCGGCACAGCCCGCTCCAGGCCCGGGGCATGTCCCGCACCGCACCAGTGCGGCTTGACCCCACCGGGCGCAACGCTTTCACCGACGCGCCGGTGATTCGGCGAGGCAACCAGTGTTGGCGTTGAGTCGGGCGGTGCCGTCGCCGGACGCCATCACCGATCGGTCGGTGACGATGGTGTTCCCGTCGCCGTGCTTTCGTCAACAAAGTTGAGGAGTTGCCCAGTGGTTCTGGAGATCCGCACCTACCGCCTCAAGCCCGGGGCCCGGGCGGAGTTCGTCCGAATCATGCGCGAGAAAGTCGGTGCCGCTACTGCGACGGCATGGCATCGACGTGGTCGACTGCGGCGCATCCCTGGTCGACGAGGACGGCCACGAGGAGGCGTATCTGATCCGCGCCTTCACCTCGCTGGAGGCCCACCGGGCACAGGAGGACGCTTTCTATGCCAGCGCGGAGTGGCGGCAGGGGCCACGGGAGGCGATCGTCTCGCGCATCGACAATTCCCACACCATCGTGATCGAGGCCAGCGAAGAGACCGTGGAAGCCCTGCGCCGTTAAGGGCAGAGACCACACGTCATCACCGCCGACCCGGACGTGGCAGAGCGTCGCGAACAAGGCAGCGCACGACGACGCGTACAGCGCCTTCGTCGGCTGGACGATCTGCTCGGCACGGAGGGGGGTCTCGCTGTGAACGTCCGGGAACGGCGACTCACGGCCGCGCTCAGCTCGCCGACCGACGCCACGCTGTCCATGGGACGGAGACGGGCCCCACACCGACATGCGTCGGCCGCGCTCCGCGGCAACCTCCGGGGCAGCACACTTTGCCTTCCGTATCTCGGACGAGCACAAGGTTACTTTCCTCCAAATAGGGGCACCCGAATTCACTGCCATTAGCGAATCATAACTCGTTCCATTTTACGAGTTACGCGAAACGCCAATATGTGTCAATGATAGAGCCTGACCGATGCCTGACCAGGGAAGGTCAAGAGCGACTGCCGCCCACCGAAAGGCACCGAGCGTCCTACCCGACGACAGAGTTCGCTCCCAGAAAGGAACGTCGGGAATGAGAACGCTCACCACACGGGGACGGGCCGCGGCCGGATCGATGGCCGCGGTCGCCGCCGCTGCGCTGCTCGTCGGCGCCTCCGCGCCCGCCCACGCAGCGAACCCCACGTTCATCAGCGGTTTCCTGAACCCCACCAAGGTCATCGACGTGGAGGGCTGGTCCACACAAGACAGGGGCAGGGTGCACTTGTGGGATCTCCGCCATACCGACGACGTGAGAAACCAGCGGTGGTTCGTCGAAAAGGTCGGAGTGCTCAACGGTCACGATGTCTTCCGCTTCAGGAACGCCCTGTCAGGGAAATGCCTGGACAAGTCCGAAGACACTCCCAACGGCAACGGGAACGCCGTCTACCAGTACGCATGCCATGACGGCAACAACCAGAAGTGGGAGAAGATCCCGTTCGGCAACGACCCCTGGACGCAGCTCAGGAACGTCGCGGGCGGCCGTTGTCTCGACATCGAGGGCCCCAGGTGGGAGAACGGCAGAACGATCCATGTCTGGGACTGCTACGGATCGGACGGAAAGCCGGCTTGGAGCCAGCGCTGGAACATCAACCCGTGACCGACTCCCCGTGACACTGCGGTAGGCGACCGAAGGCATTCCTCTTCGCCGAACCCGAACGGAACACCGCGCCCCGACTCACCGCCACCCTTCCAGCCGGCGACGGGAAGACCGGGGCGCGGCCCCGTCAACTCCGCAAGTACACGCGGGACATCTCGATTTTCCGGGTCAAGCAACCGAACGCGCGTCCAGCGCTTCGCCGACACCGTGGCCACGACGATCGCGCCGCCCACCGAGCGTCCCAGTGAGCTGACGTTGTGCCGGTCCTTGGCGTCGCCACTCTCGTCCCCCGACGCACCCAGGCGGCCCCCATTCACGGCACCACCTCGCACCCTGCCGCTTACACGAGCACGTCGAACACGTCCAGCCGCACTGTAATTGTCGCGAAGAAGCCTTCGAAGTCGACTGAGTACAGATCCCCTGATCAGAAGCTCCGGCAAATGGGCCCGAAGCTCGGCGGGCCGACCGTTTCCGGCCATTTCCAGACGCGGTAACGGCTGGTCACGGCCGTCCAGAACGCCGGAACGCCGATTGGAACGATGCTTTGTCAAAAACAGGCGTTGACGTTCGATAATCGATGATCAAGACGACCGGCGCGCAGCTCACCTAACAATAGAGATCGACCATCGAGTTGAAAACCCATACATTGACATTTCTTAACGGTTGAAGTTACCCTTCCTTCAAGATCCTGGACACGCCATTGATGGGGCCCTCTCAATCGCGACATCCAGCACCGCGTCTTCAATCACCAGAGACGAAGAACCGCCCGACCACACCAGAACAGAGGTTTCGCATGCGTAAAGGGATCGCCTTTTCGGCCGCCGCCGCGCTCGCGGTGATCGCGGGGTCCGCCACCCCCGCGGCCGCGTCCGACGAGTACCTCGAACACGGGCCCGACGGAGTGACCATCACCGTCGCGACGGTCAACGGCAGCGGATGTCCGCTCGGCACCGCCGCGATCGCCCTGTCGGAGAACAACGACGCCTTCACCATCACCTACAGCAAGTACTTCGCGCAGGTAGGCGGATCGTCCCTACCCACCGACGAACGCAAGAACTGCCAACTCAACCTCAAGGTGCACGTCCCCCAGGGCTTCACGTACGCCGTCTCGTCGACCGACTACCGCGGCTACGCCTCACTCCGCGAAGGCGCGAGCGCCACCCAGCTCGCCAGTTACTACTTCCAGGGCAACAAGGACACGAGGGCGTACTCGTATCCCATTGCCGGTCCTTTCAAGAAGAACTGGCAGAACTCCGACACGGTGAATGTGGCGCAGCTCGTATGGTCGCCGTGCGGTGAGCAGCGAAACTTCAACATCAACACCGAACTGCGAGCGGACCTGGGAACGTCGAACCCGTCGGATGTCAGCTACGTCAGCATGGACTCCACCGACGGCAGCATCAAGACGACCTACCACTACGCCTGGAAGGTCTGCAAATAGTTTCGAGAGGGTACCTCTCCGTTCGGCGAAACACTCACCGCCCCCGGACGGAGAACCATTTGGGATCTCAACGGCGAACGGCTCCGACCGCCCCACCCGCAAACGCGATGCCGCCCGTCGGTCTGATCCGGCCCAGGGATGTGCGACTGGACGAGGTGCTGGCCTGCCTACCGCAGGACCAGCACCTCCCCATATTCGCCCATCTGATTCGACCCGTTCGACGTCCTCGACCGGACGGCCGGGCGCGTGATCTCGCTGTTCGGCCTGGTCCTCACGGTCGCGACCATCGAGCTGCAGGTCCGCGCGGTCGAGGAGCCCTACCTGCGGCGCCTGCACGCCCGGGACTACGACCGCTACGCCGCCGAGGTGGGCCGGTTCCTTCCCGCTCTGGGCCGCCACCACCCGATCAGTGGAAACTAGCCTGTTGGATGGGCATGGCAGTCGGACGAGGGGGTGGCCGGTGCGGGAAAGCGAGTTGGCGATCGAGGAGTTGGAGGCGCTGCGTCTCCCGTTGACCGGCTACTGCTACCGGCTCCTCGGTTCCTCGGCTGACACCGATGACGCGGTTCAGGAGACGCTGATCCGGGCGTCCGCCAAATGGCAGCAGTACGACCCGGGCAAAGCCGCATTGAGCACGTGGGTCCACCGGATCGCCACCAATGTCTGCATCGATATGCTCCGCGCGGCTAAGCGACGGGCATTGGTCATGAGCGCGGAGTCCGCTGGACCGGACCTCGGCCCTCCGCTCCCGCCGGAGATGTGGGTGGAGCCGATCCCGGACTCGCGTGTCCTGGCCGGCCAGGATCCCGGCGAGGTCGTCATCGGACGGGAGTCGGTCCGCCTGGCGTTCATCGCGGCGCTCCAGCACCTCGCTCCACGGCAACGGGCCGTCCTGGTGCTCCGGGACGTCCTGGTGTTCTCCGCGCAAGAGACGGCCGACATCCTCCAAACCACGGTGCCCGCCGTGAACAGCGCGTTGCAGCGCGCACGCGCCACATTGGACGCCAACCGCCCCGACCCATTCGACGTCTACGACCCCGAAGACGCCGCGCAGCGGGATCTACTGCATCGGTATGTGGCGGCTTTCGAGTCCCATGATGTCGCCGAATTGACCGCGGTGATGCGCGACGACGCGACGACCTCGATGCCGCCGTTCCGATGGCGGCTGGACGGCGGCCCCAAGATCGCCGCGATCACCGGGTACAGCGACTCCTGCGCGGGCGCGCGCCTCGTCCCGTGCGGCATCAATGGCGGCCCGGGCTTCGGGCAGTACCGGCCAGGCGACGACGGAGTCCTGCGTCCGTTCGCGCTCATCTCGGTCGACCTGCGGGACGGCCGGATCGCCCGGCTGGTCACGTTCCTCGGCACCGAGCACCGGTTCACCGAGTTCGGCCTCCCCGAAACGCTCCAACCCCCGGGTCGGCGCACCGTGTGACCGATGAGTTCCCGCCCGCCGCGTCGTACAAGCCGATGAAGGCCAGACGACGCGGAAGGACATCCCGATGGGAACAGCCACAACCGACCTGACCAGCGAGATCCACGCAGAGCGCGAACGGCTCGCCGGTCTCCTCTCCGCCCTCCCGCCGGAGCAGTGGGACGCGCCGTCGCTGTGCGACGGCTGGCGGACCCGCGAGGTGGTAGCCCACATCACTATGCCGTTCCGGACCAGACCGCTCGGGGTGATCGCGGGCGTGGTGCGGGCCGGGTTCTCGTTCAACAGGTACGCCGACCGGGACGCCCGCTCCACGGCGAAGGCGATGAGCGAGGCCGAACTCCTCGACCTCCTCCGGCACAACATCGAGCACCCCTGGCGGCCGCCGGGCGGCGGAGAGGCGGGCGCGCTCAGCCACGACGTCATCCACGGCCTCGACGTCACCGAACCACTCGGCCTCCCCTCCCCACCACCCGAGCGCATCGCGCTCGTCCTGGCGTCGAGCGGCCCCCGGCAGCTGAGGTACTTCGGCGTCGACCTGGACGGGAAGCAACTGACCGCCACCGACTCCGACGTCTCCGTCGGCGAAGGCCCCACGGTCGTGAAGTCGACCACCAAAGAGATCCTGCTCGTGGTCACCGGACGCCGCCCTCTCGCCAAGGCGGACTGACGTTTCCCCTAGCGTGACGTATCCACGCGCGGCCCGTCCTACCGCGGTTGCGCACAAGGCTGAGAGGAGCTCGCGATGGTCCGCCGCTGGAGTCCCGCGGAGATAGGCGCGCCGGTCGGGCAGTACAGCCACCTGGCGTCCGTGCCCGCGTCCGCCGAACTGCTGTTCGTCTCCGGGCAGATCGGCGCCCTGCCGGACGGCACGCTCGCCGGACCCGGCGCGGCGGAGCAGACCGCCCAGGTCTACGCCAACATCGGCGCCGCTCTCGCCGCCGCGGGCTCCGGACCCGCGCACCTGGTGCGGCTCTTCACCATGGTGGCGGGCCGTGAGCACCTCGCCGACTCCAGGCGGGGCAGGGACGCGACGTTCGCCGACTGGTTCCCGGACGGCGACTTCCCCGCCCACTCCCTGATCGTGGTCGACGCGCTGGCCGCTCCGGAGATCCTGGTCGAGGTCGAGGCGGTCGCGGTGGTGCCCGCACCCTGAGCCGGCTCCTCTCGCGCCCGGCTGGCAGACCCGACCAGGTGTGGGTTAGAGGAGGGCTCGGTGGGCGAGATACCAGCGGGTGGGTTCCGGGCGCTGAGGGCGTTCAGGGAGCCGGGACGGAGGCGCGCGGGTCTTGTTCCAGTCGGTCGTGTCGTGGGTGTCCGGCTTGTCCGGGCCGGTCATCTACGCGGTCGTCGCCGGGCTCGTGTTCTGCGAGGACGCGCTGTTCTTCGGCTTCGTCCTGCCCGGTGAGACCGCCGTCGTCCTCGGCGGGGCGCTCGCCGCGCAGCACAAGGTCTCGGTCGTGCCGCTGGCCGCGATCGTGGTGCTGGCGGCGATCGCCGGGGACTTCGTCGGGTACCAGATCGGGCGCCACGCCGGGCAGCCGATCCTGGAGACCCGTCCGCTCCGCCGCCACCACGACCGCGTGGACGCGGCCCGCGACCTGATCCGGCGCAGGGGCGGCGTCGCCGTCTTCGTCGGACGGTTCGTCGCGTTCTTCCGCGCGATCATGCCCGCCCTGGCCGGGGTCTCGGCCATGCCCAGCCGCGTGTTCCTGCTCTACAACGCCGCCGGAGGGCTCGTCTGGGGCGTGAGCTTCACCCTGCTCGGCTATTTCGCCGGGCACGCCTATGCCCGGATCGAGCACGTCGCGGGACGCATCAGCGCGATCGTGATCGCGGCCGTGGTCGTCCTGGCGGTCGTCATCTGGCGGCTGCGCGGTCACCCGCAATCGTGATCGCGGCCGTGGTCGTCCTGGCGGTCGTCATCTGGCGGCTGCGCGGTCACCCGCACCGGAAGCGCGATGGGAACGATCGTTCGGGGACGGATTCCCGGTAACCGTTCACCTGGGGCACCCCGACTCAGCGTCCACTGGCCGTGAGTTTGTAGTTGGGCTGGGACGGGTGCGCCCGTCCCAGCGGCCCTTCGGCCATGGCGCGGACGAGCGTCTCGCTGACCTGGGTGACGAACCGCCGCCCCGCCTCGGTGATCCCGTGTCCGCAGGCCGGGCCGCGCATGGCGCAGACCCAGCGCATGGTGCCCGTCGCGAACACGCCCGCCCCCTGACGGTTGGTGTAGTAGGAGGCGTGCGCGACGGCCGACCGGTTCCCGCAGGAGATCGGCGAGCTGGCGACGATCTCCAGGGTGCCGGGGGTGGGGCCGCCGCGGTTGAGCGCGTCGGCCTCCGGTCCGACGACGCCGGGGAACCGCGTCCCGGCGCGGACACCCGTGCCGCGGAACAGCCAGAAGTCGGGCCGCGAGACGGTGAACGCGCCCTCCGCCGGAAAGCACATGTACTGGATGCCGATGAGATCGCTCTCCGGACGCGGCATCGGCGGAAGCCGCCAGTCCTGGGTCGACTCGGCCGGGTCGGTCCGCGCGACGGGATCGGTGCCGGAGTCCTTGTAGCAGACCACGAGCCGGTTCGCCCCGAGCGGCGTCGCGCCGAACCGGATGTGCCGGTTCACCGCGTTGGCTCCGAGGAACGCGATGTTGACGCCCTGGTCGCGGGCCCGCGTGGCGCGCTGCCGCATGGCGGACGACCAGTACTCGTCATGCCCCAGGGACAGCAGACCGCGCGCCTCCTTGAGCAGGCCCGGGTCGGAGTGCAGGTCGTTGTCGGTCGCGTACGCCAGCGGCACGCCCGACTTCTCGGCGAGCGCGATCGCGGGCTGCTCGTACTGCATGAACTTGCCCGCGCCGTTGCCGTCGTAGGGACGGTCGAAGCTGACCGCGCTCGCCCGGTCGTTCTCCCCGCCTGACGGCCCCTTGTACAGGTCGTAGCCGCCCCACATGTTGTACGCCTGCCAGGTGGTGGTGCCGTTCAGCACGACGAGGCGTCCCGCCGCGCTGGGGGAACGGACCGTCATGGGCACGTACCGCTGCGCCCCGGACGCGGCGGTCAGCATCATCAGGTAGCTGCCCTCGGGCCACCCCTCGGTGGACACGGTCAGCGACGGCCGCCACGGCGCCGACACCGTCCGGGACGCCGGGTCGACGCGGGCGCTCCCCTGCCGGACGCCCGGATACGTCCCGGACCGCCACACCCGCCGGGCCTGCGCCCCGCCGTACCAGCCCATCCGGAACGCCTGGACGCTGAACCCCGGCGTCGTGGTCGACACGAACAGCCGGAACCGTCCGCCGGGCAGCACGCTCACGTGATCGGCGTAGCCCTCGATCTCGTGCTCGGCTCCCTTGTGGCGGCGTTCGATCCGCCAGTCCGCGTCGCCGTGCTTGGCGTTCTCCGCGACGGCCGCCGTCTTCAGCGCCCCCTGCTCGTCGGGGTCGCGGTCGTGCGACCCCGACGAGCAGGCGGCGGCCAGGAACAACGCCAGGACGAGGACGGGCATGACCCGCCCCGGCAGCGCCCGGCGCCGCACCGTCGCGGGACGCCTGTCCCCGACCCGGCGTCCGCCGGGATCGATCCCGCCGCGCGCACGGCTTCCCACAACTACTCCCCCGGTGATCATCGACTTCTGCGAGATTCCTCCCCGCCGCGGGGGTCCGAAAGCCACAGCATCGACCAACGCACCCGAAACAGATGGTCATCGACGCAGGTCCTGCGGTTGGCGCTTTCCCCGCACGTAGGCCGGTTTCGGCCGCCCCCCTCGCCACGTCCAAAGCGCCTCCCGCAAAGCCCCGGACGGGCGGTGAGACCGCCCGTCCGGAGCCGCACAGGAGCCGAAGAATCACAATTCCGATTCTTTGTGCGATCCCTTTCCAGTCAAAGAGCCGAGATCAGCCCTCGCGTTCGCCGAACCAGCGGGAGAGGTGGCCGTCCAGTTCCTTCTGGTCGTCTCCGATCCAGGCGACGTGGCCGTCAGGGCGTAGCAGGACGCACGGAACGTCCAGCGCCGCGGCGGGCTCCGCGAGGTAGTCGACCCGGTCTGCCCAGCCGCCGACCGTGAGGCGTTCGGTGCGGTCCAGCAGCACGCCCCGTCCGCGATGCATCAGACCGTAGAGGCTGCCTTGTTTCAGCTCGACGTCGCGCAGGCGGCGACCGAGCAGGTCGGGGCCTTCGCCGAAGTCGTAGCGGACGCCGATCGCGGTGATCTTCTCGATCAGGTGGCGGTTCACCTCCTCGAAGTCCATCAGTTCGGTGAGCAGCCTGCGCACGGCCCGCGGGCCCGGTTCGAGGGACAGGAGTTCCGCCTGGGCGCGGGTGTTGTCCAGCACCTCCTCGGCGACCGGATGGCGTTCCGACTGGTAGGTGTCCAGCAGTTTCTCCGGCGCCCAGCCGCGGATTCGCGCGGCCAGTTTCCAGCCGAGGTTGAACGCGTCCTGAACGCCGAGGTTGAGGCCCTGGCCGCCGATCGGCGGATGGATGTGCGCCGCGTCGCCCGCCAGCAGGACCCGTCCGACCCGATACCGTTCGACCAGCCGGGTGGCGTCTCCGAAGCGGGACAGCCAGCGCGGGGAATGCACGCCGAAATCGGTTCCGGCGATGGCGCGCAACTGCCGCTTGAAATCCTCGAGCGTGGGCGGTTGCGCGCGATCGCTGACTCCCTCGGCGGGGACCACGACGCGGTAGACCTCCTCGCCGAAGGGCGCGAAAATGAACGTCCGGTAGGTCTTGCGGACGTCGGCCACCTTGGCGGCGATCTCCTCCCGCGGAGCTCCCACTTTCAATTCGCCCATCAGCGTCTCGGTGCGGGAGGGCTCGCCGGGGAAGCCGACGCCGAGCAGTTTCCGCACCGTGCTGCGCGCGCCGTCGCAGCCGACGAGATAGCGCGAACGCAGCCGTTCCCCGTCGTCCAGTTCGACGGTCACGCCGTCGTCGTCCTGCTCGAAACCGGCCACCGCGCAGCCGTGCCTGACTTCCGCCCCCAGTGCGATCGCGTGTTCTTCGAGCAGGCGGACGATGACCGGCTGCGGGATGCCGAGCAGATAGGCGTGCGCGGAGTCCAGGCTCTCGGGCGCGGGTTTGTCGATGGCGGCGAAGAATCCGCCCGCCGGGCGCCGCCTTCCGTGTGGGAGGACGCGGTCCAGCAGGCCGCGCATCGCCAGCAGTTCGAGGCTGCGAATGTGCAGACCGACTATGCGGACGAACGACCCGGGCTCGGTGTCCTTCTCCAGGACGAGGACCCGCACATCGTGCAGCCGCAGTTCGGCGGCCAGCATCGCGCCGGTCGGCCCGCAGCCGACGACGATCACGTCGTAGTGCAGAGAGTGCATAGATGGTGCCTTTCGGGAGTGCCTTGTTGTCGAGGCGCTCCCGGCGACACCTATGTCGATCGCCGACCATGACGGGAACGAGGAGCACCCACGTCGATAGCGTTCATGGGTCTCACCTCCTCGGACGGCGTCACGGCCAACGGCAAGCTACAAGCCCGGCCACCGTCCCGTCCAACCTTTTTCGCCGAGGCGGCTCGGCGGGCCCGCGAAGCCGGATGCGAACGGCTGCACGTCGACTTCGAGGACGCCCTCCGGCGGTTCTCCGTCGACGCCTGCGGCTCCGACCCGGCACCGGCAGGTCTCATCGCACTGTGACCCGGCCTGCCGGGTTTGCGAACCCAGGAGTATTCCCTACTTAATTGGTATATATAGTTCTATCACTGCCGAGGTCCACGGGGAGGACGCGATGGCTCTGCCGGACTTTCTGGTGATCGGTGCTCCGAAGGCCGG
This sequence comes from Actinomadura decatromicini, assembly GCF_008121305.1. Classification (NCBI taxonomy): domain Bacteria; kingdom Bacillati; phylum Actinomycetota; class Actinomycetes; order Streptosporangiales; family Thermomonosporaceae; genus Actinomadura; species Actinomadura decatromicini. The sequence goes on along the minus strand of NZ_VSRQ01000009.1, from coordinate 171,663 downwards.
GACGACCGCGCTGCACGCGGCGCTGACCGGTCACCCTGAGCTGTACCTGTCGGAGGTGAAGGAACCCAAGTTCTTCCTCACCGACGGCGCGCCGCCGACGCGGGGCGGGCCGGGCGACGCGCAGACCTACCGCGAGCACGTCTGGCGCAAGGCGGACTACGAGGCGCTGTTCACAGGCGCCCCGCCCGACGCGCTGCGCGGGGAGTCGACCCCGTTCTACCTGTACGACCGGGCCGCCCAGCGGCGCATCAAGGAACTGATCCCGAAGGCCCGGCTGATCGCCGTCCTGCGGGATCCGGTGGAGCGGGCCCACTCCAACTGGACGCATCTGTGGTCGGCCGGGCTGGAGCCCATCGACGACGTGGTCCGCGCCTGCGAGGAGGAGGAGAGGCGGATCGACGCGGGGTGGGCCGCCTTCTGGCACTACGTCCAGCTGGGCCGGTACGGCGAGCAGTTGGAGCACCTGTACGGGTTGTTCCCCCGCGAGCAGGTCCTGGTGTTCCGGTATCGCGAGCTGCTGGAGCGCCCGGGGCCGACGCTGGACCGCATCTGCTCGTTCCTGGACGTCGAGCCGGGCGTCCTCACCGAGGTGCCGCGAGAGAACGTCACGGTGCATCCCGGCCGGACGGTGCGGCACCGCGTCCTGTCGCGGGCGCTGCGGACCGGCGTGGCGGCGGGCGCGGCGCTGCCCGGCGACCTGTCCGCCCGGGTCACCGCGCCGCTCGAACGCGCGCTGCAGCGCAACGGGCCGTCCCGGCGGCCGCTGACCTGGGAGCAGCGCCAGGCCCTCATCCCCCTGTTCGAGGACGACATCAAACGGCTGGAGGAGGTCACCGGCGAGGACTTCGGCGACTGGCTGGAGCCGAAGGCTGCGTCCGGCGGACGGGTGGGCGCGAGGCCGAGCGGGCAGCGCCAGGCCCGCAACGGTCGTCCGCGTTCACGCTGACGACGCGGGACGGGTCAGCGCAGCTCGGTCCGCAGCTCGTGTGCTCCATCGGCGCGGGTCACCTCGTAGAACAGGCGGAGGCGGCCGTCCTGGGTGGGCAGGAAGTCCAGGTAGCGGAACCCGCCGCCGTGATGGGGCGAGAAGGCCCACGGGTCGGAGCCGACGGCCGAGAGCGCGGCGGGGTCGTCGCCGATGGCGAAGCCGGTGCGCTCCTCGAAGTTCTCCGCCGCGTTGGCCCGTCCGTCGTAGGCGGCCACGATCCCGTCGGCGGTGAAGCGGACCGCGCTGACCCGCACGCCCCGCGCGTCCCAGTGGCCGGGACGGGGCGTGAGCGCCGTCCCGTGCCAGACCCATTCCAGGCCGTCCGCGCTGGTGGCGTACTCGGTGGTCATCTGGTCGGCCTCGGCGGGGACGGCCAGCGGATGGCACGAGGCCCACAGGTGCCAGCGGCCGCCGTGCCGGACGATTACCGGGTCCTTCACGCCCGTCTTCTCGTCGCCGGGCAGCACGACCCGCCGGTCGCGGGGGCTGAACCCGTCCGGGGCGTCGGACTGGAGCACCTCCACGCGCCAGTGCTTGGTGCCCGGCGTGGCGCAGCTCAGGTAGAGCCGCCAGGTTCCCTCCGGCGTCCGGACGAGGGTGGGCCGCTCCAGCGACTCGGCCTCCATCGCGTCCTTGCTGATCACCGACAGCGGCTCGAAGCGCTCCCCGTCGGCGGAGCGGGCGACGACCACCGCGTACCCGCGTCCCTTCCCGATGGGCCGGCGCAGCCGGTAGGCCAGGTAGATCCATCCTTCGCTCTCGACCGCGCTGGGCGCTCCGGCCCAGTACCCGTCGCCGTCGCCCGGCGGTTCGACGACGACCACGGAACGGTCCGGACGTGGAAGCAGCGCGGCGACCCGCCGGTCAAATTCCCCCAATTCCATGTCGGAATAATAGGGCACGACGCTCCGGGTCACACGTCCGCCGTCCGGCGCGTCCGGCCCGCTTCCGGATCAAGCCAGGTCAGCCGGGGCGGCCGGGCAACTTGGCGCCTGACGAACCCCCTGGTCTACACGCGGCGCTGGGCGTGGCCGTTCGAGCGGACGGTGGGCGAGTCGGCGTCCGGGATGAGCAGGCGCGGCGGGGTGCCGCGCAGGGACGTCACCCAGACGTCGGCGTTGCGCCCGCCCGCGCCGCCCTTGGGCACCGCGTACATCACGTCGTCGTCGTCGAGCCACGCCGCCTGGTCGTCCACGCTGCGGGTCTCCGCGAGCGGGGTCTCGATGCCGGTCGCCAGGTCGAGGACGTGGAAGCGCCACACGTCGGAGTTGGACCCGGTCCGCTTCTTGTAGACCAGCCGCCGGCCGTCCGGGGACAGCGACGGGCATTCGACGTTGTCGCGCACGGCGGTGAGGGTGCGCCGCCCGATGTCGCCTTCGACGAGATATCTGCGGTTCTGGGTGGCCACGGTGGCGAAGAAGCGTTCTCCGCCGGGGACGAACGTCACGCCCCACACGTTGCGGTCCACATTCTGGGTCGGCTGGCCGTTCAACAGGAACGTGAATTCCTCGACGTTGCCGACCGGGTCGCCGCCGACCCGGCCGATGACCGTTTCGGTGGAGAAGCCGTCGGAGAGATAGGAGTGCCCTGTGACGAAGGTGGTCGTGGCGTAGTAGCGGCCGTCCGGGGAGACCCGGGCGCGGCTCGGGATCCCGTTGACGGGGACCTCCTTGCCGGGCCGGAACCGTCCGTCCAGGAGGACGGCGGAGTAGAGGTGCATCGGGTTGCGCGTCTGGCGCAGGCAGAGACCGCCCTTGGGCGAGGCGGCCGTCCGCTCGCAGCGGGTCGAGAGGACGGTGCGCTCGCGCCGCACGTCGGCCGCCGGGAGGACGGCGATGTGTCCGAACGCGGGTCCCGGGCGCAGCGACCGGAAGACGACCTGGCGGCCCTCCGGCAGGTCCGCCGAGCCGCCGCCCTCTCCGCCCGTCGTGCTCGCGCGCAGCGCCGAGGAGGCGACGCAGCTCGCCGCCACGGCCATGACGAGGACGGCGATCCCCAGCATGATCCTGCCGTCGTTCAGTCTGCGCGGGTCGAGGCGGATCATCGGACCTCCGTTCGGCGGACGCGGGCTCGCGCGATCAGCGGCGCCGCCGCGAGCAGGGCGGCCGTGAGGGCGGCGGCGAAGGCCCACACGGCGGCGTCGCCGTCGGCGGCGGACCAGACGACGCCGAACGCCACCGCCCCGAGCGCCCGGCCGGCCGCGACCGCCGCCTGGACGATGGAGATGCCGGTCGCGGTGAGTTCGGCGGGGAGCAGCGGCGCGGCGGCCGCGGGCAGGACGCCGTCCGTCGCCGCGTAGTAGGCGCCGAGGAACACCAGGCACAGCACGGCGCCGGAGGCCCCGCCGGTGAGGATCGCGGCGAGGTACGCGCACAGCAGCAGGCCGTACCCGAAGGTGAAGACGCGGTGCCTGCCGAACCGGTCGGAGACCCGGCCGAACGGCACGGCCAGGGTCAGGTAGACCAGGCTGGTGCCCAGGAACAGCAGCGGGAACCAGCGGGTCCCGACCGAGTCGTTCCGCAGCAGGACGAGGTAGAGGAAGCTGTCGCTGATCGTCGCCGCGGACAGGACGGCCGCCGCGCCGAGCAGCCGCCGGAACCCGGCGATCCGCAGCAGGGCCGCGACGTCCTCAATGGAGATTGCCCGCGCGTCCGGTCGCTTCTCCGGCGCGTCAGCGGCGGCCGTGCCGCGCCGCGTCTCGCTTTCCGGGACGCGGTTGACGAACAGCAGCACGCCCAGGACGCCCGCGCAGAACGAGACGACGAAGACCATGTCGAAGTCCCCCGGCGCGAGCGCGAGGAGGCCGAACGCGACGACCGGGCCGAGCAGCGCGCCGGTCGCGTCGAGGGCCCGGTGCACGCCGAAGGCCCTGCCGAGCCGGTCCGGCGGGGCCGCCGTGGCGATGAGCAGGTCGCGCGGCGCGGTCCGCAGCCCCTTGCCCATGCGGTCGACGGCCACCGCCGCCGACAGCGCCCCCGCGCCGCCCGCCGGGAGCAGCAGCAGCTTGGCGGCGGCGCCGAGGGCGTAGCCCGTACCCGCCATGAGCTTCGGACGGCGCAGCCGGTCCGCGAAGAAGCCGCCGACCAGCCGCATCAGAACGGTCGCGGCCTGGTAGAGGCCGTCCAGCAGCCCGTACGCCGCGGGCGTGAGCCCGAGCGCGAGGGTCGCGAACAGCGGCAGGACGACCGTCACCATCTCGGTTGAGATGTCGGTGATCAGGCTCACCATTCCGAGGACGACCACGACCCGCGGTACCCGGACCGCCGACCTCGTCCCCTGCGGAATGCCTCGTACCGATATGTACACGTCAGCCGGTGCCCGGAAGCGGCTTGTCGGTGGCGAAGGCTCTCAGGACGTTCCCGGTGATGGTGGAGATGTCGTTGTCGTAGTGGTTGTAGAACAGGCAACCGGACCAGGCGATGGAGCTGGCCGAGAAGACCGCCCCTCCGTGCGGGTACTGGGTCAGGGCGACGTCTCCGCGGACGAGCCAGTTGACGGTGCCGCCTTCCATGAGGTTGGCGGTGTTGTTCTCCTCTTTGACGAACATGTACTCGTCGCCGAAGCCGGTGCCCGAGCCCAGCACGATCGTGTTGTCGGCGGTGCCGAGGGCGTAGTCGGCGCGGTCGAGTTCCTCTCCCATGGGACCGCCCGGACTCTGCAGGGTGTCGAAGTCGCCGATGGGACCCGTGGCCTTGACGCCGTCGAAAACCCAGGCGGCTCTCGGATCACGGCTCTCGGCCGAGCGCTCCAGGGGCCGGTTGTAGAGACCGGTGCCGAGGCGGGAGCCGAAGCTCTGCGCGGTGAAGCCGACGCCGACGAGCTGCTGCGGGGGCCGTCCGCGGAACCGCCACAGCCCGCCGAACTCGCCGGTGAGGTCGTGGTAGTACTCGCCAGGCGCGCTCTGCCAGGCTTCGGTGCCGTCGTGGCGGCGCAGCTCGGTGTAGTTGCCGGTGCGGTCCAGCGGGGTGACCCAGTAGAAGCCGTTGCCGCCCAGGTACATCAGGCGTCCGCCGTCGTTCAGCCAGCCCTGCAGGGCGTCGAGCATGGGCTCGGACGTGTACTCGGGATGGCTGCCGGTGACGACGACCTTGTAGTCGTCCAGCAGTTTCCTGCCCTCGCGATGCAGGTCGTGGTCGGTGATGTAGTCGACGTTGTGGCCGGTGGACTCCAGCCAGTCGAAGATGTGGGTGTCCGCCTCGAACTGCCACGGTCTGCCCTGCCCCTTCGGGCCGGTGGCGAGCGGACGCAGGTTGGTGATCGGGCGGAGCCCCGACGAGTAGACGACGCCGCTTCCGTCGGAGTGCCGGGAGTACTGGCTCAGCCCGCTCTGCAGGCTGCCCGTCCAGCCGTAGGCCAGGTAGCTGAACGTCGGGACCAGCATGGCGATCTTCGACGTGGGCTTGCCGCGCTTGGGCCGGACCACGAAGGTCGCGTGGTAGACCTGCCCGTTCGCCTCCAGCTTGGCCGCGTAGACGCCGCTGCGCGCGTCGGCGGGCACCCGCCAGGTGAAGCTCGGCTTCCATGCGGCGTCGCTCACGTCGTCGTCGTGGAAGTACATCGCGCCGTACTGCCCCGGCGCGCGTGTGAAGTTCTGCTCGTCGGCGCGCCAGTTGTGGCCGGTGACGGCCCGCACCGGCAGGTTGACCGCGCGGCCGCGCAGCCCGTTGCCGGACGTGTCCACGACCTGGTCGGTGCCCATCTTCTTGGAGAAGTCGAAGGCCGCCGCCGCTCCGGAGGCCGGGCCGCCGAGCCGCAGGGCGCGGATCTCGCGGTCGTCCAGCGCCCGGTCGAACACCCGCGGGGCGTCGATCTTGCCGTTGTAGAACCCGGTGGGCCGCCGGTCGGCGCCCTGGTAGGCGGCGATCAGCAGCGGGGAGGCGGCGTTCTTCAGCCCGTGGGCCCCGGTCGACCGGGTGACGACGGCCTCGGAGGTGTTGGGACGGCCGCTCAGCGGCTGCTGGTACAGCTTCACCTTCCCGGTCCCGGCGTCGTAGGAGACGGCGGCGAAGTACCAGCCGGACGAGTTGACGTTCTGCGGCCGGACGGTCCCGCCGGGCTCGACCCCGCGCAGCGCCGGGGCCCACGGCTGGAGCTTCACGCCGCTGCTCACCGTATGGACGTTCCCGGACCGGTCGGCGATGCGCAGGCCCAGCCCGCCGTCCCGGTCCACGACCATGCCGTATCCGGCCTTCTCCGCGTCCGACCACTTGGTCACGATGCCCTGCACCGCTCCGGTGACGACCGGGGTCCGCTGGTAGGCGATGGGGTTGAGCTTGGAGCCGGGGACGGTGGTCGGCGCGATCCACGCCGTGATGGTGAAGCTTCCGTCCGGCCGGAGCTCGTCATCGTCGGGGACGGTCACATACGAGCCGGGCGGTAACGTCTGATATTGGCCCGGGTACTCCTTGTTGACGTCGGACGCGATGACCTGCTCCTTGAGCCCCGGCCCGCGCGGGTCCGCGTCTCCGTGCACCACCCGCACCATCGTCGCCCGGAACGACGGGCTCTTCGTGCTCGCCATGATCTTCACGGACTCGCCCGGCTGGACGCTCAGCCGGTCCGGGTATCCGCTGATTCCGAGGCTGTCCAGTTCCTGCTGGGGCGTCCTCGGGTCGACGGGAAGCGGCGGCGGATCGACCTTCGGGGTCATGGGCCATTCCGCCGCGGCCCCGACGTCCGTGGCCAGCGGACCCGACCCGCCGACCACGGCGACGAACAACGTGATCAACAGGGCCGTTCCCATGCGTTTGCGCGCGAACACTCGATCACCTCTCCGTCGGTCCCGAGCCCTGGCCGCACAGGAGCGACGCGCCGCCCCACCGGACGCTCCGACCGCGCGCTGCCACACCCATGACTTGCTTCAAAGTAGAACAAGAAAGGGGATCATCCCAGAGCCGCGATCACGCGGGCATTTGACCGAAAGCGGACCCGATTCGCGAGGTTTATGGCCGCCACCTCGGAAGATCACTGTGCGTCGTTCCGAGCGGGGCGGGAGCGCGCATTGCGCGCGGACCGCAAAGATCATTTCTGTCGGCCGCTCCCCGATGGCCGAATGACCCGCATGGGGTGAAACACGGAACAGGTGAGCGTGGACGATTTCGTCCACGCTCACCCGTGCGCCGCGCGCGGGGGGAGCGCAGGCGCGGCCCGACGAGCCTGGATCAGCGCGCGCTCGCGCACTTCTTCCAGGCGAGGTGGTACACGGTCTTTACGCTGCCGTCGGCGGAGTCGAAAGCCATGAAACTGGTCTTCGACTTGTCCGATCCGGCGGTCACGCGAAGCTCGGTGTTGATGTTGAGGTTACGGTTCTCGCCACACGGTCTCCAGACCAGCTTGGCCACCGGTGTGCGGTCGGTGAACTGCCAGTTCTTGGAGTACTTGCCTTTGATCGTGTGCTTTACGGCCGTGGTCCGGGACTGGCCCTGGTGGTAATAACTGGCCTGCTCCAGACCGGTGGCGCCGCCGGCCAGGCTCGCGAAGCCGCGGTAGTCCGCGCTGGCGATCGCGTAGGTGAATCCTTGCGGAATATGGACGGCCAGGCTGAGCTGGCAGTTCTTCCGGAAATCGGTCGGCTTGGACTTCCCGCCCGCCTGTGCCAGATAGTCACTGTAGGTGACGGTGAAGGCGGTCTTGTCCTTCGAAGGGGCGACAGCGGCGGTCCCGGCCTTGCAACCCGAACCGTTGACGGTGACGACCTGCAAGGTGATCTTCCCGGGGGGCGGCGGGTCGGCCGTCACGGCCTGGGCCGTACCGGTCGTCAGCGCCAGGCCGGAAAGACAGGCCGCCGCGGCGGTCGCTCCTTTGCGCATGGATCGTTCTCCTTCAGAATTGTCGCGCGTGTTACGGGCAGGTCTTCCACGCGAAGTGGTAGATGGTCTTGATGGAGCCGTCGGTGGAGTCCATGGAGATGAAGCTGACCTTCGCGGGGTCCGAGGTCCCCTTGTCGACGCGCAGTTCGGTGTTGATGTTGAAGTTGCGCTCCTCGCCGCACTTCTTCCACACCAGCTGGGCCACCGGAACGCTGTCGCTGAACTGCCAGTTGTCGTTGAGGGGGCTCTGGATGGAGTGCGTGGCGCTCGCCGTCTGCGCGTTCCCCTGGAAGTAGTAGCTGGCCTTCTGGGTGCCCTTGGCGCCCTTCTCCAGATAGCCGAACCCGCGGTAGTCGGTGCTCGCGATGGCGTAGGTGAAGCCCTGCGGCACGTGGACCTTCAGGGCCAGCTGGCAGTTCTTGCGGGCGTCGGTGGCCTTGGAGTCCCCGCCGGCCTGCGCCAGGTAGTCGCTGTAGGTGACGGTGAACGCTTCCTTGTCGGGCGACACGGCGACGGCGGCCGTGCCGATCGGGCAGCCGGAGCCGTTGACGGTCACGACCTCGACCGTGACGCCGTCCGGACCGGGGACGAACCGCGGGGCGGACGCGGACGCCGGGACGGCCGGCGCGGCGGCCATGGAAACGGCGGCGACCGCCGCGGCGGCAAATGCGATGCCTTTGCGCATGGGAATACCCTTCGCTGGGACTGAACGCCATTCTTCGGAGATCGAAGAGGCGGCTGCCCCAGCGGTTCGGCTTCTATCGGAGGCCCACCATCGGGGCATGTTTGAGAGCTGAATGGAGCGTAACTATCGAACTGGGAACGGTCAATCACCAGTTTTTAACTCTTCGATACTTGCGCGAATTCAACAAACCGGCGGGCGGGGTTCTATCTGGTCGCGGCCAATCGAATGGCGCGGTTGATTTTTTGACAAGGACCGTTCCACGGCCCGGCCGCGGAATCCCGCGCGCGGCGGACGGGTCAGTTGGCGTCGCGGTCTCGCGGCGGCGTGCGCGGCGTGTCGGGCCCCGTGCGCGTGGCGTGGTGGGCCTGGATCGCGACCTCGGCCGTGCCGTAGATGGGGAAGACGCGGGTGAGCTGGGTGACGCGCAGGACCTCGCGGATGCGCTGGTTCACCGCGGCGAGGACGATCGATCCGTGCCGACCGGCCAGGTGGTGGTGGAAGGACAGCAGGACGCTCAGCCCGCTGGAGTCGATGAAGGCGACCGCGCCGAGGTCCAGGATCAGGTGCCGGGCGCCCAGCGCGACCAGCCGGGCCAGGTCCTCGCGCAGCCCGGCGCTGGTGGCGACGTCGATCTCACCGGCGAGGACCACCACGGCGAGGTCGTGGTCGCAGCGGTGTTCCAGCGTCAGGGGCATGGCGGTCGTCACCCCTCCTTCCAGATGCTCGTCCCTTACCCGGGTCGTCCCTCGACGGCGGCCGACCGGCGCCCGGGAGCCGGCGCGGACGCCTCCATCCTCTCGCGAGCCGCCCCGGTTCCGCGCACCGCACACGCCATCGCGCGGTCAGGACGGTTCGGACGGGGCCCGGAGCGTGTCCAGGCGGCGGGCCAGTTCGTCGCGTTCGCGCGTGACCTGGGCCAGTTCGTGCTGGAGCTCGAAGATGCGGCGGATGGCGGGGAGCGTCATTCCCTCGTCCATCATGACGACGACCTGCTGGATGCGGCCGATCTCGTGCCGGGAGTACCGGCGCTGTCCGCCCGCCGACCGCTGCGGCGAGACGACCTGGTGGTCATCGATGCGGCGCAGGAACGCCTGCCGCACGTCGAGCATGTCGGCGACCTGCCCCACCGTGAACAGGGCCGCGTGCTCGTCGTCCATGGGCAGCGTCACGTTCTCTCCATTCGCCTGCGGGAGGTACGGGCCGGTGGCGGGACCGGACGCGCGCGGCCCCGCTCCGGGACGAGGGCGGCGTGGCGTGCCGTCCTCCCGCCGGAGCGGGGCCGCGCGGACCGGCTCTGGCACCGGGCCGACTCACCCGTCGGCCGGTGTCGGGCGCCGGTCAGGCCCGGATGGACTTGCGGGTGCCGCCCGTCTGCTGGACGGCGACCTTGCGGGGCCTGGCCTTCTCCAGCACCGGGATCCGGACGGCGAGGACGCCGTTCTCGTAGGCGGCCTCGATCTTCTCGGCGTCCAGGTGGTCGGAGAGGTAGACCCGGCGGGTGAAGGAGCCCATCGGCCGTTCGCGGACGAACACGCGCTCGTCCTCGCCGAACTCCTCCTCGCGCCGCGCGCTCACCGACAGGACGCCGCGGTCGACGGTGACCTCGATCGAGCCGGGGTCGATGCCCGGCAGGTCGAACCGCAGGACGACGTCGTCGGCGCGGCGGATGCCGTCCATCGCCATGCCCGCGCCGTTGCCCTGCCCGGTGACCTGCCGCACCGCCCGGTCGAACTGGCGCTCGAACTCCTGCACGAACGGGTCGATCGACGTCAGCAGCATCGTCGCTTCACCTCCGAGGATCCCCGGGACCCTCCATGCCCGGGACGTTGACCTGTACAGAGAGGAAACCTGCAACTCAAAGTATAGGTAACTGGATACGCCGACTGTCAAGCCTTGCGGCGGCACTCCACCGCTTCCCGGGTCACGCGACGGCGTCGGTGGGTTCTTTCCGGCGTGACTTGATCTCGTAGGCGAGGAGCGTCCCACCGACCGCCACGGCGACCGCGCCGACGACCGGGAGCGCTTCGGCGGACGACGCGACGGCGGCGAACGCCAGCACCAGCAGCGCCACCACCACGCGGCTCAGCCAGGGGAACCCCCACATCCGCAGCCGGAGCAGCTCGGGCGACTCGGCCTCCATGCGGCGGCGCAGCCGCAACTGGCTGAGCGCCACGAAGACGTAGAGCAGCAGGACCAGCAGTCCCGCGGTGTTGATCAGCAGGTCGAAGGCGTCGTCCCCGGCGGCGAACGCGGCGGTCATCAGGACCAGCGCGAGCGCGGCGCCGCCGAGCAGCGCGGGCGCGGGGACCCCGGACGGGCGCACCCGCGCCGCCGCGGCCGGGGCGTCGCCGCGGGCGGCCATCGCGCCGAGGACGCGCGACGCGGCGTACAGCGCGGCGTTCATCACCGACAGGACCGCCACCAGGATGACCCACGTCATCAGGGTCGCCGCGCCGGGGACGCCGAGTTCAGCGATCGCCGTAGCGAACGGGCTGTCGGTGCCGTTCGCCGGGACGCGGTTCCACGGCACGACCGCCAGGATGACCAGCACCGAGCCGACGTAGAAGATCAGGACCCGCCAGACCACCCGCAGCGTGGCCCGCGCGACCTCCTTCGCGGGTTCGGCCGATTCGGCCGCCGCGATGGTGACGATCTCCGCGCCGAAGTAGGAGAACAGCACCGTGACGAGGGCGGTGAGGACCGCGCCCCAGCCCTTGGGGGCGAACCCGCCGTGGTCGGTCAGCGCGCTGAGCCCGGCGCCCGCGCCGTCGGACGGCCACAGCCCGAGGACGTACAGCGCCCCGGCGACGAGGAACGCGACGATCAGCGCGACCTTGGCCGAGGCGAGCCAGAACTCGGTCTCGCCGAACAGCCGCACCGAGACGAGGTTGGCGGCGGTGAGCGCCGCCAGCAGCGCGACGGCCGTCGGCAGCACCGGGACGTCCCCGGACAGCGAGTGCAGCAGCTTCGCCCCGGCCACGCCCTCGAACGCGACCGCGACGATCGCGAAGAGCCAGTAGCACCAGCCCACGAGGAACCCGGCGCGCGGGCCGAGCGCGGTACCGGCGTAGTCGGCGAACGAGCCCGCCGAGGGCCGGGCGGCGGCCATCTCGCCGAGCATCCGCATCACCAGGATGACGATCAGACCGCCGAGGACGTAGGCGACGAGCGCCGCCGGGCCGGTCTCGGCGATCACCTTGCCGCTGCTGACGAACAGGCCGGCGCTGATGACGCCGCCGATCCCGATCATGGTCATGTGCCGTCGTTTGAGTCCGCGGTGGAGCGATCCCCCGCTGTCGTGCCCGGTCATGGCGTTCGGCTCCCTGCTGTCTCGGGGAAAGGGGAGGTCGGGACCCGGCCCATGAGCGGGCCGGGCCCTCGTTGATCGCGGGGGGCGGGAGCGGACGGCGGCGGGCGCGGGCGGCCCGCCGCCGGGACGGTCAGGCGCCGCGGTAGACGGCGGGGCGGCGCTCGACGAAGGAGCGGACGCCTTCGAGGACGTCCTGGCTGCGCAGGCAGGCCAGCAGCCCCTCGGTCTCCAGGTCGAGCACCTCTTCCAGGTCCAGCTCCCAGACCCGGTGCATAGCCTCCTTGATCAGCCGGATCGGGGTGGGCGCGGCGACGGCGATGCGCTCGGCCAGCTCCAGCGCCGTGTCGAGCAGCTCGCCGTCGGGGACGAGTCTGCTGACCAGCCCCGCGCGGTACGCCTCGGCGGCGTCGATCGTCTCGCCGGACAGCAGCAGGTCCACCGCGCGGCCGTGGCCGACGAGGCGAGGCAGCGAGTACAGCACGCCGTTGCTCGGGAACAGGCCGCGGTGCACCTCCTTGAAGGCGAACGAGGCGGCGTGCCCGGCCAGCCGCAGGTCGCTGGCGATGGCCAGCTCCACGCCGACGCCGACCGCGATCCCGTTGACCGCCGCGATGATCACCTTGGGGTGGCCGGTGAAGCGGCGGGTGAGGTCCTGGAGCGCGGCGGTCCGCTCGACCAGGTCGGCGTCGGTCCCGGCGGCCAGTTGCGCGCCCGCCTCCTTCAGGTCGGTGCCCGCCGAGAAGGCCCGGCCGGTCCCGGTGAGGACGACCGCGCCCACCTTGTCGTCGCGGGCGGCCTCGTCCAGGGCGGCGACCAGCTCGCCGTAGGTGCGCTGCCGGAAGGCGTTGAGCACCTCGGGACGGTCGAAGGCGACCACCATGGTCGAGCCCTCGCGGCGTACTCGCAGATCGGTGCTCATCGGGTTCCCTCCCGGGCGTCGTAGGCGCCGTCCCGTCCAGCGGGCAGCAGATGTTTGGCGATGCGTTCGGACGGCGTCATCGGGAACTCCTCGACGAACTCCACGAACCTCGGCGTCTTGAAGTCGGCCAGCCGCGCGCGGACGTAGGCGACCAGCTCCCCCGGCTCGACGGGCCCGGCGGGCTGGACGAACGCCTTGACCTCCTCGCCGAACAGGTCGTCCGGCACCGGGACGACGGCGGCGGCGCGCACCGCGGGGTGGCCGGTCAGGACCGCCTCCACCTCGGCGGCGGCGATGTTCTCGCTGCCGCGCCGGATCATCTCCTTGAGCCGTCCGACCAGGTGGTAGTGGCCGCGCTCGTCCCGGTAGCCGAGGTCGCCCATGGGGTACCAGCCGTCGCGGAACAGGGGCTCGTCGCGGTTCCAGTAGCCGGTCAGCGTCGGCTCGCCGCGCGCGACGATCTCGCCGACCTCGCCGTCGGCGGCGTCGGTCCCGTCCTCCCGGACGATCTTGGCCTCCTTGCCGGGGACGGGCCGTCCCATCGCGCCGGTGCCGACGCAGGCGGTGTCCTCCGGCGGCACGGCGAGCACGACCCCCGCCTCGGTGCTGCCGTACGCCTCCCGCCACGGCGCGCCCCAGCGCTCCTCGATCGTCGCGTGCAGCGCGGGCGTGATGCCCGAGCACAGGACGAGCCGGACGCGGTGGGAACGGTCCAGTTCGGGGTCGGGCGGCTGCTTGAGCAGCAGCAGCGGCATCGTGCCGAGGACGTAGAAGAAGGTCGCGCCGTGCTCGCGGACGGACGGCCAGAACCCCGACGCGGAGAAGCGCGGCAGGATCACCAGCGGGATCCCGGTCAGCAGGCACAGCACCGTGTTCCACTGCGGGTCCATGTAGTAGAAGGGCTGCGCGGTGAGGTCCACGTCGTCGGTCGTGACGGAGGCGATGTCGGCCGCCAGTTCGGCGAGGTGGAGCCAGTAGCGGTGGGTGAGCATGCAGCCTTTGGGGAACCCGGTCGTGCCCGACGTGTACTGGAGGTTGACCAGGTCGTCCCAGCTGATGTCGGGCAGTTCGCGGGCACCGGACACCTCAGCCGTCTCCGCCCCGGCGTCAAAGGCGCCGGCGGCGCGGGCGGCCTCGGGCGCGGGTCCCGCGTCGGCGGGGTCGAGCAGCCCGACCTCGCCGAACTCCAGGGCCAGCAGCGCCTCGGCGGCGGCCGCCGTGCCAGCCAGGGCCAGCACGGCGCCGGAGTCGCGGACGACGTGGGCCAGGTCGGCGCTGCGGTAGCCGGGGTTCACCGGGACGATCACCGCGCCGAGCTTGGCGATCGCCAGCCACGCGACCGGGAAGCCGACGCCGTTGTCCAGCATCACCGCGACCCGGTCGCCGCGCCGGACGCCGTGCGCGGCCAGCACGTCCGCGAGCCGGTTGGTGAGGTCCTCGACCCGCGCGACGGTCGTCTCGGTTCCGGCGAACCGGAACAGCACCCGGTCGCCGTCGGCCTCCGCCCGGGCCCGGAGCAGCCCGCCGAGGCCCCCGGCGATCCGCACGGCCGTCCGCCCGCCGTCCGGCGGCGCGGCGGTCACGCGCGCCGCCGGGTGGCGAGGTCGAACATCGTCACCAGCTCGGCGGCGCAGTCGGCCAGGTCGATGGCCTCCTCGTCGAAGACCCATTGCAGCATCACGCCGTCGATCGCGCCCTGGACGGTGGCGGCCAGCGTGCCCGGCGCGAAGTCGCGGAAGTCTCCCTCGGCCTGGCCGCGCCGCAAGATGCCCTCCAGATGGTGGCGGCACGGGTCGTACATGTCGGCGTTGAAGCGGCGCTTGGCCTCCGGCGACCCGAAGCTGCCCCAGATGTCCACCAGCGCGACGAAGTTGGCGCGGTTGGCCGCCATGAACTCGAAACTGGCCTCGATGAAGGCGCGCAGCCGGCGCGGGGCGTCCGGGGCGCGGTCCACCCTGGCCTTGATGAACCGGTTGGTCTCCGCGAACAGCGCGTTGACCACCTGCTCTATCAACTCGTCCTTGCCGGCGAAGTGGTAGGAGATCACGCCCTTGCTGACGCCGACGTCCTGGGCGATCCGGGCCAGCGACGCCTGAGGCAGCCCGGCGGTGGCGATGGTGGAGATGGCGCCCTCCACGATCTGCCGCCGCCGTGCCTCCTCGATGAACGAGGTCTTCCTCTGGCCGTCCTGATCAGTTTTTGACCGCATGGCCAGAATTCAATCTTGCCGGACGGCCGTGCGGCAAGCCCCGGTCAACGACCGTACGGTTTCCCCCACCCCGCGCCCGGCCGGTCGGCGGTCCCCTCGCCGGGGCGGCCGTTCGCGGCGAGGTAGCGCAGCACCGCCAGCACCCGGCGGTTGCCGGACGCCGACGCGGGCAGCCCGAGCTTGGCGAACACCGCGGTGACGTGCTTCTCGACCGCGCTCAGCGACACGTACATCCGGTCGGCGATGCCGCTGTTGGACCAGCCCTCGGCCATCAGGGCGAGCACTTCGCGCTCTCTCGGGAGCAGGGAGTCGTCCCAGCCGGAGTCGGGCATGGCGGCACCTCCTTGGTGCGGGAAACCGCAGAAATCGCGAGGACCTCTTGTCTCACTCATACCATCCGGATTGGATTCTGGCCATGCGGTCAAGAATCAGCCAACATGGCCAGAAGACCCGGATGCTCGGCGCCGTCCTGGCCGGTGCGGTGCTCGGCGGCGGCCTCGCCGTCCCGGCGCTCGCCGCCCCGCCCCTCCCCCACACGGCGCCCCTCCCCCACACGGCGCCGCTCCCCGCCACGGGGCGGGACGCCACGAACGCGCGGCTCCGCTGCGTGCTGGACGGCGTCATCGCTCCGCCCATCCCCGGCGCGATCCTCGCCGTGACCGGGCCCGGCCGGAGCTTCCAGGGCGCGGCCGGGGTCTACGAGCTGGGCGGACGTCCCTTGCGCACCTCCGACGCCTTCCGGACGGCCAGCGTCACCAAGACGATGACGGCGGCCGTCGCGCTCAAGCTCGCCGAACGCGGCGACCTGCGCCTGGACGCGCCCATCGGCGCGTACCTGGACCGGAAGCTGGTCGCGCGCATCCCGTACGGCTCGCGGATCACCGTCCGGCAACTGCTGAACCACACCGCCGGGGTGTACGACTACGTGCAGGACGACGCGTGGTTCCAGTACGTGCTCGACCACCCGTACAAGACCTGGAAGCCCCTGGAGCTCATCGACTGGGCATTGCGTTCGGGCAAGCCCTACTTCGCACCCGCGCAGGGCTACCACTATTCCGACACCGGTTATGCCTTGGCCGGGCTCGTCATCGAGAAGGCCGCCCGCGAGCCGCTGCACCGGCTGTACCGGTCGCTGCTGCTCCGGCCGCTGGGGATGGACCGCACCTACCTCGAATGGTGGGAGCCGTCCCGCGGCCCGCGCGCCCACAACTACCTCGGCGACCGCGACACCTACGACTACAACCCGACGTTCGACACGTTCGGCGGAGGCGGCCTCGTCTCCACGGCGTCCGACCTCAACCGGTTCATCCGCGGCCTTTTCGAGGGGCGGGTCTTCAAGCGTCCGGCCACGCTCCGGACGATGCTGCAGGTCAGCCCGCAGAGCGTCGAGCAGGGTTCGCCGTATGGCCTGGGCATCAGCCGCATGGACGTGGCGGGCGGCGAGACCGCCTACGGGCACGGCGGCTTCTTCGGCGCGTTCCAGCTCTACGTCCCGGAGAAGCGGGTCGCGGTGACCGGCACCATCACCCAGGCCGAGATGGTGGTCAAGAAGGAGTGGAGCGACTTCATCGAGAAGGCGGTCCTGACGAGCATCGGCAGGCCGTCCGCCGAACCCTGCGAGCGCCAGACCAGCTAGGACGTGTCCCGAGCCGGTTCAGGACGGCACCGGGCCCGCAC
Organism: Actinomadura decatromicini; assembly: GCF_008121305.1. Classification (NCBI taxonomy): domain Bacteria; kingdom Bacillati; phylum Actinomycetota; class Actinomycetes; order Streptosporangiales; family Thermomonosporaceae; genus Actinomadura; species Actinomadura decatromicini. Next base: position 155,066 of record NZ_VSRQ01000009.1, on the reverse strand, counting down.
GCCCGGCGCCGTCCGGTCCCGCTCCCGCGGACTCGCCGATCAGCCGACGACCGAGGCGACGAAGGCGTCGAGCTTCGCCCTGATGCGCGCGATCTTCTCCTCGAGCGGTACGCCGTCGTCGTGGCCGTCGCCCAGCAGGGTGTGCTTCTTGCCCCGCACGTACAGGGAGCAGGCCAGGTCGGTGCACAGGTACTGCCCGACGGTGTTGCCCTGCTTGCCCGCCTCACCGCTGCGCCGCGCGCTCATCAATGCGACACCGCCGCCGGTGTGCACGGTCTGGCAGAACGAGCACAGGCTGGTCGAGTTGAACCCGCGCGCCTTGCCGGGCGTGGACGCGAACCGCAGCGCGATCCCGGTGAGCCGGTCGCCGGTCTCGGTGACCAGGTAGGCGCGCTCGGGAGCCTTGGGGTCCCGCCAGCCGAGGAATTCGAGGTCGTCCCAGGGCGACTCCTCGAAATCCCTGGGGAGGTTGAGGCGCTTGGCGTCGCCCTTGGAGCAGTTGACGAAGCAGGACCGCAGCTCGCGTTCGCTAATCGCTCGCATGGGTCGCGAGCTTAGGTTCGCCCCCGCGACTAGGGCAAACGGTTATCGACGCGCTCACGGTCGAAGGTGAGGAAGCCTCCGGCGTTCAGCGCACCGTCCGCGGCGAGGCTCGCGATCGCCGCCTCCCCTCCTCGGGACGGGGCGTGTAACCCGCACGCATATGTGTAGTTGCAGAGGTTTCACACGTCGGGCAGAGGAGGTTCCGATGAGGACACGTGTCGCCGCGGAAACGATGTCGGCCGGTACGCCGACCGCCGCCGGTCACCGGCGAGGAAGAAGTCGTGGGCGGCGCCGAGTACGGGCTCTCGCCCTGGGTGCGCTGCTCGCCGCACTCCTCGGATTCGCCACGGCGATCGAATACGGCCTCGCCGTCAGCCATGACCAAGCCGCGTCCGCTTCGGACGCCCCCGCCGCCGGACACGGATCCGTCGTCACCAATGGCGACGGCGGGGCCATCGGCATGGGTCGCTACTAGGTCGAAGCCGGATTGCACAACACATTTTTCCGGCGGTGTGAAAACTGGTCGCCGATCTCGTCAACGAGATCGGCGACCAGTTTTCACAAACCCGCGATACGAGGGCTCCGGGCGTCCTCCGTCAGGCGCGCTGCGGCCCGCTGACCAGGGCGCGCACCGCCCGCGCCAGCACCACGATCGGCACCACGAACACGTAGAAGAAGATCTCGTACGAGCCGCCGTCGAAAATGAAGCCCAGGTAGACGCCGTAACCGAGCATCCCGATGCCCAGCGCGACGTACAGGAGCCGCTCCGTGACCTTGGAGCCGGGCAGCGCCGCCGCCGCGGCCATCAGCACCCCGGACGCCATCAGCGCGATGACGTACCAGGAGAACAGGGGCTCGGCACTGAAATCGAGGTTCATCTGCTTCCTTGCGCGGGGGATGGATAACCGAAAACGGCAGGACTATAGCGCAGGGAAGATCGATGAGTTGCAGGAATTTCGCAGAATCCCCGTTTCGGGGTCGATCAAGCCGAAGGCCGTTTCCGGTCGGCGACTATGACTCCTTCGGCTTGTCGCGAAGGCCGGCGACGGGATGGGCGCCCTCGGTGGTGAGGCGGTACTCGTCGCCGAACTTGTCGCGGTGCTCGTCGATGACGCGCTCCTGCGCGCCCCGCTCGGCGTTGATCCTGTCCTGGTACTCCTCGAACCGCTGGTGCGCCTCCTGGACGTAACCGGTGCCGAGCGTGGTCCAGTCGATCTGGGTGCCCAGCAGTTCGCGCACGAGCTGCTTGTTCGGCTCGAACGTGACCGGCTCGGGCAGCGCGGGGGCGAGGACCGACTCGGGGTCGCGGCCGTCGTGCCGGCGCATCAGGTCGCAGGCGATCCGCAGATGCTCCAGCTCCATGTTGAGGTGCAGTTCCCAGATGCCCTTGACGCGCGGGTCGGTCTCGGTCTGCATGAACGAGTAGTACAGGTAGCACTCGTTGTACTCGTGGTTGACCAGCCGTTCCCACCACGTTTCGCCCGGGTCGACGAGCGACTCGTAATGCGTGACGTGCTCTTCCTCGACCAGGCCGATCTCCTGGTAGAGCTGCCGGGCGATCGGCTCCATGTACATCGGGCCGACGTTCATGTAGAAGTTCATCGTCTGCTGCTCGGCCGACATGATGGTCAGCGCGTGGAGCTTGGAGATCGGCGCGGTCGCGTCCTTGTCGTAGGGCTCGCGGACGTTGTCGACGGCGTCGCGGTGCTGGAGGTAGCCGGGCCGTCCCGGCATCACCTCGGTGAGCTGGTCGATGACCTTCTCCGCCTTGCGGTGCTCGATGATCTCGTACAGGTTGGCGTACCGGTACAGGTGGTCGAAGTCCTCCAGCAGGCCGAACTGGTAGGCCTGCTTGAGGTAGGGGTCGGGTTCCATGCGGGCGACCCAGCCGGTCAGGTCGACGGCGACCTGCTCGTAGCTGATCGTGGTCTCCAGGACCGACGCCTGCCCCGGCAGCAGCCAGTTCACCACCTTCTGCTGCTGCGCCTCGATGTAGCGGACCTTGGCCAGTTGCTGCTTGACCTCGATGTCCGGACAGACGCGGGCGAAGTGGTGGCTGAACATGATCGCCTCCACCTCGATGCCGTTCATCGTGATGATCCGGCATTTGGTGTAGGGATCGGAGCGGTCGGGGTCGACGGGGGCGACGTCGAGTTGACTCCAGTTGCGCAGTTGGTCGTCCAGCGGGATACCGCGGTGTTCGAGCGGGTTGAACGCCACCGGGCTCACTCTCCTCGTGAATTCTGACGATGATCTCGGACGTCTCGGCGGAGCCGCCCCTACCCGAGGAGCCCGGTTCCGCACATCGGGTGCCGGATCGCGGACAAGATCTTTGCCGGTCCCCGGCGTCCGGCCCGCTTAGCCGCCGCGACGCCGGGTAACTGACGCCGCGTCACGCACCCGGTGGCCCGCCGCTCGGACGGGCCGCCGCGGACCGCGCCGACCACCACGGGGCCGACCACCACAGGGCCGAAGGGCCGACCACCACAGCCAGGAGGGCTCATGCGGACCACACCCGCCGACGCTCGGACGACCGAAGACGTGATCGACCTGCTGCGCGCCCAGCACGGCCGCATCCGCGACCTGTTCGACCAGGTCATGAGCACCGAGGGCGAGGAGCGCGCGGGCGCCTTCCGGGAGCTGGTGCGGCTGCTGGCCGTCCACGAGACCGCCGAGGAGGAGATCGTCCATCCGATGGCGCGGCGGCTCCCCGGCGGCGACGGCATCGTGGACGACCGGCTCGCCGAGGAGCGCGAGGCCAAGGAACTGCTCTCGGAACTGGACGGCATGGACACCGAGGACCCGCGCTTCCTCAAGTCCGTCGACAAGCTGCGGATCGAGGTCCTCACCCACGCCCGCGCCGAGGAGCGCTACGAGTTCGACCGGCTCAAGGACCAGTTCAGCCCCGCCCAGCTCAAGGGCTTCGCCGCCGCCGTCCGCGCCGCCGAGGCCACCGCTCCCACCCATCCCCATCCGGGCACCGAGTCCGCCACCAAGAACATGCTCGCGGGGCCCATGGTCGCCATGGTCGACCGCGTCCGCGACATGATCCGCGACGCGCGCGACAAGGGCTGAGACACCGGCCGGAGCGGGTGCCGGGCTAGGTGGCGTCGGCGTCCGAGTCGGCGTCCGTCCCGGTGTCCGTTTCGGTGCGGGTGTCGATCCGGTAGCCGACGCCGGGGACCGTGGCGATCAGCCACGGTTGGCCGAGTCGCTTGCGCAGCGCCGAGACGGTGATGCGGACCGCGTTGGTGAACGGGTCGGCGTTGGCGTCCCAGGCCCGTTCCAGCAGCTCTTCGGCGCTGACGACACCTCCCTGGGCGGCGACCAGGACTTCGAGGACGGCGAACTGCTTGCGGGTGAGGGCGACGTAGTGCCCGTCGCGGAAGACCTCCCGGCGGAACGGGTCCAGCCGCAGGCCCGCGATCTCGCTGACCGGCGGCCGGGCGTACGCGCGCCTGCGGTCCAGCGCCCGCAGCCGCAGCACCAGTTCGCGGAGCTCGAACGGCTTGGTGAGGTAGTCGTCGGCGCCGAGCCCGAATCCCGACACCTTGTCGTCGATGCGGTCGGCGGCGGTGAGCATGAGGATCGGGATGCCGCTGCCGGACGCGACGATCCGCCGGGCGACCTCGTCGCCGGACGGGCCGGGGATGTCGCGGTCGAGGACCGCGAGGTCGTAGGAGTTGACGCTGAGCAGTTCGAGGGCGGAGTCCCCGTCCCCGGCGATGTCGGCGGCGATCGCCTCCAGCCGGAGACCGTCCCGGACGGCTTCGGCCAGGTAGGGCTCGTCCTCCACGATCAGCACGCGCATGGCTCAAGCCTAGGCAACCCGGCATATCGCCGGCGTATGCAAAGGAGTGAGACCGGCAGCCGCCTCACCTGCACGCGAGCGGGAAAGCGATCTTAAGAACGCACCAGCAGTGCACCCTACGCGCCGTTGTCGGCCTCCTCGACGATCTCATAACGCGTGGGGTCGAGCAGCAGGATGCGCCCTCGGCCATCTGTTCTGGGCCCCACCAGGCCGCTTCGGCGAGGCCGCCTTCCGCGCCGCCTTCGCAGAGGGCGCCGAAGCCCAACGGCCCGCTGAAAACTCACCTTTCTGCAGGACCTTCCTGAGGCCGCAATCGGCCAACTCGACGACCGCCTTTCCGATTCACTTCGCCCTTTCCAGTGATCATCTCAGCACCACATTTTCTTCCCACCTGGCGATCATCGAGCGGGCCGCTTGTCAGCAGATGCCAATTGAGTCGGCCGGGCGCCCGTACCCGCCTCACAATTGGGGTCTGGGTACGGACCATCGGCCGACGTAACCTCCCGGAAACCACACCTTGGAGGAATAATGCGAAGGTCCACCGCCGGCCTCGTCGTCGGCTTCGCCGCTCTCCTGGCTACCTGCCTCGTCCCGGCCAGTGCGTCCGCTCAGCAGACGACATGGACGGTTACCCCAGGTGGCACGTTCACCGCCGAAGGAAGCGTCCGGCTCAACGAGCTGGACTGCTACGTGCGCTTCAGCGGCGATTTCCTCGACAGTTCCGGGCAGGGCCGGATCGACAAGGTGACGGTTCACGGCTGCTCCAGCACGAACTACCTGGGCTACCCCACCTTCCGAGTTCCGATCACCATGACGGCCACCCGGTACCTATCGTCCATCGACACGGTGGCCGCATCGCTCTCCCCCCTCGTCATCGACATTGACGGACGGTGTCCGATCAGGATCGGCAGCCCTAAGGATCGCGTGGGTAAGAGCGAAGTCCTTTACCGGAACCAGAGGGTTGAACTGTGGTTGAGCACCGGCATCGGCGGTGGCCTGGATGTCTGGGACCCCCATAACTGCTACGAGCCGGAAACCGTGTCCATCAACACCGGTCTCGCCGTGACCCCGGCCCAGACGATCCGCCCCGCCGAATAGGACCGCCCCCCAGCGGCAGTGCTCGGCCGTGCGCGACTTCCGTCACGTGCTCACCGCCACCGCACCCGAACCGGCGCTGCTTCAAGGGTCCTGAGCGCTGTGCGCCCGTCCTCCTCGCGAGGACGGGCGCCGGTCCGCCTCTGCTCAGCCCGCGCAGGAGCGTCCCGCGGCGGGCGCGGCGTGAGATCCGGGTCCGTCGGCGCCCGACGACGACCGCCAGTACCGGCGGGACCCCAGCGCGGCCAGTCCGGCTCCGGCGGCGTTGAGCAGGACGTCGTCCACCGAGGACACGCGGTCCAGCCACAGGACGTATTGCGCGGTCTCGACCAGGACCGAGCAGCCCGCCCCGAGCACCAGGATCCGCGGCACCGACGCCAGCGCCGGGAACCGCAGCGGGGCGAGGAACCCGAGCGCCGCGAACACCAGCAGGTTGCCGACGATCTGGCCCGTCGGCATCGTGGCCAGGTCCCGCAGCGGCACCAGGCTCACCCGGCCGGGGACGATGCCCGCCCCCGGACCCGGCAACAAGATCAACCAGATTCCCGGGGCCGTCCCGTAGACGATGCCGACGTCCGCGAGTGACGTTCGCCACGCCCGGGCGGACGTGGCGCCGGTGGCTTTCCGGCGGTGTGCCAGCGCCCACACCGTCAGCACCACCAAGGGCAGTGCGGCCGCCGTGATGAACACGACGCCGGTGAACGTCCCGAGCAGGCTCTGCCATCCCCTGATCACGCTGCCTCCGCTTCCGTCTCGCCCCATTGAAGACGGTGGGCCGTCGCGGCGGCGTATGCGGTTTTCGATACGCCCGCGATACACGGCATCCCGGGGCCCTAGTCGCGCCGAGGGGCCTCCAAGACAATCATCGGGTGACTCCCGGCATCCCCGCGAGCCGTCGGCGCCGGCGCCGCGGCCCGGCCGGATCTCCTATATTCCTATAGGAATAGTAGAGTTTGCGAAGGAGTGCTCCCCATGCGAAGAACCCCCCTCCTTGCCGTCACGGCCGCCGCCACCGGCGTCGTGCTGTGCGCCACCTCGGCCCTCGCCGCACCCGGGCCGGGCGCGCCCGGGATCGGCGACCCGTACTACCCGGACTACGGGAACGGCGGGTACGACGTCGGCCACTACAACCTCGACCTCAAGTACCAGCCTGCCACCGACACGCTCCAGGGCACCGCCAGGATCACGGCCCGGGCCACCCAGGACCTCAGCCGCTTCAACCTCGATTTCCTGCTCGATACCCAGAAGGTCAAGGTCAACGGTCGCAAGGCGGCGTTCGCCAAGTCCGGTGCGCACGAACTGGTGATCACGCCCGCGCGCGCTCTGCGCAAGGGCTCGCGGATCGACATCACGGTGACCTATTCGGACGTGCCGTCTACGAAGAAGTACAACGACTACGTCGGATGGGTCAGGACGCCGGACGGCGCGGTCGCCGCCCAGGAGCCGGAGAGTGCCTGGTGGTGGTTCCCCAGCAATGACCATCCGCTCGACAAGGCCAGGTACGACATCAGGATCACGGTTCCCGAAGGGCTGCAGACGGTCAGCAACGGCGAGCCCCGCCGCAGCCGCACGTCCCACGGCTGGACGACCACCTCCTGGCACGAGGCCAAACCGCAGGCGACCTATCTGGCCACCCTCGCGGTCGGGAAGTTCGAGGTCCACCAGGGCCGCACCGAGAGCGGCCTGCCGGTGATCACCGCCTACAGCCCCGACGTCGCCCCGGCGCTGCTCAAGGCGGCCAAGGCGAGCATCGACCTCACCCCGGAGATCGTCGACTGGGAGAGCACGGTGTTCGGGCCCTACCCGTTCACGTCGATCGGCGGCTACGTCCCGAACGTCAAGTCGCGCTTCTCGCTGGAGGAGCAGACGCGGGTCTTCTACAGTCCCGCGGCGTTCACCTCGGGCGTCCGGCCCTATCTGATCGTCCATGAGAACGCGCACCAGTGGTTCGGTGACAGCGTCTCGCTGACGACTTGGCGCGACATCTGGCTGAACGAGGGGTTCGCCTCGTACGCCGAATGGCTGTGGTCGGAGAAGACCGGGCAGGGAACCGCCGCCGAGGTCGCGAAGAAGACCTACGACAGTTACCCGGCCGACGACCCGTTCTGGAAGGTCAAGGTCGCGGACCCGGGGCCCGGCGAGAACCAGTTCCATGACGCCGTCTACGACCGCGGGGCCCTGACCCTCCAGGCGCTGCGCGCGACCGTCGGCGACGCGAAGTTCTTCGCCATTCTCCGCGCCTGGGTGGCGCGCCACCGTTACGGCAATGCCACCACGGCCCAGTTCGAGGCCCTTTCCCAGAAGATCTCCGGAAAGGACCTGCACGGCCTCTTCCAGACCTGGCTTCACACGCCGGTGCGTCCCGCCTCGCCGCCGCAGCGCGTCGCGGCCGCGTCGACCCCGCGGAGCTGGAAGGAGATCCGGCAGACCCGCACGCTGGAAGGCCGCTGATCGTCCCCCGGCGGTGGCCATGCGCTCCGCTCGGAAAGCCGCATGGCCACCGCCGGGGAACGGCTCCTATTCGGACGCGCGCTTGCTGCGCAGGACCACTCGGCGGATGAGCTGCACGTCGGTGAGCGCTCCCGTGGACGCGGCGAACCCGAATTTCACGGTCGCCGGAAGGGGCCGAGGGGCGCGGAACCTCAGCACTTCCTGGAAACCGTCGTCGTCCTCGAAATCGATGTCGACGGTGACGACGGGGTTGGGGCCGGGCGACACCACGACGCGGACGGTCCGCTTCACCGGGTCGAGCAGCTCTTCGGCCCGTTCCGCCGACACCCTGGCGGGCATCTTCTTCAGGTCTCCGTGGAGTTTCCCGGGGAGCGCAGAAGACCACCGGCCGCTGCTCGACCTGTCCTCGCTCGTGGCGGCGAGCAGGCAGTAGCCCTGGACGCCGTTGCCGGGGCCGCGGGCGGTCACGAAATTGGGTCCGGGGGCGGGCGGACGGGACGACGTCCCCGCCGGGGAACGGCGGTCGCAGCCATTCCCGCGCCCTTCCCCGTCGCCGAAGTATTCGCCGAGCGCGTCGAGACCGATGCCGAGGTATCCGCCGTCGACGCCCGGCACGAACTGGGCGTCGGACCGGCCGGCCGGCCGTTTCTGGGCGTAGCCGAGGCTGCCGCCGAACGCGCCCGGCGTCGTGAGGCGCCGCGATCCGTCGGTGAGGAAGAACGAGATGCCGTCGGCGGGCGACCGCGTCGTGTTGCCGTACTGCCATTGCTCGAAGGTCGCCTCGATCCCGTCCCGCGCGGAGAGCGGCGAGTCGAAGAGCACGGCGCCGGTCTGCTCGGGGTGGGCGTCGGTGAGCTGGAGGTATCCGTGCCGCGCCGCGCCGCCGGGCGGCACCGGACCGGCCGGGTCGCGGCGGCATCCGCGCAGCGGATGGTTCGAGCCCTCGGCGGGCGCCTTTCCGCGCGCCGCGCCGGTCAGGCACGCGGATCCGTATCCGATGAAACGCGAATCCGCGGTGGCTCCGGTGAACGACTCGTTCAGCAGAGAACCCGGACGCCTTGCCGCCTCCGAAGCGTTCCCGGGCAGCGCGTTCCCGGGCAGCGCGGCGGCGACCACGGCCGCGCCGAACCCGATCGACGCGACCATTCGAGTGAACCCATGCCTCATGTCAGTTGGCTCTTCCTTCGCGAGTCCGCCGCCGTCACTCCACCGCACTCATATGAACCCGAAGCCGCGACCGGAAACGCGCGGTGCCCCTCTCGTGGAGATCTCCGCGACAGATCATTACGGAACCCCATGTGATCACCCGTCATGGTCACATGCCGGTCTGCGACGATCGGCCGACGCGGCGCCCGCGCCCGCGATCGTCCGGGCAACCGTTCCGGGGGTCCAGCCGGTACTTGTCGGCAGGAGATCTGCTTGGAGGGTGGATGCGGGAGCAACCGGACTACGTGGCGTACGTGAGGGAACGGTCGCCGCGCCTGCTCAGAACGGCCTATCTGCTCTGCCGTGACTGGGCGCTCGCCGAGGACCTGCTGCAGACGGCGCTGGTCAAGGCGTGGCGGGCGTGGCGGCGGATCGAGGACGACCCCGATCCGTACGTCTACCGCATCCTCGTCAACACGCACGCGTCCTGGACTCGGCGGCGCTGGCGGGGCGAGCGTCCCACCGAGCGTCCGGCGGACGGGCCGGACCCGGCGGACGGCATCGGCGCGGCCGAGGACAAGGCGGTGCTGTGGGATGCGCTCGGGCGGCTCCCCCACCGGCAGCGCGCGACCGTCGTCCTGCGCTACTTCGAGGACCTGTCCGAGTCGCAGGTCGCGGCGGCGCTCGGCTGCTCGGTCGGGACCGTGAAGAGCCAGACCAGCAAGGCCCTCGCCAAGCTCCGGGTCGATCCGGGCGTCCTGGCCTCCGCGTCGCGGGAAGGAGAGTGACCATGCCGTACACGATGCAGGACCTGGTCGAGGTCATGGAGGACGAGAGCGCGCGCGGGACGCCGCCGGCCGACCTGCTGGACGGCGTCCGCCGCCGGGTCCGGCGGGGCAACCGGCGCCGGGCCGCTGCGGGCGCGCTCGGGGTGGCGCTGGCGGCCGCGGGCTCGTTCGCGGTGGTCGCGCGGCCGGACGGCGGGGGCCCGCCGCCGCCCGGGGCCGAGCAGCGGGCGCTCGCGGCGGCGATGCCCGGCACGCCGAACGAGACCTTCCGCGACGGCCCTCAGGTCGAGGGACTCCGGCCGCTGAAGGAGGTCCGCTTCACCCAGTTCGGACGAATGGCGCGCGTCACGTTCACCCCGACCGAGCCCTTCACGATGTACACGGCTCATTGCGCGGAAGGCAGGTCGTTCTCTACGACGCGCGGGACGCTCGGGAGCGGTGACTGCGGTTCGACGTCGTATCTCAAAACCACTCCGGGAATGCCCGTCACCGTCCAGATGACCGTCCTTCCCGTTGATCCGGGGCGGCGGCTCAGCGACACCCTCGTCACCGGAGGCGGCGTGTCCGGCCTTTACCGTTATCTGAATTCGCACCCACCGACGCCGGGAAACTGGAGCATTCGGATCTACAACGGGAAATGCGATTCGATGTGCAAATGGATGGAGAATCCCCGGGGCGCCCGGCGGCAGCCGTCGGTGGAGGGGTTGCCGCTGCTGGCACGGGTGACGGGAACGGCCGACGGGCGGGTCCGCCCGGTCGAGCTCAAGCGGCCGGGCACCTCGCTGCGCATGCGGGTGACCTGCCTGGACGGCGCGGCCACCGCCGCCGTCCAGTACGGGACGCACGCTCGCGTCATCGGCTGCGAGGCGGCCGAGTCGAAGGGCGTCGTCCGGGACGTCCGGATCGAGGCGGACGCCACCCTGATGGTCGCGGTCCTCCCGGCGGAGGCGAACAAGGTGCGGGCCACCGATGACGCCGCGCTCGCGGAATTGATGAAAGGCGTCAAGCCCGCCGGGAAATGGACGCTTGAGGTCTACGCCCGCTGAGTTCCCGGGTCAGGCGTGATCGGCGCAGCATGGTGTCGGATCGGGCACCTCGAAGGGCACGAGCACGCCGCCCGCGGCGGGCATGGCGGCCAGCACGAGAACGCCGTCCGCCCATTCGGGACGGACGTGCCCGCGAGTGTCGAGCACCGTTTCACGCGCGGGCGGCTCGGACGTGGCGAGGACCCGGACCCGTTCGATGGCCGACCATTCCAGGACGTCGCCCACGGTGAGCGTTCCGGTGAGCCGCTCCGCCCCCGGGAAGAGGACGGCGCGTCCCGACCGGCGGGCGGCGTGCTCCCCCGCCGCGGCCGCGGCCCACCCGGCGAGGTCGGCCGGGCCGCGGCGGCTGTCGAAGGAAATCCCGGCATCGTCCGGGAGACCATCGAGGTCGGTGGCGGCGGGCACGTCCAGTGAAACCGCGACGTGCGGGTGCCCGTCGCGGATGAAATGGGTGCAGGCGGTGGCGCCGTCCTGGAGGCCGAGCACGGTGACCAGATCGCGGATCAGGTGCTCGGCCTCCTGGAGGGTTCTCGTGCCGGTGTCGACGCCGAGGACGCGCGTCGCGGGCGTCTCCGGCGGCGCGGCCGTCTTCGGCGGCGGACCCGTCATCGGCCGGGGAGCACCCAGATGGGGTTGCTGTAGAACCAGAGGTCCTTCCACGGGTCGGCGTTGCCGACGACGTCCATGGCGGGGCCGTTCGGGTCGACGTCCTTTCCGCGCAGTCCGGGGGCGGTCCGGTTGCCGTCCGTGCCGCGCAGCCGCAGGTAGACGGGCTTGTCGACGGCGCCGAGCGAGTAGACCAGCCGGACCGAGCCGGAGTTCCGCCCGACCTCGAACGACTTCACGACCTTGGTGTTCGGTGTGGTGAAGGCGTCCTTGTCGGACACGGCCCCTGTCACGTCGCCCTGGACGACGTCCACCCGCGCGAGCGTCGGGACGAACTGCGCCCAGTTCGGGCCGTTCGCCAGGTCGATCTCGATGACCAGCTCCACCTTGCCGCCGCGCCGGACGTGCAGGACGCCGCCGAGCGGCACGCCGCGCTGCCCGGTCCCGGTCGCCCTTGCCCGGACGTCCAGGCCGCTGATCAGGCCGCCATGGTCAACCCAGACTCGCCCCTCACGGATGGCGTTCATGACGGCGGCGTAGGAGAACGACGTCGCGCCCACGTGCGTGCGGCTGTAGTAGCCGGGCCAGAAGTCGCCGTTGGCGAGGTTGACGTCCCCCGCGTAGACGGGGTCGTTGTAGTAGCCGTTCTTGTTGAAGTCGCTGTCCGGGCCCCGGGTCGCGGTGTCGGTGTAGATGGCGTGCGAGTCGGAGTTGGCGGTGATCCACCACGGCTTGCCCTCCGCGAGAAGGCTGTCCCAGAGGCCGCCGACGGTGGCGGTCATCCAGTCGAAGCCGCCGAACGTCCGGTAGCTCTCGGCGGGATATCCGGGGAAGGAGTCGGCGCTCGGGTTGTTGTCGTAGTAGCCGCGTCCGGAGCCGGGGCCGTGCGGCTTCGGGATCCCGGCGGCCTGGTGGCCGGGCGCGCCCTCCATGCCGACCGCGATGCGGGGCTGGGCGTCGCGCCAGCCGCGGATCTCGTGCGGCGAGTCGATGCCCTTGCGGGCCGGGTGGTTGGCGAGGAACAGCGCGTCCGTGACCTTGCGGCGGCGGACCGCGTCCGCGAGGAAGTTCACGCCCGCGATCGCGAGCGCCTCGTTGGCGGGCGTGCTGGCCGTCGCGTTCTTGACCACGCCGTCGAAGGAGTTCTCGAACTCCTTCAGCACCGCTACCTCGCTGCTTCCCGGGTGGACGAACACGGTGCCGTGCTCGGCCGCCGGGATGTTCCATTCGAGCCCCTGGAACACCAGCGTGTCCTCGACCTCCGAGCGCGCGGCCCGGATGTCGGGGTTGACCTTCTCGACGCCGATCTTGGCGTGCTGGACGCTGCCGTGGTCGGTGATGACCATCCAGTCCAGCCCGAAGGCGTTGGCGTGCCGGACGTGGTCGATGACGCGGTACTGCCCGTCCGGGCTGTACTGGGTGTGGATGTGGTGGTCGCCCGCCAGCCACACGTACCCGCCACGCGGCTCCCGGCGGCCCGCCCGGGCCTGCGCCGCCGCGGCCGTCCCCCCGCCGCCGAGGACGCTCCCCGCGGCGAGTCCCGCGCCGAGCAGTCCGCTGCCGCGCAGCATCGAGCGGCGCGACACCTCGGCGGGCGACAGCGCCTCGTCCGGCACGGCCGCGTCCAGGACGGGCGGCAGTTCCTGACGCTCCCCGTGCGAATGGTGATGGTGGTGATGGCCCATGCCGCCTCCTCGCTGACGCGCCGACCCCCGGCCGGCTCCGCGAAGCACTTTGACCAGCAAACATGAACATCACGGAACACCCGGATGATCAATGCCCGACGAAAGTCCTCAGGTGAGCTGCCGATCGAGGTCGTCGGCGTCCTGAACTTCCGTTTCGGCTTCGCCGGAGTCCCGTTTCCCGGCGCGGAGGGCGGACAGCGCGAGCCCGACCGCCGCGCACGCGAACGGCATGGCGGGGACCACGTACCGGTAGTCGAAGTCGGCGCTGGCGATGGGGAACACCAGGAGGGTCGTCCCCGCGCCCCAGGCGAGCAAGACCTCCCTGCGGCGCCGCCGCGCCGCGGCCAGCCCGAGGACGCCGAGCGCGAACACGCCGCCGAGCGCCGGGCCCGGCAGGTGGTACCGCTCCTGATAGGCGATCATGCGGTCCGCGTAGGGGTGGACGACCTGGCTCGGCTCGTCGGTGCGGCCGTAGCTCATGGCGTCCGAGAGGACCGTCCCGCCGCGCCGCCAGCTCCGTCCGCCGGGGAAGATCTGCGTGCTTTCCGGGAAGTGGTACAGCGCCTCGGTCGAAGCGGTCGGACGCGGGTAGCGGTGCGGGCTGAACGCCAGGCGGAGGTCGTGTCCCACCGTGCTCAGGTAGGCGCGGGGCTGGGCGAGGATCGCGCGGATCGCGAAGTCGCGCAGCGTCGCGTTGGACTCCGGTGACACGACGTTGTCGAGACGCTGCCGGGGCGGGACGTCGGCACGCCAGATCAGGTGGCCCGGCGGGTCGTGCTCGGCCTTGGTCTTCGCGTCGAGGCAGAGGTCGCGCTCGTCCGGCGGGGGATGCATCTTCGCGCAGTCGGCGAAGCCTGCCGTCCGTCCCCACAGGTAGATGCCGTCGGCGGTGGTGAGGCCGTAGGTGCCGCGCACGGAATGGAACCACATCGCGTAGGCGGCCAGCGGGATCGCCGCCGCCGCGCCGAACGCCAGCGCCGGACGCCAGTCCGGCCGCGCCTTGGGCAGCAGCCTCGGGAACAGCCGGGCCCTGCGTCTCCTCAGCAGGAGGACGAGCAGGATCAGCGGGATCAGCGGAGCGCCCGCCGACCGGACGAGCACCGCCGAGCCGAGCAGCAGCCCCGCGGGCAGCGCGAGCCACCACGACGCCGGGCCCGGACGGTCGTCCCCGCTCCGCCACAGCAGCAGCGTCAACCCGGCGGCGATGAGGAACGTGAACAGGGCCTCCGACATCAGCAGGTGCTCAAGCTCCACCTGGTAGGCGTCGAACAGGACCGGCAGCGTGACGACGGTCGCCGCCCATCCGGGCAGCCGCGCGCGGACCAGCACCGCGTACAGCATCGCCGCGACCGCGAGTCCCATGAGGTGCTGCACGACCATGACGGCGGTCAGGCTGTGCAGCGGCTCCAGCAGGCGGAGCAGGAAGGAGTATCCGATCGTCTTGCTCGGCGACGGCTCGGGACGCATCGCGTACCCGAGGTAGAAGTAGGAGTCGCCGGTGAACCAGAGGCCCTGCGGATAGGCGCGGATGGCGGTCCAGCGCAGCAGCGCGCCGCCGAGCAGTGCCAGCAGGAACGGCCCGTGCCGGAGGAGAGGGACGAGACGCCGTCCGAAACCGGGAAAGGCCGCGATCAGCCCAGGGGGCACGCTTGCTCCGCCCTATCGTTCTCGATAACAGAAACGATCATGATAAGCGGGCCCCGTGGCCGGACGGTGAACACCAGGTTGCGGGCATCAGGGCCAACGAACGTCAAACCCGGCGAGGTCGAGACTTCCGGACGTCCGAGGTTCACGTGGGTCTGGGCTCGCGGGGTCAGGCTCGGGAGGTCAGGCTCGGGAGGGCAGAGTTCGGCGGGGGTCAGGGTTTGCGGGCTAGGCCGCCTGAGCAGGCGACGCGGGGGGCGTTCTCGTGGCCCGGGTCGGGGCGCCAGTCCGTGACCGGGACGACGCCCGGTTCGACGAGGTCGAGCCCGTCGAAGAAGCGGGCGATCTGCTCGGGATCGCGCGGGTTGTACGGGGCGGCGCCGCTGCCCGCGTTGTAGGCGCTGATCGCCTGCGTGTAGGCGGGGTCGGCGGTCGTGCCGTCGTAAAGGGCCAGGTAGCTGCCGGACGGCAGCGGCGCCATGAGCCGCGCCACGATCGAGCGCGCCTCGTCGAAGTCGCCGACCAGCCCCATGATGCCCATCAGCATCAGCGCGACCGGCTGGGCGAGGTCGAGCGTCCGGGCGGCCTCGGCCAGGACGGCGTCGGGGTCGTGGACGTCCGCCTCGATGTAGTCGGTTACCCCCTCGGGCGTGCTGGTCAGCAGCGCCCTGGCCTGCGTCAGGACGAGCGGGTCGTTGTCGACGTAGACGATCCGGGAGCGCGGCACCAGGCGCTGGGCGATCTCGTGCGTGTTGTCCATGGTGGGGAGGCCGGTACCGATGTCCAGGAACTGCTCGACGCCCGCCTCGCCCGCCAGGTACCGCACCACCCTCCGCAGCATCTGCCGGGACTGCTGGGCCATGTCGACCATCCCCGGGAAGACCGCGATGACCTGCTCCCCCGCCCGCCGGTCGACGGGGAAGTTGTCGGTGCCGCCCAGCAGGAAGTTCCAGACCCGCGCCGAATGCGGGACGGAGGTGTCGATCTTGTCCGCTTTGTCCATGGTGAAGGGCTACCCACACACCGCCGCGCCCGTTCACGGGGAGCGCCACCGGAACACAGGCGCGGGAGGTCTTTTGCCCCGCCCTCAACTTCGGCCGGTGTCGATGACGCAGAACCGGTTTCCGTCAGGGTCGGCGAGGACGATGAAGTCCGGGTCGTCCGGATAGAGGTCCCAGTCGACGTGCTCCGCGCCGAGCGACACCAGCCGCTCGACTTCGGCGGCCTGCTCGGCCGCGCTGTCCGCGTACAGGTCGAGGTGCACGCGCGGATGCTCCTGGACGGGTGACTCGCTCAGGCCCAGCGCCACCTGGACGCCGTTCCCGTCGGCGGGGAGCAGGACGGCCCAGCGGTCGTTCGCATCGTCGCGGGGGACGTAGCCGAGGGCCCGCGTCCAGAAGGCCACCGCGCGGCGGACGTCCGACACGCCGAGCACTACAGATCCGATAGTCAGCACGGACGAAAGTGAACCAGGACCGTCCGACGGCCCGACGTCGCCCCGCCGCGCCGCCTCCCGGTCCCTCAGGACGGCCCGATCGGCGGCGCCGGACGCGGGGTGGCCGAGTCCTCGACGCTGAAGATGACGTGCGGGCGGTTGTGCGCGTGGTTGAGCGCCCACAGGCCGATCGCGTCGGCGGCGGTGAAGATCACGGCGATCAGGATGTAGAGGACGAGCCGCCGCCGCCTTTCCCTGCGCCGCCATTCGCGCCGGACGCGCGGGTAGGCGTCCGGGTCGGGCGTGACGCCGCCCGCGAGGGCGTCCAGCGCGTCGCGCAGGCGGTCCTCGGTGTCGTTCATCGTCGCTCCCGCAGGATCTTGGTGAGCGCGGCCATTCCCCGCGAGGTGTGCGCCTTGACCGCCCCGGCGGAGATGCCCATCGCGTCGGCGATGTCGCTCTCGCGGAGCCCGAGCCAGTAGCGCAGGACGAGCGCCTCGCGCTGCCGCGCCGACAACCGCCGCAGCCCTTCGATCAGTGCCCGCTGGTCGTCGTGCAGCATCGCGACGCTCTCCGCGGACGCCTCCGTCTCGGCGGACCAGTCGGTGTGCTTCCGGACGACCTGCAGGTGCCGGAGCCGCATGCGGGTCAGGTTGCAGACCACGGACCGGAGGTAGGGCAGCGCGGACTCGGCGGTGCGCAGCCGGTTCCAACGCCGGTGGAGTTGGCAGAACGCCTCGGCGACGATGTCCTCCGCATCGTCGGCGCCCAGCAGCACCGCGAGGCGGAGCAGCCCGGCGTAGTGCGCCCCGAACAGCCGGGTGACAGCGGTCTCCCGATCGACATCGCGCAGGTCACCCGTCATCTCCCCCACCGAAGACCCCACCGCGGACTCCCCCAAGGACTCCGCCCGGGACTCCACCGAGGGCTCCACAAAGGACCCCGCCGCGGACTCCATTGCGGACTCCGACAGGGGCTCCACCCGAGACATCGCCGGGGACTCCGCCGGAGACTCAGGCGAGGATTCGGGCGGGGAGTCCGCCGGAGACACCGGCGGGGACTCCCCGGGGGGTGCCGCCGGAGACACCGGCGGAGACACCGCCAGGGCCTCTGCCGGGCCCTCGGGCAGGGACTCAGGCGGGGGCTTGGGCAGGGACGCGGGCGGAGAGGCGGGCGGTGACGCAGGCGAGGACGGGGGCGAGGACGCGGGGACGGCTGCCTTGCCGGAGGCGAAATGTCGGAAGGAGACGCCCGGCCGGAGGGCGCTCATGCGATCGTCTCCGTTCTGCCGCCGAGGGGCGGCGGGACCGGCGGGACCGTCCGCGGCCGGGGGCCGGTGCCGCGCGGGACGCCCAGCCGGTCGAGGACGGGGGTGAGCGTCGCGACCACCAGGAGGTTCGCCGCGAGCGCGATGAGCGCGGTATAGGCGTTGACCTCCCAGCCGCCGACGCCGATGGGCGCGACCGAGGAGAACCCGCTCCGGACGACGAGGATCGTCCCGGCGACCATGCCCGCGGCCCATCCGGTCAGCAGCGCGCGGGGGTGGAGGCGGCGGCTGTAGAGCCCGATCGCGACGGCGGGGAAGGTCTGCAGGATCCACACCCCGCCGAGGAGTTGCAGGTTGATGGCGTCCTGGTCGCGCAGCCCGAAGACGAAGACGATCGCGCCGACCTTGGCCACCAGCGAGACGAGGCGCGCGATCCGCGTCTGGTGCCGGGGCGTGGACGTCGGATGGAAGTAGGGAGCGTAGATGTTGCGGACGAACAGCGTCGCGACCGCGATCGACATGATCGCGGCGGGCACGAGGGCGCCGACCGCGAGGGCGCCGAACACGAGCCCGGTGAGCGCCGCCGGCATCAACTCCCTGACCAGCAGCGGGACGGCGGCCTCGGCGGCGCCCGGCGGTGCCCGCACCCCGGCGGCGAGCGCGGCGACCCCGAGCAGCGCGAACAGGCCGAGCACGGCCGTCCAGGCGGGGAGGCCGATGGACGCGCGGCGCAGCGTGTCAGGGCTCTTCGCGGAGAAAGCGGCGGTCAATACGTGCGGGTACATCAGCAGCGCCATCGCCGAGCCGAGGGCGAGCGTGGCGTAGACGGCGAACATGCCCGGGCCGAGGGTCAGCGAGGCGCCCGGCGCGCCGTGGACGGCGAGCGCGCGTTCCGCGCCGTCGAACATCGGCCCGGGGCCGCCGAACCGGTGCAGGACGACCGCGGTCACGGCGAGCACCGAGCCGAAGATCGCCGTGCCCTTGGCCAGCGAGATGATCGCCGGGGCGCGCAGCCCGTGCCGGTAGGTCGCTAGGGCCAGGAAGGCGAAGACGCCGACCAGCGCGAGGTCGCCCGCGGCGCCGCGCGGGTAGAGGCCGCCCGCGGCGAGCACCGCGCGGATGCCGAGGAGCTGGAGCGCGATGTACGGCATGGTGGCCAGCACACCGGTGATCGCCACCACCAGCGCGAGGCCGGGCGAGCCATGGCGGGCGCGGACGTAGTCGGCCACCGTGACGTGCCCGCCGCGGCGCGCCTCCGTCCACAGCTTGGGCAGCAGGACGAAGGCCAGCGGATAGACGATGACCGTGTAGGGCAGGGCGAAGAAGCCGAGCGAGCCCGTGCCGTAGACCAGGCCCGGGAGCGCGGCGAACGTGTAGGCGGTGTAGATGGTGCCGCCGAGCAGGAACCAGACGGTGGCCGTCCCGAACCGGCGGTCGGCGAGCGCCCAGCCCTCCAGCGTCGGCAGCTCGGGCCCGGGCCGGAACCAGCGCGCGGCGAACGCCAGCAGGGAGGTGCAGCCCAGCACCGCGACGAAGGTCGCCGCGCCCATCGGCTCGATCATCAGATCACCGCCAGTCATCGCCTGATCTCACTAATGTTGCGCGGATCACGGCATCGGTTGACAGCGGATTCCCGCGAATCTCGACCGATGTCCGTGTAAACCGATCCGGCGGCGCCCGCAACTCTGCTCCGACGACAACCCCTCGGAGGCCCCGATGAACGAGTCGAGCGCCGCACCGAACGACCTGCCCCACCCCGCACAAACGCCACACGCAGCACTGCCTAATCAATCGGCCACATCGACTCGAACGGCACAACCAGCGCGGTCGGGACGACGGTGGGCGGCGGGGGTCTGTTTGGCGGTGCCGGTCGTGGCGCTGCTGGGCGTGCCCTGGTACGCGGGGACGGACGTCCATCTCGCGGGTGTGCGGCTCTTCTACTGGTACCAGTTCGCCTGGGTGCCGGGGAGCGTCGTCTTCATGGTGGCCGCCTATCTGCTGCGGGGAGGCCGCGACCATGAGTGACCCGTGACGGGCGCGTAGCGTCCTCCGCCTTTCTCCTCCGTCCCGAAGGACATCGGGTCGCGCAGTTCAGCACCGGGCGCGCTTCCGCGCTGCCCCCATCCCGGAACTCAGGAGGTTCCCCCATGCCTGGATCAGGCTCCCTAGCCTCACGGGTGACCACCAGATCGGTGCTCGTCTGGGGCGCCGTCTCGCTCGCGGGCGCCGTCGCGTGGGGCGTGCTGGCCCTGTCGCGCGGCGAGCGGATCTCCGCGATCTGGCTGGTCGTGGCCGCGCTCGGCTCGTACGCCATCGCCTACCGCTTCTACTCGCGGTTCATCGCCCGCCGGGTGCTGAAGGTGGACGACGGCCGCGCCACCCCCGCCGAGCGGCTCGACGACGGCGTGGACTTCCAGCCCACCGACCGGCGCGTCCTGCTCGGCCACCACTTCGCCGCCATCGCGGGCGCGGGCCCGCTGGTCGGCCCGGTGCTCGCCGCGCAGATGGGCTACCTGCCGGGCACCATCTGGATCATCGTCGGCGTCATCTTCGCGGGGGCCGTCCAGGACATGGTCGTCCTGTTCCTGTCCATGCGCCGGGACGGCAAGAGCCTCGGCCAGATGGTGCGGGACGAGATCGGCGTGGTCGGCGGCGTCGCCGCGCTCGTCGCGGTGTTCGTCATCATGGTCATCCTGCTGGCGGTGCTGGCGCTCGTGGTCGTGAACGCGCTGGCCAAGTCGCCGTGGGGGACGTTCTCCATCGCGATGACGATCCCGATCGCCCTGTTCATGGGCTTCTACCTGCGGACGATCAGGCCCGGGCGGGTCATGGAGACGACCGTCATCGGCGTGTCGCTGATGCTGCTCGCAATCGTCGGCGGGGGCTGGGTGCAGGAGTCCGCGCTGGCCGGCGCGTTCACGCTCAGCCCGGAGACGCTCGTCATCTGCCTGGTCGTGTACGGCTTCCTGGCGTCGGTGCTGCCGGTGTGGATGCTGCTGACCCCGCGCGACTACCTGTCCACGTTCATGAAGGTCGGGACGATCGGCCTGCTCGCGATCGGGGTCCTGGTCGTCGCGCCGTCGATGAAGACCGAGGCGGTCACCAAGTTCGCGGGCAGCGGCGACGGCCCGGTGTTCGCCGGGTCGCTGTTCCCGTTCGTGTTCATCACGATCGCCTGCGGGGCGCTGTCCGGGTTCCACGCGCTGATCTCGTCCGGGACGACGCCGAAGCTGATCCAGAAGGAGTCGCAGGTCCGGCTGATCGGCTACGGCGCGATGCTGATGGAGTCGTTCGTGGCGATCATGGCGCTGATCGCGGCGTGCGTCCTCGACCCGGGCCTGTACTACGCCATGAACGCCCCGGCCGGGCTGCTCGGCGCCACGCCGGACAGCGCCGCCGCCGCGGTCACCCACCTCGGCTTCACCATCACGCCGGACGACCTGCGAAGCGCGGCGTCCGCCATCGACGAGAACAGCGTGGTCGCCCGCACCGGCGGCGCGCCGACGCTCGCCCTCGGCATGTCGGAGATCCTGTCCGGCGTCATCGGCGGGTCGGCGCTCAAGGCGTTCTGGTACCACTTCGCGATCATGTTCGAGGCGCTGTTCATCCTCACCACGGTGGACGCCGGAACCCGCGTCGGACGGTTCATGCTGCAGGACGCCCTCGGCAACGTCTGGAAGCCGATCGGCCGGGTGAGCTGGAAGCCGGGGCTGTGGGGCACCAGCGCAGTCGTCGTCCTGGCCTGGGGCTACTTCCTGTACGTCGGCGTCACCGACCCGCTCGGCGGGATCAACCAGCTCTTCCCGCTGTTCGGCATCGCCAACCAGTTGCTCGCCGCCATCGCCCTCACCCTCGCCACCACGCTGCTCATCAAGAGCGGACGGCTGCGCTGGGCCTGGGTGACCGGCATCCCGCTCGCCTGGGACGCCGCCGTCACGCTCACCGCGAGCTGGCAGAAGATCTTCGCGGACGACCCGAAGATCGGCTTCTTCGCGCAGCGGGACAAGTTCTCCGCCGCGATCGACGCGGGCAAGGTGCTGCCGCCCGCCAAGAACCTCGACGACATGCACACCATCGTCCTGAACTCCACGGTGGACGGGGTGCTCGCCGCGCTGTTCGCGATCCTGGTGCTGCTGGTGATCGGGAACGGGGCCGTCGTGTCGTGGCGGGCGATCCGGGCCCGGAGCCCGCTGCCGACCGCCGAGGCGCCGTACACGCCGTCCACGATCGTCGCCCCCGCCGGGCTGTTCACCACCCCGGCGGAGCGCCGCGAACTCGCCGCCGCGGGCACCGGGCCGAGCGAGGACGCGGAGCCGCTCGCGTCGTGACCGGCACGCCGTCCGAGCGGCTGCGGCACGTCGTCAGGTTCGTCCGCTGGTACCTGCGCGAGATCACCGGAGACGCCGCCTACGAGCGGCACGTCGCACGACACCCCGGCCGCGCGCCCACCCGCCGCGAATACGAACGCCACCGAGCCGCCCACCGAGACCACAACCCCGAAGGCCGCTGCTGCTGACCCCACCACGTCCCCGGCCCGATCCAGCACCCGCACCAAAACGCGCCCGTGCCGGATCGGGCCCAGGCCCCTCGAGCGACGGCCTTGATGGCCGCCCTCCCACCCAAGGCCGTTCGTCACCCCAGGCCAGCCCACCCGAAACCGGCGCAGGCTGACCCCAGGCGACGTGCCTCGCCCCAGTACGAGCCGACCACAGTGATCGGTGGGAGTGGCTTCGGGGCGGGTGGGTTGGTTAGAGCCAGTCGCGGCGTTTGAAGATCAAGTAGAGGGTCAGGCAGGTGCCGAGCATGAGGGTCAGGGCCACGGGGTAGCCCGCGGTCCAGTGGAGTTCGGGCATGTGGTCGAAGTTCATCCCGTACACGGTCCCGATCAGGGTGGGGGCGAACAGGATGGCCGCCCAGGCGGAGATCTTCTTGATCTCCTCGTTCTGGGCGTAGCTGGCCTCGGTGAGGTTCTTCATCTCCTCGTTCTGCGCCTGGGAGACCAGGGTCGCGTTGACGGTGAGGATGTCGGTCAGCATCTGCCGGAACCCGGTGACCCGTTCCACGACGGTCGTCGCGTGGTCGGCGACATCCCGCAGGTAGCGGCGCAGCTCCTCGTCCGTGCCGTACTTGTCGAAGCCGGCGATGAGGCGGTCGAGCATGGCGAGCAGCGGGATCGTGGCGCGCTGGAACTCGATCACCTCTCGGGACAGCTCGTAGATGCGCCGGGACACCTTCGGGTCGCCGCCGAAGACCTCCGTCTCGATCTCGTCGATGTCGTTCTGCAGCCCGGCGACGACGGGGGCGTACCCGTCCACGACGGCGTCGAGGATCGCGTACAGGATCGCTTCGGTGCCGCGCTTGAGCAGGTCGGGGTCGTCCTCCAGGCGGCGTCGGACGACGGCCAGGTCGGGCGCCTCGCTGTGCCGGACGGTCAGCACGAAGTCGGGTCCGAGGAACACGTGGAGCTCACCGAAGTCGACCTCCTCGGTCTCGTCCAGGTAGCGGGCCGAGCGCAGCACCACGAACAGGGTGTCGCCGTAGCGCTCCAGCTTGGGACGCTGGTGGGCGACGATGGCGTCCTCCAGCGCCAGTTCGTGCAGCCCGAACTCCTCCGAGAGCGCGAGCAGCTGCGTCTCCACCGGGCGGTACAGGCCGATCCAGGCGAGGCCGCCGGTGGTGGCGCGGAGCCGCGTGATGGTGTCGGCCAGCGTCGCGGGCGAGTCGACGCGCCGTCCGCCGCGGTAGAGGGCGTTGTCGATGACGCGGTTGTCCATCGCGGAATCGGCGATGCGGGACCGCGGGTCCATCGACTCCTCCGGCGCGACGAGCTCGTCGTCGGCGGAGCCGCGGCCCGGGTCCTGCGCGCGTTTGAGCGGACGCAGCGGACGCAGCCTGCGCTCGGCCATCCCTCGCACCTCCTCGGTTCGGATCGGGGTCGATTGTGCCCATGATGTCCGGGTCGCCATCCCAGCCGGGTCGCCGTCCCAGCCGGGTCTGCCGTCCCAGCCAGGTCGCCGTCCCAGCCGGGTCGCCGTCCCGGCCGGGTCGGCGGCCGGTGGGTCGGCGTGCCGTGACGGCCGCCGCCACAGCGGCCCGGCGGACCCACCACCTACAGTGACATCCCGGCGAAACCGGCGAGCAGGCCGGGGTGTCCCCCGCCGCCGTCCGCAGACCGCCGAGCGATCGCCGCTGCCGTCGCCCCAGAGTGAATGGACGCCGGGCGGAAGTGTGAAATGGCGATTGCCCAACGTGACCAATTTCGGCTCGACCAGGAGAGGTTGGTCGCCGCCGAAACGGGGTGGCTCACCGGGCGGCGCCGAGATGGGCGGCGGACGCGAGCACCGCCATTCGGCCTGCACATGGCGGGATCATGAAATCTTGTCGGGTTTACTCGGCGTAGTGATCAGCACGTGATAGAACGCGAACGTTATTCACACCTGCGGGTGGCTGATCGTGGAAGCCGCCAGTCATTCCGGCTTCGGCGGCACCCCGGGAACGGCGCGGCGAAACCGCTCGGCGCGGCAGCCGGAATGCCCGCCGGGCACGGACCCGCCGCGCCGCCCGGCACCTGGAATCGGCCTCTCCGCCTGTCATGAATGTGCCGAGGCGACCACCCGTGACCGCGACGGCGCCAATGGCGGTGACAATGCCGCGCGGGCCGCGTCCGCGCACACCTCGACTTCATGGGACATCCTGCCGCGCCCATCCCGGAATCACCCTCACCGCGAATCGGCGGCGCGGAGCTGCGCCCCTCGGCCGTCCTCCCGTCCGGTGACGCCCGCGCCTTGCCGACGTCCCACCCAAAGGGAGACGCAAGGACGCTGACCTTCGCCGATGCGGTGGCCGGTCCCGGCCACACGAGCCCGCGGTAAGCCTGCCGGAACGCCGCCCGCGAGCCCGAATCCCCTGTTCACAGGCCACTTTCGCGTCGGCGGCGGCACCCGGCCGCGCCCGCCGCGGGCGGAGCACGTGGCCGGGAGGTTAGCGACCGGTAAGCGAATGTCGGAGACGATGACCGCATGCTCCCCGGCCACAGAGGTCATCGCCATGATGCGCTCGCGTTCGCCGCGAGGCGCCGGCCGCGTCCCTCGTCCCCGCTCGGTCCCTTGAGGGCGTGTCCCGGCGCCAGGACAGACGGAGCCTTCCGCCCACCACACGTGTAAACAGCCGACCCCCGCGCGGCGCCACCAGATCCTGGAAGCCTGTGAACGGGGGTTGAAATGCGGACCACAAGGGCTCCGCACCAGCGATGCACCGCGATAGTGCGTCGCTTTTACGTGTTTCCGCGATGAAAGAGGTGCGCGCATCCGCGCAAGCGCCGCGCGCAATATTTCACCTGCTATTTAATCGACCGTTCCCTACCCGTCCGAACCGCCCGCACGCCCCTACTAATTCGTAGATGCGCGAATACCGAACGTAATGCCTACCGGCCGGTTTTCACGCCGTGCGAATGCCTGCTCACAGGTCGTGCAGATCCAATGGGGGGCGGCAAAGCAATCGCACTTGCCAGCAGTCGTGATCACGTTCTAGAAAATAGGACTAGGGGGAGTCTAGGGGTCCCCACCGATTAAGGGGCCCAATAGGCTGGCCGAGATGCCGTGCCCGGAATGTCCCGAGGGCTCCGGGTGCCCGGCCAGAGATCCGGATAGACGAACGACAGTCGACCGAAAGTGAAAGCAACGGGGATGTGGACTCTGGCGGGACGGACGGGCAGCACGCCGGCACCCGGCGCGCACGACACGAATGACACGCACGACGCGCGCGCCACGGCCGGACGAAACCGGCACGCCGCGGGGCGAACCGGCCTCGCGACACCGCTGCTTACAAAGGGGGAAGCTCAGCGGATGTTGGTCAGAAGAGCAGAGACTCTTGAGAACCTCAACGACCTACTGATCAGTTCCGCCCGGGGGGACGGGGCCGTCGCCGCGATCAGCGGCCCGACCGCGATCGGGAAGACCGCCCTGCTCAACGCCGTCGCGGAACGCGCGGCGGGATCGGGGAGCCTGGTGCTCAGCGCGCTCGGCTCCTGGGACGAGCGCCATGTGCCCTACGGCGTGCTCGGCCAGCTGTTCCCGTCGATGGAACTTGGCCGGTCGAAGCCGCGACGTCCGGCGAAGCCCTGCTCGGGGGCGGGCACGCCGGACACGGGCGACGACGACACCGCCGCCCCGGGCGCCCGCGGTCCCGACGACAGCGCCTCGGACACGAGGGACACCTGGAACAAGGACACTGGAAGCAAGGAGCCGAACGACGGGGATCCGCTCGCGATCGCCCGTGCCGCGCACGAGATCATCACGCGGCTGACGCGGCAGCACCATCTGCTGATCACCGTGGACGACGTCCAGCACGCCGACGCCGCCTCGCTCTGGTGCCTGCGGTACGTGGCGCAGCGCCTGTCGCCGCTCTCGCTCGCCCTGGTGTTCACGCACGGCGCGTCCATCGAGGAGAAGCCGCCGAGCATCCTGCACGACCTGCTCTACCGGCCGAACGTCCGGCGCTTCCACCTCGAGCCGCTGTCCCTGGACGACATCGCCCACCTGGCCGAGGACGAGGGCCGGACGTCGTGCGCCCACACGCCCGACCTCGTCGCGGAGATCCACGCGCTGACCGCGGGGAACCCGCTGCTCGTCGAGGCCCTGCTCGAAGAGCACCGGGTCTGCGGCGAGCCCGGCGCGGACGACGCGCGCAGCCTCGGCACCGGGCCCGGCCTGCCCACCGGGCACGTCTTCCACCAGGCGGTGCTCGCGTGCGTGCACCGCCTCGGCCCGAGCGCGGTCCGGCTCGCGCACAGCATCGCGCTCCTGGACGACTCGGCCAGCACCCTCCTGCTCAGCCGGTTGAGCGGCATCGACCCGGACCTGGTGGACCGGCTCGTCCGGATGCTCACCAAGATCGGCGTGCTGGACGGCCCGAGGTTCCGCCGCGTCGCCGTCCGGCAGGCGGTGCTGCACGAGATCCCGCCGGGCGACGGCGCGGACCTGCGGCACCGCGCCGCCCGCCTCCTGCACGAGGCCGGGGCGCCCGCCCGGGTCGTCGCGCCGCACCTGCTCGGCGCGGGTCCGCTGCGGGAGGACTGGGTGCTGCCGGTGCTGCAGGAGGCCGCGCACGAGGCGCTCGTCGACAACGACGTGACGCGGGTCATCCGGTACCTGGAGCTCGCCAACGAGTGCTGCACGGACGAGGCGCAGCGCACGGCGGTCAAGGTGCAGTACGCGGGCGTCCAGTGGCAGCTCAGGCCCGCCGCGTCGGCGCAGCACTTCGCCGCGCTGAAGGCCCCGCTGCTCGCCGGCCGGCTCCCCGCCGACGACACGCTCCAGCTCGCGCAGGGGATGCTGTTCCACCTCGACTTCGACGACGCCCTGGCGGTCATCGAGCATCTCGGCACCGGGGAGCAGACCGACTGGGAGTCCGACATCGAGCTGTACGGCACCCGGCTGCTGCTCGCCGCGGAGTATCCGGGCGTGCTGGAGCGGATGAGCCGTCCGCTGCCGGGCGTCGAGGTCTCGGTGACGTCGCCGTCGGGGCTGCGCGCCTGGCACGCCCTCGTGCGGATCCTCGAACGGGGCGCCGACGAGTACGCGATCGCCACGGCCGAGCAGGTGCTGCAGAGCACCGAGAAGCGGCCCCCGGCGATGACCAGGGGACGCCGCCTCGCCGCGCTGCTGTCGCTGATCTACGCCGACCGGCTGGACGCGGCGGGCGACTGGTGCGAGCGGCTCACCGCCGAGATCGGCGAGCACGACGCGCCCGCCGGGCGGGCGGTCATGGACTGCGTGAGCGCGCTCGTCGCGCTCCGCCGCGGCCGCCTCGCGCACGCGGTGGAGGAGGCGACGACGGCGCTCGCCGTCCTGTCCGGGCAGAAGTGGAACGTCAGCGGCGCGATGGCGGTCGCGATCCTGGTCGAGGCGCACACCGCGATGGGCGATCACCAGGCGGCGGCGCGGCAGCTGACATTAGAGGTGCCGCCGGAGCTGTTCCTCACCCGGGCCGGTCTCCACTACCTGTACGCGCGCGGGCGCCACCTCCTCGCCACCGACAACACCTACATGGCGCTGTCGGACTTCATGAAGTGCGGCGAGCTGATGCGGCGCTGGAACATCGACACTCCGGCGCTCGTGCCGTGGCGGCTCGGCGCGGCGGAGGCGTGGCGGCGGCTCGGCGACCACGAGCAGGCGACCCGGCTCGTCGAGGAGCAGCTCGCCCGGGCCGACACCGGCCTGCGCCGGTCGCGCGGGATGGCGCTGCAGTCGCTCGCCTCGGTGCGGACGGCGGCGCAGCGTCCCACCATCCTGCAGGACGCGCTGCAACTGCTGGAGGCCAGCGGCGCCCGGTACGAGACGGCCGGGGTGCTCGCCGACCTGAGCGGCGCGTACCAGAAGCTCGGCGACAAGGCGAAGGCCCGCCGCACCGCGCGCCGCGCCTGGCGGATCGCGAAGAGCTGCAACGCGGAGGCGATGTGCCAGGCGCTGCTGCCGACCGCGTCGCCGCAGCCCACCGGGACGAGCTCCGCCGGCGGCGACGGCGCCGCCGCGGGGTACGACACGTTCGCCCGGCTGAGCGACTCCGAACGGCGCGTCGCGATGCTGGCGGCCCAGGCGTACACGAACCGCGAGATCGCCGACAAGCTGTTCATCACGGTCAGCACCGTCGAGCAGCACCTGACCCGCGTCTACCGCAAGATGGAGATCAGAAACCGCGAGCAGCTCCTCGCGGCGATCCACATCGACAACTCCCAGGCCGTCTGACGGACCGCCCGACGGCCCCGAACCCCCAGTTCCCCGACCCCGGCCACCAAGCCCGCCGATCGCAGCCCCTGCCAGCGCCTCCCGAGCGCGGCGGGGGCCTTCTCATCTGTTCGCCCTGCGCTCACATCCGGCCGTCGGGGTCGGTGTAGCGGCGGATGTCGATGACGTCCGCGCCGGAGACCTCCGCGTCGAAGAAGGGCAGCAGGAAGTCGGTCACCGTGTTGACCACCTCGGCGAAATGGCCGTCCAGGATCGGCGGGCCGCCGGTGAGGATCTTCGTCTGGAACTCGCCGTCGGTGTGCGCGCCCCAGTCCAGGACGTCGCTGACCGGGACGCCGCGGTCGGCGTCCCCGCCGAGCGCGACGATGGCGGACCGCACCCGCGACCGCCGGGCCGGCACCCGCGACGCGAGCGCGAACAGCGCGACCGGGTCGACGCCGTACTCCTCCTCCAGCCGCAGCGCCATCTCGAACCCGAGGACGGCGCCCGCGCCGTCCCCGAAGAGCGCCACCGGACGGTCGATGTACTCGCTCACCCCCTCCAGGACGCAGTCCGCCTGCTCCCCCACACTCTCCGGCGGGGACCGGCGGGGCGCGCCGCGGGGGCCGCGGTACTGCACGGCGAGGACGCCGACCGACGGCGCGAGCGCGTCGGCGAACGCCGCGAACGAGTCGGGCCGCCCGTTCGCGCGCGGCAGGCACACCATCAGCACCTTGCAGCCGGCGAGCGGCCGGAACTGGCGGATCCAGAGTCGGGCGGGAGCTGGGCCGGGCATGTCGGCGCGATCCTCACAGGGGATGGAGCCCGCCACGGCGGCGGTGGTCTCGGGGGAGGCCGGGCGGGGGGTCACTCCGAAGTCCAGGCCCTCGGGGCACGGTACGGGCGCGGGACGCGGCGCCGGGGCGGGCGGCGCGGCCGCCCGGCGGCGGTCGCCGGGGCGGCGCGGGCGCGGAGCACGGCGAGCAGCACCGCGGTGACGGCCGCGAGCTCCGCGTCGGTCGGCGCGCCGCGCACGACGCGCAGGACGGGGGCGGTCGCATGGTCCACCGGGCACCTTCTCTCGGCCTCGCGCCTGTCGGCGTGATGTGTGGCGGGGTCACATCGGCTGGTTGCCGTGCTTGCGGGACGGCATGGGCGCGTCCTTGGCGGCCAGCATCGCGAGGGCGTCGATCAGCACCGCCCGCGTGTCGGCGGGGTCGATGACGTCGTCGACGAGCCCGCGCTCGGCCGCGTAGTAGGGGTGCATGAGCTCCTGGCGGTACTCCTTGATCCGCTGCCGCCGGGCCTCGTCCGGGTCGGGCGCGGCGGCGATCTCCCGCCGGAACACGACGTTCGCGGCGCCCTCGGCGCCCATGACCGCGATCTCGTTGGTGGGCCAGGCGAACGACAGGTCGGCGCCGACCGACCGCGAGTCCATCACGATGTAGGCGCCGCCGTACACCTTCCGCAGGATCACCTGGATGCGCGGAACGGTCGCGTCGCAGTACGCGTAGAGCAGTTTCGCGCCATGCCTGATGATGCCGTCGTATTCCTGGTCCTTGCCGGGCAGAAAGCCCGGCACATCGACCAGCGTCACCAGCGGAATGTTGAACGCGTCGCAGAACTGGACGAATCTCGCGGCTTTTTCGGACGCCTGGATGTCCAGCACCCCGGCGAGCGCGGCGGGCTGGTTGCCGACGATTCCGACGACCTGCCCGGCCAGCCGGGCGAAGGCGCAGACGATATTCGGCGCCCAGCGGGAATGGATCTCGAAGAAATCGCCGTCGTCGACGAACTCCGCGATGACCGCGCGCATGTCGTAGGACTGCCGGGCGTCCGGCGGGACGAGGTCGAGCAGCGCCTCGCAGCGCCGGTCGGGCGGGTCGCCGGACGGCTCGACCGGCGGCAGCTCGCGGTTGTTCGACGGCAGCAGGGACAGCAGGTGCCGGACGTCCTCCAGGCACTCCCGCTCGTCCGCGCAGACGATCGTCGCGGCGCCGGACACCGAGCCGTGCACGTCCGCGCCGCCGAGCTGCTCATGGGTGACCGACTCGCCGGTCACGGACTTCACGACGTCCGGGCCGGTGATGTACATCTGCGCGGTGTCGCTGACCATGAACACGAAGTCGGTGAGGGCCGGGGCGTAGGCGGCGCCTCCCGCGCACGGCCCGAGGATGACGCTGATCTGCGGGATCACGCCGGACGCGCGGACCGTCCTGCGGAAGATCCCGCCGTATCCGGCGAGCGCGGTGACGCCCTCCTGGATCCGGGCGCCCGCGCCGTCGTTCAGCGCGACCAGCGGCGCGCCGGCCGCCTCGGCGAGGTCCATCACCTTGTGGATCTTCTGCGCGTGCGCCTCGCCGAGCGAGCCGCCGAAGATGCGGAAGTCGTGCGCGAAGACGAACACGGTGCGGCCCATGACCTTGCCCCAGCCGGTCACGACGCCGTCGGTGGCGGGACGCTTGTCCTCAAGGCCGAAGCCGCTGGCCCGGTGCCGCCGCAGCTGCTCGATCTCCCGGAACGTGCCGGGGTCGAACAGCAGGTCGATCCGCTCGTGGACGGTCAGCTTCCCGCGCGCGTGCTGCCGCTCGGTCGCCGCCGCGGACGGACCCTCGCGCGCCATGGCCCGGGCCTGGCGCAGCTCCGCCACATTCGACCGCATATCGGCGGGCCCCGGGCGGCCCGCGGCGGTCTCCTCCCCGGCGGGCTCCCCGGCGGATTCGCCTTCCCCGGCCCCGGTCGCGGCAGCCGAGTCCGGACGGGCAATTATCGTCATACCGGCGCTCCTCCGCGATCTCTTGTCGCTGACAAGGTCACCCGGCGCGGCCGGAGAATTCAACCCCCGAGGATTCTCTTAGGGGAGCGTAGGGGTTGGGGCCAATTACCGCGCGGCGGCATCATGATCCGATGCCACTCTCCTTTCATTCGCGGGGAAGATGACGACGATGGCCCATTCGACCACCACCACCGGTTCGAGCACCTCCGGTTCCAGCACGGCCGGTTCCGAGAAGGCCGGTGACGCCTGGGCGCGGGCCTTTCACCCGGCGCCGGACGCCGCCGCGCGGCTCGTGTGCTTTCCGCACGCGGGCGGCGCCGCCAGCTTCTACTTTCCGGTCTCGGCGGCGCTGCGGCCGGAGACCGAGGTACTGGCCGTCCAGTACCCGGGCCGCCAGGACCGCCGCGCCGAGGCCCCGATCACCGACATCCAGGTGCTCGCCGACCGAGTGTTCGAGGCGCTGCGCCCCCGGCTCGCCGACCGGCCCGCGTTCTTCGGGCACAGCATGGGCGCGATCGTCGCGTTCGAGGTCGCCCGGCGGATGGAGCGTGCGGACGGCGTCTCCCCCGCCGTGCTGGTCGCGTCCGGTCGCCGGGCCCCGTCGCGGCGCCGCGCCGAGTCGGTGCACCTGCGGGACGACGACGGCATCGTCCGGGAGCTGAAGCGCCTGAACGGCACGGGCAGCGTCCTGCTGGAGGACGAGGAGCTGCTCCGCACGTTCCTGCCCGCCGTCCGCGGCGACTACCAGGCGATCGAGACGTACGAGTGCCCGGAGGGGCCGCCGCTGAGCTGCCCGATCACGGTGTTCACCGGCGACGACGACCCGCACGTCACGCTCGACGAGGCGCGGGCGTGGCGCGACCACACGAGCGGGGAGTTCGACCTCCAGGTCTTCCAGGGCGGGCACTTCTACCTGACGGCCCGGCCGAAGGAGACCCTCTCCCGCCTCACGGACGTGCTGTCCCGGTTCGCCTGAAACGGCCTTTTCCAGCCCGGTTCCTTTCAGATTCCTCTCACAGTGAGGGAGGCGCTCGGCGCCATGCCCAGTCAGTCCGGGACCAGTCAGTCCGGCCGTGCCCAGTCCGGCCGTGCCCCGTCCGGCGTTCCGGCGGCGGACCGCGAGGCCGTCGCGATCATCGGCATGGCGTGCCGGCTTCCGGGCGCGCCGAGCCCCGCCGCGTACTGGCGGCTGCTCCGCGCGGGGGCGGACGCCGTCACCGAGGTCCCCACCGGACGCTGGCCGGCCGACGCGCCGGGCCTCGACCGGCCCGGCGTCCGGTACGGCGCGTTCCTGGACCGGGTGGACGAGTTCGACCCGGGCTTCTTCGGGATCTCGCCGCGCGAGGCGGCGGCGATGGACCCGCAGCAGCGGCTGACGCTTGAGCTGGCCTGGGAGGCGCTGGAGGACGCGGGCATCGTCCCGGCGTCGCTGCGCGACAGCGGGACCGGGGTGTTCGTGGGCGCGATGTCGAACGACTTCGCGTCGCTCGTCCAGGGGCCGGACGCGATCAACGCGCACACGCTGACCGGCGTGCAGCGCGGCATCATCGCGAACCGCGTCTCCTACGCGCTCGGCCTGCGCGGCCCGAGCCTCACGGTCGACTCGGCGCAGGCGTCGGCGCTGGTCGCGGTGCACCTGGCCGCCGAGAGCCTCTGGACGGGACAGGCCGACCTCGCGCTCGCGGGCGGCGTCGACCTGAACCTCGTGCCCGGCGGCGCGGTGACGGTGGCCGAGTTCGGCGCCCTGTCTCCGGACGGACGCTGCCACACCTTCGACGCCCGCGCCAACGGCTACGTCCGGGGCGAGGGCGGCGGGGTCGTCGCGCTGAAGCTCCTGTCCCGCGCGGTCGAGGACGGTGACGACGTCCGCGCCGTGATCCTCGGCAGCGCGGTGAACAACGACGGGGCGACGGAGGGGCTGACCGTCCCGAGCGCGGCGGCGCAGGCCGACGCGATCCGGCTGGCGTGCCGCCGCGCCGGGATCGACCCGGGGACGCTGCAGTACGTCGAGCTGCACGGGACGGGCACGCCGGTCGGCGACCCGCTGGAGGCGGCCGGTCTCGCGACGGCGCTCGGCGACGCGACGCGGCGACCGCCGGTCGCGGTCGGCTCGGCGAAGACCAACGTGGGCCACTTGGAGGCGGCGGCGGGCATCGCCGGGCTGATCAAGGCGGTGCTGAGCATCCGGCACCGCGAGGTGCCCGCCAGCCTGAACTTCGAGACGCCGAACCCGCGCATCGACCTCGACGCGCTGGGCCTGCGCGTCCAGACCGAGACGGGTCCGTGGGCGCGGCCCGGCGAGCGGTTGCTCGCGGGGGTGAGCTCGTTCGGGATGGGCGGGACGAACTGCCATGTCGTGCTGTCCGATCCGCCGCCCGTGCCGGTCGCCAGGGACTCGGGGCCGGTTCCGGTGGAGGCCGTCCCGATCGTGCCGTGGACGCTGTCGGGCCGGACCAGTGCGGCGCTTCGCGCCCAGGCGGAGCGGCTGCGGGAGTTGTCGCTCGACCGTCCGGAGGACGCCGCCGACGTCGGCTGGACGCTCGCCACCGCCCGCACCCATTTCGAGCACCGCGCCGTCGCGCTCGGCGCCGATCGCGACGAGCTGCTCGCCCGCCTCGACGCCATCGCCGCGGGCACGGACTCCACGGGCGTGGTGCGGGGCGAGACCGGTGACGACACGGGCCGCGTCGTGCTGCTCTTCCCGGAGTCGAGCGACGGGGCGCGGTGGGACGTCGCGGCGCGCGACCTGCTCGGGTCGTCCGCCGTGTTCCGGGAGCGGATCGACGAGTGCGCTGCCGTGCTCGACCCGCTCACGGGCTGGTCGCTGCTGGACGTCCTGACCGGCGAGCCCGGCGCGCCGGACGCCGACGACGCGGCCGTCGCGGAGCCCGTCCTGTTCGCGGCCATGGTCGCGCTGGCCGGGGTGTGGGAGCGGCTCGGCGTGCGGCCGGACGCCGTCCTCGGCCGGGGGGCGGGGCGGCTCGCCGCCGACTGCGTCGCGGGCGCGCTGACGCTGGACGACGCCGCGCGGCTCGTGGTGTCCGGACGCGGGGACGCGGCCGACGCGGTGCCGTTCGAGGACGCCGTGCGCGCCCTCGTTCAGGACGGCCACGGGACGTTCGTCGAAGTCAGCCCGCATCCCGTCCTCAGCGGGATCGTGCGGGGAGTATCCGCGTCGTCGGTCGTCGTGGGGTCGCTCCGGCGCGGCACAGGTTCCTGGACGGCGCTGCTGGAGGCGATGGCGGAGCTGCACGTCCACGGCGCCCCGGTGAACTGGGCCGCCGTGTTCGCGGGACGGCGGCCCCGGCGCGTCGGCCTGCCCACGTACGCTTTCCAGCGGGAACGCTACTGGCCGGACGGCGAACCCGCACCGGCCCCCGTCGCACCGACCTCGGGCGCCGCGGAGCCGGGCGAGCTGCTCGGGCTCGTGCGGGCGCACGCGGCCGACGTCCTCGGCCACGCCACCGCGGACAGGGTCGACACCCGCCGGACCTTCAAGGACCTCGGCGTCGATTCGACGCTCGCCGTCGAGCTGAGCGAGCGGCTCGCGGACGCCACCGGCCTGCCGCTGCCCGCCACGGCCGTCTACGACCATCCGACCCCGGCGAAGCTTGCCGGGCACCTGCGCGACGCGCTCGCGTCCGGAGGACCCGTCGCGGTGACCGCCGCGACGGCCGCCGACGAGCCGATCGCCATCGTCGGCATGGGCTGCCGCTATCCGGGCGGCGTGTCCTCCCCCGCCGACCTGTGGCGCCTGGTCGCGGACGGCGTCGACGCCATCACCGGCTTCCCGGACGACCGGGGCTGGGACGTCGACGCCCTGTACTCGCCCGAGCCCGGCGTGCCCGGGAGGACCTACTCCCGGCACGGCGGTTTCCTGGACGGCGCCGACCGCTTCGACGCCGCGTTCTTCGGGATCAGCCCGCGCGAGGCGGCGGCGATGGACCCGCAGCAGCGCGTCCTGCTGGAGGTCGCCTGGGAGACCCTGGAACGCGCGGGCATCGACCCGCTGTCGCTGAACGGCACCGCGACGGGCGTGTTCGTCGGCGCGACGGCCCAGGAGTACGGGCCGCGCCTGCACGAGTCGCCCGAGGACGTCGGCGGATACCTGCTGACCGGCAACACGGCGAGCATCGCGTCCGGGCGGATCGCGTTCACGCTGGGGCTTGAGGGTCCGGCGGTGACGGTCGACACGGCGTGCTCGTCCTCGCTCGTCGCGATCCACCAGGCCGCCCAGGCGCTCCGGCAGGGCGACTGCGCGCTGGCCTTGGCGGGCGGCGTCACGGTCATGGCGACTCCGGGCATGTTCGTGGAATTCAGCCGCCAGCGCGGATTGGCGTCGGACGGACGATGCAAGGCGTTCTCAGCGCAGGCGGACGGCACCGGATGGAGCGAGGGCGCGGGGATGCTGCTCTTGGAGCGGCTCTCCGATGCTCAGCGCAATGGCCATCATGTCGTGGCCGTCATCCGGGGAAGTGCGATCAATCAGGACGGTGCCTCCAATGGGTTGACCGCGCCGAACGGGCCGTCGCAGCAGCGCGTCATCCGACAGGCGCTCGCCAATGCGCGACTGTCTGGAAGTGATGTCGATGTGGTGGAGGCCCACGGCACCGGGACCACTCT
The DNA here is from genome assembly GCF_008121305.1 of Actinomadura decatromicini. NCBI lineage: Bacteria > Bacillati > Actinomycetota > Actinomycetes > Streptosporangiales > Thermomonosporaceae > Actinomadura > Actinomadura decatromicini. The sequence goes on along the minus strand of NZ_VSRQ01000009.1, from coordinate 119,426 downwards.
GGGCGATCCGATCGAGGCGCATGCGCTGATCGCCACTTACGGGCAGCGCGATGCCGAGCGGCCGTTGTGGCTGGGGTCGTTGAAATCCAATATCGGCCACGCCCAGGCGGCGGCAGGGGTGGGCGGGATCATCAAGATGGTGCAGGCCATGCAGCACGGCCTGCTGCCCCGCACTTTGCACGCGGAGGAGCCGTCGCCCCATATCGACTGGGCCGGTGGGGCTGTCCAACTGCTCACGGATGCGACGCCTTGGCCCGAGAGCGGGCGTCCGCGGCGCGCCGCCGTCTCTTCCTTCGGCATTTCCGGCACCAACGCTCACGTCATCATCGAGCACACGCCCGTCGCCGTTCCGCAGGCGGGTGCTTCCTCGCCGTTGCTGCTGTCCGGCAGGACGGAGACGGCGGTTCGGGCACAGGCTCAGCGGTTGCACGACGCTCTCACGGGCGCTGTCGAGCCGAATGTCTCGGGTGTCGCGTCTGCGCTGGCCACGGCCCGTGCGACGTTCGACCACCGGGCCGCAGTCACGGGCGAGTCCCGTGGGGAGTTGCTGGAAGGGCTGCGGGCACTGGCCTCCGGGCAGGCCCCCGTTCGCCATGTCGCGGGTTCCGGGAAACTGGCCTACCTGCTGACCGGTCAGGGCTCTCAACGTGCCCAGATGGGGCGGGAGCTTTACGACGCCTATCCGGTCTTCGCCGAGGCTCTGGACGAGACCATTCGCCATCTCGACCCGTATCTCCCCCACCCGCTCAAGCCCACCCTGTTCGCCGCACCCGACAGCCCCCAAAACCACCTCCTCCACCAAACCCTCTACACGCAAACCTCGCTCTTCGCCCTCCAAGTCGCGCTTCACCGCCTTCTCCAGACCTACGGAGTCGCGCCTGATTACCTCCTGGGGCACTCCCTCGGCGAACTCACCGCCGCCCACCTCTCCGGGATACTCACCCTCCCCGACGCCGCCACCCTGATCACCACCCGCGCCAAACTCATGCAACAACTCCCCTCCGGCGGCGCGATGCTGGCGGTGGAGGCGAGCGACCAGGAGATCCGGCCGCTTCTCGGTGACGGTGACGGCGTTTCGATAGCGGCGGTGAACGGGCCTCGATCCACCGTCCTCTCCGGCGACACCGACACCGTTCAGGCGATCGGAGCCGCGTTGGCGGAGCGGGGCCTCAAGACGCACAAGCTCCGCGTCAGCCACGCATTCCACTCCCCGCACATGGACGCGATGCTCGACGAATTCCGGCAGGTCGCGGAAAGCCTGGAGTACCGCCAGCCGGAAATTCCGATCGTCTCCAACCTCACCGGAAACATCGCCGGATCCGAAATCACCACACCCGACTACTGGGTCCGCCACGTCCGGCAAGCCGTCCGATTCCACCAAGGCGCGCAGACGCTCCACCGCGAAGGCGTGACCGCGTATCTCGAACTCGGGCCGGACGCCGTGCTGAGCGCGCTCGTGCGGGACGCGCTGCCGGACGCCGCCGCCGTCCCGGTCCTGCGGCGTGACCGGGCGGAGGCGGCGACGCTCACCTCCGCGCTCGCGCACCTCCACGTCGCCGGAGCCTCCGTCGACTGGACGTCGCATTTCCCGTCCGCGCGGCCGTCCGACGTGCCGACCTATCCGTTCGAGCGGCAGCACTACTGGCTCGACGCGCCGTCCTCCGGCGGCGCGGGCGCGGACGCTCACCCGCTGCTCGGCGCCGAGACGGCGCTCGCCGACGACCGCACCGCCTTCACCGGACGGATCTCCCGCCGCACACACCGCTGGGTCGCGGACCACACCGTCGCGGAAACCGTGCTGCTGCCGGGCACCGCGATCGTGGAAATCGTCCTCGAAGCGGCACGGCGGACGGGCCTCGACCGGATCGACGAGCTGGTGCTGCACGCCCCGCTGCCCGTCCCGGACGGGGCCGGGGTGGACGTGCAGCTCATCGTCGCCGCGCCGTCCGCCGGCGGCGCACGGGAGTTCAGCGTGCACTCGCGGCCGGTGCCCGGCGAGGGTATGCCGTGGACCCGCCACGCGACGGGCACGTTCGGCGAGGCCACGGACGCCGTCCCGGACGGACTCGGGCCCTGGCCCCCGAACCACGCGGAGCGCCTCGACCCGGACGGCCTCTACGACACGCTTGCCGACCGCGGCCTGGAATACGGCCCGGCGTTCCGCGTCCTGCGGGACGGATGGCGGGACGGCGACGACGTGTTCGCGGAGGTCGCGCTGTCCCCGGAACAGGAGGCGACGGCGGGACGGTTCAACGTCCACCCGGCCCTGTTCGACGGCGTCCTCCACGCGGCGCTCGGCGTGGACGGGACGTCCTCCCTCCGCCTCCCCTTCTCCTGGACGGGCGTCCAGTTGCACGGCACGGGCGTCTCGGCGTCACGCGCGAAGGTCACCCGAACCGGGCCGGACACGGTGACGCTGACCATGACCGACGACACCGGAGCGCCCGTCGTCTCGGTCGCCGGGCTGACGCTGCTCGCCGCTTCGGCGGACCGGATCTCGGCGGCCGCGAACGCGAACGGCACGTCGCTGTTCGAGGTCCGGTGGCCGGTGATCGACGTCGGCGGCGTCCCGGCGGAGGGATGGGCGGCGGTCGGCGCCGCCCTGGCCGAAGCCGCCCCGGACGGCGGCGTCCACGACGATCTCGCCTCCCTCGCTGACGGCGGGGCGGTGCCGGGGGTCGTCGCGGTCGCGCTGGCGTCGGACGTCGACGACCCGACCGAGGCCGTCCGCGCTTACGCGCGCCGGGCGCTCGACCTGGTGCGGGAATGGCTCGGCGACGACCGGTTCGCGTCGTCCCGGCTGGCCGTTGTGACGCGGGGCGCGGTCTCGACCGGAGACGGCGGCCCCGCCGACCCGGCCGCCGCCGCGTGCTGGGGGCTGGTGCGGTCGGCGCAGTCGGAGAACCCGGACCGGATCGTCCTCGTGGACGTCGACGGCCGTCCCGCCTCGTACCGCGCGCTCCCCGCCGTCCTGGCCGGGGACGAGCCGCAGGTCGCCCTCCGTGACGGCCGGGCGCACGTGCCCCGCCTCGCCCGAACGACGGTCACGGCCGGCGGCCGGGCGCTCGACCCGGACGGGACCGTCCTGGTCACCGGCGGCACCGGGGGCCTCGGACGCCTGGTCGCGCGGCATCTCGTCGAGCGGCACGGCGTCCGGCGGCTGCTGCTCGCGAGCCGCCGCGGACCGGACGCGGACGGCGCGACCGAACTGGCGGCGGAGTTGTCCGCGCTGGACGCCGACGTGGCGTTCGCCGCCTGCGACGCCGCCGATCCCTCCGCGCTGGCCGGGCTGGTCGCCGCCGTGCCCGCCGCGCATCCGCTCACGGCGGTGGTGCACGCGGCGGGCGTGCTCGACGACGGCGTGGTCACCGGGCTGACCGGGGAGCGGCTCGACGCCGTCCTGCGGCCGAAGGCGACGGCGGCCTGGCACCTGCACGCGTTGACCCGCGACCTGGACCTGGCGGCGTTCGTCCTGTTCTCCTCGATCGCCGGGACGATCGGCAGCCCCGGCCAGGGCAACTACGCGGCGGCCAACGCGTCCCTCGACGCGCTGGCCCAGCACCGCCGCGACCTCGGCCTGCCCGCCGTCTCCATCGGCTGGGGCCTGTGGGACGGCGGCATGGCGGACGGTCTGGAGGACGCCGAGAAGGCGCGCTGGTCGCGTGGCGGCGTCGTCCCGCTGCCCGCCGACGAGGGGCTGGCGCTGCTCGACGCCGTCCTCGGCGGCGACCGGGCCTCGGTCGTCGCCGCGCGGCTCGACCTCGCCGCGCTCGGACGTGCGGGCACGCCCGGTCCTCTGCTGCGCGACCTGGTCCGCTCCCCCGTCCGGAGCCGCGCGAAGGGCGGCACGTCCCTGCGCGGGCTGGACGGCCTGACCGACGCCGAGCGCCGGGCGCGCGTTCTCGACCTCGTCCGGACGAGCACCGCCGCCGTCCTCGGGCACGGCCGCGCCGACGACATCGACACCGAGCGCGCCTTCAAGGAACTCGGCTTCGACTCGCTGACCGCCGTCGAGCTGCGCAACAGCCTGAACGCCGCGACCGGGCTCAGTCTCCCGACCACGCTGCTGTTCGACCATCCGAGGCCCGGCGCCCTCGCCGACCACATCGTCGGCGAACTGTCCGGCGGCGGGGACGCGGAGGCGCGGGCGGCCGTGCCGTCCGGAACGCCCGGCCCGGCGGCCGACGACGACCCGATCGTGATCGTCGGGATGGGCTGCCGCTATCCGGGGGACGTCCGGTCGCCGGAGGCGCTGTGGCGGCTGGTCGCGGACGGCGCCGACGTGATCTCCGGGTTCCCGGACGACCGCGGCTGGAACCTCGACGAGCTGTACGACCCGGACCCGGACCGCACCGGCACGTCCTACACGCGCCAGGGCGGGTTCCTGTACGACGCGGCCGACTTCGACCCGGCCTTCTTCGGGATCAGCCCGCGCGAGGCCCTCGCCATCGACCCGCAGCAGCGGATCCTCCTGGAAGTCGCCTGGGATACCCTCGAACGCGCGGGCATCGCGCCCGGCACGCTGCGCGGCAGCCGCACCGGCGTCTTCACCGGGATCATGTACGACGACTACGGCTCACGCCTCAACCCCGCACCGGGCGAATTCGAGGGGTACGTCGGCAGCGGGAGTATGCCGAGCGTCGCGTCCGGGCGCCTCTCCTACACCTACGGTTTCGAGGGTCCGGCGGTGTCGGTCGACACGGCGTGCTCGTCCTCGCTGGTGGCTCTGCATCTGGCGGCGCAGGCGCTGCGGAACGGCGAATGCGACCTGGCGCTGGCCGGTGGCGTCACCGTCATGGCGACGCCCACGACGTTCGTCGAATTCAGCCGACAGCGCGCATTGGCGACAGATGGGCGATGCAAAGCGTTCTCAGCCCAGGCGGACGGCACCGGATGGGGCGAAGGCGCGGGACTGCTGCTCCTGGAACGCCTCTCCGACGCTCGCAACAATGGCCACCGCATTCTGGCCGTCGTCCGGGGCAGCGCGGTCAACCAGGACGGCGCCTCGAATGGGCTGACCGCGCCGAACGGACCGTCGCAGCAGCGCGTCATCCGGCAGGCGCTCGCCAATGCGCGACTGACCGGCGGCGACGTCGATGTCGTGGAGGCCCACGGCACCGGGACGACTTTGGGCGACCCGATCGAGGCGCAGGCTCTCATCGCCACCTATGGGCGGCGGCGCGACGCCGAGAACCCGTTGTGGCTGGGGTCGCTGAAATCCAACATCGGCCACACGCAGGCCGCCGCCGGGGTGGGCGGAATCATCAAGATGGTGCAGGCCATGCAGCACGGACTGCTGCCCCGCACTTTGCACGCCGAGGAGCCGTCACCCCACATCGACTGGTCCGGCGGGACGGTCCAACTCCTCAATCACCCGATGCCGTGGCCCGACACCGATCATCCGCGCCGGGCCGCCGTTTCCTCGTTCGGGATTTCCGGGACCAACGCTCACGTCATCATCGAGCAGGCCCCGTCCGTGGAAGCCGCACGGGTGGATGGCGCGGGTTCGGACGAACCGCTGCCCTGGGTGCTGTCCGCGAAGTCGGAGGAGGCGCTGCGGAGCCATGCCGCGCGCCTGCACGAGCACGTTTCCGCTCGTCCCGAGCTTGAGGCGGCGGACGTCGCCTACACGCTCGCCGCGACCCGGACGAAGTTCGACCACCGGGCGGTGGTCGGCGGCGAGACCCGCAATGACCTCCTGGCCGGGCTGCATGCACTGGCCTCCGGGCAGGCTCCCGTCCGTCACATCGCGGGCTCGGAGAAACTGGCTTTCCTGCTGACCGGGCAAGGCTCCCAGCGTCCCGGAATGGGGCGGGGACTTTATGACGCCTATCCGGTCTTCGCAGAGGCTCTGGACGAGACCATTCGCCATCTCGACCCGCATCTCCCCCACCCGCTCAAGCCCATCCTGTTCGCCGCACCCGACAACCCCCAAAACCACCTCCTCCACCAAACCCTCTACACACAAACCTCACTCTTCGCCCTCCAAACCGCACTCCACCGACTCCTCCAGACCTACGGCATCACCCCCGACTACCTCCTGGGGCACTCCCTCGGCGAACTCACCGCCGCCCACCTCTCCGGGATACTCACCCTCCCCGACGCCGCCACCCTGATCACCACCCGCGCCAAACTCATGCAACAACTCCCCTCCGGCGGCGCGATGGTGTCGATCCGGGCGGGCGAGGACGACGTGATCGCAACCCTTCGAGGCGACGTCTCGATAGCGGCGGTGAACGGGCCTCGATCGACCGTCATCTCCGGCGACGCGGAGACCGTCCAGGCCATTGCGGCGGAATGGAAGGAACGCGGCGTCAAGACGCACAGGCTCCGCGTCAGCCACGCATTCCACTCACCGCACATGGACGCCATGCTCGACGAATTCCGCCAAGTCGCGGAAACCCTGGAGTACCGCCAACCCGAAATTTCCATCGTCTCCAACCTCACCGGAAACATCGCCGGACCCGAAATCACCACACCCGACTACTGGGTCCGCCACGTCCGGCAAGCCGTCCGATTCCACCAAGGCGCACAGACACTCCACCGCGAAGGCGTCACCACCTACCTCGAACTCGGACCGGACGCCGTGCTGACCGCGCTCGCGCGGACCGCCGTCGCGGACGCCGACCCCGAGGCGGACGCGGTCATGCTGCCGCTGCTGCGGCCGGGACGCTCCGAGCCCGGCACGCTGCTCGCCGCGCTCGCCCACGTGCGCGCCGACGCGGAGCGGCCCGCCGCCCTCCCCGCGGGCGGGCGCGGTGTGGACCTGCCCACCTATCCGTTCGAGCGGCGGCGCTACTGGCTCGAGGCGCCCGCCGCGACCGGCAGCGCCACCGGCCTCGGTCTGGACCCGGCGGGGCATCCGCTGCTCGCCACGGCCACCGAGCTGCCCGGCGGCGGCCGCCTCCTCACCGGGCGGATCTCCCTGGACGCCCAGCCCTGGCTCGCCGACCACACGATCATGGACGAGGTGCTGCTGCCCGGCACGGCGCTGGTCGAGCTGGCGATGCACGCCGCGTCCCTGACGGGGTGCGACGAGATCGAGGAGTTCGTCCTGCACACGCTGGTCACGTTCGACGCGCGCGGGGCCGTCCTGCTGCACGTCGCGGTGGGTCCGGCGGACGAGACGGGCCGCAGGTCCGTCACCGTCCGGTCGCGGGGCGAGAACGACACGTCCTGGACGCAGAACGCGGAAGGCACCCTCGCCACGACGTCCGCCAGGGAGCCGGTCGCCTGACCGTGACGTGCGTCCGCCCCGGCCGGAAGGAATTCCGGCCGGGGCGGACCTCTGAGAGGGTCAGGCGAAGCGGTGCGGGGTGAAGGGCTTCGCGACGTCGGGCAGGGCGCCGGTCGTCAGCGCGTCGACCATGGCGTCGGCGGTGGCGGGCGTGAGCTGGACGCCGATCCGGAAATGCCCCGTGCACAGCAGCAGTCCGGGAACGGTGGTCTCGCCGAGGACGGGAAGGTCGTCCGGCGCGCCCGGACGCATCCCGACGCCCGCCTCCGCGAACTCCAGGGAGGTGACGTCGGGAAGGACGGCCGCGGCCCGGGCCAGCAGGTCCCGGACGCCTCCGGCGGTGACGGTCATGTCGTCGCCGACGTCCTCGTAGGTGGCGCCGACGGCCAGCTCGCCGTCCAGGCGCGGGATGAGGTAGACGGCTCTGCCGTCCACGGCGGCGCGGGTGGTGCGCGCGAGGAACGGTTCGGCGGAGCGCAGCCGCACGATCTGCCCCTTGACCGGCCGGATCTCCGGGACGGCGCCCGGCGGCAGCCCGCCGACGCGGCGCGTCCAGGAGCCCGCCGCGAGGACGACGCGGTCGCCGGACACGGTCCCGCCCGAGCGGAGCCGGACGCCGGTCGCGCGGCCTCCCGCCACGACCGCCTCGGTGACCGCGTCCGCGATCAGCGTTCCGCCGCGCCGTTCGATGGCGGCGGTCAGCGCGGCCGTCATGCGGCGCGGGTCGATCGCGCCGTCGTCCGGGGCGAGCAGCCCGCCGCGGACGGACGGCGCGAGCCGCGGCTCGTGCGCGCGGCAGTCGGCGGCGGTGAGCGCCTCCGTCCGGATGCCGAGCGACTCCTGGAGGGCGCGCAGCCGGTCCAGGGCGGCGAGGTCGGCGTCGGTGAACGCGGCGTCGAGGACGCCGTCGCGGCGGTGGCCGGCGTCGCGGCCCGCGTCCTCCTCCAGCTCCGCGACGAAGGACGGGTAGCGGTCCCGCGAGGCGAGGTAGAGCCCGCGCAGCGGGCCGTCCTCGTGGACCTGCTCGGTGAGCGGCGGGAGCATGCCGCCGGAGGCGTGCGACGCGCGGCCCGGCTCGGCCGGGTCGACGACGGTCACCCGCAGCCCGGCGGTCAGCGCCCGCCAGGCGGTGGCGAGGCCGACCACGCCGCCACCGGCGATCACCACGTGCATGGAGGGGTCCCTTCGGTCAGGAGAGCAGCCGGTGCAGGTGCCCGGCCAGGCGGGCGGCGCTCGGATGGTCGAACGCGACGGTCGCGGGGAGGCGCAGGCCCGTCCGGGCGGCGAGCCGCCGGTTCAGCTCCACGGTGGTGAGGGAGTCCATGCCGAGCTCGCCGAACTCGCGGGCGGGGTCGAGGCCGTCCGGGGACGAGTGGCCGAGGACGTCCGCGACCTGCGCCCGCACGAACTCCAGGACGGCGTCCTCCCGTTCGGCGCCGGACAGGTGCGCGAGCCGTTCGCGCAGGTCCGGGCCGTCCGACGGGCGGGCGGCGCGGCCGGAGACGGCGAGGTCGGCCATCACCTCGGGCAGCGCGCCCGGTCCCGCGCGCAGCGCGGACTCGTCGAGCCGGACGGGCGCGAGCACGGCCCGGTCCTGGCGGAGGGCCGCGTCGAGCAGGTCGAGGCCCTGGTCGGCGGTGAGCGGGGCCAGGCCGGAGCGACGGAGCCGGGTGAGGTCGGCGGCGCTGAGGCCGGTGCCCATGCCGTCCTCCCACAGGCCCCAGGCCAGGGACAGGCCGGGCAGTCCGGTCGCGCGGCGGCGGTGCGCGAGCGCGTCCAGGAAGGCGTTGGCCGCCGCGTAGTTGGCCTGGCCCGCGCCTCCGGCGGTGCCGGACACGGAGGAGAACAGGATCAGCTCGCAGCCCGGCAGGTGCTCGGTCAGCTCGTGGAGGTTCAGCGCGGCGTCGGCCTTCGGACGCAGCACCCGCTCGAACCTGCGGGGGGTGAGTGCGGTGACGGTCCCGTCGTCCACGACGCCCGCCGCGTGCACCACGGCGACGAGCGGCCGGTCCGCCGGGATCGCGGCGAGGACGCGCTCCAGCGCGGGACGGTCCGCCGCGTCGCAGGCGGCGATGTCGACGTCCGCGCCGAGGCCGGTCAGCTCGGCGGCCAGCTCGGCCGCGCCGGGGGTGGCGTCACCGCGGCGGCCGAGGAGCAGCAGCCGCCGCACCCCGTGCTCGCGGACGAGTCGGCGCGCGACCAGCGCCCCGAGCGCGCCGAGCCCGCCGGTGACGAGCATGGTCCCGGCCGGGTCCCAGCGGGGCGTCGGGGCCGCTGGCGCGGCGGGCGGCACGCGGGTCAGGCGGGGCCGGGACGGCCGCCCGTCTTGGACGGCGAGCTGCGCCTCCCCGGTGTCCACGGCGGCGGCGAGCGCGGGCCCGGACGAGCCGGTGTCGTCCAGGTCGACCAGCGCGAACCGTCCCGGATGCTCGGACTGGGCGGACCGCACCATCCCCCACACGGCGGCGCCCGCGAGGTCGGGGACGTCGTCCCCGTCCCGCACGGCGACCGCGCCCTGGGTGACGAACACGAGCCGGGACCCGGCGAGCCGCTCGTCGGCGAGCCACTCCTGGATCAGCACGAGCGCCCGCTGCGTCGCCGCCCGCACCTCGGCCGCCTCGTCGGTGCAGGACACCACGACGGTCCCGGGGACGGCGTCGCCCGCGCGCAGCCCGTCGTCCAAGGCGCGCAGCGACGGATACAGCTCGACCCGCCGTCCCGCCGACTTGAGCGCGCCGGTGACGCCGAGGTGGTCGGTGCCGAGAAAGGCGAGCGCGCCGGTGCCGGGGACGCTCGGGCGGGTCAGGGCCGTCCAGTCGAGGCGGAGCAGCGCGGCCCCGGCGGACCGGCCGCCGCCGGGCGCGCGGAGCGCGAGGGACGCGACCGACGCGACCGGCCGCCCCTCGCCGTCGGTCACGGTCAGCGACACCGCGTTCGCGCCGTCCGGCGCCATGCGGACGCGCAGCTCCCGCGCCCCGGACGCGCCGCCCAGCCGCACGCCCCGCCACACGAACGGGACGCGCGGCGCGTCCGGCCCGGTCGCGGCGGGCAGCAGCGTCGTGTGCAGCGCCCCGTCGAACAGGGCGGGGTGCAGCAGGTAGGAGGCCGCGGCGCCGGACAGGCCCGGGTCGAGGGCGATCTCCGCGAACAGCTCGTCCCCGCGCCGCCACGCGGCCCGCAGCCCGCGGAACGCGGGACCGTAGCGGAAGCCGCGCTCGGCGAGCCGGGCGTACAGGTCGGCGGTGTCGACCGGGTCGGCGTCCGGCGGCGGCCACTCCCCCGTCGTCTCGGTGATGACCGGTCTCGTGGTGTCGGGAGTCGTCTCGTCCATCGCTGCCTCCGGCTCAGCCGCCGGACGGCGGCGGGTTCAGGATCGCGGCGGTGACCTCGCCGTGGCTGTCGCCGCCGTGCTCGTCCCAGAAGCGGCAGGTGGTGCGGATCACGACCAGGGCGTCGCGGATGTCGCTGGCGTCCCACTCGGCGACGTCCGCGATCTGGATCTCGCCCTGGAACAGCCGCCCGCGCATCTGCGTGCGGAACGCGCTGCGCAGGTCGGTGATGAGGATCTCGCCGAGCTGGCGGGTCCAGAAGTCGTCCATGTCCCATCGGGAGAAGGGCGCGACGACGCGCTCCTTCACCGCCTTGGCGACCAGGTAGTAGAACATCTGGTTGAAGCAGATGTTGAACTCGACCGCGTTGAAGTGGCCGGTGTCGTCGATGTAGCAGGACTCGGGGATCTCGAACGTGCAGGCCGCGCCGACCCGGAGCTGGTCGGCGGGCCCGGCCGGGTCGCGCTCGACGGTCAGCTCGGCCGACGTCAGGTACTCGCAGCGCTTCGCCCGGTACGGCCGCAGGACCTGGGTGAGCAGGTCCGGGTCGTCGGGGTAGCGGGCCGGGGCCGGCGCGCCGCCCGGCCGTTCCATCACTTCCGCCATCTCGGTGTCTCCTCGGGTTCGCAGGTGTCCGTTGGTCGGCGCGGGGACGGTCAGCCCGGCGTCGTCCGGCGCGCGGCCCGGAGCAGGTCGGCGACGCCCATGCTCCGGATCGCCTCGGCGGGGTCCCCGTCGTCGGGGCCGGGCGTGGCGGGCGGCGGGGCGGCGTCGGCGAGGCCGAGCAGCGTGTCCAGGATTCCCGCCGCGCGGAGCCGGTCCAGGGGGATGCCCGCGAGGGCCGCCCGCACCGCCGCCTCCCCGCCGGGCGGCGCCGGGTCGTCCGGGAGCAGCTCGGCCAGCAGGAACTTCGCCAGCAGCGCGGGGGTCGGGTGGTCGAAGACCAGGGTCGCCGGGAGCCGCAGCCCGGACGCCGCGCCGAGCCGGTTCCGCAGCTCCACGGCGGCGAGCGAGTCGAGCCCGAGGTCGCCGAACTGCGCGCCCGGGTCGATGGACGCCGGGTCCTCGTCGTGCCGGACGGCGGCGACCTCGGCGCGCACCGCGTCCAGGGCGGCGCGCTCCCGGTCGTCCGGGTGCAGCGCGGCGATCCGCTCCGCGAGTCCGAGCCCGGGCCCGGGCCTGCCGGACGCGGGCCCGGACGCCTGCCGGCGCGGCGCCGCCGGGACGATGCCGCGCAGCATCGCGGGCGGCTCCCCGCCGCGTGCGCGCAGCGCCGCCGGGTCGAACCGGACGGGCACCAGCGCGGGCGCGTCCGCGGCCAGCGCGGCGTCGAACAGGGCGAGGCCCTCGTCCGGCGACAGCGCGGGCATGCCGGACTCGGCGGCGCGGCGCAGGTCGGCGTCACCGAGGCGGCCGCCCATGCCGTCCTTCTCGTCCCAGAGTCCCCAGGCGAGCGACGTGGCGGGGAGGCCGAGCGCGCGGCGGCGGGACGCGAGCGCGTCGAGGAACGCGTTCGCCGCCGCGTAGTTGCCCTGGCCCGCGCCGAGCAGCACGCCGCTGGCGGACGAGAACAGGACGAACGCCGACACGTCCGGCAGGTCGCGGGTCAGTTCGTGCAGGTGCCAGGCCGCGTCCGCCTTGGGACGCAGCACCGCGTCCATACGGCCGGGGTCGAGCGAGCCGATGACGCCGTCGTCCAGGACGCCCGCGAGGTGCACCACCCCGGTCAGCGGACGGTCCGCCGGGATCGCGGCGAGGAGGGCGGACAGCGCGTCGCGGTCCGCGACGTCGCAGGCGGCCAGTTCGACGTCGGCGCCGAGGCCGGTCAGCTCGGCGGCGAGCGCGGCGGCTCCGGCGGCGGACGGCCCGCGACGTCCGGCCAGCACCAGGCGGCGGACGCCGTGCGCGGTGACGAGGTGCCGCGCGACGAGGGCGCCCAGGCCGCCCGTCCCGCCGGTGATGAGCACGGTTCCGTCGGCGCTCCACGACGAGGCCCCGCCGGGCGGGGCGGGCGATTCGATGAGGCGTGGAATGTACGGTGTGCCGTCCCGCAGCGCAGCCTCCGGTTCGGACGGCGACAGCGCGACGGGAAGGGCACGGAGGGAAGCGTCGAGCCCGTCGAGGTCGAGGAGGGCGAACCGGCCGGGGTTCTCCGCCTGCGCCGCGCGGACCAGGCCCCATGCCGCCGCCTGCCCCGGTTCGACGCGCCCGTCGCCGGTGTCGACGGCGTTCCGGGTCACGATGGCGAGGCGCGACCCGGCGAGGCGCTCGTCGGCCAGCCACGCCCGCAGCGTCTCCAGGACGGCGGTCGTCGCGGTGCGGGCGTCGCCCAGTGGGTCGGTGGTCGCGGCCGGGCAGGCGAACACCGCCAGTTCGGGCGCGGGCATCGCGCCGGAGCCGACCGCCGCGGCCAGCGCGGCGACGTCGCCGAACGCCGGGACGGCGTCGTCCAGGCCGAGCCGGTCGACGCCGATGACCGCGCCGACGTCGGCCGGGGACGTCGCGCGGGACGCGCCCCACCCGACCCGGTACAGCGTCGGCCGCCGTCCGCTCGCCAGTTGGCCGGCGGACACGGGGCGCGTGGCCAGCGACTCCACCGTGGCGACCGGGCGTCCGGCCGTGTCGGCGAGGTCGATGGCGAGGGTTCCGGAGGCGTCCGTCCGGCGGGTGCGGACGCGGACGGCCGACGCGCCTTCGGCGTGCAGCGTGACCCGCGTCCACTGGAACGGGACGCTCGCGGCGGCGTCCCCCTCCCCCGCGGCGTCGCTCAGGGCGTCGGCGTGCAGGGCGGCGTCGAGCAGGGCGGGATGCAGCCCGTAGCGCGCCGCGTCGCCGCGCGCGTCGTCCGGGAGGGCGACCTCGGCGAAGACCTCGTCGCCGCGCCGCCACGCCGCGCGGAGCCCCTGGAAGACGGGACCGTAGCCGTAACCCATGCCGGACAGCCGGTCGTAGGCGCCGTCCAGGTCCAGCGCGGTCGCGCCCTCCGGGGGCCAGTGCGCGAGGTCGGAGGCCGGTTCGCCGGGTTCGGGGACGAGGACGCCCGACGCGTGCCGGGTCCAGCCCGACGTCTCGCCGTCCGGCCGCGAGTACACGGCGACGGCGCGCTCGCCCGCCTCGTCAGGGCCTTCGACCACGGCCCGGACGGCGTACCCGGCGCGGCCGTCGAGGACGAGCGGCGCCTCCAGCGTCAGCTCCCCGAGCGAGCGGCAGCCGACCTGGTCGCCGGCCCGCAGCGCCAGCTCCACCAGCCCGGTGCCGGGCAGCAGCACCGAGCCGAGCACCTCGTGGTCGGCGAGCCACGGCTGCGTCCCGGCGGACAGCCGGCCGGTGAGGACCACCTGCTCGGAGCCGGGCGCGGCGACGGCGGCGCCGAGCATCGGGTGCCCGACCGGGTCCAGGCCCGCGCGGACCGGGTCACCGGCGGGCACGCCCGCGTCGAGCCAGTACCGGCGGCGCTGGAACGCGTACGTCGGCAGGTCCACGGACGGCCGTCCGGACACGTCCGCGAAGAAGGCGTCCCAGTCGACGCGGGCGCCGCGCGTGAACGCGGCGGCGATGCCGGACAGCAGCTCGCGCTCCTCCGGCCGGTCGCGGCGCAGCAGCGGAACGAACGCCGCGTCGCCGCTCGCGCAGTCCCGGCCCATCGCGGTCAGGACGGCATCCGGGCCGACCTCGACGAACGTCGCCGTCCCGGCCGACTCGAGGAAGCGGATCCCGTCCGCGAACCGCACCGGCTCGCGGACGTGGCGCACCCAGTACTCGGCCGATCCCTGGTCGGCGGGCTCGCCGGTCAGGTTGGACACGACGGGGATCTCCGGACGCCGGTAGTCCAGCCCTTCCGCGACGCGCCGGAACTCCGCGAGCATTGGCTCCATCAGCGGCGAGTGGAAGGCGTGCGAGACGGCGAGGGCGCGGGTCCGGCGGCCGTCGCCGGCCAGGCGGGCGGCGAGTGCGCGCACCGCGTCCGCCGCGCCGGACAGCACGACCGCCGACGGGCCGTTGACCGCCGCGATCGACACCCCGTCGCGCAGCAGCGGGACGATCTCGTCCTCCGCCGCCTGGACCGCGACCATCGCCCCGCCGGACGGGAGCGCCTGCATCAACCGGCCGCGCGCCGCGACGAGCGCGGCGGCGTCACCCAGCGACAGCACTCCGGCGGCGTGCGCGGCGGCGATCTCGCCGACCGAGTGCCCGGCCAGATGGTCCGGGCGCAGGCCCCACGACTCCAGCAGCCGGAACAGCGCCACCTCGACCGCGAACAATCCGGCCTGGGTGTAGACGGTCTCGTTGAGGAGGTCTTGGTCGTCCCACACCACGTCGCGGAGCGGGCGCTCCAGGTGCCCGTCGAGGCGGGCGCAGACGGCGTCGAACGCGTCCGCGAACACGGGGAACCGGGAGTAAAGCTCGCGGCCCATCCCGGCGCGCTGCGATCCCTGCCCGGTGAACAGGAACGCGACGCCGCCGCCGGTGACCTGGCCCGCGACCGCCGAGGCGTCGCGCCGGGCCAGGGCGTCCAAGCCCTGGACGAGTTCGTCGTGATCGGCGCCGATCAGCACCGCGCGGTGTTCGAGCGCGGCGCGGGTCGTCGCGAGCGCACGGCCGACCACCGCCGGATCGTCGTCGGCGCGCAGGCGCGCGTGGAGGCGCTCGGCCTGCGCCCGCAGCGCGCCGGCGGTCTTCCCGCTGACGACCCACGGCACGAGCCGCGTCGTCTCCGGCCGGGGCTCGTCGGTCACGGTCGGCTCGGGGGCCTGCTCGATGATGACGTGCGCGTTGGTGCCGCTGATCCCGAAGGAGGAGATCCCGGCCCGGCGCGGACGGCCGTTCTCCGGCCATTCGCGGGCCTCGGTGAGGAGTTCGACGCGCCCGGCCGTCCAGTCGACGTTCGGCGACGGCGCGTCAACGTGCAGCGTCTTGGGCAGAACGCCGTGCCGCATCGCCTCGACCATCTTGATGATCCCGGCGACACCGGCGGCGGCCTGCGCGTGACCGATGTTCGACTTGATCGACCCCAACCACAGCGGACGCCCGTCCGGACGGTCCTGCCCATAGGTCTCCTGGAGGGCCTGCGCCTCGATCGGGTCGCCGAGCGTCGTGCCCGTGCCGTGCGCCTCGACCGCGTCCACGTCGCCGGTGCCGAGCCCGGCGCCGGCGAGCGCCTGGCGGATCACCCGCTGCTGCGACGGCCCGTTCGGCGCGGTCAGGCCGTTGGACGCGCCGTCCTGGTTGATCGCGCTGCCCCGCACGACCGCGAGGACCCGGTGGCCGTTGCGCTCGGCGTCCGAGAGCCGCTCCAGCAGGAGCATGCCCGCGCCCTCGCCCCAGCCGGTGCCGTCCGCGGCGGCGGCGAACGACTTGCAGCGGCCGTCCTTGGCCAGGCCGCGCTGGAGGCTGAAGTCCACGAAGGTGTCCGGGGTCGCCATCACCGTCACGCCGCCCGCCAGCGCGAGCGTGCACTCGCCCTGCCGGAGCGCCTGCATCGCCCAGTGCAGCGCGACCAGCGACGACGAGCACGCCGTGTCCACGGTCACGGCCGGGCCCTCCAGGCCGAGCGCGTAGGCGACGCGGCCGGTGGCGATGCTGCCCGCGCTGCCGTTGCCGAGGTATCCGGCGAGGTCCTCGGGCACTTCGGCGAGCCGGGTGGCCCAGTCGTGGTACATGATCCCGGCGAACACGCCGACCGGGGTGCCGCGGACCGAAAGCGGGTCGACGCCCGCGCGTTCCAGCGACTCCCAGCAGACCTCCAGCAGGAGGCGCTGCTGCGGGTCCATGGCGAGCGCCTCGCGGGGGCTGATGCCGAACAGGTCTGCGTCGAAGTCGGCCGCGTCGTAGAGGAACCCGCCCTCGCGGATGTAGCTCTTGCCTGGGAGGCCGGGCTCCGGGTCGTAGAGGTCCGCGACGTTCCAGCCCCGGTCGTCGGGGAATTCGGCGATGCCGTCGCGTCCGGCGGCGACCAGCCGCCAGAGGTCCTCGGGGGCGGCGACGCCGCCGGGGTAGCGGCAGGCCATGCCGACGATGGCGATCGGCTCGTCCACGGGCGCGGTCACCCGCACGGCGCGCGGGCCGGACGCGGTGTCGCCGGACGCGGTGTTGAGCGCCTTGTCCGCGATGTGCCGGGCCAGGGCGCGCGGGTTGGGATGGTCGAAGACCAGGGTCGTGGACAGCCGCAGGCCCGTCGCCGTGCTCAGCGCGTTGCGCAGCTCGACCGCCGCGAGCGAGTCGAACCCGATCTCGTTGAAGGCGCGTCCGGGGTCGATCTCGGCCGCGCCGTCATGGCCGAGGACGGCCGCCACCTGCGTCCGTACCAGGTCCAGGACGACGCGTTCCCGTTCGGACTCGGGCAGGTCCGCGAGGCGGGCCGCCAGCCCTGCGGCGGGCGCGCCCGCGCGGCGGCGGGACGGTCCGCGCACCAGCCCGCGCAGCACCGCCGGGACGGCGTCCGTCCGGGCCCGCAGCGCCGCCGTGTCCACCCGGACCGGGAGCAGCTCGGGTTCCCCCGTTCGCAGCGCCAGGTCCATGAGCGCGAGGTTCTCGTCCGCCGACAGCGCGGCCAGGCCGGACCGTCCGGCGCGGCGGCGGGTGACCTCGTCCAGGCGTCCGCCCATGCCGTCGTCGCCCGCCCACAGGCCCCAGGCCA
Source organism: Actinomadura decatromicini (assembly GCF_008121305.1). Taxonomy (NCBI): domain Bacteria; kingdom Bacillati; phylum Actinomycetota; class Actinomycetes; order Streptosporangiales; family Thermomonosporaceae; genus Actinomadura; species Actinomadura decatromicini. The sequence continues at coordinate 102,223 of NZ_VSRQ01000009.1, read as the reverse complement.
GGGACGTCGCCGCCAGGCCCGCCGCGCGGCGGTGCCGGGCCAGCGCGTCGAGGAACACGTTGGCGGCCGCGTAGTTGCCCTGCCCGGCCGCGTCCATGACGCCCGCCGCGGACGAGAACAGCACGAACGCCGACAGGCCGAGTTCACGGGTCAGCTCGTGGAGGTTCCAGGCCGCGTCCGCCTTGGGACGCAGCACGGCGTCCACCTGCTCGTGGGTCAGCGATCCGACCAGGCCGTCGTCCACGACGCCCGCCGTGTGGACGACGCCGCTCAGCGGATGCTCGGACGGCACCGCCGCCAGCACGGCGGCGAGCGCCCCGGCGTCGGCGACGTCGCAGGCGACCACCGTGACGTCGGCGCCGAGGCCGGTCAGCTCCGCGCGGAGGTCGGCGGCGCCGGGGGCGTCCGGGCCGCGCCGGGACGCGAGGATCAGGCGCCGGACGCCGTGCGCGGCCACCAGGTGCCGCGCGACCCGCGCGCCGAGCCCGCCCGTGCCCCCGGTGATCAGCACGGTCCCGTCGGCGCTCCACGGCGCGGGACGTCCGGCCCCGGTCGCCCGCGCCAGGACGGGGACGTGCGGCACGCCCGCGCGGACCGCGACCTGCGGCTCGCCGGTCGCGAGCGCCGTCCGCAACGCGCGGACGGCGTCGGCGGCGCCGTCCAGGTCGACGAGCGTGAAGCGTCCGGGGTGCTCCGCCTGCGCGGCGCGGGCCAGGCCCCAGAGCGGGGCCGTGGCGAGGTCGGGGGCCTCGTCGGCTCCGGCCGCGACCGCCCGCCGCGTCACCATGACCAGCCGGGACGCGGCGAACCGCTCCTCGGCCAGCCAGCTCTGGAGGAGGTCGAGAAGGCGCACGGCGGCGGCCCGCGCGGCTTCGGGCGGCGCGCCCTCCACCGGGAGGAACGGTGCGACCACGACACCGGGCACCGCCGCGCCGGACACCAGGAGGTCTTCGATGCCGGAGTGGACCGTCCCGGCGTTCTCCAGTTCGGGCGCGCCCGCGAGGACGGCCCAGCCGTCCCCGGCCACCGGTTCCGAGGCCGGAACCGGCTCCCACCGGACGATGTGCAACGGCTCGTTCCCGCTCTCGACGCGTCCGGCGGGGAGGGCGCGCGTCACGATCGTGCCGATGGACGCGACCGGCGCGCCCGCCGCGTCGGCCACCGCGACCGACACCGCGCCGCCGGTACCGGTGGGCGTGATCCGAACCCGCACCGACGCGGCGCCCGTGGCGTGGAGGGTCACGTCCGTCCAGGCGAAGGGGAGCCGGATCTCGTCCTCGGCCGGGTCCCCGGCGAGGTCGGCGGGACGGAGCGCCGAGTCCAGCAGCGCTGGGTGCAGCCCGAACCGCTCCGGGCCGGGTTGCGCGTCCTCTGACAGGGCGGCCTCGGCGAAGATCTCCGCGCCCCGGCGCCAGACGGCGCGCAGGCCCTGGAACATGGGGCCGAACTCAAGACCGGGGGTGTCGAGGGCGGCGGGGTCGACCGGCTCGGCGCCGGGCGGGGGCCAGGCCGTGAGGTCCGGAACCTCTGGCTCGTCCGCCTGCGCGGACAGGACGCCGCTCGCGTGCCGGGTCCACGGCTCGTCGGGCAGCGCGTCGCCGGGACGGGAGTAGATCTCCACCGTCCGGCCGTCGTCCTCGGCGGGCTCCCCGACCACGACCTGCACCGCGACCTCGGCGTCGGCGGGCAGCGCGAGGGGCGCCTCCAGCGTCAGTTCCCGGACGGTCCCGCAGCCCGCCTCGTCCCCGGCGCGGACCGCCATCTCCACGAACGCGGTCGCGGGCAGCAGGACGGTCCCGGCGACGACATGGTCGGCGAGCCAGGGCCGCGTGCGCGTCGACAGGCGGCCGGTGAGGACCGTCCCACCGCCCCCGGCCAGGCCGAGGACGGTGTCGAGCAGCGGGTGCCCGTCGCGGCGTCCGGCGGGACCGGGGCCCATGTCCAGCCAGTAGCGCCGCCGCTGGAAGGGGTAGGTCGGCAGGTCGACGCGCCGGGCGCCGCTGTCGGCGAAGAGGCCGTCCCAGTCGACGGGGACGCCGTGCGCGTGGGCGAGGCCGACCGCCGAGAGCAGTTCGCGCTCCTCGTCGCGTCCGTCGCGCATGACGGGCGTGAAGAGCGCGTCCTCGTCGTCGTCGGCGAGGCAGTCGCGGCCCATCGCCGAGAGGACGCCGTCCGGGCCCAGCTCCAGGAACCTGGTGACGCCCGCCGAGCGCAGCCAGCGCACGCCGTCCCGGAACCGGACGGCCTCGCGCACGTGCCGCACCCAGTACTCCGCGTCCGGCTCGACGGGCCGCCCGGTCACATTCGACACGATCGGGACGCGCGGCGGCGCGTACGCCATGACGTCCGCGATCCGCCGGAACTCCGCGAGCATCGGCTCCATCAGCGGCGAGTGGAACGCGTGCGACACGCGGAGTCGGCGCGTGCGGCGCGGCGCCCCGACCCGGCCGTCCGCGAAGAGGGCGGCGACGCGGGACACGGCCTCGCCGTCGCCGGAGATCACGAGCGCGGACGGGCCGTTGACGGCGGCGAGGCCCACCCGTTCGTCCAGGTAGGGGGTGATCTCTTCCTCGGTGGCCGCAACGGCGATCATCGCGCCGCCGGGCGGGAGCTCCTGCATGAGGCGCCCGCGCGCGGCGACCAGCAGCGCCGCGTCCTCCAGCGACAGGACGCCCGCGACGTGCGCCGCGACCAGCTCGCCGACCGAGTGGCCCGCCACGTGGTCCGGGGTCACGCCCCACGACTCCAGCAGGCGGAACAGCGCGACCTCGACCGCGAACAGCGCGGGCTGCGCGTAGGCGGTCTGGTCGAGCAGCGCGTCGGCGTCCGGGTCGGTGCCGAACAGGACGTCGAGCAGCGGCACGTCGAGCTGGAGATCGAGGTGGTCGGCGGCGTCGGCGAGGGCGTCGGCGAAGGCGGGGAAGGTCTCGTAGAGGCGCCGTCCCATGCCGGGACGCTGGCTGCCCTGCCCGGTGAACAGGAAGGCCGTCCCGCCGGACGGGGACGCGGCGGTCCCCCGCAGCACACCGGCCACGGCGTCGCCGTCGGCCAGCGCGTCCAGGCCGCGCAACACCTCGTCGCGGTCCCCGGCGACGACGACCGCGCGGTGGTCGAAGGACGCCCGCGTCGTCGCCGCCGAGAACGCGGCGTCGAGCAGGGACGGCGGCCGGCCCGCCGTGAGCGCCGCCCGCAGCAGGCGGGCCTGGTCGCGCAGCGCGGGCTCGCTCTTCGCCGACAGCGGCAGCGGCGTGATCCGCTCCTTGGACGGCTCGGGCCTCGGCCCGGTTTCCATGTCCGGCGGCTGCTCGATGATCACGTGCGCGTTCGTGCCGCTGGCGCCGAAGGACGAGATCCCGGCCCGCCTCGGCTCGGACTCGCCGTCGGGACGCGTCCAGGGAACGGCCTCGGTCAGCAGCCGGACCGTCCCGGACGACCAGTCGATGTGCGGGGACGGCTCGTCCACGTGCAGGGTCCGCGGCAGCGTCCCGTGCCGCATCGCCATGATCATCTTGATCATTCCGGCGGCCCCGGCGGCGGCCCCGGAGTGCCCGATGTTCGACTTGACCGAGCCGAGCCAGAGCGGCCGGTCCGGGGCGTGCTCGCGCCCGTAGGCGGCGATCAGCGCGCCCGCCTCGATGGGGTCGCCCAGCCGGGTCCCGGTGCCGTGCGCCTCGACCGCGTCGACCTGGCCCGCCGTGAGCCCGGCGTCGGCCAGCGCTGCGCGCAGCACCCGCTGCTGCGACGGCCCGTTGGGCGCGGTCAGGCCGTTGCTCGCGCCGTCCTGGTTGATCGCCGACCCGCGCACCAGCGCCAGCACCGGATACCCGGCCTGCCGCGCCGCCGACAGCCGGGCCAGGACGAACACGCCGACGCCCTCCGAGAAGCCGGTGCCGTCCGCCGCGGCGGCGAACGCCTTGCACCGGCCGTCCGGGGCGAGGCCGCGCTGGCGGCTGAACGTCGTGAACGTCCCGGGCCCGGACATCACCGTCACGCCGCCCGCGAGCGCGAGCGAGCACTCGCCGCGCCGGAGCGACTGCACGGCGAGGTGCAGCGCGGTCAGCGAGCCGGAGCACGCCGTGTCCACGGTCAGCGCGGGCCCTTCGAGGCCGAGGACGTAGGCGACGCGGCCGGACACGACGCTCGGCAGCGTGCCGAGCATCAGGTGCCCGTCGAGCCCGTCCGGCGCCTCGTGGGTCTTCGGGCCGTACTCGTGCGGCTCCATCCCGACGAACACGCCGGACGCGGAGCCGCGCAGGCCGGCGGGATCGATGCCCGCCCGCTCCAGCGCCTCCCAGCAGGTCTCCAGCAGGACCCGCTGCTGCGGGTCCATCGCCAGGGCCTCCTTCGGGCTGATGCCGAAGAAGGCGGCGTCGAAGTCGGCGGCGCCGTCCAGGAAGCCGCCCTTGCGGACGTAGCTGGTGCGGGGCGCGTCCGGGTCCGGGTCGAAGAGGGCGTCGAGGTCCCAGCCCCGGTCGGCGGGGAAGTCGGAGATGACGTGGACGCCGCCGTCGACGAGCCGCCACAGGTCGTCCGGGGACGCGACGCCGCCCGGGAACCGGCAGCCGATGCCGACGACCGCGATCGGGTCGTCCGCCGCCCCGCCCGCGCTCCCCGGCACGGCCGGTGCGTCCGTCTCCTCGCCGCCCGCGAGGGCGCGCAGGTACTCGGCCAGCCGTCCCGGCGTCGGGTAGTCGAACCCGACCGTGACCGGCAGCGGCAGGCCGGTCGCCGCCGTCAGCCGGGCGTGCAGGTCCACCAGGCCGAGGGAGTCCAGCCCGAGCTCCAGGAAGGGGCGGTCCCCGGTGACGGCGTGCCGGCCGTCCGGGTCGACCTTCCGCAGCACGGCGAGGGTCTCGGAGATCACCACGTCCAGCGGCGGACGTCCCGCCGGCGCGCCGGGCTCACTCATTCGCGCACTCCACCATCTCTCTCGTTCCGGCCCGCGGCGGTCCGGCCGTCCCGTTCGCGGGCCGTCCGGCGTCCGGCGGGCCCTAGCGCGTCGACGCGAGCAGCGCGCGGTCGACCTTGCCGTTCTCGGTGAGGGGAAGCTCGCCGACGACGTGGATCTCGCTCGGCACCATGTAGTCGGGCAGCGCCTCCGCGCAGAACGCGCGGACCGCCGGCCGGTCGAGATCGCCCTCGCCCGGGGCGCCGACGACGAACGCGCACAGCACCGGGTCGGCGGAGCCGCCGTCCGCGACCGTCACGGCCGCGGCGCCGACGCCCGGGAACTCGGCGATCCTGCGTTCCACCTCGGTCAGCTCGACCCGGTTGCCGCGGATCTGCACCTGCGAGTCGACGCGGGCGCGGAAGTACAGCTCGCCGTCCGGGCCGCGGTGGGCGAGGTCCCCGGTGCGCAGGACGATCTGCCCCGACGCCGGGTTGAGCGGGTCGCGGACCAGCGCCCGCGCCGTCGTCTCCGGGTCGTCCCAGTAGCCGCTGAACAGCGCGGGGGCGCGCAGGTAGATCTCGCCGGGGACGCCGGGCCGCTCGATCGGGCGGCCGCGCTCGTCGGCGATCATCATCTCGGCGCCGGGGTAGGCGTGCCCGATGGACAGCAGCTCCAGGTCGTCCGGGATGGGGTCGGGGACGTCGGTGAACGAGCACGCCATCGACTCGGTCGGGCCGTAGCAGTTGATGATCCGCGCGCCCGGCGCGAGGGACCGCAGCCGGCGCAGCTCGTGCATCGGGAACTGCTCGCCGGAGAACAGGACGCCGCGCAGGCCGAGCGTCGCCAGCTCGTCCGGCTCGTTCCGCAGCACCGGCCGCCAGATGGACGGGACGCCGTGCACGTGCGTGGCGCCCGCGTCCCGCAGGAACCCGACGAAGCGGCGCGGCCAGCGCAGCCGCTCGCGCGGGATCGGCAGCAGGGTCGCGCCGCTGCCGAGCGTGATGCCGATGTCGAACAGCGCGAAGTCGAACTGGAGCGGCGACGCGGTCGCGACCCGGTCCCCCGGCCGGAGGATGCCGAGGCCGTGCACCGCGCGGAAGAAGGCCGTGCTGGCGCGGTGGCTCATCACGACGCCCTTCGGGCGGCCCGTCGTCCCGGACGTGAAGATGATGTAGGCCGGGTCGGTGCCGACGACCTCGCGCCGCCGCCTCGTCCGCGGCTCCGGCGCGCGCTCGGCCCGCAGCCCGGCCGGGCCGAACCGGGCGGTGCCGACGCCCGGCGGGACGCCGTCCCGGCCGCCGTCCTCGTGCTGGAGGTACAGGGCGGGACGCGCCGAGTCGATGATCGCGAGCAGCCGCTTGGCGGGCGTCTCCGGGCTCACCGGGATGAACGGCAGGCCGAGCACGCAGCACGCCAGGTAGACGGCGATGGCCGTCGACGAGGTGTGCGACTCCAGGATCACCCGGTCGCCGACGTCGAGGCCGAGCGCGCCGATCGCGTCCGCGTACTCGTCGACCCGTTGACGCAGCTCGCCGTAGGTGACGACGGTCAGCTCGCCGGTGGGGCCGGGCTCCACGACCGCCGGCGCGCCCGGGGCGTCGCCGGCGGTCTGGAGCATGAAGCCGTGCAGGTTGTCCACCGAGTCCCGCACGCGGGCGGGCGGCACGGCGGGCGGCATGGTGATGGGGCTCATCTCAGGACGCCTTCTCGATCATCTTGGAAAGGGTCGTCCAGAGGACGCCGGGGGTGGCGAAGTTCGCCATGTCGAGCGCGTCGTCGACGAACCGCACCGAATAGGCGGCCTCCAGCGAGGCGAGCAATTCGACGGCGCCCATCGAATCGAGTCCGAAGTCCCGCAGACTGAGGTCCTCGCCGACCTTTTCCTTCTCTTCGAGGAACGGCAGCCTGCCGCGCAGAATCTCCTCGAAGCGCGAATCCCACATGATGGCTCCTGAGCGTGTCGTGATCGGGCGGCGGCCGATCAGGATTTCCAGGCCGCGGCCGTCTCCTCGGCGAATTCGGTGAAGGAGCGCGGCGGGTGGCCGAGCAGCTTCGTCGCGCGGACGACGTCGTCCTCGTCGGCGACGTGGCCGTGGTGGTCGTAGTGCTCGTACATCAGCCAGATGTCGCGGGCGATGTGCGACGGCATCATCTGGTTGAGGATCTGCCAGCACGAGTCCAGGTCGTCGCCCACGTAGGCGACCTCGCTGTCGAGCACGCGCTTCCAGGTGTCGGCGACGAACCGCCCGGTCACGGGCTCGGGGCCGGTGACGGTGTAGGTCTCGCCGAAGTGGCCGGGCGTCGTGAGGACGATCGCCGCGGCCTCCGCCACGTCGCGCACGTCCACCCGGGACACGCCGATCTCGCCGAACGGGATGCCGTAGATCCCCATGTCGAGCATGGGCTTGGCGCCGATGTCGTTCTGCATCAGCTCGCCCCGCCGGATGATCGTGTACGGGACGCCCGAGTTCTTGACGGCCTGCTCGATCGTGGCCTTCCCGGCACAGTACGGCGCGGTGACCATCGTCTCCACGTCCTGCGCGGAGAGGTAGACGAGGTGCTGGACGTCGGCGCGCTTCGCGGCGTCGACGGCGAGGATGCCCTGGTACAACTCGTCCGCGCCGACGGGCAGGTTGAGGAAGACGGCGTCGGCCGCGGCGAACTCGGTGCGGACCAACTCGAAGTCGAGCAGGTCGCCGACGACGCCGCGCACCCCGTCGGGCAGCGCCTCGGCGTTCTCGGCGCTGCGCGTGAGCACGGAGATCTCCGCTCCGCGCGACCTCAGCTCGGCGATCAGGGCGGTGCCGACGACGCCCGTCCCGGCGGTGACGAATACCTTCATCGAAATTCCTCCACTGGCGGCACCGTCGGCCGGAATGGAGTGGTCGACCGCGTGTCGTGAATCGCGGGAACCGACGGTTTTCACGCCTCTTTCCGCTGGACGCTATCGGCGCCGCCAACACCCCCCAACCCTTATGCACCCCTAGGGCCCGGGCCCGCCGATCCGTTAGGGGCGGTTAGGGGTACAGGGGCCGCCGGCGGCGCGGCCAAACTCGGGAATCAATGGATCGGCGGCAGCCGCGACACGAGGGGGAAAGAACGACATGGACACCGGCCCCCGGGCGGAAGCCGCGCTCGTCTTTCCCGCCATCAGCCCGTCGAGTTTCGGCGACGTCGGCAAATTCATGCTGATGCATCCGGCCGCGCGGCGGCTCGTCGCGGAGGCCGACGACGCGCTCGGCTACTCGCTCGTCGACCGGTTCCGCGCGAGCGACGGCGAGTACACCGAGCCCGCCCGCGTCGCGTTCCTCGTGAACTGCCTGGCGATGGCCGGGTGGGCGGAGTCGGCCCTGGACGCGGACCCGGTGGCGTGCGCCGGGCCGAGCTTCGGCGGGACGCCCGCGGCCGTCCACTCCGGCGCGCTCGGCTTCGCCGACGCGGTGCGGCTCACCGCCGCCGCGGGCCGCCACATCGAGGAGTACTTCCAGCGCGAGCACCGCGGGATCGTCACCCAGTCGTTCGCCCGGACCCCGCCGGAGGCGCTGGCCGAGGTGCTGAGCGACCTCGACGAGCAGGGCGCCTGGTACGACGTCTCCTGCTACGTCGACCACGACTTCTACATGCTGTCCGTGCACGAGGAAACGCTCGGTCGGCTGACCGAGCGGCTGCGCCGCGTCGGCGGGCTTCCGCTCGCCGTGATGCGCCCGCCGATGCATTCCAGCGCCTTCGGGTCGCTGCGCGACTCCCTCGAACGCGAGGTGTTCGCGGGCGTCGAGTTCCGCGACCCGTCCCTGCCCGTGGTCTCCGACCACGACGGGAGGCCGCTGCTGTCCGGCGCGGAGCTGCGCACGCTCCTGCTGGACGCGGCGGTCCGCCCGGTCCGCTGGCCGGGCGTCATGGAGGCCCTCAAGGGCCTCGGCGTCGGCCGCCTCTACGTGTGCGGGCCCGACAACCTGTGGGGGCGCGTGCGGTGCGCGACCGACCGGTTCGACGTCGTCTCGCTGCGTCCCGAGCTGGCGATGCGCCCGCGCACCCGGCGCACCCCGGCACGCGCCTCCCGGGCGGGCCGGTAGGACACGGACGACGCGGCGGGGCTGGGCGGGACGGCGGCGTTCCTTCCGAATCGACCCTCTTCCGGGAAGACACCACGATGAACGAGATCCCCGAGCACGCGCTGCACGGCCGCTTCCTGCGCGGCCTCGCCCTGTCGCCTTCGCGCCCCGCGTTCCACGTGGACACCGGTTCCCCGACCACGGCGTCCATGACGTACGAGGCGCTGCACGAGCGGGCGCTCGCGTGGGCGGGCGCGCTGCTCGCCATGCCGGGCGGGCCGCCGTCCGCGATCGCGGTGCTGGCGGAGAAGGGCCCGGTCGCGTACGGGGGGCTGCTCGCGGCGCTGTACACGGGCGCGACCGCCGTCCCGCTCAGCCCCGACTTCCCCGCCGCCCGGACCCGGCGGATGCTGGCGGACGCGAACGTCTCCGCGGCCGTCGCCGACGCCGCCGGGATCGCCGCCCTGGAGGCGGCCGAACTGGAGCTGCCGGTCCTGACGGACGGCGACGACGCCGGTCGGCTGCCCGTCATCCCAGCCGTCCGCGCCGCCCTGGACGCGCCGCGCCCCGTCCGTCCGGAGGACGTCGCCTACCTGCTGTTCACGTCCGGCTCGACGGGACGGCCGAAGGGCGTCAAGATCACCCACGCCGCCACGCACCACTACTTCACGCTGCTGGACAAGCGGTACGACTTCGGCCCGGACGACGTCTTCTCCCAGACGTTCGGCCTCAACTTCGACTGCGCGATGTTCGACCTGTTCTGCGCGTGGGGCGCGGGGGCGAGCGTGCGGACCGTCCCGGTGCGGGCCTACACGGACCTGCCGTCGTTCCTGTCCGAGCGGGCGATGACGGTGTGGTTCTCGACGCCGTCCGCGATCGCGCTCGTCCGGCGGATGGGCGGGCTGGAGCCGGGCGCGATGCCGTCGCTGCGCTGGAGCTTCTTCGCCGGTGAGGCGCTGCGCCACGCCGACGCCGCCGAATGGCAGGACGCCGCGCCCGCCTCCGCCGTGGAGAACCTGTACGGGCCGACCGAGCTGACCGTCACCGTGTCCGGGCACCGCTGGTCGCCGGAGACGTCGCCCGCGCTGTGCGTGAACGGGCACGTCCCGATCGGGACGGTCCACGAGGGCCACGACCACCTCCTCCTCGACCCGGACGACGGCGCGACGGACGGCGCCGAGGGCGAGCTGTGCGTCGCGGGGCCGCAGATGACGCCCGGCTACCTCGACCCACGGGACGACGAGGGCCGCTTCCTCGTCCACGCCGGGCGCCGCTGGTACCGGACCGGCGACCGGGTCCGCCGCCTCGACGGCGGCGAGCTCGCCTACCTCGGCCGCCTGGACGCCCAGGTGCAGATCCAGGGGTGGCGGGTGGAGCTGGCGGAGATCGACGACGCCGTCCGCGACTGCCCCGGCGTCGAGGACGCGGTGACCGTGACCCGCCCGGCCGACGCCGGGGGCATGGAGCTCGTCGTCTTCTACACCGGCACGCCCGTCTCCCCCGCCGTCCTCGCGGGACGGCTCCGGCAGGTGCTCCCCGAGGGGATGTTGCCGCGGGCGTTCCGGCACCTGGAGTCCTTTCCCCTCAATCCCAACCGGAAGATCGACAGAGCCGGCCTCGCCGCGACCGCGGCGGCCGGACCAGCGGCGCGCGGATAAGCGGCCGCCCTACGGAGGATCATGTCCACCTCAGCATCACCGCAGCGCGCCGGCCGGAGGGAGTGGGCGGGACTCGCCGTCCTGGTCCTCGCGAACCTGCTCGTCGCGATGGACGTCTCGGTGCTGTACCTCGCCGTCCCGTTCATCACCGCCGACCTGGAGCCGAGCAGCGCGCAGCAGCTCTGGATCCTCGACGTCTACGGATTCCTGCTGGCCGGTCTGCTCATCACGATGGGCGTCCTCGGCGACCGGTTCGGGCGCCGCCGCATGCTCCTGCTCGGCGCTGCGCTGTTCGGCGCGGCGTCGGTCGCGGCGGCGTACTCGTCCAGCGCGGAGACGCTGATCGGGGCGCGGGCCGCGCTGGGCGTGGCGGGCGCGGTGCTCGCGCCGTCGACGCTCGCGCTGATCCGCAGCATGTTCCGGGACGGCGACCAGCGCCGCACCGCGATCGCGATCTGGACGGCCGGGTTCTCCGGCGGCGCGGCGCTCGGCCCGCTGGTGTCCGGGGTCCTGCTGGACCATTTCTGGTGGGGTTCGGTGTTCCTGCTGAACGTCCCGCCGATGGCCCTGCTGCTGATCCTCGCGCCGCTGCTGATCCCCGAGTACCGCGACCCGCGTCCGGGACGGTTCGACCTGGTCGGCGCGGTGCTGTCGCTCGCCGCCGTGCTGCCCGCCGTCTACGGGATCAAGGAGCTGGCGCAGGACGGGGTGAGCGCCGTCCCGGTCGCGGCGGTCGTCGCCGGGCTGGTGCTCGGCGCGCTGTTCGTCGTGTGGCAGCGGTCCCGCCGCGACCCGATGATCGACCTCGCGCTGTTCCGGGTGCGGACGTTCGCGGTGCCGATGGCGGTGAACCTGGTGGCGTTCTTCGCGCTCGTCGGGTTCGCGCTGTACTCGACGCAGTGGCTGCAGCTCGTCCGGGGGATGGGGCCGATGGAGGCGGCGCTGTGGTCGCTGCCCGCCCCCGCGGCGGTCGCGGTGGCCACGACGGTGGCGAGCGGCCTCGCCAAGACGGTCCGTCCCGCCTCCATCATCGGGACGGGCCTGCTGATGACGGCGGCCGGGTTCCTGGTGGTGACGCGGGTCGGCGTCCATTCGTCGCTGGCGGTGCTGGTGACCGGCGTGGTGCTGGTCGCGGCGGGCCTCGGGGTGGCGATGACGCTGACCGCCGACATGATCCTCACCGCGGCGCCGCCGGAGCGGGCGGGCGCGGCGTCGGCGCTGTCGGAGACGGGGAACCAGCTCGGCGGCGCGCTCGGCGTCGCGATCATGGGCAGCATCGGCGCGGCGATCTACCGGGATCGGATGGGCGACGCGGTCCCGGCCGGGCTGCCGCCGCGCGCGGTCGAGGCCGCGGAGAAGACGCTCGGCGGCGCCGCCGAGGTCGCCAAGGGCCTGCCGGGCGACGCGCGTTCCGGGCTGCTCGGGGCGGCGCGGGACGCTTTCGTCCATGGCCTGAACGTCAACGCGGGCATCGCCGCGGGGGTGGTCGCGATCGTCGCGGTCGTCGGGACGGCGCTGCTGCGCAACCACGGCGGGAAGCAGACCGGCCCCGAGGAGGAGGGTCCGGAGGCCGCCGTCGAGAAGACTCCCGAGCCCGCCGGGGGACGCTGACCCTGACCGGGCCGCGTCCCCCGCGCGGCCCGGTCAGGCGGACGACTCCAGTTCGCCGTCCAGGATCTCGAACATCTCGCTCGCCGACACCGCCGCCAGGTCGTCCGACCCGGCGGCGGTGTCGCCGTCCGGGCGGGACGCGGCGGCCCACGCGGCGGTGATCTCGCGGAGCCGGGCGGTGACGCGGGCCCGCGCGTCCGGGTCCGAGGCCGTGGAAACCGCCAGTTCCAGGGCGCGCAGGTGCTCGTCCAGGGCGGGGGCCGCGGACGGCTCGGCCGGGTCCAGTTCCGCGTCGAGCAGGGCGGCGACCGCCGCCGCGTTCGGGTGGTCGAACACCAGCGTGGACGGCAGCCGCAGCCCGGTGACGGCGTTAAGCGCGTTCCGCAACTGGACGGCCGTGAGCGAGCTGAACCCGAGCTCGCTGAACGCGCGCTCGGGTTCGACCGCGTCCCGGTCGTCGTGCCCGAGGACGGCGGCGACCTGCGACTGCACCAGTTCCAGCAGGAACCGGTCGCGCTCCGGCCCGGCCAGCTCCGCGAGCCGCCGCGCGAGGACGGCGGCTCCGCCGTCCTGCACGGACTGCCGGGCGGGAACCTTGACCAGGCCGTGCAGCATCGCCGGGATCCCGCCCGACGCGGCGTGCGAGCGCAGCGCGGCCAGGTCGAGCCGGACGGGCAGCGGCGCCGGGGCGCCGTCCCGCAGCGCGAGGTCGAACAGGCCGAGGGCGTCGGCCGTGGTCAGCGCGGGGATCCCGGAGCGCTCGTGGCGGCGCAGGTCGGCGTCGCCGAGGCGGCGCGCCATGCCCGCCTCCGCCCACGGCCCCCACGCGAGCGACGCGGCGGGGAGGCCGAGGCCGCGGCGGTGCGCGGCGAGCGCGTCCAGATAGGCGTTGGCCATGGCGTAGTTGCCCTGGCCTGGCCCGCCGAGGACGCCGGACACGGACGAGAACAGCACGAACGCCGTCAGGTCCATGTCGCGGGTCAGCTCGTGGAGGTGCCAGGCCGCGTCGACCTTGGGACGCAGCACGGCGTCGAGCCGGTCGGGGGTGAGGGACGAGATCACGCCGTCGTCCAGGACGCCGGCGGCGTGCACGACGCCGGTCAGCGGACGGCCGTCGAGGAGCTCGGCCACGGCGTCCCGGTCGGCGAGGTCGCAGGCGGCGATCTCGGTGTCCGCGCCGAGCGCGGCGAGGTCGGCGCGCAGCTCGGCCGCACCCGGCGCGTCGGGCCCGCGGCGGCCGACCAGGAGCAGCCGCCGGACGCCGTGCGCGGACACCAGATGCCGGGCGATCAGCGGCCCGATGCCGCCCGTCCCACCGGTGATCAGGACGGTCCCGGAGGCGTCCCAGGGCGCGGGGCCCGAGCGTGGCGCGGCCGACCTCGCGAGCCGAGGCACGCGCGGCTCACCCGCCCGCAGTGCCACCTGCGGATCGGACAGCGCGGCCGCAGCGGGCAGCGCCCGCGCGGACTCCTCGCCGCCGTCGATGTCGAGGAGGACGAACCGCCCGGGGTTCTCCTCCTGCGCGGACCTGATCAGCCCCCACAGCGCGGCCCCGGCGAGGTCGCCCGGCTTCTCGTGCGGCGCGGCGGCGACGGCGTTCTCGGTGACCACGGCGAGCCGGGCCCCGGCGAACCGCTCGTCGGCGAGCCACTCCCGCGCGAGCGCGAGCACCTCGTGCCCGGCGCGCCGCACCTCGGCCGGGCCGACACCGGACGGCGCGGGCGCGAACACCACGTCGGGCACCGCGGATCCGGCAAGTGCCGCGAGGTCCGCGACGCCCGGCAGGCCGTACCGGTCGCCGCCGAGGACGACGCAGTTCGGAATGGCAGTGGCGGCGAGTTGGATCCCGGTCCACTCGACGTGGAACAGCGCGTCGTTCCTGGCGTTCCCCGCCGCCTCCAGCCGTTCGGCGGACACGGGCTCCAGCGTGACGGACGCCGCCGACAGCACGGGCCGACCGGCCTCGTCGACGAGGTCGAGCGCGTGCGCGCCGCCTTCGGCGGGCGTGATCCGCACCCGGACGGCCTCCACCCCTTCGGCGTGCAGCCGGACTCCGCTCCAAGCGGTGGGAAGGCTGACGTGCTCGGCGTCCTCTTCCAGGAGAACGAGGTGTGTCGCGGCGTCCAGCAGCGCCGGGTGGATCCCGAACCCGCTCGTTCCGGCCGCGCCTTCGGGCAGCGCGACCTCGGCGTAGAGGTCCCGGCCGTGCCGCCAGGCCGCGCGCAGCCCTTGGAAGAGGGGGCCGTAGGCGTGGCCGCGGGCGAGGAGTCGCTCGTAAGCGTCGTCGACGTCGATGGCGGTGGCGCCCTGCGGCGGCGACCGCCACGGCTCGGCGGGCGGCGGCGCGCCGTCCGCGGCGAGGCGTCCGGTGGCGCTCCGCGTCCACGGGACGTCCGAGGAGGCGTCGGCGGGACGGGAGAAGACGCTCACCGGCCATCCGCCGGACTCGTCCCGCTCCCCCACGACGACCTGGAGCGCGAGCCCTCCTTCCGGCGGCACCATCGGCTCGTGGACGGTCAGCTCCTCGACCAGGTCGCCGCCGACCTCGTCGGCGGCGCGGACGAGCAGGTCCACGAACGCCGCGCCCGGCAGCGGCGTCGCGCCGAGGACTTCGTGCTCGGTGAGCCACGGCCGGGCCCCGGCCGCGAGCCGCCCGGTGAGGACGACGCCGCCGGAGTCGGGCGCGGCGACCACGGCGCCGAGCAGCGGATGCCCGGCCGGTTCCAGCCCGGCCGCGCCGACGTCCCCGGCGGCTCCTGCGGCGGTGTCGGGCCAGTGGCGTTTCCGCTGGAAGGGGTAGGTGGGCAGGTCGACGGCGCGGGCGCCGCGCCCGGCGAACACCGCGTGCCAGTCGATGTCCGCGCCGTCCGCGTACAGCGCGCTGACCGCGGTGAGGAGGGCTGTCGCTTCGCCACCGTCGCGGCGCAGCACGGGCACGACGACCCGGTGCGCGCCGTCCAGGACGTCTTCGGCGAGGGCGGTCAGGACGGCGTCCGGCCCGACCTCCACGAACCGGGTGACGCCCTCCGATTCGAGGTGGCGGACGCCGTCGGCGAACCGGACGGCGTCCCGCGCGTGCCGCACCCAGTACTCGGGCGACCGGTGGTCGGCGGAGCCGTCCCCGGTGACGTTCGAGACGATCGGGATCGACGGCTCCGCGTGGTCGAGCCCGGCGGCGACGCGTCCGAACCCGTCGAGCATCGGGTCGAGCAGCGGGGAGTGGAAGGCGTGCGAGACGCGCAGCCGGTTCGTCTTCCGGCCGAGCGCGGCGAAGTGCGCGACGACGCGCTCGACCTCGGCCTCCGGGCCGGAGACGACGACCGAGTCGGGGCCGTTGACGGCGGCGATCGCGGTGTCGGGGCCGAGGACGGCGGACGCCTCGTCCTCGGTCGCCCGCACGGCCGCCATCGCGCCGCCCGCCGGGAGCGCCTGCATCAGCCGCCCGCGCGCGGCGACGAGCGCGGCGGCGTCGGCCAGCGTCCAGACGCCCGCGACGTGCGCGGCGACCAGCTCGCCGATGGAGTGCCCGGCGACGAGGTCGGGCCGCAGCCCCCACGACTCCAGCAGCCGGTAGAGCGCGACCTCCACGGCGAACAGCCCGGCCTGGGTGTGGACGGTCTGGTCGAGCCGCTCGCGGTCGTCGTCCCAGAGGACGGTCTTCAGCGGCACGTCCAGGTGCTTGTCGAGTTCGGCGCACGCGGCGTCGAGCGCGTCCGCGAACACGGGGAACGCCTGATAAAGCTCGCGTCCCATGCCGGGACGCTGCGCGCCCTGGCCGGAGAACAGGAACGCCGTCAGCCCGGTCGAGGCGACGCCGCCGAGCACGTCCGCGCGCGGCTCGTCCGCGGCGACCGCCGCGAGCCCGCCCGCCCCGGAGGCGGTGCCGGCGGCGAGGACGACAGCGCGGTGCTCCAGCGCGGCCCGCCCGGTCGCGAGCGAGTACCCGACGGACAGGGCGTCGGCGCCGTCCAGCCGGGCCGCGACGCGTCCGGCCTGGGCGCGGAGCGCGGCGGCGTCCCGCGCGGACACCGGCCACGGCACCGGCGCGCCGTCCGGCCACGGCAGCGCCTCCTCGGCGTCAGCCTCGGGCGCCTGCTCGATGATCAGGTGGGCGTTGGTGCCGCTGACGCCGAAGGACGAGACGGCGGCGCGGCGCGGCCGGTCGCCGTCGTGCTCCGGCCATTCCCGCGCCTCGGTCAGCAGGCGCACGTTCCCCTCGTCCCAGTCGACGTGCGTGGACGGCTCCGTCACGTGCAGCGTCTTCGGCAGCAGCCCGTGCCGCATCGCCATGACCGTCTTGATGATCCCGGCGACTCCGGCGGCGGCCTGCGCGTGCCCGATGTTCGACTTGATCGACCCGAGCCACAGCGGACGGTCGTCCGGGCGGTTCTGCCCGTAGGTCGCGAGGAGCGCCTGCGCCTCGATCGGGTCGCCGAGCGTGGTGCCCGTCCCGTGGCCCTCGACCGCGTCGACGTCTCCGGCCGCGAGCCGCGACTCGGCGAGCGCGTGCCGGATCAGCCGCTGCTGCGACGGCCCGTTCGGCGCGGTCAGGCCGTTGGACGCGCCGTCCTGGTTGACGGCGCTGCCCCGCACGACGGCCAGCACCCGATGGCCGTTGCGGCGCGCGTCGGACAGCCGCTCCAGCAGCAGGATCCCGGCGCCCTCGCTCCAGCCGGTGCCGTCGGCCGCGTCGGAGAACGCCTTGCAGCGGCCGTCCGGGGCGAGCCCGCGCTGCCTGCTGAACGCGATGAACGGCGCGGGCAGCGACATCACGAGGACGCCGCCCGCGAGCGCCAGGTCGCATTCGCGGCGGCGCAGCGCGTGCGCCGCCAGGTGCACCGCGACGAGCGACGACGAGCACGCCGTGTCGACGGTCAGCGCGGGCCCCTCCAGGCCGAGCGTGTAGGCGATCCGGCCGGAGATCACCGAGGCCGCGTTGGCGGTGCTGAGGTACGTCTCCTCGGCCTCGGGCAGGGCGTCGAGGACGTAGGCGTAGTCCTGCCCGCCGGACCCGACGAACACCCCGACCTGCTTCTCGCGGAGGGAGTGCGGGTCGATCCCGGCGCGCTCGCACACCTCCCAGGACAGCTCCAGCGCGATCCGCTGCTGCGGGTCCATGCTGAGGGCCTCGCGCGGGGAGATGCCGAAGAACCCGGCGTCGAAGTCCCCCGCGTCGTACACGAACCCGCCCTCGCGGACGTAGCTCGCGCCGGGACGGTCGGGGTCGGCGTCGAACAGCCGCCCGGTGTCCCAGCCGCGGTCGTCGGGGAACGGGCCGACGGCGTCGGTCCCGTCCGCGACCAGCTTCCACAGCCCCTCCGGGGACCGGACGCCGCCCGGGTACCGGCAGCTCATCGCGACGATCGCGATCGGCTCCCGTTCCCTGGTCTCGACGTCCTGGAGCCGCCGCCGGGTCTGGTGCAGTTCCGCGGTGACCCGTTTGAGGTAGCCGAGCAGCTTCTCGTCGTTCGCCATGTCCGCCTCTCTCAGGCCATCCCGAGGTCTTTGTCGATGAAGTCGAAGAGGTCGTCGGCCGTCGCGTCCTCCAGGCGGCTCGCGACGTCCGCGCCGCCGTCCCGTCCGGCGAGGGACTGGTTCAGCGACGCCACCAGCGCCTGGAGCCGCGCGGTGACGCCGGAGCGCTCGATCTCCTCGGCGGGCAGCGCCGCCACGGCCGCCTCGAGCCGGTCCAGCTCGGTCGTGATCGGGACGTCGCCCTGGACGGCCGCGTCGGCCGGGCGCATGAGCGTCTGGAGGAACGCGGCCAGCGCGGCCGGGGACGCGTGGTCGAACGCCAGCGTCGCGGGCAGTCTCCGCCCGGTCGCCGCGCTCAGCCGGGTGCGGAGCTCCACGGCGGCGACCGAGTCGAACCCGAGTTCCTTGAAGGCGCGTCCGGGGTCGAGCGCGGCGCTGTCGTCGTAGCCGAGGATCACCGCGACGTGCGTGCGGACGAGGTCGAGCAGCGCGCGTCCGCGTTCGGCCTCCGGCATCGCGGCGAGCCGCGCCGCGAACCCGGACTCGGTGTCCGGGGCGTCCCCGTCGTCGCCCTGCGCGGCGAGGGCGGCGCGGGCCTCGGGCAGCTCGTCCAGCAGCGGGCGGGGCCGGGCGAGCGTGTACGCGGCGGTGAACCGGGACCAGTCGATGTCGGCCACCACGAGGTGGCTCTCGTCGTGGTCGAGCGCCTGCCGCAGCGCGTTGATCGCCGGGCGCGGCTCCATCGGCGCGAGCCCGAGCCGGCGCGCCGCCGCGCCCGCGTCGGCGTCGACCATCCCGGCGTTCCAGGTGCCCCAGGCGATCGCGGTCGCGGTGCGGCCGTCCGCCCGGCGGCGGTGGGCGAGCGCGTCCAGGTAGGCGTTGGCGGCGGCGTAGGCCGACTGGCCCGCCCCGCCCCACGCTGCCGCCCCGGACGAGAACAGCACGAACGCGTCCAGCGGACGGTCGGCCAGGAGGTCGTCCAGGTGCGCCGCGCCCACGGCCTTCGGCATGACCGCCGCCAGCTCGTCCAGGGTCAGGTCGGACAGCGGGGCGTTCGCGCCGAGCGTCCCGGCCGCGTGCATGACCGCCGTGAGGTCGTCGCCGATCGAGTCGAGCAGGCGGCGCAGGGCGTCGCGGTCGGCGACGTCGCAGGCCGCGACCGTTACGCGAACGCCGAGCGCGGACAGCTCCGCCTCCAGCTCGGCGGCCCCCTCGGCGGCCGGGCCGCGGCGGCTGGTGAGCACGAGGTGCTCGGCGCCGTCCGCGGCGAGGCGGCGGGCGACCTGCGCGCCGACGCCGCCGGTGCCGCCGGTGACGAGGACCGTCCCGCGCGGACGCCAGGTGCGCGCCGGTGTCCTGCCATTGAGCCCAGCGCGGACCAGACGGCGCACGGCCACCTTGCCCGGCCGGATCGCGACCTGGTCTCCGGCCTCGCCTGTGAGGGCTGTGGCGAGCAGGTGGAGGGTCGTCTCGTCCAGATCGTCTCGGGCCGGGGCCGCGGGGAGGTCGATCATCCCGCCCCAGGTCCGGGGCCGTTCCAGGCCGAGGACCGTGCCGAGGCCCCAGAGGGACGCCTGCGCCAGGTCGGTGATCTCGGCGGGGTCGTCCACGGCGACCGCGCCCCGCGTCAGGCACCAGAGCGGCGCGTCGTGCCCGGTGTCGTCGAGCGCCTGCGCGAGGGCGATCGTCGCCGCGACTCCCCGGGTGATCGCCGGGTGGTGCGGGTGGGGGCGTGCGTCCAGGGCCAGGAAGGACAGGACGCCGTCCGTCGCCTTGGCGTCGCGGAGCCTGTCCGCCAGCGCCTCCCGGTCGTCGTCGTCCACCTCCATCGGGATGAGCTGGACGCCGTTGTCGGTGAGCGCCTTGGTGATCCGCGTGAGGTCGAGGCCGGACGGCATGACGACCAGCCATTCGCCGGACGGTGTCGTCTTGGGCCGGTCGGCCAGGGGCTTCCATGTGATCCGGTAGCGCCAAGAGTCGACGGCCTGGGTCTCGCGGCTGCGGCGGCGCCAGTCCGAGAGGGCGGGGGCCACATCGCGGAGCGATTCGGGGGCAAGGTCAAGGCTCTGGGCCAGGGAGGAGAGGTCTCCCTGCTCCACTGCGTCCCAGAAGGCTTCGTCGGCGGGATCGGACGGACGGGTGTTGGTGACGGGGTCCGACCAGTAGCGGGTGCGTTGGAATGCGTAGGTGGGGAGTTCGACTCGGTGTCCGCCGTGGTGGGTGAAGAGTGCGGGCCAGTCGATGGTGGTTCCGGTGACGTGGAGGTGGGCGAGTGCGGTGAGCAGGGTGGCGGTTTCGGGACGGTCGCGGCGGAGCGCGGCGACGCTGACGGTTGCGTCGGTGTCGGGGAGGGCTGCGGGGACCATTGCGGTGAGGACGCCGTCGGGTCCGATTTCCAGGAATCGGGTGACGCCGCTGTCGTGCAGGTGGGTGAGGGTGTCGTGGAACCGGACGGCGTCACGGACATGCCGCACCCAATACTCGGGGTCGGGTTCCGCACCGACGATGGGGAGGGCGGGTGTGGTGTAGGCGATGGAGTGGGCGACCTGACGGAAGTCCTCCAGCATCGGATCCATCAACGGGGAATGGAACGCATGCGAGACCCGAAGCCGGGTCGTCTTGCGTCCCAGGCCGGTGAAGTGGTCGATGATCCGGGTGACCTCGTCCTCCGCACCGGAGACCACGGTGGCCTGCGGACCATTGACAGCGGCGACCCCGACCTCGCCGCTCAGCAGCGGAGTGACTTCGTCCTCGGTGGCCTGAACCGCCGCCATCGCACCGCCAGGCGGGAGCGCCTGCATCAAGCGCCCTCGCGCAGCGACGAGCTTCGCGGCGTCCTCCAACGAGAACATCCCAGCGACATGCGCTGCAGCCAATTCACCGATCGAATGACCCGCCAGGAAATCAGCGCGGACACCCCACGATTCCAGCAGACGGAACAACGCGACTTCGATGGCGAACAAGCCGGTCTGAGTGAAAGCCGTTTGGTCCAGCAGGTCAGGGTCGGACCAGATGACCTCACGCAGCGACCGGTCTAGGTGTTGGTCCAGTTCGGCGCAGACGGTGTCGAAGGCATCGGCGAACACCGGGAACGTCTCATACAACTCCCGGCCCATCCCGAGACGCTGTGCGCCTTGGCCGGAGAACAGCAGCGCGGTCGACCCCGGACCCGCCGGGCCGGTGCCGACGACGACGTCCGGATGCGGCTTCCCAGCCCCCAACGCAGCCAGTGCGTCCAGAGTGGAATCACCGTCGCCTGCCAAGACCACCGCACGCCGCTCCAACAACGCACGGTCACTCGCCAACGAGAACCCCACGTCCAAGGGACGCAGCTCAGGAGTCGAACGGAGATGTGCGCGAAGCCGCTCCGCCTGGGCTTGAAGACCCGCCTCGTCACGCGCGGAGATCAGCCACGGAATGGTCGCGGGAGGATCGAGCGATACTTCCTCGGATTTCGCAGCGGGCGGCTCTTCGAGAATGAGGTGAACGTTGGTGCCGCTGATGCCGAACGAGGAGACTCCAGCTCGGCGGGGACGGCCATCGCGCGGCCAGTCGCGGGCTTCGGTGAGCAGTTCGACGGCTCCGGCCGACCAGTCCACGTGCGGGGACGGCTCGTCCACATGCAGCGTCCTGGGCAGCACACCATGCCGCATCGCCTGAACCATCTTGATGATCCCCGCCACACCGGCAGCAGCCTGCGCATGACCCATATTCGACTTGATCGACCCCAACCACAACGGCCGGTCCTCAGGACGGTCCTGGCCATAAGTCGCGATGACAGCCTGCGCCTCGATCGGGTCGCCCAGCCTCGTACCGGTACCGTGCGCCTCGACCGCGTCCACATCCGCAGCATTCAGCCCCGCATTGGCGAGTGCCTGGCGAATCACGCGCTGCTGTGACGGGCCATTCGGAGCCGTCAGGCCATTGGACGCACCGTCCTGATTCACCGCGCTACCCCTGACGACCGCCAGCACCGGGTGACCGTTGCGGCGAGCATCCGACAGACGCTCGACCACCAGCACCCCCACACCCTCGGCCCAACCCGCGCCATCAGCCGACGCCGAGAACGACTTGCACCGACCATCCCCAGCCAAACCACGCTGACGACTGAACTCCACAAACATCCCCGGCGTGGACATCACCGTCACACCACCAGCCAACGCCAGCGAGCACTCACCCGAACGCAACGCCTGACTCGCCAGGTGCAGAGCCACCAGGGAGGACGAGCACGCCGTGTCCAGCGTTACCGAGGGCCCTTCCAGGCCGAATACGTACGAGACGCGACCGGAGGCGAGGCTGCCTGCACTGGTGCTCGCGGCGTCGGCGTCCAGCGCGTAGTCGTGATACATCAGACCGGCGAAGACACCGGTCGCACTCCCCCGCAGAGACGACGGATCAATACCCGCCCGCTCGAACGCCTCCCACGACGCCTCCAACAACAAACGCTGCTGCGGATCGGTATCCGCCGCCTCACGCGGCGACACACCAAAGAAATCAGCATCAAAATCCGCCGCGTCATACAAGAACCCACCCTCACGAGCCACGCTCTTACCGGGGCGGCCAGGAACCGGATCGAACAAACCCTCCACATCCCAGCCACGATCGACCGGGAAACCCGACACCGCATCCACACCACCCTCGACCAGACGCCACAGGTCCTCAGGCGAAGCGACACCACCCGGATAACGGCACGCCATTCCCACGATCACAATCGGATCGTCATCGACCTTCTGAGCACTGGCGGTGACGACCGCGCCAGCGGCCGCCGTCCCGGAGAGTTCGCTCTCCAGGTATTCGGCCACAGCGTGCGCATTCGGGTAATCGAAGACCAGCGTTGCCGGGAGACGAAGACCCGTCTCAGCGCGCAGCGCATTCCGCAACTCCACCGCCGAAAGGGAATCGAAACCCAGGTCGCGGAACGCGCGGTCGGGCTGTACGGCATCTGCCGAGGCGTGGCCCAGCACGGCCGCGACTTGGGTGCGGACGATGTCGGACAGGGCGTTGAGGCGTTCGTCTGGGAGCATTCTGATCAGGCGGTCGCTCAGTGAGCTTTCCGCCCGGCCGCGCACGGGCCGCCGTCCATTGCCGGAGAGGCCGCGCAGCAGGGCCGGGATCTCGTCGCCCTGTCGTGCTCGCAACACCGCGCGGTCCACGCGCAATGGGACGACCGTCGCCTCATCGACGCCCAATGATGCGTCGAAGAGCGCCAGTGCTTCGTCCACGGACATCGGCGGCATGCCGAGCCGCCGCAACCGATCCGCGTCCGAGGCGTCCAGTTCGGCGGACATCCCCTCGGTGGTGTCCCAGAGCCCGAACGCCATTGACGTCGCCGTCAGCCCAAGCGAGCGGCGATGCTCGGCCAACGCGTCCAAGAACACATTCGCCGCCGCGTAATTGCCCTGCCCCGCCGCCAGAACCATCCCACCGGCAGACGAGAACAACACGAACGCCGACAGATCCAGGTCACGGGTCAACTCGTGCAGATGCCACGCCCCATCCACCTTCGGACCGAACACCGCATCAACCCGGTCGGGGGACAGCGAGCCGATCAGGCCGTTGTCCGCCACTCCCGCGGCGTGTACCACCCCGGTCAGCGGATGCTCCGCCGCGATTCCATCGAGTAGATCCGCCACGGCCTGACGATCCGAGACGTCACACGCGGCCACCGAAACCTCGGCACCCAGATCCGCCAACTCCGCGCGAAGCTCCGCAGCGCCCGGGGCGTTCAGGCCACGGCGACTGGTCAGAACCAGATGCCGCACCCCATGTGTCGACACCAGATGGCGGGCTACCAGCGCACCCAGTCCACCCGTCCCGCCGGTCACCAGGACTGTGCCGTCCGGGTCCCACTGGAAGGACGACGCCGACTTGGCGGCGGTGAGGCGAGGAAAGCGAACCTGGCCACCGCGAATGGCGACCTCGGGCTCGTCCCCGGACCCCGCGACCCGAGCAAGGACATTGCCCGACTCGGACGCATCATCCAGATCCACCAGAACGAAACGACCCGGATTCTCCGCCTGCGCCGCACGCAACAAACCCCGCACCGGAGCCTGCGCCAGCCCCTCACGAAGGACGACCACAAGCCGCGACGCGGCAAAACGCTCATCCCCCAGCCATTCCTGCACCACACCCAACGCGAAATGAGCCGTCGCACGCACATCCGCCAGAACGCCATCGCCAACGACAGCAGGCGACCACACCACGACGTCCGGCACACCAGCGTCCGCAACGCCCTCCAGACTGGCGAAGAGCGGGACGTCCGCGGAAAGGCCACACCGGTCCGAACCCAGCACGGCCAGGCTCGACGCGGGCGGCTGTCCGTCCATCGACGGAGCGGGCGACCAGGCGACCGTGAACAGCCCGTCGTTCGGTCCGCCGGGCGTGCTCAATTGCTCGGCCGACATTGCCCGCGACGCGAGCGACTCCACGCTGAGCACCGCGCGGCCCGTCTCGTCGGACGCGAGCAGGCTCACCACCGTGTCGCCCAACTGCGACACCCGTACCCGCAACGTCGAGGCACCGGCGGCGTGGAGGCTCACCCCGCTCCACTCGAACGGGAGCAGCGCCTCGTCGCCTCCGTCCAGCAGGATCACGTGCATCGCGGCGTCGAGCAGCGCCGGGTGGATGCCGTAGGCGGTCGCCTGGTCGCGCGCGTCGTCCGGCAGCGCCACCTCAGCGAACAGGTCGCTACCGCGTTGCCAGGCGGCCCGCATCCCCTGGAACAGGGGTCCGTAGCCGAAGCCCCGGTCGGCGAGGCGGTCGTAGGCGTCGGCGACGTCGAGCGCGGTCGCGTCGGCGGGCGGCCACTGCGCGAGATCGGACGGCGGCTGCTCGGCACCCGTGGCCAGCACGCCTTCCGCGTGCCGCGTCCACTCGCCGTCGCCCGCCCCGCCCTCGGGGAGCGAATGGACGCTCACCGGGCGGCGGCCCCGCTCGTCGGCCGCGCCGACCGTCACGTGGATCGCCGCGCCGCCGTGCTCGGGCAGGACGAGCGGCGCCTCCAACGTGAGCTGTTCCAGCACGTCGCAGCCGATCTGGTCCCCGGCCCGGACGGCCAGCTCCACGAACACCGCGCCCGGCAGCAGGACACTGCCCAGCACTTCGTGCTCGGCCAGCCACGGTTGCCCGTCGGCCGAGAGCCTGCCGGTCAGCATCACGCCGTCCGATCCGGGGATCGGAACCACCGCACCCAGCAGCGGGTGCTCGGCCGGGCCGAGTCCGAGCGCCGATGGGTCGTCGTTGGCCGTGGTGTCCAGGAGCCAGAAGCGTTCGCGCTGGAAGGCGTAGGTCGGCAGCTCGACCATGCGGGCGGCGCGCCCGGCGAAGACGGCGTGCCAGTCGACGTCCAGGCCGTGCGCGTGGACGTGTCCCAGGGCGGTCAGGAGTTCCTGCGCCTCGGGACGATCCCGGCGGAGGACGGGCGCGACGACCTCGGCGTCCGAGTCGTCCCGCACCAGCGCCGTCAGCACGCCATCGGGCCCGATCTCCAAGAACCGGGTCACGCCCTGATCGCGGAGCTCGGTAACCGCGTCGTGGAATCGGACGGCGTCACGGACGTGCCGCACCCAGTATTCGGCGTCCGGCTGCGCGCCCAGGACGGGAAGTGAAGGCGCGTTGAAGGTGATGGATTCGGCGAGCTGGCGGAAGTCGTCCAGCATCGGATCCATCAGCGGCGAATGGAAGGCATGCGAGACCCGCAGCCGGGTCGTCTTGCGTCCCAGTTCGGTGAAGTGGTCGCTGATTCGGGAGACCGCGTCCTCGGCACCGGAGACCACGACCGAATTCGGGCCGTTCACCGCGGCGACACCGATAACCGCCGAGTCCAGCAGCGGGACGACCTCGGTCTCCGTCGCCTGGATGGCCGCCATCGCTCCGCCGGGCGGGAGCGCCTGCATCAGGCGACCCCGAGCCGCGACCAGTTTCGCGGCATCCTCCAGCGAGAACATCCCGGCCACATGCGCGGCAGCCAGTTCACCGATCGAATGACCCGCCAGGAAATCGGGGCGGACACCCCACGACTCCAAGAGCCGGAACAGCGCGACCTCGACCGCGAACAGGCCCGTCTGAGTGAACACCGTCTGGTTCAGCAACTCGGGCTCAGACCACACGACTTCCTTCAGCGGCCGGTCCAGATGCCGGTCGATTTCAGCGCAGACCGCGTCGAACGCTTCCGCGAACACCGGGAACGCCTCATACAACTCCCGGCCCATCCCGACACGCTGCGAACCCTGACCCGAGAACAGGAAGGCCGTCTGCCCCGGCTTGGCGGTTCCGCGGACGACGCCGTGCCCGGCGGTGCGTCCTTCGGCGAGGACGTCCAGGCCCGCCAGCAGTTCTTCCCTGCCTCGACCAACCACGACCGCGCGGTGTTCCAGGACCGCGCGGGACGTGGCCAGCGTGAACGCCACGTCCAATGCTTCCGGCTCGGAGTGCGCGCGCAGATGTGCGCGGAGCCTTTCGGCCTGTCCGCGAAGGCCCGCCTCATCGCGCGCCGAGAGCAGCCAGGGAAGGACCCCGTCCTCGCCGGACGGACGCTCCGGCGCTTCCGGCACAGGAACCTGTTCGAGGATGACGTGCGCGTTCGTGCCGCTGATTCCGAACGAGGAGATCCCGGCGCGGCGCGGGTGGCCGTTCCGCGGCCATTCACGCGCTTCCGCCAGCAGTTCGACGCGCCCCGCCGTCCAGTCGACGTGCGGGGTCGGCTCGTCCACGTGCAACGTCTTCGGCAGGACGCCGTGCCGCATCGCGTAAACCGTCTTGATGATCCCGGCGACTCCGGCGGCGGCCTGCGTGTGACCGATGTTGGATTTGATCGACCCCAGCCACAGCGGCCGATCCTCCGAACGCCCCTGGCCGTACGTCGCGAGCAATGCCTGCGCCTCGATCGGGTCGCCGAGCGTCGTTCCCGTGCCGTGCGCCTCGACCGCGTCCACGTCGGCGGCGTCCAATCCGGCGTTGGCCAATGCCTGCCGGATCACCCGCTGCTGCGACGGCCCGTTCGGCGCCGTGAGGCCATTCGAGGCCCCATCCTGATTGACCGCAGTACCGCGAACGACGGCCAGTACGGGGTGGCCGTTGCGGCGGGCGTCCGAGAGGCGTTCGACCAGGAGCATGCCCGCGCCTTCGCCCCATGACGTGCCGTCCGCCGCCGCGGCGAACGACTTCGCGCGGCCGTCCTGGGCCAGGCCCCTTTCCAGGCTGAAGTCGACGAACGTGTCCGGCGTCGCCATGACGGCGACGCCTCCGGCCAGCGCCAGGGTGCATTCGCCGGAGCGCAGCGCTTGCGCGGCCAGGTGAAGCGCCACCAGGGACGACGAGCACGCCGTGTCCACGGTCACTGCCGGGCCTTCCAGCCCGAACGTGTAGGAGATCCGGCCCGAGACGATCGAGCCGGTATTACTGCCCGCCGCGTAGTCGTGGTACATCGCCCCGGCGAATACGCCGGTCGCGCTTCCGCGCAGGGACGACGGGTCGATTCCCGCGCGTTCGAGCGCCTCCCACGACACTTCCAGCAGCAGCCGTTGCTGCGGGTCCATGGACAATGCCTCGCGCGGGCTGATGCCGAAGAATCCCGGGTCGAATTCCGCCGCATCGTGCAGGAAGCCGCCGGTCCGGACGTAGCTCTTGCCGGGCGTGCCGGGTTCGGGGTCGTAAAGGCCGTCGACGTCCCAGCCTCGGTCGGCGGGGAATTCGGAGACGGCGTCCACGCCGTCCGCGACGAGCCGCCACAGGTCCTCCGGCGCGGTGACGCCGCCGGGGAAGCGGCACGCCATCCCGACGATCGCTATCGGCTCGTCGTCCACCCGCGCGGCGGCCACGACAGGACGGTCGGACGCGGCGCCCGTCACCTCGTCCAGCAGGTGGCGGGCCAGTACGACCGGCACCGGGTAGTCGAAGACGAGCGTCGCGGGCAGCCGGAGCCCGGTCGCCTCCGCGAGCGCGTTGCGGAACTCGACCGCCGACAGCGAGTCGAAGCCCAGGTCGCGGAACGCGCGCTCGGGTTCGACGGCCGCCGGGCCCGCGTAGCCGAGGACGGACGCGGCCCGGCCGCGCACGATGTCCAGCAGCATCTCCTCCTGCTCGGCCTCGGTCAGGCCGGACAGCCGCCGTCCGAGCGCCGCCGCGCCGCCGGCCCCGCTGTCGGCGGCGGCGCGGCGGCGCGTGCCGCGGACCAGGCCCCGCAACACGTGCGGCACGTCGGCGCCGCCGCTGGAGGCGAGGGTCCGGAGGTTCAGTCGGACCGGGACGAGCATCGCCTCGTCCACCCGGCCCGCCGCGTCGAACAGCGCCAGGCCCTGGCCGTCCGGCAGCGCCTCCAGGCCGGTCCGGTCGAAGCTCTGCGCCCGTTCCGCCATGCCGGTGCTCCACAGGCCCCAGGCCAGCGACTGCGCGGGCAGGCCGTGGGCGCGGCGATGTGCGGCGAGGCCGTCCAGGAAGGCGTTGGCCGCCGCGTAGTTGCCCTGACCGGGCGACCCCAGGACGCCTGCGGCCGACGAGAACAGCACGAATGCCGACAGGTTCTGGTCACGGGTCAATTCATGCAGGTTCCAGGCCGCGTCCGCCTTGGGACGGAGCACCGCGTCGACCCGCTCGGGCGTCAACGACGAGATCACGCCGTCGTCCAGAACACCGGCCGCGTGCACGACGGCCGCTATTTCCCGGCCTGCCATCAGCTGCGCCGCCGCATCGCGGTCGGACACATCGCAGGCGGCGAATTCGACCTCGGCGCCCAGGGCGATCAGGTCGTCGCGCAGTTCGGGCGCACCCGGCGCGTCCGCGCCTCGGCGGCTCACCAGCAGCAGGCGGCTCACGCCGTGCCCGGTCACCAGGTGGCGTGCCACCAGTGCGCCGAGGCCGCCGGTTCCGCCGGTGATGAGCACCGTCCCATCGCCGGGGAAGGTCTCCTCGGACGGAGGGAGGGCGGGCACGCGCGCCAAGCGCATCACGAACGTCCCGCCATCGCGGAACGCCACCTGCGGTTCGCCGGACGCGACCGCCGGCAGGGCATCGGCCGTGTTCATGCCGGTGTCGAGGTCGGCCAGGACGATCCGCCCCGGGTTCTCCGACTGCGCCGAGCGGATCAGTCCCCAGGCCGCCGCGCCGCCGAGATCGGTGACGTCCTCGCCGTCGACCGAGACCGCGCCGGACGTCACGACCAGCAGGGTGGACGACGCGAACCGCTGGTCCGCCAGCCACGCCTGCGCGACCGCGAGCGCCTGATGGACGCTTGCCCGCACCTCGCCGCCCGCGTCCGGTTCATAGACGACCACGTCGGGGACGGCGGTGTTCTGTTCGAGTTCCTCCCACCGTGTCCATGACGGCGCCGAGTCGCTTTCGAGCCCGATCGGCGTCCATTCCACGTGGTAGAGGGAGTCGCCGGAGGGATCGCGGGCCTCGGCCTCGGAGAACCGGTCGGCGGAGACCTCCCGGAGCACCAGCGAGCCGATCGCCGCGACGGGACGTCCGGACCCGTCCGCCACCTGCAAGGACACCGCATCGCCCGCCGTCGGGGATACTCGCACGCGGAGCGTCCTCGCGCCCGTGGCGAACAGTTCCACGCCCGACCACGCGAAAGGCAGCAGCACCCCGTCCCCGGACGCCGCGTCGGTCAGCGCGATCGCGTGCAGCGCGGCGTCCAGCAGCGCCGGGTGGAGGCCGAAGCGGTCCTCGGCGACCTGGTCGGGGAGCGCGATCTCGGCGAACACCTCGTCGCCGCGCCGCCAGGCGGCCTGCAAGCCCTGGAATGCCGGGCCGTAGTCCAGGACGTCGTACAGCCCCTCGGTCTCGGCCTCGGTGGCACCGGCCGGAGGCCACTGCTCCATCCCGAAGTCGGGGAGGGCGTCGGTGTTGGAGAGGAGGCCGACCGCGTGGCAGGTCCAGGGCGCGTCGTCGTCCTGGCGCGAATGGATGCTCACGGTCCGCCGGGCGTCCTCGCGGGGCGCGCCGACGACGATCTGGACCGACGTGCCGCCGTCTCCGGGAAGGACAAGTGGCTGTTCGAGAGTGAGTTCCTCAACCCGGCCGCTGCCGACCTGATCTCCTGCGCGGACGGCCAGTTCGACGAATCCGGTGCCCGGGAAGACCACCACGCCGCCGAAGGCGTGGTCGGCGAGCCAGGGCTGCGCGTGGACGGAAAGGCGACCCGACAGCACCACGCCATCGGACTCCGGCGAGGAGACCACCGCGCTCAGGAGCGGATGGTCGGCCGATCCGAGGCCCATCGATTCGGCGTCGCCACCGGCCTGCGGGGCCGACAGCCAGAAATGCTCGCGCTGGAAGGCATAGGTCGGCAATTCGACCTGCCGCGCGCCGCGTCCCGCCAATACCGTGCGCCAGTCAATGGACGCCCCGGACGCATGCAGCCCGCCCAGCGCGGTGAACAGGGTCTTGGTCTCCGCCTGCTCCCTGCGCATTGCCGGGACGA
This sequence comes from Actinomadura decatromicini, assembly GCF_008121305.1. Classification (NCBI taxonomy): domain Bacteria; kingdom Bacillati; phylum Actinomycetota; class Actinomycetes; order Streptosporangiales; family Thermomonosporaceae; genus Actinomadura; species Actinomadura decatromicini. Next base: position 72,112 of record NZ_VSRQ01000009.1, on the reverse strand, counting down.
CGACCGCGCCGTCAGAGTTGCTCTGGACGATCGCGGTCAGCACGCCGTCCGGGCCTACCTCCAGGAACCGGGCGACACCACGACCGCCCAGCTCAGCGACGGTGTCATGGAATCGGACGGCGTCGCGGACGTGCCGCACCCAATACTCGGCGTCAGGTTGCGGCCCCGCGAGCGGAATCGCGGGTTCGTTGAAGGTGATGGATCCGGCGACCTGGCGGAAGTCGTCCAGCATCGGATCCATCAGCGGGGAATGGAAGGCGTGCGACACCCGCAGCCGGGTCGTCTTGCGCCCCAGCTCCGTAAAATGCTCCACGAGCCGGGAGACTTCATCTTCCGCGCCCGACACCACGACCGAGTCCAGGCCGTTTACCGCCGCGACGCCGACCCGGTCGTTCACATGCGGGACGATCTCGTCCTCGGTCGCCTGCACCGCTGCCATCGCCCCACCAGGCGGCAGCGCCTGCATCAACCGACCCCGAGCAGCCACCAACTTCGCCGCATCCTCCAGCGAGAACATCCCCGCCACATGCGCCGCCGCCAACTCACCGATCGAATGACCCGCCAGGAAATCAGGCCGGACACCCCACGACTCCAACAGCCGATAAAGCGCGACCTCGACCGCGAACAGACCCGTCTGAGTGAACACCGTCTGATCCAGCAACTCAGGCTCAGACCACACGACCTGCTGCAAAGGCCGATCCAGATGCTTGTCCAACTCCCCGCAGACCGCGTCGAACGCCTCCGCGAACACCGGGAACGCCTCATACAACTCCCGGCCCATCCCCACACGCTGCGAACCCTGACCCGAGAACAGGAAAGCCGTCCCGCCCTCCTTACGGTCTGGGCGGCGCGATTCCCCCGCTGCTAGACGATCCAGTCCGGCCAGCAGTTCGTCGTGGTCCTGTCCGACCACGACCGCGCGGTGCTCGAATATCCCGCGCGTAGCGACTAGCGAGAAGCCCACGTCCAGCGGCGAAACCCGCTCATCCCCGCGAACGAACTCGGCCAGCCGAGCGGCCTGTCCCCGCAGGCCGGCCTCACTCCGTGCCGATACCACCCATGGAACGACCGGCAATTCCGCAGCAGGCGGCGATTCCTTCTCAACCGCCGGGGGCTGCTCGACGATGACGTGCGCGTTCGTCCCGCTGATCCCGAACGACGAAATCCCCGCACGGCGCGGATGACCGTTCTGCGGCCATTCCCGCTCCTCCGCCAGCAGTTCGACCTGCCCCGCCGACCAATCCACGTGCGGGGTCGGCTCGTCCACATGCAGCGTCTTCGGCAGCACCCCATGCCGCATCGCCTGGACCATCTTGATGATCCCGGCCACCCCAGCCGCCGCCTGCGTATGACCGATATTCGACTTGATCGACCCCAGCCACAACGGCCGCCCCTCCGAACGCCCCTGGCCATACGTCGCCAGCAACGCCTGCGCCTCGATCGGATCACCCAACGTCGTACCGGTGCCATGCGCCTCGACCGCATCCACATCACCGACACCCAACCCGGCATTGGCCAACGCCTGCCGGATCACCCGACGCTGCGACGGACCATTCGGCGCCGTCAACCCATTCGACGCACCATCCTGATTCACCGCCGAACCACGCACCACCGCCAACACCGGATGCCCAAGCCGCCGAGCATCAGAAAGACGCTCGACCAACAACATCCCCGCACCCTCACCCCACGACGTCCCATCTGCCGAAGCGGCAAACGACTTGGCTCGTCCATCGGCGGCCAGACCGCCTTGGCGGCTGAATTCCACGAACGTCCACGGGGTCGCCATTACCGCGACGCCGCCGGCCAGCGCGAGCGAGCACTCCCCCGACCGCAACGCCTGCGCCGCCCAATGCAACGCCACCAACGACGACGAACACGCCGTGTCCACCGTCACGGCCGGACCCTCGAAACCGAACGTGTAAGAGATGCGGCCGGAGACAACAGACCCGGAACTGCTGCTGTCCGCGTAGTCGTGGTACATGACCCCGGCGAACACACCGGTGGAACTCCCACGCAGCGAAGAAGGGTCGATCCCCGCCCGCTCCAACGCCTCCCACGACACCTCGAGCAGCAACCTCTGCTGCGGGTCCATTTCGGCGGCCTCATTGGGGCTGATGCCGAAGAAGCCCGGATCGAATTCCGCCGCCTCGTGGAGGAAACCGCCGGTGTTCACGTAGCTGGTATTGGGCCTTTCCCCGGCGGGGTCGAAAAGGCCGGACGTGTCCCAGCCCCGGTCGGACGGGAACGTCGACACCGCGTCCACGCCGCCCGCGACCAACCGCCACAGGTCCTCCGGCGAGGCGACGCCGCCCGGATACCGGCACGCCATTCCGACGATCGCGATCGGCTCGTCGTCCGCCCCGGCGGACGTGGCCGTCACGAGGCGGGCCTCCCCCGCCCCGGACACCTCGCTCAGCAGGTAGCGGGCCAGGACGTCCGGGCTCGGGTAGTCGAACACGAGCGTCGCGGGCAGCCGGAGCCCGGTCGCCTCCGCCAGCGCGTTGCGGAACTCGACCGCCGACAGCGAGTCGAAGCCCAGGTCGCGGAACGCGCGCTCGGGCTCGACGGCCTCCGGCCCCGAGTGCCCGAGGACGATCGCCGCCTGCGTGCGCACCAGCACCGACAGCGCGTCGTACCACTCCGGTTCGGGCAGGGACGCGAGCCGCCGCCGCAGCGCGCCCGTGTCCGCCTGGACGCTCGCGGCGGTCCGCCGCACCCGCGGGACGAGCCCGTGGAACAGGCGCGGAACCTCGCCCCCACCCGCGCCCAACGCCTTCAGGTCGAGCCGGATCGGGACGAGTGAAGCGTCGCCGAGCGCGCAGGCGGTGTCCAGCAGGGCGAGCCCTTCGTCCCCGGACAGCCCTTCCACCCCGGAGCGGGCCATGCGCTCGACTTCGCCGTCGTCGAGCCCGGCGAGCATCCCGCTCCCGGCCGTCCACGGCCCCCAGGCCAGCGCCTGGACGGGCAGGCCCAGCGACGCGCGGTGCGCCGCGAGCCCGTCCAGGAAGGCGTTGGCCGCCGCGTAGTTGCCCTGGCCGGGGGTCCCCAGCACGCCCGCGGCCGATGAGAACAGGACGAACGCCGACAGGTCCGGCAGGTCGCGGGTCAGTTCGTGCAGGTTCCACGCCGCGTCCACCTTGGGACGCATGACCGCGTCCACCCGCTCGGCGGTCAGGGACGAGATCACGCCGTCGTCCAGGACACCGGCCGCGTGCACGACACCCGAAACGTCGCGTCCCGCCAGCAGTCCGGCGAGAGCGTCACGGTCGGCCACGTCGCAGGCCGCCAACTCGACCTCGGCGCCCAAGCCCGCCAGCTCGTCCCGCAACTCGGGCGCGCCCGGCGCGTCCGCGCCCCGGCGGCTCACCAGCAGCAGACGCTCAACGCCGTGCTCGGTCACCAGATGACGCGCCACCAGCGCGCCCAGACCACCGGTACCACCCGTGATCAGCACCGTCCCGGCACCGCCACCGCCGAAGACCGACGCCGAGGGCGCGTCCGGCGCGGCGACGGACACACGGGCCAGCCGCGGAGCCCGCACGACACCGTCGCGCACGGCCACCTGCGGCTCACCGGAACCGACCACCCGCGCCGCGTCGGCGGGCCCGGCACCTGGGAAGAGGTCGGCCAGGACGATCCGCCCCGGATTCTCCGACTGTGCCGTCCGGACGAGCCCCCACACCGCCGCGCCCGCCAGGTCGGTGACGTCCTCGCCACCGGACGACGACACGGCCCCCGCCGTCGCGACGACCAGCGTCGATTCGGTGAAGCGCTCCTCGGCGAGCCAGGCCCGTACCGCGTCCAGCGCCCGCACCACCGCCGGGCGGACGGACGCCGCGTCCACGCCCCCCGCCACCGGCAGGACCACGACCTCCGGGACGTCGTCGTCGGGTCCGAGGTCGTCCCAGCCGGTCCAGGCGGGCGTGTCCGGCGGCGTGTCCGGGACGGGCGCCCATTCGACGCGGTAGAGCGACTCGTGGAACACCGAGCGGGCCGCCGAGAGCTGATCGGCGGTGATCCGCCGGAGCGCCAGCGAGCCGACGGCCGCCACCGCCCGCCCAGTCCCGTCCGCCACCTGGAGGGACACCGTGTCGCCGGTCGTCGGGGACACCCGCACCCGCAGCGCCCTGGCACCCGAGGCGTACAGCTCCACGCCCGACCAGGCGAACGGCAGCGCCGTGCCGTCCCCGCCCGGCTCGTGGAGGGTGATCGCGTGAAGTCCCGCGTCGAGCAGCGCGGGGTGGAGCCCGTAGCCGTCGTCCGCGACCTGGTCGGGGAGGACGACCTCGGCGTAGAGGTCGTCGCCGTCCCGCCACACCGCCCGCAGGCCCTGGAAGGTCGGCCCGTACTCCAGGCCGGACGCCGCGAGCTCTTCGTAGAAGCGGCCCAGTTCGACGGGGGCCGCGCCCGGCGGCGGCCATTGCGTCAGGTCGGCGCCGTCAGGGCGGGCGGCGGGGGCGAGCGTCCCGGCCGCGTGCTGCGTCCACACGGGGACGCCCTCGTCGCGGGAGTGGACGCTGACGCGGCGCACACCGGACGCGTCCGGCACGCCCACGACGACCTGCACCTGCACCCCGCCGCCCTGCGCTGGGAGGACGAGCGGCGCCTGGAGGGTCAGTTCCTCGATCCGGGCGCAGCCCACCTCGTCCCCGGCGCGGACGGCGAGCTCGACGAAGCCGGTGCCGGGGAACAGCACGACGCCGCCGACGACGTGGTCGGCGAGCCACGGCTGCGTCCCGGCGGACAACCGGCCCGTCAGGATCACCTCGTCCGACTCGGCCAGGACCACGCTCGCGGCGAGCAGCGGGTGCCCGGTCTTGCCCAGCCCGGCGGACGCGACGTCCGCGGCGCCGCTCGACGCCTCCATCCAGTAGCGGCGGTGCTGGAAAGCGTGCGTCGGCAGGTCCACGCGGCCCGCGTCGCGTCCGTCGAACACGGCTCGCCAGTCGGGCGCGACGCCGTTCACGTGGAGGTGCGCGACGGCCGTGATCAGGGACGTCCCCTCGGCGTGGCCCTTGCGCAGGACGGGCACGGCGACCGCGCCGTCCACGCCGCCCCGCACCATCGCGGTGAGGACGCCGTCAGGCCCGACCTCCAGGAACCGGACGACGCCCTCGTCGCGGAGGCGCGTGACGGCGTCGTGGAACCGAACGGCTTCGCGGACGTGCCGCACCCAGTACCCGGCCTCCGCCTCCACGCCGACGATGGGGATTTCGGGGTCGGCGTAGGTGATGGATTCGGCGACTCGGCGGAAGTCGTCGAGCATCGGGTCCATGAGCGGGGAATGGAAGGCGTGCGAGACTCGAAGGCGGGTCGCCTTGCGTCCCAGCTCCGTGAAGTGCTCAAGAACGCGGGTGACGTCGGCTTCGGCGCCGGAGACGACAATGGCCCGGGGGCCGTTCACTGCGGCGATTCCGACCTGGTCGTTCAGAAGCGGGACGACCTCGTCTTCGGTCGCCTGGATCGCCGCCATCGTCCCGCCGGACGGGAGCGCCTGCATCAGCCGTCCGCGAGCCGCGACCAGCTTGGCGGCGTCCTCCAGCGAGAACATCCCGGCCACATGCGCGGCAGCCAGTTCACCGATCGAATGACCCGCCAAGAAATCAGGGCGGACACCCCACGACTCCAGCAACCGGAACAGCGCGACCTCGACGGCGAACAGACCCGTCTGAGTGAACACCGTCTGGTTCAGCAACTCGGGCTCGGACCAGATGACGTCACGGATAGGCCGGTCCAGGTGACGGTCCAGTTCAGCGCATACCGCGTCGAAAGCCTCGGCGAACACGGGGAACTTCTCGTGCAGTTCCCGGCCCATTCCGAGTCGCTGCGAGCCCTGGCCCGAGAACAGGAAGGCCGTTCCGCCTTCCAGGCGCGCGGAGCCGCGCACCACGCGCGAGTCGGGTTCGTCGGCGGCGAGCGCGGCGAGGCCGTCGAGGAGCGCGGCCCGGTCCGGGGCGACGACGGCGGCGCGGTGCTCCAGCGCGGCGCGCGTCGTGGCCAGCGAGAACCCGACGTCCACCGGGTCCAGGTCGGGGCGCTGCGCGAGGAAGTCGAGCAGGCGGGCGGCCTGGGCGGGCACCGCGTCCCGGCTCCGCGCCGAGATCGTCCACGGCACGGGGCCCGGCGCGGGCGAACGCGACTCCGCCTCGGCGGGAGGGGCCTGCTCGACGATGACGTGCGCATTGGTGCCGCTGATCCCGAAGGACGAGATCCCCGCGCGACGCGGACGCTCCTCCTCCGGCCATTCACGAGCCTCGGTGAGGAGTTCGACGCGCCCGGCCGTCCAGTCGACGTTCGGCGACGGCGCGTCAACGTGCAGCGTCTTCGGCAGGACGCCGTGCCGCATCGCCTCGACCATCTTGATGATCCCGGCGACACCGGCGGCGGCCTGCGCGTGACCGATGTTCGACTTGATCGACCCCAACCACAGCGGCCGGTCGTCCGGACGATCCTGGCCATAGGTCGCGAGAAGCGCCTGCGCCTCGATCGGGTCGCCGAGCGTCGTCCCCGTGCCGTGCGCCTCCACCACGTCGACCTGGGCGGCGGACACCTGCGCGCTCGCGAGCGCCTGCGCGATCACCCGCTGCTGCGACGGCCCGTTCGGCGCGGTCAGGCCGTTGGACGCGCCGTCCTGGTTGACCGCCGAGCCCCGCACCACGGCCAGCACCGGGTGGCCGTTGCGGCGGGCGTCCGAGAGGCGCTCCACGAGGAGCATCCCGGCGCCCTCGCCCCAGCCGGTGCCGTCCGCGGACGCCGCGAACGCCTTGCACCGCCCGTCCGGCGACAGCCCGCGCTGCTGGCTGAAGTCGATGAACGTCTCCGGGGTGGCCATGACCGACACTCCCCCGGCCAGCGCCAGGGAGCATTCGCCCGACCGCAGCGCCTGCACCGCGAGATGCAGCGCCACCAGCGACGACGAGCACGCCGTGTCCACCGTCACGGCCGGGCCTTCGAGCCCGAGCGTGTAGGACACGCGACCGGACGCGATGGCGCCGGTATTGCTGTTGGCGAAATAGTCGTGGTAGACGAGGCCCGCGAAAACACCGGTCGGAGTTCCGGCCAGCGACGACGGGTCGATTCCGGCCCGCTCCAGCGCCTCCCAGGAGATCTCCAGGAGGATCCGCTGCTGCGGGTCCATCAGGAGCGCCTCGTTCGGGCTGATGCCGAAGAACTCGGCGTCGAACGACGCGGCGCCGTCCAGGAACCCCCCGGTGTTCACGTAGCTGGTGTTCGGCCGCTCACCGGTCGGGTCGAACAGTTCGGCGACGTCCCAGCCGCGGTCGGAGGGGAACGGCGACACGGCGTCCACGCCGTCCTCGACCAGCCGCCACAGGTCCTCCGGCGAGGAGACCCCGCCGGGGAAGCGGCACGCCATCCCGACGATCGCGATGGGTTCGCGGTCGCGGGCCTCCAGGTCGCGGAGGCGCCGCCGGGTCTGCTGGAGCTCGCTCGTGGCGAGCTTGAGGTAGTCGCGGAGCTTCTCGTCGTTCGACATCGGGTGAACCAATCTCCGGCGAATCGCAGATCAGAGTCGAGGGAGTGGACAGGTCGGGCGGGTGTGGGTCAGGAGATTCCGAGTTCCTCGTCCAGGACGGCGAACAGCTCGCTGTCGCTGGCCGAGTCGAGATCGGGCGCGCGGCCGGCGTCGTCCTCCGGGCCCTCGCCGTCGTGCCGGTCCTGCCAGGCGCGCAGCAGGGCCTCCAGGCGGGCGGTGATGCGGGCGTGCGCGCCGTCCGGCAGGTCGGCGGCGGTCAGGCCGGGTGCGGACAGCGCCGTCTCCAGCCGGTCCGCCTCGGCCAGGACGAGCCGCGACGGGTCGTCCTCGCGGGGGCCGATGGACGTGCCGATCTCCTGCGCGACGGCGCGGGCGGTCGGATGGTCGAACAGCAGCGTCGCGGGGAGCCGCAGCCCGGTCGCCGCGCTGAGCGCGTTCCGCAGTTCCAGCGCGGTGAGGGAGTCGAAGCCGAGTTCCCGGAACGCGCGGTCCGGCTCGACCTCGCCCGCGGACCCGCGCCGCAGCACCACGGCCACCCGTTCGCGGACCAGGCCGAGGAGTTCCTTCTCGCGTTCCGGGCCGGGCAGCCCGGCGAGCCGGCGGGTGAGGTCGGCGGCGGCGTCCCGGCCCGCCCGGACGGTCCGGCGCGCCGTCCCCCGGAACAGGGTGCGGAGCTTCCACGGCAGCACGGCGGGGTCGGCCTGCGCGGCGACCCGCTCGTCCAGCGGGACGGCGATCAGCACGGGTTCGTCCACTCCCGCCGCCGCGTCGAGCAGAGCCATGGCCTCGTCCCCGGCCATGGGGATCATCCCGGCCTCGGCCATCCGCCGCCGGTCGACCTCGCCGAGCCCGGACGTCATCTCGCTGGCGTCCGCCCACAGCCCCCACGCGAGCGACTGCCCGGCGAGCCCGTTCGCCCAGCGGTGGGCGGCGAGCGCGTCCAGGAACGTGTTCGCCGCCGCGTAGTTGCCCTGGCCGCCGTTGCCGAAGACACCGGAGTTGGACGAGAACAGCACGAAGGCGTCGAGGTCCAGGCCCGGGTCGCGGGTCAGCTCGTGGAGGTTCCAGGCCGCGTCGACCTTCGGGCGGAACACCGCGTCCAGCCGGTCGGGGGTCAGCGAGCCGAGCGCGCCGTCGTCGACGACGCCCGCCGCGTGCACGATCCCGGACAGCGGGTGCGCTGGGTCGATCCCGGCGAGCAGCGCGGCGGCGGAGTCGCGGTCGGCGACGTCGCAGGCGGCCACGGTGACGGTCGCGCCGAGCGCGGACAGCTCGTCGCGGAACTCGGCGGCGCCCTCGGCGGCCAGACCGCGCCGCCCGGCGAGCAGCAGGTGCCGGACGCCGTGCTCGGCCACCAGATGGGTCGCGACGAGCCGTCCCGCCATGCCCGTACCGCCCGTGATCAGCACGGTTCCGTCCGGGGCGAACGCCGGGGCGGCGGAGTCGGCGGGGGTGGGACGAGGGCGTGGGACTCGGGCCAGGCGCGTCCGGTAGGTGACGTCGCCGCGGACGACCAGTTCTGATTCGTGCGCGGCCATGAGCGCGCCGATGTCGGGCGCGTCGGGCGCGTCGGCGTCCAGGTCGGCGAGGACGATCGTGCCCGGGTGTTCGAGCTGGGCCGTCCTTACGAGGCCCCATATTGCGGCGCCCGCGAGATTTGTCACGTCCTCACCGCGCACGGATACCGCACCTCGGGTGAGGATGAGGAGGTCGCTCTGCAGGAACCGCTCGTCGGTCATCCAGGTCTGGAGCACTTCGAGCGTCTGGTGCGCGGTCGCGTGGGCGGATTCCGCGTCGTCGCCGGTTTCGGGTTCCAGGACGACGACGTCGGGGATTTCGTCGTTCAGGTCCTCCCAACGGGCCCAGGTCTTTTCGTGTGGCGCTGACGGCGGGGTGATCGGGGACCATTCGACACGGAACAGCGAGTCCAGGTATTCGGCGCGGGCCGCGCCGAGCTGGTCGGGGCTTACTTGGCTCGATGCCACGGCGTGGGCGGTCAGGACCGGGTTTCCCGTGTCATCGGTGGCCAGCAGGCTCATGCCGTCCTGCTCTTCCCCGGTTGGGGAGAGGTGGACGCGGAGGGCCTTGGCGCCGGTTGCGTGGAGGGTGAACCGCGTCCAGGCGGATGGCATCCGCGGTCCGTCGTCGTGGTTGAGTGACTGGAGTTGCGTGGCGGCGTCGAGCAAGGCCGGGTGGATACCGAAACGGTCGGTCTCTGTCTCCGGTGGGAGGGCCACTTCCGCGAACAGCTCCTCGCCTTGGCGCCAGGCGGCGCGCAGTCCTTGGAAGAAGGCTCCGTAGGCGTGGCCGCGGCCGAACAGCTGGTCGTAGACGTCGTCCAGGTCGAGTTCGGTCGCCCCGGCGGGCGGCCAGGCGGTGGCCGGGTTGGGTGCGGGCGTCTCGGCGTCGGACGTCAGCGTGCCCGAGGCGTTCCGGGTCCAGGGGCCGCCGTCCCGGCGGGAGTGGATCGCCACCGTCCGCTTCCCGGACTCGTCCGGGGCGCCGACGACGACCTGGACGTCAATCCCGCCGTCTGTGGGGAGCGACAGGGGCGCGTCCACCGTCAGGGTGTCGACGACATCGCAGCCGACCTCGTCCCCGGCCCGGACGGCCAGCTCCACGAAGCCGGACGCGGGGAAGACCGCCGCGCCGAACATCTCGTGGTCTGCCAGCCACGGCTGCGTGGCCGAGGACAGCCGTCCCGTCAACACCACGCCGTCAGAATCGGGCGAGGCGACCACGGCCGCGAGCAGCGGGTGCTCGGCGGACGCCTGGCCGAGGCTGGAAACGCCCCCGGCGACGGTGGGCGCGTTCGTCCAGTAGCGGGTGCGTTGGAAGGCGTAGGTGGGGAGTTCGACTCGGTGTCCGCCGTGGTGGGTGAAGAGTGCGGGCCAGTCGATGGTGGTTCCGGTGACGTGGAGGTGGGCGAGCGCGGTGAGGAGGGTGGCGGTTTCGGGACGGTCGCGGCGGAGCGCGGCGACGCTGACGGTCTCGTCTGCAGCCACCATCGCGGTGAGGACGCCGTCGGGTCCGATTTCCAGGAATCGGGTGACGCCGTTGTCGTGCAGGTGGGTGAGGGTGTCGTGGAACCGGACGGCGTCACGGACATGCCGCACCCAGTACTCAGGGTTGGGCTCCGCACCCACGATGGGGAGGGCGGGGGTGTTGTAGGTGATGGATTGGGCGATCTGGCGGAAGTCGTCCAGCATCGGATCCATCAACGGCGAATGGAAGGCGTGCGAAACCCGAAGACGGGTTGTCTTGCGTCCGAGTTCGGTGAAGTGGTCGATGGTTCGGGTGACGGCGTCTTCGGTGCCGGCCACCACGATCGATTCCGGGCCGTTCACCGCCGCGATACCAACCAGTGTCGGATCCAGGAGCGGAGTGACTTCGTCTTCGGTGGCTTGGACCGCCGCCATCGCTCCACCCGGCGGGAGCGCCTGCATCAACCGGCCCCGAGCCGCGACCAGCTTCGCCGCATCCTCCAGCGAGAACATCCCAGCGACATGCGCCGCCGCCAATTCACCAATCGAGTGACCCGCCACGAAGTCAGCGCGGACGCCCCACGATTCCAGGAGGCGGAACAGGGCGACTTCGATGGCAAACAGGCCGGTCTGAGTGAAAGCGGTCTGGTCCAGCAGATCGGGTTCACACCAGATGACGTCCTTCAAGGAACGACCCAAGTGCCGGTCCAGTTCAGCGCAGACGGTGTCGAAGGCATCGGCGAACACCGGGAACGTCTCATACAACTCCCGGCCCATGCCGAGACGCTGTGCGCCTTGGCCGGAGAACAGCAGCGCGGTCGAACCCGGACCCGCCGGGCCGGTGCCGACGACAACGTTCGGATGCGGTTTCCCAGCCGCCAACGCAGCCAGCGCATCCAGAGCGGAATCACCGTCACCCGCCAAGACCACCGCACGCCGCTCCAACAACGCACGGTCACTCGCCAACGAGAAACCCACGTCCAAGGGGTTGAGTTCGGGGTGGTTCAGCAGGTGGGATCGCAATTTCTGCGCCTGATTCCGCAAGCCGTCCACGGATTTGCCGGAGACCGTCCACGGCACGACGCCCGGACTGGCGGGAGACTCCGACGCCGCAGCTTCGGCTTCCTCGGCCTGCTCGATGATCACGTGAACGTTGGTGCCGCTGATGCCGAACGAGGAGACTCCAGCTCGGCGGGGACGGCCGTTCCGCGGCCAGTCGCGGGCTTCGGTGAGCAGTTCGACGGCTCCGGCCGACCAGTCCACGTGCGGGGACGGCTCGTCCACATGCAGCGTCCTGGGCAGCACACCATGCCGCATCGCCTGAACCATCTTGATGATCCCCGCCACACCGGCAGCGGCCTGCGCATGACCCATATTCGACTTGATCGACCCCAACCACAACGGCCGACCCTCAGGACGATCCTGACCATAAGTCGCGATAACCGCTTGCGCCTCGATCGGGTCACCGAGCACCGTGCCGGTCCCGTGCGCCTCAACCGCGTCCACATCGGCGACACCCAGGCCCGCATTGGCAAGTGCCTGGCGAATAACACGCTGCTGCGACGGCCCATTCGGAGCCGTCAGGCCGTTCGACGCGCCGTCCTGGTTGACTGCACTGCCGCGAACGACGGCCAGCACCGGGTGACCGTTGCGGCGAGCATCCGACAGACGCTCGACCACCAGCACACCCACACCCTCAGCCCAGCCCGCGCCATCAGCCGACGCTGAGAACGACTTGCACCGACCATCAGCGGCCAAACCACGCTGACGACTGAACTCCACGAACATCCCCGGCGTGGACATCACCGTCACACCACCAGCCAACGCCAGCGAGCATTCACCCGAACGCAACGCCTGTGCGGCCCAATGCAGGGCCACCAATGACGATGAGCACGCCGTATCCACGGTGACGGCCGGGCCTTCAAGGCCCAGCGTGTAGGCGACACGGCCGGAGACCAGGCTCCCGCCGCTAGTGCTCGCGCTGTCCAGGTCGCCGAGGGCGTAGTCGTGGTACATCAGACCGGCGAAGACACCGGTCGCACTCCCCCGCAAAGACGACGGGTCAATACCCGCCCGCTCGAACGCCTCCCACGACGCCTCCAACAACAAACGCTGCTGCGGATCGGTATCCGCCGCCTCACGCGGCGACACACCAAAGAAATCAGCATCAAAATCCGCCGCGTCATACAAGAACCCACCCTCACGAGCGATGCTCTTACCCGGACGGCCAGGAACCGGATCGAACAAACCCTCCACATCCCAGCCACGATCGACCGGGAACCCCGACACCGCATCCACACCACCCTCGACCAGACGCCACAAGTCCTCAGGCGAAGCGACACCACCCGGATAACGGCACGCCATACCCACGATCACAATCGGATCGTCATCGACCTTCTGAACGCTGGCAGTGACGACCGGCCCGCCAGTCGTCCCAGAGAGTTCCTCCTCCAGGTGTTCGGCGACAGCCTGTGCGGTCGGATAATCGAAGACCAGCGTTGCCGGGAGACGAAGACCCGTCTCAGCCCGCAGCGCATTCCGCAACTCCACCGCCGAAAGAGAATCGAAACCCAGGTCACGGAATGCACGGGTCGGCTCCACCGTGTCCGCGGACACGTGTCCGAGAACGGACGCCACCTGAGCACGCACCAAATCCAGGAGGACGGCCAAGCGTTCGGCCGATTCCATGTTCGCCAGGCGGTCTTGTATCGACGAGTCAGCGCGCCCTCGCACCACCTGGGTTGTGCCGCCGCCGGACATGTCGCGCAGCAGAGCCGGTACGTCGTCTCGCTTCCGCAGCACCGCACGGTCGACGCGGAGCGGGACGACCACTGCGTCATCCGCTCCGAGCGAGGCGTCGAACAATGCCAATGCCTCGTCCGTGGACAACGGCGGCAGGCCGAGACGTCGCATGCGTTCGGCGTCCACGCCGTCCGGATTCGCGGAATCGCCGGTGTCCCAGAGCCCGAACGCCATAGACGTCGCCGTCAGCCCGAGAGAGCGGCGATGCTCGGCCAGCGCGTCCAAGAACACATTCGCCGCCGCGTAATTGCCCTGCCCAGCCGCCAGAACCAACCCACCGGCAGACGAGAACAACACGAACGCCGACAGATCCAGCTCACGGGTCAACTCGTGCAGATGCCACGCCCCATCCACCTTCGGACCGAACACCGCATCAACCCGATCGGGCGACAACGAACCGATCAAGCCGCTGTCGATCACCCCAGCGGCATGCACGACACCAGTCAGCGGATGCTCCGCCGGGATCCCATCCAGCAGATCCGCCACGGCCTGACGATCCGAGACATCACACGCCGCCACCGAAACCTCGGCACCCAGACCCGCCAACTCCGCGCGAAGCTCCACAGCACCCGGCGCATCCAGGCCACGGCGACTCGTCAGAACCAAATGCCGCACACCATGAACCGACACCAGATGACGCGCGACCAGCGCACCCAGACCGCCCGTCCCGCCGGTGACCAGGACCGTCCCAGACGGGTCCCACCGGAATGGTTCGCTCGGACGAGCCCGCACCAGGCGGGAGACACCTACCTGGCCACCACGAATGACGACCTCAGGCTCGTCACCAGATACCACGACGCCAGCAAGGGCAGTAGCCAACTCAGACGCATCATCCAGATCCACCAGTACGAAACGACCCGGATTCTCCGCCTGCGCCGCACGCAACAAACCCCGCACCGGAGCCAGAACCAGACCAGCATCGCGAAGGACGACCACCAACCGGGACGCGGCAAACCGCTCATCCCCCAGCCATTCCTGCATCACACCCAGTGCGGAGTGAGCCGTCGCACGCACATCCGCCAGAACGCCGCCACCAGCGGCAGGAGGCGACCACACCACGACATCTGGCACACCAGCGGCCGCAAGACCCGCCAAATCCGCAAACACTGGGACGTCCGCGGAAAGGCCACACCGATCCGGTCCCAGGACGGCCAGGCTCACATCGCCATGCGACTCGCCTACCGGCCTGTGCGACCATTCCACCTTGTAAAGGGAATCGCTCGTCCCGCCGGCCGACGTGAGTTGTTCGGGTGACACCGTCCGGGCCGCCAGGGATTCCACGCTGAGCACCGCGCGACCGTTCTCGTCCGCGACCGTCATGCTGGTTGGGCCGCCGTCCCGTCCCAGCCGGGTGTGAACGCGCAGCGCCGACGCGCCAGAAGCGTGCAGTTTCACCCCGCTCCATTCGAAGGGGAGCTGAGTTGCGCCGTCCGGACGTTCGACGTCGAGCAGTTCGGCGTGCATGCTCGCGTCGAGCAGGGCCGGGTGAAGTCCGAACCGTTCTGCGTCGGCCCGGGCCTGTTCGGGGAGGACGGCTTCGGTGTAGAGGTCGTCGCCGTGCCGCCAGGCGGCCCGCAATCCCTGGAAGGCGGGGCCGTAGGCGTAGCCGTCGTCGTGCAAGCGCAGGTAGGCGTCGTCCAGGTTCACGGGGACGGCACCCGGCGGGGGCCACGCGGTCAGGTCGACCGGCGCGATATCGGCACCGGTTCCCAGCACCCCGGTGGCGTGCCGTTTCCACTCCTGGTCGGACGAACCGTTCTCGGGCCGCGAGTAGATGCTCACCGGCCGATCGCCGGAGGCGTCCGCCTCGCCGACCACGATCTGGACGGCGACACCGCCGCGCTCCGGCAGCACCAGCGGCGCCCCGAGCGTCAGTTCCCGCAGCGCGTCGCATCCGACCTCGTCACCCGCGCGGATCGCCAGTTCGACGAACGCGGCGCCCGGCAGCAGGACGGTCCCCAGCACCTCATGGTCGGCCAGCCACGGCTGCGATTCGGCGGACAGGCGTCCGGTCAGCACGGCCCTGCCGGAGTCCGGCGCGACGACCACGGCACCGAGCAGCGGGTGATCGACGGCCTCCAGACCGGCCGAGGTCACGTCCCCGTCCCGGCCGGAGGAGTCGAGCCAGTAGCGCTCGCGCTGGAAGGCGTAGGTCGGCAGCTCGACCACACGGGCCGCGCGTCCGGCGAACACCGCACGCCAGTCGACGTCCAGGCCGTGCGCATGGACCTGCCCCAGGGCCGTCAGCAGTTCCCTGGCCTCGGGACGGTCCCGGCGCAGCACGGGCGCGACGATTTCGGTGTCCGAGTCGCCCCGCACCATCGCCGTCAGCACGCCATCGGGACCGATCTCCAGGAACCGGGTCACACCCTGGTCACGCAGGTCAGTCACGGAAGCGTGGAACCGGACGGCGTCGCGGACGTGCCGCACCCAATACCCAGCGTCCGCCTCCGCGCCCAGGACAGGAATGGAGGGTGCCTTGAAGGTGACGGATTCGGCGACCGGGCGGAAGTCGTCCAGCATCGGGTCCATCAGCGGCGAATGGAACGCATGTGACACCCGCAACCGGGTCGTCTTGCGTCCCAGCCCGACGAAATGTTCGATGATCTTTGCGACGGCGTCCTCGGCACCTGAAACCACGACCGACTCGGGCCCGTTGACCGCCGCGAGACCGACGACCGTCGAGTCCAGCAGCGCAACGACCTCGTCCTCGGTCGCCTGCACAGCCGCCATTGCCCCACCCGGCGGCAGCGCCTGCATCAGGCGACCCCGAGCAGCCACCAGCCGGGCCGCGTCCTCCAGCGAGAACATCCCGGCCACATGCGCGGCCGTCAACTCGCCGATCGAATGACCCGCGAGGAAATCAGGCCGGACAGCCCACGACTCCAGCAACCGGTAAAGCGCGACCTCGACCGCGAACAGACCGGTCTGAGTGAAAACGGTCTGGTTCAGCAGCTCAGACTCAGACCAGACCACTTCCTTCAGCGGCCGATCCAAGTACTCATCCAGTTCCCCACACACCGCGTCGAACGATTCCGCGAAGGCCGGGAAGGCGGCATGCAACTCCCGCCCCATCCCGACGCGCTGGGAACCCTGACCCGAGAACAAGAACGCCGTCTTGCCGTCCGAGCGAACAGGACGGCGCGGCTCCCCGGACGCCAAGCGTCCAAGCCCTGCGAGCAGTTCCGCGCGGTTCTCGCCCACCACGACCGCACGATGCTCGAACGCCGCCCGCGCCGTGACCAGCGAGAACCCGACGTCTTCAGGAAGCAACTCAGGCCGCTCCCCGACGAAATCGAGCAGCCGCGCGGCCTGGGCGGGCACCGCGTCCCGGCTCCGCGCCGAGATCACCCACGGAACCACGCCCGCCTCAGGCGATCCCGAACGCGGCTCCTCCTCCACCGAAGGGGCCTGCTCGACGATGACGTGCGCGTTCGTCCCGCTGATCCCGAACGACGAAATCCCGGCCCGCCGCGGCCGCTCCCCGTCCGGCCATTCACGCGCCTCGGTGAGCAGTTCGACACTCCCAGCCGACCAATCCACGTGCGGTGTCGGCTCGTCAACATGCAGCGTCTTCGGCAACACACCATGCCGCATCGCCTGGACCATCTTGATGATCCCGGCCACCCCTGCAGCCGCCTGCGTATGCCCGATGTTCGACTTGATCGACCCCAGCCACAACGGACGCCCTTCCGAACGTCCCTGGCCATAAGTCGCAAGCAATGCCTGCGCCTCGATCGGGTCGCCTAGGTTCGTCCCCGTGCCGTGAGCTTCGACCGCGTCCACATCAACGGCGCTGAGCCCGGCGCTCGCCAATGCCTGGCCGATCACCCGCTGCTGCGACGGCCCGTTGGGAGCCGTCAAGCCGTTCGACGCGCCATCCTGATTGACCGCCGAGCCACGAACCACGGCCAGCACCGGATGCCCGAGCCGCCGAGCATCGGAAAGACGCTCGACCAGCAGCATCCCCGCGCCCTCGCCCCACGACGTCCCGTCCGCCGAAGCGGCGAACGACTTCGCGCGGCCATCCGCGGCGAGGCCCCTTTCCAAGCTGAATTCGATGAACGTCCCCGGTGTGGCCATGACGGTCACGCCTCCGGCGAGCGCCAGGGAGCACTCCCCGGACCGCAGCGCCTGCACCGCCAGGTGCAGCGCGACCAGCGACGACGAGCACGCCGTGTCCACCGTGACGGCGGGGCCTTCCAATCCCAGCGTGTAGGCGATCCGCCCCGAGACGATGCTGCCGTTGCTGGAGCTGTTGCCGTAGTCGTGGTACATCAGCCCGGCGAACACGCCGGTCCGCTCGCCGTGCAGGGACGACGGGTCGATCCCCGCCCGTTCGAGCGCCTCCCACGACACCTCCAGCAGGAGCCGCTGCTGCGGGTCCATCGCCAGCGCCTCACGCGGGCTGATCTTGAAGAAGGCCGGGTCGAACTCGGCGGCGTCGTGCAGGAAGCCGCCGGTGCGGACGTAGCTCTTGCCGGGCGTGCCGGGTTCGGGGTCGTAGATGCGCTCGGTGTCCCAGCCACGGTCGGACGGGAACGGCGACACCGCGTCCACGCCGCCCGCGACGAGCCGCCACAGGTCTTCCGGCGAGGCGACGCCGCCCGGATACCGGCAGGCCATGCCGACGATCGCGACGGGTTCGGTGGCGGCGGCCTCGAGCGCGGCGCTGTGCCGCCGGAGCCGCTCGTTCTCCATCAGCGAGTCGCGGAGCGCCTCGATGATCTCTTCGACGGACGCGTCCACGGTCAGCCTCCGACCTCGTCCAGGAACTCCGCCAGCACGTCGGTGAAGCGCGCGGGCTCCTCCAGGTGCGGCACGTGGCTCGACTCCTCGAAGACCACCCACCGCCGGACGTCCGGGATCAGTTCCGCGTAAGGGCGCACGGTGGCGGGCGTCGCCTCGTCGTGCCGCCCCGAGAGCAGCATCGTGGGGACGGCGACGCGCGGCAGGCGGTCCTCCACCGTCCAGTCCCGCAGGGTTCCGATCACGTGGAACTCCGACGGGCCGTTCATCGTGCCGTAGACCGTGGAGTCGTTCTGGATCTCCATCAGCGACGCGACGAGATCGCGCGGCCACGGCCGCACCCGGCACAAATGTTTCTCATAGAAGATCTGCATGGCTTGCATGTATTCCGGGCTGTCGGTCGTTCCGGCGGTTTCGTGCTCGGTGAGGGTTTCGTTCACTCCGGGCGGGAGCGCCTCCCTCAGCACTTTCATTTCCTGACGCCACAGCGGATACGAAGCGGGCGAATTCGCGATGACGAGTGCGCGGAGCCCGGCGGGACGGGTCGCGGCGTGTTCCGCCGACAGCAATCCGCCCCACGACTGCCCGTAGAGGACGTAGTCGTCGGCGATTCCGAGCTCGTTCAGCAGGTTGTCGAGCTCGTCGAGGAACAGCCGCACGGTCCAGAATTCCGGGCCGCGGCCGGGCAGCCGCGTGGAGCCGCCGTTGCCGAGCTGGTCGTAGTGCACGACGGGCCATCCGCGCTCGCTGAGCGAGGCGAGGTTCAGCAGGTAGTCGTGGGTGCTCCCGGGCCCGCCGTGGACGACCACGAGCGGCGGGCGGCCGGCCCGGAGGTCCCCCGTGACGCGGTACCAGGTCCCGTGTCCACCGAAGGGCGCTATTCCCTTGGCACTGGGCGCCAATGACACCTGGTCCCCCCTAATTCGGCTCGTGCGGCCGGTGAATTGCCCGCCGCAGGACGGTCCCCCGGACCGGCGGCAGTCCAACTCGACACTAGTGGGGGCCGGCCCGGGCAATGCCCCCTGAACCGACCCCTCCGACCCCCTATTCGCGACGTGCGGGGACGGGTTTCAGTCCAATGCGCGGATCCACTCGTCCACGATCGCGGCGGTGCTCTCCGCCTCGTCCTGCACCATCGAGAAGTGATTTCCGGGTGCCGTTTCGAGGACGTGCGCGGAATCCCAGGGCTTCGCGAGCCGGTCCTCCCCGCCGCCCTCGGTGATGAACGACTCGGCGGCCTGGACGAACAGCACCGGCGCCCGCAGCGCTTTCGGCGTGAACTGGATGAGCAGCTTCGTGTAATGGCCCATCGCGGACAGCCGGGCGCTGTCGAAACGCCCGAACGCCGGTTCCATTTCCAGCATCGCCATCGCGAGCGGCTCGCGTCCGGCCGTCATGGCCTTGTCCCGGGGCTGGAAGGTGTCGAGCATGACGACACCGTCCGGCACGACGTCCTTGACCGTCTCAAGGCGGCGCGCGACGGCGTGCGCGATGAGCCCGCCCGACGAGTAGCCGAGCAGGACGAACGGCTCCCCGTCCGCGGCGCGCAGCACGCTCTCCGTGACCACCTCGGTCAGGGCCGCCAGCGACTTCGCCAGGCTCTCGCCCGGCGCGAAGCCGGGCAGCGGCAGCGCCGACACGTGCCGGTCCCCGCCCAGGTGCGAGACCAGCCGGGCGTGCTGGTGGACGCCGCCCACCACCATCGGCGTGGACACGCAGATCAGGCGCGGGCGCTCGGGCCCGTCCGCGAGGACGACCGGCGCGGGCACCTCCGGCAGGTCGGCGACACCGCCGAACCTCGGACGGATGTCCGCGACCGCGCTCAGCAGGACGAACCCCTGCATCGAGTTCCCCGACAGGACCGCCGAGCGGAACAGGTCGCTGAGCGTGTCCCCGCCGGAGTCGGCGGCCGGTGTTCCGCCGGTCCCGGCGGCGCCGTCGAGGTGCGCGGCGAGTTGGGAGTGGACGTAGCGGGCCAGTTCGCCCGGGTTCTTGGAGTCGAACACGGCCATCGCGGGGAGCCGCAGGCCGGTGGCGGCGTTGAGCCCGTTTCGCAGCTCCATCGCGGTGAGCGAGTCGAAGCCCGCTTCGAGGAAGTCGCGTTCGGGGTCGACGGCGTCCGGGCCCGCGTGTCCGAGGATCCCGGCGGCGTGGGTCAGCACCAGCGTCCGCAGTTCGCTCTCCCGCTCGTCCTCCGGGAGGGCGGCGAGGCGGCGGCGGAGCGCGTCGGCGTCGGCCCGGCCGCCCGCCGCCGACGCGCTGCGGCGGGTCCTCGGCACCAGCCCGCGCAGGATCGGGGGCGTCTCGTCGCCGGTCGCGGCGGCGAGGGCCCGCAGGTCCAGCCGGATCGGGACGAGCGCGGCGGCGTCCAGCGCGCCCGCCGTGTCGAACAGGGCGAGGCCCTCGTCGGTGGGGAGCGCCTCGACGCCGGAGCGGTTGACGCGCTGCATGCCGCCCTCGTCGAGGCGTCCGGCCATGCCGCTGTCGTTCGTGCTCCACAGGCCCCAGGCCAGGGACTGGGCGGGCAGGCCGTGCGCCCGGCGGTGCGCGGCCAGCGCGTCGAGGTAGGCGTTCGCGGCGGCGTAGTTGCCCTGGCCTGGCGTGCCGAGCACACCGGCCGCCGACGAGAACAGAACGAACGCCGCCAGGTCCATGTCGCGGGTCAGTTCGTGGAGGTTCCAGGCGGCGCCGACCTTGGGGCGCAGCACCGTGTCCACGCGCTCGGGCGTGAGGGAGGTGATCACGCCGTCGTCCAGGACACCGGCCACGTGGACGACACCCGACAGCGAGCGTCCCTCCAGCAGCGCGGCGACGGCGTCGCGGTCGGCCATGTCGCACGCCGCCAACTCCACCTCCGCGCCCAGCTCGGACAGCTCGGCGCGCAACTCCGCCGCACCCGGCGCGTCCGCGCCACGGCGACTGGTCAGCAGCAGACTCCGCACGCCACGCTCGACCACCAGATGCCGCGCCACGACCGCACCCAGCGCGCCCATGGCGCCGGTCACCAGGACCGTCCCGGAGAACTCCGCCGCCTCCGGCTCAGCCGAGTCGGCGGGGACCTTGGCGAGGCGAGCCGCGCGGACCGCGCCGTCCCGCAAAGCGACCTGGGGTTCCCAGCCCGCCGCCGCCAGCGCGGGCAAAACCGCCTCGACGTCACCTGGGTCGGGGACGTCGGCGAGGACGATCCGTCCCGGGTCCTCCGACTGCGCCGACCTGATCAGCCCCCACACGGCCGCGCCCGCGAGGTCGGTGACGTCCTCGCCGTCCACGGACACCGCGCCGGACGTGACGACCACGAGCCGCGCGCCGAGGAACCGGTCGTCCTCGAACCACGACCGGGCCGCCGCGAGGACGTGGTTCACGGCCGTCCGCACCGAGGCGGGGTCCGCGCCGCCGGTCACGGGCAGGACGACCACGCCGGGGACGTCGCCGTCAGGTTCGAGCGCATCCCAATCCGTCCATTCCACGGAGGGGACGGACGGCGCCGCAGGCACCGGACTCCATTCCAACTGGAACAGCGACTCGTGGAACGGCGACCCCGCCGCCGCGGAGAGCTGCCCGGCGGTGATCTCCCGCAGGGCCAGCGACGCGACCGACGCGACCGGCTCCCCGGTTCCGTCGGCCACCGTCAGCGCGACGACGCCCGGCCCGGACGGCGTGACCCGCACGCGGAGCTTCGCGGCACCCGAGGCGAACAGGTCCACGCCCGTCCACGCGAAGGGCAGCAGTACGCCATTCCCACTGGTCACGGCGTCGCTGAGGGCGACCGCGTGCAGGGCGGCGTCCAGCAGCGCGGGGTGGAGGCCGAAGTCGTCCGCCGCCACCTCCTCGGGGAGCGCGACCTCGGCGAAGACCTCGCCGTCGCGCCGCCACGCGGCCGTCAACCCCTGGAAAACGGGTCCGTACTCCAGGCCCGCCAGCGCCAGCCCCTCGTACAGTCCGGTGACGTCGACCTCGGACGCGCCAGGCGGCGGCCACTGCTCCAGCCCCGGGCCCTGCGGTGTCGCGACGGCCGTCAGCGTGCCGGTCGCGTGCCGGACCCAAGGCGCGTCAGTGCCCACGCGCGAGTAGATCTCCAAGCTCCGGTTGCCGCCCGGCTCCTCGGCCGCACCGACCACGACCTGGACGGACGCCCCGCCGTCCTCCGGTAGGACGAGCGGCGCCTCCAGGGTCAGCTCCTCGACGTGTCCGCAGCCGACATGGTCTCCGGCGCGGACGGCCAGTTCCACGAACCCGGTGCCGGGGAAGAGCACCACCCCGGACACGGCGTGGTCGGCGAGCCACGGCTGCGCGCCGACCGACAGGCGGCCGGTGAGCGTCACGCCGTCCGATCCGGGGGCGGGGACGACCGCGCCGAGCAGCGGGTGCCCGGGCAGGTCCAGGCCGAGGGACGTGGCGTCGCCCGCCGCCGCCGTCGCGCCGGCCCAGTAGCGGGCGCGCTGGAAGGCGTAGGTCGGCAGGTCGACGTGGCGGGGACGGCGCCCGGCGAAGGCGGCGGACCAGTCGACGTCCGCGCCGCCCGCGAACACCTCGGCGACGGACGCCGTGAAGCGGCCGAGGCCGCCTTCGCCGCGCCGCAGCGACCCTGCCGTCACGCCGGTCACGCCCGCCGATTGCAGCGTCTCCTCCAGCCCGACCAGCAGGCCGGGGTGGGGGCTGCATTCGATGAACGCGGTGAAGCCGTCGTCGAGCAGCGCGCGGGTCGCCTCCTCGAACCGGACGGTCCGGCGCAGGTTCGTGTACCAGTACTCCGCGTCGAGGACGGCGGTGTCGGCGAACCCGCCGGTCACCGTCGAACAGAACGCGATCCGGGACGTCCGGGGCGACAGGCCGTCCAGTTCCGCGAGGATCCTCTCGCGGACGCCTTCGACGAACATGGAGTGGGAGGCGTAGTCGACGGGGATGAGGCGGACGCGGACGCCGTCCTCCTCCAGAGTCCCCTTGAACTCGGCGAGCGCGTCGACCTCTCCGGCGACGACGACCGAGGTGGGTCCGTTGACGACGGCGAGTTCGAGGCGTCCGTCCCATCCGGCGAGCCGCCCGGCGGCCTGCTCGGCGGACAGCGCGACCGACAGCATCCCGCCCTGTCCGGCCAGGTCCTCGCCGATGATCCGGCTGCGGACGGCGACGACGCGCGCCGCGTCGTCCAGGGACAGCGCGCCCGCCACGCAGGCCGCCGCGATCTCGCCCTGCGAGTGGCCGACCACGGCGCCCGGCTCGACGCCGAACGCGCGCCACGTCTCCGCGAGCGCCACCATCACGGCCCACAGGACCGGCTGGACGACGTCGACCCGTTCGAGGGCCGTCCCGTCGCCGCGCAGGACCTCGAACAGGTCGAAGTCGACGAAGGGCGCCAGGGCGCGGGCGCATTCGGCGAGCCGGTCGGCGAACGCGGGCGAGGAGTCGAGGAGGTCGACCGCCATGCCCGCCCATTGCGAGCCCTGGCCGGGGAAGACCAGGACGGGGCGGGCGCCGCCGCCGCGTCCGGCGCCGCTGACGACGGCCGCGTCGGCGGCGCCCGCGGCGATCGCGTCGAGTCCGCGCAGCCCGGCCTCCGTGCCGTCCGCCAGGACGACCGCGCGGTGCTCGAACACCGTCCGGGAGGTCGCCAGCGAGTATCCGACGTCGGCGGCGTTCAGGTCGTCGCCGGAACGGACGGCCTCGGCGACGCGAGCGGCCTGGGCGCGCAGCGCCTCCGGAGTGCGGGCCGTCACCACCCACGGGACGACGCCCGGCTCAGTGCTCTCGGGTTCGGCGTGCTCAGGTTCGGTGTGGTCGGGCTGCTCCAGGATGATGTGCGCGTTCGTGCCGCTGATCCCGAAGGAGGAGATGCCGGCGCGGCGCGGGTGGCCGTTCCGCTCCCATTCCCGCGCCTCGGTCAGGAGCTCGACGCGTCCCTCCGTCCAGTCGACGTGCGGGGTGGGCTCGTCCACGTGCAGGGTCTTCGGCATCAGGCCGTGCCGCATCGCCTGGACCATCTTGATGATCCCCGCGACCCCGGCGGCGGCCTGCGTGTGCCCGATGTTCGACTTGATCGAACCCAGCCACAGCGGCCGGTCGTCCGGTCGGCCCTGCCCGTAGGTCGCGAGGAGGGCCTGCGCCTCGATCGGGTCGCCGAGCCTGGTGCCGGTGCCGTGCGCCTCGACGACGTCGACGTCCGCCGTGGTCAGGCCCGCGTTGGCGAGCGCCTGCCCGATCACGCGGCGCTGCGACGGGCCGTTCGGCGCGGTCAGCCCGTTGGACGCGCCGTCCTGGTTGGTCGCGGTGCCGCGCACCACGGCGAGCACCGGGTGGCCGTTCCGGCGGGCGTCCGACAGCCGTTCCAGCAGGATCATGCCCGCGCCCTCGCCCCAGCCGGTACCGTCGGCGGCGGCGGCGAACGACTTGCTGCGCCCGTCCGCGGCGAGGCCCCGCTGCCTGCTGAACTCGACGAACGTGACCGGCGTGGACATCACGGTGACGCCCCCGGCGAGCGCCAGCGAGCACTCCCCCGACCGCAGCGCCTGCGCCGCGAGGTGCAGCGCCACCAGCGAGGACGAGCACGCCGTGTCGACGCTGACCGCCGGACCCTCCAGCCCGAGCGTGTAGGAGACGCGGCCCGACGCGATGCTGCCGCCGCTGCCGCCGCCCGCGTAGTCGTTGTACATCACACCCGCGTACACACCGGTCGCCGTGCGGCGGAGCGACATCGGGTCGATGCCCGCGCTCTCCACCGCCTCCCACGCCGTCTCCAGCAGCAGCCGGTGCTGCGGGTCGGTTTCGAGGGCCTCGCGCGGCGAGATCCCGAAGAAGTCGGCGTCGAAGTCGCCCGCGTCGTAGAGGAACCCGCCCTCGCGGGTGATGGACCGCCCCGGCTTCCCCGGCTCCGGGTCGTAGATGCCGTCCACGTCCCAGCCGCGGTCGCGGGGGAACTCCGAGACGGCGTCGACGCCGCCCGCGACCATCCGCCACAGGTCGTCCGGGGAGGCGACGCCGCCGGGATAGCGGCAGCCCATCCCGACGATCACGATCGGGTCGTCGTCGGACGGCGCCGCCGTCCGGGCGGCCGGGACGGCGGTGTCGTCGGCCGCGCCGAGCAGCTCGTCCAGGACGTGCAGCGTGACCGCCTGCGCGTTGGGGTGGTCGAACACGAGCGTGGCGGGCAGGCGCAGGCCGGTCGCGGCGGTGAGGAGGTTCCGCAGCTCGACCGCCGTCAGGGAGCTGAACCCGAGCTCGCTGAACGCCTTCTCCGGGTCGACCGAGCGGCCGTCCTCGTGGCCGAGGACGGCGGCGACGTGCGTGCGGACGAGGTCGAGGACGGCCCGGTCCCGCTCCGCCTCCGGCAGCCCGGCGAGGCGGCGGCGCAGCGACGCCGCGCCGCCGGACCGCGCGGCCTGCCGGGCGGGCGCCCCGGTCAGGCCGTGCAGGATCGCCGGGACGCCGCCCGAGCCCGCGAACGAGCGCAGCAGGGGGATGTCGAGGCGGACGGGCGCCAGCACCGCGTCGCCGGCCGCCAGCGCGTCGTCGAGCAGCGCCAGCCCTTCGTCGGCGGACAGGGGCGGCATCCCGGAGCGGCGCAGGCGCTCCGCTCCGGCGTCGTCGAGCCCGTCCGCCATGCCGCCGGCCTCGGCCCACGGCCCCCACGCCAGCGACACGGCCGGGAGGCCGAGGGCGCGGCGATGCTCGGCCAGGGCGTCCTGGAACGCGTTCGCCAGCGCGTAGTTGCCCTGACCCGCGCCGCCGAGGATGCCCGCGACGGACGAGAACAGCACGAACGCGTCCAGCTCCCGGTCCAGGCCGAGGTCGCGGATCAGCTCGTGCAGGTGCCAGGAGCCGTCGGACTTCGGCGCGAGGACGGTGTCCATCCGCTCCGGGGTCAGCGCGGAGACCACGCCGTCGTCCAGGACGCCCGCCGTGTGGATCACAGCGGTCAGCGGTCGCCGCACGGTGGTGAGGAGGGCGGCGACCGCGTCGCGGTCCGCGACGTCGCAGGCCGCGATCTCGACGTCCGCGCCGAGGTTTGTCAGGTCGGCGCGCAGCTCTCGTGCGCCGGGCGCGTCCAGGCCGCGGCGGCTGGTGAGCAGCAACCGCCGGACGCCGTGCGCGGACACCAGGTGCCGCGCCACCAGCGAGCCGAGCCCGCCCACCCCGCCGGTGATCAGGACGGTTCCGTCCGGGTTCCAGGTGCGGGCTGGTGCGGTCTCGCTCTGTTTCCTGGTCAGGCGCGGCACGCGGATCTCGTTGCCGCGCACCGCCAGCTCCGGTTCGCCGGAGCGGGCCAGCGCCGACAGCGTTTCCGGGGTGATCTCCGTGTCCAGGTCGACGAGGACGAAGCGGTCGGGGTTCTCGTTCTGGGCCGTGCGGACGAGGCCGCGGAGCGCCGCCCCGGCCAGGTCGGCCGGGTGCTCGCCGTCCGCGGTGACGGCCGCGTTCCGGGTCACCACCAGCAGACGGGACGCCTCCAAGCGCTCGTCGTCCAGCCATTCCTGGACGATCCGCAGCCCCGCGTAGGCGGTCTCGCGGACGCTGCCGGGCACGTCGTCCGTGGTGGTCGGGGACGCCGCCCAGACGACGGTCTCCGGGACGGTCTCCTGGGCGGCGAGCATCGCCACGTCCGCGAAGGCCGGGACGTCGGCGGGGAGCCCGAGCCGGTCGGTTCCGAGTACCGCGATGTGCGCACCGGGCTGTGTTTCGCCGAGCGGCTTGGCGGTCCACGTGATGGTGAACAGCGCGTCGTTTCCGTCTTCGGGGACGTGCAGTTGCGACGGGGAAACCTGCCGCGACAGCAACGACCCCACGGAGAGGACGGGCTGCCCCGTTTCGTCGGTGACCAGCAGGCTCACCGCGTCGGGGCCCGTCGGGGAGATCCTCACCCTGATGGCGGACGCACCGGCCGCGTGGAGGCGAACGCCGCTCCACTCGAACGGCAGCGGCGCTCCCCCGGCGTCGTCGCCTTCGCCGCCGGACAGGAGGATCGCGTGCATCGCGGCGTCCAACAGGGCGGGGTGAATGCCGTAGGACGCGGCCTCCGCCTGGTCGTGTTCGGGGAGCGCGACCTCGGCGAACAGTTCGTCGCCGCGCCGCCAGGCCGCCCTGAGCCCCTGGAACGCCCGGCCGTAGCCGAAGCCTCGGTCGGCCAGTACTTCGTAGGCGCCGTCGGTGTCCAGTGCGGTGGCGTGCTCCGGCGGCCAGACCGCCTCGTCATGGGCGGGCGCCGCGCCTCCGGCGCCCAGGAGTCCGCCGGCGTTCCTGGTCCACGGGACGTCCACGGGCGCGTCGTCGCGGTGGGAGTAGACGTTCACCGGGCGGGCGCCGTTCTCGTCCGCCGCGCCGACGACGACCTGGACGTCGACACCGCCCTTCTCGGGCAGGACGAGCGGCGACTCCAGGGTGAGCTGTTCGAGGACGTCGCAGCCGACCTGGTCGCCCGCGCGGATCGCCAGTTCGACCAGCGCCGTGCCGGGCAGGAGGACGGCGCCGAACACCTCGTGGTCGGCCAGCCACGCCCGGGATCCGAGGGCGAGCCGTCCCGTCAGGACCACACCGTCCGCGTCCGGGGACATCACGGCCGCGCCCAGCAGCGGATGCTCGGTGGGAAGCTGCCCGAGCCCGGACGCGCCGCCGGACGTCACCGGAGCCTCGAGCCAGTAGTCCTGACGCTGGAAGGCGTAGGTCGGGAGTTCGACCAGGCGGGCGGCGCGTCCCGCGAAGACCGCGTGCCAGTCGACGTCCATGCCGTGCGCGTGAAACTGCCCGATGGCCGCCAGCAATTGCTTGGTCTCGGGACGGTCCCGGCGTAGGACGGTCGCGATGGCGGCATCGTCGATGCTGCTCTGCGCCATTGCGGTGAGGATGCCGTCGGGTCCGATTTCCAGGAATCGGGTGACGCCGCTGTCGTGCAGGTGGGTGAGGGTGTCGTGGAACCGGACGGCCTCAAGGACATGCCGCACCCAATACTCGGGGTCGGGCTCTGCACCGACGACGGGAAGGGTGGGTGTGGTGTAGGCGATGGAGTGGGCGACCTGACGGAAGTCCTCCAGCATCGGATCCATCAACGGGGAATGGAACGCATGCGAGACCCGAAGCCGGGTCGTCTTGCGTCCCAGGCCGGTGAAGTGGTCGATGATCCGGGTGACCTCGTCCTCCGCACCGGAGACCACGGTGGCCTGCGGACCATTGACAGCGGCGATCCCGACCTCACCGGTCAGCAGCGGAGTGACTTCGTCCTCGGTGGCCTGAACCGCCGCCATCGCACCGCCAGGCGGGAGCGCCTGCATCAGCCGCCCTCGCGCAGCGACGAGCTTCGCGGCGTCCTCCAGCGAGAACATCCCGGCGACATGCGCGGCGGCAAGCTCACCGATCGAATGACCCGCCACGAAGTCAGGGCGGACACCCCACGATTCCAGCAGGCGGAACAACGCGACTTCGATGGCGAACAAGCCGGTCTGGGTGAAGGCCGTTTGGTCTAGGAGGCCGGGGTTGGACCAGATGACGTCCTTCAGCGACTGGTCCAGGTGTTGGTCCAGTTCGGCGCAGACGGTGTCGAAGGCGTCGGCGAACACCGGGAACGTCTCATACAACTCCCGACCCATGCCCAGGCGCTGTGATCCCTGGCCGGAGAACAGGAAGGCCGTGCCGCCCGAACCGGCCACGCCGCGAAGCACGTCGGAATGCGGCTGGCCTGCGGCGAGCGCGGTCAGGCCGTCCAGACCGGAGTCCCGGTCACCGGCGATGACGACGGCGCGATGATCCCATCTGGCGCGAGCGGTCGCGAGGGACAGCCCGACGTCGGCATGATCGAGTTCCGGGTGACCCGCAAGATGGGCATGGAGCTTTTCCGCTTGCGCTTGGAGTGCTTCGGCCGTCCTGCCGGACACGATCCATGCCGAAGGCCCAGGGGTGTCGGTCTCGGGGTCTGGAGTCTCGTCGGCCGGGGCCTGTTCGAGAATGACGTGGGCGTTGGTGCCGCTGATTCCGAAGGAGGAGACTCCGGCTCGGCGCGGGTGGCCGTTCTGCGGCCAATCACGCGCCTCGGTCAGCAGCTCGACGTTCCCGGATGACCAGTCGACGTGCGGGGTCGGCTCGTCCACGTGAAGCGTCTTGGGAAGGACGCCATGCCGCATCGCCTGAACCATCTTGATGATGGCGGCGACTCCGGCGGCGGCCTGCGTGTGACCGATGTTGGACTTGATCGACCCCAGCCACAAGGGCCGGTCCTCAGGACGGTCCTGGCCGTAGGTCGCAAGAAGCGCCTGCGCTTCGATCGGGTCGCCGAGGGTCGTTCCCGTGCCGTGGGCTTCGACCGCGTCCACGTCCGCGGTGTCCAGCCCGGCGTTGGCCAATGCCTGCCGGATCACCCTCCGCTGCGACGGGCCATTCGGCGCCGTCAGGCCATTCGAGGCGCCGTCCTGGTTGGTCGCCGTGCCGCGCACGATGGCGAGCACCGGGTGTCCGTTGCGGCGAGCGTCGGAAAGGCGCTCGACGAGGAGCATTCCCGCGCCTTCGCTCCAGGACGTCCCGTCCGCTGAGGCCGCGAAGGACTTCGCTTTCCCGTCCGGTGCCAGGCCGCGCTGGCGGCTGAATTCGACGAACGCCTCCGGCGTCGCCATGACGGCCACGCCACCGGCCAGTGCCAGCGAGCATTCACCCGAACGCAGCGCCTGCGCGGCCCAGTGCAACGCGACCAGGGACGAGGAGCAAGCCGTGTCCACGGTGACGGCCGGGCCTTCCAATCCCAGCGTGTAGGAGATGCGTCCGGACGCGACCGAACCCGTACTGCTGTTGTGCGCGTAATCGTGGTACATGACGCCCGCGAATACGCCCGTCGCGCTCCCCCGCAGCGACGACGGGTCGATTCCGGCGCGTTCGAGCGCCTCCCACGACACTTCCAGGAGGAGCCGTTGCTGCGGGTCCATGACCCACGCCTCGTTCGGGCTGATCCCGAAGAACTCCGCGTCGAACCCGGCCGCCGAGTAGAGGAAGCCGCCCTTGTCCACGTAGGTCTTGCCGGGACGGCCCGGCTCCGGGTCGTACAGTTCTTGGAGGTCCCAGCCCCGGTCGACCGGGAGGCCGGAGATTCCGTCGCGGCCGTCCGCGACCAGGTTCCAGAGGGCGTCCGGCGAGGTGGCGTCTCCCGGATAGCGGCAGGCCATTCCGATGATGGCGATCGGCTCGTCGTCCGCCGGAGCGCGCACCGCGACCGTCCGACCGGCCGACGACGCCGCGCCCATCACCTCGTCGGCCAAGTAGCGGGCCAGCACGACCGGAGTCGGATAGTCGAAGACGAGTGTCGCCGGCAACCGCAGTCCGGTCACCTGGTTCAGCCGGTTGCGCAGTTCCACCGCCGACAGCGAGTCGAATCCCAGGTCGCGGAAAGCGCGGGTGGTGTCGATGTCGTCGGGCCGGTCGAATCCGAGGACCTGTGCCGTCCGGCCCCGCACGATTTCCAGCAGGAT
Organism: Actinomadura decatromicini; assembly: GCF_008121305.1. Lineage (NCBI taxonomy): Bacteria > Bacillati > Actinomycetota > Actinomycetes > Streptosporangiales > Thermomonosporaceae > Actinomadura > Actinomadura decatromicini. The sequence continues at coordinate 41,648 of NZ_VSRQ01000009.1, read as the reverse complement.
CGGCGGACGTTCCGCCTCGGGCAATGCGGCCAGTCGTTGCCGCAGGGCGTCCGCTTCACCGCCGCCGGATGCGGCTGTCCGGCGGGTGCGGGTGGCGACGAGGCCCCGGAGAATGTGCGGCAGTTCGTCCCCGGCACCGGTGAGCGCCTTCGTGTCGAGCCCGATCGGGACAAGGAACGGCTCGCTCAAAGGGGTCGCCGCGTCGAGCAGGTTCAGGCCCTGCTCAGTGGTCAGGGCCCGCACCCCGGACTTGGCCATTCTGCGGACGTCTTCGTCGTCCAGGTGCCCGGCCATCGAGGCGCCGTCCGCCGCCCACAGGCCCCAGGCCAGAGATTGGACGGGCAGGCCCAGCGAAGCGCGATGCGCGGCGAGCCCGTCCAGGAAGGCGTTGGCCGCCGCATAGTTGCCTTGGCCGGGCGAGCCCAGGATTCCCGCCGCGGACGAGAACAACACGAATGCCGACAGGTTCAGGTCGCGGGTGAGTTCGTGCAGGTTCCAGGCCGCCGACGCCTTGGGACGCAATACCGCGTCCATTCGGTCAGGGGTCAGCGACGAGATCACGCCGTCGTCCAGGACACCGGCCGCATGGACGACGGCCGAGATGTCGCGTCCCACCAGCAGCCCGGCAAGAGCGTCACGGTCGGCAATGTCGCAGGCCGCCAACTCGACCTCGGCGCCCAAGCCCGCCAGCTCGCCCCGCAGGTCGGACGCGCCCGGCGCGTCCGCGCCCCGGCGGCTCACCAGCAGCAGACGCTCAACGCCGTGCTCGGTCACCAGGTGACGCGCCACCAGCGCGCCCAGGCCACCGGTGCCGCCGGTGATCAGCACCGTTCCCTCGGTGCGGAACACCGGTTCGGCATCCGACCGGGCCGGGACCTTGGCCAGTCTCGGGACATACGCGGCCCCGCCGCGAAGGGCGAGTTGCGGCTCGTCGGTCCGGGCAGCGACCGCCACGGCTCCGGCCGGGTCCGCCGGGTCGTCGGTGTCGACCAGGACGATCCGTCCCGGATCCTCCGACTGGGCGGAGCGGATCAGGCCCCACGCCGCCGCGCCGGGCAGGTCGCGCACGTCCTCGCCGTCCACGGCGACCGCGCCGCTGGTCGCCACCACCAGGCGGGACGCGGCGAACCGCTCCTCGCCGAGGAACGCCTGCACGACCGCGAGCACGCCGTGGAGGGTGGACGCGGTGTCCTCGGCCCGGCCACCGGCGACCGGCAGCGCCACGACCTCGGGGACGTCGGCATCCGCGTCCAGGTTGTCCCAGCGCGCCCAGGACGACGGCTCGGCGGCCGGCTGGGACGCCGCCGGAGACCAATGGAGCCGGTAAAGCGAATCGTGGAACGCGGACGCGGAAAGCCGGTCCGCCGCGACCGGACGGGACACCAGGGAATCGGCGGCCAGCACGGGACGGCCCGTCCCGTCCGCCAAAAGCAGTTCCATCCCGCCCTGGCCGGTCGGCGTGAGACGCGCCCGGACGGATGATGCGCCCGATGCGTAAAGGCGGACGCCATTCCACGCGAAAGGCAGCACCAGTTCGTCGTCGGACTGCTCGTCCCGGGTGACGAGAGCGGTGTGCAATACCGCGTCGAGGAGAGCGGGGTGCAGGCCGAACGCGGCGGCGTCGTGGCGCGAGTAGTCCTCCTCGTCTGGAAGGGCGACCTCGGCGAACAATTCCGCTCCGCGACGCCAAACGGCGCGCAGCCCTTGGAAAAGGGGGCCGTAATCGTAACCGGCGGCGGCGAGTTCCCCGTAGGCCCCGTCCAGCGGGACGGGCTCGGCGTTCTCCGGCGGCCATACGGCCAGGTCGGAGTCGGTTTCGCCGCTTCCCTCGGCGAGCACGCCGGTGGCGTGCCGGACCCAGACCTGGTCGGACACGTCCGGCTGCGAGTAGACGCCGACCACGCGCCGTCCCGACTCGTCGCCCGGCTCCACCACCACCTGCACCGCGACGCCGCCCTGCTCGGGCAGTGCCAGCGGTGCCTGCAACGTCAGTTCCTCGACCACCGGGCAGCCGACGTGGTCGCCCGCGTGGATCGCCAGTTCCAGCAGCGCCGTGCCCGGCACGACCACGCCGCCGAACATCCGGTGATCGGCGAGCCAGGGCTGCGCGTCGGACGAGAGGCGCCCGGTCAGCACCAGTCCGCCCGATTCGGGCAGCGCCATCACCGCGCCGAGCATCGGGTGCTCGGCGCGTCCGAGGCCGAGGGACGCGGCGTCCTCCGCGCCCGCCGCGCCGTGCAGCCAGAAACGGTCGCGCTGGAATGCGTAGGTGGGCAGATCCACCTTTCGGGCGCCTCGGCCGCCGAAGAAGGCGTCCCATCCGATCCGGGCGCCGTTCACGTGGAGCGTGGCGAGTGCGGTGAGGAGCGCGGCGGGCTCGGGTCGCTTGGCGCTCATCACCGGCACGGCGACGATCTGATCGGACGGTTCGAGAGCGGCCTGCGTCATCGCCACCAGGACGCCATCGGGGCCGATCTCCAAGAACTGGGTGACGCCGTTCTCATGAAGGCCGGTGAGCGTGTCGTGGAACCGGACGGCGTCGCGGACGTGCCGCACCCAGTACTCGGCTTCGGGCAGGGCACCCGCGACGGCGATTTCGGGGGCGGTGTAGGTGATGGATTCGGCGACCTGGCGGAAGTCGTCGAGCATCGGGTCCATGAGCGGGGAATGGAAGGCGTGGGAGACCCGGAGGCGAGTGGTCTTGCGTTCGAGCTTCTTGAAATGCTCGACGACGCGGGCGACTTCGTCTTCGGACCCGGAGACGACAACGGCTTGTGGGCCGTTGACCGCGGCGATGCCGACCTGTTCGCCTAGCAGCGGGACGACCTCGTCCTCGGTGGCTTGGATCGCCGCCATCGCTCCGCCGGACGGGAGCGCCTGCATCAATCGGCCCCGGGCCGCGACCAGTTTCGCGGCGTCCTCCAGCGAGAACATCCCGGCCACATGCGCGGCAGCCAGTTCACCGATCGAGTGACCCGCCAGGAAATCGGGGCGCACGCCCCACGACTCCAGCAGACGGAACAGCGCCACCTCGACCGCGAACAGCCCGGTTTGGGTGAAGACCGTCTGATCGAGCAGTTCGGGCTCAGACCAGATCACGTCTTTCAGCGGGCGGTCCAGGTGCCGGTCCAGTTCGGCGCAGGCCGCGTCGAAGGCGTCGGCGAAGACCGGGAACGCCTCATACAGTTCGCGTCCCATCCCGGGACGCTGCGAGCCCTGGCCCGAGAACAAGAACGCGGTCAGCTTCGGTGCGGCGACGCCTCTCACGGCGGCACGGCCGGATTCGCCTTGCGCGAGTTCCTCCAGACCTGACAGCAGTTCGTCGCGGTCCTGGCCGATCACCACGGCGCGTTGCTCGAACAGGGCGCGCGTCGTGGCCAGGGAGAAACCGATGTCGAGCGGCGAAAGCCGTTCGTCCGCGCGGACGAACGAGGCCAGGCGAGCGGCCTGGGCGCGCAGCGCGGTCTCGCTCCGCGCCGACACGGCCCAAGGGACGACCGGCAACGCCACCTCAGGCGCCCGCTCGTCGTCAACGGCCGGGGCCTGTTCGACGATCACATGCGCGTTCGTCCCGCTGATTCCGAAGGAGGAGATTCCGGCGCGGCGCGGGTGACCGTTCTGGGGCCATTCCCGCGCCTCGGTCAGCAGCTCAACGTTTCCGGATGACCAGTCGACGTGCGGGGTCGGCTCGTCCACGTGCAACGTCTTCGGCAGCAGCCCATGCCGCATCGCCTGAACCATTTTGATGATCCCGGCGACCCCGGCGGCGGCCTGCGTGTGACCGATGTTGGATTTGATCGAACCCAACCACAGCGGCCTGTCCTCCGGACGGTCCTGACCGTACGTCGCAAGCAATGCCTGCGCCTCGATCGGGTCGCCGAGCGTCGTTCCCGTGCCGTGCGCCTCGACCGTGTCGACCTGGTCGGCCGAGAGTCTCGCGCTGGCGAGCGCCTGCCGGATCACCCTCCGCTGCGAGGGGCCGTTCGGCGCCGTCAGGCCGTTGGACGCGCCGTCCTGGTTGACCGCCGAACCGCGCACGACGGCGAGCACCGGGTGCCCGTTGGCGCGGGCGTCCGAAAGGCGCTCGACCAAGAGCATTCCCGCGCCTTCGCCCCACGATGTGCCGTCCGCCGCAGCGGCGAACGACTTGGCTCGGCCATCGGCCGCCAGGCCGCGCTGACGGCTGAATTCGACGAACGCCTCCGGCGACGCCATGACGGCCACGCCACCGGCCAGCGCCAGCGTGCATTCACCCGAACGAAGTGCCTGCACCGCGAGATGCAAGGCGACCAGTGACGACGAGCACGCCGTGTCAACCGTCACGGCCGGGCCCTCGAAGCCCAGCGTGTAGGAAATGCGTCCGGACGCGACCGAACCGGTACTGCTGTTGTGCGCGTAGTCGTGGTACATCATCCCCGCGAAAACGCCGGTGGAACTGCCGCGCAGGGACGACGGGTCGATCCCGGCGCGTTCGAGCGCCTCCCACGACACTTCCAGCAGCAGCCGTTGCTGCGGGTCCATGACCCACGCCTCATTCGGGCTGATTCCGAAGAATCCCGGGTCGAATTCCGCGGCGTCGTGGAGGAAACCGCCGGTCCGGACGTAGCTCTTGCCGGGTGTGCCGGGCTCGGGGTCGTAAAGGCCCGTGTCCCAGCCACGGTCGGCGGGGAACTCCGAGAGTCCTTCCGCTCCGCCGGCGACAAGCGTCCAGAGGTCTTCGGGGGACGTGACGCCGCCCGGATACCGGCAGGCCATGCCGACGATCGCGATCGGCTCGTGGCGATCGGCCGTGATCTTGCGCTGCTGGGCGCGCAGCCGCTCGGTCTCCTTGAGCGATGCCCGCAGTGCGGTGAGGAGTTTTTCGTCATTTTCGGGCATCGTCGTTCACTCTTCCCGCGTCGTGTCGTCGAGGGTCGCGCCGTCGAGCGCCATGCTGATCAGGCTTTCGGCGTCCATCGCATCGATCGAGTCCCGCTCCGCGCCGCCGACCGCGGGCTCGCCGCGGCCGGTCGCGCCGGCGAGTTCGAGGAGGCTGTCCATCAGGCCCGCGTCCCGCAGGCGGCTCAGCGGAATGGCCCGCAGAAGGCTCCGGACCGTCTCCTCGTCGGAGTCGCCGCCGTCCTTTTCCGGAACCATTTCGGCGGCGATGTGGGCGGCGAGGACGCGGGCGTTCGGATAGTCGAACACCAGCGTCGCCGGGAGGCGCAGCCCGGTCACCGAATTCAGGCTGTTGCGGAGTTCGACCGCGCTGAGGGAGTCGAATCCGAGTTCCTTGAAGGCCCGTTCCGGCTCGATCGCGCCGTGCCCGCCGTGTCCGAGGACGGCCGCGGCGTGCCCGCGGACGACCTCCAGCAGGGCGTCCTCCCGCTCCGGCGGGGCGAGCCCGGCGAGGCGCCGCGCCAGCGCCTCGGCCGCGCCCGCGTCGGCGTCGACGACCCGCCGGACCGTCCTGCCGATCAGTCCCCTGAACAGGTGGTGCGGTTCGCCGTCCGCGGCGGCGAGCGCCTTGAGGTCGAGGTGGATCGGCACGAGGACGGGGGTGCCGAGCGCGTTCGCCGTGTCGAGCAGCGCCAGTCCTTCGTCGACGTCCATTCCGTCGACGCCGGAGCGGGCCGTGCGCTGGGCGCCGGAACCGTCCGCCATCCCGGTGCCGCCCGTGATCCAGGGGCCCCAGGCGAGCGACTGCGCGGGCAGGCCGTGCGCCCGGCGGTGGACGGCCAGCGCGTCGAGGAACGTGTTCGCGGCGGCGTAGTTGCCCTGGCCCGGCGTGCCGAGCACACCGGCCGCCGACGAGAACAGGACGAACGCCGCCAGGTCCATGTCGCGGGTCAACTCGTGCAGATTCCAGGCCGCGTCCACCTTGGGACGGAGGACGCCGTCGAGCCGTTCTGGCGTCAGCGAGGCGATCACTCCGTCGTCCAGGACTCCCGCCACGTGGACGACACCCGACAGCGAGCGTCCCTCCAGCAGGGCGGCCACGGCGTCGCGGTCGGCCATGTCGCACGCCACCAAGTCCACCTCCGCACCCCACTCGGACAGCTCAGCGCGCAACTCCGCCGCACCCGGCGTATCCGCCCCACGGCGACTGGTCAGCAGCAAGCTCCGCACGCCCCGCTCGACCACCAGATGCCGCGCCACCACCGAGCCCAACGCGCCCAAGGCGCCGGTCACCAGGACCGTGCCGTCAGCGGGGAAGGGCTGCGGCTCGGTCGGTTGCGCGGACACGCGCGCCAGCCGCATGGCGAACGCCGTGTCTCCGCGGATCGCTACCTGCGGCTCCTTGGTGCCCATCGCGGCGGTCACGTTGTTCGGGTCGTCGAGGTCGGCCAGGACGATCCGTCCCGGGTCCTCCGACTGCGCCGACCTGACCAGGCCCCATACCGCCGCGCCCGCCAGGTCGGTCACGTCCTCGCCGTCCACGGACACCGCGCCGGACGTCGCGACCATCAGCGTGGACGACGCGAACCTCTCCTCGCCCAGCCATGCCTGTAGCGCGGCCAGGACTTCGCGCGTGGAGTGGTGGACGGCGGCGGCGCCCGTTCCACTTGGCACGGCCAGGACCACGACGTCTGGAACCGGGTCGGCGTCGCTCAGATCGTCCCACCGCGCCCAGGACGGGTCGCCGGGCGGGACGAGCGGGATCGGCGACCACTCCGGCTGGAACAGCGATTCGTGGAAGCCCGGACCGCTCGCGGCCGACATCTGCTCCGCCGAGACCTCCCGCAGCGCGAGCGAGCCGATCGCCGCGACGGGACGTCCGGACACGTCCGCGACCTGCAACGACACAGACCCGCCAGGTGCCCGGACGATGCGCACCCGCAACGAGGCCGCCCCCGTCGCGAAGAGTTCCACGCCCGACCACGCGAAGGGGAGGGACGGGCCGTCACCGGCCGTTCCCCCCAGCGCGATCGCGTGCAGGCCCGCGTCGAGAAGTGCCGGGTGCAGCGCGAATCCGTCCGTGGTCTCCGCTGCGGGCAGGGACACTTCGGCGAACAGTTCGCCGTCGCGCCGCCATGCCGCTGTGAGGCCCTGGAACACCGGCCCGTACTCCAAGCCCGCCATTGCCATGTCGGCGTAGAGGCCGTTCGCTTCGAGGGGGACGGCGTCCACGGGCGGCCATTGCCGCAAGTCGAATTCCGGGTCGGTTTCGGCGGCGGACATTTGCCCTGCCGCGTGACGTGTCCACGGCATTTCAGTTCCGGTCCGGGAATAGACGGTGACCGTTCGCCGGTCTTCTTCGTCCGCCGCGCCGACGACGACCTGGACAAGCGTGTGGCCGTCCGCGGGGAGGACGAGCGGTTGTTCGAGGGTGAGCTCGTCGATCCGGCCGCAGCCGACCTGATCTCCCGCACGGACGGCCAGTTCCACGAATCCCGTGCCGGGGAAGATCACGACGCCGCCAACGGCATGGTCGGCCAGCCAGGGTTGCGTGTGCACCGACAGCCGGCCCGACAGCACCACCCCGTCCGACTCGGGCGAGGTCACCACTGCGCTGAGGAGTGGGTGGTCCGCCGATCCCAGCCCCATGGACTCGGCGTCGCCACCGGCCTGCGGAGCCACCAGCCAGAACCGCTCACGCTGGAAGGCGTAGGTCGGCAGTTCGACGAAGCGGGCGGCGTGGTCTGCGAACATCACGTGCCAGTCGACGTCCGTGCCGTGGGCGTGGATTCGGCCGAGAGCCGTCAACAACTGCTTGGCTTCTGGACGATCCCGGCGGAGGACGGGCGCGACGACCGCATCGTCCACGCTGCCGCGCACCATAGCGGTCAGCACACCGTCCGGGCCGATCTCCAGGAATTGCGTGATGCCTTGGTCGCGGAGATCGATAACGGTGTCATGGAATCGGACGGCGTCGCGGACGTGCCGCACCCAATACTCGGCGTCAGGTTGCGGCCCCGCGAGCGGAATCGCGGGTTCGTTGAAGGTGATGGATCCGGCGACCTGACGGAAGTCGTCCAGCATCGAGTCCATCAGCGGGGAATGGAAGGCGTGCGACACCCGCAGCCGGGTCGTCTTGCGCCCCAGCTCCGTAAAATGCTCCACGAGCCGGGAGACTTCATCTTCCGCGCCCGACACCACGACCGAGTCCAGGCCGTTCACCGCCGCGACGCCGACCCGGTCGTTCACATGCGGGACGATCTCGTCCTCGGTCGCCTGCACCGCTGCCATCGCCCCACCAGGCGGCAGCGCCTGCATCAACCGACCCCGAGCAGCCACCAACTTCGCCGCATCCCCCAGCGAGAACATCCCCGCCACATGCGCCGCCGCCAACTCACCAATCGAATGACCCGCCAAGAAATCAGGCCGGACACCCCACGACTCCAACAGCCGATAAAGCGCGACCTCGACCGCGAACAGACCCGTCTGAGTGAACACCGTCTGGTCCAGCAACTCAGGCTCAGACCACACGACCTCCTGCAAAGGCCGGTCCAGATGCTTGTCCAATTCAGCGCAGACCGCGTCGAACGCTTCCGCGAACACCGGGAACGCCTCATACAACTCCCGGCCCATCCCCACACGCTGCGAACCCTGACCCGAGAACAGGAAAGCCGTCCCGCCCAGGGCTGTCGTGCCGTGCACCACGTCAGGGTGCGGTTCACCCGAAGCAAGAGCCGCCAGTCTTTCGAGGGCGGAATCCCGGTCATCGGCCACGACAACGGCACGGTGATCCAAGACGGCACGCGAAGTCGCCAGGGAAAAGGCCACGTCCACGGCACGCAGTTCCGGCTGAGCGGCCAAGTGTGTCCGCAGTTTCTCCGCCTGGGCCCGAAGACCCGGTTCGTCACGCGCGGAGATGACCCAGGGAACGGTCGTCGGCTCGTCCGCCACCAAGACATCGGCTTCAGTTTCGACGGTCGTCGGCTCTTCGAGGATGACGTGCGCGTTCGTCCCGCTGATCCCGAACGACGAAATCCCGGCTCGACGCGGATGACCGTTCTTCCCCCATTCCCGCGTCTCGGTCAGCAGCCGAACGTCTCCCGTCGACCAATCCACGTGCGGGGTCGGCTCGTCCACATGCAACGTCTTCGGCAGCACCCCATGCCGCATCGCCTGGACCATCTTGATGATCCCGGCCACCCCAGCAGCCGCCTGCGTATGACCGATATTCGACTTGATCGACCCCAGCCACAACGGCCGCCCCTCCGAACGACCCTGGCCATACGTCGCCAGCAACGCCTGCGCCTCGATCGGATCACCCAACGTCGTACCGGTGCCATGCGCCTCGACCGCATCCACATCAGCAACGCCCAACCCGGCATTGGCCAACGCCTGCCGGATCACCCGACGCTGCGACGGACCATTCGGCGCCGTCAACCCATTCGACGCACCATCCTGATTCACCGCCGAACCACGCACCACCGCCAACACCGGATGCCCAAGCCGCCGAGCATCAGAAAGACGCTCGACCAACAACATCCCCGCACCCTCACCCCACGACGTCCCATCAGCCGAAGCGGCAAACGACTTCGCCCGGCCGTCAGGCGCCAGTCCACGCTGCCGACTGAATTCGACGAACGCCTCCGGCGAAGCCATTACCGCGACGCCACCGGCCAGCGCGAGCGAGCACTCCCCCGACCGCAACGCCTGCGCCGCCCAATGCAACGCCACCAACGACGACGAACACGCCGTGTCCACCGTCACAGCCGGACCCTCGAAACCGAACGTGTAAGAGATCCGGCCAGAGGCGACGGCCCCAGAATTACTGTTGTGCGCGTAGTCGTGGTACATCACTCCGGCGAACACGCCAGTGGAACTCCCACGCAGCGAAGAAGGGTCGATCCCCGCCCGCTCCAACGCCTCCCACGACACTTCCAGCAACAACCTCTGCTGCGGATCCATGATCCACGCCTCGTTCGGGCTGATGCCGAAGAACCCCGGATCGAATTCCGCCGCGTCGTAGAGGAAGCCTCCCGCGTTCACGTAACTGGTATGCGGACGTCCCCCCTCGGGGTCGTAGAGCCGATCGACATTCCACCCGCGATCGGACGGGAAAGCCGAGATACCGTCACGGCCGTCCAGGACCAGGTCCCAGAGCGCATCCGGCGTGGTGACGTCGCCGGGATACCGGCACGCCATTCCGATGATGGCGATCGGCTCGTCGTCCACGGGGGCGCGCACCGCGACGGCCGCGCCCGCCGACGCCGACGACGCGGCGCCCATCACCTCATCGACCAGGTACCGCGCCAGCACGACCGGCGTCGGGTAGTCGAACACCAGCGTCGCGGGCAGCCGCAGCCCCGTCACCTGGTTCAGCCGGTTGCGCTGCTCCACCGCCGACAGCGAGTCGAAGCCCAGATCGCGGAAGGCCCGCTCAGGCTCGACCGTGCGCGGATCGTCGTGGCCCAACACCGAAGCCGCGTGGGCGCGGACGATCTCCAGCATCGCCTGGGCCCGCTCCGCCTCCGGGAGCGCGGCGAGCCGGGCCCGCAGCGCTCCCGCCGTGCCCGCCCCGCCCGTGCCTGCCTTCGCGGCCTGGCGCGGACGTCCGGCCAAACCGCGCAGCATCGGCGGCAGCGCGTCACCGGCCGCGGCCAGCGCCGCCGATTCCAACCCGATCGGGACGACCAAGGCGTCATCGGCACCCAGCGCCGCGTCGAACAGCCCGAGCCCCTGCTCCACGCTCAGCGGACGCACCCCGGAACGGGCCATCCGCCTGATCTCGCCCTCGTCGAGCCGTCCGGACATCCCGGTGTCGGCCGCCCACAGCCCCCACGCCAGCGACCGTCCGGGCAGCCCGTGCGCCCGGCGGTGCTGGACGAGCCCGTCCACGAACGCGTTGGCCGCAGCGTAGTTGCCCTGTCCGGGCGCGCCCATCACGCCGCCCGCCGAGGAGAAGACGACGAACTCCGACAGGTCCATGTCGCGGGTCAGTTCGTGCAGGTGCCAGGCACCGAGGGCTTTGGGCGCGAGGACGGCGCGCAGCCGCTCCGGCGTCAGGGACGAGATCACGCCGTCCTCCAGGAGCCCCGCCGCGTGGATCACCGCAGAAAGGTCCCGGCCGTCCAGCAGGGCGGCGACGGCGTCTCGGTCGGCGACATCGCAGGCCGCGAGCTCGACCTCCGCGCCCAGCTCCGCCAGTTCGGCCGACAGCTCCGCAGCGCCCGGCGCGGACGCGCCCCTCCGGCTCGTCAACAGCAGGTTCCGGACACCGTGCTCCACCACCAGATGGCGTGCCACGAGCGCGCCGAGCCCGCCCGTCCCGCCGGTGATCAGGACGGATCCGCTCAGCTCCGCCGCACGGTCGGACACACCACCGCCCCGCACGAGACGCGGCACCAGCCCGGCCCCGGAGCGGATCACGAGCTGCGGCTCCCCCGCCTCGGCGGCGGCTACAGCCGCCGCCACCGCGCCACCCAGGTCGGAGACGTCGTCTACGTCCGCGAGCAGGATGCGGTCCGGGTGTTCCGACTGCGCCGACCTCACGAGCCCCCACACCGCCGCGCCCGCCAGGTCAGCGATGTCCTCCCCGTCCACGGACATGGCGCCCGACGTGACGACCAGCAGCCGCGACTCCGCGAACCGCTCGTCGGCCAGCCACGCCTGGAGGTCCGCGAGCGCACCGCCGACCGCGTCGATCGGGTCACCGCCCCCGGCCCGCAGGACGACGAGGTCGGGCACCTCGCCCATTTCCGAATCCCAGAGCGCCCATTTCGCGGCCGACTCAGAAGGAGACGCGACGACCGGGCGCCATTCCAGCCGGTAAAGCGAATCCGTCGCCCCGGCTCCCGCCCCGGCGAGGCTCTCCGAAGGCATCGGCCGCGACTGCAAGGACTCCACGGACATCACCGGCCGCCCGTCCCCGTCGGCCAGTTGCAGCGCGACCGCGTCCGCCCCAGCCGGGGCCAGCCGAGCCCGGACGGACCGCGCGCCGGACGCCACCAGCCGCACTCCGCTCCACGCGAACGGCAGCACCGTCCCGCGCGAGTCGTCCTCGGGCGCGGCGACGAGACCGGTGTGCAGGACGGCGTCCAGCAGCGCGGGGTGCAGCCCGAACCCGGTGGCCTCGCCCCATGCGTCCTCGGGCAGCGTCACCTCCGCGAACAGTTCGTCCTCGCGCCTCCACGCCGCGCGCAGCCCTTGGAAGACCGGGCCGTATTCGTAGCCCGCGCCGGCCAGCGATTCGTACGCGCCGTCCAGCAACAGCGGGTCGGCGCCCTCGGGCGGCCACACGGCGAGGTCGAACACGGGCGCCGGGTCGTCGGGGGCGAGCACACCGGTGGCGTGCCGGGTCCACGGCCGGTCCTCCGGGCCCTCGGCCGGACGCGAGTGGACGCCGACCGCGCGGCGGCCCGTCTCGTCGGCGTCCTCCACCACGACCTGGACGGTGACGCCGCCGTGCGCGGGCAGCGGCAGCGGGGCGTGCAGGGTCAGCTCATCCAGCGTGCCGCAACCGAGCTGGTCCCCGGCCCGGATCGCCAGCTCGACCAGGCCCGCGCCCGGGAACAGCACGTGTCCGAGCACCCGGTGGTCGGCGAGCCACGGCCGCGTGCCGACCGACAGCCGCCCCGTGAGGACGGCACCGCCCGAGTCCGGGAGGGTGACCACGGCGCCGAGGAGCGGATGGTCGGCGGGCGCGAGGCCCGTCCCGGACAGGTCGGCGCCGTCGCCCTGGCCCTCCACCCAGTACCGCCGCCGCTGGAACGCGTACGTCGGCAGCTCCGCCGGGACGGCGGGCGGACGTGCACCGAAGAGAGCCCGCCACCCGACGTGGACGCCGTGCGCGTGCAGGCGTCCGGCCGCGGCGACGGCCGTGACCGGCTCGGGACGGTCGGCGCGCAGGACGGGCGTGACGACGACGCCCTCCGCCGAATCGTCCAGGGCCGTCCGGACCATCCCCGCGAGCACGCCGTCCGGGCCCAGCTCCACGAACCGGTTCACGCCCGCGGCGCGCAGCGTCCGGACGCCCTCGTGGAAGCGGACGGTGTCGCGGACGTGCCGCACCCAGTACTCGGCCGTCCCGAGATCCGCCGCCTCCGCGCCGCGAACGTTCGAGATCACCGGAATGGCGGGCTCCGCGTAGCGGACGCTTTCCGCGACGTCCCGGAATTCGTCGAGCATAGGGTCCATGAGCGGGGAATGGAAAGCGTGCGACACTCGCAGCCGCGTCGTCCTGCGCCCCAGTTCCGTGAAGTGCTCAAGAATGCGGGCGACGTCGCTTTCGGCTCCGGCGACGACGATGGCCTGCGGGCCGTTAACCGCCGCGATTCCGACGTCCCGGCCGTCGAGCAGCGGGACGACCTCGTCCTCGGCCGCCTGGACGGCCGCCATCGCTCCCCCGGCCGGAAGCGCCTGCATCAGCCTGCCGCGCGCCGCGACCACCCGGGCCGCGTCCTCCAGCGGGAACACGCCCGCCACATGCGCGGCCGCCAGCTCGCCGATCGAGTGACCGGCCAGGAAGTCCGGCCGCACGCCCCACGATTCCAGCAGCCGGAAAAGCGCGACCTCGACCGCGAACAGGCCCGGCTGGGCGAACTCCGTCCGGTCGAGGCGCGCCGCGTCCGACCAGAGGACGTCCCGCAGCGGGCGGTCGAGATGCCGGTCGAATTCCGCGCAGACCGCGTCGAAGGCTTCGGCGAAAACCGGGAACGCCTCATACGACTCCCGGCCCATCCCGGCACGCTGCGAGCCCTGCCCTGAGAAAAGGAACGCCGTCGCTCCGGACGCCACGGCGCCGCGCGCCGCGTCCGGGCCCGGCTCGCCGTCGATGAGCGTGTCCAGCGCCGCGAGCAGCTCGGTGCGGTCGCGGCCGACCGCGACGGCGCGGTGTTCCAGCAGGGCCCGCGACGTGACGAGCGCGTGGCCGATCTCGGCGGGGTCGGCGTCCGGGCGCGCCAGGACGTGGTCGCGCAGCCGCTCGCACTGGGCTCGGAGGCCGCCCTCGTCGCGTCCGCTGACCACCCACGGGACGACCGGCAACGCGTCCGCCGAGGAGCGCACACCTTCGCCGTCCACCGGGGGCGCCTCGATGACCACGTGCGCGTTGGTGCCGCTGATCCCGAACGACGAGATCCCGGCACGGCGCGGACGACCGTTCTGGGGCCATTCCCGCGCCTCGGTCAGCAGTTCGACGCGCCCCGCCGTCCAGTCGACGTGCGGGGTCGGCTCGTCGACATGCAGCGTCTTCGGCAGGACGCCGTGCCGCATCGCCTCGATCATCTTGATGATCCCGGCCACCCCGGCGGCGGCCTGCGTGTGCCCGATGTTCGACTTGATCGACCCCAGCCACAACGGCCGGTCGTCCGGACGGTCCTGCCCATATGTCGCGAGAAGCGCCTGCGCCTCTATCGGGTCGCCCAGCGTCGTTCCGGTGCCATGCGCCTCGACCGCGTCCACGTCACCGGCGCCGAGCCCGGCATTGGCGAGCGCCTGCAGAATCACCCGTTGCTGCGACGGCCCGTTCGGTGCGGTCAAGCCATTCGACGCGCCGTCCTGGTTGACCGCCGAACCGCGCACGACCGCCAGCACCGGATGGCCATTGGCGCGGGCGTCGGAAAGGCGCTCCACCAAGAGCATTCCGGCGCCCTCGCCCCAGGACGTGCCGTCCGCGGCGGCGGCGAACGACTTCGCCCGGCCGTCCCGCGCCAGCCCGCGCTGCTCGCTGAACTCGACGAACACGTCCGGCGCCGCCATGACCGCGACGCCCCCGGCCAGCGCCAGCGAGCACTCCCCCGACCGCAGCGCCTGCACGGCCAGATGGAGGGCGACCAGCGACGACGAGCACGCCGTGTCCACGGTCACCGCCGGGCCCTCAAGCCCGAACGTGTAGGAAATGCGCCCGGACGCCACCGAACCCGAATTGCTGTTGTGCGCGTAATCGTGGTACATCATTCCGGCGAAAACACCGGTCGACGTTCCGCGCAGCGACGAAGGGTCGATTCCCGCGCGCTCAAGCGCCTCCCACGAAACCTCCAGCAACAAACGCTGCTGCGGGTCCATGACGCGGGCCTCGTTCGGGCCGATTCCGAAGAACCCGGGGTCGAAGCCCGCCGCGTCGTGCAGGAAACCGCCCGAGTCGACGTAACTGGTGCCGGGCCGCACGCCCTCGGGGTCGTGGATCCGCTCGATGTTCCAGCCCCGGTCGGCGGGGAACCGCGTGATGCCGTCCGCGCCCGCCGCGACCAGTTCCCACAGCGCCTCGGGCGTGCCGACGCCGCCGGGATAGCGGCACGCCATCCCGACGATCACGATCGGGTCGTCGTCCACCGCCGGGCGGACGGCGGACGCCGCGACCGTCACGGCCTGCCGCGCGCCGGAGATCTCGTCCGCGAGATGGCGCGCCAGCACGTCCGGCGTCGGGTAGTCGAACACGAGCGTCGCGGGCAGCCGCAGCCCGGTCACCCGGCTCACCCTGCTCCGCAGCTCCACCGCGGACAGCGAGTCGAAGCCCAGGTCGCGGAACGCGCGCTCCGCGCCCACCGCGTCCGGGCCGTCGAACCCGAGCACGGACGCGGCCTGCGCGCGGACGATCTCCAGCACCGCCGCGCGGCGCTCGTCGTCCGGGAGGACCGCGAGGCGTTCGCGCAGCACCCCGGCCGCGCCTCCCCCGCCGCCGCCCGCGGTCCGTCGACGGCGGCGCGCGAGGCCGCCGAGCAGGGGCGGGAGCTCGTCGGGGTCCTCGCCGAGGACGGCCGTGTCCAGCCCGATCGGCACGAGCAGCGGCTCCGGCCGTCCGGTGGCGGCGTCGAACAGCGCGAGGCCCTGCTCGACCGTCAGCGGACGGACGCCGAACCGCGCGATGCGGCGGACGTCGTCCGCGTCCAGCGCGCCGCCCATCCCCGCCGCCGAGTCCCACAGCCCCCACGCCAGCGACAGGCCCGGCAGGCCGAGCGCGCGCCGATGCTGGACGAGCCCGTCCAGGAAGGCGTTCGCCGTCGCGTAGTTGCCCTGCCCGGCGGAGCCGAGGATGCCCGCTGCGGAGGAGAACACGACGAACGCCGACAGGTCCATGTCGCGGGTCAGCTCGTGCAGGTGCCAGGCGCCGAGGGCCTTCGGGGCGAGCACCGCGTCCAGCCGCTCGGGCGTCAGCGAGGCGAGGACGCCGTCGTCGAGGACGCCCGCCGCGTGCACGACCGCCGACAGGCGGCGGCCGTCGAGCAGCGCGGCGAGGGCCGCCCGGTCACCGACGTCGCAGGCCACCGCCTCGGCCTCGGCGCCCAGCTCGGCCAGGTCGGCGAGCAGCCCGGCGGCGCCCGGCGCGTCCGGTCCCCGCCGGCTCGCGAGCAGCAGCCGCCGCACGCCGTGCACGGCCGCGAGATGGCGGGCGACGAGCGCGCCGAGCCCGCCCGTCCCGCCGGTGACCAGCACGGTGCCCGTGCCGAACGGCTCGTCGGCGGCGGGTTCGGCGGCGGACGTCCGGGCGAGGCGCGGGACGTACGCCGTCCCGCCCCGCACCGCGACCTGCGGCTCGCCCGACGCGTGCGCGACGGCGGCGGCGACGTCGTCCGGGTCGTCGGTGTCGATCAGGACGATGCGGCCCGGGTCCTCCGACTGCGCCGTGCGGACGAGGCCCCACACCGCCGCCGCGCCGAGATCGGTGACGTCCTCGCTGGCCACGGACACCGCGCCCGACGTGACGACGACCAGCGAAGACGCCGCGAAACGCTCGTCCGTCAGCCACGAACGCACGGCCGCCAAGGCGTGCTGCGCCGCGTCGCGCGGCTCCTCCGCCGCGATCGGCAGGACGACGACCTCGGGCACCACATCACCGAGGTCGTCCCACAGCGCCCATGAGGATTCGGCAGGCGTCCCAGTCGACGGCGCGGGAATCCATTCCAGGCCGAACAGCGAATCGGACGCCGGGTCGGTGCCGGGGGCGGCGAGGCGTCCAGCCGGGACGGGGCGCGAGATCAGGGAGTCCACGGCCGCCACGGGACGGCCGGAGTCGTCCGCGAGCCGCAGCGCGACGCCGTCGTCCCCGGCGGGCGACAGCCGCGCGCGCAGCGCCGGGGCGCCCGACGCGTAGAGGCGGACGCCGGTCCACGCGAACGGCAGGACCAGGTCGCCGTCACCGTCGCCGTCTCGGGAGACCGCGCCCGCGTGCAGGACGGCGTCCAGCGCGGCCGGGTGCAGGCCGAAGCGGGCGGCGTCGTCCCAGGCGTCCTCGGGCAGCGCGACCTCGGTGAACAGCTCGCCGCCGCGCCGCCACACGGCCCGCAGGCCCTGGAACACGGGGCCGTAGTCGTAGCCGACCTCCGCCAGGCGCTCGTAGGCGTCGTCCACCGGGACGGGCACCGCGCCCCGCGGCGGCCACGCGGCGAGATCGAAGTCCGGTTCCGGCGCGCCCGGGGCGAGGAGGCCGTCGGCGTGCCGCTCCCAGATCTCGTCCTCGCCGACCTGCGAGTAGATCCCGACCCTGCGGCGGCCCGCGTCGTCGGCGCCGTCCACCACGACCTGGACGGTCACGCCGCCCTGGGCGGGCAGGACGAGCGGCGCCTGGAGCGTCAGCTCCTCCAGCGTGTCGCAGCCGACGTGGTCACCGGCCTGGACGGCGAGCTCCACGAACGCGGTCCCGGGCAGCAGCACCGCGCCGCCGACGACGTGGTCCGCGAGCCACGGCCGGGCCGCCGGGGACAGCCGCCCGGTCAGGACGGCGCCGCCCGTCTCCGGCAGGGTCAGCCGCGCGCCGAGCAGCGGATGGTCGGCGGGACGGAGCCCGGCCGACGCGACGTCGCCGGACCCGCCCGTGCCCTCCAGCCAGTAGCGGCGGCGCTGGAACGGGTAGGTGGGCAGCTCCACGTGCGAGCCGCCGCGCAGCAGCGGCTCCCAGTCGACGGCGGCGCCGCGCGCCTGGAGGCGTCCGAGCGCGGTGAGCAGCTCGGCGGCCTCCGGCCGGTCGCGGCGCAGGACGGGGACGACGAGCGCGCCGTCGCCGGGGTCGTCGAGGCAGGTCTCGGTCATGGCGGCGAGGACGCCGTCCGGTCCCACCTCCACGAACCGGGTCGCACCGGCCTCGCGGAGCGTCCGAACGCAGTCCCGGAAACGGACGGCCTCCCGGATGTGGCGCGTCCAATGCCCCGCCGTCCCCAGCTCCTCGGCCTGCCGACCCGTGACGTTGGAGACGACGGGAATGGTGGGCGCGCCATAGGAGATACCGCCGGCCACCTCCTCGAATTCGGCGAGGATCGGGTCCATCAGCGGGGAATGGAAGGCGTGCGAGACGCGCAGCCGGGTCGTCCGGCGGCCGAGCGCGGTGAAATGCTCGACGATTCCGGCCACGGCCTTCTCCGCGCCGGACACGACCACCGAGTCCGGGCCGTTGATCGCGGCGACGGCGGCGAGCGCCGGGTCCAGCAGCGGGACGACCTCGTCCTCGGCGGCCTGGATCGCGGCCATCGCCCCGCCCGCCGGGAGCGACTGCATGAGGCGTCCCCGCGCGGCGACCAGCTTGGCCGCGTCCTCCAGGGAGAAGACGTCGGCCACGTGCGCGGCGGCCAATTCCCCGATCGAATGCCCGGCGAGCAGGTCGGGTCGGACGCCCCACGATTCCAGCAGCCGGAAGAGCGCGACCTCGACCGCGAAAAGGCCCGTCTGGGTGAACGCCGTCTGGTCGAGCAGTTCAGGCTCAGACCAGATCACGTCCTTCAATGGACGGTCGAGATGCCGGTCCAGCTCGGCGCAGATCGCGTCGAAAGCCTCGGCGAACGCCGGGAACGCTTCGTACAGTTCCCGGCCCATTCCGGGACGCTGCGAGCCCTGCCCGGAGAAGAGGAACGCGGTCAGGCCGGTCCCGGCGACGCCCCGTGCGCTCCGCTCCGCCGTGCCTTCGGCGAGCGCGTCCAGTTCCGACAGCAGTTCGTCGCGGTCGCGGCCCACCGCGACCGCGCGGTGCTCCAGCAGCGCGCGGCCCTTCGCCAGTGAGTACCCCACGTCGAGCGGGGCGAGGTCGGGACGCGCCCGGACGTGCTCGCGAAGCCCGTCGATCTGCTCCTGGAGCGCGGTCTCGTCGCGCGCCGACAGCACCCACGGGACGACCGGCGGGGCGTCCGCCTGGACCTCGGCGGGTTCGGCGGCGGGCGCCTGCTCGATGATGACGTGCGCGTTCGTCCCGCTGATCCCGAAGGACGACACGGCCGCGCGACGCGGCCGCCCGTCCGCCGTCCAGTCGCGCGCCTCGGTGAGCAGCTCGACGCGCCCGGCCGTCCAGTCGACGTGCGGGGTGGGCTCGTCGACATGGAGCGTCTTCGGCAGGACGCCGTTCCGCATCGCCTGGACGATCTTGATGATGCCCGCGACCCCGGCGGCGGCCTGCGTGTGCCCGATGTTCGACTTGATCGAGCCGAGCCACAACGGCCGGCCATCGGGACGGTTCTGGCCGTAGGTCGCGAGGAGGGCCTGCGCCTCGATCGGGTCGCCGAGCGTCGTGCCGGTGCCGTGCGCCTCCACCGCGTCGACCTCGTCGGCGGTCAGGCGCGCGTTGTCGAGGGCCTGCCGGATCACGCGGCGCTGCGCCGGTCCGTTCGGCGCGGTCAGGCCGTTGGACGCGCCGTCCTGGTTGACCGCGCTGCCGCGCACGACCGCCAGCACCGGGTGCCCGTTCGCGCGGGCGTCGGACAGCCGCTCGACCAGCAGCATTCCCGCGCCCTCGCCCCAGGCCGTGCCGTCGGCCCCGGCGGCGAACGCCTTCACCCGGCCGTCGGCCGCGAGCCCGCGCTGCCTGCTGAACTCGACGAACGTGTCCGGCGTCGCCATCACCGTGACGCCGCCCGCGAGCGCCAGCGAGCACTCCCCCGACCGCAGCGACTGGACGGCCCAGTGCAGCGCCACCAGCGCGGACGAGCACGCCGTGTCGACCGTCACCGCCGGGCCTTCGAAGCCGAGCGTGTAGGAGATGCGGCCGGACGCGATCGCGCCGGTACTGCTGTTGAAGGCGTAGTCGTGGTAGTTCACGCCCGCGAACACGCCGGTGGGACTGCCGCGCAGGGACGACGGATCGATGCCCGCCCGCTCCAGCGCCTCCCACGACACCTCCAGCAGGAGACGCTGCTGCGGGTCCATCGTGAGCGCCTCGTTCGGGCCGACGCCGAAGAACGCCGGATCGAACTCGCCCGCGCCGTGCAGGAAGCCGCCCCGGTCGACATAGCTCTTGCCGGGACGGCCCGGCGTGGAGTCGAAAAGTCCCGCGTCCCAGCCGCGGTCGCCCGGGAAACGGGAAATGCCGTCCCGCCCGGCGGCGACCAGTTCCCAGAGTTCCGCGGGCGAGGCGACGTCGCCGGGAAAGCGGCACGCCATTCCGACGATCGCGACCGGCTCCCGGTCGCGCGCTTCGAGTTCGGTGACGCGGCGGCGCGCCTCACGCAGATCAAGGGTCGTGCGCTTGAGATAGTCGAGAAGTCTTTCCTCATCGCTCATCTCGGCCACCTCACTCAGGATTGGAAAGGCGCGAACGTTCGCCAGAAAGCCACTATTCGGCAATCAAAACGCACGTTACCGAACTGCGGTGAGGGGTCACTACCCTTAACCACCCCTACCCCTGCTCGCGGTACCGGAGGCCCGCGGACCGGGTGGGATCACATCACGACAATGGCGGTCATCAGCAGGCCGGAGGCGGTCGTCCAGCGTCCGGTGAAGCCGTCCGGCGGGATGCCCTCGCCGGGTCGCGTCGCGGCCAGGATGCGCGCGGAAAAGGTCCCGTCGGCGCGCAGCACGATGTCGGCCTCGTCGAAATCGAGCCAGCGCCGGGTCAGCGGAAACCACGCTTTGTAGACGCTCTCCTTCGCGCTGAAGAGAAGCCTGTCCGCGTGGACGCCGGGGACGGTGCGCAGTTGCTCCTCCGGCAGCGCGATCGTCTCGAATACGCCCTTGGGCAACGGCGCGTCCGGTTCGGCGTCGATTCCTATGCTCCGCACCTCGCCCGCCCTCGCCACGGCGGCGGCGCGATAACCGTCGCAATGGGTCATGCTGCCGACGACGCCGTCCGGCCACCGCGGCGCGCCGCGCTCGCCCGGCAGGATCGGGCCGGGCGGGACGCCGAGCTCGGCCATGGCCCGGCGGGCGCACCACCGGGCGGTGGCGAACTCCCGGCGCCGCTTGTCCACGGCCTGGCTGACCACGGCCTCCTCGGCGGGCAGCAGGCGCGCCTCGGGCGGGTCCTCGAACGCCTCCACGACCGTCACGGCCGGCGGCAGGATCTTCTCCATCAGGTCCGCGCGCCCGGGAAGACCCGCTTGAGCCCGACCGGGCCGCCGCGCGGCCGCCATTCACGCGGATAACCCACGGAGACCTCCTCGAAACGCACGCCGTCCTGCCACAGAGTGCGCGGAATGTGCAGATGCCCGTAAACCACCGCGGCGGCGTCGTATTTCCTGTGCCAGTCGGCCGTGCGCTCGGTTCCGCACCACAGCGCGAACTCCGGATGGCGCAGGATCCTGGTCGGCTCGCGGACGAGCGGGAAATGGTTGACCAGAACCGTGGGGAAAGCGGTGTCCCGGACGGCGAGCCGCCTTTCGGTCAGCTCGATCCGCGCCGCGCACCAGTCGTCGACATTCCGGTACGGCTCGGGATGCAGAAGCACTTCGTCGGTGCACAGAACGCCCGCGTCGTCCGCGATCGCCAAAGCCTGGCTCTTCGACGCGGCGCCGGGCGGACGGAAGCTGTAATCGTAAAGCAGGAACAGCGGCACAATGGTCACCGGCCCGCCCGCACCGCGCCACACGAGATACGGGTCTTCGGGGGTCGTCACGCCCAGCCGCCGGCAGGTGTCCACCAGATGCCGGTAGCGCCGCTCCCCGCGGAGTTGCACCGGATCGTCGCGCGGAGTCCAGAGTTCGTGGTTGCCCGGCGTCCAGATGACCGTGTCGAACCGTTCGCTCAGGACGCCCAGCGCCCATTCCACGTCGGCCGCGTATTCTCCGACGTCCCCGGCCACCAGCAGCCAATCGTCCGGCGACTCCGGGCGCAGCCGCTCGACGAGACTCCGGTTCTCCTCGAACGCCACGTGGAGATCGCTGACGGCCCACAGCGATCCGCTCATGAACAGCAGGCTACGCGCCGCGAATTCTCCCGCAACCCCAGAAAAGGGCCCCTGACCCCTAACGGTTCCAGCCCGCCCCCTAGGGCAGCAGGCCGAGCCTCCGGGCGTGCAGGACCGCCGCCATCGTGAACGAGTCGGTCAGCTCGCCCTCCGCCAGCAGGGCGTCGAGCTCGTCCGCGGTGAACCGGCCGCGTTCGGTGATGGCCTCGTCCCGCGTCTCGTGCGGCGCGAGAGCCGGGAGCGTCGTGGCGTACAGGGTCGTCGCCGACGCGCTGAGCCCGGTGTCGACATGGATCACCCCGAGGCGCTTCAGCCCCTGGGGCGCGACGCCGAGTTCCTCGACCAGCTCGCGGTGGGCCGTCTCCTCCGGCGTCTCCCCCGGGTCGGAGAACCCGCGGGGGATCTCCCAGTGCCAGTCGCGCGTGGCGTGGCGGAAATGGCGGATCAGGACGACCCGCTCCCCGATGATGGGGAGGATCGCCGCGCCGCCGCTCTCCGCCCTCGGCAGCAGCCGGACATAGCCGCCGACCGCGCCGTTCGGGAACCGCACCGGGTCGCGGACCAGCGTGACGAACGGATCCCGGTACCGGACGCCGTACGGCCCGCGTTCGGGCGGCGCGTCCGCCACCGGCAGGATCTCGTAGCCCGCCCCGGGAGGGTTGGCGAACAGGGCGGGCCGCTCCCGGCGGAGCCGCTCGTACGGGTCGTCGTCACTCGTCGGCGCCGCTGAGGTCCCTGCCATTGCGGGGAGAACTCCATTTCGGGTGGTCGGACAGGCTCTTGATCAGTTCCAGGGCGGCGTTGTGCGGGTTGGCGAGGCGCAGTTCGAGGATCCTGACGCTGTTGTCGACCCGCTCCCGGGAACGGGACTCGACGAGCCGCCCGACGCCGATCCGCACCGCCACGTTGACGATACCGCGACCGACGAGCGCGCTCAGGTCGCCGACCACGGCGTGCACGATCGAACTGTCGGGCAGGAACACCACATTGACCGTCAGCGTCCCGATGTCGAAGGCGAGCTGCACGATCCCCTGGACGCGGTTCTGCTGGGTCTGCTTCCGGCGGGCGAGCGAGATGCGCTCCGCCTCCCGGATCATCCGCTGGTAGGCGCCGACCACGGCGGGCGCGCCGCGCTCCTCGTCGACGAACGTCTCCAGCGACGGACCTTCCAGCAGCGCCGCCATGCTCGTCCGGTATTTGTTCCAGGTGCCGGTGCGGCGGACCCTCCAGACATCATCGAGGGAAAGCTCGTCGATCACGGGGACGGCCTGCAGAAGGTCGTTCACCGAATCGAAGGTCAGGTTCCGCACGAGCTGGATCAATTCTGCGGCGTCGACCTCTTCGGCGTCCTCTTTGAGTAGCCGGACGTCCTCTTGGAGAGCGGACCGACGCAGCGAGTCGGCGGGCGTCAGCGTATAGGCCTGGAGGGTGTCTCCGAGATTGGTGTTGTACTTGAGGTCGACGATCTGCTTGGTGGCGAGGGCGAGCGGGTCGTCCCAGCGGTACAGCCTTTTGCTGTTGTCCGTCCCCTCCTGGGTGACCGCCTGCTGGTACAGGAATTCGCGGGTCACCTTCTCGCGCTGGTTCCCCTTTTCGAAGGCCAGGTTTCCGACCTCCACGAGCCGGTCGAACAGGGCGCGCGCGCCGTCGTCGTCCAGGCCGAAGTCGCGTTTGAGACCGGAGGGCTCCATCTGGTTGAGGTTCTGGAAGTACTCGTGGAACTTCCGGAACATCCGCTGCACCGCCAGCTCGTTGCCCTGGGTGTCCCAGGACAGGCGCAGGCAGCCCATCTCGACGTCGGAGGCGACGCGCAGCCACGCCTCCCAGCCGCGCTCGTGCCGCGCGAACGCGGGCGGGACGACCGGCGAGTCCTCGAAGAGGAGGAACGGGATGATCGTCCTTTCCTCCACCATTCCCCGGAACGCCTCGTAGTCCTGGCTCTTCGGGTCGAGGAAATCCCGGAAAACCTGGGGGTTGTTGTAGAAGTAGGCGCGGTTGACGACGGCCTTTTCGGCGTTGAGGAGCGTGCGCAGGTACTCCGTCCGGACCTGGCGGGCGTTCTCCTCTTCGATGGCCTTCGTGATGCGCCCGCGCTCTCTCGCCGCGGCGAGCAGCGACTGGCTGAGCCACTGGTTGTCGAGCGACTGGCTGATCGCCGTGATGTGCTTGACGACGGCGGGCGTCTCCAGCCGCTCGAAAGACACGGAACCATCATGCGAGATCGTCATGGGTGCTCCCCGACACGGACCGACCTGCGGAATCAATGCGTCCGACGGTCCTGTGGCACGGGGCGCGCGTCACCCGGCCGACATCGGACTTACGGAAACCGAACCTATCACCCTGACCAGGGCCGAGAACCGCTTCGACGAAACCGAATTGTCCACGTTCACGGACCACATCACGGCCCCATTCCGAGCCTTTCGTTTTTGGTCCTCGCCCAGCGGTGTTACCGTCCGCCGATAGCGCGCCGCCCGTGCCCGTCCGGTCACCAGCACACCTCCAGGATCACCAGCCGGTGGCAACTGTCGAGGGACGAGTCGCCGCCCACGGACGGCACCGGCATGAACGGCGTGGAGCGGCCGCTGACGGTGTAGACCAGCGTGAACCCGCCGTAGGTGATGCCCAGCGCCAGGACGGTCACGGCGATGCCCGCGCCGATGCGCAGGCCGTGGAACCGTCCGGCCGTGCCGACCAGCGCGCCGAACGCGGCGCCGCCCGCGGCGGCGACGAGGCTGGTCGCCGGCGACTCGCCGATCGCGATGGTGATGAGGGCGCTGAGCACCGAGCCGCACACGGCCGCGAGCATCGCCACGGCCACGCCCGCTCCAGAGCGCGAGGATGTGTTCGTCACCGGGTCTCCAGGAGGTGAGAAGCGGACCGTGATCCGCGGGGGCCGGGCATGGGTCTCTCCGATCAGGGTTCGGGCCGGGCGCCGGGGCGTCCGGCCGGTGGGACGAGGCGCACCCGGCGATGCCAGGTCACCAGGGCGACGGCGGTCAGACCGCAGGCGTAGGCGGTTCCGTGGACCACCAGCGGCAGCGCGGCGGGCGGCGGCACGGTCACGTCGGTGAAGCGCAGCAGCGCGTGGAACGGCAGGCAGGCGGCGACCGCGCCGGGCGCGGTCGGCGAGATCCCGGCCACGCCGATCAGGACGAGCGTCGCTTCGAGCTCGTGCGGCAGCACCGCCGCGAGCGCCCAGCCGAGCGCGACCGCGACGAGCCCGCCGAGCGCGAGGCCGAGGAACAGGCGGCCGGGCCGGTCCGGGCGCGAGCAGACGAGGATGAGCGCGCCGAACGCGGCGGCGATCGCCAGGGCCAGGCCGAGCAGGACCGCGAACCGGCCCGCGAGGATGTCGGCCGCCCGGTACCCGGCCTGGACGAGCCGCGGGTCGACGCGGCGGCCGCCGAGGACGGCGAACAGCGCGGCGGCGCCGCTCGTCCAGCCCATGGCGAGGGCGCCCGCGCCGATCGCCCACGGCGCGCCGGACGCCCGTTCCGCGAGGTACCAGGTGGCGGGCAGGCCGAACAGCAGGCCGAGCGTGACCCAGCGGCGCGCGAGGTCGCGGGCCTGCATCTCGGCGATCGTCAGCCAGCGCCCGCGGCTCATGCGGGCAGCTCGATCGCCCGGTCGACCCGCCACAGCTCGGCGAGCAGGTGGGTGACGACGACCACGGCGCGGCGCTCGTCCCGCCACGCGTTCACCGACTCCCAGAAGTCGATGTAGGCGCCGTGGTCGAAGCCCTGGTAGGGCTCGTCCAGGAGGAGGACGGCCGGGTCGCCGAGCAGGGCGAGCGCCAGGTTCAGCTTCTGCCGGCCCCCGCCCGACAGCCGCCGGACCGGGACCCGCCGCTGCCCGGCGAGCCCGACGTCCGCGAGGATCCGGGTGCCGTCCTCGACCGCGCGGGCCGGGTCCCAGCCCGCCGCCCGGCCGAACAGGACGAGGTGGTCGCGGACGGTGAGCCGCTCCATGAGCTGCGGTTCCTGCGGGCAGTAGCCGACCCGCCCGTCCCGCGTCACCCGCCCCGAGTCGGGGCGGAGCAGGCCCGCGCAGATGCGCAGCAGGGTGGTTTTGCCCGTCCCGTTCTCGCCGACGACCGCGACCACCTCGCCGGGACGGACGGTCAGCGCGGCCCGCTCCAGGACGACCCGGCGGCGGAACCGCTTGCCGATGCCGGACGCGGTCAGCGCGGGCCCGCTCCTCATGCCCGCGCCGCCCGCCGGAGCGACGCCAGCGTGAGGCCGAGCCCCGCGACGGTCAGCGCGATGCCCGCGCCGACCGCGGCGTAGACCCAGCCGGGCGCGCCGATGAAGTACGCGGGGACGCCGAACGCCAGCGCCGAGGTCAGCCTGCTCGCGACGACCAGCACGACGCCGCTCCGGCGTCCGCGCCAGGCGGCCACCGCGCCCACGCAGGTGAGGAACCCGGCCGTGGCGGTCCCGATGGCGACGCCCACTGGGGGCGGGTCGTTCTGGCCGAGCGCGACGACGCCGTCGAGGTCGAGGACGGCGGACAGGACGCAGAGCAGGAGCCCGAGCTGATACCGGTTCATGGGGTTGTCCCTTCGATGTGGGGCGGCGTGCTCGCGGAACACGGCCGACTGCGGACGGTCACCCGCCTTTCCATGGCGACGACGGTAGGAATCGGGCACGCTACGCACATCTGGGAAACCACTCACCGAGGTACTCAACCGATGTTCGTGGGGCGCGAACGGGAGCTCGCCTTCCTGCGGGAACGCCTCGCCGAGGCGCGGGACGGCGAGGGCGGCGTCGTCCTCGTCGAGGGCGAGGCCGGGGCGGGGAAGACGGCGCTGGTGCACGCGCTCGTCCGGGAGGCGCGGGCGGACGGCGTCCGGACGGCCTGGGGCGGCTGCCTGGAGGGCGACGGCGCGTCGCCCTACCGGCCGTGGGCGCAGCTCTCCCGCGCGCTCCGGCTCCCCGACCTGGACCTGTCCGGCGTGAGCCGGCCGCGTCTGTTCGACCACGTCGTCCAGGTGCTGCGGGACGCCGCGCCGCCCGGGCTGCTGCTGGTGATCGACGACCTCCACTGGGCCGACCCGTCCTCGCTGGCGCTGCTGCAGGTGGTGGCGGCGGAGGTCGCGGACGTCCCGCTGCTGCTCGTCGGCCCGTACCGGGGGCCGGGCCCGTCGCCCGCGCTGCGCTCGGTGCTGCGGGAGCGGGCCTGCTCGCACGTCGCGCTCGGCGGGCTGAGCCCCGGCGAGGTCGGACGGCTCGCGGCGGGCACCCTCGGCCACGACCTCGGCGGCGCGGAGGTCGCCGGGCTGCGCCGCAGGTCGGGCGGGAACCCGCTGTACGTCCTCGAACTGCTGCGGCTGATGCGGGTCACCGGCTCCAGCGCGGGGCTGCCGCGCGGCGTGCGCGAGGTGATCGAACAGCGCGTCGACCGGCTGGCCTGCGCGGACGTGCTGCGCGAGGCCGCCGTCCTCGGCCAGGAGTTCTCCCTCGCCGTGTTCACCGCCGTGACCGGCTCACCGCCCGACGTCCTGGACGAGGCCGTCGCGGCGGGCCTGGTCGAACTCGACGAGGGGACGGCGCGGTTCTTCCACTCGCTCGTCCAGGAGGCGCTCTACGCCCGGCTCGGCGGCGTGGACCGGCGGCGGCTGCACGCCCGCGCCGCCGAGGCGCTCCGGCCGGACGGCATGATCGAGGCGGTCGCGCACCACCTCCGCCAGGCGGGCGACCGGGACCGGGCCCTCGACGCCACGCTCGCCGCGGCCCGGCACGCCGAGGCCCGCTCCGCCTACGAGTCGGCGGCGGCGCAGTACCGGGCCGCGCTCGCGCTCCCGGCGGCGGGGCCCCGACGGGCGGAGCTGCTCATCGCCCTGGCCCGCTGCCGGTTCCGGTCAGGGGACATGGAGGAGGCATGGGGCCACTGCGTCGAGGCCGCCGACCTCGGGCGCGCGTCCGGCGACGCCCGGATCATCGCGGACGCCGCGACCGCCCCGCGCGCCGACTACTTCTCCGGGCTGACCGGGCAGGTCCACGCGCTGTGCGAGGAGGCGCTGCCGCTGCTCGCGGGCACCGACCCCGTCCGCGAGACGCGCCTGCTCGCCCAGCTCGCGATCACCGCCGACCCGTGGCAGGCGGACGCGGCGGCGGGCCTCGGGGAACGCGCGCTCGCCGCCGCCGAGGCCACCGGCGACCCGGACGCGCTGCTGCTGGCGTTGAAGGCCCGGCACACCGAGCTGGTCCACCCGCGGCACGTCGAGCGGAGGCTCGCGCTGTGCGAGCAGGCCGTCCGGCAGGGCTCGGAATGCGCGCTGTGGGGCCGGTTCTGGCGGCTGTCCGCCTTCACCGAGCTGGGACGGCGGGTGGAGTTCGACACCGAGCTGGCGGCGCTCGGCAGACTGGTCGCCCAGTCCGGCGAGCCGCTGTGGCGCTGGCGGCACGCCCTGACGACGGCGTCGCTGGCGTTCCTTGAGGGCCGCTTCGAGGACGGCCGCGCCCGGGTCGCGGAGGCGCGGACGATCGGCCGCCGCTGCGGCCACGAGGGCGTCGAGTTCCTGGACCTGATCTTCGCCGCGCACGACGCCGTCCTCACCGGCACCGGGCTCGCGGACGTGGAGCCGCGGGTCCGCCGCTTCACCGAGCAGGGGCCGTTCTTCGCCCGCGCCTGGCACGCGCTCCTGCTCGCCAACCTCGGGCGGGTGGACGACGCGTCGCGCATCTGGCACGGGCTCGTCCCGCATCTGGGCCGGGTTCCCGAGCGGAGCCCGGAATGGCTCGTCATCGGCGTCGGCAACGCCGACCTGCTGAGTCTCCTCGGCGAGACGGCCGGGGCCGGGGAGCTGTACGAGAAGCTGCTGCCTTACGCCGACGTCCAGTCCGGTGGGGCCGCCGCCCACACCCCGTGGGGCACGCCCGTCGCCCTCCAGCTCGGCCGGCTCGCGTTCCTGCTCGCCGACTGGACGGCCGCCGAGACCCATCTGACCAGCGCGCTCGCCCAGAGCCAGGCGATCAACTCCGCGCCCTACCAGGCCCTCGCGCACCTGGAGCTGGCGCGGCTGTGCCTCGCCCGCGGGGCGCCCGGCGACCCGCGTTCCGCCGCCGCGCACCGCGAGCGGTGCCACCGGGAGGCGGCGCGGCTCGGCATGCGCCCGCTCGCCGAGCGCGCGGCGGCGCTCCGCGGAAAGGACGGCGGGACGCCGTTGTCGAAACGGGAGCAGCAGATCGCCGCGCTCGTCGCCGACGGCCTCACCAACCGCCAGATAGCCGCGCGCCTGCACCTCTCGGAACGGACGGTCGAGAACCACGTCTCGCACATCCTCACGAAACTCGGCGTGCACAACCGCGCGCATATCGCCACCTGGCACGCCACCAACGCCTAGTTTCGTTCAGAGGCTTGTCCGCCATTGGCGGCGCCGGGCCAGTAACGGCCGTCCGCGACGGGACGCGCGCCGAAGATCGCCTGGCCGACGCGGACGACCGTGGCGCCTTCCTCGATGGCCGTCTCGTAGTCGCCGGACATGCCCATCGACAGCTCCCCCGGCCCGACCAGGTCGAGGTCGCGTGCCTGGTCGCGGAGGGTGCGCAGGAGGCGGAAGCAGGTGCGGACCCGTTCGGTGTCCGGGGTGAAGACGGCGAGGGTCATCAGGCCCCGGACGTTCAGCGCCCCGTATTCCGGAAGCCTTTTCAGGAACGGGATGAGTTCGTCCGGCGGCAGGCCGTATTTCGATTCCTCGGCGGACGTGTTGACCTGGACGAACACGTCCAGGCTCCGGCCCGCCGCCTGGAGCCGCCGGTCCAGCGCCTCGGCGGCGCGCAGATTGTCGAGCGCCTGGAATTCGTCGGCGAACGCGGCGACGTCCTTGGCCTTGTTGGTCTGCAAATGGCCGATCACCGACCAGGAGACGTCGAGATCGGCCAGGTTCTGCCATTTCCGCCTGGCCTCCTGGACCTTGTTCTCGCCGAGCGTCCGGCAGCCCGCCTCGACGGCCAGGCGGATCCGCTCCTCCGGGACGGTCTTGCTGACCGGCAGCAGCCGCACTCCCGCGCCTGGCCGCCCGGCCCGCCCGGCGGCGGCGTCGATGCGCTCGCGGACCTCCGCGATGTTGCGGGCGAAGTCGGCGACGCTCTCGGCCTTCGGATACCGCTGCGAGTCATCTGGCATAGGACAAAAGCTAACATGTCCCATGCCAGGGGGTAGGAGGCAGCATGGAGACCAGCGGCACCGAGATCACCGGGCGCACGGCGGGCGAGATCGCGGCGAGCGTGCGCGCCCTCGCGGACGCGGGAGGGCTCGTGCCCGGCACGCCCCTGCCGCCGGTGCGGCGGCTCGCCGAACGGCTCGGCGTGAACCGCAACACGGTCATGGCGGCCTACCAGCGGCTCGTCCAGGCGGGCGTGGCCGACACGCGGCGGCGCGCGGGAACCGTGATCGCGGACCGGGCGGCCGCCGTCGTCGAGCAGGAAGGCTTCGCCGCCGGGAGCCCGCTCCGCGACGTGGGCAGCGGCAACCCCGACCCGGCTCTGCTCCCCGACCCGTTCGGCGTGCGTCCGGCGCGGGGCGAGGCCGTGCTGTACGGCGAACGCACGACCGATCCGGAGTTGGCGCGGTGGGCGCATCGGTGGCTGGAAACCGATCAGCCCCGCGAAATGCGCCTCACGGTGACGGCCGGTGCCGTGGACGCCGTCGAGCGGCTGCTCGCCCAAGCCCTGACGCACGGCGATTCCGTCGCCCTGGAGGACCCCTGCTTCTTGGCGAGCATCAACACCGTCCGGCTGGCGGGTTATCGTCCGGTCGCCGTCCCCGTGGACGCGGACGGGATGACGGCCGACGGGCTCCACGCCGCGCTCCAGCAGGGAGTGCGCGCGGTGGTGTGCACACCGCGTGCGCATAATCCGACCGGGGTGAGCCTTTCCGCCACACGCGCAAAAGAACTGCGCGCCGTTCTTTCCGGGCACCCTCACGTGCTGGTCATCGAGGACGACCATTTCTCCATGCTGTCCAATGCGCGATACCGCAGCATCATCGGTCCCGGGCACGCGCGCTGGGCGCTGGTGCGGTCGGTGTCGAAATTCCTCGGGCCCGACCTCCGCCTCGCCGTCGTCGCCAGCGATCCGCACACGGCGGACCGCCTCGCGACCCGCATCGGCCCCGGACGGACCTGGACGAGCCACCTCCTGCAACGCCTGGCCGCCTCGCTGCTCACCGACCCGTCCGCGCTGGCGCTCGTCGACCGGGCCCGTGCGCACTACGCCGACCGCAACGCCCGGTTCGCCGACCTGCTGGACGAACGCGGCATCGGCATCCGTCCCGGCGACGGTCTCAACCTCTGGATATCGGTCGGCGCGAACAACGCTGGGGCGGTGTCCGAGCGGCTGCTGCGCCGGGGCTGGCTCGCCCGCACCGGCGACCGCTTCGCGCTCGACCGTCCGGCCGGCGCCGGGCACCTGCGGCTCACCGTGCACCACCTGAACGACGAGCACGCCGCGCTGCTGGCCGACGACCTCGCCGAGGCCATCGCCGGGTAGACGCAGCACCGGGTAGACGCGGCACCGGGTAGGCGCGGGGCGGGTCAGCGGCCGAGGCCCGCCTCGCGGGCGCGCAGGACGGCCTGCGTCCGATCCGCGACCTGGAGTTTCGCGAGGACGGCGGAGACGTTGTTGCGGACCGTCTTCGGCGACAGCGAGAGCCGGTCCGCGATCTGCTTGTTCGTCATGCCTCCCGCGATGAGCGTGAGCACCTCCCGTTCGCGGCCGGTGAGCTGCGGAAACGGGTCCGTCTCGGCGGTGCGCGCGGCGGCGAGCCGGGCGAAGTAGGCGGTGATCCGCGCGGCCAGCGCCGGACCGAAGATGATCTCGCCGTGCGCGACGGCGTTGATCGCGCGCAGGATCTCCGCCTGGTCGGCGCCCTTGATCAGGTAGCCGCGGGCGCCCGCGAGCATGGCGGCGAGGACGCTCTCGTCGTCCTCGTGCATGGTCAGCGCCAGCACCGCGACGTCCGGATGCCTGCCGGTGATGCGGCGGGTCGCCTCGATGCCGTCCAGCCGGGGCATCTCCAGGTCCATGACGACGACGTCGGGCAGCAGGCGGCGCACCAGGTCGACGGCGTCGATCCCGTCGGCGGCGGTGCCGATCACCTCGACCGCCCCGGTGGACGTCAGCATCAGCGACAGGCCGCTGCGATAGACAGGATGGTCGTCCGCCAGCAGGACGCGGGGCCGCACGTCGGTGGTCATCGCGCTCCTCCCAGGTCAGCCACGCGCGGCGACCCCGCCCCGGCCCCACCGCCGTGCGGCCGTGCCACCGCGCGGTACGGGACCACGGCGTGCACCCGCGTCCCGCCTTCCGCCACGGGCGCGAGCCGCCGACCCGACCGGCGGGGACGGGAGGTCGGGGACGTTCTTCCCACCCCACCGAGGATGGCATGGCCGCCGTCCCGGGTTCCGGGACGAACGGCCCGGATCGTCCGGGACGGTATCCCGATTCGCCTGGGCGGATCCGGGACCACCCGCACCCCCGCCCACCGGCTGAAAGGGTCATCCGGGACGTCCGAGCAGTTCCTCGATCGCGGCGGTGACGGCCTCGGGCTGCGCTTCGGGCAGGAAATGGCCGCCGGGCAGGGTCAGGGTGCTGAGGTCGGGCGCCCATTCCCGCCAGACGGCCGCCGGGTCGAAGGGCAGGACGACGTCGCCCGGGTCCTGCCAGATGGCGAGCGTGGGCGCCCGGATCAGGCGTCCGGCCCGGCGGTCCTCGTCGTCGTGGACGGCGTCGACGAACGCGCCGGCCCGGTAGTCCTGGCAGATCGCGTGGATCGCCGCCGGACGCCGGGCGGCCGCCAGGTACGCCTCGCGGACATCGGCGCGGATCACGTCGGGGCCGTCCACCCAGGCGTCGAGGAAATGGC
Source organism: Actinomadura decatromicini (assembly GCF_008121305.1). Classification (NCBI taxonomy): domain Bacteria; kingdom Bacillati; phylum Actinomycetota; class Actinomycetes; order Streptosporangiales; family Thermomonosporaceae; genus Actinomadura; species Actinomadura decatromicini. Next base: position 8,812 of record NZ_VSRQ01000009.1, on the reverse strand, counting down.
CGAAGAACGTGTCGGAATCAGCGCCGATCACCCGTTCGGGCAGATCTCCGGGCTGCGCGAGAAAGTACAGGTGGAAAGCGAAGACGCCGCCCACCCCGCGCAACGACGCCCACATGTCGGTGGCGGGGATGACGTCGATCACGCCGAGGCGCTCGACCACGGCGGGATGGTCCAGGGCGGCGCGGAAGGCGACGAGCGCCCCGCGGTCGTGGCCGACCACGCTGAACCGCTCGTGCCCGAGGCGCCGCATCAGGGACACCATGGTCGCGGCGGTCGTCCGCTTGGCGTAGTGCTCGTGCCCGCCGTCCGGGCCGTCGCTGGCCCCGTATCCGGGCAGGTCAGGGCACACGACATGGAACCGGTCGGCCAGCGCGGGCGCGACCCGCCGCCAGGCGAGGTGCGTCTGCGGGAAGCCGTGCAGCAACAGCAGCGGCGGCCCCTCCCCCGCCGCCGCCACGTGCAGGTCGAGCCCGCCGGCGCGGACCGTCCGACCGTCGAATCCAGGGATCGTCGGTGTCATGCCTTCACGCTGTCACGGACCACTGACAGACCGGCACGACCGGAACCGCGGGGCACGTCGGCGGCGCGTCAAGATCCGCGGTTTCGGCGTCAGGAACCCGTCAAGATCTGCAGTTCACCGCAGAAAGGCGAATTTACTCCCACTGAGTCCGAAATAGCCGGGCTTGTTCGGGACGGCGCGGAGCGGCCGTCCCGGCGCCGGAGTTCGACAGAGGTGGCGATCCCGAATGAGCGACCTGGCCTTCGTCCTGCTGACCGTGGCGGTCTTCGCCGCGCTCGGCCTGCTGGTGAAGGGCGTGGAGAGACTGTGACCGCCGTGAACGCGACCGGGCTGGTGCTGGCGGTGCTGCTGGTCGGCTTCCTGGTGGCCGCGCTGCTGTTCCCGGAGCGGTTCTGATGAGCCCGACGCTGGCGGGGATCCTGTTCCTCGGGTCCCTCGTCCTCGCCGTGGTCGCGGCGCACCGGCCGCTGGGCGACTACATGTTCCGCGTGTACACCGGACGGTCCCACAACCGGGTGGAGCGCGGCGTCTACCGGCTGATCGGCACCGACCCGGACGCGGAGCAGACGTGGGGCGCCTACGCGCGCAGCGTCCTGGCGTTCTCCGTGGCCGGAATCCTGTTCCTCTACCTGCTCCAGAGAGTGCAGCAGCATCTCCTGCTGAGCCTCGGAATGGACCCGGTGAAGCCGGACCAGGCGTGGAACACGGCGGTCAGCTTCGTCACCAACACCAACTGGCAGTCGTACTCGGGCGAGTCGACGATGGGCCATCTGGTGCAGATGGCGGGACTCGCGGTGCAGAACTTCGTGTCCGCGGCCGTGGGAATGGCCGTCGCCATCGCGCTGGTGCGCGGGTTCGCGCGCAAGAAGAGCCCGCACCTCGGCAATTTCTGGGTCGACCTGACGCGCGGCTCGCTTCGTATTCTCCTGCCGATCGCGTTCGTCGGCGCGATCGCCCTCATCGCGGGCGGGCTCGTCCAGAACTTCCACGACGGGACGACGATCAGCACCCTGACCGGCGGTTCCCAGACCGTCACCGGCGGTCCCGTCGCGAGCCAGGAGGCCATCAAGGAGCTCGGGACGAACGGCGGCGGCTTCTACAACGCCAATTCCGCGCACCCGTTCGAGAACGGCACCGCCTGGACGAACTGGCTGGAGATCTTCCTCATCCTGCTGATCCCGTTCGCGCTGCCGCGCACGTTCGGCCGAATGGTCGGCCAGAAGCGGCAGGGGTACGCGATCGCCGCGGCGATGGGCGTGATCGCGATCGCGAGCGTCGTCCTGACGATGGCGTTCCAGAGCGTCCACCACGGAACGGTCCCGACCGCGGCGGGAGCGGCGACCGAAGGGACGGAGACCCGGTTCGGCGTGCTGAACTCGGCGGTGTTCGCCACCGCGACGACCCTGACCTCGACCGGCGCCGTCGACTCCTTCCACGACTCGTACACGAGCCTCGGCGGCATGATGACGATGTTCAACATGATGCTGGGCGAGGTCGCGCCCGGCGGGGTCGGGTCCGGCCTGTACGGGATGCTGGTCCTCGCGGTGATCACGGTGTTCGTGGCCGGGCTGATGGTCGGCCGGACGCCGGAGTACCTGGGCAAGAAGATCGGCTCCCGCGAGATCAAGTTCGCCGCGCTGTACTTCCTGATCACGCCGATCCTGGTGCTGGCCGGGACCGCCGTGGCGATGGCGACGCGCGACGGCCGGGCGGGCATGCTCAACACCGGCCCGCACGGGCTGTCCGAGGTGCTCTACGCGTTCACGTCGGCGTCCAACAACAACGGCTCGGCGTTCGCGGGCCTGACGGTCAACACCGTCTTCTACGACACGGCGCTCGGCCTGTGCATGGCGTTCGGCCGCTTCATGCCCATCGTCTTCGTCCTCGCGCTGGCCGGTTCGCTGGCCGGGCAGGGCCGCGTCCCGGCGTCGAAGGGGACGCTGCCGACGCACCGCCCGCAGTTCGTCGGCATGGTCGCCGGCGTGACCGTCGTCCTCGTCGCCCTCACGTTCCTGCCCGCGCTCGCGCTCGGGCCGCTCGCCGAAGGAATCCGCCGATGACCACCCAGGCCGTTCAGAAGGCCGCCGGGTCGCCCGCCGCGAGCCGCGACCGCCGCCGTGTGCAGGGCGGGCTCCTCGATCCGAGACTCCTGGTCGCGTCCCTCCCGGACGCGCTCCGCAAGCTCGACCCGCGCACCCTCTGGCGCACCCCCGTGATGCTGATCGTCGAGGTCGGCGCGGTGTGGACGACCGTCCTCGCCGCGCTGGACCCGACCGTGTTCGGCTGGCTGATCGTGGTGTGGCTGTGGCTGACCGTCCTGTTCGCGAACCTGGCGGAGGCGGTCGCGGAGGGACGCGGCAAGGCGCAGGCCGAGGCGCTGCGCCGGACGAAGGCCGACGTCACCGCCCGGCGCCTCACCGGCCCCGACCGGCGGGAGGAGCGGGTCGGGGCGTCCGAACTGCGGCCGGGCGACCTCGCGGTGGTCGAGGCGGGCGAGATCATCCCCGGCGACGGGGACGTGGTCGAGGGCATCGCCAGCGTGGACGAGTCGGCGATCACCGGCGAGTCCGCGCCGGTGATCCGGGAGTCGGGCGGCGACCGGTCGGCGGTGACCGGCGGCACGAAGGTGCTGTCCGACCGGATCATCGTCAAGATCACCCAGAAGCCGGGCGAGTCGTTCATCGACCGGATGATCGCGCTGGTGGAGGGCGCGAACCGGCAGCGGACGCCGAACGAGATCGCGCTGAACATCCTGCTCGCCGCGCTCACGGTGATCTTCCTGCTGGCGGTGGCGACGCTGCAGCCCCTCGCGATCTACTCCAAGTCCGGGAATCCCGGCATCGGGGACACGGCGGCGCTCGACGCCCACGGCGTGACCGGGATCGTGCTGGTGTCGCTGCTGGTCTGCCTGATCCCGACGACGATCGGCGCGCTGCTCTCAGCGATCGGCATCGCGGGGATGGACAGGCTGGTCCAGCGGAACGTCCTCGCCATGTCCGGACGCGCCGTCGAGGCGGCGGGCGACGTCAACACCCTCCTGCTCGACAAGACCGGCACGATCACGCTGGGCAACCGGCAGGCGGCCGAGCTCGTCCCGGTGAAGGGCGTCACGGGCGCGCGGCTCGCGGACGCGGCGCAGCTGTCCAGCCTCGCCGACGAGACCCCGGAGGGACGCTCGGTGGTCGTGTTCGCGAAGGAGCGGCACGGCCTGCGCGAGCGGACGCCGGGCGAACTCGGCCACGCGACCTGGGTCCCGTTCAGCGCGCAGACCCGCATGTCGGGCGTGGACCTGGAGGCGTCAGGTGACGCCCCCGCGCGGATGCTCCGCAAGGGCGCCGCGTCGGCCGTCGCGGACTGGGTCGGCGGGCACGGCGGGACGGTCCCGTCCGAGCTCGGCGCGATCGTCGAGGGGATCTCGGCGTCCGGCGGGACCCCGCTGGTCGTCGCCGAGCACGCGCACGGCCGCGCCCGCGTCCTCGGGGTGATCCACCTCAAGGACATGGTGAAGGAGGGCATGCGGGAGCGGTTCGACGAGATGCGCCGGATGGGCATCCGCACCGTGATGATCACCGGCGACAACCCGCTCACCGCGCGCGCCATCGCGGACGAGGCCGGGGTCGACGACTTCCTCGCCGAGGCCAAGCCGGAGGACAAGCTCGCGCTGATCAAGCGCGAGCAGGAGGGCGGACGGCTCGTCGCGATGACCGGCGACGGCACCAACGACGCGCCCGCGCTCGCCCAGGCCGACGTCGGCGTCGCCATGAACACCGGCACGTCCGCCGCCAAGGAGGCCGGGAACATGGTCGACCTGGACTCCGACCCGACCAAGCTCATCGAGATCGTCGAGATCGGCAAGCAACTGCTCATCACGCGCGGCGCGCTGACGACGTTCTCCATCGCCAACGACATCGCCAAGTACTTCGCCATCATCCCGGCGATGTTCATGGCGCTGTTCCCGGGCCTGGACGCGCTGAACGTGATGCGCCTGCACAGCCCGCAGTCGGCGATCCTGTCCGCCGTCGTGTTCAACGCGCTGGTCATCGTCGCGCTGATCCCGCTCGCGCTGCGCGGCGTCCGGTACTCGCCGGGCAGCGCGTCCAAGCTGCTGTCGCGCAACCTCTGCCTCTACGGGATCGGCGGGATCGTCACCCCGTTCATCGGCATCACGCTCATCGACCTGTTCGTTCGGTACCTTCCGGGGATGTCCTGACATGTTCAATCTCTCGTGGGTCCGGCGGCACCTGGCGGCCGTCCGCGCCCTCCTCGTGTTCACCGTCGTGCTCGGCGTCCTGTACCCGCTCGCCGTGTTCGGCGTCGCGCAACTGCCCGGCCTGCACGGCAAGGCGGAGGGGTCGCTCATCACGTCCGACGGCCGGACGGTCGGCAGCGCGCTCATCGGGCAGTCGTTCACCGACAAGGACGGGAACCCGCTCAAGCAGTACTTCCAGAGCCGTCCGTCCAACGCCGGGGACGGCTACGACCCGACCGCCACCTCCGCGAGCAACCTCGGCCCGGAGGACATCGTCGACACCCTGCCCGACCCGAAACTCCTCGCGGCGGGCAAGGAGGACGAGAACGCGAAGCAGAGCCTGCTCACGCAGGTCTGCGAGCGCAGCAAGGCCATCGGGGAACTCGACGGGGTGAGCGGTGCGCGTCCGTTCTGCGCGCCGAGCGGGGTCGGCGCCGTCCTCGCGGTGTTCGGCGCGCGGACCACGGACGGGGACGTCCCGCACCCGACCCGCGTCGTCAGCCTGAACGAGCAGGAAGGCGTCGTCAAAGCGCCGTTCGTCGCCACATACAAGGGCGTCCGGGTCGAGCTGGCCCGGTACGGCGAGGACTACGCGACCGGCCTGGTCGTGCCCGTCCGGGGGGACGCGCCCGCCGACCCGGCCGTCCCGCCGGACGCCGTGACCGCGAGCGGCAGCGGCCTCGACCCGCACATCTCCCCCGCCTACGCGCGGCTCCAGACCGCCCGGGTCGCCAAGGCGCGCGGCATCTCGCCCACCCAGGTCGCGGAGCTGGTCGAGCAACAGACCGGCGACAGGGCGCTCGGCTTCATGGGCGAACCGGCGGTGAACGTCCTGGAACTCAACCTCGCGCTGGACCGGCGGTTCCAAGGCCGGTGATTCTGTACCTACTGGTATGTACACTCGGCGCATGAACGCCAGGGAGCGGCTGATCGAGAGCACACGTGAGTTGCTGTGGGAGCGCGGCTACGTCGGCACCAGCCCGAAGGGCATCCAGCAGCGGGCCAACGTCGGGCAGGGCAGCATGTACCACCATTTCGCCGGAAAGGAGGACCTTGCGCGGGCCGCCATCGCCCAGACCGCCGACGATCTGCGGGCCGCCGCCGACGAGCTGCTGTCCGCGCCCGGCACCGCCGCCGACCGCTTCACCGCGTATCTGCGCCGGGAACGGGACGTCCTGCGCGGCTGCCCCGTCGGACGCCTCACTCAGGACCCGGACGTGATGGCCACGCCCGCCCTCCGCGCGCCGATCGAGGAGACGTTCACCTGGCTCCGCGCCCGCCTGGCCGAAGTCCTCCAGGAGGGAGTGGATCGCGGGGAACTGAACCCCTCGGTGAATCCCGTGGCCACCGCGTCCGCGATCGTCGCCTGCCTCCAGGGCGGATACGTCCTGGCCCGCGCCGCCGACTCCACCGAGCCGTTCGACCAGGCCATCGCCGGGATCCTCGCGCTGCTCGACGCGAACGCCGCCCGCCCCGCGGCCGGGGACGGTGCGCCGATCAGGCGCACCGTCGTCCTCGACCAACCTCTGGCGGAGCCTCAGGACACGCATCGGGTCGAGGTCCGCCGCATCACCATCGCTCCCGGCCACGCGGGCGGGCTCCACGTGCACAACGGTCCGGTGTTCGGCAGTGTCGAGACCGGCTCGGCCGTCTATCAGATCGAGGGTGACGCGGCGTCGGTGCTCCGTCCCGGCGACGTGTTCTACGAACCGGCGGGCGTCCGCATAGCGCGGTTCGACGCGCGGGACGAGGGTGTGACGTTCCTCGGCTACTTCCTCCTCGCCGCCGGCGAGACGCCCGAGATCACGTTCCCCGAGGCGGCGGACGGCTAGCCGTCCCGGTCCGGACGCGGCTCGTGGACGACCGCCACCGGGCACGAGGCGTGCTCCACGAGCGCCTGGCTCACCGAGCCGAGCAGCAGCCCGCGGAAGCCGCCGAGGCCCCGCGAGCCGACGACGAGCAGCCGCGCGTCCGCCGCCGCCGCGAGCAGCACCTCGCGCGGCGATCCCGTCACGACCTCCGCTTGGACGTCCACGCCGGGGTGGCGCTCGCGCATCGGGATCATCAGCCGGGCCTGCCGCGCCTCCGCCGCCGCGCGCATGCCGTCCTCGTCCGCGAGCGGCGGGAGGTCCTTCACCGGGACCGACTCCCACGCGGTCACGGCGTGGACGGAGTGCCCGCGCGCGTCCGCCTCGGCGAAGGCCAGCTCCAGCGCGGACCGGGACGCGGCCGAGCCGTCCACGCCGACCACGACGCGGCCCGGCCCGGCGTCGAGGTCGCCCCGGACGATCACGACCGGGCACGCGGCGTGCGCGGCGACCTGCGCGCTGACGGAGCCGAGCACGAGCCCGGCGAACCCGCCGAGGCCGCGCGGGCCCAGCACGATGAGGTCGGCGCTCCGTCCCGCGTCGATCAGCTCGGCCGCCGCCGGGCCGCGCGCGAGGACGCCCCGCACCGACAACTCGGGCGCCGCCCTGCGGACATGCTCGACGCCCTCGTCCACGGTCTCCTGCCCAAGCGCCTGCAAGTCGACGACGGGCACGGCGACCGGGCCGCCGACGTAGACGTTCCACGCGTGCAGCACGGTCAGCGGGACGCCCCGCGCCCGCGCCTCCCCGGCCGCCCAGTCCAGCGCCTGCACGCCCTTCTTCGAACCGTCGTAGCCGACCACGACACCGGTGATCATCAGTCCCGCACCTCCCGTTTCTCGGCCCTGCGGCCACCTTCACCCTGCCCCGGCCGGCGCCGTCCGAAGAGAGGCGTCGGTCCAGATCAGCGGGGACCTTCGGCCCTTCCCGGGACCTTGGTCCCTAACGCGCCGCGCGGCGGGGCGGCACGCTGGACGCATGAAGCTCGACCAGAGCGGCCTGGAGATCCTCGACCGGGACGAGTGCCGCGCTCTCCTCAGCCGCGCCGCGATCGGACGGATCGTCTTCACCCACCAGGCGCTGCCCGCCGTCCAGCCGGTCAACTTCATCCTCAGCCGGGGCGACATCGTGTTCAGGACGTCCGGGACGTCGCGGCTCGCCACGGCCGCCGCCGACACGATCGTCGCCTTCGAGATCGACGACTTCGACACCGCCGCCCGGACGGGCTGGTCGGTGGTCGTCGTCGGCCGCGCCCGCCGCGCCACCGACCCCCGCGAGATCGCCGCGCTGGCCGCCCTCCCGCTGGAGAGCTGGGCGCCGGGCACCCGCGACACCTTCATCCGGATCCACCCCGAGCTGATCACCGGGCGCCGGATCGGCGACGGCGCGCTCGCGTCCTAGGACCCGCGCGCTCGCGTCCTAGGACCGCGCCGGGTCGCCCGCCGCGGACAGCTCCAGCAGCCGCGCCTGAGTCGCCTCAAGCCTCCGCACGACAAGTTCGGCGAAGCGGCGCGTCAGCTCGTATCCCATGGCCGGGTCGACCGCGCAGAGCGTCCGGACGAGCCGCCCGTCGAACTCGATCGCCCGGACCGGAGTCCCGGCGACCCCGCCGAACCGCCATTCGTACGGGCGGAACAGCCACGACCAGCCCAGCACGGACCCGGGGCCGTAGGTCTCGATGACGACCGGGCCGCGGCCCGGCGTGTCCAGGTCGACGGCGACGGTCCCGTCCTGGACGAGCCAGAACCGCTCCGCGGGGTCGGACTCGCCGAAGACGCGCCGTCCCGCCGGAATCGCGACGGGCCGGGCCGCCTTCGCCAGCCTGGCCAGGTCGGTGCTCCGCATGCCGCCCAGGAACGGCTCGCGCGCCAGGTCCGTACCGGTGACGATGCTCATCCCGTCCCCCTTTCGATAGCGGGAAAGGCGCCCACCTGAGGGCGGGCGCCTTTCGCGTCGAGGTCGCCTACTTCAGGATCGGGAGGCGCTGGACGAGGCGGGTGCCGCCCCACCAGCGTCCGAGGCCCAGGGTCTCGCCCGCGCCGACCAGTGCCAGGCCGACGATCAGCAGCGCGTAGATCAGGTGGTCGTCCATGAACGGGTTGTTGGCCGGGGGCAGGACGGCCGACCACATCATGACCAGCAGCGCGGCGCCCGCCACGGCGGCGATCCGCATCC
>NZ_VSRQ01000008.1:0-457563 GCF_008121305.1 Actinomadura decatromicini | reverse complement strand
GTGTTACTCACCCGTTCGCCGCTCGAGTACCCCCGAAGGGGCCTTTCCGCTCGACTTGCATGTGTTAAGCACGCCGCCAGCGTTCGTCCTGAGCCAGGATCAAACTCTCCATCAAGGCACAACGACCGAACAAGGGGCGAACCCTGAACGGCCAAACCTCAGGAAATAAATCCCGGCAGGCACGACCCCTCGTAGAGGGCCGTGCATTGCCTCAAAGAAATCCCCACCACCCCACAACAGGGGTGGCTACGGGGACGACCAAACCAGGAAACCCGGCCTGGCCGTATAAAGGCACTGGCTTTTAACACGCTGTTGAGTTCTCAAGAAACGGACACCCACCGTGTCGGATCGGCTTTCGCTTTTCCGGCTTCCGGGGCGACTCGTGTTACTTTACCGGATCCGGGCGGACTGTCAATTCCGCCCTTTTCTGGCACGCCGATCCGAACCCGCTTGCGCGGTTTCGTTCCGGCGGTGGAACCATTTCATCAGATCCGGCCCGATTGTCAAAACTGAGCCTTTCCGACGCCACGACGCGACGGACACGACGAAGCCGTGTCCGTTTGGGAGGTCGTGGTTTCCCCGATCGGTCGGCCGCCCATGAGGCGTCCTGCATCCGTGCTGGGGACGAACGGCCAAGATACGTGGACTCGGCAACCTCGTCAAATCGGCGCCCGGGGGCCTGGGAGAAAGGAATGGATCAGCCTCCTCGTACGCTCTCTCTCCGTCACGACGGAAGGATCGATCATGAGCGACGACGGACGCGCCTTGGTGCTAGGCGGCGGGGGCGTCGCGGGCATCGCCTGGCTGACCGGGGTCATCGCCGGGCTCGCCCGCGCGGGAACGGACGTGACCGGCGCCGACCTCCTGCTCGGCACCTCGGCGGGCGCCACGGTGGCCGCGCAGGTCGGCAGCAGCATCCCGGTCGACGAGATGTTCGCTCGGCAAGCCGACCCCGAGTTGCAGACCCGCGAACTGGTGCCGTCCGGCGGCATGTCCCCAGCTGAGATCATGGAGGTCTTGGCTCGGCTCGTGGAGGAGAACGGCGGTGACCTGACCGCCGTGCGCCAGCAGATCGGGGCGCGGGCGCTGGCGGCCGAGACGGTGCCGGAGCGGGAGCGGCTGGCGGTGATCGAGGCGCGGCTGCCCGTTCACGAGTGGCCGGCCCGGACGCTGCGGGTCACGGCGGTGAACGCGCTGACCGGCGAGCCGCGGGTCTTCGACCGCGAGTCCGGGGTGGGGCTGGTGGACGCGGTGGCGGCGAGCAGCGCCGTACCGATGATCTGGCCGCCGGTGACGATCGACGGCGTCCGGTACGTGGACGGCGGGGTGCGGACGATGACCAACCTCGACCTGGCCGCCGGATACGGGCGCGTCCTGCTGCTCGCGCCGCTGCCGGATCCGGCGCTCGACGCGGGCGTCGCCGCGGTGGCGGAGAAGGGCGGACGGGTCGAGGTGATCAGTCCGGACGAGCCGTCGCTGGCCGCGTTCGGGACGGACCCGCTGTCGCCCTCCACCCGGACCCCGGCGGCGAAGGCGGGACTCGCGCAGGGTGAGGCGCTGGCCGCGAAGGTCGCCGCGTTCTGGTCGTAAGCCCCTACGCCTCACGCATGGGCCCGTGTTCCTGGCCTGACCGGCCGAAGCGCGGGATCGTCACGAGCCTCGGCATCCGCGGCGTTTCGTGTTGGAAGACGCCAGCGCAGCTCAGGGGTTTCGTTCTAGGCGTCCGCGTAGCCAGCTGAGCGCCTCGGCGCCTTGGGCGCGCTGGAATTCGCGCAGGGCGGGGAGCCCCGGGGGCGGCGGGCGCAGGCCCTGCTCGACGAAGAAGCCGGCGAGCGCGGCGACGACCCGTGTCACGGCCTCGGCGTCGGCGTCCCGGCCGAGGGGATGGGCGGTGAAGACGTCGTCGGGCGGCGGCCCGCCCTGCATGCGGACGCTCGGCAGCATCGCGAGGAGGTCGAACCACGGGGCGGCCAGGCAGGCCCACGGCCAGTCGATGACGACGACCCGGTCGGCGGTGAGCAGGACGTTGTCGGCGCGGATGTCGGCGTGCGCGAGCGTGGTCCCGGCGGCGGCGTCCTCCCATTCGGATTCGAGGGCGGCGAGCCGGGTGAGGTTCGTCCGGGCCCAGGGGTCAAGGTTCGCGAGGTCGCGTCCGGAGTCGGTGGAGAGGACGCGCCAGCCGCGAAAGGCTTCGCCGAACCGCTCGGCCAGGGTCGGCGCGTCGACCGGCGACGGGGTCATGGCGGACGCCAGCTCCCCGAGCGCGGCCAGGACGCGGCGCAGATCGGCGTCGGACCAGGGTTCGCGGGGGTGGCGGCCGTCGACGTCCTCGAAGACGAGCGTCACCCAGCCGTCGTGGTCGAGGGAGCCGAGCAGGCGCGGGACGGGCGCGGACGCGGGCAGCGCCGCGGCGATCCGGGCCTCGGCGCGGTGGATGCCGGGCGAGTCGGGGTTCAGTTCGGGTCCGACGGACTTGGCGAAGGCGCGGCGGCCGTCGTCCAGCAGGAGGCGGGCGGCGACGCCGGGCGAGAACCCGCCGGGCTGGGAGACCGCCTCGACGACCACGCCCTCCAGCAGCGCCTCGACCCCGGCGCGGACGTGTTCGGGCGTGCCCTCCCAGGGGAGCCGAGTGCTGGTCGCGGTGTCCATCAGGGCATTGTGGCGCGCCGCGGTCAGGTGACGGGAACGATTTTCGCGGCGGTGAGCCGTCCGTCGCGGATGTCGAGGAGGCCGATCGTGCCGTGCGGCTGGCGGCGCCGGTCGGTCGGCGAGCCCGGGTTGAAGATGCGGACGCCGTCGCCCGTCTCGTCCAGCGGGATGTGCGAGTGGCCGAAGACGACGAGGTCGGCGGCGGGGAACCAGCGGCGCATCCGGGCGGTGCGGCCGCGTGCCTGGCCGCTGTCGTGGACCATCGCGACGGCCAGGCCGTCCAGGTCGAGTTCGAGGCGTTCGGGCGCGCCCCAGGCGGCGACGTCGGGGCCGTCGTTGTTGCCGAGGACGGCGTGCACCGGCGCGAACTCGGCCAGTTCGTCCAGGACGGAGGCGGTGCACACGTCGCCCGCGTGCAGGATCACGTCGGCGTCCCGCAGGTGCTCGGCGACCCGCGGCGGGCACGACTTCCAGCGCCGCGGGGCGTGGGTGTCGGAGATGGCCACCGCTCTCATCCGTCCCATTGTCGCGCACGGCTGCGAACGGCCCCCGGGAGGGCGGGTGATTTTGCCACGGCGGGGCTCGGACACCAGTGGGAAACAACTGTAAGCACGATGTCATTACATTGTTCTGACCTGCGGAGTTAGGCTCGGGATTCCTCGCGTTCGTCCAGCGGATCCCGGCCGTACGCCCCCGGTCGTTCCGACACGGCGACCCAGCACCGCGAGGGCCAGAGGGGACGGCCGGACCCCGAGGAGGATGATCACTCCCTTGCACCGGCCCCGGGGTTCCGGCCGTCTCCAACGCAGCCGGGGCGGACGTCAGCCGCCGACGGTCGGCAGGCCCGCCGCCCGCCAGGCGCGGAAGCCGCCCACGACGTCGGTCGCGCGGGTGAGCCCGAGGTCCTGGAGGGACGCGGCGGCCAGGCTGGACGTGTAGCCCTCCGAGCAGAGCACGATGACGCGCACGTCGTGGCCGGTGGCCTGGGGCAGCCGCGCGTCGGACGCCGGGTCGAACCGCCATTCCAGGACGTTCCGCTCCACGATGAGCGCGCCGGGCACTTCGCCCTCGTCGGCGCGCTGGGCCGCGGGGCGGATGTCGACGAGCAGGGCGCCGTCGCGCGTCTCCGCGTGGGCCTGCGCCGGGTCGATGCGCGTCAGCCGGTCGCGGGCGTCGGCGAGGACCTCGTTGATTGTGCGAGCCATGGCGCCCAGCATGACATTCCACTAAACCGGTCGGAAATCCCGTCAGGGCGTGAGCTGCGTCTCCGCGGCGGCGAGGATCTCCTGGATACGCAGGCCGTGGGCGGCGTCCAGCCGGGGTCCGTCCTCCGGCGTGTCGCGGACGGCGGCGGCGAACTCGGCGACCATCCTCGCGAACGCGTCGTCGCCGAGGTCGGACCAGTCGAGCCGGGCATGGCCGTGCCGTCCGTACACCTCGACGTGGGCGGGCGGGAGGTCGCCGGCGCCCGCCATCGACACGGACGCCTGGCTGACCGCGCCGCTCTCGTGCTCCAGCGTCAGCCCGACCCAGCCCAGCGGGTCGCCGTGCGCGCGGACGCCGGCGACCCGGCCGAGCGCGGCGTCCAGGAGGTCGACGATGTGCGGGCCGAGGTCGAGCAGCGCGCCCTTCTCCAGCCGCCAGGGCGTGGCGAACGGCCCGCCGCCGAGCGTGGACGAGACGAACGAGCCGTAGCCGCCGAACGGGTCGAGGTCCCGCGCGCGGGCGAGGAAGGCGCGGGCGGCGGCGGAGTAGCGCAGCGTGAACACCATCCGGGACGCGACGCCCGACTCGGCGACGGCGTCCGCGAGCAGCCGCGCCCCGGCGAGGTCCATGGCGAGGGGCTTCTCCAGCAGGACGGCCTTGCCCGCGCGGGCCGCCCGCGCCGCCAGCCCGGCCTGCACGTCCGGCGGGACGGAGAACGCCACGGCCTCGCAGGCGTCGAACAGCTCCTCGATCCGGGCGAAGGACGGCGCGTTGTGCCGGGCCGCCAGCTCGGCGGACGCCTCCGGCCGCCGCGCCCACACGCCCGCGAGCCGGGTGCCGGGGCCCGCCGCCAGCGCGGGCGCGTGCACCATCCCGGCCCACGGGCCCGCCCCGACCAGACCCACCGCCACGGGGGAATCGCTCATGGAGAACAAACTAGACGTTCCCGTCCCAACGGGGACGTTCAGCCGAGCTGGACGCCGAAGAACAGCGCGGCCAGGGCGCCCGCCGCGCCGACCGCGCCCCACGCGGCGAGCCCGGCCTTGGACGTGGCGCGCATGTGCAGGAACGCGCCCGCCCCCGAGAGCAGGACGAACACGAGCTTCACCTCGAGCGTCCGCTGCGCGGCGTCCGTGAGGTCGCCCGAGGTGATGTTCCACACGCCGGTGAGGATCAGGACGGCGAACGCGGGCCAGGCGATCGCGTTGAAGCGGCGGGCGGCGGCCTTGGCGACGCCGTCGTACCCGCGCAGCGCGGGCACCAGCGCGCCGAGCGTGATCTGCCCGCCGACCCAGATCGTCGCGGCCAGCACGTGCAGGAAGATGCGCAGGTCGGCGGTGGTGACGGCGAGCACGGGGCCTCCGGGGGCGAAGATCGGGGGGACGGTTTTCCAGGGACGCTACCGCCCGTCCCGCCGGGCCCGCGTCCGGGGTAAGAGGACGCGCTCGTGGAGCCGCGCGGCGGCGAGGAGGGACCTTCGTTCCGGGACCGATCCTCGGCCGGGTCCTCAGGGACGGGGCCAGGCGCGCCCGGAGAGCCGCTCGATGTCGATGTTGAACCGCTTGAGGTAGGCGGCGAAGGCGGCGACCTCGTCGGGCGTCCAGCCCGCGAGGACCTTGTCGAGCCCGGCGACGATGTGCTCGCGGTGCTCGTCCAGGCGGCGGGCGCCGTCGCGGGTGATGCGGAACTTGCGGGCGATGCCGCCCTCGGGGTCGGGGATGCGCTCCAGCAGCCCGGCGCGCGTCATCGCCGACGTCTGCCGGTTGAGCGTGGACTGGTCGAGCCCGAAGGCGTCGCTGAGCTGGCGGATGGACATCGGCCCCTCGGCGCGCACCCGGCTCAGCAGGATGTAGGCGCTGCGCTCCAGGCCGCCCGCCTCGTCGCCCGCGCCGGAGGCGACCCTCAGCGTGTAGCGGCCGAGCAGCATGGTCTCGTACTCGATCAGGTGCGTGGGCCGGTCCATCCCTGGCGATCGTACACCTCCGCTTTGTGCATCATGCACATCATATGTATCGTGCACATGCACTCACCTGCGGCCGGACGCCGCGGACAGGACGGGAGACACCACGTGGACCACCCCAAGCACGCCGCCGCGGCCGGACGCCCCGGCGGGATCGTGGCGGTGCTGGCGGTCGCCGGCGTCATCGCCGCGCTCATGCAGACGCTGGTGGTGCCGCTCATCGGCGAGCTGCCGAAGCTGCTGCACACCACGGCGGCCAACGCCTCGTGGGCGGTCACGGCGACGCTGCTCGCGGGGGCGGTCGCCGTCCCGTCCACCGGGCGGCTCGCGGACCTCTACGGCAAGCGGCGGATGCTGCTCGCCTGCACGGTCCCGCTGATCGCGGGCTCGGTGCTGTGCGCGGTCGCGGGCTCGCTCGCCCCGATGATCGTGGGGCGCGGGCTCCAGGGCATGGGGATGGGGATCGTCCCGCTCGGCATCAGCGCGATGCGCGACCTGCTGCCGCCCGAGCGGCTCGGGTCGTCGATCGCGCTGATGAGCTCCTCGCTCGGCATCGGCGGCGCGCTCGGCCTGCCGGTAGCTGCGGCGGTCGCCGAGAACGCGAGCTGGCGGGTGCTGTTCTGGGGCGCGGCCGGGCTGAGCGTGCTGATCGCCGCGCTGATCTGGCGGATGGTGCCCGCCGTGCCGCGGCAGGCCGCCGGGCGGTTCGACGTGCCGGGCGCGGTCGGGCTCGGCGCGGGCCTCGTGTGCCTGCTGCTGGGCGTGTCCAAGGGCGCCGACTGGGGGTGGACGAGCGGGACGACGCTCGGCCTGCTCGCCGCCGCCGTCGCGGTCCTGCTCGTGTGGTGCTGGTGGGAGCTGCGCACCGCCGACCCGCTGGTCGACCTGCGCGTCACCGCCGGACGCCAGGTCGGGCTGACGAACGCGGCGTCGGTGCTGGTCGGGTTCGCGATGTACGCGCAGTCGCTGATCGTGATCCAGCTCCTCCAGCTCCCGAAGGCCACCGGGTACGGGCTCGGGCAGTCGATGCTCGCGGCCGGGCTGTGGATGGCGCCCGCCGGGCTCATGATGATGGCCGTGTCCCCGCTCGGCGCGCGGCTGTCGCGGGCGCGCGGGCCGAAGGTGACGCTGTGCGCGGGCAGCCTCGTCATCGCGGTCGGCTACGGGATGTCGATCGGGCTGCTCGGCTCGACGTGGGGCGTCCTCGCGCTCACCTGCGTCATCAACGCGGGCGTCGGGCTCGCCTACGGCGCCATGCCCGCGCTGATCATGAGCGCGGTGCCGCTGTCGGAGACGGGCGCGGCCAACAGCTTCAACACCGTCATGCGCTCGGTCGGGACGTCGGTGTCGGCGGCGGTCGTCGGCGTCGTCCTGGCGCAGATGACCACCGACCTGGGCGGGCACGCGCTGCCGTCCGAGAGCGGGTTCCACGCGGGGATGCTGATCGCGGGCGCCGGGGCGCTCGCCGGGGCGCTGGTCACGCTCGGGCTGCCCGGCGGGAGGGCGCGGCGCGCCGCCGCGGGCGGCGACGTGAGGGCCGAGGCGCCCGCCCGCACCTGACCGGCGCGGCCGGGCGGCCGGGTTGCCCGGCTTGATAGCTTGATCGGCGTGAAGGTCGCATTGATCGACTCGGGACTCGGCCTGCTGTCCACCGCCGGTTGGGTGCGGCACCTCGTCCCGGAGCTCGACCTGCTCCTGCTCCTCGACCCGGACGGCGCGCCGTGGGGCCCGCGCAGCACCTCGTTCATCACCGCGCGGCTGTTCGCCGCCGCGCACGCCGCGATCGAGCGGGACGCGGACGCGATCGTCGTCCCCTGCAACACCGCCACCGTCACCGCCATCGACGCCCTGCGGAGCGAGTTCGAGCCGGGCGTGCCCGTCATCGGGACGGTCCCCGCGGTGAAGCCCGCGGCCGCGGCGGGCAGCAGCATCGCCGTGTGGGCGACCGTCCGGACGACGGCGAGCGCCTACCAGACCCGGCTGATCGCCGACTTCGCCGGCGGCAAGCCGGTCGAGCGGGTCGCCTGCCCGGGCCTCGCCGAGGCGATCGACCTCGGGGACGTCGCCGCCGCGTCGGACGCGATCGCGGACGCGGCGGAGCGCACCCCCCTGCACTGCGACGCCGTCGTCCTCGGGTGCACGCACTATCCGCTGGTCGCGGCGGAGATCCTCGGGCGGCTGCCCGCGGGCGCGACCCTCTACGACAGCGCGGAGGCGGTCGCCCGGCAGACGCTCCGCCGCCTCGGCCTGGCCCACGCGCCGGACGGCCCGGAGGGCGTGGTCGACGTGATGCTCAGCGGCCGTCCGGGGCGGCTGCCGGACAGCGCGCACGCCTATCCGGTGGGCCGCGTCCTCGACGCGGCCGGGCGGATGCCCCGCGAGGCGCTGCTGGCCGAGTCCGCGCGGCGGCAGGACGCGCCGCTGCCGTCCGGGGACGGTGTCGGGGAGACCCTTTGACCCGGGAGGTCCTGCCGACCTGGGAGGTCCCGTGAGGATCTGCGTGTTCGGGCTCGGCGCGGTCGGCGGGCTGATCGCCGCGCGGCTCGCGCGGTCCGGCGTCCCGGTCGCGGGCGTCGCGCGGGGCGCGACGCTGGGAGCGATCCGGGAGCGCGGCGGCCTGGTGCTCGCCGAAGGCCCGGACGGGGAGCCGTCCGCCCCGATCCCGCTGACCGTGACCGGCGATCCCGCCGAGCTGGGCCCGCAGGACGTGGTGATCGTCGCGGTCAAGGCGACCGCGCTGCCATCGGCCGCCCCGGCGATCGCCCGGGTCGTCGGGCCGGACACCGCGATCGTGCCCGCGATGAACGGGCTGCCGTGGTGGTTCTTCCACGGCCTCGGCCACGACATCCGCCTGGAGTCGACCGACCCGGACGGGACGCTGTCGCGGCTACTGCCCGCCGGCCAGGTCGTCGGGGCGGTGCTGCACCTGGCCGCCTCATGCCCGGAGCCGGGCGTCGTCCGGCGTCCGGCGGGCGAGCGGATCATCCTGGGCGACCCGGCGGGCGGCTCGGCGCGGGCCGAGCCGGTGGCGGCGGCGCTGCGCGGCGCCGGGTTCGAGGTCGAGACGGCCGACCGGATCCAGCGGGCCGTCTGGTACAAGCTGTGGGGCAACATGACCATGAACCCGCTGTCGGTGATCACGGGCGCGACCATGGACCGCATCCTGGACGACCCGCTCGCCCGCGGGTTCGCGACCGCGTGCATGCGGGAGGCCGCCGAGGTCGGGGCGCGGATCGGGCTGCCGATCGACACCGACCCCGAGGAGCGGCACACGGTCAGCCGCGGGCTCGGCGCGGTCCGCACGTCGATGCTCCAGGACGCCGAGGCCGGGCGGCCCGTCGAGCTGGACGCGCTGGTCGCCGCCGTGACCGAGCTCGGGCGCGCCGTCGGCGTCCCGACGCCGTCCGTGGACGCCCTGTTCGGCCTGGCCCGGCTGAACGCGCGGGTCCGCGGCCTGTACCCGGACGAATGACCTAACGTTGACAGCGTGACCGACCGACCCGACCCGGCCGTCCCGGCCGACCGACTCGACCAGGGCGATCTCGTGGCCGCGCTGAGGCGAGCGGGGGTGAGCCGGGTCGACGACTCCGCGCTGGCCCGCTCCATGTACTCGGCGGACGCGTCGCTGTACCGGGTGCCGCCGCGGGTGGTCGTGACGCCGCGCGAGGCCGCCGAACTGCCCGCCGTGCTGGACGTGTGCCGCCGGTTCGGGGTCCCGCTGACGATGCGCGGCGGCGGGACGTCCATCGCGGGCAACGCGGTCGGCCCCGGCGTGGTCGTGGACGTCGGCCGCCACGTGAACCGCGTCCTGGAGATCGATGCCGAGGCGGGCACGGCGCTGGTGGAGCCGGGGATCGTCCAGGCTCGGCTGCACCGGATCGCGGCGCGGCACGGGCTGCGGTTCGGGCCCGACCCGTCCACCCGGACGCGCGCGACCCTCGGCGGGATGATCGGCAACAACGCCTGCGGGTCGCGGGCCCTCGGATACGGGCGGACCAGCGACAACGTCCTCGGGCTCGACGTGGTCGCGGGGTCCGGGGAGCGGCTGCGGCTCGGCGACGTCCCCGGCGCGGACGGCGCGGCGAGCCCGCTGCTCGACCGGCTGCGGGGCCTCGTGGGCGATCATCTCGCGGTGGTCAGGACGGAGTTCGGGCGCTTCGGGCGCCAGGTGTCCGGCTACTCGCTGGAGCACCTCCTGCCCGAGAACGGCTTCGACGTGGCGCGGGCCCTGACCGGCAGCGAGGGGACCCTCGCGCTGACGCTCGCGGCGCGGATCCGGATGGTGCGCGAACCCGCGTGCCGGGTGCTGGTCGTCCTCGGCTACGGGTCGATGGCCGAGGCGGCGGACGCCGTCCCGGCGATCCTGCCGCACGGCCCGGTGGCCTGCGAGGGCCTCGACGCGCGGATCACCGGCGTGGTGGCCGAGCGGCGCGGCCCCGGCGCGGTGCCGCCGCTGCCCGCCGGGTCCGGCTGGATGCTCGTGGAGCTCGCCGGGCCGGACGTCGCGGCGCTGCGCGCCAGGGCGCGCGAGGTCGTCGCCGACTCCGGGTGCGGCGACTCGATGCTCGTCGAGGACATGGCGCTCGCCGACGCGCTGTGGCGGATCCGCGAGGACGGCTCCGGCCTGGTCGCGCGCACCCCGGGCGGGGAGCAGGCGCACGCCGGGTGGGAGGACGCGGCCGTCCCGCCCGAGCGGCTCGGCGCCTACCTGCGCGAGTTCGAGGAGCTGCTGGCGCGGTACGAGCTGTTCGGCGTCCCGTACGGGCACTTCGGCGACGGGTGCATCCACGTCCGCATCGACTTCCCGTTCGCCCGTCCCGACGGCACGCGGGTCTTCCGGAGCTTCCTGAACGACGCGGCCGCGCTGGCGGCGCGGCACGGCGGGACGATGTCCGGCGAGCACGGCGACGGGCGCGCCCGCAGCGAGCTGCTGCCGCACATGTACTCCCCCGAGGCCCTCGCCCTGTGCTCGGCGGTCAAGGACGTGTTCGACCCGGACGACCTGCTCAACCCGGGCATCATCGTCCGCCCGGCGCCGGTGGACGAGGGGCTGCGCCCCGCCCAGGCCGTCCCGCTGACCCGCGGCCTCGGCCTCGCCTACCGGGACGACCGCGGCGACCTGTCCCGGGCCGTGCACCGCTGCACGGGCGTGGGCAAGTGCCGGGCCGACAACACCGGCGCGGGCGGCGTGATGTGCCCGTCGTTCCTCGCGACGCGGGAGGAGAAGGACTCCACCCGCGCACGTGCGCGCGTCCTCCAGGACGCGGTCATCGGGAGGCTCGGCCCCGACCCCTGGAGGTCGGAGGCCCTGCACGACGTGCTCGACCTGTGCCTGTCGTGCAAGGGGTGCGCGTCGGACTGCCCGACCGGCATCGACATGGCGTCCTACAAGGCGGAGGCGTTGTACCAGCGCTACCGCCGCAGGATCCGGCCCCGTGCTCACTACGCGCTCGGCCTGCTGCCGCGCTGGACCCGGCTCATGGCCCACGTCCCCGCGCTGGTCCGGCCGACCAACGCGGCGATGCGCGCCCGCGCCCTGCGGCCCCTGGTCGCCTGGAGCGCGGGGATCGACCGGCGCCGCTCGCTCCCGGAGTTCGCGCCGCGGACGTTCCGCCGCCGGTTCGCGTCCCATCGCAGCCGGGAGGGACGCAACGGCGAGGTCGTCCTGTTCGTCGACACGTTCACCGACGCCTTCTCCCCCGACGTCGGCATGGCGGCCGTGCGGGTGCTCGAACACGCCGGATACCGCGTCACCGTCACCGCGCGGCCGGTGTGCTGCGGCATCACGTGGATCTCCACCGGGCAGCTCGACGGCGCCCGCGCGCAGGCGCGGCGGACCGTCCGCGCGCTGCTCCCGCACGTCCGGCGCGGCGCGCTGGTCGTGGGCCTGGAGCCGTCCTGCACGGGCGTGCTGCGCTCCGACGCCGCCGAGCTGCTGCGCGGCGTGGACGCGGCCGCCGCCCGCGAGGTCGCCGCCGCCACCCGCACCCTCGCCGAGCTGCTCACCGAGACCGCCGACTGGACGCCGCCCGACCTGTCCGGCGTCACCGGCGTCGCGCAGCCGCACTGCCACCACCACGCCGTCATGGGCTGGGCCACCGACGCCGCCCTGCTGGAACGGGCGGGCGCCCGCCTCGACCGCCTCGGAAACTGCTGCGGCCTCGCGGGGAACTTCGGCGTCGAGAAGGGCCACCACGAAGTGTCCGTCGCGGTCGCGGAGCAGCAGTTGCTCCCGGCGGTCCGCAAGGCCGGAGAGGGTGACGCCGTCCTCGCCGACGGGTTCAGCTGCCGCACCCAGCTCCACCAGCTGGCCGGACGGGACGGCGAGCACCTGGCGGAGCTCCTCGCCCGGCACCTGCCGCCCGGCTAGGGTTCGCCGCCGAGCGTCCGGGACAGCGTGAGCGCCGCCGTGTGGACGGCGGGCGCCACGACCGCGAGCCGCATCGTCGTCGCCCAGCCCGACACCGACAGGGCGCCGAGCGCGTACCCGTCCGGCCCGAGGACGGGGCTCGCCGCGCAGACGATCCCGGTCCCCGACTCCTCCCGGTCGTAGGCGACGCCCTCCCGCCGGACCCGCTCCAGCTCCCGGGCGAGCAGGCCGGGGGCGGTGACGCTCCGCTCGCTGGTCTTGGCGAGGCCCGCCTCCAGCACGGACCGCACCACGTCCGGCGGGGAGAACGCGAGGATCGCCTTGCCGACGCCGGTGACGTTCGCGGGCAGCCGCCCGCCCACCTGGGACGGCATCCGCGGCCCGCCCGCCGAGCCGAGGATCTCCACGTAGACGACCTCGGCGCCCTCCAGCACCGCAAGGTGGACGGTCTGCCGCGTCGCCTCCCGCAGGTCGGACATGTGCGGGACGGCCGCGTCCCGCAGCACCCGCTGGCGCGGCACCCGCTGCCCGATCTCGAACAGCTTCAGCCCGAGCCGCACCCGCGGCCCGCGCCGCTCCAGCAGCCCGGCCTCGACGAGGTCGAGCGCGATCCGGTGCGCCGTCGACTTCGGCAGGCCGCTGCGCCGCGCGAGCTCGGCGGGGCCGAGGTCGGCGTCGTCGGCGCGGAAGGCGGCGAGCACCGCGACGGCGCGGCGCAGGAACGTGCCGCCGGACGGCGGGGACTCGGCCATGCAAGAAGTGTCCCACCACGCGGGACGCCCGCGTTGCCCGAGGTAGGCCGCGCGGGGCAGGCTCGGCCTGACCAGCCAGACGACGATAAGGACGGCCCCATGGATCCGGGTTCGGTGGAGAAGGCCGCGGCCGCGCTGCTCGACGCCTACGCGACGCGCACCCCGGTGGCGCCGCTGACGGCGGGCCATCCGGACATGACGGTGGCCGACGCCTACGCGGTCCAGCAGGCGCAGGTCGAGGCGTGGACGGCGGCGGGCGCGCGGATCAAGGGCCACAAGGTCGGGCTGACCTCGGCCGCGATGCAGCGCCAGATGGGCGTCGACCAGCCGGACTTCGGCGTCCTGCTGGACACGATGTTCTTCCAGGACAGCGCCCCGATCCCCACCGGCCGGTTCCTGCAGCCGCGGATCGAGCCGGAGATCGCGTTCGTGCTCGGCCGCCCGCTCGCCGGGCCCGGCGCCACCGCCGCCGACGCGGTCGCCGCCGTCGAGTACGTGCTGCCCGCGCTGGAGGTCATCGACTCCCGCGTCGCGGACTGGAAGATCACGCTGCCGGACACGATCGCGGACAACGCGTCCAGCGGCGGGGTCGTGCTCGGCACCCGCCCGGTCCGGCTGGACGGCCTGGACCTGTCGCTGATGGGGTGCCTGCTGCGCCGCGGCGGCGACCTGATCGACACCGGCGCGGGCGGCGCGGTGCTCGGCTCGCCGATCAACGCGCTGGTGTGGCTGGCGAACGTGCTCGGCGAGCGCGGGGTGTCGCTGGAGGCCGGGCACGTGGTGCTGCCCGGGTCGATCACGGCGGCCGTCCCGGTCGCGCCCGGTGACACGATCACGGCGACGTTCGGCGGCATCGGCACGGTGACCGCCAGGTTCGGGAAGGGGGAGCACTCATGAGCGAAGCGACCCGGGGGGCGCGGGGGGTCGCCCCCTCGCAGGGAGCACGACGCAAGCTGACGGCCGCGATCGTCGGCCCCGGGAACATCGGCACCGACCTGCTGGTCAAGCTGACGCGCAGCGAGCTGATCGAGGTCCACTCGATGGTCGGGGTGGTGCCGGAGTCGGACGGGCTGGAGCGCGCCCGGAAGATGGGCGTCCCGGCGTCGGCGGAGGGGGTGGACTGGCTGCTGGCCCAGCCGACGAAGCCCGACCTCGTGTTCGAGGCGACGTCCGCGAAGGCGCACCTCGCCAACGCGCCCCGCTACGCGGAGGCGGGGATCACGGCGATCGACCTGACACCCGCCGCGACGGGCCCGCTCGTGTGCCCGCCGGTGAACCTGGACACGCTGTCCGACGCCCCGAACCTCAACATGATCACGTGCGGCGGGCAGGCGACGATCCCGATCGTGCACGCCGTGTCGTCGGTGGTCCCGGTGCCGTACGCGGAGATCGTCGCGTCGATCGCGTCCCGCTCGGCGGGGCCCGGCACCCGCGCGAACATCGACGAGTTCACGCAGACGACGGCCCGCGCGATCGAGCGGGTCGGCGGCGCCGGACGCGGCAAGGCGATCATCATCCTGAACCCGGTCACGCCCCCGATGATCATGCGGGACACGGTGTTCTGCGCCATCCCGGAGGACACCGACACGAAGGCCGTGGCGGCGTCGATCGAGAAGATGGTCGCCGAGGTGCAGACCTACGTCCCCGGCTACTCGCTGCGCGCGGAGCCGCAGTTCGACGAGCCCCGCGACATCTGGAACGGCATGGCCCGCGTCGCGGTGTTCCTTGAGGTCCGCGGCAACGGCGACCACCTGCCGCCGTGGGCCGGGAACCTCGACATCATGACCGCGGCCGCCGCTCGTGTCGGCGAGCAGCTCGCGCGCAGGAAGGCGACCACGAAATGAGCGAAGCGAACCGGGGGGTGCGGGGGGTCGTCCCCCCGCAGGGAGCAAGCATGACCGAGAAGATCAGGATCACCGACTCGACTCTGCGGGACGGCAGCCACGCGATGGCGCACCGCTTCACCGAGGAGCAGGTCCGCGGGGTCGTGCACGCGCTGGACGCCGCCGGGGTCGAGGTCATCGAGGTCACGCACGGCGACGGGCTCGGCGGGTCGTCCTTCAACTACGGCTTCTCGCTGGAGGACGACGTCAAGCTGGTCGCCGCCGCCGTGGACGAGGCGACCCGGGCGAAGATCGCCGTCCTGCTGCTGCCGGGGCTCGGCACCGTCGAGGACCTGAGGCTCGCGCACGACGCGGGCGCGTCCGTCGCGCGGATCGCGACGCACTGCACCGAGGCGGACGTGTCGCTGCAGCACTTCGCGGCGGCCCGCGACCTCGGCATGGAGACGGTCGGCTTCCTGATGCTGTCGCACCGGATCGGCCCGGACGAGCTGGCGAAGCAGGCCCGGATCATGGTGGACGGCGGCGCCCAGTGCGTCTACGTCGTCGACTCGGCGGGCGCGCTCGTCCTCGGCGACGCGCAGGAGCGGATCAGCGCGCTGGTCAAGGAGATCGGGCACGAGGCGCAGGTCGGGTTCCACGGGCACCAGAACCTGTCGCTCGGCGTGGCGAACTCCGTCCTTGCGCAGCAGAACGGGGCCCGGCAGATCGACGGGGCGCTGTGCGCGCTCGGCGCGGGCGCGGGCAACTCCCCCACCGAGGTGCTGGTCGCGACGTTCGAGCGGCTCGGCGTCCCGACCGGCGTGGACGTGCAGGGCGCCCTCGCCGCGGCGGACGACGTCGTGAAGCCGTTCCTGCACCGGCTGCCGTTCGCCGACCGGGGCGCGATCACGCAGGGGTACGCGGGCGTGTACTCCAGCTTCCTGCTGCACGCGGAGCGGGCGGCGGAGCGCTACGGCGTCCCGGCGCACGAGATCCTGCAGAAGGTCGGCGAGGCCGGGTACGTCGGCGGCCAGGAAGACATGATCATCGACGTGGCGCTGCAGCTCGCGGCCGAGCGCGAGCGCGCCTCCTGACCTTCGGCGGAAGCGACGGGCGGCCGTCCGGCACCGCCGGGCGGCCGCTCAACGATCTTTGCACGGTGCAACCGTTGGGATAGCTTGGGCGGTATGACCCCCGAGGATCCGGCCGGCCGACATGCCGCGTCGACTCCTCGCGGACGCGAGCGCCGCGAACAGCTGATCCGGATCGGCCTCGACCTGCTCGCCGAGGGCGGCTGGCCCGCGATCACCGCGCGGGCCGTGGCGGACCGGGCCCGCATCCGGCCCGGCCTGCTCCACCACTACTTCAACGGGCTCCCCGGCCTGCACGTGGCGGTCGCGCGGCGCGCCACCGAGATGATCGCCGACCCGGTGCTGGACGCGCTGCTCGCCGCCCCGGACACGGCGTCCGCGGTGGCGGCGGTGCGCGCCCAGATCCCGGCAGCGGCGGCCGAGCGCAACCTCAGGCTCGCCGCGGAGCTGCTGGTCAGGGCGCTGCGCGACCCGCGGATGGGCGCCGAGCGGCGGGACTGGACGCGCGCCGTCCAGGGCCGCGTCGCCGCGCGGCTCGCCGAGACCTGCCCGGACTGGCCCGCCGAGCGCCGGGAGGGCACCGCGATGCTGTGCACGGCGATGCTGGACGGCCTGATGCTGCAGCTGATCCTCGACCCGGACCGGCCCGCCGAGCCGGCGCTCGCCGCGACCGCCGCCCTCGTCGCGGAACCGTAGCCGCCGCGTCAGCCGGGGCCGCCGCCGGGGCCGCCGAGCCTGCCGGGGACGATCGCGACCGGGCACGGCGCGAGCCGCAGCATCCTGGTGCTGGTCGCGCCGAGCGGGTCGGTGCCCGTCCCGCGGTCGCCGAGGACGAGCAGCGCCGCGCCCGCCACCGCGTCCTGGAGCGCCTCGCACGGGCGTTCCAGCAGCAGCGACACGGTCACCTCGACCTTCGGCCACCGGTCCCGCCACGGCGCGACGGCGTCCTCCAGTTCGGCGGCGCGCGTCTTCTCCAGCAGCTCCCGGTCGCTGAACAGCGCCAGCTCCGCGTCCAGGACGGCGCCGGGCTCCCAGCATCCGTACACGACGTGCAGGTCCCGGTCGCGCAGCGCGGCCTCCTCGAACGCGAAGCCGAGCGCGGGGTCGCAGCGGGACGTCCCGTCCACTCCGGCGACGACGGGCCCCGGCCCGCCGGTCGCCTCCCGGACGACGACCACCGGCCGGTCCGCCCGCGCGGGCACCTCCAGGGCGGTCGCGCCGGGGTGCAGCCGCTCGTGCGCGCCGATCACGACCAGCTCGGCGGCGCGGGACGCGTCCAGCAGCGCCGCCGCCGCGGGCCCGCGCATCAGCCGCCGCCGCACCGCGGGCGCGCCGAGCTCCCGGGCCCGCGCGACGCCGCGCTCCAGCAGGTTCTCGCCCGCCCGCCGCCTGATCGTCTCGGCGTCGCGGTCGACGTGCGCGCTCGCGTAGGGCCAGTGCCAGCAGTGGCACAGCTCAAGGTCGAGGTCGCGCCGGCGGGCCTCGTCGACGGCCCAGCGCAGCGCGACGTCGTTCTCGGGCGTCCCGTCGAAGCCGAACAGGACGCTCGGTTTTCGGGTCCTTCCTCCGCGGTCCATATGCCTGCCCTCCTCCTGCCAGTCTGCGCGCATCCGGTCCACTCCAGAAGAGGACGAAGGTCCCTGGGAACGTGCCATCTCAACTCGTACGGCACTCCTGT
Organism: Actinomadura decatromicini; assembly: GCF_008121305.1. NCBI lineage: Bacteria > Bacillati > Actinomycetota > Actinomycetes > Streptosporangiales > Thermomonosporaceae > Actinomadura > Actinomadura decatromicini. The sequence continues at coordinate 440,034 of NZ_VSRQ01000008.1, read as the reverse complement.
TACGCGAGACGGCCGCCCAGGGCAAGGGAAGGTGATGGAAAGGTCAAGTCCCCTTGATACCCGGCCCCCGATCCGTAAACTCGGGAGTCATGATCAAGAGCGTCGGGCTCGGCGTCCTGCTGGGCGGAAGCATGGTCGTCGGCGGCGCCGCCGCGCTCCCCGCGAACGCCGCCCCGAACAGCGGCCTCGCCGCCGACCTCGACGCGATCCTCAAAGACGGGCGGCTGTCCGGCGCGGCCGTCGACGTCGTCGTCGGCGAGGCCGGAACGGGGCGCGTCCTCTACGACCGGAACGGCGGGCAGCGGGTCATGCCCGCCTCGAACAACAAGCTCCAGACCTCGGCCGCCGCCTTCGGGATCCTCGGCGCCGGGTACCGGTTCCGGACGACCGTGAGCGTCAAGGGCCGGAACCTGTACCTGAAGGGCACCGGCGACACGACGATGCGCGCGGCCGAGTACGACCGGCTCGCCGCCGCCGTCGCCGCGTCGGGCGTGAAGACGGTCAGGGGCGACCTCGTCGCGGACGACACCTGGTTCGACGCCGAGCGCGTCCCCGGCGGCTGGGAGCCGGGCGACCTCCAGTACGCCTACGCGGGGCGGACGTCCGCGCTGACGGTATCGCCGAACGACGACTTCGACGCGGGCTCGGTCCAGGTCTCGGTCGCCGCGACCCGTCCGGGCGAGCCGGTCGAGGTGGGGCTCGCCCCCGCGACCGGCGTCGTGAAGATCGACAACAGGGCGACCACGGGGGCGGCAGGGTCGGCGTCCACGCTCGCGGTGAACAGGGACAACGGGTCCGACACGATCGTGGTCAACGGTTCGCATCCGGCGGACGCGGCGGAGACGGCCGTCCTGCGGACGGTCGAGCGGCCGACGCTGTACGCGGCGGACGTGTTCCGCCGCGCGCTCAGGGCGCACGGCGTCCGCGTGGCGGGCGCGACCGAGCGCGGCCGGACGCCGCCGGGCGCGAAGACCGTCGCGTCCCGGACGTCCATGCCGCTGTCCCGGCTCGCGACGCCGTTCCTGAAGCTCAGCAACAACGTCATCGCCGAGACGCTCGTCAAGGCGATCGGCCGGAAGGCGCGCGGCGAGGGGACGTGGGCGGCGGGGCTGCCCGCGATCCGCGCCCATCTCGCCCGGCTCGGCGTCGACACGTCCCGGATCACGATGACGGACGGCTCCGGCCTCGGCCGCTCCAACCGCACGACCGCCGCGCAGCTCGGCGCCCTGCTGCGGAACGCGCGGCGGCAGCCGTGGTTCCCCGCCTGGTACGCGGCGCTGCCGGTCGCGGGGCAGCCCGATCCGCTCGTCGGCGGGACGCTCGCGAACCGCATGCGGGGCACGGCCGCGGCGGGGAACGTGCACGCCAAGACGGGGACGCTGACCGGCGTCACCGCCCTGTCCGGCTACGTCACGGACCCGGACGGCCGCAAGCTGGTCTTCTCGATCGTGTTCAACGGCTACTCCGGCGGCGCGCCCAAGGACATCGAGGACGCGATCGCCGTCCGGCTCGCCACCGGAGACCGTACGGCGGCCCGCCTGCGCGGCCCGGCCCCGGCGGACGGCGGCCGCCTCGAACCGACCTGGACGCGCGGCCTTCAGCCCTGAGCGACCGTGCGCAGCGCCCGGTACAGCAGGCCCGCGTCGCCGAGCCGGTGCCGGAGCACCTTCTCCAGCCCGCCGATGGGGACGAGGTTCTGCGGCGCGCGCGGGTCCTTGTAGTCGACGCCCGCCAGCGCCGGGATGATCGCCGCGCTCTGGTCGGCCAGCTCCGCGACCGCCTTGCGGGGCAGGTCGGGGGCCGCCTCGCAGCGGGCGACGCCCGCCCACGGCGCGTCCGACGGGGTCGGCAGCCGCAGGTACCAGGAGTGCCGCGCCCAGCTCGTCGTCATCAGGAACACGGGCGTCCGCTGCCCCGGCCGCAGCGCCCCGAGGACGGACGCCTGCGCACCCGTCAGGTAGGCCGCGTGGTGGGTCTTGACATAGCCGACCGTGCGCGGCAGGTGGGCGCGTCCGCGCAGCGGGCCGTCGACGATGAGGAGGTCGTCGTCGTGGCCGGACTCCGTCCGGTACCGGGTGGCGAGTCCGACCTCCACGTCGGTGAGCCGCCGCTGCAACGCGAGTGAGAGCTGCTCGGCGGTGCCGCCCTGCGCCTTCTCCGCCTGGTAGGTGCCCGCCCAGGTCACGACGTCGGCGGCGTGCGGGGACGGCGTGAACAGCGACCGGCGCACGTCCACCTCGGCCAGTTCCGCCGGGCGCCCCGGACGGCAGCGGACGAGCCCGGCTGCGCAGGACGCGGCGATGCCGGGGGCGGGCATGCCGCCGTCCGGGTCGTCGACCCACACCCGGGCCTCGACGCGGCGCACCCCGTCCGCGACGATCAACCCGCCCGGCGGGAGCCCGGCCGCCGCCGGGGTGATCGGCCGCCACCGGTCGGCGGGCAGTTCCACGCCGAGGTCGAGCTGGCGGCGCGACCCGGCGTCCAGCTCGCCGAGCGCCTCGGCGGTCAGCGAGGTGGCGTACCCCGGATCCCAGGGGTCGACGGTGATGGCGGCCCGCGGCGCCGTGCTCGGCCGTCCCATCAGACCGCCTTCTTCGTGAGGTGCGAGCCGGTGTTGTCGCGCGACACGTCGAACCGGGCGGGCACGCGCTCGGCGAGCGCCGGGACGTGCGTGACGATCCCCACCATGCGGTCGCCGTTGGCCGTGAGCCGCTCCAGCGTCGTCGCGACCATGTCGAGGGTCACCGGGTCGAGGGTGCCGAAGCCCTCGTCCAGGAAGATCGAGTCGAGGCTGCGGGCCGCGCCGCCGCCGAACCGGGCGACCTGGTCCGACAGCGCGAGCGCCAGCGCGAGGGACGCCTGGAACGTCTCGCCGCCGGACAGCGTCCGCACGCTGCGCCGCAGCCCCGCCTCGGTGTGGTCGGCCACCTCGATCGCGTTCCGGTCGTCGAGGACGAACTCGAACTGCCCGCCGGACAGCTCCCGCAGCGTCTCCGACGCGGTCTCGACCAGCACGGCGAGCGCCTCGCCGCACAGCCAGTTCTCGAAGTTGTTCGCGCGCAGGTGCCGGGCCAGGTCGTGCGCGACGGCGGCGGCACGCTCGTGGCGGCGGATCTCCTCGGTGAGCTTCCCGGCGAGCCGCCGGTCCTCCCGGATGCGGGTGAGCCGGTGTTCTGCCCGGCTCCGGGCGTCCAGCACGGCCTCGCGGACGCCCTCGACGGAGGCGGACGCGGGCGCTGCGACGTCATGGGCGGCCAGCTCTTCGGCGAGCGAGCCGCGCTGACCGTCGCGCATCCCTCGGAGGGCGTTCAGGTCGTTCTCCAGCTCCTCGGCGGCCTGCTCGCGGCGGCCGGTCTCCTGGTCGCGCCAGGCGAGGAGGGCCGTCCAGGCGGCGTGCGGGTCGGACCGGTCGAGCGGCGGCGCGCCGAGCGCGACCACCGTGTCCCGGGCCGCGTCCAGTCTCGCGATCGCCTTGGCGGCCTTGTCGTCCAGCTTGGCGCGGCGCTGCTCGGCCTTGGTCAGCTCGTCGCGGGCGGCGCGGAGGTCGCGGTGCGCTTTCGCGGCCGCGGTTTCGGCTTCGGCGATGGCGTCGAGGCGGCGGCGGACGTCGCCCGCGTCCGGGTGGGCCTCGATGTGCCCGGCCTGGGCGGTGAGCTGCCGCCCGAGGCCGTCGAGGTCCGCTTCGAGCCTGGACAGCCCGCGTTCCAGGTTCCGGTGTTCGGCCTGCGCCTCGTCGAGGGCTCGTTTCCGGGCCGTGACGTCGCGGTCGGCGGCGCCGAGGGCGGGCGGCGCGTGGTGCTCGGGCGGTTCGGCGACCTCGCGCAGGCATACCGGGCACGGCTCCCCGGCGGACAGCCGTTGGGCCAGGTCGGCGGCGGTGTGCGCGTCCCGGACGCGCTGCCGCTCGTGCTCCGCCTCATCGAGTTCGGCGCGGGCGGCGGACATCTTCTCTTCCGCGGCGTCCGTCTCCCGGCGGGCCCGCTCGGCGTCGGCGCGGGCGGTCTCGATCTCGGCGGCCAGGCGGGCGTGCTCGCGGTGCGCCGTGGCGGCCAGGGTGAGGGCCGTCTTGTCGCCGAGGGCGTCGAGCCGTTCGCGCGCCCCGCCCTCCGCCTGCTCGTGGCGCGCCACCTCCTGCTTGAGGCGCTCCGCTTCGTCGGTGGCGGATCTCAGCTCGTCCGCGAGGGTCGGGACGTCCGCGGGCATGGCGAGCGCGGTCAGCGCGGCGACCAGGTCGCGGGCGTGCTTGGCCTCGGTCTCGCGTTCGCGGATCTCGGCGTCCGTCCGCTGGAGGTCGTCCAGGGCCGAGCGGACCCGGTCTTCGAGGGCCCGCACCTCCTCCAGGCGGCGGACGGCCGCGTCCTCGGCGGCCTCGTCGGCGCCGTCCAGCTCGTCCAGCCTGGCCTGGGCGGCGCCGGCGCGGGCCTCGGCCGCCCTCGCCTCCTCGCCCGCCCGCTTCATGATCGTCTCGAACATGCCGACGTCCAGGAGCTGGACGAGCAGGTCCTGCCGCTTCCTCGGCTCGGCCTGGAGGAAGTCGGCGAACCGCCCCTGCGGCAGGACGACGCACTGGGTGAAGTACCTGAACTCCAACCCGGTGACCTTCTCGACGGCGGCGGTCACCCCCTCGCCCTCGGCCACCGACCGGACCTGGGCTTCGAGCATCGCCTCGATGCCGTCCGCCGGGTCGACGGACGGGTCCAGCTCGTCCAGCCGCGCCGTCTTGGTCGTCACCGTGCCCCGGCTGTTGCGGACCAGCGCCCGGACGACCCCGTACCGGCGGCCCGCCGACTCGAACACCAACGCCACCCGCCCCGCGTTCGCGGACGGCGCCAGCGCCAGCTTGATCACGTTCTCCTTGCCCCAGCGCGGCACCGACCCGTACAACGCGAAGCAGATCGCATCGATGACCGTGCTCTTCCCCGAGCCGGTCGGGCCGACGAGGACGAAGTAGTCGACGTCGTGCAGGTCAACCGAGGTGGGCGTCCGGTAACTGCAGAAGTCGTCCATGTGCACGCACAGCGGGCGCATCAGGCGTCCCCTCCCCCGGGCCCGTCGAGCTCGTCGTAGAGCCGGTCGAACAGGGCCACGACCCGTTCGTCCTCGTGGCCCTTGTGCTCCAGGTAGGCGCGGAACAGCTTCCGCGGCGTCGGGGACCCGCCGCCGGTCAGCGCCGCCGGGCGGCGCGCGGCGGCGGGCCGGAACGCCTCGTCGACGTCGACGGTCAGCGCGTCCGGGAGGATCTCCCGGACGTCGTCGGCCAGCCCGGCGCGCGGCCGCTCCGCGACCACGACGCGCAGCCAGGCGCCCGCGAGATCGTCCCGCTTCGCGGCCAGCTCGTCGAGCGTGCCGGTCACCGTGCGCAGGACACGGGCGCTCCGCAGTGCCACCTCCCGCACCTCGGCCGGACGTCCCGGCGAGGCGTCCACGACGAGGACGCCCGGCGTGTTCTGCTCCTCCCCGAAGTCGACCGCGATCGGGGAGCCGCTGTACCAGATGGGGCACGGGCCGGGCATGCGCTGCCGCCGGTGCAGGTGGCCGAGCGCCGCGTAGTGCGCGGACGGTGGGAACGCCGCCGACTCGAAGTAGTAGGAGAAGATCGTCTGCGCCTCGCGCTCGCCGCCGCCGAGCCGCCCGCCGGGCAGCGTGCCGTGCGCCGCGACGAGGTTCACGGTGTCGGCCCCGAACCCGGCGGTGAGCGCGTCCGCGAGCCGCGCGAACCGGTCGGCGTAGTCGCGGTTGTGCTGGTCGGGCGTGCCGGTGAGCGCCTCGATCGCGCGGACGACGTACCGCTGCGACAGGAACGGCATCGCCGCGAGCCTGACCGGCTCGCCGGACCGGGACGTCCACGACAGGACGCCGCCGTCGTCCGGCCGCCGGAACCTGCCGACGACGTGGACGCCGAGCCGCCCGAGCACCGGCCGGTACACGTCGTCCAGCAGGCGCGGGTCGTCGTGGTTCCCGGCGAGGACGACGACCTCGCGGCCGTCCTCCCGGAGGGCCATCAGCGTCCGCATCACCAGGGCCTGCGAGGGCGGCGTCGGGACGGCGCCGTCGAACACGTCGCCCGCGACGACGACCGCGTCGACGTCCTCCTCCCGGGCGACGCCGACCAGCTCGTCCAGCACCTTCGCGTGCTCCTCGAACCGCGACCGGCCCCGGAGCACCTTGCCGACGTGCCAGTCGGCGGTGTGCAGGAACTTCATCTCCGCTCCCCGTGCGTCAGAACGGCGGCACTTCCTCGTCGGCGCCGGCACCCAGGCCCTCGAAGGGGTCGGCGCGTCCCGGCCCGGACCGCGCGGCGGGCGGCGGCGCCGCCTCGGCGGGACGGGTCGCCCACGCCGGGAACGGGAACTCCACCGCCAGCGGCACCGGGATCTCAGGCTGCCCGACGAACATCGTCCCCGGCTTGGCGATCGTGGCGCGGGCCCGCGCGGCGGGCGGCAGCCAGCCGTACTCGCCGCGGGACGCCTCCGCCGCGTCCAGCCGTCCCGCGACCCGGACCGCGCAGTTCGCGACGATCCGGCGCTCCACCTCCGACGCCGTCTGCTGCGCGCCGATCAGGATCACGCCGAGCGACCGGCCGCGCTCGGCCACGTCCAGCAGGATCTCCTTGATCGGGGAGCCGCCCTCGCGGGGCGCGTACTTGTTCAGCTCGTCCAGGACGACGAACAGCAGCGGCCGGGCGCTGCCCGTGCTCTCCTTCAGCGCGAACTCGCCGCGCAGCACCACGCCGACGACGAACCGCTGCGCCCGCTCCGGCAGGTTGTGCAGGTCGACGACGGTGACCTGCGACTCCGTCGCGATCGTCGCCTTCGCCGACAGGTCGCCCCGGACGATCGGCGACAGCGCCCGCACCGACGACCGCAGCCTGCGAAGAAACGCGTTGACGGTGCCGAGCCCCATGAGCTGCGCGCCCCACGCGCGGCGGGCGTCCTCGTCGGTGAGCGTCTCCTCCACGAACCGCACGAGGTCGTCGTAGGTGCGGCAGATCACCGGCTCGGCGTCGTCGGTGGCGCGCAGCCGCACCGCGTCGCCGACGGGCTCGGCCGTGCGGGCGAGCCGCGCCGCGACCTGCCCGATCAGCATCGTGTACTGGGCCCGCTCGTCCTCGGCGTCGGCGAAGACGAAGCTCAGCAGCTCGTTCCTGCAGAATTCGGCGAGGGTCCAGTAGAAGGGGCTGACGTCCTGGGTGCGGGCGGACACGTGCGGCGTGCCGTTCGGGTCGCCCGGCCGCGGCGGCGCGTACACGTGGACGCTGCCGAACGGCTTCGGCTCCAGGCCGAGCCGCCGGTACGCCTCGCGGGCGCCCGCGTCCAGCCGCTTGTTGGCGTGGTCGAGGAAGAGCAGGTCCTCGCCCTTCACCGAGAAGATCAGCGCCTTGGTGTTGTGCGCCTCGGCGCCGAGCGCGCCCGAGTTGAAGATCGAGTAGAGCAGGAACGTGGCGAAGGACGTCTTGGTCGCGACCCCGGAGATCCCGGAGATGGAGACGTGCGCGCCGCGCGTGCCGTCGAGGAAGTCCATGTTCACGTGGATCGGCTCGCCGTCGCGTCCGAGCCCGACCGGGACGCGCCGCTCCATCACGTCGAAGTACAGCGCCCGTTCCCGCTCGCGCTCCCCCGCGCGGACGGCGGTCGAGCCGGGCAGCGGCGGGACGTACACCTCCGGCTCGACCCGGGTGACCGTGACCTCGGCCGCCTCCACCACCGCGGCGGGCAGCACGCCCTCGGCGATCAGGAAGACGTCGGAGTCGTAGGCGGCGCCCTCGTGCCGGGCCTCGACGTTCGTGACGACCCCGGCGATCAGCACCTCGCCGCGTCCGGGCACGTCCCGGCGGGCGGCGATCACCTCGTCCAGCTGGACGACGGTGCCGGGCTCAAGCCCCACCCAGAACGACAGCGGCGTCGCCGACTGCGTCCCGAGCACCCGTCCGACGACCTGTCCCGACGCCTCGTCGGCCATGCATCCCCACCCGAATCACCCGCGGACCACCAGTTCACGGCAGGGTAACCGCACACGCGGACAATCTCGGGGGAACCCGCACCGATCCCTCTGACGAGCCCGTCACGCTACCGCACGACTCCGCTTCGTATCGCCCTCGTGTCTCCGGACGGCCGGACGGGCGGTCAGACGAGGGCTTCGCAGAACCAGTGGACCTCGTACAGCGGGCCCGGGTCGGGGCGCTGGCGCAGGCGCACCTTGTCGAAGCGCGGAAAGTGCCACCGGCAGGACTCCGCCAGGTCGATGCGGTGCAGGCCGCCGCCGGTGTCCTGGCACCACCATTTGCGTCCGCCCTCGGTGTAGAGGGACGTCTCCTTGTAGCCGCGCGCCGCGCACTCGGCCGTCATGCGGTCCAGGCCGCCGACCTCGCGCCACTGCTTCGCGGGCGTCCGCGTGACCGTCACCGTGGGCTTCGCCGACGCGGGCGGCCCCGCCCCCTCCGCCGGGCTGTCGCCGGACCTCCGGCCGAGGGCGTAGACGACGCCCGTCGTCCCGAGGAGGACCAGCGCGGTCGCCCCGGCCGCGACCAGCGTCCGGCGCGCGGCGGAGCGCGGCGGCACCGTCCGGGACGTGGACGGCCCCGTCGCCGTCCCCGTCCCGCCCGGCGGGTGGCCGGCAGGCGGCTGGTTCGGCGGGCCGGGACGCCACTCGCTGTGGATGATGTCGGTGGCCGCCTCCTCCGGGGCCTGCTCGCCCACCAGCCGGGCGAGCAGCTCCTCCGCGGCCGGGCGCCGGGACGGGTCGGGGTCGAGCGCCGCCCGGACCATCGGCAGGAGGTCCGGCGGCACGCCGGTCAGGTCGTGCATGGCCTGCTGCGCGCGGGCGGCGAGGACGGGCATCGTCCCGGTGCCGAACGGGTTGCGCCCGGTCGCCGCGTACGCGACGAGCGTCCCCCAGGCGAAGACGTCGACGGCGGTGCCGACCCGTCCCTCGAACGCCTGCTCCGGGGCGACGTAGCCGGGGCTGCCGATGACGGCGCCCGTCTGGGTGTGGTGGTCCGCGGAGTCCAGGGCGCGGGCGATGCCGAAGTCGATCACGCGGGGCCCGTCGGAGGCGAGCAGCACGTTGCGCAGCTTGAGGTCGCGGTGCACAAGCCGGACGGCGTGGATCGCGGTCAGCGCGGTCGCCACGCCGACCGCGAGGCTGCGCAGCGCGCCGGGCGGGAAGCCGCCGTGCGCCTTGATGTAGTCGGTGAGGGACGGCCCGTCGATGTACTCGGTGACCAGGTACGGCGCGCCGTCCGCCGCGCCGTGGTCGAGCACCCGCGCGGTGCAGAACGACGCGACGCGCCGCGCGTTCTCGACCTCGGTGGCGAACCGCGCCCGGAACGCGGGGTCGCGGGCCAGCTCGCGGCGGATCACCTTGACGGCGACCTTCCGTCCGGACGGGGCGAGCCCCAGGTACACCACGCCCATGCCGCCCTCGCCGAGCCGGCCGAGGAGGCGGTGCGTCCCGACGGACTCGGGGTCGCCGGGTTCGAGCGGTCGGACGCCGGACCCGGCGCACCAGCCCGGAGGGTTCTGTGGGGTCATCGATTCGGTCGTCCTGTGGCGTGTCGGCGGCAGGGAGCATGCGAGGACGCGGCGGGACGGTCCCCGGCCACGGGAGCAGACTCCCACCCGGGCACGGCACGTGCAATCGACACGTCGCTATGCGTGAAGTCCCCCGTTTCGAGCCTCGCGAGGTGTGCGCGCCGCACCTGCGCGGGGACGGGGAGGCCGGGAGGCGCAGCACCCCCGGGAGGGCGGACGTGCTGCGCGGCCTCGCACCGGACGAGGTGATCCCGACGTCACCGGAGCCTCGGTGGGCACCCGTGCCACCGAGGAACCTCTCGCCGGAGGGCGGTCACCGGCCCGCCGGATCGGCGGCCCCCGTGCCGTTTCCCTCCTGCCGCGCCTCGTTCCCGCGCGTCTTCGTCGGACACTAACGAGAGGGTCCTTACCGATCGCTAACCGGAACGCGCGGAGAGTCAGCCGATCATGTCCCGCGAACGCAGCCGCTCCTCGACGGAGGAACCGCCCTCCGCGTCGTCGATCCGCTGGAACAGCTCGCGTGCCTCCGTCCAGGACGCGCGGGCGGCATCGTGCTCGCCGCCGGCGGAGTAGGCGTCGCCGAGCGTCCGCAGCGCGCGGGCGAGGAACGGGATCCAGCCGCGGGTGCGCCACACCTGCACCGACCGTTCGAGGGACGCGACCGCGCCCGGCAGGTCGCCCTCCGCCAGGTTCAGCTCGCCGAGGACGCCGAGCGCGTCCGCGAGGTGGTGCCGGAAGTTCCCCGCCTGGCTGTAGGCGAGCGCGAGGTCGAGGGTCGGCCTGGCCCGCTCGTCGCCGGTCGCGACGAACAGCTTGGACAGGTAGAGGAGGGAGAACGTCTCCAGGTAGCGGTCGTCGAGGCGCCGCGCCATCGCGACGGACTCGTCGAGCAGCGCGCGGCCGCCCACGAAGTCGCCGCACAGCGCCCGCGCCGCGCCGAGGAACTGCACGATCGTCGCGATGAAACGCGGGTTCCCGACCCGCTCGGCGATGACGAGCGCCCGCTCCAGGCATTCACGCGCGGGCCGCGGGTTGCCCTCGCCGTGGACGACGGCCGTCACGTGCAGGGCCCGCGCCTGCCCGCTCTCGTAGCCCGCGTCGCGCGCGACGCGCAGCGCCCGCTCGGCGAGGTCGAACGCCTCGCGTTCCGCGCCGTCGGCGACCCGGCCCCAGACCATCGCGACCATCGCGTCCGCCATCCCGACGGGGTCGTCCAGCTCGGTGAACAGGTCGAGGAGGCGGGCGGCCATGGTGCGCATGCGCGTCATCGCCGGGCCGGGCCCGGCGGGCGACGTCCAGGTGATGACTTCGAGCAGGCCGCGCAGCAGGACGGCCTCGCCGCGCCGGTTCCCCGTCCGCTCGCACAGGCCGAGGGCCCGCTCGTGCATGCGCCGCCAGTCGTCGTACAGGGCGCGGACGTCGCAGTACCGCTCCATCGAGGCGGCGAGGTCCCAGGCGTGGTCGGCGAGGCCCAGGTCGACGGCCTGCCCGACGGCGGCGACGAGGGCGGCGCGCTCGGCGGCGAACCAGGCCATCGGGTCGGCGGGCGGTCGCCCGCCGCCGGGCGGCGTCCACCGCTCGGCCGGGCCGTGCATCAGCGCGTAGCACGGCCCGGGGACGTGCTCGGCGGCCTGTTCGGCGAGCGCCAGCCAGCCGCCGAGGGCGCGCCGCAGGGCGGCGGTGCGCTCGGCCTCGGTGTCGTCGCGTTCGGCCAGCTCGCGGGCGTACAGCCGGAGGAGGTCGTGCAGCCGGTACCTGATCTCGCCGGTCTCGTCCACGCCCGCGACGGTGACGAGGTGGGCGTCCACGAGGGTCTCGAGCTGGCGGCGCGCGTCGAGCTCGGGGACGTCGAGGAGGGCGGCGACCGTCCAGCCGGCGAAGTCGGGCGCGTCGAGCAGGCCGGTCATCCGGAACGCGCGCTGCGCCGGCGCGGGCAGCAGCCGGTAGCTCATCGCGAACCCGGCCCTGACCTCCAGGTCGCCCGCGACCAGCTCGTCCAGGCGGCGGCGCTCCTCGCGGAGGATGTCGGCGAGGTGCGACAGCGTCCAGTGGCCGCGGCCGAGCAGCCGGGCCGCCGCGATCCGCACCGCGAGCGGCACGTGCCCGCACAGCCGGGCGATCTCCACCGCGACGCCCGGTTCTGCGGCGACGCGCTGCTCCCCCACGATGCTCGTGATCAGCTCGACCGCCTGGGTGGACGGCAGGACGTCCAGTTCGAGCGGCTTCGCGCCCTCCAGGCCGAGGAGGGCGTTGCGGCTGGTGACGAGCACCGCCGCGTCCGGCGTGCCGGGCAGCAGCGGCCGGACCTGGCTCTCCCGCGCGGCGTTGTCGAGGACGACGAGGATCCGCCGCCCGGCGAGGCGGCTGCGGTACAGCGCGACGCGCTCGTCCAGGGACGGCGGGATGCCCGTGCCCGGCATGCCGAGCGTGCGCAGGAACCGGCCGAGCACCTCCCCCGGCTCGGCGGGGCTCGCCGAGTCGCCGTGCAGGTTCGCGTAGAGCTGCCCGTCGGGGAAGAAGTTCGCGATCTGGTGGGCGACGTGGACGGCGACCGTGGTCTTGCCGACGCCGCCCATCCCGGCGACGGTGGCGACGGCGACGGAGCGGTGGCGGCCCGTCCCGACGCCGCCGATGAGCCGCTCGGCCAGCTCCGCGACCTCGATAGTGCGGCCGGTGAAGTCGGGGATGTCGGGCGGGAGCTGCGCGGGCGGCGGCGCGGGCGGCTCGGCCGCCGGGCCCGGCTCGCCGCTCTCATCCGGCTCGGCCTGGTCGGCGGACAGCGCCCGCATGTGCGCGCGCCGCGCCCGCTCGCTCGGCTCGACGCCCAGTTCGGCGTCCAGCCGCTCGCCGAGCCGCCGGTAGACGCGCAGGGCCTCGGCGCGCCGCCCGCCCGCCGCGAGCAGGTCCATGAGGGCGGCGTGCAGCGGCTCGTCGAACGGGAACTCCTCGGTCAGCGCGGTGACGGCGGCGACCGCGCCGTCGGGCGAGCCCGCCGCCAGGGCCGCGGCGGCGAGGTCCATCCCGGCGCGACGGATCTCCTCCTCCAGGCCGCGGACGAGCGGGTCGTCGCGGTCGATGCGCGGCAGCCCGGCGAGCAGCGGGCCCTTCCGCTCGGCGAACGCCGACGACAGCGCCCGGTACCGCCGCGCGGGCTCGGTCAGCGAGCCCGCCTCCTCGGTGAGGGCGCGGAACCGGCCGAGGTCGGAGCGGTCGGCGGCGTGGTGGAACAGGTATCCGTCGCGGTAGCTGATCTCGGTGCGGTCGGGGCGGCCGGCGTCGAGCGACGCGAGCCATTTCCGCAGCCGCGACACGCCCACGTGGACGGACTGGCGGCTCGTCTCCCACGCCCGGTCGGCCCACACCAGCTCGGCGAGCCGGTCGGCGGACAGCGGCTCGCCCCGCCCGATGAGCAGCACGCCGAGCAGCCCCTGCAGGACGGGCGAGCGCGGCGGCGCCACCTCGGCGCCGTCGACCCCGACCGACAGCGGGCCCAGGACCCGGAAGGACACACCCTCTGCGCTCACACCCGCCACACCCGCGACACCTCCGCCGAACGTCGATCAGGAGCCATTACGACGTATGCCGTCAACGGACCGATTTGATCGGCTGGACCAGGAATCCGCCCAACACGGCCATGCCCGCCGCGAGGAGGAACAGCATCGGATATCCACCGTACGCGACGCTTTCCGCGGCGACGACCGGGGCGATGGCGACGGCGGCGCTGGTGGACATGTTCATGGTTCCGAGATCCTTGCCGCGGTCGCCTTTGCTGCGCAGCAACTGGGTGGCGAGGGCCTGGTCGACGGCGAGGTAGGCCCCGTACCCGGCGCCGAGCGCGGTCGCCGCCGCGACGGCCATCGGCCAGGTCGGGACGAGCGCCATTCCGGTGAGCGCCCCGGCCATCAGGACGGCGGCGAGAATGACGAACACCTTGCGCTTCTCGGCCCGGTCCGAGATCCGGCCGACCACCAGGCTCACCGTGACGATCCCCGCCGTGTAAAGGAGGCTGAGCACGGCCACGCCGTTGGCCGGATCGCCCACCTTGATCTCGTCACGGAGAAAGTAGAGCAGATAGATGGTCGCGAGCGAGGTCGCGAACTGGGCGGCGAACCGGCCGGCCCACGCCCAGCCGAAATCCCTGCCGAGGGCGGACGGGTCGGGCAGCCAGCGGCCGACCGGGGTGGGCTCGGCGGAGGCGGGGACGTCCCGTCCGATCAGCGCGTACGGCAGCGCGAGCACCACGACCAAGGCGGCGACGACCGGGTACCCCACGCGGACGGAGAGCCCGGAGACGAGCAGCGTGCCCAGCACCAGGCCGAGCGGCTGGGCGAATCCGAGAATTGCGAACACCGTGCCACGGCGGTGCACCGGCACCTTGTCGGGGATGATGGCGCACAATACGGCGTGAATTCCGCCGACGCCGCCGTGCACGACCGTCCAGCAGATTCCGACGACGACCACCGACGATTGCCGGGACATCGCGAGAAGGGCCGCGGCGCAGCAGGCGATGCCGCCGAGCACCCAGCAGCGTCGTTTCCCGAAGCCCCATCTCGTGCGGTCGGAAAGGGCGCCCATGACGGGCGCGGCGAGCACGGCCGCGATCGCGCCCGAGGTGGTCACCGCGCCCATGAGCCACACTTTGTCGGACGGGTCGATCGCCTCGATCTGACTGGGCAGCAGGACCTGCGCGGCCGCGAGGAGGCCGACCCACATGCCGAGGGTCACCCCGAAGAGAGCGAATACCCAGGGGTAGGACGGATCCTCGAATTCAGCGGATTCCGCAGCCGGGGCCCCCGCCACGGAAAGAGGTTTCTCCACTGCGAATTCCCCGAATCCCTTATCCTCGAAACCTGGTGACACGTGGCTCACAAGGTATCACAGACAGTGTCGAACCGACCACCCGAAACCACCATAACTGATCAGCCCGGGAATCGTCTCGAATCCCACTCGCCCGGGTGAATGCCCGCTGCGGTGGAACGTCGTAATTCCCTTTTCCGCCCCCGTGCGCCGATCTCCCATTCACCTGCCCGACACCGGGCCGCCCTCCCGCCGGGCGTTCGCGTCACGGCTCCGCGTCGTAGACGAGCAGGCCGTCGTCCCGCAGCCGCGCGCCCGGCGTCGGCGGGTGCTCGGCCAGGCGGCCGTCATGGGCCAGGTGCAGGACGTCCCGCCCGCGCGCCAGCACCGCGAAGTCCGCGATGAGCCGCCGGTGGCAGCGCCACCACACCGACTCGCTGCACATCACGGCCGTGCGGGTGCGCTCGGCGGCGGGGAGGAGGTCGTCCATGGCCGCCAGGAACCCGGGGGTGCGCATGTGTCCCGCGTAGCCGCGGAACGCGTCGTTTCGCCAGAAGGTGTCGGGGGCGTCGGGCGCGGGCTTCCGGAATCCGCCGAGCCGCTTGTCCCAGCGGTAGCCGATTCCGGCGGCGGGGAGCCATTCCTCCAGGGCGCCGCGCATGACGTCCGGGTTGCGGCGGCTACCCGGCGCGGTGCGGACGTCGACCACGTCCCGCACTCCGGCGCCGTCGAGCAGCCGGACAATCTCCTCCCGCCCGGCGACCCCATGCCCGAACGTCACCAACGCCTCCACGCCCCCATGCTCCCCGGACTCGCCGCGTCGGAACCCGTGCCGGTCAGCGGCTCGCGGTGACCTCTTCGAGGATGGCGTGGAGTTCGCGCAGGGCCACCGGCCCGCCGTCGCGCACGTGGACGCCGGAAAGGTTCAGGACGATCTCGTCCGCGCCCGCCTCGGCGTGCTCCCCGAGCCGCTCGCGGACGTCGGCGAGGCCGCCGCCGGCGAACGCCCCGCCCTTGAGCAGCGCGGTCGCCGCGGCGCGCGGGTCGGCGGTGTCGACGTCGACGCCGGAGCGGCGCAGCATCGCGGCGTAGTGCGGCAGGCGGAGATGGCGGGAATGCCCGGCGACCACCACGTCGGGCAGGTCGCGTCCGTCCGCGTCGAGGGCGGCGGGGACGACCGACACGAGGCGCGGCGCCGGGCGTCCGGCCGCCTCCGCGCCCTCGCGCAGCGCCGGGACGATCACCTCCCGCAGGTGGTCGGCGGGCGTCAGCAAGGTGATCGCCACGTCGGCCAGCGCGCCCGCGACGCGCGCCATGGCCGGTCCGAGCACGCCGACGCCGACCTCGACCGGCGGGCTCGGGACGGGCCGCAAGGCGAGATGGCACGAGAAGTACTCGCCCGCGTGCTCGACCTCCTTCCCGTCCAGGAGGCCGCGCATGATGGTCAGGTATTCGCGCGTGGCGGTCAGCGGGCTCCGGTACGGCGCGCCGAGCAGGGCGCGCTGGTAGGACGCGGCGCCCGGCCCGTACCCGGCGACGACCGGATGGCCCACGGCCATGGCGAGCGTCTGGGCGAGCTGCGCCGCGGCGGCCGGGTGGCGGCTCGGCATGAGCAGCACGCCCGTCCCGACCGGGACGCGGAAGCCCGACGCGGCGGCGAACACGAACGTCTGGTGCGCGTCGCTGACGTCCGCCTGCCCCTGCCAGAGGCGGTGCGCGCCGCTCCACTGCGTGAGCGCGGCGTACGGCAGGATCTGGTGCGGACGCGCGGGCACGAACGGCATCATGATCGAGTAGGCGGTCACGCGGCGCCTCCGGACGCTCGGACACCGGACCGGGCCGACAGCAGGACCACGGCCCCGAGCAGCCCGGCGAAAACCAGCACGCTCGCGCCGCCGGACAGCCGGTCGAGCAGCACCCCGGTCGCGACGATCCGGTCGCTCGCGGCGGCCGTCGCGAGCACCAGGCAGCCCGTGATCGCGGTGGCGCCCGCGACGAGTCGCGGCAGCGGGAACCTGTCGGCGGCGAAGGGAGCGAGCGCCGTCCCGGCGAGGGCCCCTCCGGTCGCGGCGGACACGATCAGGCCCACGTCGCGCTCGCCTTCGCGGAGGCGGGTGCCCCGCCGAGCCAGGCCAGCGGGTCGCGGTCGGCGAGCGCGCCGTGGACGGCGATGAGCACGCCCGCCGTCCCGGTGCCGAGGTCCATGGACAGCCGGGCGAGGTCGTCCGTCGGGAACGCGAGGTGCTGGTGAAAACGGACGGCGTGCCAGCCGAGGCGGCGCAGGTGCGCGCCGACCGCCGGATCGCCGCCCCCGCACGCGCGCGCCAGGACGGCTAGGACTCCCGCGCGCCCGTCGAGGAGCCCGGCGGACGCCACCAGGTCCATCCGCAGCCCGGCGTGGACGGCGTCGAGGACGCGGCGGTAGTGCTCGTCGTCCGGGCGGTGCGCGAGGTATTCGCGGAGCGCGACGGCGATTCCGGCGCCTCCGGCGGTGAGGTCCAGCCGCCATCCGGCCCCGTCGCGCACCTGGAGGCAGCCGTCCGCCGGGACGCCGCAGTGGGCGATGTCCCTGGCCAGCGCCGTCGCGGCGGCGTCGAGGTAGTGCGGGCGGTCGGCGGCGAGGCGGATGAGGAGCAGCGCGATGCCCGACCATCCGTGCATGAGGCCGGGACGGGTGACGGGGGCGACGCCGTCCGCGTCTCCGGCGACCAGGCGGGCCAGGCGGTCGGCGATCCGGATCGCCTCGTCGTCGTCCAGGCCGCCGCCGGTGAGCGTGTCGCCGAGCCGAAGGAGGCCGAGGCCGATTCCGGCGAGGCCGCCGAACAGCCCGGCCGCGCTTCCGCGCAGGTCGAGGCGGCGGAGCCGGTCCAGGGCGGCGAGCGCCTCGTCCTCCCGGCCGAGTTCGGCGAGGACGCACGCGACTCCGGCCAGCCCGTCGCACAGTCCCGCTCGCGGTGCGTCAAGGCGTTCGCTCGCCCGGACCAGCCAGTCGACGTGCTCGTCGAAGCCCGGGTAGCCGGTGCGTCCGGTGGCGTGCAGCGCGTGGAGGACGCCCGCCGCGCCGAAGGCGAGCGTCGCGCCCTGGCCGTCGAAGTGGCGAGGATCTCCAGGGAAGAGCCGGTCGTCGCGCCATGGCGTCGCACTGCAGACGATCGCGTCCCGCATGGCGTCGAGGACCGGCGTCCAGGACGGCGCCTCCGGCGTGCCGGGCCAAGGCGGGGCGGCGAGGCCCGACCGCCGGGCGCAGGCGCGATGCCGGGATGTCCGCCGCGTCCACTCCGGAGGCGGGGCGAGGCGGTCACGCAGCCCGCGTCCGAACCCCGGCGGGAGCGGGAACAGTTGCTCGGTGGCGCCCACCAGGACCCCGGCCTTGGCCGGGTCGAGCCCGATGAGCTGGGTGACCGGCAGGAAGAGAACCAGGCGAAGGCAGTCCAGGGCGTAGTGGTCCGGGTCGAACCCGGACCGGGCCCACGGCGCGGCGAACCCCGGCGTGGCCAGGCCGGGCGCGGAGCCGTCGCCGATCTCGCGCGCCGTCTCGAAGTCGACCAGGCACACCCGGCCGTCCGGGCGGACGATCACGTTGCCCAATTGGAGGTCGCCGAAGACGATCCCCCTTTCATGCAGGACGGCCAACGCCGACTCGACCCGTTCCAGGACGGGCAGCGCCCAGCGCGCGTACTCCGCCCGGCTCGCCGCCGTGTGCCCGGGGGCCCGCAGCGGGTGCCGCTTGGCCACAGCCTCCTGAAGGCTCTCGCCCTCCACGAGTTCCTCGACGAGGAAATGGTGTTCCCAGTGCATGCGGTGGGCGAGGACCTTGGGGACGAAGTCGACGCCGTCCAGCCGTTCCAGGACGGATCGCGCGCGGAGGAGGCGGGCCACCGCGTCGTCGCCCGCGGCGTCCAGGCCCGCATGCGGCCTCGCCTCGCGGAGCACCACGGTACGGCCGGACTCCAACTCCGTCGCGCGGTAGACGCCCCCGGCATTCGACAGGCGAAGCGCCTTCTCAACCCGGTAGGGGAACGGCTTCGCCGCTTTCTGGCGCCGCGCCTTGATCCTCGCCTCGATGAAAGGAGGGACAGGGGCCCAAGGCGGCGGCTTGAAGGCGGGACCGCGGAAGTCCGGGGTGAGGCGTCCGGCCGGGTCGCGGATGGCGGGCACGTGCTCGCCTTCGCCGGAGAAGCAGCTGAGGGACTTGAACCCGCCATAGCGCACGTACAGCGGCCCGGCGTCCCATCGGAGGTCGCTCAGAATGTACGGGCCTTCGACGCCGTTGAGCAGTTCGGAAAGGTCGTTGAGGGTTTCTTCGAGACGGTTCTCGGGCGGGTAGACGGTGATCAGCTTTCCGCTCGATCCGCGCGCGGCGCCCTTACCGTTGAGGATCTCCATGATGCGCTTGCTGCGGAGGAATTTCAGACTCAGCCCGTGCTCGAAGCAGTAGCCGCAGACGGTGTCGACGACCTTGGCCGCGTCGGTCGGGGTGGCGGAGACATGAATCTTCCAGCCCTGGTCGGGCAGGGTGGCGCCCCTCTCGGCGAACTGCACCCAGCCGCCCTTCTCGATCCGCGCCCATCCGGACGCGGCGGGCGTCGCGGGTGGCGTGGGCGGCTGGAATCTCGTGTCGGCGTCGTCGACGTTCTCGACGGTGTCGGCGAACAACGGGTCCGCCGCGAGGAACAGTTCCGTCGGCATTTCCCCTCCGAAGGGCGATGGGCCGGTGCCGGCCGGGCGATTTCGAGCGACCGGCCGGCACCGGGAGGCGTCCGACGCCGCGCGTCAGAAGCCCATCAGGGACGTCGTAGCGCTGATGCAGGTGGACGGCACCGAGACCGTCTCCTCCTCCATTTCCTGAAGCTCCAGGATCTGCTCCATGGTTTTCACCTCCCTCCCCCGTGCTCGCGGGTTGTTCCCGTCCGCGAATCGAGGTGGGGAAGAATCCCCGTGTGCTCCCCGAACGCGGCGTTCAAGGCGAGCAGAACGCCCGCCGACCCGGTCGCCAGGTCCATGGACAATCGACGCATGCGGAACCCGGGGAAGGCCAGGTGACCCTGGTATCGCCGCGCGTGCCAGGCGAGCCGCCGGACCTGGTCCCTGATCGCCGGGCGGTCCTCGGCGAAGCCGAGCCCGGCCGCCGTCGCGATCATTCCGGCGCGGCCGCGGAACAGCCCCGCGTCGTGGACGCAGGCCAGTCGGCACGCCCGCCTGATCCCCGCGAGCGCCGCCCGCAGGTCGTCCGCCGGACGGTGCCGGAGCTGGTTCCGCAGGACGAACGCCAGGCCGTGGCTCCCGCCGTGCAGGTAGGGCAGGTGGCGACTGCCGTCGAACAGGTACAGCGTCCCGTCGGGACGGGTCACGCACCGGTCGAGGTCGCGCCGCAACGCCACGTCGGCGAGGTCCAGGCAGCGGGACTCGCCGGTCTCCGCGTGCAGATGCTGGAAGAACAGCGCCGCCCCGGTCGGGCCGTGCAGCAGGCCGAACGGTGCGGGTCGGCCGGGGACGGCCGGGAACCCGTCCCGAGTCCGCGCGGCCAGGTCGTCCCCGAGCGTGACGGCCCGTGCCCGCAGTTTCTCGTCGCCGGTGACCCGGGCGAAATGGAGAAGGTTCAAGGCGATACCGGCTAGGCCGCTGTCGAGATCGGCCGAGCGGACGGTCTCGTCCAACGGCTGCGAACGGTGGAGGACGGCGAGCGCTTCGTCACGGTGACCGAGGTAGTCGAGGACGAACACCACACCGTGCAGCCCGTCATAAAGGCCCGGACGCGGCGCGGGGTCGTCGAGGGCCGTTTTCACGAGCCATTCGACATACTCCCCCGGGATCTCGGCTCCCGCCTGGGAGAGGGCGTAGAGGACCCCGGCCGCCCCATACGCGAACGGATAGCCGCCGATCGTGGTCGGAGTCGTCGGCGTCCCCGGGAAAAGTCGATCGCGCCGTTCAGGGCTGGCGACCGCGTGAATGCCGCGGATGAGCGACTCCCGGATCTCGGGCCAGTTCTCGTCCGCCCGGTCCAGCATGTCCCCCGCGGAGTCGGGCTTTTCACACCCCAGGACGCGCACCAGGCTCGCACCGAAATCGGAAGGCACCGGATAATGCCGGACGACGGCTTCGGCCAGCGTCCGCACCTTGGTCCGCTCGTGGTACTGCAGCGGCAGGAACATCCAAAGCCGCAATCTGCTGACCAGATACTCGTGCGCGGCCGCGCCACTCAGCCCAGCCGGGACGCGGAACTGCGGAGTGTCGACCGCTGGAGCGCGGTCATCCTCAAGCGCGACACCCGATTCGAGGTCGACCAAGGCAACGCGCCCGTCCGGCCGGAGCACGACGTTGTCGGGGTCGAGCTCGCCCAACCGGATCCCGTGGCGGAGCAGGCCGTCCAATACATCCATTACCTGATCGAGAACGCCCATCGCCCATTCGGAATAGGTGCCGACATCTTCGGATTCCCGCACGGCCTCCTGAGGAGCCAGCAAAGGCAGCCGCCCGAGCACGGAGAGGCGCAGCGGCACACCGTCCACGAACTCCTCGACCAGGAACCGGTGCCCGCCGAACGTCCGGTATCCGAGCAACTCCGGGACGCCCTCCAGCCCAGCGGCCCGTTCGAGCGCCGAACGATGCCGGTCGAGCCGCGCCACCGCGTCCTCACCGCGCTCATCGACCCCAGCGAACGGCCGAGCCTCCCGCAGGACGACCCGCGTCCCGCTCGCCCGATCCACGCCTACATAGGTCCCGCCCGCGTTACAGATGGCCAGCACTCGCTCGATGCGATAAGGAAATTCCCCGGCACGCATGGCCCGCAGATCCGCGTCCAACACCGCGGGGATGGAAACCCACTCGGGCGGACGGAACACCAGACCCGCGTCCTCAACGACGAGCCGACCATCGGGCCGCCGAAGCCTGCGCACGGGCTCCCCGAACTCGTCCGTTTCAGTGGCCGCCTCGAACGAGCCGTACCGGCAATAGAGCGGCCCATCGCCATGCCGCAGCGCCCCCAGCACATAGGCTCCGGACAGCCCACCCAAAAGCAACTCGAGATCAGCAAGCACCCTCGCGAACCGCTCTTCATCCGTCGGAAAGAGCGTGACGATCCGGCCGCTCGATCTCCGATCGGCGCGTTTGGCGTTCAACGCGCGCGCCGCCCGGCGGCTGCGGATGCCCTCGAACGCGATCGAGTGTTGAAGGCAGTAGCGCCTTACGATCTCGACCGTCCGCTCGACGAGCCGCTCAACGACCGAAACATGGATCATCCACCCTTGCTCGGCGCCGACTCCTCCTGCCGGCACGAGCCGAACCCACCACCCGCACTCGACGCGCTGCCACCCCGCAGGCACGTCACTACGAAAGAAGGAAAGACGAGAACCCTCATCGGGCAGGAGATCAGGAACTTCGAAGAAATCCGGGTCAGCGACATAGAACCGGTCGTAATCGCCAACGCTCTTCACAGCACTCCCCCGGCCAGAACCGCGGTCCCTCCGACCGCCTCCCTGAGAATGACGAGGCCAGGAAAGGCCGGGTATCCCCAACTCTCGGGATTGACGGCACGGCCAAGCCGCCTCGGCGGAGGTCCCGCCGCGCTCCCTCGACAGAGTTTGTCCGACATCGGTCAACGTCCGTACTACATAGACACTGACCCTCCGCATGGTTAGCCTGCCTTGCGAGGAACCTGCCGGTT
This sequence comes from Actinomadura decatromicini, assembly GCF_008121305.1. Taxonomy (NCBI): domain Bacteria; kingdom Bacillati; phylum Actinomycetota; class Actinomycetes; order Streptosporangiales; family Thermomonosporaceae; genus Actinomadura; species Actinomadura decatromicini. The sequence continues at coordinate 418,044 of NZ_VSRQ01000008.1, read as the reverse complement.
CCCCCAGGCCGCACCATTGCGTCCGGAGAGGCGGAGGAGCGGTAATGCGCCTGATGCGTCCGCCGTTATGCCCGGACGACGACTCCCGCCCCACCTCTTGAGCAGCCCGCAACCACATCACGTGATCGCGGCAGACCGCCCCGTGCCCACGCCAGGACCCGTCCGGCCCGCGGGTCGAAGCCGGCGCCCAAGAGACCTCACGGAGAAGGTGATCATGTACCGCGCAGCCCGGCGTCACTCCATCGTCATCGCGGCCCTCACCGCACCGCTGCTTCTCGGCTCCACCGCCGCCCAGGCGGCGGGGCCCCACGCGGACGGACGGGTCCGGATCTCCACGGCCTTCGAACTCCCCGGCGACCGCGTCTACCCCGAGGGAATCGCGACCGACCCCTACACCGGCGACTTCTACGTCGGGACGTACGAGGGCGGCACCATCTACAAGGCGTCACCCGGACAACGAGTCGCCACCGAATTCCTCCCCCCGCGCATCGACGGACGCTCCCAGGCCCTCGGCTTGGAGGTCGATCGCGCCAGGCGCCTGTGGGTGATCGACCGTCCCACCGGCGTCGCGGTGTACGACATCCGCACCCGCCACCTGGTGGCCCGTTTCGTCGTCCCCGGCGACGCGGCCCGGCTGGTCAACGACATGGCCATCACACCGGACGGCACCGCCTACATCACCGACAGCCGCCGCTCCACCGTCTACCGCGTGACCCCCGCCCAACTGGCAAAGGCGCACGAACAAGGCGGCGAAACACCACTCACCCCCGCATTCAACCTGAGCGACGTCGTCGAGCCCCACGCCCCCGACACGATCACCCTCAACGGAATCGTCGCAGGCCCCTCGGGCCGCTACCTGCTCACAGTCGACATGACCGGCGGCGACCTGTACAGAATCGCCCTCCCCTCCGGCAAGGTCGACAAGGTGACCCTGACCGGTGGCGACGTGACCACAGGCGACGGAATGGAATTCCAGCACAACACCCTCTGGGTCGCCCACCCCATAACCGACGCCTACGCGATCAGCCGCTGGCACATCGACTCAGACGGCCACACGGCCCGACTGACCCGCCGAGTCATCGACCTGGACTTCCAAACCCCGACGACCCTCCTCCGAAAGCACGGCAAGCTCTACGTGGTCCGCTCCCAATTCGACAAGGGCGGCCCCACCGGCCCAGGCACGCCCAAACTCCCCTTCACCATAGCCACCGTCCGCGGCCTCTAATCAACCCACACATTTTCCGTGAACGTCCATGTCCACGCCGCACAAGTACCGCAAACCGAGCGTGGGCATGGACGGGCACGCAAACATTCCTCGCCACCGAGAACCGCTAGTGGATGACGAAACGAACAGGTTCCGCGAGAGCGGTAAGGGCGCCGTCCAGGTCGGCAAGACGGGCGGCAAGAGTAGCGGTGGCGAGCCGAGCGGGAAGGGCCTCGTTGAACTTGAGGCCGCGCAAGGCCCGTTCGTCGATATCGGGAAGGCAGAGCCGGTCGGCGGCGTTCGCCGTACCGGCCTTCCACATATCCCGGGTGAGGTCGGGGCGGAGGCGCACCCATTCATCCTCGAAGCGTTGTTTCTCATCGGTCAGGCCGGAGAGAGTCGCGGTGAGAACGGCGTTGGCCCGGTAGCCGCCCCAGTTCCACCAGCGGACGTCGTCGCCCTCACGGGTGATGACGGTACCGCCGGGATGCACGGTGCGGGTGGCGGCGTCACGGGTCTTGGCAAGGTAGCGGACGGCCCGTTCCGTCATGGCCACGGGCGGATCGGCGCCGAGGAGGACGTCCCGGCACGCACGAGTGAGCGCGAAACTGGAGCCGGTGAAGGCCGTCCCGTACCAGCGGGCCTTTCCAGGCCGGTCGGTCGGTTCGACATAGCAGCGGCGCCGTTTCCAGTCGATCCAGGTGACCTGCCAACCACGGCCACCGAGGAGAAGAACGCGTGGGCCTTCCACCCGTTCGGTGAGGAGCATCGGGTCGGTCCGGCCGATCTCCTGGCGGCCGGAGAAGACGGTGAACTCGGGGGGTGCCGTGAAGACGGCGGTCATGTCCATGAAATGGCGACGGCCGAACTTCTCCTCGGCGGCGGGGCCGATGAAGAGGTATTCGCCGTCCCGCTCGACGTAACCGTGCTCGACGAGATGGCGGACGATCGGCTCGGCGCTGCGGTCGAACGGCGGCAGCCCGTTCCAGTGCTCGACCCACAGCCGGTTTCCGACCTTGTGCTCTTGCAGACACAGGGCCAGGAACTGCTGGGCGACGATGTGGCGGGGTTCCGGGGGCGCTTTCACCGGTTCGACGTATCCGCGACTCCACAACAGGGTCAGTGCAGCCGCCGAAACCAGCGAGTCCTGGTCCAGCGCCAGGAACAAACAATTGCGCGTGGTCCCCGGACGTCGTCCGCTCCGGCCGAGACGCTGGAGGAACGCGGCGACGCTGGACGGAGTGTTGATCTGGATGACGCGATCAAGGTCGCCGACGTCGATCCCGAGTTCGAGGGTGCTGGTGGAGACGATGACGCAGTCCCGGGCGTCGGCGAACGCCTCCTCAGCACGGCGGCGTTCATCCAGGGAGAGGGATGCGTGCGACAGGAAGGCGGTGACGCCGCGAGCGCGCAGCGCGGCGCCGAGTTCCTCGACGAGTTGTCGGGAATCGCAGAAGACAAGGCGTTTCTCACCACGGTGAAGCGCGGCGATGACCGTCGCGGCATTGGGCACCGAGCCGACGTAGTCGAGTTCGATGGCGTTGTCGGGGGTGGTCGCCGTCTCCGGCGCGACGACGCGCGCCGGGCCGCGGTTGGAACCTTGGAGCCAGGTCAGAAGTTCGGCCGGGTTGCCCACCGTGGCGGACAGCCCGATGCGCTGGATGGGACGCCCGGTCAAACGTGTGAGGCGTTCGAGGACGGCCAGCAGGTGCCAGCCGCGGTCGTCCCCGGCGAAGGCGTGGACCTCGTCGACGACGACCGCGCGAAGGTCGGCGAAGAGCCTGCGCTGGTCGACCTTCACGCTGAGGAGCATCGCCTCCAGCGATTCGGGGGTCGTGAGCAGGATGTCCGGCGGATCGGCGAGGATCCGGCGGCGGCCGGTCTCTGGAACGTCGCCGTGCCAGAGGGCGGCGCGGCGGCCGATCCAACCGGCATAGATTTCCAGCCGTGGCAGCAGGTTGTTGAGCAGCGCCTTCAACGGACAGACGTACACGACCGACAGGCCGCTCCAACTCCCCGAATCCATCGCGGACAGCAGCGGGAACACGGCGGCCTCGGTCTTCCCACCCGCCGTCGGGGCGAGCAGCACCGCGTCGTTCCCGTCGAGCACCGGCCCGACCGACTCCTCCTGCAAGGGCCGCAGCGACCGCCAGCCGAGCGTGTTGACGATGTGGTGCACCAGCACCGGGGAGAGACGGTCGGCGGCCACGGTCACGGCAGGTCCAGCGGCACGTCTCCGGCGGCGTTGCGCTCGGTCTCGTTCAGCTCGGACGCGGAGACGGTGAGCGCGTAGTCGCGGCGCGGGTCGAAGTCCGGGAACTCGTCCACGCGGTCGAGGACGTCGGCGACGAGCTTGCGCAGGAAGACGCGGGGCGCGACCCCGACCTTGCCTCCGAGCCCACCGGTGACGGCGGCGGCGAGGTCGGCGATGTAGGCGTCGTCGACCCGGGCCGCGATCCGCGCGGAGCCGCCGGCGGCGTACAGGTCGCGGACGTTGCGTCCGAGTTCCTCCAGTTTCGGCAGGTCGAAGCCGGTCAGCCTGAGCTGGACGGCGCGCGGCGAGTCGAACCTCGCGTCGGTACTGAAATCCGTGGCCAGACGTTGCGCGAGTGGCGCGAGCCGCTGGACACCCTGGCGCCCGTCGAAGAAGGCGGGTGTGCCGGTGATGACGAGGAACAGTCCGGGGAAGCGCCCGCCGTCGATCTCATCCAGCAGTTGCCGCAGCGCGTTCAGGCCCTTCTCTCGGACGTCGCTGCGGACGCGCTGCAGCGTCTCGATCTCGTCCAGCACGACCAGCAGACCGGGATGGCCGCAGTCGCGCAGGACGGTGAGCAGCCCCTGCAGGAAGCCGAGCGCGCCGAAGTGGTCGAGGTCTCCGCGGACGCCGGCGGCGCGGCGCGCCGACGCGGCGACCGACCGCTGCCCGCCGAGCCAGGCGATCAGCGCCTCGGCGGTGGCGGTGTCGCCGTTCTCGCTCGCTTTGCGGTAGCCGCGCAGCGCGGCGGCGAAGGCCGGGGTGGTCCGGGCGACGTCGGCGAGCCGCTGCTCCATCAGGGTGTCGACGGCGCGCGCGAGTCCCTCCGCGTCGTCCTCGGCGACCTGTCCGGCGTCCAGGACCTCCTCTTCCAAGGTGTAGAACCACAGGTCGACGACGGGCCGGAGCGCACCGGCCGGATGGCTCGCGGTGGTGAGCCGCTCGGTGAGGCGCCGGTAGACGGTTTCGAGCCGGTGCAACGGCGTCTCGGTCTCGGAGATCTGGATCTCGGCGACGGCCAGCCCGGCGCGCTTGGCCCGCTCCCCCAGCCAGCGCGCGAAGAACGTCTTGCCGGAGCCGTACTCGCCGCGGATGGCGTGGAAGGCGGAGCCTCCGGTGCCGACCGCGGCAATCTGCTCGTCCAGGGCGCCCGCGAACCGGTCCAGCCCGACGGCGAACAGGTCGAGCCCGGCACGCGGGACCGTCCCCCTCCGCAGAGCGTCGATGACCTCGCGGCGGCGGACGGCGCTGACCTGTGTCCGCGCGTCCGTCACCGTTCCACCCCGAACTGTTCGCACAGCAATGCCGTCTCCAGTGTGACGGTCGCCCCGGAGTCGATCAGCCCGAGGACGGGGTAGCCCTCGACGTTGAGCAGGCGCTGCAGGGCGGTGATGAACAGGTCGGCGTTCCGCGGCGGCCGTCCACCGGCCGCGGCCGCGGCGGCGCCGACCGCCGCCGCCGACAGCCGCCCCCCGGAGTCCGCGAGAGCGTCGATGACCGCGGCGACCTGGCGTCCCTCAGGCGCTTTGCGCAGGTACTTCCGCTGGTCGGCGTACACGGGCGAGCGGGTGACGCGCGCTCCGAGCGTGTCGGGGACCGCCGCGACGGGCGCGACGTCACCGACCGTGAAGAGAGCCTCCTTCTGCGTCGTTGTCCTGCGCGTCTTGGGCTTCGTGGCGGTGGCCTCTGGCGGGGCTTCCGGAGCTTCCTGGTCCGCCCACCACCAGGGGACGGTGTTCTCCGGCGGCAGGATCGACCAGTCCTTCGGCACGAGGTCGACCGACGGAACGAGGACGAGTACGGGCACGGTCATCTCGGCGAGGCTCGCACCACCGTGGTAGCCGGCCCGGCGCGGCAGGTACCGGATGTCCTCACGCCAGGGCACGACGACCCGCCCGCCGCCCTCCAGGACACGCGGCCCGGCGAGTTCGACCTCGCCCTCCCCCGGCTCGCCGGTCCGCCAGCGCACCGATCCGGCCCCGGAGGCCGGAGTCACCTGCCGTCCGCCCCGCTCCAGGACGTGCCCGTGGTCGGACACGAGGACGACCGGGCGCCCGTAGTCGCGCGCGGCGTTCAACAGGTCGGTCAGGAAGGTGATGTCGGACGTCCGCCAGCCGGTCCGGTCGCCCTCCCGGTCGTGGTCGAGGGCGTCGTCGATGGTGTTGAGGACGGCGCAGACGACGGCGTCGCCCGCGAGCGCGTCGAGGAGCGGCCGGGCGAGCCGCTGACCGGGACCGCCCGGGATATCAGCCTTGTGGAACACGGCAGCCTGCATGCGGCGGCGTTTCCAGAAGGCCTCGAAGCCCGCGCTCTCGGCCGCCTGCCCCCCGGAGGTGGGCGATCCGGACAGCAAGGAGGCACGACTCGTCCTGGTCACCGAAGGGATCATCGAGACCGCGCCGCGACGTGCGCCGGGCGTCGCGGAGACCTCGAGCCACCGCCCGCCTCGCGCGAGCTCCTCGCCGAGCTGGGTGGCGACCGAGGCGCTCATGCCGTCGAGGACGAGGATGAGCGGCGCCCCCTCCCGTGCGAGCGGCCGCACGATCTCGTCCATCACCGACTCCACGAGCAGGGCGCCGCCGGGCGCGGCCGCGCTCGCGGTGGCGGTCCAGTCGCGCAGCCGGGAGGCGAAGACCTCGTCGAGCGCCGAGCGGCGGGTCACCGCGGCCTCGTAGATCTCCCGATAGGCCCGGCCGAGGACGGGATCGTTTCCGGGGTCGCCCCCCCAGAGCACGTTGAGGGCCCGGTCGCCCCACCCCCAGTCCCGCATCTGCCCGGCCACACCAGCACTGACGGAGGCGATCTCGGCGGGGTCGGGCGCGTCGAGCCACCGGCGCAGGCGGGCGGCCATCGCCGCGACGCCGCAGCGGTCCGCGAACAGGTCGGCCAGCCGGTGGTCCATGACGGCGTTCAGCGCGTCGCCGACGGTCTGCGGCGAGTCGGTGAGCGCGGCGGCGAAGGCGCGGAGCCTGGCGTCGAGCCCGGACGGCAGGAACGGGTGACCGGCGACGGCGTGCCCGAGCCCGGCGGACGCGGCCAGCTCGTCGGCACGGTCCAACACGGCCATTACCCGGTCGCGAGCGGTCTGGTGCCCGCGCCGTTCCGGCCCGGCCTCGCCGATCCAGCGCGCGAGGGTGCCCTGGACGGCAGACGCGAACGCGCCGAGTTCGCCGGTGTCGTGGGTGACCCCGGCGAACAGGCCGCCGACGGCGAGCGCCGCCTCGGGGGTGCGCGCCGAGTCAGTGAGGATGGCGGCGACGACGCCGAGGGCCATCGCGTCCTCGCCCTTGCCCGCCTCCACGAGGGCGAGCAGGACGGCGGCCGCGTCCCCGACCTTCTCCCGCAGCCATGCGGCGATGCCCACGCGCTCGGCAGCCGCCAGCCCGGCGTAGCGGGCCGTGGAGCCGGGCGCACGGGACCAGGCGAGGAGGGAGTCGACGTCCAGGTCCCGGTGCCCGGAGGCGTCGCCGAGGCCCGGCAGCGCGCCGGACAGGTCGAGCCGGGCGCTGACGAGGGCGTGGACGGCGGCGTCCCGCGTCAGCACGGAGCCGCCGCTGCGCCGCCAGGGCGCCCCGGCGGGATGGAGGCGCCAGCCGTCGGAGGGCTCGGCGTCCAGCAGGGCGTCGATCAGCCATGCCTCCTGGCGGATGCGCGGGTCGAGGTCCGCCGCGCCGAACCGCTGCTTGACGATCTCCGCCCGGTCGACGCTGAGCGCGCGGCGGCCGAGGGCGTGGGCACGCAGGTCAGCGCCGAGGTCATGGTCGTCCACGCCCGTGGTGATGACAAGGATGGCGTCGGAACCGTCCTCGCCTCCGGCCGCGTGCGTCTCCCAGGCGTCGACGGCGCCGAGGACGGACGTCTGGTCGCTCACCCGGACGCGCCGCTGCCGCTCGCCGAACCGGATGGTGAACTCGGTGGGCGCGCCCTCCCGGTACCGGCCGTGGACGACGACGAGCCGGGCGGTGTCACCGGCGTTCCGCCTCGGCAGCTCGATGTCGAGCAGAGCTTCCAGCACCCGCCGGTCGATCACGGGCGGCGCGCTCATCTATCGGGCCCTCTGTCACTGCCGTCCGGTTCGTCGACGGGCTGCCAGGCGATGTCAATGGGAACGCCCGGGTTGGCCGCCGCGAACGCCCGGACCTCCGCTTCGATGCCCGCGACGGCTTCGCTGAGCGCCCGCTCCAGGTGCGTGGACTCGACGCGCCTGCGGCCGTGATTGGGGGTGCCTCCCCCGGGCGTCCGCGGATGCGGCACCCCGTCCGTCTCGCCGCCCGGCGCACCGTCCGTGGACCCGGACGGGATCGCCGGTTCGCCGTGGTCGGTCAGGCTGACCCGACCCGCGTCACCAGGCCCCGGAACGGGGACGTCGACCGGGGGACGAGGAGGTTCGGGCTCCGGCCGGGCCTGCCTGCTCGCCTCGGTGAGCAACGCCACGGCCCGCTCGTTCGCGGCCTCCAGCACCGGCGGGAGACTCCGGACGAACTCGTCGGTCCGCGCGGTGTCGGTGACGTCCCGGACGAGTTCCTCAGCACGCGCGCCCACCGAGTCACCACGACCGGCGAAGGCGGAGACCCCGTCCAGCACCCCCCATTGGACGCCGTCAAGCGCGCGGAGCACGGCCGGGGCGGAGACCAGGGCGGATCCGAGCACCTGGTCGGAGATGTCGTAGTCGGCGTCCGCGAGCGCCTGGACGAGCGGGGTGCTCTGGTCGCGCACGGCGGAGAGCCGGGCGAGCAGGTCGGCGGCGTGCCGCGCGGAGCGGCGGCGCGGAGTGTCCGGGTCCTGGATGCCCAACGACCGGGCGTGGGCCTCCAGCGCCCGGCGAACGTCGTTGACGGGCGTTTCCAGTTCCCGGGCCTTCTCCCGGATCTGCTCGGCGAGGTTGCGGACGTTCCGGCCGGACAGGATCTCGGGAACGCTGACGCCGAAGAGCGCGGCGGCACGCGCGCGGGCCCTGCCGTACTGCTGTTCGGACGGCTTGGGCTGGTCGCGCAGGGCCCACCCCCTGCCGACCGCCTCCAGCCCGGGGAACTGCTCGGGCCTGCCGCCGTTGAGCACCCAGTCACGGTCGGCGAGGAGGGCGTAGACGGCGATGATGAGGCTGGAGACGGACTTGTCGAGCCCCGTCCAGCCGTACTCGGCGATCCACTGGCGGATCTCCTCGACGGAGTAGTCGCCGCTGGTGCGGCCGTGGCGGGCGGCGAGCTGGTCGATCCGCCGCCGCCACTCGAACGAGACGTTCAGCGGCCCGTCGTGGACCTCACCCAGTTCCAGCGGGTGGACGATGCGCTTGAGTAGACCCAGCCTGTCGCGGTCGACGACCGTCCGGCCGGAGCGGTCCTCCATCGCCTTGGTGATCCAGGAAAGCACGATCTTGAGTTCGCCCATCGTCACGGCCTTGCGCGTGTGCGTCAGGTCGAGGTCGGGGTGCTTCGGATAGATCCTGGAGTACAGGCCGTCCGCCAGGGCGAGCATGTTGTATTCGAACCCGGCGCCGCCCTGCAGGCGCGGCCGGTCGTGGCCGGGCCGCAGCGACAGGACGTGCTGACCGTCCCGGACTTCGGCGGACACGTTGCCGTCGTCGCCTCCGGAGATGCCGTAGAGCTGCTGGAGGAGGGCGGTGAGCTGCGAGGCGAGGTTGTCCGCCTGCGCCTGGAGCTGGTGGCGGACGCGGATGCGCTGGTCGGACGCCAGGTGGGAGGCGTAGTCGTCGAGCCGGTCACGCTCCAGCAGGTACCGGATCTTCAGAAGCCGTCCGAGCTGGTTGGCCTTCTGCGCGGACATGTGGTGGGGCAGCCAAACAAGAGAGTCGGCCTCCAGGCCGTTGCGACGCAGTTCGTCGACCCGCCCCGCATCGTCCATCGGGTACTTGTCGCGCACGTCGAACGGGTAGTCGACGACGAACCGGATCCGCCCCTCCACGGACGGCCTGAACTGCTCGGCGGGCAGCGCGGCCGGGTCGCGGACGTTCTCGAAGACGAACTCGACCGTACGCTTGCTGCCCCGCCACACGATGTCGCGTTCGGACACGAACGCGCCGGTGTCACTGACGCCGAGCAGCTTCCAAAGCTTGTTCTTCACCCAGATCCGGCGGGCGCCGAGGTTGTCCTGCTCGCCGACCTGCTCCAGCAGCGGTTCGACGTCCAGGTCGGACAGGTGCAGCGTGAACACCGGGTCGCGGTCGCCGTCGGCGCGGATCTCGCCGAACCCGGCGGCGATCAGCTCGCGCAGCCGGGTTCCGACGACGCTGCCGGGTGTGGACAGCCGGGACTGGATCGAGCCCTGGTTGAGGGCGGCGAGCCGCGCGCCGGTGAGCCTGCTGAGCGCGGACACGTCCGGTGCCAGCGCGGAGAGGATCAGCGTCTTGACGATCCGGTCGTCGGCGCGGAAGTCCTTGTGCTCCTCCGAGCCGTACTTCTCCCGCAAGTGCGCGCGGACCTTGGCGTGGAAGTGCCGGGCGGTCTCCGCCTCCTGCTTGAGGTGGTCGGTGAACGCCTCGCCGACGTCGCGGCCGAGGACGTCCCACAGGTCGCCGAGCGGGATGAGGTCGCCGAGCCGCAGGTCGTCGCGCCGCCGCGACAGCATCGTGTTGAGCAGCTTCAGCCCGGTGCGTTCCCGCTGGAGCGCCCCCGCCAGCGCGACGAGGACGTTCAGCAGCGCGGGCGACAGCGGGTAGACGTCGCGGAAGTCGTCCCAGCCGGCCTGGGTCGCGCCGTGCGCGTCGAGCAGCGCGTCCTTGACGGCCGCGTTGTACGACTCGACCTTGGCGAACGCCTCGGCGAGAGCCGGTTCCATCCCGGGCCGCGGGCGCAGGATCCGCTTCCTGATGATCTCCGGGAGGTTGGTGTCCTCCAGGGTGACGACCTTGAAGCGCCCGGCGAGGTACTGCACGGCCGCCTCAAGGTTCTTGACGTCGGCGCCGACCACGTCCTCGCCGACGAGCTGGGACAGGTTCCGCTGCCGGGAGATGAACGACACGATCGGCACCGGGCGGTCGGAGTCGCCGGATTCGATCAGCTTGACGAGCTTGCTGACCTCGTTGTTCACCTTCTCCTGGTTGGACATGTGCGCCTGCAACCACAGGATCAGCTCGTCCAGGAAGAGGATCAGCCCGGTGTAGCCGTGCCGCTCGGCGTGCCGGCTCATCACCGCGAGGCCGTTCTCCAGCGGCAGGTAGGTCTCGGCGGCGCCGCGAGCGCCATAGGCGTAGGTGGAGAACGGGCCGTCGAGCAGCGCGGACTCCAGGGCCGTGCGCAGCGGGTCGCCGACCGGCGCGTCGAGTGCCCGGTCCAGTTCGGCGCTGGTCCACCGGGAGCCGGACGCGGCGCCCAGGTCGAGGTTCGGGAGGTCGTCGTCGGGTTCGGGTCTTTCCGGCGCGGATCCGCCGAGCCACTGGGCGAACTTGGCGTCGTCGGCGAGGAACTCGCGCTGCCTGCGCGCGTCCCGCAGCATCGCGTCGGACCGGTGGACCGGTGGGGTCGAGAGCCCGAGCCGCCGCGCCTCGGCCGCGTAGCCGCCGAGGATCGCCGAGTCCAGGTCGGTGACCCCGACCAGGTGGAACGGCACCATCATGAACTTCTGGTCACGGAGCCAGTCGTCGTGCTCGGCGACGAGTTCCTGGAACTCCGCCTTGCGCCGCGCCGCCGGATGGTTCTCCAGCAGCGCGTGCAGCACGGTCATGAAGTGGCTCTTGCCGGAGCCGAACGACCCGTGCAGGTAGGCGGCGTTCGACTTGCCGCTCCGCACCGACGCCTTCACCAGGCTCAGCGAATCCCGGAACGCCTGCTTGAGCTGGTCGGTGACGACGTACTCGTCGATGCGCTGGTCGGCCTCGTCGAACCCGCCGGTCAGCTCGACCTTGTAGTCACCGGCGAGGACCTCCTCGGGGATGTCCAGGACGTCTCGCAGGTACAGTTCCGCCGCCCGCTCCGCCACCGTCGACTCCCCTCGCCTCACCTGCGCGCACGCCCTTGCCGCGAGCCTCAAAGATAGTGCCCGCGCGGGGTTCTCCCGGCCCCCGCGCACCTGATTTCCCGTGCCGTGCCGGGTCCGGCTGACCGAAGCCGGTCACGTTCCGTGGCCGTGGAACCTCCGCAGAAGGTCGGCGGGGTCGGTCCCGACCCTTTCGAGGAGTTCCAGCGCGTCCGGCGGCGGCGTCCGGCCGAGGGGCACCGGCCCGGCGACGAGCCCGATCCGCGGCGGCCCTTCGCTCCCGGTCAGGCGCGCCGCCGGGGTGCCCGACGGCGGAAGCCGGTACACGCGCCACCCCGGCCACATCGCCCGGGAACCGGCGACGACGAGGAGGGGCCGACACCAGGCGACGAAGGTCCACCGGCCTCCGGTGACGGCGAGGACGAGGGCGGTTTCGAGGTGGTCTCCGAGGAGCGTCGCCACGCGGGCCGCCACAGGGACGGGATTGGTGAACCGCCCGGTCACCCGGTAGATCCCGTGGTCGGCTTCGAGCCTCAGTTCCTCGTCCTCCAGCTCCGCGGTGATCAGCGCGATCGGGTCGTCGGAGCGGGCCAGGTCGAGCAGCCGCTCCCATCCCGAACGGCTGAGCACGGTGGCATGTGGCAGCCGGGGCGGGATGAGGAGGTCCTCCGCCAGCTCCGTCTCCGCGCCCGCGACCCGCTCCTTGACGACCTCCCAGATGTCGGCCGCGAGCAGGTCGCCGGGCTTCCCGCCGGTGAGCGAGGCGCCGTCGAGGAGCAGGCCCATGCAGACCGCGGTGACCGCCGTCACGTGCTGGACGGCCTCGTCCGGCACCTCGTCCTCCGCGCGGGGCACCAAGCTCGCCGTCAGCAGCGCGAGCGGCTCGCGCCAGGAGTCGTCGTCGAGTTCCCAGACGCCGTGGGCGAGCAACTGGACGAACAGCCGCGCCACAAGGAGGCGCAGCATCATCGGCGCGGGCTCGCGTCCGTCCGGGACGGTCCGGTCAACGGCCCGCACGGTCCACAGTCGCCACTCGCGCTTGCGGTCGAGGGACATCTTCGGCGGCCCGTTCTCTCCGGAGTCGCCGTCCGGGTCGTCTGGGGCCTCGTCGTCGACGACGGCCTCGGCCGTCAGCCCCCAGCGCGGCCCCAGCGTGAGGTCGGGTGCGGCCGTCCCGCCGAACAGTTTCAAGGTCAGCGGCCGTCCGATGGTCCGCTCGCATTCGTCCAGGTAGGCCGCGTAACGGTCGTGGACGGCGGACGTCTGCTCGGACGGCGCGGCGGCTCGGGCGGGTTGGACCGACCGGTGCTCGGCGCCAAGGTCGGTCAGCCGGAGCAGGTCGTAACGGAAGCGGCGGGCCATCTCCTCGTTAGTGAAGATCTCCTCTTCCGTGTACTCGTGGCGGAGGCGCGGCCGGTTCTCGTCCGCCTGGCGGCGGGCACACCGCGCGGGGTGGACGACGAAGACGGGCGGCGACTCCGTCCGGCCACCTGCCTGCGGGTCCACGATCCGCACCACCGCGCCCGCGAACTCGGGGACGGCGAACTCCTGCGAGGTGCGCCCGGCGGAGACGGTGCCGATCCTGGTCCACGACCCGGGCGAGCCGTCCGGCGACACCTCGACGGCGACGTCCACTTCATAGGGATGCGCCAAGGTGACCTGGAGCAGGCCGGTGCCGGTGAGCAGCGCACCGAGGACGAGCAGACCAGGGCGTCCCTCAACCGGCCGGACGGTGCGTCGCCCTCGCAGGTGCGTGACGGAGACGGCGGTACCCTCCGGCAGGAGCGGTGACGGCACCGTGGCGAGGATGCCCAGCTCGCAGTTGCCACCGTTCGCGACGGAGTCCAGCAGTGCGGCGGCGGTGAGGTTGGCGCTGCCCGTTAGGGCCGTCCATTCGTCACCTGTCCGCCATTCCAGCAGCTTCCCGTGGCGTGGTTGTTGCTCCGCGAGGAGCCGCACCTCGGTGTTTGAACCAGCGAGCGATTTGAGGATCGCGTCCCCGTCGTAACTGCTCCAGCGTTTCTGGACGCCGAGGACGACCCGCGACGGCGCGAAGTGCTCGACGATCCGAGCCAGGGCACGGCCGCCCTGGTCGATGAACGGCGCGCAGAGGTTCAGTTCGTCGATCGGCCCGCCGGGCAGTTGGCCGAGCAGCCCGGTATCGAGGTTGTGCAGCACTCGCGCCGGACGCGAGGCGACGGCGAACTCCGCGAGCCGGGCCGAGATCTCCTTCAGAAGCTCCGCCGCGTACTGCGGCACCGACACCGGCCCGGCCAGCGCGGCCAGCCACCGGCTCAGCTCGCGGAACGGCTCGGGGGCGTCGTTCTCGTGGCCGCGCAGGACGGTCCACAACTCGTCGTTGTACCCCCACCCGGCCATGGTCGGGTTGCCCGAGCCGATCGCCGCGACGGCTTCGTGCGCGCCGATCAGCAGGGCGAGCTTCGGGTGGAACGAGCCGCGGCAGGCGGCGAGGCCGTGGAAGTAGGCCCGCCCGGCCATCCGCACGTCGACCGGGTCGTACAGGCCCTGCCCGGCGTCGCCGATCACCGTGACGCGGGCGCCGAGCGCACGCGCGGTCGGGATCAGCGTCTTCTCCAGGAACGGCAGGTCGACCGTGAAGCCCAGCAGCAGGAGCTCGTGCAGCTCCGCCTCGTCGGTGCGGTCGCGCCATTCGCCGAGCAGCGTGAGCGGCGAGCTGAACTCCCAGGTCACTGCGCCACCTCCAGTAGTTCCGCGCCGAGGGGCGTGAGGGACGCGGTCTCGGCGTCGGCGTCGTATTCGAGGAGGCCGAGTTGCTCGGAGAAGTCCCCGGCCTGGTGGAGGCGGGTGCCGATGTCGCCGTCGCCCTCGTCGCCGGTCTTGTAGTAGCGGCCGCCGCGTTCGTGCACGCGGGAGAACACCTTCATCCGACCGTTGGCGTCGGGACGTGTCTTGGCCAGCGCGACCCGGCGGGCCTGCGCGAGCATGTCGTCCACGAGCCGGACGGCCAGGTCCCGCATGGGCCGGTCCGCGAAGTCGTCGATCAGCCGGGCCACCCACAGCGGGTTGAGGATGTCGTGCTGCGTCCCGAGGAACGTGGTCCGCGCCTCGCCCTTGAGTTCGCCGGAGCGGAGCCCGCCGACCAGCAGCAGCTTCACGTTCACGAGCGGGTCACGCCAGTCGGGGGCCTCCAGGAGCCGGCGTTCGGCGGGCGCCGGTTGCCCGTCGGCCATCGTGTCGGGCAGTTCGGCGAGGCAGGCCCGCAGGGACGCGGCGGGCATCGGGTCGGCCAGCCATGCGCGCAGCTCGTCCAGGCTCCGGTCCGCCTCGCCGTCCGCCGAGCCGATCGACCGGACCAGTGCCGCCCACAGCCGCCGCCACGCGCTGACCGAGTAGTTTCGGAGCAACAGCCCGCGCCACCCGAGGAGGTTGTCCACGCGCCGGAGCACCGGGTCGGTCTCCGCCTCGTGGCCGAAGGCCACGGCGGACTTGACGGACTCCTCCCATCCGAAGGTCGCGTCGCCGCCATGGAGGTGTACGGAGCGGCCGAGTATCCGGAACGTCGCCCGGCGCCGGTGGTCGTCGGGCCCCCACTCCTCCGGGTCGTGGCGTCCGTTGCTGGTCGCGGTGAACAACTCGCGCATCCAGCGGGCCTCCGGATACTCGGCGGCCTGCATCGCCAGCGGCGCGAGCGCCTCCAGCCGCGCACCGTCGAGGACGTCCGCGTCGGCGGCGTGCCACAGCGGCGCGAACAGGGCCGTGACCTCCGGAGGGCAGGCGTGCCTGCCGGGACGCGGCCCGTCGTCCTCGCTGACGGTCGTGCCGAGGACCGCGCAAGGGCCGCGGTACTGCTCCCAGAACCCGGAGCGGCGCGGCGAGTACCGCTGGTCGCCGTCCATGCGCGCCGCCGCGCCGATGTGGAGGACGTCGCCGTCGAGCGAGTGCCTGACGTCGTCGACGGCGTGCGCCATGCCCGGCCAGGCGTCCGGGTCGTCGTACAGGCGCGAGACTCCGGCGAGGATGACCTCGCTGCGCCGTAACAGCCGCAGGCTCGCCACACCGTCCAGGTCGTGTTCGGCCGCATGGGCGCCGAGCGCCGCGTACAGGGCGTAGTAGCGGACGTACCGGGTCACCGCCGAGACCCCCGGAACCAGCAGGTCAATCGCCCGCAGGACCGGCACCTCCACCCGCAGCGGATACCGCCCCGCCCGTTGCATGATCCCCTGCTCCGACCATTCCGGCCCCTCCATCAAGTTCATGCGCCCCCTTCTCCCGTTCACCACGGAATTTAGGGGGACGACCCGTACGAGCCCATGGAAAGGGGCGAATGCAATGCCGAACCGTTATCCGCCCTGCAACGAAAAGACAGCATCAGGCTGTTCCGCCTCGACCGGACGGACAAGGGGGCGGAGCAGTCGAGGGCCTCTTTTATAGGCGCCCCGGACGTTGACCAACTCGACGGACCTCGACCGCCCGATTCTGGTCATCTGAAACACGGGAGGACCGTTGTCCCTTTCGGGCCATGAAAGCCATCCAGTGCCAGAGTCCCGGCGCGACGTTCCCATGCCAGTCGGGCCTGCTATGCGGGATCGGGCAGCTCGCGCAACTCTCTCTCGCACCGGATCTCCGCACCGAGACGGGAGCGCGACCCGTGGATGACGACTGCGTACCAGCCCGCCACCGGGTCCTGCCGCCAAAGCAGGCGCAGCCCCTCGCGCGGGCCGGTCTCGGTCTCCCAGCGACAGCCCTTGATCTTGGAGTAGTCGGTCTCGGTCGGACGGCAGACAGGGCATCCGGTCCGGTCGTCTCGGCCACGGACTTCGTCCAGCTTTACGACTTGAGGTTTGACGTCCTGTTCGCACTGGGCCGCGAGACTAACGTCCGCGCTGAAGGCATCACAGTCACGCCGCCCGTGATAAAGGGAGTGCGGTCGACCTCCGGGGAGGACCAAGACCGACCCAGGCGGTAAGCGCGGGATCGGCCCTTTCGAGGAAACCTGATGCGTGTCGAACTCCTCGGCCACCCGATTCCGAGGTTCCTGGGGGTCGAACTTACGTGTGAACTTTTTTGACATGGTCTCTACTTTCGTGGGTTTCGGAGTCGGAATCACGCTGATTATGAACTTTTGTTGTTGGTTCGGAGGCGGGACGTGGCCGGCAAGCCCGTTAACGCCCGCCACGCCTCAGTGCATCACGACCGTGAAGTCGTCTCGCACTTCGTAAACGGCCACCCGGAGAAGATCGCGCACCCTCTGCGGAACCCTCAGCGCAGCCTTCAGCGCGGAAGAGGGCACTACTACGGCGTACTGGATTTCGCGGGTGGGGTCGCTCATCCGCCGGAGCAACTGGCCGTAGGCGGTGTCGCAGTCCAGGCCGGGGACGGACGTGGTCCCCTTCGCTTCACAGATGAGGCGCACCGCGGACGGCCTCGATGTCGGTGTGCTCGTCCGTGGGCGTCACCAACGTCCATGCCTCGGACGTCAGCCACCTGCGGAACGCGTCGACCACTTGAGCTTCCTTCATGCCGCGGCAGTGTAGGCCGAGGCACCGACAACGCCGACGCCGACGAGGTTCTCGGTCAGTCCGCTGGAGCGTTGGAAGCCACGGTTGGAGCGGTCAGAGGTCACACACGAGCGGACAGCCGCAGGCAGCAGGGCGGGGCCGTGTCAGCTCAACGATGGGACATCGGGGGCTTGGTCGCGGTGGCCGACGCTTCATGTCGGCATTGACCGGGCAAAATCCGGCAGGGCCGACCAGAGCCTCTCCTGAGCTTCGTCTTCCGGGGACAGTTCGACTCCGCCACGTTGGAGCATTGCCAGGGAGGCGAGAAGCACACCCCGGATCATCTCATGAATGATGGCATGATTTGTCGAATAATAATCAGACAATAGCGTACTGGTGAACTTGCGAAAGGTCGGAAGGTCGATCTGATACATGTCCACGGCATTCGCGTTCAATCCCGTGGGAAGTCCCAAGGAACGCGCCGCGACCTCTGCCATGTCGACGTACAGCAAGCCCGCGCGCCGCGACGGACTCCATACGGTCTGGTCGTCGATGTCGAAAATGTAGCCCACCATGACCACTCCAGAACTATCCGCGAGCGGCTGCGCTCCGGCCGAGGGAAGCGGCACCGGCTGATTCCGCCCGGCCGCTCGTCCCCTCCGATCATCCAGGCCCTCCACCGCGCGGCAACGGAGGCTCCCGGACAGGCGGGCGTCCGGCTTCGGCCAGGGCGGCGCCCGGTTTCCGGCGGACCCGGACACGTCTTGGATCGTTACAATCTCGCCCGTGATCTCAGCGAAAGAGCGGTCCGCACTGGCTGTATCGCTGATCGGGGTCTTCGGTTTGCTCGCGAGTTGTCTCGCGACCCTGGGTGACGGCCCGTCGGGTACGGACGTGGGCGCGGTGACGACGCCGGACGCGTCGCCCACCAGCTCGGGCGCGGAGGATCTCGCCTACACCGTCACCTCGGTGAAGGGTGAGCGGGTGGACGGCGACAACTGCGTGATCGCGCGGGTGATGGTGACCAACAACAGGGTCACCTACTTGGACTTGGGTGTTCACTCCACCTTCCCCTCCCCGTTCAGGCTGGTGAACGCCAAGGGCGGCAAGGTCCGCTCAGTGGTGAAGTCCCTGACCATCGACTGGGGCATCGCTCCGGGCGACGAAGGGACCGGCAGCGTCCGGTTCTGCGCGGCCGGCCTCGCGAGCGGTAACAAGGTCGTCCTGCACCACGGCAGCAGGAAATGGACGATCGGCATTCCCAAGCCGAAGCCCAAGCCGAAACCGAAGCCCAAGCGCCCGGTGAAGGCGCCGCGATCCCCGTCGAAGTCGGACGGCGGCGGTGGCGGCGGAGCCTACCCGGGGTACAACGGGCCGCGTCGCTATGCCCCCGGTGGGCGGACGTGGCATCCGTGCTGAGCGGCGGCCCCGGATCGGCTCCTGATAGCACGCGCTGAGAAGAGGCTGATCCCGCTAGGCCCGATTCCCGGTCACCGGATCGCGGCCGACACGGCACCGCGAACATGGAGAACCCCGGCCGTCAGGTTGACGGCCGGGGCTCCCGGTTGGACGGTCTCAGCTCAGGTCGAGGGCACCTGACTTGGCCTCGGCCGCGAACGCCTGCCACGCGGCCGGACCGAACACCAACTTCGGCCCGTCCGGGTCCTTGGAATCCCGCACGGCCACCGCCGCCGCCAGGTCCGCCACCTCGACGCACGCACCCCCGGTATCCGTGCTACGGCTACTTTTCTTCCACTCGGCAGCGGAGATCTGCACCATCGGCGCCACCTCGACGCATTGGTGACCGGTGTCAGTGCTGTAGCTGCTCTTGCGCCAACCTGACGGCACCAAGACGACCTCGACGTGCTGTTCGCCAATGTCAGTTCTGTGGCTGCTCCTGCTCCATTCCACAGACCACGGATCCTGCGTACTCATAGGCTCTCCAAGATCGTCCGGAGGAAGTCGAGAGAGTCCCCGGCGTTCAACGCCGAAGCTCTGATCAAATCGAAACGTACCCCATACTTCCGGACAACCGCTGGGTGATCCACGAGCTGTCCACCCACATGGCCTTCGACGAGGACCGCGTCTGGCTCGTCCTGGAAACTCAAGATCGTGAATGCCCCAGGCAGCCCCGCGTAGGCTCCCGTGACGGTGGGGACAATCTGGACTGTAACGTGGTACAGCTCCGCGAGGTTGGCGAGGTGCTCGATCTGCCCTTTCAGCACTTCCGGATTCCCGATTGGGCGACGGACGGCTCCTTCATCAAAGATCGTGACCACGTGGGGCGGGGCCTCTCGCTTTAGGATCTCCTGGCGCTCCATCCGAGCCGTAACGAGTTGCTCTACCGCATCGGGTGTCTTCCCCGACTTGAGCACCTCGCGAGCGTACTCGGGCGTCTGGAACAGCCCCGTGATGAGCATGGTCTCGAAGACGTACACCACCTCGGCCTCCCGTTCGCGCTCAACGAAGTCAGGAAAGCCGGGTGGGAGCACCTGCAACTTGCCGAGCTCTTGCATCCACTCCCAGATGCGGCGGAACGTGCCACTGGCCTGGAAGAAGGCGTCGCAGTCGTTGGCGAAGTCCTCAGACGGAGTGCCGATGCCGGATTCGATCTGTCCGATCCATTGGGGCGAGTAGCCGAGCCTCTCGGCGAGCTGCGGTCGCGACAACTTGGACAATTCCCGCCTAGCGCGCAACTCAGTACCGAAGTATTCGGATGGCGAGGACGGGACGCCGGGGTCGCGAGGGCGGCGAGGCATGGAGAACTCCAAGATCCGAAAGTGGCGCGACTTTCCAACCGCACCCGGGGGCTTTCTTTCGACGGCCTTCTTGCTCTTCCCGAAGATAACCCGATCACGGGAAGGTGTGAAGCCGTAACGGAGAGAAATCGCGACGAAGGTTCAACTGATCATGGAAACGCCCGTCAACCCCGCTGACCAGGCGTTGGCTCGACTCCGCGAGGAGTTCCAGGGACACCGCATCTGGCGAGCAACACGCCACGACGGAAAACTCGGCGCATGGGTCGCCACTCTGCACGACCCAAAGGCCGGTGTAGAAGCGACCGTTGTACGCAACAACGCAGAAGAGCTACACGAGGCGCTGACCGTCGAACTCAAACGCGCATCCATCAACCCAATATCGACCCCCGCTAAGTGGGTGTGCGACGGTGATTAGGTGGATCGAACCGAAGCCTTGGAGCGTCCACGTTCCCGCTTCGTCCAGGAAGTTCCATCTCGACCGATTCGCTGACGAAGCCGTCCAAGAAGGCTGGCAAGTCGCCCGGCGATACGACGGGCCGCAGCCGCTCGTCCACGTCTACGACCGCGACATCCCGGAGTTCGGCGAGAGCATCATGCTCGCGCCCGACCTGGCCCCCAACCGATGGTGGTTCAGGTCGAGCACGGGCGAGGACCTCGCACCCCATACCAAGCCGGCCCAGGCGGCCAAGAGGGTGACCCGCATCCTCATCCCGTACGTCACGGCCGTACGCGCGGCCCGCTCACACCAAACGCAGAAGACGAGACGACCGTCCCCCACTCCCCCAGCCGTCCCAGACCCGGCCCACGAGACAACGATCGCCGGACTACACGAACGGTTCGCCGGAGTCGTCTGCTGGTGGGGCGCCTACACCTACGAGTGGTGGGCGATCGTCCCGGGCGGCACCCAGTGGAAGATCGTCAACGCCGCAGACCCGGACACCCTCGTCCACAAAATCCTCAAGGCCCGCCACCACCCCTAAGCCGCCGCGCGGCCGGGAGTCTTCCCCGTCTCCCCCGGCCGCGCGGCCCTAAGCCGCTCACGCGCTACGCCTTCTTGCGTCCCCGCCCCTTAGCAGGCGGACGCCACCCCTTGAGATCCTGCTCCGACAGCTCGTACCGCCCAAGCTGCTCATGCAGGAAAGCGTCGAACTCGTCGGCCGGAACGCCACCCCACTCGGCGTCCTCCTCGCCATGCCACTGCTTCACCCAAGGCAGCACCTCAAGCAGCCCAGCCAACAGTGGCGTCAGCTTCTCCGCATCCCAGGCCCCAACCTCAGCCCGGTCATTCACAAGGTTGGCAAGCGCCTGCGCCTGATCCTTGTGATCCCACCCAGCCCACCCAAGGAGCAAGGAGTCATCCGCATCCGGACTAGCCCCCGGATACGAAATAAACCGCTCCTTCGGCACATCCAGCTTCCCGCGCTGCGACCAGTAGGAGTTCTTCTGGAAGTCCTTCGGCGCGTACTTCGGCGGAACCGCGATGTCGAGCCGCTTCCCCGTCCGATCCTCCTCGCGCTGGAGCTCCCAGACCTGCTCCCACTCCTCCCGCTTGCGCAACCCAGTGTCCTTGTACCGAAGCGCTGCCAGGAAAGGCACATGCTCGTCCGCGAGCACCTCAGCCAGCACCTTCGCCAACGGCAGATCCCGCTTCCCCAGATGATCGGACGCATACAGCGCAGCCACACTCTGCATGTCCGCGTCGTCCTTGAACTGGTCGGCAAGCTGATTGACCGTCAGCGTCCGCGGCTGCCTGAACCCGTCCCGCAGCCCGAACCACAGATCCTCACGCTCACACCGATCAAGAATCCAGTTCCGAAGAGCGGCCTTCTCTTTCTTCTCCCAAGGCTCACTAGCCCACCGCCGCTTGTACTCCGGCCGCTCAATCAGCCCAACCCCCTTGGGCAACTTCTCAATCAACTCAATCCGAGCCTGCACAACCCGCCGATACTCCTCCGGCCACCTCTCCGGAATCTCCGTAACCGGCTTGGACCTGTGACGCACAAACCACTCATCATCACCGCCACCATCAGCAAGGCGTCGAGCCATGACGATCTCAAACGCCCGTTCCCCCAATCGCACTTCTGGCACGGTCTCCACATCCCCCGTCGTGGCCCGAGCAACGTCTTCGGAGGACAGCAGCCCATAGGAGCCGTAGACCCTCCAGTCCAACTCCTCCTGCAGCATGACCATCCTCCATCGGAGGTAATTTACAGTTTTCTGCTGCTCATCAAACTGAGCGCGAGACGGCAGAAAATCATCGGCAACAATGTGGGCCTCCACGGAAGCCGCCTGCCGGGCAAACTCATCCAACTCCCTGCCCAACGTCAGAGGTAGGCTCTCGGATATCGGGAGATTCTGCAACTTCATGCCAGTAAACTCAAAGAAGCGCTCCCATTCCGCACTGGTAAACCCACCCCCTTCTCCTCGGATTCCTTTGTCGTGACTTACCTGCTTGAGCCAAAAACAGGCCAAGGAGCTATTTAGCAGCCCCAGGATACCGAGATGCTCATCCTCACCTGCACCAACTGGCAATTTGATCGCTGGAGCAGATCTATTGAAAACTCTGCCGCCTCGATCGAGGATAAAATGATTATGCGTAGAGACAAAAGCGAACACTATGGAGAGTGGGGTCTTGTAAGCGGATGATGTGTGCTGCATATAGTCCCACCATTGAAGTCCCGCGGCAGCCATATCCCCTTGAAAGGTTCGACGTGACGCAAGCGTCGACTTCCATGGAAGGAGTTCGGCCTGCAACTCCGATAGCGACACGTCAGGGCTGTAGGGATACACGATTGCATCGGTTGGAGCCGCACACCAGTCTCGGACAGCGTCACCCAAGATTAGGGGTCGTAGACCTCGCCGCGCAGAATGCCTGCGCCGCACATCACGGAACGGGCGCATATACGCCTCATCGGCACCAGCCCGTATTGCCCTACCGATGGGAAGCTCAATCCTTGCGGCAAGAGTTTCTCTTTTAGCTTCCAACTGCTCCACCAATTCGCGGGCGCCCCCACCACTCAGCGACCACGGGTGGACTGACAACATTGAACGCCCGAGGTCCACCGCATCAACCCATTCTGAGTCGTTGCTTGGTCGTCCACACTGCTCAACAATCGCGGTCCACACGAGCCCCTCAGCAGCGTTCTCGGGCTGCGCCGGCTCACCGCGGAGGCCCAGAACAGCGCGGATGGTGTTGTCTTTGAGCGCAGTTCGATTGCGGCCAGCGAGGATGACTGTGGGCGTGCCGTGACCCGGAATATGAGCACCGGACGTATCGATGACGTGGGTGAGGTCCACGTTCTCGTGGAACCATGGGATGAGCTTTCTGCCGAACTCGCGCTTCATGAATGAGTTGGAGGTAATCTGGCCAGTGAATCCGGCGGCGCGGTCAGAGCCCCCAGTCCGGAGGGCCAACTCAAAGATGCGTTGTGCGAAGGGAACTGAGAGCGCGTACTGCCCAGAGGCGGCGCTGTAGGCGCGGTAGTTCTCGTTTTCCTGCTTGTCCTTCGCGACAATGTACGGCGGGTTGGCGACGACCACGTGATATGATCCCACGCCGAGGAGGTCGCAGCGCTTCGCGAACTCCTGCACGTCCTCCGTCGAGTAGGTGAACTGCTCATCGTTGCCGAAGAGCATTCCTGTCTGGATTTCGGCTCCTCGGCCGTGGAGGAGAGAGTCGCCTACCGCGACATTGATCGGGAAGACGGGAGCGGTGTCGAGGCGGATTTCGCCTGCGGCATGGAGGGCGGCGACCAGCAGGCGGAACCTTGCGATCTCGGCGGCGAAGGGGTTCTTGTCGCAGCCGTGGATGGATTCCAGGACCTTGCGGATGCGGCCCCACTCGTCCAGGCCGGGGATGTCCTTCTCCCGCCACTTGGCCAGGAGGCGGTGGAAGATGCCGAGGAGGAAGTGGCCGGAACCGCAAGCCGGGTCGATGGTGCGGAGACCGTAAACAATCGGCTCGTCGCCGGGCCATCCGGTGGGCTTGTGCTTCCAGGGCGGTTCGAGGCCGAACTCCTCGATGGCGGGTTCGAGGGTGAGGTCGAGGATGAACTCCTCGACGAATTCCGGGGTCTGGAGGAGCGCGTACGTCTTCTTCGCGTGGTCGGAGAGGTCCTGGTAGAGGTCGCCGAGGAAGCGGGTGTCCAGGTTCTCCTTGTCCGTGAAGTCGTGGACGATCTGGCCGTCCGCGTCCAGGCGGCGCCAGAACTTCAGGAGGTCGGCGGCCTTCTCGTAGGACGGCTTCAGTTCCCACAGCGGGTTGTGGTCGCGGTCGAACAGGCCCGCGACGGTCTCGTTGGTCTCTTCGAGGTGGGTGAAGGCGGCGATCAGCCAGTCGCGGTCGTTCTTGTCCGGGTGGTCGCGGAAGAACTGCTGGTGGCGTTCGTCGGCTTCGATGAGGCGCTCGCCGGGTCCGGCGATCCATGGTTCAGCGATGAGGTCGTTGTCCTCGCAAAACCTTACGAAGACGGTGGCGAGGATCCAGGCGACGGCGGCCTGCGTGACACGGTCGTCCCGCCACTGACCGAACGTCAGGGCTGTGCGCTGACGTTCGCGGGCCTGGGTGTACTCGGCCTGGAGCTTGGCGTGGAACTGCTGCCCGGGTTCGGTGTCCGCGCGCATGTCGTCCTCAAGGGAGGTGACCTGCTTGCGGAGGTCTTTCAGCAGGGCCGCCTTGTCCACGCTCAACTTGTTCTGTCCCCTCGTTCGGTCGTGCCGTCAATCTTGGTTCGTGTCGTCCGCTGGTCAAGCGGCTTGGCCGCCGCGTAGGCGGGCGAGGAAAGCCTTGTCCAGGACGGTCCATTCGGTGGCGCCGATCGCCTCGACCGTCCGTCCGTCCAAATTCGGAGTGGTGCGCGGCGCTTCGGACGGGCAGAGGAGCCACAGGCCGTGCGGGACGTCCGCTGGGCGGCGCGCTGCATTCTGGAGTCCGGTGAGCAGGTCGTGTCCGCCGACGTCGAAGTATCGGGCGAGCAGACCCGCGTTGTGCAGGAGCAGGACCGTCCGGGGCGGCGCTGCGCGTTCGTGGAGACGCTGCTCCGTACGCTCCAGGACGCGGACGACGAACGAGCGGAGCCCGCCCGGCATCTCTCCGGTGCGGGTGAATCGCTCGTCCGCGCGGAGCACCTGGCCCCAGTCGGCGCCGTGCTCGGTGGCGAGCGCGCGGAACTCGGTGAGGAACACGTCCGCGAAGTTCACCGGGACGACCGGGTACGCGGCGGCGAGCGCGTCCGCGACCCCGGTGAGCCGTTTGAGATGCACGGTCAGCGCGAGGAACCCGCCCTGGCGGGCGGCGGCGGTGAGCCTGGCGTCGGCGATGTCCTCGGGGCCTTCGCCGAGGGCGCCGAGACCGGCGCCGAGGCGGGTCGCGGTGGTGCTGCTGGACGGTGTCCGGGGCCGGATCGGCGCGGGTGGGAAGAACCGCTCGGCTGTCTGGTCGTAGCGGAGCGGGAACCCGGCCTCGGACAGGGCCTCCTCCACGTCCACGTAGGTGGGCGGCGGCGTGTAGGCGTCCAGGTCGGGGAACCGGGCCCGGACCTTCGTGAGC
Organism: Actinomadura decatromicini; assembly: GCF_008121305.1. Classification (NCBI taxonomy): domain Bacteria; kingdom Bacillati; phylum Actinomycetota; class Actinomycetes; order Streptosporangiales; family Thermomonosporaceae; genus Actinomadura; species Actinomadura decatromicini. The sequence goes on along the minus strand of NZ_VSRQ01000008.1, from coordinate 392,867 downwards.
AGGTCGCCCAGTGTGACGCCCTGCGGGAACCGGACGCCCGCCCCGGCCTGCGACAGCCGCAGCGCCTTCGACAGGCTCAGGCCGCGCGGGTAGAGCTGGAGCGTGGGCGAGGCGAGCGCGTCCTCCGCGACGCTGGACGCGAGGCGGACGAGGCGGGTGTCGGACAGCGGCGTCATCCCGTCCGGCGGGTCGACGTCGCGCAGCACCCGGATCACCTCGGCGCCGCCGGGCAGCGGGTCCTGCCTCGCCAGGTCGTCCGCCCGGGTACCGAGTTCGGCGGCGTAGTCGGCCAGTTCGGCGGGTGTCGGGTCGTCGGTGCCCGGCAGCGACTCCAGCGCCACCAGCACGTGCCGCCCGCGGCGCAGCCGGTCGAGCCTGGGCTCGCGGCCCTCGTCCGACCCGGTGAACGCCTCCGCCTCCACCGCCGCGCGGACCACGGCGAGCGAACGGGCCACCGTGACCTCCGGTGGGGCGTCGGCCGCGCCGTGCCGGACGCGCAGCAGGTCCGCCAGCTCGGCGGCCGTCGTCACCCCGCCCTGCCCCCGGACCAGACCGACCAGTTCGTCGCGGACGGGCGTCAGCCAGTCGGCCTCGGCCCACCGCTTGATGGCCTCGGTGTGGTGCCGGGACACCGTCGCCTGCGTCGTCCCGGCCGCCTTCGAGACGGCGCTCTGCGTGGGCCACACGTCCTTGGGAACCGCGCCGTCGGCGTCCGGGAGGCCGAGCAGCAGCCGCAACGTCTTGCCCCTGCGCGAGCCCCGGCGCTCTTCGGCGGGGACGAGCAGCGCCGCGAGGTCGTCCACGCGCGTCCCGACACCGGGACCACCGCCCGGCGGAGACGCGTGCGCCGGACCGGCGACCGCCTCGTCCCCCGGCTCCTCGCCCGCCCTGCGGTGCGGGCGCAGCGCGGTCGTCCACTGCTTGTGCCGCCGGTTCAGCTCCTTCTTCGCGACCGCGCCCGCGCCGCGCGCCTTCGAGATCTGGTACGGCGGGACGTCCAGGAGCTGCCCGACCGTCGTCGCGTTGAAGCCCGCCGCGACCGCCACCGCGCGCGGCGACAGGCCCGCCGCGATCAACGGTGTTTCGAGAGTCGCCGCGTCCGCGGCGATGTCGCGGGCCGCCTTCAACTCCTCCGGGCCGAGCCCGGACTCGGCGTCGCCGCCGGCGAGCGTCGCCTGCGTCGTCGCCGGGGCCGTCGCGTCCGCCCGGCGGAAGATGTCCTGCCAGGCGGCCTCCATCTGCGCGAACGTGTCGAACCGCTCCGACACGTCGCGGTGCAGGGCGCGCTGAAAAAACAGGGTGAGGCCGTCGCGCAGCGCGGGCTCGAACAGTTCGGCCGACAGGTACGGGTACGGGTCGTCGCCCGTGCGCGGGTCGGACCTCTCGTCGCCCCAGCGCGGCCGTTCCCCCGACGCCATCTCGTGCAGCGTCACCGCGGCTGCGTACCGCTCGGCGTGGTCGTCGAAGTCGGGACGGCTCGGCGTGCCGAGGAACGGGTCGAGGTAGCCGCGCGTGCCCGCGGTCGGGTCGCGGTCCGACACGTCCGTGAGGGAGAAGTCGAGCAGCTTCAACTCCCACGTGCGGTCGGCGCGGCGCAGCACCCCGAAGTTCTCCGGCTTCAGGTCGCGGTGCCGCACGCCCTTCGCGACGAGCTGGTCCAGGGCGCGGAACAGGTCGCGGCCGAACCGCTCCAACTGGTGGTAGGTCAGCTTCCCGTCGTCGTGGAGGACGGCGGCGAGGGTGCGGTCACCGGCGAACTCCAGGTCCAGTACCGTGCGCTGGGCGAGCTGCCGTGGACCGCTCAGCAGGCGCACGATCGCGCCGCCGCCGACCTTGGCGAGGGCCTCCGCCTCCGCGGCGAGACGGCCCGCCTTCGCCTCGTCCAGCGCCACCTTCAGCACCCGCTCCGGGCTCGGCTCGGCGCTCTCCTCGTCGTCGGCGTCGCGGCGCACCAACAGAGCCCGCGACGTCGCGCCGGAGCCGAGGACCCGGTCGACCCGCCACACGCCGTCGGCGTCACCGTCCACGACCTGGCCGGGCATCGCGGTCAGCGGGTCGGTGCCCTCCCAGTCGGCGGCGAGGGCGTCGTCGGGGACGACGGCGTCCTGCTCGGCGGCGTCCAGGTCCGCGAGGAACCGGTCGGCCGACTCCAGCCGGTTCGGCGGGTTGCCCTGCGTGGCCTCGAACACCAGCCGGTCGAGCCGGTCGCCGAGGCCGTCCGCGACCGCGTATGGGTGCAGGCCCCCCGCGTCGCTCAGCGTGTCGATCAGGGTCGCGCGGTCGGGCGCGGGCGGACGGCCGGTGAGGATCAGGTACGCGATCGCGCCGACGCCGAACACGTCCATGTCGACCGGGTCGGGGTACGGCTGGTCGAACTCGGGTGCCAGGTAGACGAGCGCGGCGTCGTCGACGAGTTCGGCGTCCAGGCTGGACTGGCCGATCGTCATCGGGGTGGTGGTGTCGAAGTCGCGCGCGGCCGTCTGCCAGTCGATGATGCGCAGCACCGGCTGCGACCCGTCGTCCTTGGCCGACACGTACACCGACCGCGCGGAAAGCGCGCGGTGGTACAGCGACCGGTTGTGCGCGTACCGGACGGCCTCGGCGAGCTGCCTGACCAGCGCGAGGCGCGTCTCCGGTGTGAGCGACGCTCCGTGCACGTCGAGGTAAGAGTCGAGCCGGAGGTCGCGGTGGTGGTGCCGGAAGAGGATCGCCGAACCGCCCTGGTGCTCGCGGATCTGCACCGCCTGCGCGATTCCGGGGTGGTTGATGCCCTGGAGCACCTGGTACTCGCGGCGGGCCGCGCGGTCGACCGTCCGTCGCGCCTCGTCCGTCGCCTGCTGGTTGACCAGGTAGATCCGGACCCGGCCCTCCTCGTGCACCATGTCGTGCCGCTCGGCCAGCCGGTCCTCCCAGCGCGGCCCGGCCTCCAGGACGCGGGGCTCCATGCGCCACTCGTCCCCGAACCGCAGGTGCGCCGTGGAGTGCGTGATGCCGGTCCGCTCCAGCATCTGCGGAAGGCGCTTGGAGACGTCGGCCGCGACCCTGCGCTGCTCGTTCTCCGGAGGACGGCCCAACAGGTCGTGCCAGATCCGGCCGAGGCCGGTCTGCCGGTCGTCGCGGCCGTACACGCGGGTGCGCTGGACCTCGTCCAAGCCCGAGTCCAGGTTCGGCGCGGACAGGAACACCGCCGGTTCGATCCGCGGCATCTTGACGCTGAAGAACCCCAGCTCCTTCGCGGCCCAGGCCAGCCGGCTCTTGAGCTCCTTGGACTTCCAGTCGGTCAGCGACAACGGGTTGCGGATCGTCCTCGGACGGTCGGCGGTGAACGTCCACGTCGCGCCGCTGTTGACGAGACGCCCCGGATGCCCTTTGAGTTCGACGAGGTAGAGCCCGCCGGGCGTCGCGATGAACAGGTCACACTCGTGGACCCGCCCCGACGGAGCGACGAAGGAGAACAACGCCCAAGCCCGGTACGGCTCCACGTTCGGCATCAGGGCCTTGACGTGGTCCAGCCCCTCCTGCTCCCAGGGGTAATCCGACTCCCTCTCCTGGAACCACCGCCGGACGGGCCTTGGCGGCCCAGGAACGGGCCTGCCCGACCGCGACATCACCACTCCGCTCCCCACACTCCCCAGCTCTGAGCGAGCCTAGATTCTACCGACGCGACTATGCCGCTCTGGAGCGCTTTTTCGCGGAGCTATGTCAGGAAACGGCCATCAATAGCCGTCATCTCGCGCCCAGCCCCAGACGTCCCCGGCGCCGGGGACGTCTGGGGCTGGGCGCCGGCGCCGGAACGCGCCGACGCTCGCGACGTCGTGCACGTGGACCGGACGGCTACAACGTACGCAGGGTCTCGCTGAGATAGAGGGACATCATGCGTGCCAGGCTGTCCCTGTTCTGTTCGTTCAACAAAAAGGTCTCGACCCCGGGCAGCTTCTTGAACTGATCAGCCCACGGCGTGCTCCGTAACACGATCGTGCCGAACACCAGGGCGTGGGGCGAACCAGAAAGAACCGCGGTTATGGCCTCTTTGAACGGCTCGGAATAAAGCTGCATCGGCCCGATCTCGTCAAGGACCAATATTTCTCTACCGGATCTGGAAGTCGCCTTCCGGATGAGCGGTACGCACACCTTTTCGAGGAAGTCCAACTCGATGCCGTAGCGGCCGACCCCTGCACTGTTCGGACCGCCGACCCTCAGCGTGCTTTCGGAATCGGTGGATGCGAGCACGCCCTTGTGGCCGTCCAGGGTCGTCAACCCGAATCCCTGGCGTTTGCCGTCTCGCCGGACCTCGTCCGCGAAGAAGCCGAAGCAGCGCTCGATGCCAACCTCCTCGACTACACGCCGGACCGCTGTCGTCTTACCCGCGGCCTTGTCGCCCGTAAGAAGCAGAAACCTACCCATGGATGTGTCCTGTCGTCTGATGAGTCCGTTGCGAAGCCACTACCTGAAGATGGGGAGGTAGGCCCCTTTCACGGTTCCGTGCATGACCGGATTCTGCCGCGATCGGCTGAATCTCGACACACCCTCGTACACCACGTCGTAAAGCGTGGACAGGCCGATCCGCTCGCCTCCGGCGGCGGAGGTCAGCCCCCTGTGAAGGAAATAGGTGAAAACGCCGTGCCGCAACGACGGATCCTCCCAGGCGACCTCGTCTTCCGCGGCGGCGCCGAGAAAGACGGTTCCCTCACCGAGCCTCAGTTCTGGCAGCCGGACGGCCATCCGATTCTCCCTGCGCCGGGCGGCGAGCATGGGGCCGATGATGCCGCGGCCTCCTGAGAAGCCGCTGAAACAGGCGTCGGTGACGAAGACCACCAGGGCCGCCGGCAGACGGGCGGCCAGCCTGGCTAGATCCAGCTCGACGTCGATCGACGTCGGCAGCAGGGAGTCGTATCTGCTGTCGTGGCAGATCAGGTAGCGCGAGGCCGTCTCCGCCCCCGGCGTCTCCAGTTCGGGGGACCCGTGCCCGGCAAAATAGACGAGGACCACGTCTTCCGAGGAGGAATTCCGTGGGAGGTCCACTCCTATCGCTTGCATGATGTTCACGCGGGTGGCCCGATCGTCGAACAGCTCGGTGATCTCAATCGACTCGGCGAACGACGAACTCCTCAACATGGCGGAAACGGCCTCCGCGTCGCGGCGGGCGAAACTCAGCTTGTTGATGGCGGGATCGGCATATACGTCCACCCCGATGACAACAGCATGGATACGCATTAGAGCGACTCGACCTTCCCGGAAATCGGCTCCCCTTCGGGTACCGCTCCGACGAGTTCGGAGAGTACCTCGCAGGTCATCGTGTCACCATATCCCCGGAGACCGAGCCGCTCGGGAATGGGACGTTCAAGGTCCTTTACGAGCCCGTCACGAGTACGCACTGACTGCCGGTAAGCCGAGCCGGACCGATAGCGCAGCACGGTAGCGGTGACCTGTTCCAGCAGCAGCTCGGCCGTCTCGTCGAGAAGCCGCTCGGTGAGCGTCTCGCCGGCGTCGCCCAGCCCGAGCAGTCTCCGGGCGGAGGGCAGTTCGGAGACCAGCCCATGGATCGGCCCCACTTCGGCGGCGATCGAGGGCACGTCGGAAAAATGGCGGTGGAACTCGTGCGGAACGACGTCGAAAAGGAGCCTTACACCGCCGGCGGCGGCACCGGCGGCGATCTCGCGCACACTCGCGTAGGTCGGTGTCCCCTTCCTGGTCAGACTGAGGCCGGACACCCAGACGGCGTCGAACCCCGGCAGAGCTTCGACCGCCTCACGAACCGCTGTACCGGACAGGCCCTCGTTGGCGGCGCCCCGGGAGGCGAACATGATCCGTGCCCCGGTCGTGCCGTAACCGATGATCGCCCGGCCGGTCGGCCGCCGCTCGTCGACGGCCAGCCGGTGCCCGATGGCCCCGTCGGTCAGCGCCTCCGTGATCGCCCGACCGGCGACGTCGGCGCCGATGGCGCCGACGACGACCGGTGTGTGACCGTGCCGCCCGGCGGCGGCGGCGAAATGGTAGGACGTGCCGCCGGGAACGTCGGCCATGGGAGTCCACAGCGAGAGGTCTCCGCCGTCGCGGGCCATGACGGAGTCGAGCGCCAACTCGTCCTCCACGACGGTGTCGAGGCAGAGATCACCGAGCACGAGTACCTTCATGCCGCCGCCTCGACGCCATGACCGCGCGGACTCGGATCCGCGCTCACGGGGACGGAGTGCCCGCGCACCAGATCTCGATCTCCCGCAGGGCCTCGGATACCTCACCAGAGGCGTGCACGATGTTCTCCAGAGCGCGCTTCTCCTGGAAGCTCAGGATCACGTCGTCGGAGCAGTGGCCGCCGCGGAGGGAGCCCGGGTCCGCCTGCGACGGCAGCGTCGCACCGATGATCTGCCGAGTCTTGCGGACCGCGGCCGGACCCGCCGCCTGGAGCACTACGATCGGGCCGCTGCACATGTAGTCGACCAGCCTCATCCTGATCAGCCGGCCTACGTCCGGTGCGTTCTCACAGCCGGTGAGCTCGCGCCAGTCGATGCCGTTCGCCTGGAGCCGCTCGACCGCACGGGCGCCCGCGTTCTCAAGCCATTCCGGATCCTCCGCGTAGTGGTCGAGGATCTGGGCCTTGGTCGCCCGCGTCAGCTTCAGTTGTACGATGCGCAGGCCCGCCTGCTCCAACCGGCTGACGACGCGCCCCACGAGGCCGTTCGCGACGCCGTCGGGCTTGATGATCACCAGGGTCCGCTCCACCGTCAGACGCTCCCGCTCTTGAATCCGCCGATGGTGTACCCCCGGGCCAGCTTGTCCTCGTAGTACGCGCGGAGCCCGGGGTGCTCCTCGAGATCGACCGCGACCGAGTGCATCCCACTGACCGCAATGTTCCGCTCGGTGAGCCCTTTGGCCTTCTCCGGGCTGTCCGAGAGCAGCAGGACGGACCCGACCCGCAGGTCATGGAGGACGGCGGCGGCACTGTTGTAGGTGCGACGGTCGGCCGCGTAGCCGAGCCTCTGGTACGCCTCGGTCTGCGGGATGGACTCGCGCTCGGCCAGGCTGGCCGCCAGCATCAGCGCCATATGCCCGTTTCCCCTGCCGTCCTGGTCAAGCCAGATGATCACGCCACGGCCCTGCTCCTTGATGAAGAGCTGGGCGGAGATAAACTGCTCTCGGCAGTCGCATTCGACGCTGTTGAAAACATGCGCCGAAATACAGTCGGAGTGCATGCGACAGGGAACGTCCGACGCGCCGCTCACCTCGCCGAGGACGAGCACTATCAGCTGGTCCTGCCCGTCATAGTAGAGCATCTCGCGCCAAACGCCGAACGCGGTTCGTAACGGCCTTTCGGCAAGCCGTATGATCATCTCTTTCACCTCGGTTCCTGAATCGGTTCTTTCTTACGGCCGACGGATGCCCAGATTGTCGAACAACATCTCCTGCACGGCCATGACATGGCTGCAGGTCTTTCGCATCGCATAGAAGTCACAGGTGCAGGACCATATTTCGTTCGAGAAGGAGACCTCCCTTTGCGCGTGTTCGGACTGCATGGTCACTCTGAACTCACGGAGCGTCACCCGCCCGGGTTCCTTGGTGTATCTATGAGCCTTCTTCCGTTTGGCGACGATCGCACTGTCTTCCTCTACGTTCATGGGAACATCCTGGGTGTTGAGCCTCATTGATCCGCAGCAGGTCGCATGGGGATCTTTTCCTGCACGGCCCAGCCGACGATCTCCTTGGCAAGCCCGATGTTCAACTGCCGGGCGAGATTGACCGCCTCCAAGGCATGCGTTCCGGCCTCCTCACGGGCCCCGCGGGCTGCCGCGAGAACGGCGCGTCCGTATTGGGCATGGGCGATCCATACAAGGTCGACCAATCCTTCCGATATCTGACGACTTTCGGTGAAAAGCCGCTCAGCGGAGACCAAGTCGTGCTGTTCTACGGCAAGTTTCGCCAACTGAAACAACGTCGCCTGCTCCATCACCGGATCACCGACCAAACGCTCGATGGCGAGGGCCTGCGAGTACAGATCTCGTGCCGTGTCTATGTTGCCATCCGCGTGCTCGATACGGGCGAGTTCGTGAATAGTCTTAGCAAGATCCCGATCGGCGCCTCGCGCCTCCCTAACGGTGCGGGCATACTCAAACAGCAGTCGGGCGGCAGCCAGGTCGCCTCTGCGATAGAGGACCTTGCCGAGCTGGTGATCGATGTCCGCGAGGGCGTGTCTCAGCTCGGAAGCGCTTTCCTCGGCCAATTGGCGGCCTGCCCGGTAGGCGGCTTCGGAACCGTCGAAATCACCGCATCTATACAGGACTTGCCCTTTTCCAAGCAAAGCGGTCAGTTGGTCTCGCGGCCGGTTCAGCGCCCGTGCCGCCTCGAGGGCCAGTTCGTAGTCGGAGGCCGCTTGGTCGAACTCGGCGAGGCGGTAGCGGACGAGCCCCCTCCTGAGAAGGAGGCGGAGGCGGGCGGGCGCGCCATCGGGGACCATCGCCGCGGCAGACTCCCCGATGTCGAGAAGTTCCTTCGCGACCTTCCACGGGCCCCGGCGCAGGAGCGGCAGATCCGCGTCGCCGACCACCTCGACGCAATAGGAGATGATCTCCCGCCACATTTGTAGGTCCTCGGCGAGCCGGAGCGTCCGCCTGATGTTGCCGAGTTCGTCGCCAGGGTAGCCATCGAATTCAGAGGACACTTTCTTCTGGATGTCCAGATGTCCTCTGATCAGCGAACGAGCCTTCTCGTCGGACAGCCGGTCATGGTGCAACCTCAGGTGAGAGACGACGAGCGGGTGCATCACGCAGTGCACTTCGCCGGCGAGATCGTACCGCCCGATGATCGCCGCTCCATGCAACTCGTTGAGGACCTGGGAGTAGAGGGCGCGAGCGGCCTCATCGGCTCCTGCCGCCTGCGCCACGAGGCTGCGCCAGGTCTTCTCCCTGCAGCGGTCTTCGAACATGGACCACGCGGCGATGAAGTCCATGACTAGGGGCTGCTTCTTCTCCAGTTTAGAAATGATCTGCCCCAACACCTCAGAGTTGATCTGTACGGGGCCGCGCAGGTGGTTCCTCTGAAGGTCTTCCTTGAGCGTCGACCACGACTGTCCGATGTCGAGCACCGAACCGGCGGATACGAGCGTCCGAGGGTGCATGAAACATAACTCCGCGACGAGCGCTATCTCGTCTCCGAGGAGCTGCTGAGCACGTTCTCGGCCGCCGAGCAGGCCGATCATCAGGTCGCTGGACGCCGACACGGGAAGGGAACCGACATTGACTCTGTTGGGGCCGATCATCTCCTTGAACTCCTGCGGGTATTCCTGGGAGATCAGGATGGCCCGGCCGCCCACGCTCGTGTTCCAGGCGGTGAACAGCGCGCGAAGTTCCTGCAAGGTCTCCTCGGACGCGCTTTCCAGGTTGTCCAGGACCAACAGGCATCTGCTCGCCGAAAGGCGCCGGGAGACCTGCGCGGCCAGGACCGCATCCGGCCCCTGCGTCAGTTCCCATCCCAACGCCCTCGCGACGCCCTGGTAGACCGGTTCGCCACCTGGCCGGAAATAGCCGATTCCGTCAGGAAATCTCCAGTTATAGCGGCTGGCGAGCGTCTGGGCGAGGGCCGTCTTGCCGAACCCGGTCACACCGGTGATCGCCACGAAAGGCGAGTGCGATCGCTCACCGAAGAGGATGTCATAGATCTTGATGGCCTCGGTCTCGCGGTCGAAGAACTGGTGGTGAAGCGCGGGGAAACTGTTGTGCGGAGAGCAGGCCAGGAAGTTCGGAGATGCAACCCCTGATTCGATCTTGAAGATCGCCTCCTCCGTCGCCCGGCCGCGGACCCTCAATGCAGGCTCCGACTCGGGGGCCAGCCCGGAAAGTTCAGTCGACGCCTCACTGACCGCGCGCTCCGGGCTCATTCCCGCGAACAGCATCCGATAGATATCCACGAGCACGGCCCGAGCGGAGGCTCGCGGAATATCCCCGGCAGCCGATATGACGGTGACCCCGGCGGCCGATCGCGCGATACTGTCCGCCAGCTTCTCGGTCGCGCACCCGTTGAGAACCAACAGTAGATCGGAGCACTGTCTGAAGAGCCGGGCGAACCTGTCGTACGGCAGCCTTACCATCAACCCATTGTCCGCCTCGAACTCAAGGTGTTCCCCGGTGGCGTGCATCGCGATATGGACGATGTCGAACTTATTGGTGGCCAGCGCCATCCTGAGCATGCCCACGGTCGGCGGATTGAGCGCGATGATGTCGACGTCCACACGAAGCTCGTCCAGCGCGCGGTAAATCTCCTCGAGCTCGTGACGAGGCTCCAGCCGCTCCGGATCATTGAGCGGGGACGGAGTGACAAGCAGGATGCGATGCTGCGCCGTACTAGCTGCGAGCGACTCTGTCAGGGTTACGGGCCGCCGACCCGAATCCCGGTTTTGGTCATACAATTATCCCCCATGCCACCTGGAGTGGGCCGATTTTATACCAAGGTCCCTACGTTATTGCAGTCCAGATACGGACACTATGTATAAGCACCAATTTGGAACCCTCTACAGAAAGGATCTCCACACAGATGGCGTCCGTCGCACACTGGATCATGATGGAAAGTCCAGTGAGGAGGCTCTTCGCCGCGTTCCGGTGCGCGCGCTCGGTCGTGGGGCCGGCCAACACCTACCGACCGATCGCGGACGTGCCGTGAGCACTCCGCGGAAGGCGCGACGCGACCGCGCTACCGGCTAGCCACGACCCGGCCGCCCTGTGCGCCATCGTGAGCCTCGCCGCTCTACTCCATGAGGCCCCGACCGCCTCGGGCTCCACGCGCAGGTGACCACCAAGACGGCGAAGAGGCCGCTTCCATGTGTTGGAAGTGGCCTCTGGCCTTGCTTGGTGAGGGGTGGGCGATACTGGGTTCGAACCAGTGGCCTCTTCGGTGTGAACGAAGCGCTCTCCCACTGAGCTAATCGCCCCGGTGGCCGAAACTCTAGCGCATGTCGGGGGTTGCGCGTGCATCCGTTCGGCGGGGGTCAGGTCCAGAAGGCGGGGTCTTCGATGTTCCAGGGGACGACGAAGCCGTAGATGGCCAGGTAGGCGGCGACGGCCGCGGCGGCCAGGACGGCGGTGGTCGTGCCGAGGATCAGGTTGCGGCGGCGTTTGCGGGGGTCGAACGCCTTCTCCTTGGCGCGGTCGGCGGCGGTCTTGGCGCGGTGGAGGGCGCGCTGGGCCCAGGCGAACTCGGTGGCGAGGATCGCGAGGCCGATGACGATGCCGAGGAGGCCGGGGCCGGGGGTGACCATCATGACGAGGCCGCCGATGAGCACGGTGGCGCCGACCGCGAAGACGCCGGCGCGCCAGGCCGTGTTCAGGAGGGGGTTGCGGCGGAGGCGGGCGCGGAAACGGTGGAACCGTCCCTCCTCGTCCGGTTGGGCTTCCTTTTTGTCGCTGATTGCCACGGCTTTACTTTAAGCCAGGGAGTTGAAGTCGAAAACCGGGAAGATCCGTTGGCGAGGGTCGCGCGGGGCGTCTTTGTGCAGGTCAAAGGCGGTGAGATGGGTCACAAGGCCCCGGGACGCCGGAATGTTCCAACGCGCTCAGGCAGTTAGGCGTCATAGATCGCGGGGATGTCCGTGGGTGGGAGCACCGGGGGCACTCCCCGCCAGGGGACCGACGTCAGAGGGAATGGCCATGGACAGCAGTACCACAGTCTCAGCGGAGCTGGGCCTTCGTCTCGTCGTCCCCGACCGCACGACCGTCCCTCTGCTCGCCGGGATGGAGTACGCGGCCGACGACCCGTACGCGATCCGCATGGCCTTCTACGTGGGCGATGACGAGCCGGTGGAGTGGATTTTCGCTAGAGAGCTGCTGACGGTCGGCATCGTGCGCAAGGTCGGGGACGGGGACGTGGAGGTCTGGCCGGGCTCCGACGACGGCACGCTCAACATCGCGCTGTCGTCCCCGTTCGGGGACGCGCTGTTCGAGGTGCCGCTGTCGCCGCTCGCGGACTTCCTGCACCGCACCTACCAGGCCGTCCCGGCCGGTGAGGAGAGCGAGTTCATCGACATCGACGCGGAGCTGGAGAACCTGCTCTGGCCGTCCTAGCCGGACAGGCGGGCGATGTGCCGCATCTTGTTCATCGCGTCCAGGGCGGCGACCTTGTAGGACTCGGCGAGCGTGGGGTAGTTGAAGACGGCGTTGACCAGGTAGTCGACCGTCCCGCCGCAGCCCATGACGGTCTGGCCGATGTGGACGAGCTCGGTGGCCCCGGTGCCGAACACGTGGACGCCGAGGAGCCGGTGGTCCTCAGGTGAGACGAGGAGCTTCAGCATCCCGTAGGAGTCGCCGATGATCTGCCCGCGGGCGAGCTCCCGGTAGCGGGACACGCCGACCTCGAAGGGGATCTTGGCCTCGGTGAGGGCGTCCTCGGTGCGGCCGACGAAGCTGATCTCGGGGATGGTGTAGATGCCGATGGGCTGGGTCTCATGGATCTCCGCGACGGGCTCGTCGCAGGCGTGGTGGGCGGCGAGGCGGCCCTGCTCCATGGACGTGGCGGCGAGGGACGGGAAGCCGATCACGTCCCCGACCGCGTAGATGTGCGGGACCTCGGTGCGGTAGTGCTCGTCGACCTTGATCCGGCCGCGCCTGTCGGCGGTGAGCCCGGCGGCGTCGAGGCCGAGGTCGTCGGTCATGCCGTGGCGTCCCGCCGAGTACATGACGGTGTCGGCGGGGATGCGCTTCCCGCTCTCCAGGACGGTGATCGCGCCGCTCTCCATGCGCTCGACGGACGCGACCGTCTCCCGGAAACGGAACGTGACGGCGAGGTCGCGCAGGTGGTACTTGAGCGCCTCGACGATCTCCAGGTCGCAGAAGTCCAGCATGCGCTCGCGGCGCTCGACGACGGTGACCTTGGTGCCGAGCGCGGCGAACATCGAGGCGTACTCGATGCCGATCACGCCCGCGCCGACGACGACCATGGTCTCCGGGATGCGGTCCATGTGGATGATGCCGTCGGAGTCGATGATCGTCCGGTCGTCGAACGCGACGGTCTCCGGACGGGCCGGGCGCGTCCCGGTGGCGATCACGACGCGGTCGGCGCTGACCTTCTGCTCCCGGTCGCCGTTCCCGTTGATCCCGACCGTGTCGGGCGACCGGAAGCGGCCCCGGCCGGGCAGGACGGTCACGCGGTTGCGGGCGAGCTGGCTGCGGATGACGTCGGTCTCGCGGCCGATGACGTGCTGCGTCCGCATGCCGAGGTCGGCGACCGTGATGTCGTCCTTGACCCGGTAGCTCTGGCCGTACAGCTCGCGCTGGTTGAGGCCGGTCAGGTAGAGGACGGCCTCGCGGAGCGTCTTGGACGGGATCGTCCCGGTGTTGATGCAGACGCCGCCGATCATGTCGCGGCGGTCCACGATGCCGACCCTGCGGCCCAGCTTGGCGGCGGCGATGGCGGCGCGCTGCCCGCCGGGACCCGAACCGAGGACGAGGAGATCGAAGTCGCTCACGCCCCCAGTCTGACGGCCCGCGGGCGTCCGGTTAAGGGATTCTCGTCATGATCTGCCCAGATCATCCGGCCGGTGCGCCCGAGAGGAGCCCGGAGGCGAGGGCGTCCAGGCCGTCCTTGATGCGGTCGAGCGGCATCCCGCGGGTGCGGCGCTGGTGGAGGAACAGGTTCGCGGCGAGGGGCGCGAGGAGCGCGTCGGCCAGGTAGGCGGCGTCGGCGTCCGGGCGGATCTCGCCGATGAGCAGGGCGAGGTGCCGGTGGTAGAGGCCGTAGGAGCCGTCCCTGAACCGGGCGTCGGCGGGGTCGGACTCGGCCGTCAGCAGCAGGTCGGCCTGCGCCTCGGTGCGGTCGGCCAGGGCGTGCAGGAAGGCGCGCAGGCGGTCGCCGGGGGGCGCGCCGGGCCCGAGCGGCGGCGGCCCCTGGATGAACGCGGTCTGGAACTCGCGCTCGCGCTCGTCGAGCACGGCGTAGACGAGCCGGGCGCGGTCGCCGAACCGGCGGTAGACGGTGCCGACGCCGACCCCGGCGGCGCGGGCGACCTCGTCCATGGACACGGCCTCCGGGCCGCGGGTGGCGATCAGCTCGGCGGCGGCGCGGAGGATGCGGCGCCGGTTGAGCGCCGCGTCGGCGCGCTCGGCGGGCGGGCTTCCGACGACCGGCAGGTTCCGCATCCCGTCCCCTCTCGGTTCGGCTTGGCAGCGTAGCGGAGTTGTATCCGGAAAGTTTTCCGGTTAACCTCGCTAAGCGGAAACTTTTCCTATTACACCCCGGAGGACGGGATGGGTGCGAATCTTGAAGGACGATCGGCCCTGGTCACGGGCGGCGGGCGCGGCATCGGCGCCGCGATCGCGCTGCGCCTCGCCCGTGACGGCGCCGACGTCGCGGTGACCTATGTGCGGGCCCCGGAGCGCGCCGCGGAGGTCGTCCGCGGCATCGAGGCGGCGGGCCGGCGCGGGCTGGCGATCGCCGCCGACGCGGCCGACCCGGCGGCCGTGACCGCGGCCGTCGACCGGACGGCGGCGGAGTTCGGACGCCTCGACATCCTGGTCAACAACGCCGGGATCGCCCCGTACGGGCCCCTGGAGGACGTTTCGGCCGACGAGTTGAACCTGACCATCGACATCCACGTCCGGGCGGCTTTCGTGGCGGCTCAGGCGGCGTCCCGCCATCTGGGCCGGGGCGGCCGGATCGTGAACATCGGCAGCAGCATGGCCGAGCGCGTCCCCTACCCGGGGTGGACGCTGTACGCGATGAGCAAGTCCGCGCTGACCGGTTTGACCAGGGGCCTCGCCCGCGACCTCGGGCCGCGCGGGATCACCGCGAACGTCGTCCAGCCGGGCTCGACCGACACCGAGATGAACCCGGCCGACTCCCCGGACGCCGAGTTCGAGCGCGGGTTCTCCGCGCTCGGCCGCTACGGTCGCGCGGAGGAGATCGCCGCGATGGTCGCGCACCTGGCCGGGCCGGGCGGCGACTACGTCACCGGCGCGGCGATCTCGGTCGACGGGGGGTACGCGGCCTGATGGCTTGGATCTTCCTGCTCGTCGCCTCGCTGATGGAGCTGGTGTGGGCGACGGCGTTGAAGCAGTCGGACGGGCTGACGAAGCTCTGGCCGACGGTGATCGGGCTGGGCGTGGCGGTGCTCAGCGTCGCCGTGCTGTCGCTGTCGCTGCGGCAGCTCCCGGTCGGGACGGCCTACGCGGTGTTCGTCGGCCTCGGCGCGGTCGGCGTCGCGGTCGCCGGGATGATCGCGTTCAGCGAGAGCACGTCGCCCGCCCGGCTCGTGTTCCTCGGGCTGATCGTGGCGGGGGTGATCGGCCTGCAGCTCGTGGAGGGCTCTTAACGCCCGCGCCCACGGGGCAGAGTGGAGTCATGGCAAGCGAGATGCTGGGGATCGACATCGGCGGGTCCGGGATCAAGGGGGCTCCCGTCGACCTGTCGGACGGTTCGTTCACCCAAGACCGGTTCCGCGCGGCGACACCGCATCCGTCCAGGCCGGAGGCGGTCGTCCGGGTCGTCGCCGAGATCGTGAAGCACTTCGGCTGGGAAGGGCCGGTCGGCGTCACCTATCCGGGCGTGGTGATCGACGGGGTGGCGCTGTCGGCGGCGAACGTGTCCAAGCACTGGATCGGGGTGGACGCCGCCGCCCTGATCACGGAGGCCACCGGGTGCGCGGCGACCGTCCTCAACGACGCCGACGCGGCCGGGATCGCGGAGATGCGGCTCGGCGCCGGACGCGGCCGGGGCGGCACCGTCGCGGTCCTCACGCTCGGGACGGGCATCGGCAGCGCGGTGTTCACCGAGGGCGTCCTCGTCCCGAACACCGAGTTCGGGCACATCCAGATCGACGGCCGGGACGCGGAGCATCGCGCGTCCGCGAAGGCCCGCGAGGACGAGGGCCTCGGCTGGGAGAAGTGGGCCAAGCGGCTGAGCGTGTACCTGGGCACGCTGGAGGCGCTGATCTCCCCGTCGCTGTTCATCCTGGGCGGCGGGGTGAGCCGGAAGGCGGAGCGGTTCGTCCCGCTGATCAAGGGAGTGCGGGCGGAGATCGTCCCGGCGCGGCTGGTGAACAACGCGGGCATCGTCGGCGCGGCGATGGCCGCCGCCGCGCACTCCCCCGGTCGCGGCGCCGGTCAGGTCACCGCCTGAGTCGGACGGTCGCGATCTCCCACGGGCGGAGCGCCAGCGTGGCCGTCCCGTCGCGGACGTCCAGCGGCAGGACGGGCCGTCCGCGCAGGTCGACGCGGTCGGCCTCGGTGAACGCGCCGCGCAGCACCGCCGTGACCGGCTCGTCCCGCTGGGCGGTGATCCGGGCCTCGATCCAGCCGTCGCGGGCGCGCAGCGAGGTCATGACGACGCCGTCGCCGGTGATCGCGAGGCCCTCGCGGGACGGCGTCGCGGGCGCGCCGGCGGGCCCGTACCCGGCGGCGGCGAGCAGGTCGTGGCGGAACTCGTCGGCGGCCCGCAGGACGTCCGGCCCCGGCCGCTCGCCGGAGGGCATGACGGCGAAGGAGACCGTCCGCTCGCCCCGGCACTGGGCGGCCGGGGTGGGGAGTTGCGGCCCGGCGGGCTGGTCGCGGTAGGCGTTGCGGTCCCGCGACAGGTGACCGACCGAGCGGAGGAGGGTGAGCGCCAGCTCCCGTCCGCCATCGGTGACCTCGTACTCGGTGACGTGCTCCAGCAGGACGGCGAGCCCGCCCGCCGCGACGAACCCGGACGCGGGGAACGTCGGCACCGGACGCTCCCCGAAGCCGCCCTCCGCCGTCAGCCCCCGCTCGGTGATCGCGAACTGCCCCTCGGCGAACGACGACCCGGCCAGGCCCGGCAGCGGCAGGTGCAGCCGGACGCGGTGGTCGTCGCAGCGGTTGTCGAACGTGACCGACAGCCGCAGGAAGGGCTCGCCCACGCGCAGCTCCGCCCGCGTGGTGACGGTCACGTCTTCCTCAGCCTCGGACCTGGCGTCGCGGTCGAAGTCGCCGGAGGCGGGCCACCGGTACGTCCGGACGATGTCGTAGGCGGCGATCAGAGGGCCCGTCCAGACGGGCTCGACGCGGACGGTCAGCGGATCGGAGACGAGCCGGTCGGCGGCGGGCGGCGCGTGGTTGTAGGTGTCGCCGAGGTCGCCGCCGTCCACGACGCGGCCGACGCCCTCGGCCGCCCAGCCGGACGGGGTCCGCAGCCCCAGCGTGCCGTCGTCGCGGATCTCGGCGCGCAGCAGCCCGTTGTCCAGGACGTTCCCGGAGGCCGTCACCGGAACGAAGTTCGGGACGGCGGCGGACGATCCGCCGGCACGCACCGAGGTCAGCCCCAGCGCGGGCACGCCGACCAGCGCGGCGACCGTCCGCCTCGGGTCGGCCAGGATGCGGACGCGCCACTCCCCCTCCGCGTCGCGCAAGGCGGAGCGCACGTCGCCGATGTCGAACGGCGTGTCGGCGCGGGACGTCACGTGGAAGGTGAGCGTCCGGTCGTCGCGGGACACCGACCAGTCGCGGACCTCCTGCCCGAACAGCACCCGCCCGTACACGCGCTCCAGCACGATCGGCAGCGCCGAAGCCGGGTGGACGGCGTCGTCCAGCACGGTCGGCGCGACGTCCAGCGTCTGCGCGAGCACCGGCTCCCCGTCGCCGGTCACCAGGGGCTCGTCGCCGGGGACGTCCACGGTGACCAGGCCCGTTCGGGGCGCCGGCGACGGGTTGAACACCGCGTGCGCGCCGAGCGGCACGAACACGGCCAGCTCCGCCGTGACGAGGTCGCAGACGGCCCGTCCGAGCTGCTCGGCCTCCGCCATGTGCGCGGCGACCTGCTCGGCGGTCTCGTCGCTGCCGCAGCCGGTGACGGAGTCGTGGCAGCTCGCCTCGACGAGCCGCCGCCAGGCGAGGTCGAGGAACCGCCGCGCGTCGCCCGTGTACCAGAGCGCGGTCAGCGGCTCGGCGTACCGCTCGACGAGCCGCTCCGCCCGTCCCATCACCTGCTTCAGCCGGATACGGGCGGAGAGCACGCCGGGCAGGATGTTCGCGCGGGCGTGCGAGCGCAGCTCGCCCCGGACGCGGAGCAGGCCGTCCACGGACGGGTCCTCCCCCGCGAAGTACCCGGCGAGCGTGTCGAGGCGCATGTCCGTCCCGGCGTCCGCGACGCGGTCGGCGAGGTCGGCGGCGGGCGCGG
The DNA here is from genome assembly GCF_008121305.1 of Actinomadura decatromicini. Taxonomy (NCBI): domain Bacteria; kingdom Bacillati; phylum Actinomycetota; class Actinomycetes; order Streptosporangiales; family Thermomonosporaceae; genus Actinomadura; species Actinomadura decatromicini. Next base: position 374,762 of record NZ_VSRQ01000008.1, on the reverse strand, counting down.
TGTGGTCGGCGCCGTACATGGCGAGCAGCGGGCCGCCGCGCGGATACCAGCCGCCCATGGCCTCAGCGAACCCGGCGGCGCGCCCCGGCAGCAGCGACGCGCCGTCGCCGAACTCCTCGAACATGGACGCGGCGTTCCCGTACCCGCCCTCCGGGAGGTACTGGGCACGGATGGCCGTCCCGTCCGGGGCCTCCCAGGCGAAGGCGTGCGAACGCACCCGGTCCGGGACGCCGCGCCACACGCACGCGTGCTCGATCCCCGCCAGCCGCAGAATCTGCGGCGTCTGCGCGCAGTGCCCGAACTGGTCGGGCAGGTAGCCGACCATCATCGAGCCGCCCAGCTCGTCGGCGCGGCGCGTGCCGAGCTCCAGGTTCCGGACGATGTTCTCCCCCGAGCACAGGAACTCGTCGTGCAGGATCTGCCAGGGCCCGACGGCGAGCCGCCCCTCCGCGACCAGCGCCGCCACCCGCTCCCGCCGCTCGGGACGGATCTCCAGGTAGTCGTCCACGGCGGCCATCTGCCCGTCCAGGGTGAAGCGCCAGCGCGGGTCGGCCTCCATCCGGTCGAGGACGCCGTCGAGCAGCGACACCAGCCGCAGCCGGAACCGCTGGAACGGCAGGTACCACTCGCGGTCCCAGTGCGTGTGCGGGACGACGACGATCTCCGGAACCGGGTTCACCCGCACAGCGCGATCACCTCGTTCTCGTAGGTCTCCAGCCGGTGCATGCCCGGCCCGTCCGCCGCGACCCGGACGCGGTCGCCGCGCACCGCGACGCGCCGCCCGTCCGGCCGGATCAGGACGGTGCCGTCCGCGCCGACCGCGATCAGCTCGTCGTCGACGCGGAGCAGGACGGGCGCGTCCGGCCCGGCCGACACCGACGTGCGCCCGGCGGCGAGCGCGCCGAGCACGTCCCCGTCCTCGGCGAGGACCCAGGTCAGCGGGTCGCCGAGGGTCTTGTGCTGCGCCGGGTCGTGGAAGTCGCTGCCGCCGAGCGGGACGATCCCGTCCGGCCGCCACACGTCCGCCCAGGCGAGCGGCGCGCCCCAGCGGCGGTCCCACCAGGACGAGTGCCAGATCTCGGCGAACCGGGGCCGGGCGGCGGCGGGCAGCGGGCGGCGCCACGCGCAGTCCCCGGACAGCGGATGGTTGATCGACATCACGCCGCCGCGCTCCTCGGCGAACGCCGCCCAGTCGGCGCTCGGCCGCCGGAAGTCGACCCAGCCGGTGTCGCCGAACACGTTGGCGTGCCCGAGGTCGGTCGTGACCTCCTGGCCGGGCACCAGGTGGATCCCGGCGTGGGCCCCGGCGGCGGGCAGCAGCGGATGGTGGCTGACGGTGTTGTGGTCGGTCACGGCGAGGAAGTCCAGGCCCCGCGACGCGGCGAGGCACGCCAGCTCGTGGACGGTCAGCGTCCCGTCGCTGTGGACGGTGTGCGAGTGCAGGTCACCGGCGAGCCAGCGCATTCCTTCCGGAGCCGGGAGATCCCGGCCGGGCGGACGTTCCGGCGCGGGCGGCGGGGTCTCCTCGGGCCGCCGCGCGGGCGACGTCGACGTGGTGACCGTGACCTCGTATGGAACGCCGTCCGGCAAGATTCGGTGGAGGCCGAGCCAGACGTGCCATGTGCCGGGTTCCAGTTCCCCTGGCAGGTACCCGGGCGTCGCCCACTCGGGACCGATCGTGAACTGGGTGCGCGCTCCACCGGACCAGCCGCGGAACCCGTCCGGTCCGTGGCAGCCCAGGTCGATGACGCCTCCCTCAAAGGAAAGCTCGACCGTGATGGACGCCGTCCCTGCCGGGACGTCGAACGGCAGTTCGCGGAGCCCTCGCTCCAGGCGGTCCTCCACGGTCCAGCGTCCTCGGTGCACCGTCGTCATGCATGTCCCCCGTCCTTGGTCAGCCCATCCTCAGCAAGCGAGGCCACAGCCCGCTCCTCCCGTCCCGTCGCCCTTGCCGTCACCAGTTCGCCGTCCCGGTAGAGGAGGAGGCGTCCGGGACGCGGCAGCGCCCACGCCTCGCTGCCGTGCACGACTTCCATCTCCTCCCCCACCACAACGGACAGCGGTTCTCCGTCCACGTCCAGTGTCACGAGTGACGAGCCGCCGAGGTGCTCCACGACCGACACCCGTCCGTGGAAGGCGCCCTCCGCGGGCTCCTCTGCGTAATCCAAGTACTCGGGGCGTACCCCGCACACGATCGGCTCGCCCGCGCTCATCTGGCCGCGCGCCTCCTCCGGGACGGGCAGTTCCGTGCCCGCGACGGCGACGCGGCCGTCCCGGACCGTCCCGGGCAACAGGTTCATGGGCGTCGAGCCGATGAACGACGCGACGAACAGGTTCGCCGGACGCCGGAACACCTCCACCGGCGTGCCGAGCTGGCGGACGCGCCCCGCCTCCATGACCGCGATCCGGTCGGCGAGCGCGAGCGCCTCCGCCTGGTCGTGCGTGACGAACACGGTGGTGACCCCGAGCCGGAACTGAAACCGCTTGAGGAACGTCCGGGCCTCAAGCCGCAGCCGCGCGTCCAGGTTCGACAGGGGCTCGTCGAGGAGCAGGATGCGCGGTTCGGCCACCAGCGCCCGCGCCAGCGCGACCCGCTGCTGCTGACCGCCCGACAGCTCCCCGGGACGGCGTCCCTCCAGCCCTTCCAGGCCCAGCTCCCCGGCGGCGTCGGCGGCGCGGGCGTGCCGCTCCGCGCGGCGCCGCTTCTTGACCCGCAGCGGGTAGGCGATGTTGTCGCGGACGGTCATGTGCGGGAAGAGCGCGTAGTCCTGGAACACCATGCCGACGTCGCGCCGCCCGGGCGGGAGGCGCGTCACGTCGGCGCCGCCGAGCCGGACCGTCCCGGCGGTGGCCGTCTCCAGGCCCGCGGGTACTTGGTGCCCGGGTTCAGGACGGTGATCGCCCCGCCCGACATGCTCACGAACGACTGGCCTCGCACGCCCTTGCCCGGTGCGACGGCCGGGATCAGCGCGTAGCCGACGTCCTGGTCGCGGGTCTTCATCTTCGCGACGCCGGACCTGGGGTTCAGGACGTCCCGCCAGAAGTAGTCGCCCTCGGCGAGGATGCCGATCCTGCCGTCCGCGAACTCCTCGAACGACTTGTCGCGGCCCTTCGCCTCCTGCTGGAGCTTCGGGTCGCCGAGCCCCTCACGTTCGTAGATCTGCGCGTACAGGCCGAGGACCTGCTTGACGGCCGCGCCGCCGCCCGTCCACTTGCCGTCCGCGTAGACCTCGGCGCCCGCCCCGGCCAGCATGGGCAGGACGCCCTGCATCGTGGTCGCCTCGCCCATCGCGGTGCCCGCGTTCAGCTGGACGGGTGTCACGCCGGGGAGCCGTTTCAGCTCGCGCGCCGCCGAAAGGACGTCCTGCCAGTTGCTCGGCTGCCACGCGGCGGGGAGCCCGGCCCGCTCGAACAACCTCTTGTTGTAGAAGAGCACGCGGCCGTCGGTGGCGGGCGGGATCCCGTACCGCTTCCCCTCGAACGACGCCAGCCGCTGGACGGACGCGGGGATCGTCGTCCAGCCGTCCCAGGCGTCGGCCGGCGCGCCGACCACGTCCTGGAGCGGTTTGAGGTATCCGGCCTGGGCGAACTCGCCGACCCAGATCCCGTCGATGTCCATGACGTCGGCGCCCGACCGGGACTTCAGATCGAGCGCCAGTTTCGTCTTGTACGCCTCGTCGTCGACGCCCTGGCCGCGGAACGTCACCTTCGCGGTGACGCCCTTCGCCTTCTGCGCCGCGACGAACCTCGGGATCACCGTCCTGGTGATCCATTCGGCCTCTTCGCTGTTCTTTCCGCCTTCGATGGCGTTGCGGGTGATCGTGAGGGAGAAGCTCTTCGCGTTCCTGCCCCGGTCGGGGTCCGTCGAGGATCCGCCGCCGCCGCACCCGGCGAGCGCCGCGCCCGCCATGACGAGCGCGGCCGCCGCGCCGATCCGCCTCCTGGAGAAGACCATGTGGTGGGAGAAGACCATGTGGTGACCTCCTACAAGCGTCACCACATAACGTGCGCGAAGAATCTGATCACGTAAAGCCTCCGGGGAATGGCGGGTCGACGTCGAATTCCCCGCCCTGGTCAGGGGTCCGGGAGTTCGGCGGAACGGGCGGCGAACGCCTCCATCGCCTTCGCCGTGATCGGCCCTGGCGCGGCCGGGAGGACCGTTCCGTCCACGGCCCGGATCGGCTGGACGTCCCGCGTCGTGGACGTCAGGAACGCCTCCTCCGCGCGGAACAGGTCGTCGAGCGCGACGTCCTCCTCCTCGCCGCCGCACCATTCCAGCGTCAGCGCGCGCGTCACCCCGGCCAGGCACCCGGACGCCAGCGGCGGAGTGACGAGCCGCCCGCCGAGCACGACGAAGACGTTGCTGCCCGTCCCCTCGCACAGGTTGCCGACCGTGTTGCCGAAGACCGCCTCGCCGCCGCCGCGCTCCTTCGCGTACGCGAGCGCCAGCGCGTTCTCGGCGTAGGACGTCGTCTTCAGCCCGGAGAGGGCGCCCCGCTCGTTGCGCGGCCACGGCACGACCGTCACGTCCGCGGTCGCGGGGAACGGGTCCTGCGGGCCGACGATGATCGACGCCGTCGGGCCCTCGTCGCCGCGGGCGGAGCCGAGCGGGCCCGGCCCGCTCGTGTAGGTGATGCGGACCCGCGCCAGCGGCCACGTCGGCGCCGCGGCGAGGACCTCCCGCACGCCGTGGGCGAGCGCGTCGCGGTCGGGCTCGGGCAGGCCGAGGCCCGCCGCGGACCGGGCCAGCCGCCGGAGGTGCCGGGTCAGCGCGAACGGCTCGCCGTGCGCCGCCTTCACCGTCTCGAAGATCCCGTCGCCGACCATCATGCCGTGGTCGAACACCGACACCACCGCGCGGTCAGGGTCGACGAGCTCCCCGTTCAGCCAGATCCTGGCCCGCTCCGTCACCGGAAGCCACCTCCAATAGCCGAGCCGCCTTGAGCTCGGTCTCGCGCCACTCGCGTAGCGGATCGGACTCCCACGTGATCCCCGCGCCGGTGCCGAACCGGAGCAGGCCGCTCTCCGCCCAGAAGCTGCGGATCCCCACCGCGAGGGCGCCGCGCCGGGAGTCCGCGTCCACCCAGCCGACGGCCCCACAGTACGGCCCCCGGGGAACGGGTTCGAGCTCTTCCAGCAGCTTCAGCGCGCTCGACTTCGGGGCGCCCGTCACCGAGCCCGGCGGGAACGTCGCGGCGATCAGCTCGGGCCAGCCCGTCCCCGCCTTCTGCCGCGCCCGGACGGTCGACACCAGGTGCACGAGCCCCGGATGCTCCTCCACCGCGCACAGGTCCGGGACCTCGACCGTCCCGACCTCGGCGACCCGTCCGAGATCGTTCCGGACGAGGTCGACGATCATGACGTTCTCGGCCCGGTCCTTGGGCAGCAGGTCGCCGGCCGTCTTCCCGGTCCCCTTTATCGGACGCGACTCGACCGTTCTTCCGTCCTTCGACAGATACAGTTCGGGAGACGCGCAGGCGATCTCCAGGCCGAGCGTCTTGAGCGTCATCGAATAGGGGGCCGGATTTCCCCGCGCGAGCCTCGCGCCGAGGCCCGCGATTTCCGCGTCCGGCGCCATTTCCGCGGACATGACGCGGCACAGGTTGGCCTGGTAGACGATGCCGTCCGCGATCGCGTCCCGGATCCTCCCGACGCCCGCGACGTATTGGGCCTCGTCCAGGGAGCTGCTCCACTCCCCCGGCGCCGCCCACGCGCCTTTCGGGTGCTCGGCCCGCCGGACGTCGTCGAAGCGGGCGCACGTGACCTTGCCCTCATACGTCACCACGACCGCCCACCAGCCGCGCGAGTCCAGCGCGGAGAGGTCGCTGGTCACGTCCCTCAGGCCCGTCGCCAGCATGCCGCCCGCGTAGGCGAAGCTCACGCCAGCACGCACCCGAACGAGTCGGCGAGGCCGTTCAGGCCCGCGTCCGTGACCGTCAGCGCGCGGGGAGTCGTGCCGTGCTCGAACCAGGCCAGCTCGATCATCCGCGCGGTGAGCGCGGCGCCGAGCGCGCCGTTCAGGTGCGGGCGGCGCTCCGTCCAGTCGAGGCACTGCCAGGCGAACCGGCGCCGCGCGCGCCGCACGGCCGCGAGGTCGAGGCCGAGCGTCCCGAACCGCTCCTCGCCCTTCTCCGTGACCTCGAACGTCTCCCCGTCGCCGGGCTCGATGAGCCCGCCGTCGCGTAGCGCCGCGAACAGCGCCACCCCCGCCTCGCCGGCCAGGTGGTCGTAGCAGGTGCGCGCCTCGTGCAGCCGCCGGGCGTCCCGCGACTGGCGCAGGCTCCGCACCTCGACCCGCGGGCTGATGTGCGACAGCGCCTCGATGACCCGCGCGACCTCCTCGCCGCTCAGCCGGTAGTAGCGGTGCCGCCCCTGCGGGACGACCGTGACGAGGTCCCCGTCGAGCAGCTTCGCCAGATGCGCGCTCGCCGTCTGCGCGCTGACCCCCGCCGCCCGCGCCAGCTCCCCCGCCGCGAGCGGGCGTCCGTCCAGGAGCGCGGTCAGCATCGCGGCCCGCGCCCGGTCGGCCAGCAGCGCCGCGACCGGCGCGAAGTCGGCGCTCACGGCATGCTCGGTACCCATGCCTCCGACCCTAGGCGACCCATGCTTCGACCGGCGTCGAAGCGTCCCGCGGCGATATCCGGTTTGGGGAACGGCGCGGGACGCGCTAAGGTTTCCCACGTCGCCGAGAGGCGCAAGCGGAAGTGGCTCAGGGGTAGAGCATCACCTTGCCAAGGTGAGGGTCGCGGGTTCAAATCCCGTCTTCCGCTCTGAGGGGCCCTTTCAGGCTATGACCCAGAAGGTCTCCTTCTGGTGGAGTGGCCGAGAGGCGAGGCAACGGCCTGCAAAGCCGTGTACACGGGTTCAAATCCCGTCTCCACCTCAACCCCGTGCCTCCCCCGGAGGCCACGGACCCGGGCGATTAGCTCAGTGGGAGAGCGCTACCTTGACACGGTAGAGGCCACTGGTTCAATCCCAGTATCGCCCACCATGACCGTCTTACTTGAACCGTGACCAAGATCGCGATCAAGCCGGACGATCAAGGAATGAAGATCACTAAGGCCGGGCTTCTTCGGGAGCCCGGCCTTAGGGGTGTTCGGGGTGTGCTGCCCGCTCTCCCAGCGCTCGGCATCGGCTTGGGCATGGTCCCGCTGCACCTCATACAGCCGGTACAGCACGTCGAACGGCTCCTTGAGGTCGGAGCCAGTCACCCGGTCTCCGTCCACGTAGAGCTTGCGGAAGAACGCCTTGTTCAAGATGGAGCGCACGGCCTCGCCACTCGTGGCATACAGCTCGTGGGGCCGCTCCAGTAGGTCCAGAGCTCGTTCCAGCACATCCCTGCCCGTCGCCAGCCGCCGCTCCGCTTGCCCGAACGCCCGCTGGATGCCCTGCTTCTCGGTGTGCAAGGCCAGCAGCTTCTCCCGCAGCTTGTCCTTGGGCCACTCCTCATCGGCTGCCAGGTCGAGGAAGTAGCTCTCTTTGCGGTCAATGGCTTCCAGTCGCCGCTCCAACCGCTTCCGCTCCTCCGGGCTCATGGCGGCGTTGTCTCGGGCGGCCTGGATCACCCCCTCCCGTACTGTCTGGATGAACTCCGGCGGCAGCACGACAGCACGGGCGTAGTGGTCCGCTACCGCTTGCTCCATCACCTCAACCGGGATGTACGGCTGGTCGCAACTCTTATCCTGACGTCCGGCGCACATGAAGTAAAAGTACAACCCGCCGTTGCCCTTACCCGGCTGGATGATGAAACGCTTGGAGCAGCGACCGCACCACACCGTGCCCTTCAAATAATGGTGATGTTTGCGCCTGCGGGTCCCCGCGCCCTGGTGCGCGTCCAGCACCCGCTGCACCCGGTCGAACGTCTCGGGTGTCACCAGGGCCTCATGCCGTCCGGCGATCCACACCCCATCCACCTTGACCTCGCCCAGGTAATACCGGTCCCGCAAGGTCTTGCGCAGCGTCTCCTCCGATATGGGCCGCCGGGGCCATTTGGCCGTCGCGGGCAAGTACAGCCCGGCGTCCGTCAGCCGCTCTTGCAGCCTCTCCACCGTGTAGCGGCCGGTAGCAAACCACTCAAACGCACTCGTCATGAAGGCGGCCCGCTCCGGATCCACTTCGACCGTCCGCACTTCCGCTCCGTCGATGCGCTTGCGCACGTTCAGGTAGCCCACTTTGGCGCGGCTAATCGTGCCGCCGTTGCGGGCCTTGTTATGCATCTTCGTCTTAATATCCTGCCCGTTGAGCCGGACCTGCACCTCGTTGAAGATGTCAGTGATGGCCTCCATGGCGTCAGCCATGATGCCCTCACCAAAGTCCTCTTTGGCAGATATCAGGCGCACGCCGAGCTTGAGCAGCCGCCGTTTGGTGACCGTGGCGTCATACGAGTTACGAAACACCCGCGAGCGCAGATAGATCACCACATAATCCACGTCGCCTTCCTCAGTGATGCGCCGCAGCAGCTCCTTGAAGACCGGCCGCCCCTCGATGGATTGACCAGAGTTGCCCGGCTCGATGTACTCACCCACGTTGGTGAGCCCCATCGCCACCTCCTTGGCTACCGTCTCCTTGCGCTGCGTGTCGATGGAGTTGCCATCTGCCGTGACGTGCGCGTCCGTCTCCATCTGCCGGGGGTCACTCACCCGTAGGTAGCGCACCGACCGCTTGCCCGTACCCGGCGGCAACACCAGTTCCTCAGCCTTAATCTGCATTCTCTCCATCGTTCCTACCTCCATTACTAAAAGCCGGTTCGGATCGTTTCTCCGCGATCCCTTCCCCTAATTCTCCCGCCGGTTCGTCGCCCGTTCAAGAGATGCCCGGACCCCCGAAAAAGATCTTGAGCGTCCCAGCCCGCGCGAAAATGACAGCCCGACACCCTTAGGCCCCAGTCCGCTCGCGACCCTCCTCGATCTCTCTGCGCTCCCCAGAATTGCCCGACAGCTCACGCATGGGGCGAGTCCGCTCCGCTTCTTCCCATTGCCGGGCGAGCGTAAGCAATGCCTGGACCACCAGTCCCGCGTCAATGTCCGCGCGTTGCTTACCTCGCACGCGAATGCGCCATTGTTGCCTCATTACTTCATGTGTCCTCCAGGTAAATGTCGTTGGTGAGGGTTCCTTGGGCGGGGTGTGACCGCCCAAGGAACCCCTTATGTACCGCTCTGGGGCTACGCGGGTGCCTCGCCACCAGACTTGCGGGCCCGGCCCTTAGCCGACGCCTCACTCGCCGGGGCCGGCTGGCCTCCGAGGAGCGACTGGATAGCCTCGCGTCGCTGCTGAGCCTCCCGCTCAATCTCCTCCAGAACAGCGGCGGCGCGCTGCTGGAAGTCGGCGGCCGACTGCTTCGTGGTGACGTACTGCGCGACCGCCGCAATCACGGCATCGGCCAGGCTCAGCCCTTCGAGCTGAGCCACCAGCGTGAACTGGGCGTGGAGCTCGTTTTTCAGTTTCACACCCAGCGTCTTGACGGATTCGGCCATGAGAAGCCTCCTTGGTGCGGATGCGGCCGGTCATCCCGGGGTCGGGATGGACACCCGGCCGCATGACACCGGTGAGGCGTCACGCGGCGGTCTCCGGTGGGGTCAGTCCCAGACGCGCCCGCGCCATCTCGGCATAGTCCGGGTTGAGCTCGATGCCGACCCAATCCCGGCCGTACCGCGCCGCCACCGCTCCCGTGGTGCCCGTACCGAAAAATGGATCCAGCACCACGCCCGGCACGGTCGGCGCCCCACAGCGGCAGTCCGGCCGCAACTCCGGCAGCGTGATCACGCCCTCAAGCTCGGTCGGCAAATCGCGGGACCGCAGGACCCGCCTCCGCCACGGACGGCCGCAAGCCGAACAGACCTTTTCGGGACAAGTAGCAAGGAGCGGACGGCGAACCAGTTCTTCCGGGAAGACCGCGAAATGAGCGCTTGCCGTGCCGCGTGTGGCGATCTGCCAGACATCGCCCGGGTTCTTCCCCAGCGGATGCCCAGGCCGGACGATCCCGCTTCGGCGCAGGCCCTCCCGCGGAGCCGCCAGCGGTCCGGCCCAACCGCCCCCAATATTGCGCGGCGACCGGGAGCGCTTGGCCGCGCTCGACCGGTGCGGCTCCCGGATCGCGTCCAAGTCGAAGAAGTACTCCTTCGACCGCACGAGGAAATAGACCACCTCGTAGGTGAGGCTGAGACGATCCGTGACCGACGACGGCATAGGGTTGCTTTTCGCCCAGATCACTTTGTTGCGCACGATCCAGCCGTCTTCGGTCAGAGCCAACAGCAGCCGTTCCGGCGCAAGCAACAGCCCCTTGGGCGGCGCGCCGTGGCGCGGGTGCCGACTGAACGAGTCGCCCAGATTTAGCCACACCGAACCAGTGGGCTTGATCACGCGGGCAACGTCCGCGAACACCCTTTGCAGGTTGGCCGTCCACGCGTCGACGTGCGGCTCCAGGCCGAGCTGCTCGTCCACGCCGTAATCCCGCAGGCCAAAATACGGCGGCGAGGTAATGACGGTGTCCACGCTCGCCTCGGGCAGGTCCCGCAGTCGCTCCCGCACGTCGCCGACGAGGATGGTGTTGCGCGGGAGCCTCTTCATACGCCCGCTCCCTGTGCCAGCCGCGTCACGGCCTCGTCGGTGCGGGCCACTGCAAACAGCGGCCAAGCCTCGGCAGGCTGACGCCCCAGGACCTCGGTAATCACCTCCCGCCTGTGTTCGTCGGGAACCAGGAAGATCACGCGCGGGAAGACGCCCGTCTTCGCTTGCTCTGATCCGGATCGCCAGTACTGCCGGTAGCGGTCGGCCTTGCGGGCGAGGGTGGTCCGGGACTCGGTGCCAAGATCCACTTCTACAAACCAGCGGTCGACGTAGCGGCCAAGCTGCGACCGCAGGTACGCGTCCGGCTTGAGGGTGACGCGCTCACCACCAGGCCCAAAGAACGAGCGCCAGCAAGCCGGTTCTGCCGCGAACTCGACCGCTCCGATCTCTCCCGCCCGGACCGCGAGCATGAGCCCGACATACAACTCGGTCACGGCCAGGTTGTGGGCGAGGAAGAGCGGCCCCAGCTCCCAGGGGCGGCGGGGCCGGCTGCCCGCAGATGCCAAGAGCCGCAAGCCCGCCGGCCCCAGGGTGTAGACATACCCGGCCGATCCGGCCCGCGCCCCGCCGACCACGCGCTTGAGCCGCGCCAAGACCTGGCGGTCGGCCAGTGAGGCCAGCACCGCGCGAGCTTGCCGGGGACGAACGTCCGCGCAGTGCAGCGCCACGAGCTGCCGGGCGGTGGCGACCCGGACAGCTCCGAGTGTCCCGACAATGGCGCGTTCGCGGTCAGTCAGGGTGGCGCCGAGTCCAGCCACCCGCCGCGCTGTGACGTAGCGGGCCCTCATGAGTTGGACTCCACAAGACGTGAAGGAGTCGTTGGCATATTCACCTCCTTGGTAGTTACTGAACTGCAAAAACAGGTGGCCATTCGGCACGCGACCGGCGAAGCGAGCGGCAGGGCAGATTTCATAGCGCGCCCTCCGTTCGGCCGACCGCTCCGCCCGGACGCGGGCCCTCGTGCCGTGAGCGAATCGCGGCCTCAACCTCATCGCGCGGGATGCCGTAGTGCTCCCGTGAAGCGCTGCGCGCCGCTTCGGCCTGGTCGGTACTCGGCGGCGGTGGCAGCGTCGCCCCAGTCGCGGGCGGAGCGACCCGCGCGCCGCTAGCCAGCGTCGCCACCACCTCATACGGGCCAAGGCCGCCCAGGTCCGTCGCCGACAGATGCGGGGCCAGCTCCCGCGCCAACGCATGCGCGTCCGTGGCCGATAGCTGGAACATGATCCGGCTGCGGGCATTGGCCAGTACTGCGTCCCGGATAGCGGCCGGGAGTTGTCCCAGGTGCTGATGCGCCAGGGTCAGGCCGAGCCCGAGGCCGCGCGCTTGGGCGAGGATGTCGGCGACGCCGGTCGGCAAGTTGAGGTAGTCCTGAAATTCGTCGATGAAGGCGAACGTCACCGGGCGGCGGTCGGCTGACAGTCCCGCTCGGTACTGCACGGCCTGCCACAGCCGGGCCACCACTAGCGAGCCAATGAGCGCGGCCGCCTCCTCGCCGAGCAAGCCCTTACTCAAAGGCACGAGCAAGATTTTGCGGCTGGCCAGGGCCTTCCCGAGGTCGAGCCGGGGCTGCGCTTGGCCGAGGACGTTACGCAGCCGCCGGGACAGCAAGAACGCCCGCAGCTTGTTCATCACCGGCCCGATAGCGGCCGCGCGCTCGCCGTCGCTCATGCCCTCGTACCAGCCCCAGAAGGGGCCAAGCGCCACCGGATCATCCAGCCGGGCCACCAGCCTCCGCCGGAAGGCCGGGTTCGTTAGCAGCAGCGGCACCTCGCACAGCGTCATGCCCGGTTGGGTGCTGAGCGTCAAGAGGCTGGCGTTCATGATGTCCGAAGTCCGGGGGCCCCAAGACGAGCTGTAGAGCCGGTGGAAGATCCCCACTAGCTGACTCGTCACCAGCTCGGGCTCCCGGTACGCGCCGGCCAGGAGGTTGAGGCCTACCGGCCGCTCCTCGTCGGTGGGGTCGAGCACGACCACGTCACCGACGCGACGCTCCGGCACTCGGTCGAGCACATCAGCCACCAGATCGCCCTTGGGATCCACGACCACCACCCCGCGCCCGGCCGCCATATCCTGGGTGATGAGCCCAAGCAGCAGCGTTGACTTACCGACGCCGGTCGGACCGATGACATGCAAATGTCGCAAACTGTCTGAGACACCCAAGGCGAGGGGCCGCTTACTCCCCGGGAAATTGGACCGGGCCACGATGCGGCCCTCAGCGGGGATGTCTGGAGCCGGGGCGAGCTGACGGCAGCCACCCAGAGCCAGACCGGGCAAAGCCAGGTCGCCGACCGGGATTGCCGCGAGCGTGACAAGTTCGGCGGCGTTGACCACGCACGGGGTTCCCACCAGGGGCGGGCGGTGCTCACTCATCGCGGAAACCGCAAGCCCCTGCGGCAATCGGCGGCGGTACAGGTGGACGCCGGGAGCCGAGATAGAGCGGTAGAGCGACAACATTCGGCGCATCAGCTGGGACGTGCGGACCGGGCTACCCGACACCACACCGACCCGTCCAGCCGCCAGAAACACCGGCGTCTCGAACTTGGCGCGGGCCGCCTTGATCTCGTCGGCATCGGGTTCGTGTGCGGCGAAGCCGCTCCACAAGTGCGCCAAAAAGCCCGGAATCAATTGAGCGGTAGCCGTCCGGGGAACCAGCGACACCGGCCCCAGCGGCGCGGCCGTCCACTGGACATACAGCCGTTCCCCTTCCTGCAAGGGTTGGAGTCCGGCCAGGATGCGAACGCTCAGGGTTTCCTTGCTCGAAACAAGCGGACGCCGCAGGTGTGACAGCGCCAGCTCGGCGGCCCTGGTCGGCCGCGGCGGCTGGTACTCCTCGTCAGGCGCGGCAACGACACCCGGCAGTGAAGCGCGAAGGGCACTGAGTACGACAGGTGTAGCCGAGCGAGGCACCAGCAAGTGATGGGTAATGCCCGCGCGGGTGGCCGAAACCTCGAAGACGACGCCCCGGACCACGAACGGCCGGACGATGTGGCGAGCGCTCAGCCCCGACAAGCCGGCCAAGAAGTCTCCTACGGCAGCCGGATCAAGCCCGCGGGGAAACCGCAGCCGGTAGGACACGAGGCTGCGCCGCCAGCGGGCAGCACTTCGGGCTCGAACCAGCAGAACACCACCCATGCTGGCAAGACCGACAACAGCAGAAGCGAGGAGGAAAAGCGCTTCAGTCATCCGCCACCTCCTCGGTACCCGTGACCGCTGGCTGCACCTCCGCGCGGTCACGGGCCGACCGGTCCCGACCTTCTCGCAGCTGATGGGCGAGAGTAAGGAGGGCGAGCACCCACAGGCCCACGTTGCATTCCTCCCTATCCCCGCGTTTGCCCATGCTCCACTTCATACTCGCCCCCCTTCTCTTGTAAGTGACTCAGGCACACGGCTACCCACCCGCACCTGGGTAGCGCGCCGAGAAATAGCCGGTTGCTTGCGTTCGGTACCTGTTATACGGGAGGCGCATGTTGGCCTGCTTCGGAGGTAAACCCGAAAATAAACCGAACATGCGGATAATCTTTCAGGGATTGTTACAGGCGGCGCTGACTAAACAGCACGCCGTAGATGATGGCGAGAATCAGGAACACACCCACCAGGGGCAAGAGTGGCAGCAGCAGCTCATACACCAGACGTGCTGCCAGCGCCACGCCCAGCAATAGCGTGGCCGCTGCCATCGCCTTTCCCAGGTGTTTGGAGGCCTTGGGCTTGCTATCACTCATGCGCTGTCACGCTCCTGGGTAGGTGGCGGGCAAGCCTGGGATGGGCGCCTGCGCGCCAGACGGCGCAGTTCCCAGGCCAGCGCCCGCAAGGAACGCTCACGCTCGGCCTGCTCTCGGTCCTCTTGCTTGCCATTGACCATTCGGCGACGGGTGCGTCGGCCCATAGACCTCCCCTTCGGATTCGAGCTGAGACATAGGGCTAGGGCCGCACGTACGGCGGTGTTGCGCCTCGATCTCCCGCAGCCGGGCTTCGCCCCGGCGCATGAGTTCATCGACCAGGCGCCCGTCGTCGGCCTGGAGCCGATCGAGTTGGCGCTGGAGCTGGACGGAGCGTTCAGCCTGCTTGGCGGCTTCGTACTCTTGCTCCCGCGCCTTCTCCCACATGCCAACCGCCACGAAAGCGGTGACAACGTAGGTGATGAAAAGAGCGACAACGAGCGCCGTCACGGGCGGTTCATGTAGCGGGCGATGAGCTCGCCGGAGCAGTAACCGAGCGCCTCGTGCAGGTAGCGCCGAAGCATCATCTCCAGGTGCGGTTTACCCTGGGTGCGGCGGGCGATGTACGCATCAAGCTCGATGAGCTCTTCGGCGGCTCGGTGAGCCATCCGCCCGCCGGCGGCGATCCTGGCCTCGGCTCGATACGCCGCGTCCTCCTCGTAGAAGCGGGTGACCTGACTAACGGCCCGAGGAGACGGGAGGCGATCTGCCTCGGGCCGAAGCCACGGCATTAGGGCGGCTTCCTCGTCTTGGCGGTAGTGCATGATGTGCTCCTTTCCGGTGGGCTCGCCTCAAGCCTGCACCGGAAAGGAGCCAAAAGCTGATCGATTTGTGACGGCTATCTGCTGGAAGTTTGATGATCCTCTTCGGCCAGCAGAAGTCGCTCGGCCAGCACCTCTAGGAGCTGCCATTCCCGACCGAAGCGCGCCCTCCATGTACTGAAGGCGAAATGCGCGCCCATTAGTTCCATTACATCAGCACGCCGCGAATCGACAGGAACTTTTCCTTTATTCAAAAAGAGAAGCAGGGTGAGAGCTTGCTGCATTCTCTCAGGTGATATGGGGTCAGGCAGGAAATCTACTCGCGTCGACTCGTTAATTTCATCGACAGCTATCCTCAGATAGTTGCGGATCCGCATTTCAGCAGCACGCTGCTCCAGGCCATCCTCCACCTGTGCAAGCGCTTTGATTATCGGGGACTTGAGAAGAAGTTTGCTTGTGAATCCGTGAGGTACGGCCTTGTATAGCTCTTCCGTCAGCGCAACAAGGCGCTCTACATCTATCCCCATCTTTACTTGCCTCCAGAACACAGTGATTGCGTGTTCTGGTGTGCCAGAAAGACTCGAAGGGATGACAATAAGACATTGCCGACTCCTAGCAGCACCAGTATTACAGTGCCCCCGTATTGAAACAGCCCGGAAAATCATACCCCCAGGATCCGGGCCCGCTGCCTAGAGTAAGGACCAAGCCGAGAGTGTCAAGCGCCAGCCCCGCAGTGCCTCCAAATGTCTGACTTCACCCCATTCGGTTAATTGCACACAAAATGATAATCGTTATACTCTAAGTGGCAATCACCAGACCGGACCCCTGCTTCAAGGCAGCGGCTCGGCCTTGTGATTCGCACAGGGCCCAGACCCAGCAGGAGGCTCGCGAGTGAGTGACCACGAAGCAGTCAGGCGGCGCGTGAAAGCGACACTGGGCACATATGGCTCAATCGAGACGCCGGCCCTCGACGCGTTCACTGAGCGCCTCAGGAAGGAGTTCCCGGACAAGCTGGCGGCCGTCCATAACGGCGAGAACCCCACCACCGTGTTCTGGGAGTTCGCTCTCGACACGCTCACCTGGGAGGACGCCCTTCCGGTTCTGGAGGAGCTCTTCGAGCTCTCCGAACCCTCTACCTACTTCCTCCAGGACGAGCGCGGCGGAGTGGAGCAGATCTTCGCGGGGGTGGAGGGACCCATGGACTACCTGCGACTTCTCCTCGTCCATGTCGCCGTCGCCCGAACCTTCCCGATGAACGAGGAGGGATATATGATCATGCGGCCAAGGTCGTAACACAACGCCCGGCCCTCACCACGGGGGCCGGGCGTCTGACCATACGGCTACATGCGCTCAGTCAAGCTTCCAGCTCTTAAAGGTCTCAATCACCGTCTTTTTCCCGATGAAGAACCCTTGCGCCCACCAGCCCTGTGCCCGCACAAAGTCCAGCTGCTCCGCTGTCTCGATGCCTTCGGCCACCACTTCCAACCCATGGCGCTGAGCCAGGTATGCCGCATGCCGGATCTTCCGCAGTCCGGCTCGGCTCGCCCAACCCTGCATTAGGGACATGTCGAGCTTGAGATAGCGAAACGAGAAGACCCCGCACAGAGCCTTGACCTGGGCTGCGGTGGCATACCCAGCCCCGAAGTCGTCAATGGCCAGGCTCATGCCCATGGCATGCAGACCGATCAAATTCTTTCTTACAAACTGGCAGCTCAGATCCACCGACCGACACTCGGTCACCTCCAGCGTGAGCAGGCGGGGATCGAGGCCAGTGAAGGCCACGAGCTCAGCGATCCGGGCGGCCAGAAACCGGTCCTCCAGGTACGCCGGGTGCACATTCACCGACAGGCCCACTCCCGGCTGGTGGTCTTGCAAGTCCGCCACCTGCAGGCAAGACGCAAACACCATCCAGCAGTCATGGGCCGCCAACTCGGCCAGGGGTAACGATCCCAATGGGCTCGTATCAGCCGCCAGTGCTTCGAGCTTCAAGCCGCCCGTCGGACCGACAATGGGCATGAAGTGGATCTCAGGAGGTGACTCCACCTGCCACCTTCCAGATGAACTCAGCCCATACCACCTTGCCCCCATCGCTGGGGTAGTGGCCCCATCGGGAGGCGTAGGCCTCGACCAAGATGAGGCCGCGCCCACCCAGCGCGATCAGCTCAGGGGTTTGCGGTACCGGTGGGGTGGGGTCGGCGTCCCAGACCTCGACGTAAGCTGCGGGCGGCGACCACCGGAAGCGCACCTTCACGCCACCGGCTTGGGCCTTGAGCCCGTTCGTGATGAGCTCACTTGCCACTAGTTCGCCGGCCTCGACGATGGAGTCGGAGAGTCCCCAGTGGCCGTACCACTCCCGCAGGAAGCGGCGGGCCAGCGGAACCGATGACGGGTGATTCCCCAACGTCACCTCGAACGAGTCCAGCGACTGAGGCGGCGAGAAGACACACGTGGCCACGCTCGAAACTCGCTGAGTGGCCGGAGATGGATGCAGGACCGACGCCGGAGCATCGCTCTCGGAGGCTCGCCCTGGGGGCATGGACGGCGAGCCCTCACGACGGCGTCGGTCCTGCGGCTGGGCACGACTGGCGTTGTCCCCCTCCTGACCTCCGCCAGCCGTGCGCATAGAAGGGGTGGTGGTTGCGGAATGGTTCGGCTTCGGAGTGCCCGGTGGGTTTGGCATGGGAAGATCCGCCGCCTTCCGATTTGGCCGGGTATGCGTAGCGGGACGTGACCGGATCAGCCGCCCATGCGTCATGCGTGGGCGTATGATGCATCGCGGTACGGTCATCAGAATGACGCCGTGGGCAAGGACACGCAACATACGTCTACGTATCATTCCAAGATCTTTTATGGAATGCCCGGTTCAGCCGTCAATGTCTGAAAGAAAGGTGAGGCTTTTGTCCGGTACACCCAATCCCACCGTCAAGCGCAAGCGTCTCGGGATCGAGCTGCGGGCCTTGCGTGAGCAGGCTGGCCTGACCTGTGAGCAGGTCGGCGAACGACTCGGCTACTCCGGTCCGCGCATCAGCCGTATCGAGACCGGCAAGATCTCCGCCAAGCCCGGTGACGTCCACGAGCTCCTGGAGGTCTACGGCGTCACCGGAGCCGAAGCAACCGCCCTCGTACAGCTCGCCCGCGACGCTCGCAAGAAGGGCTGGTGGCACACCTACGGCATGAACCTGCCCGAGTGGTTCCAGGTGTACGTGGGCTTCGAGGCCGAAGCCGTCACCTTCGGCGACTTCCAGCCGCTCTACATCCCCGGCCTTCTCCAGACCGAGGACTACGCCCTGGCCGTCCTCCAGGCCAGTCCCACACCCGGCATGCCCGAAGAGATTGACCGGCAAGTCGCTGTCCGGCTGGAACGGCAGGGCATCCTCACCGCGGATCACCAGCCGGAGTTCTGGTTCGTCATCTCCGAAACCGCCCTCCGGGTCCGGCTCGGCAGTGACGACGTGATGCGCGGGGAGCTCCTGCACCTGGCGGAAGTGGCCAGCCGGCCAAACGTCACCGTTCAGATCTTGCCTGCCACCGCCGCCGCTCACGTCAACCCCGTGACCGGCTTCCGCATCCTCGGCTTCGCCGACCCCAAGGACCCCACCATCGTGTACGTGGAGCACCTCACCGGCGCCCTGTTTCTGGAGCGAGAGGATGAAGTGCGGCGGTATAGGCTGGTCTTTGACCATCTTCGGGCAGAGGCACTCGGCAAGAGCGCATCGCTCGACCTCATCCGCCGCATCGCAGACGAGATGAGCTAAGGCGACGGGCGGATGGAACGAAGGAGGGGCGGGATGGCACAGACACACCCCCGCGTAGACCTGTCCCGCGCCCAGTGGCGCAAGAGCAGCTACTCCAACGGCGGTGAGGGCGCGTGCATTGAGGTCGCCACCAACCTGCCGGGTCTGATCGCGGTACGCGACTCGAAGGACCCGGACGGGTCGGCGCTCACGTTCGCGGCGGTGGCGTGGCGAAGGTTCGTTGAACGCCTCAAGGATGGCCGTCCCCAGCCGTAGGGCGAGCAACGCCATACATTGGGAGCCACCGGCGACTCCTGCGACCCAACCCCTGGCTTCCTTATCCGGGGCGAAGCCTGTCCACACAAGTGGAACGGCGACTTCGGCAGCCATCCCCTAGCTCTGCTTCTGCTGCGCAGTACGGCAGCCAGCCGTGTACCGCCCGGAGGGATGCGAAAGATCAGACTATGACTCACAACAGCATCCGAAATCACTCAATCACCACCAGTCGCTGACGAATGCCCCAGATACGCCCCTCCCTTTGACGATCAACCGCTAGCATGCCTTCGGGTAGTTAGCCCTCCCGGGGAAGCATGCCAAGGGCGATGATTGTCGACGGGGGAACGCGTGACGGCACTAGAGGATAAGCTAAACCGGTACAAGGAGCCGTCGAGCCCGACCGAGCAGGACAAGCAAGATCGTGCCGAGCGCATGGTGCGCAATGCCGCACTGGACTGGTCGGGCTTCGACCAGATCACGCTCGGCTTCTTCCCCAAGGGGTCATACGCCAATAACACCAACGTGCGCACCGACAGCGATGTCGATATCGCTGTCCTCCACGAAGGCCTCTACTATCACGATTCCAGTGCGCTGAAGCCATCAGACAAGAGTGACGGGGCAGTCACTGGCTTCCATTACCCAGGCCTTGCGTTTCGTCGTGAGCTTGAAAAGGCTATGAACGACGCCTTCGGGAGCGCCTGCGACACTACCGGGAAGACGGCTATCGAGGTGGCCGAGAACTCCGGACGCGTCAAGGCCGACGTCGTACCTTCGTTCCATTTTCGAAAATACTTTTACGACGAACAAGGCAAGTTGACCTACCACCAGGGCCACAAGGTGTTCCGGACCGACGGCACCACCGTCGTAAACTACCCCCAGCAGCAGCTTGATAACGGCAGGGCAAAGAACACACGCACACGTCGGCGCTACAAGTATCTGGTCCGCATCCTCAAACGCCTCGAGAACGACCTCGTCGCAGCCGGAAAGATGGACGAGCTGCCCAGCTACTTTATGGAGTGTCTAGTCTACTGCGTTCCCGACGGACACTTCAATCACCAAGGCGAAACACCGTTGACCGATGACCTTAAGGCCGTTCTCGGGTATATCTGGAACCGTACCGACACCGGCGGTGAGGCACAGAAGTGGTTTGAGCCCAACGGCATCAAGCAGTTGTTCAGTACCGGGCAACCATGGACAATGGCGGATGCACGCGATCTCACCGCCAAGGCTTGGAGCCACCTAAAGTTGAGCTGATATGCAAAATATCAAGGTTACAGCCACGGTAGCGATTGTGGCGCTGGTGTGGCTCGCCATGGCCTTGTTGACCGGGCAGGCCATCTCCAGTGATGTCTTGCGCGTCTTCTCCATTGCCGCCAGCCTCGCCACGATCGTGTTCCTCCTCTACGATCACTTTATCTGGAAGTGGTATATCGTCCGGCTCTTTACCGGCAAGCCCACCGTTGCCGGCACCTGGCGCGGGCTGCTGCAGTCAGACTATATCCGGCCTGGCGAGAGCCAGCCCGTCGCGCCGATTCCTACCGTCATTCGCGTCAAGCAAACCAACTCGACACTGGTAGCAACGCTATTCACCGGTGAATCATCGTCAGTGACCGAACAAGGGCGGCTGATCAGAGAAACCGATGGCCGGTGGCGCCTGAGCTGGATATATGTGAACGAACCACGTCCACCGTTCCAGCATCGCAGCAATCACCATTGCGGCGTCTGTGATCTCTATCTGGCAGGCCGGGATGGCGAGTTGCTGACTGGTCGCTACTTCACAGACCGCAAGACCGTGGGCGAGATAGAGCTACCCGAGTGGAGTAAGGCAAGCTACGGCGACGCCGCCTCGGCCCTTGCAGCTTCCGAGTTTGAACCGGCCAAGCCGTTCGCCCGTTGGCGCCGGCCCTAGGACGTACGTTGGCACAGCGCCATATACAGCAGTTCATGTGGGCCTATCAACACACGTTCCGGCTGACGGTAGAGGCCGGAATAAGAGCGGCGCTAGAAGCTATCGGTTTCTTCGGCGATCCTGCGATCGTGCTCGTAGGGTTCCAGGTGGCCGGCGAGCATGATTTCGATATCTGCATCGAACCAGAAGTTGGCCCCTACAGGCCGAGCGATTTCAAGAAGGTCCGTGAACGGGCTGCCCACCTATATGAACAGCATCCCGACCGTAACGTTTTTCACTCAGACGCACGGGCTGAAGCATCGTTTCATAAAGGCCTACGCAACTGGATGCGTGCCCAAGCTATTGAGGAGACCCTGGCTGACCTGCCTGGTGGTCAGGACAGGGCGTTTTTCGTACACGGCGCGGTCAAGCTTGACGACTACCTCGTTCATATTGTTCTTGGGGTTGACAAGGAAATCCTAAGGCAAGTCCCCCAGATCACGACTAAACTGCGCGGTCGCCTTCGTATACATAGATCCTTGGTGCATGCAGTCATTGATGAAGCGTTGAGTTTTGCAGCTCAAGAGCTTCGCATACGAAATCTGGGCGTTGACCTGGGACTCGGGCATCACGAACTTGCACGAAAGGCCGCCGGGCTAATGGTGGCTACGACTCTGTATTGTGCGGGGACGGACGCAAATGTTTATGACGGGCACCGACTGATGAGCGATCTCTCCGCATTGCCCTACGAAGGCCGGTCGGGGGTGGGGCGCGTAGTCTTCGCCAGACGGGGGCATTCAGCAGTTGACGTCAAACTGAAGCTAGGCCAATCCGCCTCGATTCGCAATATAGCCGCAGCGAGAAAACTGCTCGAGGTCAGCGGCCCTGGGGTAGATCTGCTGTCTGACGGCGAAAACGTATATGGGCTAGGAACGCTAAGGCCCGACTACGATGCGGCGAGTGAGACTGCCTTCGTAGTGGACATTACCGGCCGGGGCTCCTGGGAACTCTCTCACGCTGGTAGGGCACTCCTCGCCTTTCGAAACGGCACCCCGCACCTCCCCTCGCGCGTCCTAAACGAGTCTTACCTCCACGACCTTGTTGATCGCTTCTTCTTCCCAGATGCCGACGTAGGCGCACTCCTGGAAGCTGCCAAGGCTGCGGGGAAACACAAGCACGGCGCCATGCTCGTTATCTCTGGTGATGCGCGGAGAGAGGCCGCCAGACTTTTCCCGCAAGCCTGGTCGGTTGAACCAGTCCGCCTCACACCCGAGCTCCTGACCCAGTTGACCAACATGGACGGTGCGATTCTCGTAGACCCCCAAGGACTCTGCCACGCGATTGGCGTCATCCTCGACGGCATTGCCCAAGGCGAAGGTGATCCGGCTCGCGGCAGCCGGTTCAACAATGCCGTCCGATATCTAGGCGGCCAGACGCCACCAACCATCGTCGTGGTCTACAGCTCCGACGGTGGCGTTACCATTCTGCCCCAGCTTCACTCGCGGATTTCAAAATCTCATGTGGTGGGCATTGTGGAGCAGTACCTTGCTGTTGCCTCTGCGTCCCCGCGTAACCTTCGAGACGTTCATCAGACCTGGGAAAAGGTAAAGGCGGTGCGGTTCTACCTTTCACGTGGCCAGTGCGACATGCTCAATCAAGCTCGCGCCAGCGTCGACGACTGGGCTCAACAAGACTCGAGCATTACCATCTGGCCCGTTGAAACCGACCTGGAACCCGACCCGAAGATGAATGACAGCTATTGGCTATAGTTCCCTTTCCCGCCAGTTCTCCGGAAGACGTCTACCCCCCCAAACGGGATCTAGAACAAGCTGTACGTGCCGTCCGCGTGCCTCACAAAATAGGCCGTATCGTCACCGGGATTGCCCACCCGGTGATCAGAAAGCACCGTGCTGTATGTGTTCTCTGCCCAGCCAGGGCACGCCTCTCGGACGTCGGCTGCCCGAAAGCGCTCCGGGAGGCGACCATCTTCACGGGCGCGGACGATTTCGGCGACCATCCGACTCATCCGACGCCCCCGTCCCGAGTTCGGATCGGAGTCACGCCTGAGTGCATCGGAGGGCCGTGCCTTCCGATCGCGCAGAATGCGCTTCACAGTGCTCAGCCCGATCTCGTAGCGCTTGGCCAGCTTCCAGGCGGCGGTGCCATCCTGAAACTCAGCCACCAAGGCGCTGATCTCGGCCTCCGTGAGGCGGACGGTCACACGCTGACGGGATGCACCAGCCGCTGAGTTGGTCTGCCTCCGGACGCTGGACGAAACCTCGACTGGCGTCGCCAGACTCTTCTCAAGGTTCCGGATGGAGTATTCAAGATCCACAAGGATGTCTGTTCGGTTGGTGTACGGGAGAAGCAGGTCCACCACACGTAAGCGCAGGTAGAGGACTTACTTGCGTTGTTGACAAGCGAGGCGTCAGGCCCGGGCCCGCCTTGGCCGGTGCTGAAGCGGATCCCCCGGCACGGGTCGGCCAGGATCTTTCGGGCCCGGTCCGCCACATTGTCGGTGGGAGCAGCCTCGGATCGGCGGGGAATGACGCAATCGTGCGTCCCATGGCCGGACATGGCCCGGTGGTTGAACTCCGCGGTGAACGAGGCGGCGCCGCGCGGAGGGCGTGCGTAGCGTGCTCGCTGTGGGAAGCGATCCTCCGGTGGAGCCGCCCGGTCGGGACGAGTCCGAGTCAGAGTCGGATGGCGGTGCCGAGGCAGGGGCCCGCCAGGATGTGGGCGCCGCCCGGGACGCCTACGCTGCGGGCCGGGACCTGTACATCACTGTCGGTCAGCCGAGCGCGGCGTCGCCCGGGGGCCCGCTGGATCGGGTGATCGCCAGCGAATTGCTCGCGTTCGCGCGGTTGGCGCGGGTCAGCCAGGACGAGGCGCACGCCGCTCAGCACCTGCTGATGCGGTACATGGCCCTCGCCTCTGACTTGAAGCGTCACCTTGACGAGGTCACCGGTGAGCGGGACCGGCTGCTGGAGCGGTTGCGGGAGCGGACCGGCGCCGGTGATGACAGCGTGACCAGTCAGTTGCAGGAGCAACTGGCCCAGACGCAGCAGGAAGTTCTGCGCGCCAACCAGCGTCACTGGCGTACCGAGTCGGAACTCGGCGAGGTACGCGCGCAGAAGCAGGCCGCCGAACAACTCGCCGACCAGGCCCTAGCCCGCCTGACCGCTCTGGGGCGGGGCATCCGGTCGGTCGAGGCTGAGCCCTGCCTCGATGAGCAAGAGCATGCGCTGAGGAACCTGGCACGCGCCGGTCGGCGCCATAGGCAACGGTTCGATGAGCTGAAGCAGTCGCTTGACCAGCCTGCGGCCCTAACGCACTCGGAGCAAGGAGAAGTCCACGAGGCCGGACAGCCGCCGGCATTCCCAGACGACCCTTCGACCAGCGACGACTCCAGCGGTGGCAGTGCCCTTCACTTCTACTCGGCCGCTACGTCACCTCTCGTCCAGAACGATGAGGAGGCGCCCAGCTCCCCTGAGCCCGACGCCCACAGATGGCACCCGCGCCTCATGAAGGTCGTCGGCATCCTCGCGGCGCTGGCGGTGGCCGCGGTCCTGCCAGTGCTCCAGGCGGTGCCTTCCCGGAAACTCCAGCCGCCCATCAAGAAGGGGAGCCCTACAGGTCGGCAATCGACATTGCGGCTCAACGCCCGGTTGCTGGGGAGTCTCCCGACCGATCCCGGGGTCAACCTGTCCGCGCTGGCCTTCAGCCCTGACAGCACGACCGTGGCCGTCGGCACCGATGACAACCGCACCCGGTTATGGAGTATCGCCGACTGGCGTCCCGTCAAAGCTCCACTCGTTCACGACGAGCCCGGGAGCGGTACCGGGTCGCTCATCGGCGTGACCGCCATCGCATTTCATCGGAACGACACCATCGCCACCGGAACCCATGAAGGGTTCGTACGGGTATGGAATGCCCGGAACCATGCCAGGATCAGCCAGTTCCGCATCGGGCCCAGCGATATCGAACCCTCCATCGACGACCTCGCCTTCACCAGCGACGGCAAGACGCTGATCATCAGCAACAACTATCCTGCTCTGCACTTTCGGGATCCGGTGTCCGGTCGGCAGCGCCGTCCTCCGATCATCGAGGGTCCAGGTGACCGAGACCTCCACAAACTGGTCCTGCGCCCGACGGACCTCACGACCGTCCTCAGAGCTCGCGTGGACGACATGCAACTGCGCAACGTCAACGCTTACGGCAAAGCGGGGCAGTCGCTGACCGGATGCCACGACGACCCACATTTCACCCCCGACGGCAAGACCTTCACCTGCCAGAGCGTCAGGGCCGATGGCGAAAACCTCGTACTCATCTGGAACCTCGCCAATCTGGGCGCCCGAACGACCATTGCGCTCGGATCTACGGATCCCCCCGACTACATAACCGCCATCAGTCCCGACGGTAAAACGCTCGCCGTCGCCAACGACGGGATCGGCATCCAGATCTGGGACGTGACCACCCAGCGACATCGCGGAACGATCGATCCAGGTTTCACGA
Source organism: Actinomadura decatromicini (assembly GCF_008121305.1). Lineage (NCBI taxonomy): Bacteria > Bacillati > Actinomycetota > Actinomycetes > Streptosporangiales > Thermomonosporaceae > Actinomadura > Actinomadura decatromicini. The sequence continues at coordinate 349,306 of NZ_VSRQ01000008.1, read as the reverse complement.
GCAACGGCATCGCGTCGCTGCTGCAGTTCAGCCCCGACGGCAACACCCTTGCCGTGGGCGAGACCCCTCAAACCATCAAGTTCTGGCGCCTCAACTGAGCAAGCGGATCCGATGCCGCACCTGCTCGGTGCCGGGGTGGTCGCGTCGTTCAGGGGCGGGGGATGGCGACGGCGTTGTAGGGGACGTCAGGGGTCGGGCCGGTGGCGAAGAACCGGATGTTGGACAGGTAGAGCCGGGAGCCGAAGGCGGCGATGGTCGTCGGCAGGTCGAGGCGGGCATCCGTCACCCGCTGGACGACATGACCGTCGGTGCCTTCGGCGTTCAGTCGCAGGACCGCCACGGTGTTGAAGCGGTTCTGCACGGCGAACAACGTCCGGCCGTGGAGCAGTAGGCCGTCGCCTTCCGGCAGGGACTCGCCGTGCAGGTTCACGCGGCGGGTCGTGCCCGTCGCGGGGTCGACGCGGAACAGTCCCCCGGTGTTCGACTGCACGACGATCAGGCCCCGGCCGTCCGGTGTGGGGGTGATGCCGTTGGCGTTGAAGGCGGCGCTGTCCGGGCCGGTCCGGTACACGAGGTCGCCGGTGAGCGGGATCCGGACGGCGGCGGCGGGCAGCCGTCCGTCGCGCAGCGGCAGTTTGTAGAGCACCGGGTTGGTGGAGTCGGTGAACCACGCCGCGCCCTGCGTGAGGATGACGTCGTTGACGAAGGCGGGGCCGGTCGCCAGCCGGTAGGTGGCCAGCGTCCGGCCGGTGCGGGTGTCCAGGACGCGGGCGTCGCCGCCCGTGCCGCCGGCCACGAAGAGCCGTCCGTGCCGGTCGGTCTTCAGCCCGAGCGCCTGCGTGCCCGGCCCGCGGCTGAGGATCGCGCCGTCTCCGGTGCGCAGGTCGGCGCGGTAGACGGAGCCGTCGGCCATGGACCCGACGTAGGCGACCGGGCCTGGTCCGGTCGCGATGCCCTCGGGCTGGAACCCGTTGGGCAACCGGATCGTGTCGGGATAGGCCGCCGCGCCGGGCCGCTGCCCGGCGGTACGGCGACCGGCGGCCGCTTCGACCGGCGCGGCCGTCGTGACGGCCAGCCCGAGCACCAGCGCGGCGGCGGAGATCGTCCGAAGGCGCATGAACTACCTCTCAACGTTGAAATGTTTAGCGTTAAGGACGCTACGCCGGATGCTAACTTGATGTCAAACAGTTCAACGCTGAAAGGTGCGTGCCGTGGTGCGTGACGCCGTCGACGTCGTCGTGGAGCAGTGGTCCCGCGCGCGTCCCGACCTCGACCCGTCCCCCATGAGGGTCCTCGGCCGCCTCTCGCGGCTGACGCGGCTCGCCGAGCGCGAACTCAAGGTCCTGTTCAGCGAGTTCGGCCTGGAGCGGGGCGAGTTCGACGTCCTCGCCACGCTCCGCCGCAGCGGCTCTCCCCACGGCCTGACGGCGGGAGAGCTGGCCCGCTCGTCGATGGTCACCTCGGGCGCCGTCACCAACCGGCTCGACCGGCTCGTCGCCAAGGGTTACGTCACGCGCGAGCTCGACCCCGCCAACCGGCGCACGGTCATCGTCGCCCTCACGCCCGCCGGGCGCGACCTCATCGACCGCGCCGTCGCCGCCCACCTCGACAACGAGCGCCGCCTCCTGGCCGCGCTCGACCAGGGCCGGCAGGACGACCTCGCCGCGGTCCTGCGCACCCTGCTGCTCAGCCTCGGCGACGAGGCGGCCGACCCCCGCGCACCGGGCGACCTCTGAGTCCCGGCGCGGCTCCCGTGGGATGGGCTCGACCTTCAATGGAGAGTGACCGGTTCACTACTTAGAGTTATCTCTCGCTACATAGGGGCATGTGGGGATTCGTAACCGTCGGAATGCTCACGGGGAGAGATCTCATGCAACGGCAGTACAAGATCGCCACCGTCCTGCTGGCCGGTGTCGTCGGGACCGGCGTCGTCACGCCGGTCGCGCTGGCGTCGCCTCTGCCGGCCACGGCCGGGCCGGTGGCGAGCGTGGCCATCAACGCCTACCCGAAGGGGCGGGTCATCAGCCGCCACCGCCTGGCGATCCGGGCGAAGCCGACCACGCGCTCGGCGATCCTCGGCCACCTGAACCCGGGCCAGGTCGTCGACATCAAGTGCTGGGCGCTCGGCCAGAAGATCGGCAACACGCGCAGATGGTACCGGCTGGGCATCAGCACGCCCGAGTGGGTCTCGGGCCGCTACATCAAGATCATCAAGGGCCGGGTCACGCACTGCTGACCCGGCCGTGATCCGGGACCCGGCACGGGTCCGGATCGCCGACGCCGGCCGCGGGACGCGAGCGCGCCCCGCGGCCGCGCGGACCGGTCAGCCGGGATGGATCTCTCCCCCGGCCGGGACGAGGTTCTGCCCGGTGTAGTAGGACGACAGCCGCCCGCTGGCGAAGAAGACGTAGGACGGCGCGATCTCGTCCGGGTCGGCCGGGCGCCCCATCGGGGCCTGCTCGCCGAAGCCCTCGACGCGGTCCTCGTCGAACGTCGCCGGGATGAGCGGCGTCCACACCGGGCCCGGGGACACGGTGTTGACCCGGATCCCGCGGTCCATGAGGGACTGGGCCATGCACTGCGCGAAGGTCATCGCGGCCGCCTTGCTGGCCGAGTAGTCGATCAGGGTCTTGTTGCCGCGCAGTCCGTTGATCGACCCGGTGATGACGATCGACCCGTCGTCCGGCAGGTGGCCGAGGGCCTCCTGGACCGTCCAGAAGAGGCTGTGGACGTTCACCCGGAAGGTGCGGTCGAGCTGCTCGGTGCCGATCTCGCGGACGTCGTCGACGGGCTCCTGCGTGCCGTGGTGCAGGACCAGCACGTCCAAGCCGCCGAGCCCCTCCGCCGCGCGTCCGACGACCTCGCGGGCGTGGCGCTCGTCGGCCAGGTCGCCGCCGAACGTCAGGCAGCGGCGGCCCTCCTTCTCGACCAGCCCGGCGGTGTGCCGCGCGTCCTCGTCCTCCTCCAGGTAGGTGATCGCGACGTCGGCGCCCTCCTTGGCGAACGCGACCGCGACCGCGCGGCCGATGCCGGAGTCGCCGCCGGTGATCAGCGCCCGCCGTCCGCTCAGCAGGCCGCGGCCCTCGTAGCCGCGCATCTCGTCGCGCGGCTGCGGATCCATCTTCCGCGTCTCGCCCGGATAGGCCTGGCTCTGGCCCGGAGGACTGCCCACGGTTCGTCACCTCGCTCGATCTGCCGCCGTTCCGCGTCCACCGGACGGAGCGTTCTCCGCACCGGCCTCGCGGGTGGTTCGTCGGCTCTTCCCGTCTCGCGGGGCCCGTAACTTCCGGACCGGAGAGAAATACGGCGGGCACGCGGCCGTTTCACATCGGCACGCGGGGAAGGGCCCGAAGGGTCCATGCCTGACCCGACGACGAAAAGGGAGGCGGGCAGAATGCCGAACCCGCAGCAGCCCGAGATCCGGCGGTCGGAGCGGACCTCCGTCACCGAGGAGCCCGCGCCGGAGGCCACCGACCCGAAGTCGACCCGCTCCAAGGGCCACGCGCACGGCACCGACAAGGGGAACAAGGGAGGCGGCGAAGGCGGCGGGACGCCGCCCGACCAGCGCCCGCCGCACCCCGACTAGCGACTCAGGGGACCTCGGTCTGCGGGCTGTAGCCGTCGTCCTCGCCGCCCGGCGCGTCGGCCCGGGCGTTCGGCGGGTCGGTGGCGCTGGGCGTGTGCTCGTCGGCGAAGTCCGCGTCGGTCTCCTGCGGCGCGCCCTGCTCGGCCCGCCGGTCGGCGAGCGGCTTGTCCTGGTCGTTCTTCCGTTCGGCCATGGCCGGGCACTACCCGGCCCAGCACGGCGATAACGCACCGCCCGTTCAACGAGGAGGTGCTGGGCACCGGCGAGCGGGTGCACCCGCACGCGGCCGCGCTCATCCCCAAGATCCGCGAGGAGGCGGCGACCTGCTCACCACGCTGCGGATGAACGCGAACTGGGCCTTCGCGCACCCACGGCGCGCGGGCACGCGGCGGGAGTTCTTCCGGCGGCTGCGCCGCTACCTCGACCGTCCCGAGCCGGGCAGCCTGGCCGGGCTGAGGGCGGGCGTGCGTCCTGGAATCAGTGCGCCTTTGGCCCACGACGATGACGATTCTGCGCGACAGCACCCTTCCGACCGAATGGGCGGGCAGGACCCTGCCCGCCGGAACCGGATTCCTGATCCACACGCCATTCCTCCAGTGGGACGACGAGACCCTCCCCTACGCCGATTCCTTTGAGCCCGAAGTCTGGCTGGACGGAACGGCGGAGCGCGAGTGGGCGGTCGTGCCGTTCAGCGAAGGCCCGGGGAAATGCCCTGGAAGGCATCTGTCGTTGTTGGCGGCCAGCCTTTTCCTCGGGCTGGCGCTCCGCGACTTCGACCTGCGGCAGGACGCCGGGCTCCGCCTTTCCCGGGAACGGCCGCTGCCGCGCACGCTGAGCCCGTTCCGGCTGGGCTTCGACGCCCGTCCCCGCTGACGCGCCGGAGGCCGACCTGCTCGCCGCGCACCACGTCCTCGAACGCACCCCGATCCGCGTAGGAGGCGGTCGTCGCCCACGTCTGCGCGGAGCTGGCGTCCTACAAGGAACCGCGGATCGTCCGGTTCGTGGAGGCGTTGGCCCGCAGCGCCGCGGGCAAGGTAGTGAGGCAGGAGCTGAGGGCGAACGCCTGAGGCGTGCTGTATACAATATTTCCTGCATAATGTGGGGGGGACGATGCGGCTGACCCAGTACGCGCACGGTGGCGGATGCGCCTGCAAGATCCCTCCGGGTGAGCTGGAGGAGGTCGTTGCGGGCCTCGGCGGGCGACCGGACGACGACCTCCTCGTCGGCCTCGACTCCGGCGACGACGCCGCCGTCGTGCGGATCTCCGGTGACACGGCGGTGGTGGCCACGGCCGACTTCTTCACCCCCGTCGTCGACGACCCGTACGACTGGGGGCGGATCGCCGCCGCCAACGCGCTCTCCGACGTGTACGCGATGGGCGGACGTCCGCTCGTCGCGGTGAACCTGCTGGCCTGGCCGCGGGACGTGCTGCCGTTCGACGTGGCCCGCGAGGTGCTGCGCGGCGGGCTCGACGTCGCCGTCCTCGCCGAGTGCCACGTCGGCGGCGGGCACAGCGTGGACGACCCGGAGCCCAAGTACGGGATGGCGGTGACCGGGATCGCGGACGCCGGCCGCCTGCTGCGCAACGACCGGGGACGTCCGGGCACGCCGCTGTCGCTCACCAAGCCGCTCGGGCTCGGCGTCCTGAACAACCGGCACAAGGCCACCGGCGAGGTGTTCGAGCAGGCCGTCGCCATCATGACCGAACTCAACCGCGACGCCGCCGAGGCCGCGCTGAAGGCCGGGGCCGTGTGCGCGACCGACGTGACGGGGTTCGGTCTCCTCGGGCACCTGCACAAGCTGGCCCGCGCCTCCGGCGTGTCCGCCGTGATCGACGCGGCCGCGGTCCCCTACGCGGACGGCGCGCGCGAGGCGGTGCGCGACGGCTACGTCAGCGGCGGGACCCGGCGGAACCTCGACTGGGTCGCCCCGCACACCGACTTCGGCTCGGCGGACGAGGAGACCCGGCTGCTGCTCGCGGACGCGCAGACCTCCGGTGGCCTGCTCGTCGCCGGGGAGGTGCCGGGCGCGCCGATCGTGGGCGAGCTGGTCGCCGCCCGCGACCACAGCCTGCTGGTGCGCTGAACCGCACGCTCCTACCGCTCATCGCGGCGCACTCTATTTTCTATTGACTTACCCAATTTCGTATATGATCCTGTGCCCCAGGCGCCGGTCGGAGCAGCCACCGGCCAGAGGGAGCTCAGATGAGCCGCAGGATCACCGTGCCCGGCGACCGGTGGCGGCGGGAGGACGGGCCCGCGGGCGGTGCGCGGAAGCCGCCCTGGGCGCTCGCCTTCGTCGGCGTCGTCCTGCTGATCGGGATGCACTTCGCCGCCCCGCTGTCGGGCGGCGTGTACGCCTTCACCGACTGGGACGGCTTCAACTCCGCGAACTTCGTCGGCTGGGACAACTTCCGCGAGATCATGGACTCGCGGGTCCAGCGCGACGCGCTGCTGCACACGTTCGTGCTCGCCGCCTGCTACCTGGTGCTGGTCAACGTCGTGGGCCTGGTGCTCGCCCTCGCGCTGAACCGGACGCTGAAGTCGCGCAACGTCCTGCGGACCCTGTTCTTCGCGCCCGCCGTCCTCAGCCCGCTCGCCGTCTCCTACGTCTGGCAGTACATGTTCACCTACGACGGCGCGATCAACCGGATGCTCGGCGGGATCGGCCTGGACCCGCTGCGCCACGAATGGCTCGGCGACCCGTCGACGGCGATCTGGTGCGTGCTGGTCGTCATGGTCTGGCAGCACTCCGGCCAGGCGATGATCATCTTTCTGGCGGGGCTGCAGGGCGTGGCGGACGAGTTGGAGGAGGCGGCCGTCATCGACGGCGCGCGGACCTGGATGCGGCTGCGGCGCGTCACGCTGCCGCTGCTCGCGCCAGCGTTCACCATCGTGTCCACGCTGATGCTGATCTCCGGGCTGCGGGTCTTCGACCAGGTGTACGCGCTCACCGGCGGCGGTCCCGTGTACTCGACCGAGACCCTGGCGACGCAGGTCTACCAGCAGACGTTCGTCGAGGGCCGGTTCGGGTTCGGCGCGTCCATCGCGATGGTGATGACCGTGCTGATCTCCATTCTGGGAATCGCCAACATGATGTATCAGCGGCGCCGGGAAAGGCGGTTGTAGATGGGTGCCTTCCGGTACACCTCACGGTCTTTCGTCCGCGAGTTGGCGATGATCCTGGCGGCGATGCTGTTCTCGTTACCCTTCTACTTCCTGATCGCGATCTCGCTGAAAAGCGACCGGCAGCTCACGCGCGAACCGCTGAAGCCGCCGCTGGCCGACCCGGACTGGGGCAACTACGCGGACGCCTGGTCGAACGGCGGCACGACGGGCGGCATGGGACGCGCCTTCTTCAACACGGTGATCATCACGGTCGGCAGCGTGGTCTGCCTGGTATTGGTGTCGTCGATGACGGCGTACGTGATCGCCAGGCGGACGTCGAAGCTGAGCAACGGCCTCTACATCCTCTTCGTGATCGGCTTCATCATGCCCGCCACGCTCGGGCTGGTGCCGGTCTACGTCGTCATGCGCAGCGCGGGCCTGCTCGCCACCTACCACGGGATCATCTTCCTGCACACGGCGGGCATCCTGCCCTTCGCCGTTTTCCTCTACGTGGGTTTCATCCGCGCGCTGCCCACGGAATACGAGGAGGCCGCGCAGGTGGACGGCGCCGGAATGCTCCGCACGTTCTTCAGAGTCGTCATCCCGTTGCTGCGGCCGATCACCACGACCGTGGCGATGCTGTCCGGGCTGATCGTGTGGAATGACTTCTTCATCGCGCTCATCTTCATGAGCGGCAGCTCGATCGGCACCTTGCCGGTCGCTCTGAACTCCTTCGTCAACGAGAACTACACCCAATGGAACCTTGTGTTCGCGGGAGCGACGATCGCCATTCTCCCCATGCTCGGCGTCTTCGTCGTCGCGCAGCGGCAGTTCGTCCGAGGCTTGGCCGGCGGAATCCGGGGCTGACCATGGGAACGATCGGCATTCGCGGGCTGGGCAAGGTGTATCCGGGCGGGACGCGGGCGCTCCGCGACCTGAACCTGGAGATCGCGGACGGCGAGTTCATGATCTTCGTCGGGCCGTCCGGCTGCGGCAAGACGACCGCGCTCCGCATGATCGCCGGGCTGGAGACGATCGAGGAGGGCGAGATCAGCATCGGGGGCACGGTCGTGAACCGGGTCGAGCCCCGCAAGCGCGACGTCGCCATGGTGTTCCAGAACTACGCCCTCTACCCCCACATGAGCGTCTACGACAACATCGCCTTCCCCTTGCAGTGCGAGGGCAGGCGCAAGCAGGAGATCAAGGAGCGGGTGGAGGAGGCGGCCCGGCTCCTCGGCCTCGGCGAGCTGCTGAAACGCAAGCCGCGCGCGCTGTCCGGCGGACAGCGGCAGCGGGTCGCGATGGGGCGGGCGATCGTCCGCAAGCCGCAGGCGTTCCTGCTGGACGAGCCGCTCTCCAACCTGGACGCGAAGCTGCGCATGCACATGCGGGCCGAGCTGTCCACCGTCCAGCGGACGCTCGGCGTCACCACCGTCTACGTCACCCACGACCAGGTCGAGGCCATGACGATGGGCACGCGGATCGCCGTCATGCGCGACGGTCTGCTCCAGCAGGAGGGCACGCCCGAGCTGGTCTACGGGCGTCCGAGCAACATGTTCGTCGCGACGTTCATCGGCTCGCCCGGCATGAACCTGCTGAGCTGCCCGCTGGTCGCCGACGGCCCAGGCGACCTGCGCTGCGTCGTCGGCGACGAGCGGATACCGGCGCCGCGCGAGCTGCACCGGGCGCTGGAGCGCTTCGCCGGTTCGGAGGTCGTCGTCGGCGTCCGTCCGGAGAAGCTCACCGACGCGCCGCGCACCGCGCCCGGGGACGCCGCCGGGCGGCTGCGCGGCAAGGTGACGGTCGTGGAGATGCTCGGGCACGAGCGCCTCGTCCAAGTGGAACTGCCCGGACGGCCGGTGGCCGCCGGCCCCGGCGCCGCGGACAGGGTCACCGTGTACGCGCGGTTCTCGCCCGCGTCCCCGGTGAAGCCGCAGGAGACCGTCGCCATCCCGGTGAACCCGGCCGACCTGCACTTCTTCGACCCCGAGACCGGGGAGGCGATCAGATGACGGACGACTTCGAGATCCTCGTCGCGGGCGGCGGCGTGGCCGGGCTGACCGCCGGGCTGTTCGCCGCCCGCAACGGACGCCGGACGGGACTGCTGCTCGGCGACGACATCGGCGGCGGGCACCTGATCGGCGTCGGCCGGATCGAGGACTTCCCCGGCTTCCCGGCGGGCGTCCCCGGCTACGACCTGTGCCCGATGATCCAGGAGCAGGCGCAGGACGCGGGCGTCGAGTTCGTGACGAGCGCCCTCAAGGGCCTCGCCCCGGCGGACGGCGGCTGGACGGCCACCACCGGCGACGGCGAGGTCCGCGCCGGAGCCGTCATCGTCGCGACCGGGTCGGCGCTGCGCGAGCTGGGCGTGCCGGGCGAGGAGAAGCTACGCGGGCACGGCGTCTCGACCTGCGCGACGTGCGACGGGCCGCTGCACCGAGGCAAGGCCGTCGCCGTCGTCGGCGGCGGCGACTCGGCGCTGCTGGAGGCCCTGGAGCTGACCGACCACGTGGAGCGGGTCGTGCTGCTGCATCGCGGCGAGCGGCTCGCCGGACAGCACACGTACGCGAGCCGCGTCCTGGAGCACCCGGCGATCGAGGTGCGCGGCTCGACCGCCGTCGAGGAGATCGTCGGCGACACGGCCGTGGCGGGCGTCAAGGTCCGGCACACCGGCACGGGCGAGACGGCGGAAGAGCAGGTCACCGGCGTGTTCGTGTACGTCGGCCTGCGCCCGCGGACCGACGTGCTGCGCGGCCTGCTCCCGCTGGACGACGACGGGCGCGTCCCGACGGACGGCGCCATGCGCACCGCCCTGCGCGGGATCTTCGCGGCGGGCGACATCAGGTCCGACTCGGCCGCGCAGGCGGTCGCCGCGGCGGGCGACGGCGCGACCGCCGCGCTCGCCGCCCACCGCCACCTCGCCGACCCGGGCCGTCCGTGGCCGGTCCTTTCCGCCCCTTGAAGGGACTCAACTCCGGGTGGCGTCCCAGGACTCGTCCATCGCTTTGAGGATGTCGTCGACGGTCCGGGTCTTGTTGTAGAGGCCCGCCATCATCTTGTAGGCGGCCAGCGCCGGGGCGTCCGAGGGCCACATGGTGCTGGCGCCCAGGCTGTACCTGCCCTGCTTGGCCAGCGGCTCCAGCGGTTTCAGGAAGGCGGGCAGCTCGCCGCGCGCCATCTGGGCGGGCGAGAAGGAGCCGGTCGCCGTGGCGAGCTGGTCGCGGCGCTGCGCCACGAAGTCGAGGAACTCGATCGACTCCTTGACGTGCTTGCCGTGGGCGGCGACCGACATCGCGCCCACCTCCAGTGGAAGCGTGCTGCTGCGCCGTCCCGGCACCGGGATCGCGGCCCACTTGCGCTTCGGGTTCCGCGCGGTGACGTAGGTCGACGCGGTCGACGGCCCGATCCCCATCGCGGCCTTGTCGCCCTTGATCTGGAGGTTCTTGCCCTCCTCGGTGGTGCGGCCCGCGCCGCCGGGGTAGTAGCAGTCCGCGTTGATCATGTCCACGACCTGCTGGAAGGTCTGCCGCCAGCCCGGCGTGGTCTGGAACTTGACCTGCCCGGCGGCGCGCTTCTCGTCCCAGCCCGGGTCGTCGCTGTAGACGTTGGCGGCGGAGAAGGACTGCAACAGCATGCGGTTGCCCGCCGGGTCGGCGGCTCCCGGCACCAGCGCGTACTTGCCGTGCTTGCGGATCTCCCCGCAGAGCTTCAGCAGGTCGGCGAACGTCGACGGCGGCTTGAGCCCCCAGCCCTTCAGCTCGTCGACGGTGTAGTCCATGAACTCCGTGGACATGCCCGTGACCAGGGCGTAGACCTTGCCCTTGTAGGTCACGGTGGGGGCCAGCAGCGGCGGCAGGCCCTTCGTCCACGGCTTGGAGCTGAGGTCCTCCAAGCGGTGGGCCTTGGCGAGCTTGTAGAGCGGCAGCCCGGTGGCGCCGCCGCCCGACCCGGGCGAGATGCCGAGGATGTCGGGCGGGTTTCCGGCCTGGATCTCGGTGGTCACGGCCGGGCCGATCTTCGGCGCGGGCATGTACCGCACCGTCATCTTGATCCGCGGAGCGTTGGCGGTGTTGAACTCCTTGATGAGCGCGTCGAGCCCGGTCTTGACCGCCGGGGACGCGTACATCCGCAGCGACGCGTCGCCCGAGCCGCCGCCGGAGCCGCCGCAACCGGCGGTTACCGCCGCCAGCGCGGAGGCCCCGGCGATCCACGCGATCCAGGCGGGCCGCCTTCCGCGGCCCCGCCCTTCGTGCCGGTCCCCGGGGAGCGTGGGAGGCCCGCCCCCCACAGGGAAACCGAGCGGTCTGCCTTTCATGGGTCCTGGTCCTCCTCTGTGCCGGTTGCCTGTCGCGGGCGCGCGCACCCTCCGTGCTCAGCGCCATTCGTCGACGGACACGGTCCGGCCGGACAGCGACCGGTCCAGCTCGGTGCCGTTGGCCATTCCCTCGAGGACGCTCCAGGCGGCGGCGCTCCGGCCGCCGACGACGATGACGTGGACGTCCTCGGGGACGTTGATCCGCACCTGCTCGTCCGGGTCCGCCGCCAGGTAGCTCGCCCACGGCTCCTCGCCCGCGCGGGCGCGGTAGCCGAAGAACAGCTCCTGGAGGCCGTGGCCCCACCAGCGGCGCGCGGTCATCCGCCCGGTGTCGGAGATGAACTCGATGAGGTCCGCCTTGCGGGCGAAGCCCTGGTGCTCGACGAGGTTCTGCGCGGCCAGGGGGTCGAGCAGCAGCACGACGCCGCCGCTCGCCCGGGTGGCGTTGAAGACCCGCCGGGCGGAGTGCTCCCGCCAGTCGTCCGCGATCCCGCCCGACGTGATCATGGTCCGGACGCCGCGGAAGATCGTCGCGGTGCTGTCGCCGGGCGCGAAGCCGTGCTGGACGTGGTAGGGCTCCCACGGGCTGCGCTCCTCGTTCTCGGCGAACGTGAGGTTCGTGAACGAGAACGGGTTGCCGAGCGACCCCATGTAGCTGATCCCGGGCGCCGAGCCGCCCTGGAGGTTCTGCGAGCCGATGCCGTAGGCGCGTCCGATCGTGGCGTTGGCCCGGCTGTAGGGGCCGAGCGCGCCGATCCCGGAGTTCATCCCGATCTCGTCGCGGACCGGGCCGTTGACGACGACCGCCTCCGACATCGAGGAGATGCTGCTGTGCCGGGCCGAGTAGCCGCTGCCGAGCAGCGCGAGGATCACCGGGAAGTACTCGGGCCTCGCCCCGGCCATCACCGCGTTCACCGCGGCCTGCTCGACGGTGAACTCCCAGTACTCGCGGGTGGACGCGGCCCGGAGCCGGCCGGCGACCTCGCCGGGCGCGCGGCTCGTCCCGGCGAGCATCGCGGCGACGCGCTCCTCGGTGGGCAGGACGATCGGCAGCCTGTCGGTCCAGCCGTTCTCCAGGAACAGGTCGTGCAGGTCGTCCTCGGTCGCGGGCTCCAGCAGCCGGGACCTCGCCCGCTCGAACGTCGCCCCGGCCATGTCGGCGTCGTCGAGCGGCCTGGTCAGCCCGTCGAGGACGTCCCTCGCGAACGGGTTGCCGGAGACGGGGTTGTCACCCTCGACGTACCCGCGCAGCTCGGCGGACGTGCGGCCGGGCACCGGCGAGGGCACGAAGGCGTGCCGCAGCGTCGGGACGCCCGCGAGGCGGCTGGTCGACGCGACGAGCCGCGCGAACGCGTCCGCGTGGACGGAGACGGTTGGCACGCGGTACTCGGACTCGAGCCGCGTGGCGTGGCCGGCGACCGCCGGCGCGCAGCCGCTTCAAAGGCCGACGCCGAGGATCGCCGCGTCCCCCTCCGCCGCGATCCGCGCGTACAGGTCGGGCGCCGGGTCGAACGGCGTGGACAGGTGCTCGGTCACGGTCGTGATCCCGGGCCGGTGCTCGTGGAGGGAGGCGCGGAGCTGGTCGATGAGGTCGGCGGAGTTCTCGAAGCCCGCGTCCACGAGGAAGACCGTCCGGCCCTCCAGGCTGTCGGGCCGCGGGGCCAGCGACTTGCCGCCCACGGTCGGCGCGTTGCCCTCGGGGTTGAACACCGTGATCCTGCCGGCCATGACGACCCCTCTCCACGCCGCGATCATGGCGATCCGGCGTGCGGAACCAGGACGAATGTTCGGATAGTTGATTCTGTGCTGGGGTGTTGATGTTGTCAACAGCCTATATGTCCGGTTTTCGCGGTCTCGGCGACGTGCGGAGGTAGTACGGATGTTTGTCATCCGAACAGGGCTCCCGCATGATGAGCGGATGGCAGTGCCCGACACCGCGCCGGACGGCACCGGCCGCGCGGACGACCGCGGGGCGCACTTCGTCCAGTCGCTGGAGCGCGGGCTCAACGTGATCAGGGCGTTCGACTCGGCCACGCCGCGGCTGACGCTGAGCGAGGTCGCCCGCGCCACCGGCCTCACCCGGGCCGCCGCGCGGCGGTTCCTGCTCACGCTGGTCGACCTCGGCTACGTCCGCACCGACGGGCGACTCTTCTCGCTGACGCCCGGGGTGCTGCGGCTCGGCTACGCCTACCTGTCGGCGCTCTCGCTGCCGGACGTCGCCGAGCCGCACCTCGAACGGCTGGTCGCGACGATCCGCGAGACGTCGTCGGTGTCGGTGCTGGACGGCGACGACGTCGTGTACGTCGCGCGCATCCCGACCTCGCGCATCATGACGGTCGCGATCAGCGTCGGCACCCGCTTCCCCGCGTACGCGACGTCCATGGGGCGGGTGCTGCTCGCCGGGCTGCCCGACGCCGACCTGGACGACCGCCTGGCCCGGGCCGCGCGGCGTCCGTTCACCGAGCGGACCACGACCGACCCGGCAACGCTGCGCCGCGAGATCGACCGCGTGCGCAGGCAGGGCTGGTCGCTGGTCGACCGGGAACTGGAGGACGGCCTGCGGTCGATCGCCGCGCCGATCCGCGACGCCGCCGGCACGGTGATCGCGGCGGCCAACGTCTCCGTCACGGCGGGCCGGGTGCCCGCCGCGCGGATGCGCCGCGAGCTGCTGCCGCTGCTGCTGGACGCCGCCGCCCGGATCGAGGCCGACCTGCGCGCCGCGCGCAACTGAACCGGTGGCCACCCACGCGGGAGGACGAGGACCATGCATGTGATCGCCACCGCCGGGCACGTCGACCACGGCAAGTCCACGCTGGTCAGGGCCCTGACCGGGATGGAGCCCGACCGGCTTGAGGAGGAGCGCAGGCGGCGCCTCACCATCGACCTCGGGTTCGCCTGGACGACGCTTCCGGGTGCGGGCGAGATCGCGTTCGTCGACGTCCCCGGGCACGAGCGGTTCGTCGCCAACATGCTCGCCGGGGTCGGCCCGGCGCCCGCCGTGCTGTTCGTGGTCGCCGCCGACGAGGGCTGGATGCCGCAGAGCGCCGAGCACCTGGAGGCGCTGGACGCGCTCGGGGTGTCCCACGGCGTGCTGGCGGTCACCCGCTCCGACCTCGCCGACCCGGCCCCGGCGATCGCGGAGGCGCGCGAGTGGATGGCGGGCGGGACGCTGCGCGACGTGCCCGCCGTCGCGGTCAGCGCGGTCACCGGCGCCGGGCTCGACGACCTCCGCGCGGCCCTCGTCGACCTGGTCGCCGGACTGCCCCGCCCGGACGCCGCCGCGCCGGTGCGGCTGTGGGCGGACCGGTCGTTCTCCGTGCGCGGCACCGGGACGGTCGTCACCGCCACGCTCGGCGCGGGCACGGTCCACGTGGGTGATGAGCTGCTCAACACCGAGGGGCGGGCGGTCCGGGTGCGGGGCATCGAGGCGCTGGGCGAGCGCCGGGACAGTGTGACCGCCACCGCGCGGGTCGCGCTCAACCTGCGCGGCGTCGACCGCGCCGACGTGCCGCGCGGGCTGCCGCTGCTCACGCCCGGCGCGTGGCGGACCGCGTCCGAGGTGGACGTGGAGCTGCGCCCGACCTCGTCGGCCGCGCCGCCGGAGCGGCTCGTCCTGCACATCGGGACCGCGGCCGTGCCGTGCCGGCTGCGCCCGCTCGGCCCGGCGCACGGACGGCTGCGGCTGGACCGTCCGCTGCCGCTGCGGTACGGGGACCGCGCCGTCCTCCGCGACCCGGGGCGCCGCCGCATCGCCGCGGGGCTGCGCGTCCTGGACGTCGACCCGCCGCCGCTCCGCAGGCGCGGCGCGGCGCGGGCCCGGGCCGCCGAGCTGGCCGGGGTGCGGACGGCGGCGGACGTCGCCGCCGCCCGGCTGGGCCGCGGCCTGCTGCGCGGCGCCGACCTCGCCGCGATGGGCCTGCCCGCGCCCGGCGCGCCCCGGCACGGCGACTGGTGGACGTCCGACGAGCGCTGGGCCCGATACGCGGCCGACCTCGCCGAGGCCGAACGGCGGCACCGGGCCGACCATCCGCTGGAGCCGGGGATGCCGGTGGCGGCGGCCGTCCAGCGGCTCGGCCTCCCCGACCCCGCGCTGGTGCCCGCGCTCGCCGCGGACGCCGGACTGGACTGCGCCTCCGGCCTGCTCACGCCGCCCGGCCACGTGGCCGCGCTGCCCGGCGAGCTGGACGAGGCCGTCCGATCTCTGGAGCTCGACCTCGCCGCCGCGCCGTTCGCCGCGCCGACCGCCGACCGCCTCGCCGAGCTCGGCCTCGGCAACACCGAGCTCGCCGCCGCCGAGCGGCTCGGCCGGCTGGTGCGCGTCGCGCCGGGGATCGTCCTGCTCCCCGACGTGGACCGCCGCGCGCTGGACGTCCTCAAGGCGCTCCCGCAGCCGTTCACGCTGAGCGCCGCCCGGCAGGCGATGGGCACGACGCGGCGGGTGGCCGTCCCGCTGCTGGAACTGCTCGCCGCGCGCGGCCTGACCCGCCGCACCCCCGACGACGAACACGAGATCACCGGGTAGGCCCTGGCGGCGGACGCTTCGGGTCAGGCGGGCGGCGGGGTGTTCCGCCGGAGGCGCGCCGCGTGCAGGATGTGCTCGGCCATGGACCGGCGCGCGTCGTAGGGGTCGCCGCGCTCCAGGGCGTCGATGATCCGGCGGTGGTCGTCCGAGAGGGACCGGGCGTTCTTCTCGTCCTTCCAGATCGTCATCCGCGGTGGGACGAACGCCCAGAGGGAGGCGGCCTGCAGCGCCACCAGCGACGACCCCGCCTCGTAGATGGCGAAGTGCAGCGCGCGGTTCAGCACCGGCAGCCGCGACTGGTCGCCCGCCTCGATCGCGTCGTTGAGGTCCTGGTGGGCGGCGCGGATGCGGTCGAGGGCGGCGTCCTCCATCCGCTCGACGGCGAGGGCGGTGGCGAGGCCCTCGACCTCGGAGCGCAGGAGGTGGAGGTCTTCGATCTCCTGGGGTGTCATGTCCTTGACGGTGGCGCCCCGGTGGGACTCGTAGTTCAGCGCGCCCTCCGCCTCCAGCAGGCGGAACGCCTCGCGCACCGGCGTGGGGCTGACTCCGTAGCGCTTCGCCACGTCGGTCTGCCGCAGGCTCGTGCCGGGCTTGATGAGCCCGTCCGCGATCTCCCGGCGCAGGCGCTCCAGGACGTAGGCGGTCTTGCTCAACGGCGGACCGCTCGCCGTGGAATCCGTCGCGCTCGACACGTCGCCCTCCGGGAGTCAAACAGCGGATCTGGATAATACTCTATCGACTATGGAAGATCCGCTTTTCCCGTTTCATGGAGTGACCGTGCGTGGAGCCATTCTTGCCCTCTCCTATCCTCCAGGAATTTATAGAATATAGCTCCCTAGGCGTCGTGGGCCAGCGTAGCGATGTCCCTGTCGGCGTCGGCCGTCCCCAGGTGGCCTGCCAGGATCCGGGTGATCGCGGGGAGCAGGTCGAGCCGCGTGCCGAGGCTCTCGGCGAACTCGGCGACCAGGGTCGCGTCCTTGTGCAGGATCCGGGTGCTGCCGCGCACCGGCCCCGGCCCCTCCGCCAGCCGCGCGACCAGGACCTGGAGCATCGTCGAGTCGGCGGCCGTCCCCGCCAGCAGTTCGGCGACGTCGGTCTCCGCCAGCCCCGCCGCCCCCGCCAGCCGGACCGTCTCGGCCGCCGCGACGACGTGCGCCGCGACCAGGTGCTGGTGCAGGAGCTTCACGGTCGTCCCCGCGCCGAGCGGGCCGCACGCCACCACCCGGGACGCGTACGCGGCAAGCACCGGCCCGGCCGCGCGCAGCGCGTCCGGGCCGCCTCCGGCGAAGACCGTCAGCGTCCCGGCGACCGCCGACTCGGTGCCGCCGGAGAACGGCGCGTCGAGGACGCGGCAGCCGGTCCCGGCGAGCGAGCCGAGCGCGACCGCGTCCCGCACCGCGACCGTCG
The DNA here is from genome assembly GCF_008121305.1 of Actinomadura decatromicini. Lineage (NCBI taxonomy): Bacteria > Bacillati > Actinomycetota > Actinomycetes > Streptosporangiales > Thermomonosporaceae > Actinomadura > Actinomadura decatromicini. Next base: position 332,369 of record NZ_VSRQ01000008.1, on the reverse strand, counting down.
AGTGGTTCACCAGGACGTGGTCCGGGCCGACCAGCGGCGCGAGTTCGGCGGCGACGCCGCGCACCGCCGCCGCCGTGGGCAGGACGAGCAGCAGCACGGACGCCGCCTCGACCAGCGCGGCCAGGTCGTCCACGCGCTCGGCCTCCGTCGTCCCCCCGAAGGGGTCGTGGCCGAGCACCCGCCCGCCCTCCCCCGCGAGGCGGTCGGCGAGGCGGCCGCCCATCGCCCCGAGCCCGACGACCCCGACCACGGTCTCCGCGTCCGGACGCATCGGGCCGCCTCAGGCCCGGTGACCGGCGGCGGAGCCGTCGCGGACGTCGCGCCGCACGCTGCCGAGCGCCTCGGCGTAGGCGGCGTCGAGGTCGTCCGGGGCGAGCGGCCCGGCGTGGACGCCGCCGCGCACGAGCACGTACCCCCGGTCGACGTGGCGGAGTAGCCGCGTGCTGGTCGGGCTGGTGAGCAGCGCCGCCACCCCGTCCTCGGCGAGACCGGTCAGCAGGTCGAGCAGCTCACCGACGATCACCGGCGCCAGCCCGGTCGACAGCTCGTCGAGCAGCAGGACACGCGGCTCGCCGAGCAGCGCCCGCGAGATCGCCAGCATCTGCTGCTCGCCGCCGCTGAGCACGCCCGCGGACTTGCGCACGCCCCGCCGCAGCGGCTCGAACCGCTCGACGCCCCGGTCGACGGCCTCGTCCGGGAGGCCGAGCAGCTCGGCCATCACCTGGAGGTTCTCCCGGACGGTCATCCGCGGGAAGAGCTGCCGCCCCTGCGGGACGAGCGCCATTCCCCGTCGGGCCCGCTCGACCGCGCTCGCGGCGGAGACGTCCGCGCCGTCGAGCAGCACCGTGCCCGTGCCGCGCACCGCCCCGTACGCCGCGTTCACCAGCGACGACTTCCCGGCCCCGTTGGCGCCGAGCAGCAGTGTCACTCCCCCGGCGGGGACGGTGAGCGCCCGGCCCGCGAGGTTGAGCGCCACGGCCTTGCCGTAGCCGACCCTGAGATCGCGCACCTCCAGGGCGGCGCGGCCGTCCGCGGAGGGCGTCTCGGGGGTCGTCTCAGTCGTCGCCAAAGTACACCTCCTTCATCTCCTCGCTCGCCATGCACTCGGCGGGGTCGCCGTCGAAGCGCACCTCGCCGTCCGCCATGAGCACCACCCGGTCGACGAGGGAGACGACGATGTCGATGTTGTGGTCCACGAGCAGGACCGCGCATCCGGCGTCGGCCATGGTGCGGATCGCGCGGGAGAGGCCCTGGATGCCGTCGCCGTCCAGCCCGGCGAACGGCTCGTCGAGGAGCACGACCTCCGGGTCCTGGCTGAGCGCCCGCGCCGCCTCCAGCAGCCGCAACTGGCCGAGGGTCAGCTCGGAGGCGGGACGGTCGAGATCGCTCAGGCTCAGCGAGCCCGCCATCTCCTCCGCGCGGCGCCGCAGCCGGTCCGCGCGCGGGTCGACCAGCCCACGGACGATCGTCGACGCGAACGACAGCGGCCCGCTGAAGGTCGTCGCGTAGGCGCCGATCAGGACGTTCTCCAGCGCGGTGAGCTCGTGCGCGACCTGCGGGTACTGGAAGGTGCGCGCCAGCTTCGCGCGCTTGGCGCGGCGGGCCGCGGTCCCGCTCAGCACCCGGTCGGCGACCTTCACCGTGCCGGTGTCGGCGGGCTGCTCGCCGCTGATCAGGTCGACGACCGTGCTCTTCCCGGCGCCGTTCGGCCCGACCAGGCCGACCACCTCGCCGCGGGACACGTGGAAGCTGACGCCGTGGACGGCGCGGACCCCGCCGTACGCCTTGTGCAGCCCCTGGCAGCTAAGCGCTGGGCTGGACATGGTCCCTCCCCTCCTTGTGCAGCGGCCCGTCCCGGCGGACCAGCCTGGCCGCCCGCGCGAGGACGTCGCCGAGCAGGCCGAGCAGTCCCCGCCGCGCGAAGATCAGCACCACCAGCACGGCGATCGCGAAGGCGAGCGTGCCGGTGTCCTGGAACCAGGTCAGGTTGAAGGTCAGCTCGGTGACGACCACCGCCCCGACGACCGCGCCCCAGGGCGACCGGTAGCCGCCGAGGAACGGGATGAACAGCGCCACGAACGCGACCGAGAGCGGCACCGACTCGGGGAGCATCGACAGGTTCACCGCGGCGAAGTACCACCCGGCGACGGCGCCGAGCCCGGCGCCGATGCCGAGCGACACGAGCGTCAGGGCGCGCGTCGAGACGCCCGAGGACTCGACCGCGCGGGGCGCGTCGCCCTTGGCGCGCAGCGCGATCCCGAACGGCGAGGTGCGCAGCCGGTCCAGGCCCCACGCCGCGAGGAACAGGGTCGCCAGCGCGGCGATCACCAGGTGCTGGCGGGTGACCTCGCTCCCGAACAGCGTCAGCCCGCGGGTGAGCGTCACGCCGGACGCGCCGCCGGTGATGCCGGTGCCGTCCACCAGCCAGGCCGCGAACGCCTCGCCGAACAGGAGGGTGACCGCCGCCAGGTAGAAGCCGGACAGCTTGTACGTCGTGAGGCCCAGCAGGACCGCGACCGCCGCCGAGATCACGATCCCGATCGGCAGCGCCAGGAACATCGACAGGTCGGTGCGCACGCACAGGATCCCGAGGGCGTAGCCGCCGATCGCCACGTAGGCGTTGTAGGCGACCGACATCGAGTTGCCCATGATGTAGTGGCTGTACAGGCCGAGGCTGATCAGGCCGTAGGTGACCATGAGGATCGCCAGGTCCTGCCGGTAGCCGTTCTGGCCGACCCACAGCACGACGAGGATCAGCATCGCGAACGCGATCGGCGTCCGCCAGCGGGTGAGGCGGCTCATGCGCGCACCCGCTTGACGAAGATGCCCTCCGGGCGCAGCGCGAAGAACAGCGCGGCGACGGCGAAGGTCACGTAGGTCAGCGCCGCCGGACCGAAGTAGTAGATCGCGAGCGCCTGGAGGAACGCCAGGCCGATCCCCCCGGCGAGCGGCCCCCAGACGTTGGCCGCGCCGCCGATCACGAAGGCGAGGAACCCGAACAGGGTGAACTGGAGCGCGCTCGTGAACGCGACGCCCGCGCGGTTGGCGAACAGCGCGCCCGCCAGCCCGGCGAGCAGGCCGGACGAGGCGAACGCGAGCAGCCGGATCCGCCGGACCGGCATCCCGAGCATCGTCGCGGCCTGCGTGTTGTCGCCGATCGAGCGGAACTGCCGCCCGAGCCTCGTCCTGCGCAGCAGCGTCCCGATGGCGACGAACAGGGCGAGGGTCACCGCGATCTCGATGAGCGCCTGCGCGCTGACGACGAACTTGCCCACGTCGAGGACGTCTCCTTTCATCCAGGTCGCCCCCGGCAGCGCCGACTTGCCGAAGGCGACCCCGGCCATCTGCTGGAGCGCGAAGAGGCCCGCGACGAGCGCCATCACGACGTGGTGGTCCTCACCCCCGCCCGGTTTGACCAGCGGGGCCACGACCAGCACCTCGATGCACAGGCCGAGCGCGACGCCGAACGCGACCGCCGCGAGGACGCCGAGCGGCAGCGGCAGGCCGTGGCCGACCGTGATCGCCGAACTGGCCATCCCCCCGACGACCGCGAGGCCGCCGACGGCGAAGTTGAACAGCGCGGCGCTCTCCTTGACCATGAACAGGGCCAGCGCGATCAGGCCGAAGAAACACCCGGTCTCCAGCGTGGGGACAACGAGCTCGATGGGCATGGGGGGACTCCTTCCAGGGCTGCCGACGCGCTGGGTCACTCGACCCGCTGGTTGATCTCCACCACGTTCATCGACGGGTCGTAGGTGTAGACCTGGTGGAATCCCTTGTAGGACCAGGTCCCGGCGTCGTTGAAGGGCATGCCCTGCTCGCCGAGCCGCCGCATGACGCCCTGGATGTCGTCCACCTGGATGGCGATGTGGCCGTTGATGACGGGGTGCACGCGCAGGTCGTTGTCCCAGGGCAGCGACGGGGTCGGCTTGCAGATGTGGATCTGGCGGCCGTTGTGGTCCTCGAACAGGGCGACGAAGTCGCTTCCGGTCTCCAACTGGCCCTGCTCGCCGTCACCGGACCACGGGAACTGGATCTCCTTCATGCCGAACACGGCGTTGTAGAAGCGGACCATCGCCCGGACGTCGTGGGCGGGGATGTTGACGTGGTGCAGGTTCCAGCTCATGATTCCTTCGTTCTCCCGTTTCTTTCGAGGACGTTCGAGGTCAGGGGGCGGGCGGTCGGCCAATCGGAGGTCAGATCCGCAGGGGGAAGCCGCCGCCGACGGTGAGGGTCTCGCCGGTGACGAACCCGGCGGCCTCCGAGGCGAGGAAGAGCGCGGGCCCGACGAGGTCGGCGGTCCGGCCCTGCCGCGCGATCAGCTGCTTGGACGAGATGAAGTCGGCCAGCAGCGCGGGCGGCAGGTCCGCCATCGCGGCGTCGGTGTCCATCGGGCCGGGCGCGACGCAGTTCACCCGGATCCCGTCGGCGGCGAGCTCGGCGGCGAGCGCCGTGGTCACGCCGCGCACCGCCAGCTTCGTCACGCCGTACACGTCGCGGGGGACGATGCCCGACACCGACGAGACGTTGATGATGCTGGCGTTCGGCGACTCGGCCAGCCAGGGCCGGGCGCTCCGCGCGCACCGGACGAGGCCGACGACGTTGACCGACAGGATCGACATCCACCCCGCGCTGTCGATCTCGGTCGCCGGACGCGACCAGGCCATCAGGTGCAGTCCCGCGTTGTTGACCAGGCAGTCGATCCGGCCCGCCCAGGCGGCGATCTCCTCCATCGCCGCCTGGACCGACTCGTCGTCGCCGACGTCGCAGCGCACTCCCCGGGCGGCGTCGCCGCCGAGCTCCGCGGCGGTGGCCTTCGCCTGGTCGAGGTCGAGGTCGGCGAGCGCCACCCGGGCCCCGTCCGCGACCCATGCCTCGGCGAGGGTGCGCCCGATCCCGCGGGCGCCCCCGGTGATCACGACCAGCGGCCGGCCCGCCATCAGCCGCAGCTCGGCTGGTAGGTCGCCCAGTTCTGGCCGGGCCGGTTCTGCGCGTCGAAGGTGCGCAGGACGATCCCGCACAGCCCGTCCGAGCCCATGTGCTTGTCGGGGCCGAACGACATCGTGAACCCGGTGCCGCCGAAGCTCGCCTCGAACTTGGTGACCTTCTGCAGCGCCTCGTTGATCGCCTTCGAGTCGGCGTCCGCGCCCGCGTCCTTGATCACCTTCGCGATCAGGTGGACGCTGTCGTAGCCCTGCGCGGAGAACGCCGTGAGCGCCTTGAACTTGTCGCCGTTGCGCGCCTTCAGCTTGGCGATGAGGTCGTTGGACCGGGTGTTCTGCGAGGAGATCGCGCTCGCGTAGACGAGGCCGTCCAGCGTCCCCGGCTTGGCGAGCGCCCAGGTCTCGGGCTGGTTGCCGATCGAGGCGAGCGAGAAGCGCGGCTTGTCGGGAAGGGCCTGCTTGAGGGCGTTCTGGAAGAGCACCTCCAGCTGGCCGCCGAGCGAGGAGACGAGGACCGCGTCCGGCTTGGACCGGCTCAGCCTGCTGACCTGGGTGGTGACGTCGGTCGCGTTCAGCGGCGCCTTCTCCTTGGCGACGAGTTCCACGCCCGCCTTCTCCAGGGTCGGCAGCAGCGCGTCGTTCAGGCCCGCCATCGTCGGGGAGTCGTCGGTGAGGACGGCGACCCGCTTGTACCCGGCCTTGGCGAACGCGGCGCCGTACACGGTGCCGACGTCGGTCACCGGGTTGGCGAGGATGTAGGAGTAGCCGTTGTTCGGCGGCTGCGCGATCGCGCCGAGGATGTTCGTCGGCGAGATCGCCGCGACGTGCTCCTGCTGGACGATCGGCTTGACCTGCGCCGCCGACGCGGAGCCGGAGTTCATCAGGATGATCCGGGCCTTCGCGTTGACCAGCTTGCGCACCAGCGCGGGCGACTGGCTCGGCTCGCCGCCGTCGCTGTAACGGACGAGCTTCAGCTTCTTGCCGTCGATCCCGCCGCCGTCGTTGATCTCCGACAGCGCCAGCTCGATCCCGCGCGTCGCCTCGGCGGACGTCGCCGCGGTGCCGCCCGCGGTGTCCTCGATCATGCCGACGACGATGTCGCCGCCGTCCCCCGACGAGCCGCCGCACGCACCGGCCGAGAGGCACAGCACGGCCGCGGCGAGGCTCACCCCCAAAGACCGGGTTCCAACCGCCATGGCGGGCCTCCATCGTTCGTGTTTCCAGTGGGGTGGGTGCATGTTCTCGCGGTTTGTTCTCACACAAGAACAGCGTTCTGCATAACGTAAGCCAGGTCGGCGGAGCACGTCAACCACCTGATGACACCCTTTTCACAGCGGCCACAGGGGGCGCCGGCGCGCGCCGCCGAGCACCCCGAAACGGGCGATGAGCTGGGAAAAGTAGCCCACGGGGGCGGGCCCGGCGATCTCGGCGGTCCGCTCAGCGCAACGCTCAGCGCAACGCGGACCGGCCGAGCAGATGCTTGCCCATCTGGAGGACCTGGATCTGCGAGGTGCCCTCGGGGATCGTCGCCTCGCGGGCGTCGCGGAAGTACCGCTCGACCGGGAACTCCTCCATCAGCCCCGCGCCGCCGTGGACCTGCAGCGCCAGCGTCGCGCTGCGTCCCGCGGTCTCGCCGCAGTAGTACTTCGCCATCGAGCACTCGTAGCGGCCGTCCCCGCCCGCGTCGAGCACGCGGGCGGCGTCGTACCCGAGCAGCCGGGCGGTCTGGGTGCCGACCGCGATGTCGACCACCATCTGCTGGACGAGCTGGAACTCCGCCAGGCTCTTGCCGAACTGCCTGCGCTCCCGGCTGAACCTGACCGCCGCCTCCAGGCACGCCTGCGACAGGCCGACCGCGCCCATCGCCATGTTCAGCCGCCCCTGGTTGACCGCGGCCATCGCGAGCCCGAACCCGGAGCCGGGCTCGCCGAGCAGGTTCCCGGCGGGGATCCGGACGTCGTCGAAGACCAGCTCGCAACTGGTCGTGCTGCGCACCGGCATGTGCGCGATGTCGTGCACGCCGTACGGCGACTCGGCGGCGTCCACCAGGAACGCCGAGACCCCGCGGTCGTTGCCGTCCTCGTCGAGCTGGCGCGCGAGCAGGATCCCGAAGTCGGCGCGCAGCGCGTTGGTGATGTAGATCTTGCGGCCGTTGAGCACGAACGAGTCGCCGTCGCGGCGGCCCGTGCAGCGCAGCGCGCCCGCGTCCGACCCGGCCTCCGCCTCGGTGAGCGCGAACCAGCCGAACCGCGACGCGGCCAGCATCGGGTCCAGGAACCGGGCCCGCTGGGCGTCGGTCCCGGCCCGGCTGAGCAGCATCGCGACCATGCCCTGGACGTTCACCGTGGTCCGCAGCGAGCCCCAGCAGCGCCCGGCCTCCTCCATGAGGACGGCCTGCGCCATCGCGCTGACCTCGTCGCCGCCGTGCTCGCGGGCGACCGCGCCCCGCACGTATCCGAACTCGTAGAGCCCGCCGAGCAGGTCCCAGGGGAACTCGCGGCGCCGCTCGTAGTCGGCGACCAGCGGCGCGACCTCGGCGTCGAGGTAGCGGCGCAGTGCCTCCTGGAGGTCCCGTTCCTCGGTGTTCAACGCGATTGACATCCGCCGTCCTTGCCTTAATCTGTTCACCAGTAAGAACAGTGAACAACATACAGAACAACCTGTCGAGAGGTCCGGGATGAGCGCCACACCTGTCATCGTCGACGCGGTCCGCACCCCGATCGGGCGCCGCAACGGCGCCCTCTCGGGCGTCCATCCGGTGGACCTGACCGCGCACGTGCTGACCGCGATCCTCGAACGCAACGGGCTCGACCCGGGGCGGATCGACGACGTCGTCTGGGGCTGCGTCACGCAGATCGGCGCGCAGTCGAGCAACGTCGGCCGCCTCGGCGCGCTCGCCGCGGGCTGGCCGGAGGCGGTGCCGGGGACGACCGTCGACCGCGCCTGCGGCTCCAGCCAGCAGGCGCTGCACTTCGCCGCCGCCACCGTCGCCTCCGGCCAGCAGGACATCGTGATCGCGGGCGGCGTCGAGTCGATGTCGATGGTCCCGATCGGATCGGCGCGGGCGGTCGGCGCCCCGTACGGGCCGCGGGTCAAGGCCCGCTACGGCACCGACACGTTCAGCCAGGGCCTCGGCGCGGAGACCATCGCCGAGCGCTGGAAGCTGAGCCGGACGGAGCTGGACGAGCTGTCCCTCCGCTCGCACGAGCGGGCCGCCACCGCCACCGACGCGGGCGCCTTCGAGAACCAGCTCGCGGTGGTCGACCTGCCCGAGGGCTCCCTCGCCGCGGACGAGGGCATCCGCCGGGACACCTCGGCGGAGAAGCTCGCCGCCCTCAAACCCGCCTTCCGCGACGACGGCGTCGTCACGGCGGGCAACGCCTCGCAGATCTCCGACGGCGCCGGAGCGCTGCTGATCATGACCGACCGAAAGGCCGCCGAGCTCGGGCTGCGCCCGCTGGCCGCGTTCCGGCACGGCGTCGTCGTCGGCGACGACCCGGTCACCATGCTCACCGCGCCGATCCCCGCCACCCGGAAGCTCCTCGACCGCGCCGGGATCGCCATCGGCGACATCGACGCGTTCGAGGTGAACGAGGCGTTCGCCTCGGTGGTCGCGGCCTGGCAGCGCGAGACCGGCGCCGACCCGGCCCGGGTCAACCCGCTCGGCGGCGCCATCGCGGTCGGGCACCCGCTCGGCGGGTCCGGGGCCATTCTGATGACCCGGCTCGTCCACCACCTGCGCGACAACGACCTCCGCTTCGGCCTCCAGGCCATGTGCGAGGCGGGCGGGATGGCGAACGCCACGCTCGTCGAGCGCTGGTCGTGAACGGCCCGAGCCCCCGCACCCCCTTCCCAGAACCGATGAGGAACACAGCGTGAAGATCGAGTCGTCCACCTTCGTCGTCACCGGGGCCGCGTCCGGGCTCGGCCGGGCCACCGCCGAGCTGCTGCTCGACCGCGGCGCCACCGTGGTCGGGACCGACCTGCGGCCGCGGGCGGCGGACGCGGCCGCGATCCCCTTCGTCGAGGCCGACATCACCGACGAGGCCGCGATGACCGCCGTGTTCGACGCCGCGCGGGAGCGGCACGGGGGCGTGCACGGGGTCGTCCACTGCGCGGGGCGCGGCGGCGACCGGGTGCGGATCCTCGACCGCGACGGACGGCCCGGCTCGCTGGAGTCGTTCGGCGACGTCGTCCGCACCAACCTCATCGGCACCTACAACGTGCTCCGGCTGGGCGCGCGGGCGCTCAGCGGCAACGACCCCGTGGGCGGCGAGCGGGGGGCGATCGTGCTGACCGCCTCGGTGGCCGCGTTCGACGGCCAGATCGGGCAGACGTCGTACTCGGCGTCCAAGGCGGGCGTGCACGGGATGGTGCTGGTCGCCGCCCGCGACCTCGCCTCCCGGGGGATCCGGGTCAACGCGATCGCGCCCGGCATCTTCGACACGCCCATGCTCGCCCGGCTGCCGGAGACGACGCGCGCCTCCCTGTCCGCGACGGTGCCCTACCCGAAGCGGCTCGGCGACCCGGGCGAGTACGCCGAACTCGCCGTCCAGCTCCTCTCCAACGGCTACCTCAACGGCGAGACGATCCGGCTCGACGGCGCGATCCGCATGGCGCCGCGCTGACCCGGCCGGAAGACACCAGAGAGGCGCGACCCGGCACGGGTCGCGCCTCTTTCGTTCGGCGCCGCTCAGGCGGCCGGTATCAGGCCGACCTCACGGGCGAGCCGCTCGGCCTCGGTGGCCGACTGGGCGACCCGCTGCCCGAGCCAGGACAGCGGCCCTTCGAGCGAGAAGCCGATCGCGCCGTAGGTCTGGTGCGCCTGGTAGACGGCCTGCCGGGACGCCCGCGCCGCCGCCCGCAGCGCGACGTGCACGTCGAACCCGGCCGCGCGCGGGTCGTCCGCGCCGTCCAGCGTGTGGGCGGCGCGGCGCGCCAGCAGCGCCGCCGCCCGGACCTGCGCGTCGACCTCGGCCAGCGGGTGAGCGACCGCCGTGAAGTCGCCGATCCGTTTCCGGAACTGGGTGCGCTGCCCGGCGTAGACGACGACGTCGGACAGCACCCGCTGGCCCGCGCCCGCCAAGTAGGCGGCCAGGCCGAGCCGGGCGAGCAGCGCGGCGCCCGGCCCGACCAGTACCTCGGGGCCCGCGGGCACGAGGTCGGCGGCGACGACCGGCTCATGGCCGAGCGAGACCCACTCCTCGCGCCCCTCCCCTAGCGCGACCGGCCGGACGCGCCAACCCGCCTCGTCGTAGCGGCCCAGCTCGAACAGCCGGTCGGCGCTCACGCCCCACGGCATCGCAGAGGCCGTGCCCGCGGCCGGCACCAGCTCCCCCGCCATCACCGCCTCGGCGTCGTCGGCGGGCAGCGCGTCCAGGACGAGGAGGGTCTGCCACCACGGGCCGGGGCAGCCGCCCCGGCCGAGCGCGTCGCCCGCCGCGACCACGTCCATGGCCCCGGCGCCGAGGTCGGGCGCGGTGAGCGCCAAAGCGCCCGCCTCCGCGATCGCGGCCCACTTGGCGCGGGGGAAGACCGGCTCGGACTCCGGTTCCGGCAGGTCCGCCAAGACGCGCGCCAACGTCTCCTGGAAATCGCGCTGCTCCTGGGAGTAGGGCCAGTCAGTGCTCATCGAGCCACCCCTTCAGCGCACGCTTGTCGATCTTCATGGCGGTGGTCAGCGGCATCGCGTCGCGGACGACGATCCGCTTCGGCACCTTGTACCCGGCGAGCCGCTCCCGGCAGTGGCGGCCGAGGACGCCGACGAGATCATCGAAAGCTCGGGACACGGGGACCACCACCGCCTCCACCCGCTCGCCCCAGTCGGGGTCGGGGACGCCGACGACGGCGGCCTGCGCCACGTCGGCGTGCTCGCACAGCACCCGCTCCACCTCGCTCGGGAAGACGTTCTCGCCGCCGGTGATGATCAGCTCCTTGAGCCGTCCGCGCAGCTCGACGACGCCGTCCGGGCGGCGGGCGCCGAGGTCGCCCGAGCGGACGCCCTCCGCCGGGACGGGCCGCAGTTCCCCGCCGACGAGGTAGCCCGCCATCTGCCAGGGCGCGCGGATCACCAGCTCGCCGACCTCCCCCGGCGCGACGGGCGCGCCGTCCGGGGCGACGATCCGCAGCTCGGCTCCGGGCACCGGGCGGCCGATCCCGCTCATCCGCCCGCCGTCCTCCCAGGAGCGCAGCCGCGACACCGCGCCGACCTCGGTGGCGCCGTAGCCGGTGATCAGCGTGGCGCCGCCGAAGCCGCGGCGGAGCCGCTCGGGCAGGTCGGGCTCGGCCGCGGTCGAGCCGAACAGCACGGCGCGGACGTGCCCCGTTCGGGACGGGTCGAACGCGGGATGCCCGAGGATCCGGTTGAGCGCGGTCGGCGGCCCGAACAGCCGGTTCGCGCGGCCGGTGAGCAGCAGGTCCACCGCCCGGCCCGCGTCGAAGCGCGGCTCGACGACCAACCGGCCCCCGGCGTACAGCGTCGCGAACGCGCAGGTGGCGAGCGCGACGTGGAAGAACGGCGCGAAGTACAGCTCGGCGTCGGTGCGGCGCGTTTCGAGGACGTGCGCGCTGCACGGGAGGTAGGCGGCGAGTCCGGCGGTCGTCCAGACGGCGCCGCGCGGCGTCCCGGTCGTCCCGCCGGTCCCGAAGACGATCGCGGGAGCGTCCCCCGGGACCGCGCGGGGCTGCCAGGACCCGGCCTCCCCCACCAGCTCGACGCTCGGGTACGACGGCGCGGACGCCGCCGGGCGGTGCCCGTCGCCGACGACGATCGCGGACGGCCGGACCGCGTCCAGGTACAGGTCCAGTTCGGCCGGTGCGAGCTTGACGTTCAGCGGCGCGGCCGCCGCGCCCGTCGCCATGATCCCGATCAGCGCCGCGAGGTGCTCGGCGCTCGGGTCGAGCGCCGTCCCGACGCGGTCGCCGGGCCCGATGCCGCGGTCGGCCAGCGCGGCGCCGATCTCCCGGGCGCGCCGCCACAGGTCGCCCCAGCTCCACTCGGCCGCCGGGTCGGCGACGGCGGGGTCCGCCGGGGTCTGCTCCGCGCGGGCGCGCACCACCTCCACGAACGAGCCGGTCATCGGCCACCGAGCCCGAACTCGGCGCGCGCCAGGACGCCGCGCATGATCTCCGACGAGCCGCCCGCCAGGGTCTCCATCATCGACTCGCGCCACAGGAAGGCGAGGTCGTCGTCGCGGCGGGTGGCCTCCAGGTAGCCGAGTTCCAGCGCGGCCCGCGCGATCTCCTGGGTCGCGCGCGAGCCGACGAGCTTCACGCGCGCGGCCTCGGCGGTGCAGTCGGCGCCGTCCAGGGCGCGGGCCAGCGCCTCGGCCGCGAGCACCTCGACGGCCTGGACGTCGACCGTGAGCCGCTCGACGCGATCCCGCAGCAGCGGGTCGTCCAGAAAGCCGTGCTCCCGCGCCCAGCCCACCAGGCTCTCCAGGTCGCGGCGGACGCGGCCGGGCAGCACCATCAGATGCCGCTCGACCGCCAGCGCCTCCCGGATCAGCCGCCACGCCTGGCCCTCCGCGCCGACCCGGTCGGTCACCGGCACGACCACGTCGTCGAGGAAGACCTCGTTGAGGCGGTGCCCGTCGATGGTCTCGATCGGCCTGATGTCGACGCCGGGGGCCCGCAGGTCGAGGATGAGCAGCGTGTGCGGGTCGCCGTCGGCCACGCCCTCGGCCCGGCACAGCAGCCAAAGGTAGTCGGAGTGGTGGGCGTCGGACGTCCAGCGCTTCTCCCCCGTGACCCGGTACACGTCCCCGTCGCGGACGGCCCGGGTGCGCACCGCGCGCAGGTCCGAGCCCGCCTCCGGCTCGGAGTAGCCGAGCGCGAAGGAGACGTCGCCGAGCGCGATGCCGGGCAGGAAGCGCGCCTTCTGGTACTCGGTCCCGTGCACGACGAGGGTCTTCGCGACGATCCCGGCGGCGAGGTCGGGACGCGCGGCGCGGGCATGGGCGAGTTCGTCCCACAGCGCGAACTCGTGGGCGAGCGTCGCGGGGACGGCGCCGTCCTCGCCGGGCCAGCCCAGCGAGAGCCAGCCGCGCCGGCCCAGCTCGCGGTAGAGGTCGCGGGTCGCGCCGCCGCGGCCGTGGAAGAACTGGCGTGGGTCGAGGGCGTCGCCCATCCCGTCCAGCAGCGCGCGGACCTCGGCGCGGAACGTCTCGACGTCCCCGGGTTCAGCGGTCATCGCTCACCGTCCACGCTCACCGTCCACTTCGGCGGGCGCTTCTCGGCGAAGGCACGCGCGCCCTCCAGGAAGTCTGGATGGGACCAGTGCCGCTGCGCCGTGCGCCACGCCTCCTCGGCGGCGGCGTGCGGCGGGCGCCCCAGCGACTCCCACAGCAGCGCGCGGGACAGCTCGACCGCGCGCGGCGAGTTCGCCGCGATGCAGGACGCGATGTGCAAGGCGGTCGACTGCAGCTCGGCGGCGGGGACGACCTCGTCGACCAGCCCCAGCGCGTATGCCCGGGCGGCGTCGAGCCGGAACGACGAGCCCTGGAGGGTCATCCGCATCGCCGTGCCGAACGGCAGCCGGTGGGTCAGGCCGATGTTCTCGACCGCCCCGACCTGGCCGACGCTGACGTGGGTGTCCATGAACGCGGCGTGCTCGGCGGCGATCACCACGTCCGAGTCGACGACGAAGTGCAGCCCGCCCCCGGCGGCGACGCCGTTGACCGCGCAGACCACCGGCTTGCGGACGCCGCCGCCGAGCGGCGACCAGACGATCGGCTCCCGCCGCGCGGAGGCGGACGGCACCTCGCCGGTCTCGGCGATCTCCTTGACGTCGGCGCCCGTGCAGAAGTGCCGGTCGCCCGTGCCGGTCAGGAGCACGACGCGGACGTCGTCGTCGGCGTTGGCGCGCGCCCAGATGCGCGCCATCGGCTCGCGCATCCGGCGGCTCAGGGCGTTGCCGGCCTCGGGCCGGTCGAGCCGGACGACCAGGACGCCGGCGGTGACCGAGACGGCGAATCCGGGGTACTCTTCGGCACCGCCGCGATCGGGGCGCTCAGGTGAAGGCATCGACCTACTCATTCACTATAAAGAACTCAGTTCTTCATAGAATACGAGCGGCCGGTCGCCAGGGTCAAGGAAGGGCGGGCGCGGCGAACACCGCGCGGGCGGCGCGCAACTCGTCGGCTTCGTCCCGGCCAAGGCCGAGCTCCGCGAGGATCTCGGCGGTGTCGGCCGCCTGCCCGCACCGGGGCCGGGCGACCGGCGGGCTCGCGGAGAGCCTGGGCGCGGGCGCGGGCTGGCGCAGGCCGTCCCAGTCGACGAAGACGCCGCGGGCGGCGAGTTCGGGGTCGGCGGCCGCCTCGTCCGGCGTGGACACCGCCGTCACGCAGGCGTCGGTCCCGTGGAACCGCTTCCCCCATTCCGCCCTGGTCCGGGACGCGAAGATCTCGGCCAGCGCGGTCCGCTGCGCGGCCCACCGGGACCGGTCGTGCTGCGGCCAGTCGTCCGGGTCGAGTTCGAGGCCGTCCAGGAGCGCGCGGTAGAAGGGGGGCTCGATCGCGCCCACCGCGACGTACCGGTCGTCGGCCGTGCGGTAGGCGCGGTAGAAGGGAGCGGACCCGTCCAGCAGGTTCGCGCCCCGCTCCGGACGCCACGCGCCCGACCCGAGCATGCCGTGGATCATCGTGGTCAGGGACGCCGCGCCGTCCACCATGGCGGCGTCGACCACCTGCCCGCGCCCGGTCCGGCCGCGCTGGACGAGCGCCGCGAGCACGCCGAGCGCGAGGTAGGCGCCGCCGCCGCCGAAGTCGGCCACGAGGTTCAGCGGGACGGCGGGCGGCCGGTCCGGGTCGCCGATCGGGTGCAGCGCGCCGGAGCGCGCGATGTAGTTGATGTCGTGCCCGACGGTCTGCGCGAGGGGTCCGTCCTGCCCCCAGCCGGTCGCCCGGCCGTAGACCAACCCTGGGTTGACCGCGTGCAGATCCGCAGGTCCGAGGCCCAGCCGCTCCATCACCCCCGGCCGCATCCCCTCCAGGAGGACGTCCGCGGACGCCGCGAGCCGGACCGCGACCGCGCGCCCGCGCGGATGCTTGAGGTCGATTCCGATCGAGCGCTGGCCGCGCGTGCGCGGGTCGTCGGCGAGCGCCGTGTCGATCACCCCGGCGGCTCCGGCGCGGTCGATCCGGACCACCTCGGCGCCGAGGTCGGCGAGGAGCATCGCGGCGAACGGCACCGGGCCGAGCGCCGCCGGGAACACCACGCGGACGCCGCCGAGCGCCCGCTCTCCGGCCGGCCGTCCGGCCGGGGGGATCGTCGCGGGCAAGCCGCCTCCTAGCTGCTCAGCCGCCGCGACTGCACGCTGACCTCGCCGATCCGGTCGCAGACCCGGCGCAGTTCGGCGCCGTACTCGGCGGCGGTTTCGTCGTCGATGAGGTTGGAGAAGCCCACGGCGGCCACCACCAGCGTGACCCGGCCCTCGGCGTCGAACACCGGGGCCGCGACCGTGGAGATGCCGAGCGCGTAGCCCTCGTGGTCGACCGTCCAGCCGCGCTCGCGGACCAGGCCGAGCTCCTTCCGGAAGGCCTCCACGTCGGTGAGGCTCTTCGGGGTGAACGCCTGCAGCCCGTGCCGCAGGATGACCTCAAGGGACTCGGGGCTCTCGTAGGCGAGGAAGGCGCGGCCGAACGAGCCGCCCTGGATCGGGATCCGCTCCCCCGGCTGGAGGGTGATCCGGACCCGGTTCGGACGCTCCAGCTTGTCCAGCAGCGAGATCTCCTCGGCGCTCACCCGCCGGTAGATCACGATCGTGGCCTGCAGCTTCTCCAGCAGTTCGCTGAGGTAGCGGCGGGCGAGGGACAGCTCGCCGAACTGGCTGCTCGCCGCCGCGCCCAGTTCGAGCAGGGCCGGGCCGAGCCGGTAGGTGCGCGTCCGCTCGTCGTAGTCGACCACCTCAAGGTTGGTGAGGGTGCGCAGGATGTAGAAGACCGTGCTCTTGTTGATGCCGGTCGTCTCGATGATGTCGGCGAGCACCGACGGTCCGCGCTGCGCCAGGGCGTCGAGCACCGTGAAGGCGCGCGTCACCGCGGGCGCGCGGTCCTTGTCATCGGCCATGGGTCTCGTCCTTTCGCGGGCCGCACGGGTCAGTTTCGTTCCGGAGATCGGCTCCGTCTGACCGGGAAAGATGATTCCAGAACGCGCCGCCCTCCTCCGCCTCGTCAGACTCCGCCCCGTCAGACCCGGCCCTGTCAGACCCGGCCCTGTCAGACCCGGGCCCGTCAGACCCGGGCCCGTCAGACCCGGGTCCGTCAGAGGTCGCGGTCACCGGCGAGCAGGCGGCCCGCGACGAGCCTGCGCAGGATCTCCGCGGACCCGTCGGCGATCTGGACGGTGCGGATCATGTGCCACGCCTCGGCCATCCCGATCTCGGTGGTGATCCCCATCCCGCCCAGGGTCTGCATCGCCCGGTCGATCGTCCGGGTCGCCATCTCGGTGGAGAGGATCTTGCACATCGCCGACTCCTTGAGGGCGCGGTCACCGGCGTCGATCCGGGCGGCGGTGTCGAGGCCGAGGACGTGCGCGGCGTGCACGTACGTCGCGCACTCGGCCAGCGGGAACATCACCCCCTGGTGCTCGGCGAGGAGCCTGCCGAACGAGCGCCGCTCGGCCGCGTAGTCGAGGGCCTGGTCGAGCGCCCAGCGCGCCAGGCCGACGGACTTGGCGCAGTTGTACATCCGGCCCAGGCTGATCCCGCCGAGGCCGATGCCCGCGGCCTGCCCCTCCTCGCCGACGAGCAGCTCGGGCGTCACGTGGACGTCGTCGAGCGAGATGATCGCGTGGTTGCCGCCGCTCTCGCCGTACAGGCTGATGACGCTGTCCACCCGGAACCCGGGCGCGCCGGTGTCGACGAGGAAGGCCGACACGCCGCCGCTGCGGCGGGCCAGCGCGTCGGGGTCGGTCACCGCGAAGACCAGGCCGTAGTCGGCGTAGGGGCCGTTCGTCGTCCACTGCTTGGTGCCGGTCAGGCGCCATCCGCCGGACCCGTCCGGGACGGCCCTGGTCCGCATCGACCAGGCGTCGGAGCCCGCCTCGGGCTCGGACATCATGAAGCACATCGACTTCTCGCCGGACATCAGGCCCGGCAGGACCCGCTCGCGGACGTCCGCGCTGACCAGCCCGAACACGAAGCTCGGACCGGTCGCCCAGTGCGCCAGCACGTCGTGGGCGAGCCAGCGGTGCGGCCCGCTCAGCCGGTAGACCAGCTCCCAGGCGGCGTAGGTGGTGACCGCTCCCTGGCCGCCGCCGCCGAGGTCCTCGGGGACGGTCATGGTGAAGAAGCCGGCCTCCGCCGACGCCGTGCGGACCCGCCGCCGCAGCTCCTCGACGCGGTCGACGTGCCGCCCGGTCTCGTCGTACCGGCCGCGCTGGTCGTTGAGCACGGCGGCGTACTCCTCGTGGAGCGGGAAGACCTCCGCGCGGAGGAAGCCCTCCAGGCCGCTCAGGATGGCGGCCGTCTCCTCGGACACCCCGGTCGTCGACATCACGGCTCCCTCGTTGAACGCTGTTCTTGATATAGAATAACATGCGGCCAGTCAGGGACGCCCGAGGAGGACACATGGAGAAGGAAGCCGGTGACGTCGTCCTGCTGGACGCGTGCGACGGGGTCCTCACGATCACGCTGAACCGTCCCGCGAAGCGCAACGCGGTCGACCGCGCGGTCGCCGAGGCGGTCTCCGCCGCGCTGGACCGGCTGGAGGACGACGACGCCCTGCGCGTGGGCGTGCTCACCGGCGCGGGCGGCACGTTCTGCGCCGGGCTCGACCTCGACGCGTTCGCCCGCGGCGAGGCCGCCCGCTCGGCCTCGCGGGGGTTCGCCGGGATCGTCGAGCGGCCGCCCGCCAAGCCCCTGATCGCGGCCGTGGAGGGCTGGGCCCTCGGCGGCGGCTTCGAGATCCTGCTCTGCTGCGACCTCCTGGTCGCGTCCTCGACCGCCGTCTTCGGCCTGCCCGAGGTCAAGCGCGGGCTGGTCGCCCGGGGCGGCGGGGCGCTCCGCCTCACCCAGCACCTGCCGCGCGGCCGCGCCCTGGAGCTGCTGCTCACCGGCGAACCGATCAACGCCGCGGACGCGCACGCCTACGGGCTCGTGAACCGGCTGGCCGAGCCGGGTCAGGCGCTCCGGGTGGCGCGGGATCTCGCGCGCGCGGTCTCGGCGAACGCGCCGCTGGCCGTGTCGGCGGCGAAGCGGATCGTCACCGAGGCGCCCGGCTGGGGGCTCGACGAGGCGTTCCGGCGCCAGGGCGAGATCCTCGCCCCGGTCTTCGACTCGGCCGACGCCCGCGAGGGCGCGCTCGCGTTCAAGGAGAAGCGCCCCCCGGTCTGGCAGGGACGATAGACGACCGCCGAGCGAAATACCTCGAACGCGACTGCGAAGGGCGACCCCGTCGCTACGCTGTGCGGCATCCCGCCAGCGGCCGAACCCGGAGGTTCCCATGGACGAGGAGTCGCAGCCAGCCGAAAAGGCAGTCGAATACGAGATCGCGCTACCAGCGGACGCCTACTGGACGCGAGACGGGCGCATCCCCCTCGGCTCCGACCTGACCGAGGCGTTGAACCGGGCCATGAAGTACCTGGAACAAGGGGAATTCGGTTCCCTTTCGTTCGTCGCGGCCTTCGACGGCCATTGGCCCCGGGACGAGCGCACCATCGTGTACCGCGTCCAGGACGGGGTGGTGCTGACGCTCGATGGTCGTGACCTCCAGGACCAGGTGCGCACGGTCCTGGACGCCGGAGACGTCGAGGGGTGGAGCCATCTGCCGACCCCGGAGACCCCCATCCCGTTGACGGAGGTCCAGTCCCGCCTCGGGGTCCGCGTCTACAACCTCCTCGCCCGCCAGGGGTTCAGGACCCTGGACGAGGTGCTCGCCGTGCCGGAGGAGACGCTGCGCCAGGAGCGGGGCGTCGGCCGCCACTGCCTGGAGAAGATCCGGCAGCTCCGCGACCCGGAGGGGCCGCTCATCCGCGTGGCCCACACCCGGCCGGTCCGGCAGCAGGACGAGCATGCCGACCTGGTGCGGCGGCGCCTGTCCCCGGCCTCGCTGCAGCGGTACGGAGTCCTCATCGAGCCCCTCGGCCAGTGCGACCTCGCGGTGTCGGCGTTGAGCGTCATCGCCGACTCCCTGAACTCCGAGCCGCTGCCCCCGGCGGACCCCGCCGTCGTCCGGCTCCTCCGCGACGCCGCCGAGCCGGGTCTGCTGGACGCCTACCTCCGCACGCACGAGGCCGTCCCGGAGACCGGTTCGCCGGTCTCCGGGAAGCGCGCCCGCTGACCGTTCGCGCCGGGCGGAACCGTGCCCGGTCCGGGCACCCGCCCCCGGGGGGGGAAGGGCTGGACCGGGCACGTCCGGGCTATCGCCTAGCCTCGCCGGTTGCCCGGCTGGGCGCCCACGGCCACTTTCCAGAGGGCGTAGGCGATCGCGTCGGAGCAGCGGTCGAGCGCGGTCGTGTTGATGTTGTTCGGATAGCTGTCGCAGGACTGGTGGTAGCACCGGTCGAACGCCTGGTTCGCGGTGCCGCCCCACTTCTGCGCCTGGGCGGCGGACTTGGTCGCCGGGGCTCCGGTGAACAGGAACGTCGTGGCGATTCCGGCGTTGCGGAACGACCCGTCGTCACTGCAGCACTCGGAGACCTCCTCCGTCGGGACGTTGATGGAGTCGAAGTACTCCTTGAGGTTCTTCGCCAGCGGCGAGTTGATGTCGTCGATGAAGTAGCCCGGGTTCGGCGAGCCGACCATGTCGAAGTTGAAGTAGCCCTTGATCTTCGACTTGTCGGCGGCCGACAGGCGGCCGACGTAGAACTTCGAGCCGCGCAGGCCCTGCTCCTCGTCCGTCCACCAGGCGAACCGGACGTGGTTCACCATGGTGGGCTTGGTCCGGGCCAGTTGCAGCGCGACTTCCAGTTGTGCGGCGGAGCCGGTGCCGTTGTCGTTGATCCCGGGACCGGCCGCGACGCTGTCGAGATGGGCGCCGAACATGTAGACGTTGCCGTCATTGCCGCCTGGCCAGTCAGCGACGAGGTTCGGCCCCGCGCCGCTGGTGCATCCGGACGAGCACGCCTGCCGGGCCACGGTGAACCCGGCTTCCTTCAGTTTCGCCTCGATGTAGGACACCGAACCGAGGTAGCCCGCGCCCGTCGACCGGCGGGTTCCGCCGTTGCTGCTGGCGATGGTCTGGAACTGCTGCAGGTGCGCCTTGACATTCTCGACATTGATGTCAGGCGACGCCACTACTTTTGGGGAGCCACCCCCCACCGTGTACGCGGTGGAGTCGCTCACGCCCGGGGTGCAGGTCGGCTCGCCGGACTGCGCGCCGAGGCTGACCGCGTCCCACGCGGCCTTGACCTTGTTGAACTGGTCGCAGGTCTTGTCGAGGTTCTTCGCCGCGGTCAGCGTCAGGACGCGGTACCGGGGGTAGCTGGTGCCGGACGTCTTGAGCTGCATCGCGTTGTAGAAGATCTTCGCGGCGTTCAGCACGCCGATGCCGGTGACCTGGCTGTTGTTGCAGGTCGGGCTGGTCGGCTTGCCGCCGCCGGGGTTGGAGCCCTCGGCGAGCAGGTAGAACCAGTGGTTGCCTGGACCCGCGGCCTTGTGGACTTCCATGTTCGGGACGGAGCTGGAGTAGCAGTTCGGGTCGTTGTTGACCTGCGAGGGGTTGTACATGTTGCGGATCGGGCCGCTGCCGGTGAGGTTGACCAGCTCGCCGACGGTGTAGTCCGGGGTGTCGGCCGGGTTGTTCAGGAACGCCTCGACCGCTGCGCCCCAGACGTCCCCGACGAACTCCTGGGTCCCGCCGCCGGACATGCCGCCGGGGGTGAAGTTGTCCAGGCCGTGGCCGAACTCGTGGTCCACGACGTCGGTCGAGGTGATCCACTGGTTGCGGTTGTTGTGGCCGAACTGGGCGTCGGTGCCGTTCCAGTACGCGTTGACCGCGTTGAGGCCGACGCGCGCCGGGGCCCACTGGTTGTTCCGCAGGCCGGTGCGGCCGAAGGTCTTCAGCAGGTCCCAGAAACCGGCGGCGGCGTACATGACGTCGACGCAGCCGGACTCCTTGTCGGTCTTGGACGTGCTGCCCCAGACGTCGTCGGGTCCGGTGAAGACCCGGTTGCCGCTGTAGTCGGCGCAGGACATCCCGGCCCGGTTCGGGTCGCGCATCGAGTACTGGCCGCCGGACTGGGTCGTTCCGAAGGTCAGGTTCGACCCTTCCCAGATGCCGGTGCCGGTGCCCGCGTAGACGAGCTCCTGCTCGCCGAACCGCTTGCCGGTCCGGGCGTCGACGTAGACCTTCTTGCGGCTGGGCTGCTTGCCGTCGCGTCCGGACACGACCGTCTCCCACGCGAGGCGCGGGGTGCCCAGCGCGTAGACGACCAGGCGCGGCTTGGGCGCGGCGGCATCCGGGCTGGTCAGCGCGGCGCGGGCGCGTCCGGCCGCCGCGGTCTCGCTGACCTTCGGGGTGGTGGCGACGGTGATCTGACGCCGCTGCGCCACCGACAGGGTGCGCACGCGGCCCTGCCCGTCGGTGGCGACCACGAAGTCGCCGCCGACCACGGGAAGCCCGCGGTAGGTGCGCTCGTAGGCGACGTAGTACTGGTCCCAGGGCGTGCTGATCACCTGGGTCCGGATGTACTTCTCGTCCTTTCCGGTGTGCAGGTCGGCGGCGTTCGCGGCGATCAGCCGGTCCGCCGACGTGATCGCGGCCGCCTTCGGATCCGCGCCGGGCTTCTGACCGCTCGTGGTGGACGTCATGGCGGGGGCCGCCATGCCCGTGACCGCGAGCGCGGTGACCGTGACGGTCACCAGGAGATGGTTTCTGCGTTTCACAGCCGCATGCCTCCATAGGGGCGGGGGGTGAGGCCGCCCCGCGGGGTCGGGGCGGCGGCCGACGCGGCGGCGGAGCCGGGCGTGGCCGCGCGCACGGGCTCGGGAGCCGTGCGGCACGTGAACGGCCGCCGCGTCTTATGGAGGAGATTGGCATCTCTGGAACGGTCGCGGACCATCACATCTGGTCATAAATTCGCGCTATGCAGCCGTGAACTGCACATCCATGTGATCATCCGCAACGCGGGGAATTGCTTTCACGAGTCTGCGCGTCCGCCGTTCCGCGGGGGTGGGGACGCCATTGCGGCGCCCCCACCCGCGTGCGGTGTCTCCGGTGCGTCTGCTGACTCAGAGGGATTTGACGGTGCCGCCGTCGATCACGTAATCGGCACCGGTGATGTTGCCCGCGACGTCCGAGAGGAGGAACGCGATGAGGGACGCGACCTCCTCCGCCTCGGTGACGCGTCCGGTGGTGATGTTGAAGGCGGCGGGGATCTGCTTGAGGAACGCGCCGTGCTCCGCCCCGTTGGCAGCCGCGACCTTGGCTCCGAACCCTTCCGGGTCCTCCCAGATGGAGGTGCGGACCACTCCGGGCGAGACCGTGTTGACGCGCACCCCCTGCGGCCCGAACTCCTCGGCCAGGGACTTCCCGAGCGCGGCGAGGGCCGCCTTGGCGGCGCTGTAGGCGACCGGCGCGGCGGCGGGCAGCCGGGAGTTGATGGACGAGACGTTGACGATCGACCCGCGACGCTCGATCAGGCTGGGCAGGGCCGCCCGGCTGGCCCGGACCGCGCTGAGCAGGTTGAGGTCGAAGACGCGCGTCCACTGGGTGTCGTCGGTGTCGAGGAAACCGCCGAGTCGGACGTCGTCTCCAGCGCCGACGTTGTTCACCAGGAAGTCGATGCCGCCCAGTTCGGCGCGGGCGGTGCCGACGAAGGCGGCGACGCCCTCGGCGGTGCTCAGGTCCGCCGAGACGGCCAGGGCCCCGGTCTCCTTCAGTTCGGGGGTGATGGTGCGGGCGGCCCCGGCGACGGCGACGCCTTCGGCGACGAGCGTCCGGACGGCGGCGAGCCCGATGCCGCGGCTCGCTCCGGTGACGACGGCGGTCTTGGACGCGAGGTCAAGGTTCATGACGATCCTTTTCTTGAACTACAGGTACAAAATCAGGGCACGCGAAAGCCCGGACCTGCCGGGATTCGGGATCAGTTCGAGGTCGGTTCGGAGGTCGGTTCGGAGGTCGGTTCTGGGTCAGAGGGTGTCGATGGTCGCGTCGATCACCCGGAGGAGCCGTTCCGGCCCCTCGGCGACGCGGCCGAGGACGCGCATTCCCACCGCGATGTTCATGAGCAGGCTCCCCAGCGCGGCGGCGTCACGACCGGGATCGATCTCCCCGGACCGCTGCCCCTCCTCGATCAGCGCCTGGAACGCCCCCTCGGTGCGGTCGATCATGCGGCGGACGAGTTCGGTCGCCTCCTCGTCCACCCCCGCGAGTTCCGTCGCGGTGTTCGCCGCCATGCAGCCGCGGCGATCCGGGTCGCCCAGGTCCATTTCGACCAGGGCCAGCAACGTGCTCCGGAGACGTTCCTTGACCGGCCCCGGACCCTCAAGGCTCTCCACCAGGGCGACGGTCTGGCTGTCGCGGTACCGGCGGAGCGCCCGCTCGAAGAGCTCGCGTTTGCTCCCGAACGCGTTGTAGAGACTCCCCTTGCCGATGCCGAGCGCGTCCACCAGGTCCTGGGGGGTGGTGGCGGCGTATCCCTTCCGCCAGAACACCTCCATCGCCCGGTCGACGGCGACCTCCGCGTCGAACTGCCTTGGCCGTGCCATGGGCGGAACGCTACACCGTTCTGTACCTAGAGTTCAAATACAGGCGGCCGCGGCCTCGGCCAGGCCGATGCGAGGGACGTCACGCGGGTCAACATGACCTCCGACCAGGCGGGCGCGGCGTTCGCGGCCAGACGCGTGGAGGCGGCGGTGCCCTGGGAGCCGTGGCTCACCAACGCGGTCAAGAATCAACGTCGGCCTGCCGCGCCCGCGCACCACGGAAATGGTCACGGAACCGGAATTCACCGCGCCCGGCGCGCCCTCCGCGACGCCGCCGCAATCGGCCCCGCCGACGTGTGATCCGGCTGAGCGCCTCCCGCGTCCGACCGGGGCGGATCGGCGATCCGGCCGACCACCGAAGGGGTAATCCGTCTATCCGAAACCATTCGAAAAAAATGATCATTAGAATCGAAGCCGACGGCCCCCGCCGCTGATCTGCGGTGAGAACTCCGCTGTGGCATTATCTGCCGCAGCCCGGAGCGTCCATTGGGGACATGGACGCGCGGATGATCGTCACGGAGGCGGACGGTTCTCCCTCCGGCCGAGTTTCCGCAGAGGAGTCTTCGATGGGTTCTCCCGACAACCGGGCTCAGGAGTCTTCGACGGGCTTCCCCGACGACCGGGCCGGCGACTTCGTCCTCGACTTCCCGACGGCGGTGGCGCCCGAGTACCGGAACCGGTCGAGCCTCGCGACCAGCCCGCCGCTGTTCATACTGCGGGTGCCCGAGTCCGCGCATCCGGACGGCGTAGACCGCGTCGTCAGGGAACTGCGGACGGCGCTCACCGACAACGGCAACCTCGTGCCGCTGGCCCACCTGTCGGCCGAGGACGACTCCGAACTGCTGTCCGAGACCGCCGGGTTCCGGCTGATGACGGGCACGCCCCAGCACATGACGCCCGACCGGTTCCCGAACTTCCTGGTCATGCGCGACCTCATCGCCTTCATCCGGGGGAACCGGGACGCCTGGCGCACCGGCCCGCAGGCCCGCCACCTGCGGCGGCACGCCAGCGAGCAGCGGGCCCAGCGCGGCGGCCCGCTGGCCTTCACCAGAATGGAGGGCCCCAACCCGGACGGGCTCATGGGCTTCCTGATGCGGATCAGTTGGCTCTCGTTCGTGCAGCGGCTGCCGAAATGGCTGTGGGCGCGCTGGACGTCCCGCAGGGTGATCCGCCGCTGGCTGGGCGCGGAACGGATCGCCGCGGGCGGCAAGAACCTGTACCGCGTGATGGACACCGTGGGCGCCGTGTGGAGTTCGCAGTTACGCAACGACCCCGAGCACCAGGAAGCGCTCCAGCAGCTCGACCAGCTCCTCTTCCGCGCCTTGCTGGAGGATCTGCGCACCCCGGCGGTCGGCGGGATCCTGCCCCGGCGGCGCCGCCGGACGTCCCGCCCGGTCATCCTGGTGGAACTGCCGCCGCCCGGCCGGGACGGCTCCCGGGCGGCCGAGCGCTTCCTGCGCTCGGCCCACAACGCGGCCGCCACGGCCCGTCCGCCCGGCCCGCTGATCGTGGCCGTGGGGCTGCCGTCCCAGGCCCTGCTCGACGACCTCGGCGACCCGGCCGAGACCGGCTTCGCCCAAGCCGCCGCCCGTCTCTCCGAGAAGGACGGCCCGCCCGTCCTCGTGTCCTTCTCCACCGAGGCGCTGGGGAAGCGAGGGCTCGACCTGCGCAAGGTCGCGCCGCGCAGGTTCAGGTTCGGCTGGATGGTCCCCGCCGCGATCATGACCTGCGCGGCCCTCCTGGTCGGGGGCGCCGCCGGCGGGCTGATCGCACGGCAGGTCCTCGGCGACCGGAGCTGCGTCGGCGGCACCGCGTCCCTCGCCACCCGGACCGCTCCCACGCCGACCGACCCCAAGGGCTGGTACGACGCGGCGGTGCGGGAGATCGGCGAGCAGAACAAGCGCGCGGAGAAGGCCGCCGCCGACGGCAAGACCATCCGGACCGTGGTGGCGTTCGAGTCCAGCGTCCCGAAGGACGAGAACGAGACGCGCTTCGACGGCACGATCCCGGAGCTGCGCGGCATCGCGATGTGGCAGCGGAAGCTGCTCGACATCACGGTGTCCAACGACAGGGTCGTCGGGCTCCGGGTGGAGGTCAGGCCCACGGGCACGTCGTTCGCGAACGCCGTCCCGGAGGCGAGGCGGCTCGTCGCCGAGGTGCGGCGGCAGGCGGCCGACAGGAGCACCCCGTCGTACGCGCGGATCGTCGGCGTCCTCGGGTACGCGCAGAGCCGCGGCGAGACCCGGGACGCGCTCGAGGTGCTCGGCGAGGCGGGCATCCCCACGATCGGCACCACCGCGACGGCCGACGAGATGTCGGCGGGCAACGCGAGCCTCAGCTACTGGCCGTTCACCCCGTCCAACTCGACCGAGGCGCGGATCGAGGCGGACTTCGCGAGCGGGCGGAACATCGTCGCCGCGCCCGGCTCCGGCGACGGCTGCTCCCCCGCCCGCCAGGCCCTCGTCATCGAGAGCTCGGCCGACCTCTACAGCCGCAGCCTCGCCGACAAGTTCCGCACCGCGTTCCCCGGCGGCACCCAGGTGTTCGACTTCAACCAGGAGGGCCTCTTCCAGCGGGGGCTGACGACCAACGCGACGACCATGTCCAGCGCGGACGACCTGGCACGCGCGCTGTGCGGGGCGCTCAGGGCGGAGCCCGCGACCGTCGTGTACTGGTCGGCGCGGGCCCGCGACTTCACGGCCTTCATCGACGCCATGGACACCCAGGGCACCTGCACCGCCGACGACGTCACCGTCCTCGGCGGGAACGAGCTCACGAACGTCGCCCTCACCGGCGCCTTCAACGACAAGGGCTGGCTGCGGCTGTACTACTCCGCGCACCGGCTGCCCGCGACGGACCCGCGCGCCAGCGACAAGACCCGCGAGTTCGTCGACGCCTACACCGCGTTCGTGAAGCGCACCACGAAGGGCGCCGACCCCTGGGTCCAGGACGGTCATTCCGCCGTGTCCTACGACGCCTTCCACGCCCTGTCGCAGGCCGTCAACCAGGCCAGGCAGCCGAACGGAGAGGTTCTCCCCCAGGCCCCCGTCGTCGCGCTCCGCGGCGGCGTCACGTTCGACGGCGCCACCGGCTGGGTGTCGTACGGGCAGGGCACGAACGCCCCGCCCATGGACAAGACGCTCGTCCTGCTCCGCCAGTTCGCGGACCATCCGGAGGCCGTCGTGGTGTGCGGCGCGTACAAGAAGGGCGCGTCGAGCCGCGAGGAGGGCCCGCCCTGCTCCCGGTCCCGCTGAGGCCGCGCGTCAGTCCAGTTTCGTGACGATGTCGACCACCCGGTCGGGCATCGACAGGAACGGCGAGTGGGACGAGTCGAGCGTCACTACGGTCGTCGGGTTGTCCGGGAAGGCCGCGTCGGCCTCGGCGATGAACCGCCGCTGCAACGCCGGACGGATCGCCCAGTCCTGCTCGCACCTGACATACGTGCGGGGGACGGAGCCCCAGCCGTCAGAGGTCAGCCGCGTCGTCCCGAGCAGCATCGCGACCGGGCCGTCGGGCGTCAGCAGGCCGAGCGCGGCCTCGGCGGCGTCCACGGGGATGTCGTCGAAGAACGCCTTCCGGAGCCGGCGGCGGTAGTCGTCCTCGGCGGAGACGAGGTCGAGCCGCATGGCGCCCACCCGCGCGGGATCGGTCGCCAACGAGGCCGTGACCAGGCTGTCGGCGTTCTCGGGGCTCCGCGCGTAGGTGTCGGACGTGACGCCGGAGGCGGGCATGAACCCGGTCAGGTACACCGCGTGCGCCACCAGCTCCGGGACCTCCTGAACGGCGCGTGTGAGCACCGCCCCGCCCATGCTGTGGGCCACCGCCGTGACCGGACGGCCTCGTCCGAGCCGTCTGATCTGCGAGATCAGCAGCTCTCCGGCCTGGTCGAGGCCCACGTCCGCGACGGGCGAGGGCTCGGCGGCCATCTCGTCCGGGTCGAACGGGCGGGTGGCGAGGCTTCGCGGGCGGCGGGCGCGCAGCCCGTGGCCCGCCATGTCCACGGCGTGCGCGACGTGACCGGCGCCGGTCACGCGGGCGAGTACCTCGCTCCAGCACCACGAACCGAACCAGAAGCCGTGCACGAACAGCAGCGGCGGCGGACGTAACGACATGGACCACTCCCGTGGGGCTCAGCGCGGCAAATCCCACCGGATCGTACAAGCGATCAAGGACCCGGGCGCGCCTCACGGATCGGTAGATCTTTTGTTCTTCCTGCTCAGCGGCGTTTTCGTCGTTTCGTCCCTGGCTCGTCGGCTATGCCGTTCAAGAGGGACGTCGATGAAGCGAAGTGGTGACCATGGCAGAGACAGGCACCAAGGACCGCGCGAGCGAGCAGGCCGCGCAGACCGCCCAGAACGCGCTGGACGTTCCGGTCCAGCAGCTGAAGGACGCGGGCCGGGAGGTCGTCAAGGCGCTGATGGTGCAGACGCTGGAGAAGGCCACCGGCAGGATCGAGGGCCTGGCCCACCGTCTGAACGACGCCGCGGACGGCGCGGGCGCCGGCACGAAGGCGGCGGCCGCCGGAGCGGAGGCGCTCGCCCAGGGCAAGTCCCCGCTCAAGGCGGGCGTCGGAGCAGGCATGGCCGGAGTGAAGGAGAAGGCGAAACAGGTCATCGGGGCCGGAGGCGGCGACGGGGACGGTGGCGGCGGCGACAAGACGAAGGTCACCACCATCATCGAGCAGTTCGACGTCGGGCTGCCGAAGCGCGTCGCCTATGACCAGTGGACTCAGTTCACCGACTACCCGAGCTTCACGAAGAAGGTCGAGAGCGTCGAGCAGGAGTCGGACGAGAAGCTCAACTGGCGGGCGCAGATCTTCCTGTCCCACCGCACCTGGGAGTCGACGATCATCGAGCAGGTCCCGGACGAGCGGATCGCCTGGAAGTCCAAGGCCCCGCACGGCTACGTCGACGGCACGGTGACCTTCCACGAGCTGGCGCCGACCCTGACGCGGATCCTGCTGGTCGCCGAATACCACCCGGACGGCTTCTTCGAGAAGACCGCGAACCTCTGGCGCGCCCAGGGACGCCGACTCCGCGCGGACTTCAAGCACATCAAACGCCACATGATGACGCAGACCGTCCTGCAGCAGGACGAGGTCGAGGGCTGGCGCGGCGAGATCCGCGACGGCGAGGTCGTCAAGTCGCACGAGGACGCGCTCAAGGAAGAGAAGGGCGAACAGGAAGGCGACAAGGAAGACGAGAAGGAAGAGGGCGGCGAGGAAGCGACGGACGAAAAGGAAGAGAAGAAGGAAGAGAAGGACGAGACGCAGGAGCAGGACAAGCAGGAAGCCAAGTCCGAGTAGGGGAGACGATGGCCGACGAGCGCCGAGAGCGAGCCGAGCGGGACGAGCGCGATCAGGGAGCGGAGCGGGACGAACGTCCTGAGCGCGGTGGGTCCGGCGAGTCGGAGGGCCTCACCGGCAGGACCCTGACCCCGGAGCGCCCGCGTACCAGCGAAGGCCCGGACGTCTACCTCGACGTCCCGGAGCTGAAGGTCGAGGAGATCTCCTTCGAGCTGGAGGACCTGGAGGCGCACGTCTCGCTCGTCGCCGAGGTCCTCGACCTGCTCAAGCTGAACGTCGGCGCGGACGTCCGCCTCGGCCGGGTCAAGCTGGAGATCAAGGGGGTCGGGGCGCAGGCGCGGCTGGAGGTCCGGCTCGACAACGTGGCCGTCATCGTCGACCGCGTCCTGACCACGCTCGACCGCAACCCGGAGATCCTCCAGCACATCGGCCGGGGCGTGGAGGCGATGACGCGCGACATCGGCTCCGGCGCGGGCACGGCGGTGGGCGAGGTCGGCAAGGGCGCGAAGGGCGCCGTCGAGGACGTCGGCCGCGGCGCGGGCGGCGCCGTGGAGCACGTGGGCGAAGGCGCGGGCGGCGCGGTCCGGGACGTCGGTCGAGGCGCGGGCGGCGCGGTCGAGAGCGTCGGCGAAGGAGCGGGCGGAGCCGTCCGGGACGTCGGCCGAGGCGCAGGCGGCGCCGTGGAAAACGTCGGCGAGGGCGCGGGCGGAGCCGTCCGGGACGTCGGAAAGGGCACGGGCGGCGCCGTCGAGAACGTCGGCGAAGGCGCAGGCGAAGGCGTCCGCGACGTCGGGAAAGGCGCAGGCAGCGCCGCCGAGAACGTCGGCGAAGGCGCAGGCGAGAGCGTCCGCGACGTCGGGAAAGGGACCGGCGAAGCCGTCGAGAACGCGGGCGAGGGCGTTCGTGATGTCGGCGAAGGCGCGGGCGACGCGGCCAAGGGCGCGGGAGAAGGCGCCGGGGAGGCGGCCGGTAAAGCCGGGGAGGCGGCCGGGAAGACCGCCGAAAGCGCGACCGGAGCCACCGACGACGACAACGCCGACGAAAAAGCCGAAGACAGCGACGAGAACGGCGGCGAAGAAGGCGAAGAGAGAAAAGAGGGCGAGGAGAAGCCCTCAGCCAATGGCTCAGGTAACGGCGAGAAATCGGAAGAAGACGGCGACGACGGGCCGGAGCTCACAGATCTTCACAGCGCGCTTCACGAGACCGGGGAATCGGTACGCGACCTCGGCCGTTCCCTTCTCCGGATGCTCTCCCAGTACACCCCTTCCCACAACGAGGAGAAGGAGAAGAGCGACAGTGGCTCGTGACGGTTACCCCGGTCCGGAACAACGCGCTCAGGCGGACATCCTCTTCACGGCCCGGGTGACAGCCGACGAGCTCCGTTTCGACACGGCGCCCGAGAACTCGGTGACGTTCTCCCCCGACGCCGCCGACGCTTCCACGTCCGGAAGCGAACGCACCAATCTTCCCGACGAGGTCGAGGAGAACACCACCTACCGCGACATCGAGATCGATTACGCCATCGCGGCGAAACTGTCGTGGCCCGACGGCCATCCCCTTCTGGACACCACGCGCGATCAGGACGGGACGCCCAGTTAGTTGGTCGCGTATGCCCGCCATGCCGCAGCGCGATCTCGCGGCCCGGGTCGACGGCGAGGTCCGGTTCGACGCCGGGTCGCGAGCCGACTACGCCCACGACGCGTCCAACTACAGGCAGCCGCCGATCGGCGTGGTGGTCCCCTGAGCGTCGACGCGGCCGTCGCGGCGGTCGAGGTCTGCAGGGAGCACGACGTCCCCGGCCTCTCCCGGGGCGGCGGGCGGTCGTCGAGCCCGGCCCCTGCCTGGACGACCTGAACGCCGACCTCGCCCGCGCGCTCGTCGGCACCGAGTCGAGCGCGTGGTCGGCGAGGAGGCCCTGCGGGACATCCCCGAGGGCTCGGGCTGGCTCATGGCGCGCTTCGCGGGCGACACCCGCGAGCAGGCGGACGAGCGGGCCGACCGCCTGTTGCGGGACGTCCACCGCTCCGAGCACGACCCGAGGGTCGCCTACATCGACGACCCGGAGGCCGAGCTGCGGCTGTGGAAGGTGCGCGAGGCGGGGCTCGGCGCGACCGCGTATCCGCCGGGCGGCCGGGACACCCACGAGGGCGGGAGGACGCGGCGGTCCCGCCCGAGCGGCTCGGCGACTACCTGCGCGACTTCCGGTCCCTGCTGGACGAGTTCGACGAAGCGGCGGAGCCTGCTCCTCACCGCTCAGACCTGGCGGTCCCGCTGAGCGCTTCTCCCGGCGCGATCACTTCTTCCCGGCGCGGTGCGGGAGGAGTTCCTGCATCTTGACCTTGATGCCCTTCTTGACGACGCCGAGCCGGTCCTCGTCGCCCTTCAGCAGGGCCTCGGCGCTGTCCTTCATCTGCTCGAAGGAGGCGTGCGGCGGGATCGGCGGGACGTCCGGGTCGACGCGGACGTCCAGCAGGGTCGGCCGGTCGGCGGAGAGGGCCTCGTCCCAGGCCGTGGCGATCCGGCCGGGCTCGTCCACCCTGATGGCGTTGAGGCCGTTGCTCGCCGCGAACGCGGCGTAGTCGCACTCGGGGAGGGTCTGCGACTCGGTGAACTTCGGCGCGCCCTGCATCGCCCGCATCTCCCAGGTGACCTGGTTGAGGTCGTTGTTGTGCAGGACGGCGACGATCAGCCGGGGGTCCTCCCACTGCCGCCAGTAGTGCCTGATGGTGAGCATCTCGGCGAGGCCGTTCATCTGCATCGCGCCGTCGCCCTCGAACACGATAACGGGACGGTCCGGGTGCCCGAACTTCGCGCCGATCCCGTACGGGACGCCGGGGCCCATCGTGGCGAGCGTCCCGGACAGGGAGCCGCGCACGCCCGCGGGGAAGCTCAGGTTGCGGGCGTACCAGTTGGCGGCCGAGCCCGAGTCTGCGACGACGATCGCGTCCTCCGGCAGCCGCCGCGACAGCTCGTGGAACAGCCGCATCGGGTTGATCGGGTCGGCGTCGACCATGGCCTCGTCGGCCACCGTCTCCCGCCAGCTCCGCACGTTCGACTCGAGCGTCTCCCGCCACTCACGGTCGCTCTTGCGCTCCAGCAGCGGCACCAGGGCGCGCAGCGTGGAGGCGGCGTCGCCGACCAGGTTGACCTCGTACGGGTACCGCATGCCGATCAGCTTGGGATCGATGTCGATCTGCACGGCCCGAGCCTGGTCCAGGTCAGGCATGAACTGGGTGTAGGGGAAGCTGGACCCGACCGTGAGCAGGGTGTCGCAGTCGTTCATCAGCTCGTAGCTCGGACGGGTGCCGAGCAACCCGATCGAGCCCGTGACGTAGGGCAGCTCGTCCGGCAGGACGTCCTTGCCGAGCAGCGCCTTCGCGACGCCCGCGCCGAGCAGGTCCGCGACCTCCCGCAGTTCGGCCGCCGCGCCCCTGGCGCCCGCCCCCGCGAGGATGGCGACCTTCCGTCCGGCGTTCAGGACGTCGGCGGCGCGCCGGAGAGCCTCCGCGTCGGCGCTGACGGACGGCAGCGCGACCCCGAGGCTGGACGGGACCATCTTGAAGGCGTGCTTGGGCGGGCTGTACTCCAGCTCCTGCACGTCGGCGGGGATGATCAGGGCCGTCGGCGCCCGCTCGGCCGTCGCGACGCGGATCGCCCGGTCCAGCACGTTCGGCAGTTGCTCCGGGACGGTGACCATCTGGAGGTACTCGCTGGCCACGTCCTTGTAGAGCGACATGAGGTCGATCTCCTGCTGGTAGGAGCCGCCCATCGCGCTGCGGTTGGTCTGTCCGACGATCGCGACCACGGGCACGTGGTCGAGCTTGGCGTCGTACAGCCCGTTCAGCAGGTGGATGGCCCCGGGGCCCGACGTCGCGGCGCACACTCCGACCCGTCCGGTGAACTTGGCGTAGCCCACCGCCTCGAACGCGCTCATCTCCTCATGCCGCGCCTGGACGAACTGCGGCTTGTTGCCCGCACGGCCCCAGGCGGCGAGAAGTCCGTTGATCCCGTCGCCCGGGTATCCGAACACCTTCTCGACCCCCCAGTCGCGCAGGCGCGCCAGGAGGTAGTCGCCGACAGTCGTCGAAGCCATGGAACAGCTCTCCTCCCGAATGGTCGGACGTCGCGTTCCGCTTACCCAGCCCGCCGCCGCCTTACCATTCGGGCCCGGCGGGCGCCAGGGCGCCCGCCGGCGTGAGCAGATCGTTCAAGACACTTCGCGCTCCCCCTTGCGATCGTGACGGTCAGCGTCCCCCTGAAGGAGGAATCGTTGGACGTCCCTCTGCGGCTCTCTTCCGCGCACATGCGAGACCTGGGTTACCGGGCGGTGGACGAGGTGGTCGAACACCTCTCGACGCTTCGCGACCGGCCGGTCGGCGCACCGCCCGACCGCGAGGAGATCGAAGCCTTCATGGACGCGGCGCTCCCCGAGGAGCCGAGAGACGCGATCGAGGTGATGCGGGAGGCGGTCGAGCATGTGCGCGAGTTCACCGTCCAGACCGACCACCCGCGGTTCCTCGCCTACATTCCGGGCCCGAGCACCTACGTGGGCGCC
This sequence comes from Actinomadura decatromicini, assembly GCF_008121305.1. Classification (NCBI taxonomy): domain Bacteria; kingdom Bacillati; phylum Actinomycetota; class Actinomycetes; order Streptosporangiales; family Thermomonosporaceae; genus Actinomadura; species Actinomadura decatromicini. The sequence goes on along the minus strand of NZ_VSRQ01000008.1, from coordinate 298,920 downwards.
GTCGCGGACTTCCTCGCGTCCGGGTTCAACGTGTTCGCCGGGCAGTGGCTCGTCGGCTCGGGCCCGGCCATCATGGAACGGATAACGATCGACTGGCTGCGCGCCATATGCGGATTCCCGTCGACCGCCGGGGGCCTTTTCGTCAGCGGCGGCACGATGGCGAACCTGATCGCGATCCATGCCGCGCGGTCGAGGTCCGGCGACCGGTCCGGGCTGATCTATCTCACGTCCCAGACGCACGGCTCGATCCGCCAGAGTCTCGGCTTCATCGGTATCGGGGAGGAGCAGATCAGGTCCGTCGGCACCGACGACCGCCTGCGGATGGACCCGGCCTCCCTGCGCGAGCAGATCGCGCGGGACCTGGCCGCGGGGCATCGGCCCTTCTGCGTCGTCGCGACCGCCGGAAGCACCAACACCGGCGCGGTCGACCCGCTCGACGACCTCGCCGACCTGTGCGCGGAGCACGGCCTGTGGCTGCACGTGGACGGCGCTTACGGGGCCGCCGCGGCCCTGTCGAAGAGCGCCGCGGACCTGCTGCACGGCCTCTCCCGCGCCGACTCGCTCGCCCTCGACCCGCACAAGTGGTGGTACCAGCCGTACGAGGCGGGCTGCGTCCTCGTCCGGGACGAGACGGCGCTCATCGACGCCTACAGCATGAACGCCGAGTACCTGCGCGAGACGCGGCACGGCACCGCGCCGCTGAACTACTACGACCTCGGCCCCCAGCTCACCCGCGGCTTCCGGGCGCTCAAGATGTGGATGACCTTCAAGACCTTCGGCCTGGACGCCTTCCGGCGGGCCGTCGAGCACGGGATCGCCCTCGCCGAGCACGCCGAGGGGCTGCTCCTCGACAGCGACCGCTGGGAGGTCGTCAGCCCGGCCCAGCTCGCGATCCTCACGTTCCGGCCCGTGCTGGCCGGCGCGACGCCGGACCAGGTCGACGCCGTCACCCGCGCGGTCGCCGCGAGCACGCTGCAGGACGGTTTCGCCCTGGTGCTGACGACGGAGATCGAGGAACGCCCCGTGCTGCGGCTGTGCATCACCCATCCCGAGACGACGGCCCACGACATCGAGGAGACGATCGCCCTTCTGGAGCGCCTCCTGGACGACGCGACCCCGCCTCAGTTCCGGCGGTAGCGGCCCGGCGTCACTCCGACGATCCGGGTGAAGTGCCGGTGCAGGTGGCTCTGGTCGGCGAACCCCGTGAGCTGCGCGATCTCGGGCAGCGGCAGGCCCGACCTGACCATCGCCCGCGCCGCGTCGATCCGCCGGGACACCAGGTATTCGTGCGGCGCCAGCCCGAGGTCCGCGTGGAAGCGCCGGACGAGGGTCGCCTGGCTCACCCGCGCCAGCGCTGCCATGTCGCTCAGCGACACGGGGACGGCGTAGTGGTCGTCCAGGTATTCGCGCAGGACGCGGACCACCGGCGAGGGGGACGACGACGCGTCCTCGTCCCGCGCGTGCGTGCCGAACAGCAGGGCGAGCGCGCCCGCGACGGGCGTCGCCGCGTCGCCGGAGCGGGACTCGCAGGCGGTCAGGAGCGCCCCGGCGCAGCCCGGATCGTCGATGACGTGCTCGGTGAAGGTCGGCGCGGCCCGTCCGCCGTGCAGGGTGGCGGCCTCGGCCCTGGTGACGGTGATGACGACGTAGTCGAGGCCCGAGGTCGGATGCGTCCAACTGCGATGGGACTCGCCCGGGTGCAGGACGGTGATCGCCCCGGAGTGCGCCTCGTGGACGGTCCCGCCGACGTCGACGAAGCCGACGCCGCCGCAGACGACCCCGAACGACCAGTCCCGGTGCGCGTGCCGCGGGAAACGGTGGTCGGCCCGGACGCTGTTCCATTCCCAGGTGAGCGCCGCCGGGCGGCCGGCGCGCCGAGGACGGGGCGATGAGGCCGAACTCCTCCGCATCCGATGATCTTAGCGGCAATCGCGCGGGGGAACCGTGCCGCTCACCCTCGATCCGGACGCGCTCACCGCGAAAACAGTTCCACTGGTCCGGTTGCGGCGGCGCGGAACTAATAGGAAACTTACCTATTGAATGGCTCCCACCCCCGCCCCAAGGAACCCCCATGTCCCTTGACACACGCCTGCGTCCCCCGCCGTCGATCTCCTCCGCGCACCCGGCCCGCTACGCGCTCGCGGTCGGACGGCTCCTCCTCGGCTGGCTCTTCCTCTGGGCCTTCCTCGACAAGCTGTTCGGGCTCGGCAAGCCCACCCAGGACGGCTGGCTGTCCGGCGCCTCACCGTCCAAGGGCTTCCTGAGCCACGCCGACGGACCGTTCAAGGAGATGCTCCACTCCATGGCCGGGCAGGTCTGGGTCGACTCCCTCTTCATGTTCGGGCTCGCGGGCCTCGGCGTCGCTCTCTTCCTCGGCGTCTGCCTCCGCATCGCCGCCGCCGGTGGAACGATCCTGCTGTTCATGCTCTGGGCCGCGTCCCTGTGGCCGGAGACCAACCCCTTCATGGACGAGCACTGGATTTACGCCGCCCTGCTGATCTCGGTCGCGTTCGCCGACGCCGGTACGACGCTCGGTTTCGGACGGACCTGGGCGCGCCTGCCGATCGTCCGCCGCTTCTCCATCCTGCGCTGACGAAAGGGCGTAGGAGCGTCCCAAAACCGGCTCGCCCCGCGTTTCGGCCGGGCGAGCCGGTCATTTTCGGAAATGGCGGCACTCAGTCGAGATCCGTGGAGCGGCTGAGTTTCTCCCAGCGCGCCAGATCGGCCCGCAGCAGTTCGTGATGGGCGGCGATGTGGTCGACCGCGTCGTTCCCGAGCGCCAGCCGCAGCGGCGGGTCGGGGCTGTCCAGGACCTTGACGATGGCCTGGGCCGCCTTGCGCGGGTCGCCGGGCTGGGCGCCGTCCATGCCGTCGACCGCCGCGCGGGTCGGGCCGGTCGAGGCGGCGTACTCCTCGATGACCCGCGACCGGTGCATCCGCCCGCCGCCGAACTCGGTGCGGAAGGCCCCGGGCTCCACGATCAGCACCCGGACGCCGAACGGCGCGACCTCGTCCGCGAGCGCCTCCGACAGCCCTTCGAGCGCGAACTTCGCCGCGCAGTACGCGCCGAAGCCCGGCATGCTCAGCTGCCCGCCCATCGAGCTGATCTGCACGATCGCCCCGCCGCGTCGGGCGCGCATGTGCGGCAGGACGGCCTTGGTCACCGCGACGGCGCCGAAGAACATGACCTCCATCAGCGCCCGCAGGTCGGCCATGTCCAGTTCCTCGACGGCGCCGACACTGCCGTGGCCCGCGTTGTTGACCACGACGTCCAGCCGTCCGAACTCGGCGATGGTCCGCTCGACGGCGGCGGTCACCTGGTCTTCCCGCGTGACGTCCAGCGGCGCGGTCCGCACGCGCGCCCCGCCCGCCTCGGCGAGGTCGGCGAGGCTCTCCGGACGCCGGGCGGTCGCCATCACCCGGTCCCCCGCCGCGAGCGCCGCCAGCGCCAGCTCCCGCCCGAACCCCGCCGAGCAACCGGTGATCAACCACACCCGGCCAGTTTCCGTCATCGTCGTTCGCACCCCTGATCCCGGTTCGTTCCCGTGTCCTCCTCACCCTGGCGCGGGCGGCCCCGGCTCGGCCAACACACGCTCCCTCCGGCGGTTACAGTCGGGTCCTGTGAGCATGGAGCTGCGTCAACTGCGCTACTTCGTCGCCGTCGCGGAGCACCTCGGCTTCGGCCGGGCCGCGAAGCACCTCCACCTCGCCCAGCAGTCGCTGTCGCAGCAGATCGGCGCGCTCGAACGCGACCTCGGCGTGCGGCTGTTCGACCGCGACACGCGCGGCACCCGCCTCACGGACGCGGGCCGCGTGTTCCTGCCCGAGGCCCGCGCCGTCCTCGCCCGCGCCGACGCCGCGGCGGCCGTCGCGCGGCGCGCGGGACGCGGCGAGATCGGCCGCCTCGACCTGGCGTTCCTCACGTCCACCGCGAACTACATGCTGCCGCCCGTCGTCAAGGCGCTGCGGGAGCGGTTCCCCGGCCTCGAACTCACCACGCACAACGTGCCGATCGACGAGCTGGTCGCCGGGCTGCGGGACGGCCGGTTCGACGCGGGGTTCACCCGCCCGCCGCTCGTCCCCGACCTCGCCACGCGCGTGCTCACCACGGAACCGGTCTGCGCCGTCCTGCCCACCGGGCACCCCCTGGCCGGACGCGCCGAACTCCGCCTCGCCGACCTGGCCGACGAGGACTGGGTCCTCTCACCGCGCGGGTCGTGGCCGCCCTGGCACGACAAGTACGACAGGGACTTCGCCGCCGCCGGGTTCACGCCCCGCGTCGTCCAGCGGGCGGACGGGGCGGCGAACCTGCTCGGGCTCGTCGCCGCGGGCGTCGGCGTGACCCGGCTCGCCCGCTCCGCGAACAGCATCCGGCGCGGCGGGGTGGTGTTCGTCCCCTTGGCCGGGGACCGGGCGGACACCGTCGTCGCCTGGCCGCCCGACCGCGACGGGCCGGCGCGCCGCAACCTGCTCGACGTCGCCGCCGACCTCGCCGCGACCGGCGACCTCACCCGCTGGGGCTGACGCCGCCGGGCCCTGTAACCCTCGCGCATACCTACCCGTGGACGGCCGGAACGCCGAACACGGGAGGATTCCGATGCGCGTAGTCGAAGGCACGATGGCGGCCCTGGAACACCAGTCGCGAGGGAGCCGGGCGCTGTTGGCGGCGGCGGCCCTGCTGGCCGCGCTGCTGGCCGCGTTCCTCGGGTTCGGCGCGGCGGCCGCCTTCTCGGGCGGCCACGCCACCGGGCGCCACACGACCATTCTCGCCGGGGACGGCACCGCCATGGGTGTCGGCAGGACCTGACACCCCCGCGAGAGCCCCCGGTCGATCAGCGGGTGCGGCGGGTGAGCACCAGGGGGCCGTCCTCGGTGACGGCCACCGTGTGCTCGGAGTGCGCCGTGCGCGAGCCGTCGGCCGACCGGATCGTCCAGCCATCGGGGTCGTAGACGATCCGGTCGGTCGTCCGGGCGAACCAGGGTTCGAGCGCGAGGGTGAGGCCGGGCCGGAGTTTCAGGCCGCGCCCCGCCTTGCCCTTGTTCGACACGTGCGGGGCCTCGTGCATGGTGCGGCCGAGCCCGTGCCCGCCGAACTCGTCGTTGACCGGATAGCCGTAGTCGCGGGCGACCGCCCAGATCGCCGCCGAGATGTCGCCCACGCGGTTGCCGGGCCGGGCCGCCTCGATCGCCGCCTCCAGCGCCTCCTCGGTGGCGCGGATGAGCCGCAGGTCCTCCTCGGCGGCGGTCCCGACGACGACCGTGCACGCCGAGTCGGCCACCCAGCCGTCGATGCCGACCGCGATGTCCGCGCTGAGGACGTCCCCGTCCCGCAGGACGTAGTCGTGGGGCAGTCCGTGCAGGACGGCGTCGTTGACCGACAGGCAGATGACGTTGCGGAACGGGCCGTTGCCGAAGGACGGCGCGTAGTCCCAGTAGCAGGACTCGGCGCCGCGCCGCTTGAGCATGGCACGGGCGTGGTGCTCCAGGTCGAGGAGGTTGACGCCGACCGCGGCGAGCCCGGAGACCTCGGTGAGCACCTCGGCCACGAAACGCCCGGCCACGTGCATGCGCTCGATCTCCGCGGGCGTCTTCAGTTCGATCACGAATACCTCATGTACGTGCGGTGCCGGTATTTCTATACCGGCACTCTAACGCTTGACGGTATAGAAATACCAGTCCTACCCTGGGCGCATGGTCCGGCAACCGCTCACGCCCGAACAGATCGAGGCCGGCAGGCGACTCGGCTCCCTGCTGCGCGACGCGCGGGCCGGCCGCGACCTCGCGGAGGTCGCGCGGGCGGCCGGGATCTCGCCGGAGACGCTGCGCAAGATCGAGACCGGTCGGCTGCCGTCCCCGGGGTTCGGCACGATCGTCCGCCTCGGCGAGGCGCTCGGACTGCCGGTGCAGGAGCTCGCGGCCGCCTGGCGCGGCGGCGGGCTGCCGCTGGAAGCGGCGTCCTGACCGCCGGCGCCGCGGCGCTGCGGGCACGGCTGCGGCACGTGCGCTGGATCGGCGGCGGCAGCGGCGCGGGAAAGTCGACCGTCGCGCGGCGCGTCGCGTCCCGGCATTCGCTGCGCGTGTACTCGACCGACGACGCGATGCCCGACCACGCCGCCCGCAGCACGCCGGACGACGCTCCTTATCTGAGCGCTTTCAAGGCCATGAGCATGGACGAACGGTGGGTGAACCGTTCTCCCGAGACGATGCTCGACACCTTTCACTGGTTCCGGGGCGAGGGTTTCGGCCTGATCGTCGAAGACCTGCTGCGCCTTCCGGCGGACACCGGCGTGGTCGTCGAGGGTTTCCGGCTGCTGCCGCGCCTCGTCGAGCCGCTGCTCGCCGATCCCGGTCACGCGGTCTGGCTCCTCCCGACGCCCGAATTCCGCCTGGCCGCGTTCGACGGACGCGGCTGGGACATGCCGAACAAGACCGGCGACCCCGTACGGGCTCGGCGCAACCTCCTCGAACGCGACCGGATGTTCACCGATCTCCTCTCCGCGGAGGCGAGACGGCTAGGACTGGCCGTCATCGAGATCGACACCGCGATGGACGAGGACGAGTCGGCCGAGCGTGTGACGCGGGCGCTCGGCCTCTGAGCCGGGTGACATCCGAGCCGGGTGACATCTGAGCCGGGGTGACACCGTCCTCACCATCGGCCGACCCGGCGCCGCGCGGCGGCCCGCTCGACAAGGCTGGGAAACGCCCGGCGCGTCCCCCTCGCGCCGGCCGTCCGGCACCGGGAGGCCCCTGATGGAATACGTCGAGATCGAGCACAAATACCTGGTCGACGACCCGGCGCCGCTGCGGGCCGTCCTCGCCGGGCGCGGCGGCGAACCGGGGCCCGCCGTCCGGCAGGTCGACACCTATTACAACGCCCCGCACCGCGACCTCCTCGAAAGGCCCGTCGTCACCGAATGGCTGCGCATCCGCCGGACGGACGGCGGCGCGTCCCTCAACTTCAAGAAGTGGCACCTGGACGACGACGGCCTTGCCACCCACTGCGACGAGTACGAGAGCGACGTCACCGACGCCGAAGCGGTCCGCCGCACTCTGCGGGCCTTGGACTTCACCCAGATGGTCAGAGTCGACAAGGTGCGCGAGGAATGGACGCTCCCCGGCGGCCGGATCGTGGTCGCCTTCGACACCCTCGCGAGCCTCGGCAGTTTCGTCGAGTTCGAGTTCAAGGGCGACGCCGAGACCGTCCCCGCCGCGATCGAGGAACTGACCGCGTTCGTCGGCGAACTCGGCGTCCCGCTCGGCGAGCGGATTCACCGGGGCTACCCGCACATGCTGCTCGGCCGCGACCGATGAAACCGCCTCAGCGCTGGGACGGCGGGGCGGTCTGAGCCGTGTACGGGGCCAGGGGAAGCGGACGCCCGGTCAGGAACGCCGTGACGGTCGAGCGGTAAAGGGCGGGCTGTTCGGCCTCGATGACGTGCCCGGCGTCCGGCACCTGAACGAGTCTCGCGCCCGGGATCACGTCGCGGTATTCGCGGGCGATCTCCCATCTCTTGTATTCGCATTCCCCGCGCAGGATCAGCGTCGGCACCGCGACCCGGCGCAGGGCCGGACGGGGGTCGGGCGCCTCCAGCATGTCGTCGGAGATCATCTGGTTGGAGTAGAACCCCGACCGCGACGCCGCCTCGTGCAGCGGACGCCCGGGATGGCACGTCGCCGCCGACCCGACCGACGACAGCAGCTCGTCGAACAGCGGGTCCAGCTCCGCGTCGGGCAGCAGCGCGTGCGCCGATCGCGGGTTGACCGCCATGAGCAGCGACCAGGCGACGAGCTGCGGACGGTTCTCCAGGCCGTCCATCCGCCGCCGCTGGGCCGGGGTCAGCCGGTCCCAGATCTCCCCCTCGCCCGACTTCTCCCACTCCGGCGCCCACAGCGCGCCGGGAGAGGTGAGGACGACGCGGGCCGCCCGGTCGGGGTGCGCGGCGAGGTAGGCGGCGGCGAGCGTGGCGCCCCACGAGCTGCCCGCCAGGACGAGCCGGTCCGCGCCGATCCGCAGCCGGATCGCCTCCAGGTCGGCGACCTGCCGGGCGACCGTGTAGCCGGCGGGATCGGCCAGCCGCTGCGAGCGCCCGGATCCGAGCTGGTCGTAGGTGTAGACGTCGAAGCCGGTCGCGGCGAGGGCGCGGTCGAGGTCGTCCGGCCCGGCGCCCGGGGTGCCGGGGCCGCCGTGCAGCCGGACGACCGGGTCCGCCCGGCGCTGCCCGCGCGCCCGGGTGAACGTGTACGCGATGCGCGAGCCGGTGGAGAGCCCCCAGTAGCGGGTGTCCTGCGGCGGAAGGGCGGTGGCGCGGACGCCGATCGGCCGGAAGACCAGCAGATGGCCCGCGACCGCCACGAGCGCGGTCATGCCCGCGGCGACGAGGATCGCGACCGGGACGCGGCGGCGGGCGCGGGCGAGGCGTCCGCCCAGGTACGCGACACCACCGCAGACCGACGCGGCGGCGGCCAAGGCGGTCGCCGCGCAGGCGGGCAGGGGCGCGTCGGCCGCCGCGGCCAGGAGGAACGCGACGACGGCGGCGGGCGGGGCGAGCAGCGTGCCGACCAGGATCAGCGCACCGCCGCCGATCCGGCGCGCGTACAGGGACACAGGTGTCGAAGTCATGCCGCGACGGTAGGAACGGCCGCCGCGCGAGGTCGTCCCTCCGGAAGGAGGCGATCGGTCCCCCCGGAGGGGTACGGATCGTCCTCCGGCCGGACGATTCACCAGATCGGGGGCGTTCCGTACGCTGACCGCCATGGACCTTCGACGGTGGGGCCCGGACCGGTCCGCCGGACGCCGGTGGCACTGGGTCGCGCTGGACGTCCTCGTCGCCTACGTCTCGGCGGTCATCACGATCGGGGACTCCGACGTCACCGCCTCGCCGCTGCACGGCCCGGTCGCCGTGCGGATCGCGGCCGTGGTGTGGTTCGCGGCGATCGCCGGGCGCCGGTTCGCCCCGGCGACGGCGCTGTGGGCGTCGGCGGCGGCGACCGTCGCGACGGTCCTCGCCGGGCATCCGCTCACCAACCTGTCGGCGGCGTCCGCGCTGGCGCTGACGATGGTCGCGCAGACCCGGCCCCGGCCGGACGCCGCGCGGCTCGCCGCCGTCCCGGTCGCGGCGGCGCTCGCCGCGCTCGCCGCCGCGGGCACCGAGGCGCTCGTGCTCGGCGCGGCCCTGCACGGCGGCGCGCTGCTCGCCGGGGACGGCGCCCGGTCGCGCTTCGAGGCCGCCGCCGCGCTGCGGGCGCACGAGGCCGAGCGCGCCGCCGCGCTGCGGCTCCGCGCGCTCGCCGACGAGCGCGCCCGGATGGCCCGCGAGCTGCACGACGCCGTCGGGCACGCCGTCACGGTCATGGTCACGCACGCCGGGGCGGCCCGGCTGTCCCTCGGCGACGAGCGCGCGGACGTGCGCCGCTCGCTCGGCGGCATCGAGGACGTCGGCCGCGCCGCCCTCGGCGACCTCGACCGCGTCCTCGGCCTGCTGGACGACGCCCCTCCCCCGGACCTGCCCGCCGCGCTGCGTGGCCTGGTCGCCGGGCTCCCGCCCGGCCTCCGCGCCGACCTGGCCGTGGACGGCGACCTCCCGCCGGTCGCGGAGCCCGTCGCGCGGGCGGTGCACCGGATCGTCCAGGAGTCGCTGACCAACGTCGTCCGGCACGCGTCCGCCGGGACGGTCCGTATCTCGGTGGCCCGCGCCGGCGGCGGCCTGCGGGTCACCGTGACCGACGACGGCACCGCCGCGCCCGGCCCGCCGGGACGCGGGATCGCCGGGATGCGCGAGCGCGCCGCCGGGCTCGGCGGGACGTGCGCGGCGGGCCCCGCCCCGGACGGCGGCTGGCGCGTCGAGGCCCGCGTCCCCCTCACCGCGCGGGCCGCCGCGTGATCCGCGTCCTCCTCGCCGACGACGAGGAGCTGATGCGCGCGGGCCTGCGCGTGATGCTCCGGACGCAGCCGGACATCACCGTCGTCGCGGAGGCGGCGGACGGCGCGCAGGCCGTCCGGAGCACCGCCGCGCTCGCGCCCGACGTGGTGCTGATGGACGTCCGGATGCCCGTCCTGGACGGCGTCGCCGCCACCGCCGAGATCACCGCGCGGCATCCGGCGTCCCGGGTGCTGGTACTGACGACGTTCGAGCTGGACGAGTACGTCTTCGCCGCCGTCCGGGCCGGGGCGGCCGGGTTCCTGCTCAAGCGGTCCCCGCCGGAGACGCTGATCGAGGGCGTCCGGACGATCGCCTCCGGCGAGGGCCTGCTCGGACCGTCGGTGACCCGGCGGTTGCTCGCCGAGTTCGCCCGCACCTCCCCCGCCCCGCCGGACGCGGCGGCGCGCAGCCGCCTGGACCGGCTGACCGACCGCGAGTACGAGGTCCTGCTGCTGATCGCGCGGGGGTTGTCCAACGCCGAGATCTCCGCGCGCCTGCACATCGGGGAGGCGACGACCAAGACGCACGTGAAGCGCGTCCTGGCCAAGCTCGACCTGCGCGACCGGATCCAGGCGGTCGTGTTCGCCTTCGACAACGCCCTCGTCCACCCGCGCGGCTGAGCGGCAACCTTCAGCCCCGCGGGGGCTCTCCGCTCCAGGCGGCGCGGAGCAGGCGCGTCACGCCGTCGCGGGTCACTGCCGCGGGATTCACGAAGTCGGCGCCGACGACCTGTTCGCAGATCGGGTCGATGTCACTCTCGGACATGCCGAGCGACCGCAGCGAACGCGGCGCGCCGAGGGAGCCCGCGAGGTCCCAGAGGCGCCGGGCGGGGTCGTCCGCGTCCAGCGCCCGCGCGAGCGCCTCGACCGCCCCGGTCGCAGACGCCGCGTTGTAGGCGAGCGCATGCGGCAGCACCACGGTGTGGGTCTCGGCGTGCGGGAGGTCGAGCGTCCCGCCGAGGGCGTGGCACAGCTTGTGGTGCAGGCCCATGGTCGTCACGCCGAGGACCGCGCCGCACAGCCACGCCGCGTAGAGCGCCGCCGCGCGGGCGTCGCGGTCGCCGCCGTCCGCGCGGACGGCCGGGAGCGCCCCGGTCATCGCGCGCACGCCCTCCCCCGCCATCAGCGAGACGACCGGCGACCGGTCGGGCGCGTACAGCGCCTCGACCGCGTGCGCCACCGCGTTGAACCCGCTGGTCACCGACACGGCGGCGGGCAGGGCGAGGGTGAGGTCCGGGTCGTACAGGACGGCGGCGGGCAGCACCCGCATGTCCTTCCCGGTCCGCTTGCGCCCGTTCTCGGTGAGGCCCCAGGTCGGGGTCATCTCCGAGCCCGAGTACGTCGTCGGGACGGCGACCACCGGCAACCCGTGTTCGAGCGCGATGGCCTTCCCGAGCCCGACGGCCGACCCGCCGCCCACCGCCACGCAGCCGTCCGCGCCCAGCTCGGCGGCGCGGTCGCGGGCGCGCCGCGCCACCTCCACCGGGACGTGCATGCGCGCCTCGGCCAGCACCCCCGCCGACCGCTCGCCCAGCGCGTCCGACACGGACTCCCCCAGTTCGCCCCGCCGGGGCGAGCACAGCACGAGCACACGCCGCAGCCCCAGCCGGGCGACCTCCTCGGGCAGGGCCGCGACGACGCCGGCCCCGAACCGAACCCGCATTGGAAGCGCGTCGTAGGAGAAGGAGGTCTGGAGCATGGTCACCCTTCCTGATCGGGCCCGACGCCCTTCACCCGGCCCACAGTACGGGCCCCATAATTCATCCCGTGGAGCCGGACGAGGAGAAGGAATGGCATGCCGAGGCCGACCGCACCTTCAGCACCCTCCTGGCCCAGGCCGAGACCCAGCCGCCGGACTCGGATCCGCACCTCGCGGACGAGCTGAAGAACGAGGCGGCCGACTGGCTCGTAGGACTCGCCCTGAGATGCGACGACCGGGGGTACGTCGAGCGATGGTGCCTGCGAATCGGCAATGGCCTCCCGCCCGGACATCCTCTGCTCGGGCTCTCGGCGTTGTGCGTCGGGCATCTGTCGCGGCGCTTCGGCGTCGTGAGCGACGAGGCGCGCGCCCTCGTCGAAGAACTGGCGGCGCGGTGTGAACGCGACCCATCGGACGTCGATGGGAACGCGCTCAGCGGTCTTGAGGACGTCCACTCCTACGCACCACGGCGGCCATGACTCGCGGGCCGGGCTCAGGGGCGGGTGGGGGCGGCGAGGCGGGTGAACGCCTCTGAACCGTGGCCGGCTTCGATCGCTTGTTGTACGGCCGTTCGGGCCGCCGTGGACGACGCCGATCATCGACGTCCAGAAGACGTCGAGCATGGTGGCGTCGAAGCCGGCGGCGCGGCCGGGGTCCGCGCCGACGTGCGCGAGGTTCCCGCCCAGCGCGGCGAGCGTCGGACGGTGCGTCCGGTAGACGTCGTCCGGGCCGCTAAAGAGCAGGGTCGCGTCCGGGCCGCCGTGCCAGGCGGTGGTGGGGTGGACGGCGGCGAACGCGGTGGCGAGCGGACGGCCCATGGGGCCGAGGCCCAGGACGGTCACGGGTGTCATGGCCGTTAAGCTGAACCTTCACGTTGATGTCAGAGTCAACCTGGGAGCCGGGATGCGGATCGGCGAACTCGCGCGGCGGACGGGCGTCAGCGAACGCGCGCTCCGCTACTACGAAGAGCAGGGCCTGCTGCGCCCCGAACGGCGGCCGAGCGGCTACCGCGTGTACGGCGAGGCCGACGTGGCGGCGGTGCGGCGGATCAGGGTCCTGCTCGCGGCGGGGCTGAACACCGCGCAGATCAACCAGGTGCTGCCCTGCGTCGTCGTCGACGACGGCCTGCTGGTGCCCGACTGCCCCGAGCTGGTCGACGAGCTGGTGAAGCACCGCGACCGCATCGGCGCGGCGATCGAGGAACTGGCGGCGACCCAGGCCAACCTGGACACCATCATCGCCGGCCGGAGGCACTGACGCCGTGAACCGTGAGGACGTCCCATGAGCAAGGTGAAGCGGCTGCCGCGGAAGGTGTACGAGCCGGAGCTGGCGCGGCTCCAGGCGGAGCTGGTGAAGTTGCAGGAGTGGGTGCGCAAGGAGGGCGCCCGCGTCGTCGTGGTCTTCGAGGGACGCGACGCCGCCGGAAAAGGCAGCACCATCAAACGGGTCACCGAATACCTCAATCCGCGCGTCGCCCGGATCGCGGCGCTGCCCGTGCCGTCTGACCGCGAGCGCACGCAGTGGTATTTCCAGCGGTATGTGGAGCACCTTCCGGCGGCCGGGGAGATCGTCCTTTTCGACCGTTCCTGGTACAACCGGGCGGGCGTCGAGCGTGTCATGGGTTTCTGCACCCAGCAGGAATACACGCGCTTCCTCCACCAGTGCCCGATCTTCGAGCGGCTGCTGGTCGAGGACGGCATCCTGCTGCGCAAGTACTGGTTCTCGGTGAGCGACGACGAGCAGGAGCGCCGTTTCCGCAGCCGTCTCGACGACCCCATGCGGCGATGGAAGCTGTCCCCGATGGATTTGGAGTCCATCACCCGCTGGGAGGACTATTCACGCGCCAAGGACGAGATGTTCGTCCACACCGACATTCCCGAGGCGCCCTGGTACGTCGTCGAAAGCGAGGACAAAAGGCGGGCGCGGATCAACATGATCGCCCATCTGCTGTCGACCATTCCCTACCACGCGGTGGAGCCCAAGCCGTTGGAGCTGCCCGAGCGTCCGCCCGCGAAGGGCTACGAGCGGCCGCCGCGCGACATGCAGACCTACGTCCCCGACCATTCCGCGGCCTTGGAATGACCCGCCGAGGGCGGGACGGGAGCCGCCGCCGCTCGTACGATGAGCCCGTGTCGTCCCTTCTGCGTTCCGTGCGCGAGGAGCCCCGTCCCCCCGGCCCGCCGCCGCGCGGGTGGCGGGACTGGGCGCTGGTCGCGGCGCTCGCCCCGGCCGCCGTCCTGGAGGGCGCGCTGCGCCCTGACCTCCCCTGGCGGACGGCGTCGGTCGTCCTCACCGTCGCGCTGCTGCCCACCCTCCTCTGGCGGCGGACGAACCCGCTGCTCATGGTCGCGATCGCGTTCGGCGGCTGCGGCCTCGCGGGACTGCTGACGACCGGCGAGGCGCCGGCCCTGAACGCGATGGCGTTCGTGCTGTTCCTCGCCTACGCGCTGGTCCGCTGGGGATCGGGACGGGAGGCCGTCGCGGGCGCGGCGATCGCCTACGCCAAGGTCGTCCTGTCCGTCGTGTTCGACGGCATGGCCGGCGCGGACGCCTTCGGCGCGTTCGCGATCCTGTCCGCGGCGATGGCGGCGGGCGGGGCGCTGCGGTACCGGGCGCGGGCGCGGCAGCGCGAGCTGGAGCAGGCGAAGCTACTCGAACGCGAGCGGCTCGCCCGCGACCTGCACGACACCGTCGCCCACCACGTGTCGGCGATCGCGATCCGCGCGCAGGCGGGCCTCGCGACCGCCGCCGCCGACCCGGACGCCGCGACCGACGCGCTCCGCGTGATCGAGACCGAGGCGTCGCGGACGCTCACCGAGATGCGGGCGATCGTCCGCGTCCTGCGCGCCGACGGCCCGCCCGAGGCGGCCGGGCAGCGCGTCGGGGACGTCGCCGCGCTGGCGAGCGCGGCCGAGTCGGGTCCGGCCGTGGAGGTGCGGATGTCCGGCGACCTCGGCGAGGTGCCGCCGCCGGTCGCGGCCGTGGTGTACCGGCTCGCGCAGGAGTCGGTGACGAACGCGCGGCGGCACGCCCGCCGCGCCACCCGCATCGAGGTCAGCGTCGCGGCCGACGACACGGCCGTCCGGCTGCGGGTCCGCGACGACGGCGAGCCCGCCGAGCCGCGCCCGGCGGACGAGGCGGACGCGGGCTACGGGCTCGCCGGGATGCGCGAGCGCGCGGGCCTGCTCGGCGGCACCTGCGAGGCGGGCCCGGACCCCGAGCGCGGGTGGACGGTCACGGCCGTCCTGCCGCGCGCCGGGTGGGCGCGGTGACCATCCGGGTCGTCCTCGCCGACGACCAGGAGATCGTCCGCACCGGGCTGCGGATGCTGCTCAACGCGCAGCCGGACATCGAGGTCGCCGCCGAGGCGGCCGACGGGCGGCGGGCCGTCGAGCTCGCGCGGCGGCTGCGGCCCGACGTGTGCCTGTTCGACATCCGCATGCCCGTCCTGGACGGCATCGAGGCGACCCGCGCGCTCGCCGGGCCGTCCGTCCGGGACCCGCTCGCCGTCGTCGTCATCACGACGTTCGACCTGGACGACTACGTGTACGCCGCGCTCAAGGCGGGCGCGCGGGGCTTCCTGCTGAAGGACGCGGGGTCGGCGCTGCTGTCCCAGGCCGTGCACGCGGCGGCGGGCGGCGACGCGCTCATCGCGCCGAGCGTCACCGCGCGGCTGCTGGACGCCTTCGCCGCGACCGGCCCGCCCGCCGGTCCGCCCGTCCAGCCCGTCGACGCGCTGACGGACCGCGAGGAGGAGATCGTCCTCGCCGTCGCCCGGGGCCGGACGAACAACGAGATAGCCCGCGAGCTGCACATCACTCTGAGCACCGTGAAGACCCACATCACCAGCCTGATGGGGAAGGTCGGCGCCCGGAACCGCGTCGAGATCGCGATCTGGGCGTACGAGACGGGCCGCGTGCGGAACGGCCCCGGCGCCTGAGCGCCCGCCGAAAGTACGGCGCCCCGCTCAGACCAATGGACGGCCCGCCCGTGGACGTTCTCCCGATGAGCCGCGCCGCCTCCCCCGCCAGGATCGGGGCAAGGGCAGACCGGAGCGCCGCCGGGTCGCGGCGCGGGCGGGAGGGCAGGCGCGTGATGAAGGCGATCGTCCAGGACGGGTTCGGCGCACCGGAGACGCTGCGGGCCGTGGAGATCGAGACGCCCGAGGTCGGGCCGGACGACGTGCTCGTCCGGGTGCACGCCGCCGGGGTGAACCCGTACGACTGGCACGTCCTGCGCGGCAGCCCCTACGTCGCGCGGCTGATGCCGGGCGGTCTCGGGCTGACCCGGCCGAAGGAGCGGGTGGCGGGGCTCGACGCGGCCGGACGGGTCGAGCGGGTCGGCGCGGACGTGCGCGGGCTGCGGCCGGGCGACGAGGTGTTCGGCTTCTGCCCCGGCGCGTTCGCGGAATACGCGCGGACCAAGGCCGACCGGCTCGCGCCCAAGCCGGCGGGCCTGTCGTTCGAGGAGGCGGCGGCGCTGCCCCTCGCGGCGACGACCGCGCTGCGGGCCGTCCAGGACGTGGCGGAGGCGCGCGCCGGGCAGCGGCTGCTCGTCAACGGCGCCGCCGGGGGGATCGGCACCTGCGCCGTGCAGATCGCCGCCGCCGCGGACGTCGAAGTGATCGGCGTGTGCAGTACGGGGAACGTCGGGCTGGTGCGCTCGATCGGCGCGGCGGACGTCGTCGACTACACCGAGGACGACTTCACGCGCGGGCGGCCGCCCTACGACGCCATCCTCGACAACGTGGGCAACCGGTCGCGCCGCGACCTGCGCCGCGCCCTCACGCCGGACGGCACGCTCGCCATCAACGCGGGCGGCGCGCCAGGCGAGGTGATCGGGGCGATCGGCCCCATGGTCGGCGCGGCGCTACTGGACCGGTTCGTCCGGCAGCGGCTGCGCGTCGTCCCGACCCTGCTGCGCCGCGACGACCTGCTGGCCGTCGCCGGGCTCGTCGAGTCCGGACGGCTCGTCCCGGTGCTCGACCGGGGCCGTCCGCTGTCCGACGCCGCCGAGGCCGTCAGCTACGTCGAGCGGGGGCACGCGCGCGGCAAGGTCGTCCTCACCGTGCCCTGAGCGGCGGCCGACCGTCCGGGCCGCGGCCAGCACGGCGAGCACCGCGCTCGTCAGGATCATGAGCGCGACCACGACCCATTCGCTGGAGCCGTCCGGGCCGTAGACGCGGCTCGCCCGGCCGACGTCCACGGCCCTGGTCCGCGCGCCCTCGCGCAGCGAGCCGCGGCCGCCCTGGAGGGAGACGTCCGCACGGTGAATTCTCCCGTCGTCGGACGTGAATTCCCCGTTCCATGTGCAGCTCTGGTGCCCCGGATGCCGGACGCATTCCAAATGGCGCGCCGTGAACACGCCGGGGGCTCCGTCGGCGCGGGCCGCGCGAACAGCCGGAGCGATATTCGGTACGGCCAGATAGAGCAGATAGAGCGCCACCAGAATCAGGGCGGCGGTCACTCCGTGAGAACGGCGCTTCCGGGCCATCTCCGGACCCTCGTCAGAGGGAGTCGGCGGCGCAGGTGCAGCGCATCCGGTCGCGCTCGGCGTCGTTCGGCCGCCGGTGCAGGACCATCGCCACCACCATCGGCGCGAAGACGATCGCGTTGTAGAACAGGTGGAGCTCGACGCGCGGGGCGATGAGCTGGATGACGCTGGTCGGCACGGGACGGCCCGCGATGTTGTGCCCGGTGCTCGCCTGCACGAGCAGCAGCAGGTGCTCGAAGTGGTGCCAGATCTGGATCACCAGTGCCACGTTCCACCAGGTCCGCGACCTGCCGACGAACCCGGGCCGCAGCAGGACGAGCCCGATCAGCATCACGAGCGCGTACCCGTAGTGCATCCACTCGGACGTGACGAGCCACGGGAACGCGAGCCCCAGGACGCCGCGCGACTCCTTCACCGACCAGCCCAGCCCCCAGATCTGGATGGCCTGCGCGATGTGCTCGGCCCAGTGCGCCACGACGACGAAGAGGAACAGGCCGAGCCCGGCCCGGTGGTAACGCTGGTTGAGGGATCGCAGCCCGGTGTCGAATCGCCTGGGGAGTGCAGCGTCCGTCGCCATTACGAAGATCTCCGTCCGCTTCGGCTCTACCCGCATTTTCCTTCCCATCCAACGTGTGCGGCGGGTTTCGCACCACTCACAGATTGCTCTCCACCGCCACCGATGGCCAGATCGGCGGAGGCAGATGATGTTGGCGGGTTCCGGCCACAAAAGAGAACGGCCATTCGCGCGTGCCGCGCGGCCGGTTCGGCTGGAATGGCGTGAGTGATGAACGCGTACGGCCGCGGCGCCCGCCTGACGGCCCTGCTCGCCGCCCTGCCCGCCGCCGTGTCCGCCGCCGCGTCCTGCTCGGCGTCCGGCGACCGCCCTCCGGAGAGGCCGGACCAGCACCAGCGCGGGATCGCGCTGCCGGCCTGGAGCACCGACGACTACGGCGGGCCGCGGGCGGGCGCGTACGTCGCGGCCGTCGCCGCGACCGGCGCGACCTGGATCCAGCTCACCCCGACCTGGTACCAGCGGTCGCCGCGCGACTCCGCGATGCGCCCGACGGACCAGACGGCGAGCGACGCGAGCCTGCGGCACATCATCGGCCTGTCCCGCCGGGCCGGGCTGCGCGTCCTGCTGAAACCGCACGTGGACCTGCCCGGCGACCAGGACCGCGCCGCGATCAGGCCGCGCGACGCCCGCTCCTGGTTCGCGGCCTACACGCGGCTGATCGTCCACTACGCCGACCTGGCCCGCGAGACGGGCGTCGACGAGCTGTCCGTCGGGACGGAGCTCGCCGGGCTGTCGGACGACCGCGCGCCGTGGCTCGACGTCGTCCGGCAGGTCAGGTCGCGGTTCCACGGGACGCTCGTCTACGCCGCCAACTACGACGAGTTCGAGCACGTGGCGTTCTGGGACGTCCTCGACCTCATCGGGATCGACGCCTACTGGCCGCTGGCGAGCCGTCCGACCGCCGACCCCGCCGCGCTGCGCCGCGCGTGGCGGCCGATCCTCCGGGAGGTCGGCCGGTTCGCGGCGCGGCACGGGCGGAAGGTGCTGTTCACCGAGGCCGGGTACGTGAGCCAGCGGGGCAGCACCACCGAGCCGTTCGCCTGGGACATCGCCGACGTGGACGGCTCGGCCGAGCAGGCCGCCGCCTACGAGGCCCTCCTCGCGAGCTGCGCCGGGCTGCCGTGGTGGGCGGGCGTCCACTGGTGGATGTGGGACGACTGGCCGGGCGCGGCCGAGACCCCGCGGCGGCTGTCGTACTCGCCGCACGGCAAGCCCGCGGAGCGGGTCCTCCGGCGCTGGTGGCGCCCACGCTGACGTCCACGCGCGCCGGAGGACCCGCGACCGCTACGGGATCAGCGTCGCCGGGTCGACGAACGTGTAGCCGAGGCCACGGATGCCGTCAACGATCTCGGTGAGCGGGCCGGTCCCGTTGTACGGGTGGTAGAAGGTGCTCGCGAAGCCGTCCCGCACGGCGAGGTTGTACTGCGCTGCCCGGACGATGTCGGCGGGCAGGCGCGGCGGGAGGTTGTTGTAGGGATCGGGCTCGTAGTTCCCGAGGTTCTCCGGCAGGACGGTCGCCCCGCCGATGTCGCGGACGGGGTAGGGGAAGAACTGGCCGATGTAGCGGTGCCCGTCGACGGGCCCGCCGGAGAGCTGGCCCGAGAAGTACAGGCTGCGCTCCAGCCGTGCGGCGTAGCTCTGCTTGATCACGCCGTAGTCGGTGGCGGACGCGGCGTAGTGCGGGGTGGTCCAGATGTTCGGGGTGGGCAGGCCGACGGGCGCGTAGGCCAGCCTCCCGGTGACGACCCGCGCGGACGCCCAGGGCCCCGAGTCCTCGGCCACGGGACCGTCGAGGACGACGTTGTTGCCCGCGTCGATGTGGGCGCGGAAGAACTCGAAGTCGTCGCCGGTCGCTCCCGTGTAGGGGTTCTGGGCGTTGCGGTACTGGTGGGTGTAGCCGTGCGCCACGATCCGTCCGCCGTGCGAGGCCATGTACCTCAGGGCGTTCACGACCTGGGGACGCTGCGCCAGCGTGACGGTCTCGGGGACGCCGTTGTTGTAGGCGCCGTTCGGGTCGGTGTAGACGGGGATCACCTGGAACGCGTACGGGATGTGCTGCGAGTTCAGGTACTGCGCGACGGCCATCAGCTCGGCCGGGTCGCTGTCGGGGTTGATGTCCTCCAGCCGCAGGACGGCACGGTGCCGGGTGGCCGTGCTGGGCGCGAGGGCGTCGAACAGGAGGTCGTGCCAGGCGACGATCCGGTCCGTCTCCTTCGTGTAGGCGTAGGGGATCTCGCCGAGGTAGGTCAGGTTGGACGACCTGACCGCCCACGGGAAGGTGGTCTCCGGCGTGGTGCTCGTGTCGTGGGCGAGGGCGAGCGTGGTCACCGCCGACGGGTTGGTGATGTAGGGGCGCAGGATGCCGCCGTCCGACCCCTGCGGGACGGTGCGGGTCAGCGGCTGGGTCTTGTAGTCGACCCGCGCCACGCTTCCCACCCCGAAGAACGACTGCGTCGGGTCCCAGCCGTACTTGGCGGTGAACGCGGGGACGCCGACCTTGCCCGCCAGCGTCCAGATGTTGTCGTTCATCCACACGACGGGCTTGGCCGTGGCGACGACGTCGGAGTAGAAGGCGTCCGGGATCGCGTCGGGGATCGAGCCGCCGTAGTAGGTCGAGCCGATGTAGACCGTTGCCGTGTGCTGCTCGACCTCGCCGGCCGTGTACTGCGAGACGGGCTTCGCCGTGACCGAGCCGAAGTGCCCGGCGAGGTTCGCGGTCGCCATCCCGTACAGCTCGCCGAGGAACCCGTACGGCCCGGCCGAGTCGTAGAGGACGAGCGCCGAGGTGCCCCCGGCGGCGGCCCGCGGGGCCACCGCGGCCCCGGTCGCGGCCTTGGCCCCCTTGAGCGGACGGGTCGCCGGGCGCTCCTTCCGCCTGCGCTGGTCGGCCGCCGCCTGGGTCTTCGCCCAGTCCTTGAGCTTGAGCGCGGACGCCGGGCGTCCGAGCGCGAGGTCGTCGCCGTGCCGGTGCCCGTGGCCCGGCCCGGCGCGCCCGGGCGCCGCGGCGGCGGTCGCCGCCGGGGCGGCGAGCGCCGTCACCGCCGCCAGCAGGATCGCCAGCACGGCCGCCGGCGGTCTCCCCGCTTTTCGGCTGCGCCAATTCATGGTCATCGAACCGCCTCCGCGTCCTTTAACGAAGCGTGAAAAGTGCGGTACCCCGCGTGGAATGTCGTATCACGTCTTGATTAATTGATCTAGTCGTGGCACGATCCGGCCGATCCGCAGCATTTCCCGCCTCTCGACTTTGACAGGACTTTACTTCGCGGTACCGTTCTTGCGGAACAGTTGGCCCGTCCCGGTCTGGGACGGGAACGGGGGGTCCCTCATCGGTCGTAGACGACTACGAAAAATGCGGTGCGGCCATCCCTCCAGACCGCGAATACCGGGGGGTCGCCGACGTTGTACATGAAATCTTCTCTAGGTTCGCTGCTCGTCTTCGCGGGGATCGTCGCACCTCCCGGCAGGACGCCCGTCATGCATGTGGCGCGCATCCTGCTGCAGATAACCGGAATGGGATTCGGAATTTACTGCGTGGCCGCTTTCGGTCTTTTCCTGGCCGGCGCGCGGATGCGCGGCGCGGCCGACACACGGCCCGGACGACCGCAGGAGTCGCCATGATAGGGCAGGTCACGGTCGCCGGCAGCCTGGCGATCATCGTGTTGGCGGTCGCGTACAACGGCGGGATGTTCGTCCTGTCGCGGCGCCGGATACCGCTCCCCGACGAGCCCGGCAAGGAACGCACCTATGTTTTCATGCTCGCGTGCCTGAACGAGGAAAAGGTAATAGGTGAGAGTCTGTCACGTCTCCTCGACCTGCCGCTGGACGACTTTCTCGTACTCGTCGTGGACGACGCCTCCGATGATGAGACAGCCCGTATCGCGGCCGCGGCGGGCGCGTCCGAACCCGGCCGAATCCATATCCTCAGCCGCACGTTCCCGGACGCCCGCAAGGGAAAAGGAGCGGCGCTCAACGCCGGTCTCGACTGGCTCGCCGAATCGGAGCTGCTGGCCGGAAAGGACCCGCGTGACGTCGTCATTTGCGTGGTCGACGCGGACGGCCGCCTCGACCGGCACGCCGCCGCCCAGGTCGATCCCTTCTTCAATGATCCGGAAGTGGGGGCCGTGCAGGTGGGCGTGCGGATGTACAACCGGCACGGCCGCCTTCTCGCCCGGTTGCAGGACATGGAATTCGTCGTCTACGGCGAGATCTTCCAGGGCGCCCGCCGCCACATCGGCAGCGTCGGGATGGGCGGCAACGGCCAGTTCATGCGCCTGGCCGCGCTGCGCTCGCTGACCGGACGGCCCTGGAGCGACTGCCTCACCGAGGACCTCGACCTCGGCGTCCGGCTGATCGCCTCCGGCTGGACCAACGCCTACTGCGGCACGGCGGCCGTCCACCAGCAGGCGGTCCTCACCCTCGGGCGGCTGCTGCGGCAGCGGTCCCGCTGGTTCCAGGGGCACATCCAGGCGTCGCGGCTCGCGCCGCTGATCCTGCGGGAGGTCGCGCCGCGCCCGGCGGCCGACCTGCTCTACCATCTGTCGAGCCCCGCGCTGCTGCTGCTCACCTCGCTGCTGCCGGTCTCGTTCGCCCTCATGCTCGGCGACACCGCCGTCGCCTCGGTCCAGGCCGGGCACAGCCTCATGTCGGTGTGGTGGCTGCCCTGGTTCTACGTCATGACGTTCGGCCTCGCCGCCGCCTACGCGTTCGTGTACCGCAGGCGCGAGCCGGTGAGCCGGCTGCACTCGCTGTTCCTCGGCCACCTCTACGTGATCTACGGCTACATCTGGTTCGTCTCCGGGTGGTGGGCCGTCGGCCGCCTCCTCACGGGCCGGCACACCTGGCTCAAGACCGCACGCACCTGAGAACGCACGTCCCCAGGCCGAGACCCGGCCTCATCCTCCCCTGCGCGACGGGCGGCGCCACCGCGTCCGGCCCGCGCGCCCCACGAGTCTGCCCACCAGTCTGCGAGGAGCGGAAACATGGCTGTCCTCCCCCGGCACGACGACCCCGTCCGGAACCAGTCGTGGGACGGTGTGCCCCAGTCCCCGGTGCCCGAGTCCCCGGTGCGCGCCATGGTCGTGCTCGGCACCCGGCCCGAGGCGATCAAGCTCGCGCCCGTCGTCCGCGCCATGGACGCCTCGCCGTCCTGCGAGCCGTACGTGGTGAGCAGCGGCCAGCACCGCGAGATGCTCGCGCCGATGCTGACGGCGCTCGGCCTCAAGGCGCACACCGACCTCGCCGTGATGCGGGACCGGCAGCGGCTGGCCGGGCTCACCGGGCGGCTCGTCACGGCCCTCGACGAGACGATCCGCGAGGAGCGCCCGGACGTGGTCGTCGTGCAGGGCGACACGACCACCGCGATGTGCGGCGCGCTCGCCGCGTCCTACGAGCGGATCCCGGTCGCCCATGTGGAGGCGGGGCTGCGCACCGGCGACCTGTACGACCCGTTCCCCGAGGAGCTGAACCGGCGGCTGATCGGCCGCCTCGCGCGCTGGAACTTCGCGCCGACCGAGCGCGCCGCCGCGCACCTGCGCGCCGAGGGCGTCCCGGAGGGGCAGGTCCTCACGACCGGCAACACGGTCATCGACAACCTCCAGTGGATGCTCGACCGGGGCGAGGGCGAGCCCGCCTTCCGCACCGGCGGCAAGCGGATCCTCGTGACCCTGCACCGCCGCGAGAACCAGGGCGGCGGGATGCGCGGCATCGCCGGGGCCGTCCGGCGGCTCGCCGACCGGGGCGACTGCGAGGTGCTGCTGCCGCTGCACAAGAGCCCGGCGGTGCGCGAGTCCCTCCTGCCCGGCCTGTCCGGGCATCCCGGCATCACGATCTGCGAGCCGCTCGGCTACCCCGACTTCACCGCGACGCTGGCGGCGTGCGACCTCGTCCTCACCGACTCGGGCGGCGTCCAGGAGGAGGCGCCCAGCCTCGGCAAGCCGGTGCTGGTGCTGCGCGCCACCACCGAGCGGCCGGAGGCGGTCGACGCGGGCGTCGCGCGGCTCGTCGGAACCGACCCCGGAGCGGTGTTCGCGGCGGCGTCCCGGCTGCTGGACGACCCGTCCGAGCGCGACCGGATGGCCCGCGCCGTCAACCCGTTCGGGGACGGCCGGGCCGCCGACAGGATCGTGGCGGCGATGGTCCGTGACTGCCTCCGGCCACCCGCGGCGCGGGACGGGGCGTCGGGCTGAGCCGTGCCGCATCATGGCAGCCATGTCACCCTCGGCCGAGCGCTCCGTGCCCCGGTGGTCGCCGCTGGTCGCGCTGGCCGTCCTCGTCACCGCCGCGTCCCTGGCGACCGTCCCCGACTGCGGCGGCGGTGACCGGTTCGTGCGGTGGCGGGACGGCACCGACCACGGCCCGTGGCGGTCGGTGTTCGACGGCCACGGCGTGAACGGGGCGCGCGGCGACGTCGTCTCGCTGCGTCCGATGGAGGCGGCCGGTCCGGCGGAGACGCACGCCGGGCTGGTCGTCTCGCGGGCCCGCTACGGGGCGATGGAGTTCAGGCTGCGCGCCCGCACCGTCGCGCAGTTACGGGAGCGGAAGCCCAATCCGTGGGAGGCCGCCTGGGTCGTGTGGGGCTATTCCGATGCGAGCCACTTCTACTACTTCATCTTGAAACCGACCGGCTGGGAACTGGGCAAGCGCGATCCCGCGTATCCGGGCGGGCAGCGCTTCCTGTCGACCGGGCGGCGCGCCTTCGCGCTCGACCGCTGGTACCAGGTCGCCGTCGTCCACCGCGGCGCGGGCATGGCCGTGCGGGTGGACGACCGGGATGTGACCGCCTTCACCGACGCGGAACGCCCGTACACCGGGGGCTCCGTCGGCCTTTACACCGAGGACGCGGAAGTCGAGTTCCGCGACATCTCCGTGCTCGCCCGTCACTGAAGCCGCCCGGGCACCGACTGGGGGCGGCGTTCGACGCTTCACCGCCGTCGTTCACTTTTCAACCTGGGGAATCTGCATATGATTCCGGGCGGCCGACTTCGGTCAATGGGGAAATTCTTTGTTTATTAGGCAAGGCTAGCCTTAATTAGCATTACCTAAGTAGCCGAATGGCTACATGAATTCCACCGAAGTCACGGCGGCAATCTGATCACGGCCCTGACCACCGGTCGGCTTGGACGGCGTTGGACAGGACCGGCTTCCGGTCCTTCCCTAACGGCCTATGCCGCGTCCCGGCGGGCGCCGCCGGCCGAACGGGATCGCCGCAGGATGGGCCTCGAATTCGCCGGATCAGCGGAATTCAACTCGAAAATTCTGAGCTGGCGGCCGCCCGGCGGCACTGCCAGCATGTGCGCCATGGAAGGTGACAGGGAAATCATCGCGCTGCTCAACGAGCAGCTCACCGCTGAACTCACGGCCGTCCACCAGTTCTTCCTGCACGCCAAGATGCAGCAGGACTGGGGCTACGTCAGGCTCGCGAAGCACACCCGCTCGGAATCCCTCGACGAACTGAAGCACGCCGAGCGGCTCACCGAACGGATCCTGTTTCTGGAAGGAGCGCCCAACTACCAGACAATCCACACGCTGCGGATCGGGCCGAACGTCCCCGAACAACTCAGGGCCGACCTCGCCCTCGAGATGGAGACGGTGGAGCGGCTGCGGCCCGGCATCGAGCTGATGCGCTCGCGCGGCGACGTCACCTCCGCCCGGATCTTCGAGGAGATCCTCGCGGAGGAGGAAGAGCACGTCGACTATCTGGAGACCGAACTCGGCCTTCTCGATTCCCTCGGCGAGCACAACTACCTGCAACGGCTCACCGACGCGCCCGGAGAGGACTTCACCGAGCCCGTCTAATGGCATCGCAATAGTGGACCAGGCTCCATTCTCCGGCGGAATGCGCCGGAGCGGACCTCCACCCGGCCCCGCGTGAACCCGCTCCTCCCCGACCGGTGCGGGCCGCGCGGACCGACACCCCACCCCCGGCCGGGCGGCGGACGGGCGACCGCCCGTCCGCCGTCCGGCCGCCCGTGATCGGCCGAGTCCGGCGGCGGATCCATCGAGAAAGGAGCGCGACCATGACCGACACCGACATCGCGGGCACCGCTCTCGCGGCGCCCGCCGACCGGCTGGTCCTGGAGATGTGGCGGACGCCCGTCTACCAGGCCGACTGCGCGGGCGCCGCCGAGCACCTCCCGGCCCTGCGCCGGCTCGTCCTCGACGCGGCGCGGGCCCGGGGCCCGGCCGGCCTGGAACCGGGCGTGATCGAGGCGACCCGGACGATGCTGACCTGGGACGACCCCGCGATCGACTGGCTGCGGCGGCAGATCGGCATCGCCGGGGAGGCGCTCGCCCGCGCTGTGCTCGGCGACGCCGCCGGCGAGGCCGGCGAGCACGACATCGAGGCGTGGGCGGTGGTCCACCGGTCCGGCGCCGCGCCGCGCCCGCACGCGCGCCGCGACTCGGCCTGGTCGGGCGTGCTGTCCCTGGACGGCGGCGACGGCGACGCCGCGCACCTGCGGCTGCTCGACCCGCGTCCCGCCGCCGCGGACCGGCCCGCCTCGCCGGGCGTCGTCCGCCACTCCCCCGTCCCCGGCCGGATGATCGCCTTCCCGAGCTGGCAGGCGCCCCGGATGGAGGCGGCGGCCACCGGTTCGCGGACGCGGATCGCCGTAGCCTGGAACATCTCCTACGTCCGGGACCGTGCGTCATGACCCTCACCATTCCCGCGCCCGTCCCGTCCTCCGGCCGCGACCGGCGCAGCTGCGGCGACGCCGGGGCCGCCGTCCGGCAGCACTGGGGGACGCCCATCGCGTTCGCCACGCTCGACCCCGCCGGGCTCCTGTCGCCGTCCGCGTCCGCCATCGAAGCCGAGGGGCCACCGGTCGAGTCCGTCCCGCCGGACGAGTTCGTCACCGACCCGGATGCGCTGGCCGCGCAGTTCCACGCATCGTTCGACGCGCTCGCCGCCGCCCACGGGCCCGGTCTCACGCCCCCGGTCGGCCGCATCGACGTCGCCGTGCGGATCTGGCGGCACGGGCACGCCGCGCCCGCCGCCGCGCATCCCGCCGACCTGGTCGGCTGGTGGGTGCTGGACGCGAGCCCCGCCCCCGCGCCCGCCGAGTCCGCGCACGCCGAGTCCGGCGCGCTCGCCTTCGCCGATCCCCGGCACGGCGCGGAGGCGCCCGCGCTGCCGGGACGCCCGTGGGGCCGCCGCCTGCTGGTCCGGCCGGTGCCCGGCGCGCACGTCGCCGTCCCCGGCTGGCTCGCCGCCTCGGTCGTGCCCGTGGCGCGCGGCCAGCACGTCCTGGTGGCCGTCGCCTCGACCGTCCGGTGATCACCGGGAGCCCGCCCGCGTAGGGTGGGTGCCATGCCGGAGACGCCCTCGCGACCCGAGCCCTTCGTCCAGCGGACCGACCCCGCGGCGCTCGACGACCTGCGCGCCCGCCTGCGCGCGACGCGCTGGCCGGACGCGCCCGAGAACGCCGGGTGGTCGCTCGGCACCGACGCCGGCTACCTCCGCGAACTCGTCGCCTACTGGGCGGACGGCTTCGACTGGGCGGCTCAGGAGGAGGCGCTCGCCCGGCTCCCCCGGTACCGCGTCCGAGTCGGCGGGCTCGGGATCCACTTCGTGCACGCCCGGGCGGCCGCGCCGTCCGGGCCCGTGCTCCCGCTGGTCCTCGGGCACGGCTGGCCGGACTCGTTCTGGCGGTACACGAAGGTCGTCCCGCTGCTCACCGATCCCGGCGCGCACGGCGCCGACCCCGCCGACGCGTTCGACGTGGTCGTCCCCGACATGCCCGGGTTCGGGTACTCCGACCGCCCGGCCGGGCCGCCGCTCGACTCCGTCGCGGTGGCCGGGCTGTGGGCGGAGCTGATGGACGTCCTCGGGTACCGCCGGTTCGGCGCCTCGGGCGGGGACGTCGGCAGCCACGTGAGCCGCTACCTCGCGCTCGACCACCCCGACCGGGTGGTGGCCGTCCACCGCACGGACGGCGGGCTGCCCGTCTTCGGCGGCGACCCGGCGGAGCTCACGCCCGAGGAGCGCGACTGGTTCGCGGACGTGGCGGCCTGGGGCGCGGCGGAGGGCGCGTACGCCGCCGTCCACCGCACCAAGCCGCAGACAGCCGCGTTCGGGCTCACCGACTCGCCCGCCGGGCTGGCCGCGTGGATCCTGGAGAAGCTCCGGTCGTGGAGCGACTGCGACGGGGACGTCGAGAACAGCTTCACCAAGGACGAGATCCTGACGAACGTCATGATCTACTGGCTCACCGGGACGATCGGCTCGTCCATGCGCATGTACCAGGCCAACGCCGCGATCCCGGTGGAGCAGCACGCCCGGCGGGTCGAGGTCCCGTCCGGCTTCTCGCTGTTCGCGGGCGACGTCCTGCGCCCGCCGCGGGCCTGGCTGGCACGCACGACCAATCTGGTGCGCGTCACCGAACCGGCCCACGGCGGGCATTTCGCGCCGTTCGAGGAACCCGAGCTCTACGCCGCGGAACTCCGCGAATTCTTCCGCCCCTACCGGAAGGAATTGGCGTAGCGCATTTCCGGGTTCACTGCAGGCTGCGGGCTACCGGCTGCCGAGTACGGAGATGAGCCGGGACGTGTCCTCCGTTCCCATTCGCACGAACAGGGGAAGCGTGCCCAGGTCGGCCTTGTACGCCTTGAGGTCGCCGCCGCCGACCTCCTTGCGGCGTGCCACGTCGTACCAGCGTCCGGGCGGCAGGTGGACGCTGCGCGACGTCCCCTTGGACAGCACCGGGGCGGCCAGCAGCGAATCGCCGAGCAGCCATTCGTCGGGGATCGAATAGGTGGCGCGGTCGTCCGGGAAGGTGAAGAACAGCGGCTTCATGATGGGCTCGCCGGACGCCACCGCCCGTTTCACCTGGTCCTGGATGTACGGGTTGAGCGCCTTGTGCAGGCGCATCGCCGCCGTGTAGTACCGCGCGACCTCCGGCGGATAGGTGACCCACTTCTTGTGGACCTGGTCGTAGACCCGGATGGGCGAGGTCGACGAATAGACCAGCGGCATGGCGGCGGCGGCCTGCGCCCAGCGGACGAGGACGTCCTTCGACGGCGGCGCCTGCCCCATCGAACCGCCGATCATGTCGGTCTCGACGAACGGGTATCCGACGGTCGAGACGGCGAGGTTCTGCTTGACGGCCGCCTGCAGCGAGGGGAAGTCGGTGCCCTTGTCGAGCATGCGGGTGACGAAGCCGTATTTCTGCGCGCCGGTCCAGTGCACGCGGACGCCGACGCTCTGCTGGTCGAACCCGTCGGCGAGTTCCGCGCCGAGGCGGCGGTAGTCGGCGGCGGTCAGGCCCTTCGCCGGGGCGCAGCCCTCGTCGAAGAACCGGGTGTCGAATTTGAAGCCGTCGATGCCGTATCTGCGCTGCAGGTCGCGGAGATTGTTCTCGTACCAGCGGTAGGCCGCCGCGTTCCCGAGGTCGACGAGACCGGCCTCGCCGTTCCACCAGGTGACGACGCACGGTTTCGACGGGTCCCCCTTCGACTTGAGGAGGTAGCCCTTCTGCTTGGCGATGGCGTAGTTGTCGGCGTCCATGTTGATCCATTGCGTGACCCACACGCCGAAGCGGTAGTTCATCGCGTGGATCTCGTCCGACATCGCCTTCGGATTGGGGAACTTGTCGTTGAAGACGAAGTCGCCGTAGTGCTTCATCCAGCCGGAGTCCAGCGACATCGTGTGGCCGGGCAGGCCCTTGGCGTGGAGGGCGCGGGCGTATTCCAGGAAGCTCTTCTGGTCGACGTCGTTGTAGAACTGCGCCCATGAGTTCCAGAGCGGGCTCTCGAACTGGTCGGGAGGCGCGTCGCTCTTCTCGGGCTTGCCCGCTATGCCGATGTAGTCCTGGTAGACGGCGCGGGGCGTCGGCTCGACGAAGACGGTCGTCTTGAGCGAGGACGTGTCGGCGACGCTGAGGTCGGCGACGCCCTTCCGCTCGCGTCCGAGGGAGACGTGCATCAGGTTGCCGGTGTCGACGTAGATCCCGGCCGCCGACTGCGTGAACCAGAACGGCTCGACCATCAGGTAGGACGCCGGGCCGAACGCGGGGTCGTTCACCTGCTCCTTGCCGCGGGCGGCGTCCAGCGGCCACGGCTGGAGGAGGTGCGGGTCGCCCTCGGCGTCGGACCTGGCCTCGCCCTGGCCGTACCAGTGCCCGGCGGACGCGAGGTCGAAGTGCACGCCGACGCGGGTCGCCTTCACCCCCTGGACGGCGGTCTCCAGCCCGTACCGGTCGGCCTCCGGCTTGATCTTCACGCGGAGGGTGGCGCGCCGGTCGGTCGTCGCCACGGTGAGGTCGAGGACGCCGTTCGCCAGGCCGAACCTGCGGACGGACGTCGGGCTCGTCCGGCTGCCCTTCGGCCCGGTGAAGTCGAACGCTCCAGCGCTCGCGGTGGCGAGGACGGTCCGCCCCGCGCGCTTCGTCGTGATGGAGAACGGCGACACGCCGATCACGACCGAGTAGTCGCCGTTCGTGAGGGTGAGGTCGTCGCCGCTCCGCCGGAGCTCGGGCCCGGCCGCGGCGGCGGGGACGACGGCGAACAGCGGCGGGACCAGGGTCAGACAGGCAAGAGCACGTAAGAGACGCTTCCGCGACACGGACACCTCGCAGGTGACGGAGCCGGCCTCCCCCGAGACTGACCTGCTCATTTGTGTGTGCTTTAGACAATTTGCAAGCATAAATGGATACAAACGAGCGATCAACAAGCATTGTCAGGGAGATCCGGGTGTGGCCGGATTCGGCATACTGTCCCGGTGGAGGCGCCCCATGGGGATCGGACGTTGGCGTGCCGAGCGGCTGGTCAGGCTGGCCGCGGAGCAGGGCGGCACGGCGCGGCTGGACGCTCTGGCGCGGCGCGCCGCCGCGGGCGGACCGGAACTGGCCCTGCTCGTCGCGGTCGCGGTCCGCGATGAGCATCGTGCGCACCCGCTGCGCGCCTGGGCGCGGGACCTGATCCCGCGCGCCTGGGCGCGGCGGCGCGATCCGAGGCTGCGCGCCGTCGTCCGCAGGCACGGACTCCTGCCGGACGGCGGCCCCGCGCGCCGCACGGTCGCGGCCCTGCACGGCCGGCTGCTCGAACACTGGGACGACGGCGCCGAACGGGCGGTCCCCGCGCTGCTCACCGACCCCGATCCCGACGTGCGGGAGGGCGCGCGGCACGCCTGCGGCGCGGCAAGCGAGCCGGTGCTCGGCGCGCTGTGGCGGGCCGCCGCCGAGGCGTCCGGCGACGACCGCCGGGCCCTGCTCGACGCCTTGCCGCGCAATCCCCGTCCGCTCGCCGGCGCGACGCTCGCGCACGCCTGGCGGTGCTGGATCGACGGGCCGACGCCGGAGCTGTGGGCCCGCCTCCGCGAGACCGGCCGGGAGGCGCCCGGCGATGACGAGGTCCGGCGGCTCAGCGCGCTGGCCCTCGGCACGGCCGCGCCGGACGAGCTGTGCCGTGCCGTCCTCGCCGACCGCACGCCCGAGCACGTCCGGCGGCTCGTCGCGCGGACCTGCGCCGAGCGCGGGCTCGTCCCGGACGAGGAGCTGGAGCGCGCCGCGTTCCTGCTGCTCAGCGGCCGGAGGTCGGAGTACCGGGCGGCAGATCCGGACGGCGGCCTGCTGGCGGTCGCCTACGCGGGCGGCTCGGCCGGGCTGCGCGCCCGGATGCGGTCCGCCGTCGCGGGCGACCTCGACCTGGTGCGGGTCCTCGCCGCCACCGCGCCGCCGCGCACGATGAGCGTCCGCGAGCGCGGCTTCCTCGCCGGGCGGCTGGCCGCCGAGGAGGCGTGGCCCGACCTGTGGCGGCTCGCCCGCGACCTCCCCCTCGCCGAGGTGATCGAGGCCGTCCGGCCGGTCCGCGGGTGGTGCCCGCCCGGCATGCCGCGCGACGCGTTCGACCGGTTGCGCGCCATGCCGTCCGACCGCGTCCGGGCCGCGCTGTCGGCGTTCGACCTGCGCGGACCGCTGCGTCCCGTGCACGACATCACGGTCGTGGAACGGTGCGCCCTCTCCCCGGACGGGACGCGCCTCGCCGTCACCGGCCGGAGCCGGACCACGGGCGCGCAAGTCCTCATCGACTACGCCCTGCCCGGAGGGACGGTCGTCGCGTCCTACAGCAGTGAGGGCCGCACCGAGCAGTGGCGGAGCCTGGTCCACACCGGCGAGGAGGTGATCGCGATCGTGGGGCACCCGGCCGGGCGGCTCGTCCGGTACCGGGACGGCGAGCGCCACTGCCTGATCGACCCACCGCACATCCCCGGGCACGTCCGCGACGACATCTGCGCCGCCGTCCTCGCGCCCGGCGGGACCCTCGCCGCCGCGAGCCTCCGCGACCTGCACCTCTTCGCGCCGCCCTACGACGGGACGCGGCGCACCGTCCGGTTCGCCGACCTCGGGCTGGCGGAGGTGTGGGGCTTCGCGCTGGCCGTGGAGCCCCGGACCGGGCTGATCGCGGTGGGCGGCCCGGCGCCCGCCGTGCTGGACGCGCGCGCCGAGGCGCTCGTCGCGCGCGGGGACGGCGACCGAAACAGGACCGAAGGGGTGGTCTTCACCGGGCCTGACCGGCTGGTGACGACGGGCATGTCCGGCGACCTGATCCGCTGGCGGCTCGCGGACGGCGCCCTGCGCCCCGAGGCGTCCCGCACCTACGGCAGCGGCGGCCCGGACCTGACCTCGCTCCCCGCGCACGGCCGGATCTGGGCCAGGTCGGGGGACGTCTACGTCGACGCGGACACCCTCCGCGAGAGCGGCCCGCCGGACGGATCGCGTCCGGACCGGCTGTCCGTCTGGGCCACGCCGTCCGGCCGGCACTTCGCGGTCGCGGGGCTCGACGGCCTCGACGTGCACGGCCCGTACCGGGACGCGGCGGCACGGCTGCTCGACCGTCCGCTGGCCGACCTCGTCCCCGGCGACCTGGACCGCGCGGACGCCCTTCTCGCCTCCGGCCGCTACGACGGCGACGCGGCCGAACTCCTGACCCTGCTCCGCGTCTGCCTGGAAGAACGCTACGGAACCGAGGTCGCCCTGGGCCCCGCGACCTCCGTCGCCACCGAAACCGACATAGCCCTCAGCGTCGACTGAAAGACCCGGGCGCGGGCTTCCTCAGCGCGAATTCGGTTGTCCGGTAATGACCTTCTGGCCAGTTCCACTAAGGAGCGGACGCGCCGATTTGAGGGCCACTGTCTTGATCACGGTTTAGTTGCGGAGACGTGCACCATTCTTGTTGATATTGGGCCGATTACGTAGATTCTCCCGAAACGGGGGTCCTGTTCTCTCGCGGCGCCGCCGTCCGTTCGCGCGCGGCCCGGGGACCGGGCCCGGTCGGCGGGCGCGGCCCCTATCTCCCATGAGGTGACGCCATGTCCGAGGTCAACCGCCGCGACCTGCTGGCCGGAGCGGCCGCCTTCGCCGGATTCGCGACCGTCGGCCTGCTCCCCGGCACCGCCGCCGCCGCGACCCGGCAGCGCCCCGGCGCCCTCCGCCCGCCCTCCCTCGGCGTCGGCGACAAGGCCGTCGTCGCCCGCGTCGACGCCCGCCGTGCGCTGCGGCATCTGAAGGTCCTGAGCGACGAGATCGGCTGGCGCGTCGCCGGGACCCGGGGCGAGCACCGCGCCGCCCGCTACATCGCCGAAGAACTGCGCGACCTCGGGTACGAGGTCGAACTGCAGCCGTTCCCCGTCGCGGACAAGTACCTCGCGGAGATCGACGCGCGCGGCGAGCGGCCGTGGCAGAGCAGCGCGTCCCCGCAGGGCGCCGTCGGCTCGGTGGACGGCAGGGTCGTCGACCTCGGCCCGGTCACCGAGGTCACCGGCGACGTGCGCGGGCGGCTGGTGCTGTTCGACCGCGTGACCGGGAAGGAGACCGACCAGGCGAAGGCCGCCGCGGGCGCGGGCGCCGCCGCCGCGCTCATCGTCAACGTCCGCTCGACCACGTACCCGGAGCGCAAGGCCACCTCGTTCGTGCCCGTCCTGACGGAGCCGGTCGCGATCCCCGTGCTGGGCCTCGCCGAGTACCACGGCGAGCGGATCCGGGCGGGCGCGCGGCGGCTGTCCTTCGAGGTCACCGCCTACACCGGGCTGACGTCCCACAACGTGCTGGCCGAGCGGAAGGCGACGCTGCCGAACCCCGAGGGCAAGGCCGTCATCGTCAGCGCGCACTACGACACGGTGCCCGGGTCCCCGGGCGCCAACGACGACGGCAGCGGGACGGTCCTGTGCCTGGAACTGGCGCGCGTCCTGCGCAGGCTCCCGACGCAGCAGGCGGTCCGCATCTGCCTGTGGGGCGCGGAGGAGTACGGCCTGATCGGCGCCCGGCACTACGTCAAGCAGCTCGACGAGGCGGGCGTCAAGCGGATCACCGGTTGCTTCCAGAACGACATGGTCGCCACCAGCAGCCCGCCCGCGGGCACGTACTGGCTCCTGTCGGTGGACGGCGCGAACAACACCACCACCGCCGCCGTCAACGCCGCCGCCGTCCGGCTCGGCTACGTCGACCAGACCAAGGGCCCGACCGCGCGCGGCTCCAGCGACCACGAGGCGTTCCACGAGCGCGGCATCCCGGCCGGCAACTTCAGTTGGCGCGGCGGCGAGGCGCCGAGCCAGCTCGAGCCGGTCTACCACACGCCCGAGGACAGGATCGTCCAGAACCTCAGCCTCGAGCGGTTGCAGGTGTCGCTCGAACTGATCGGCTGCGCCGCCTACGACGTGGCCCGCCGCAAATAGCCGCCATTCGCGAATGTGGGGACGGGCCGGGCCCGTCCCCACTTTCGTCTGCTCGGGCGGCCGTCAGGTCTGGAACAGGCGGCTTTCGGCGATTCGGCCGTCGTGGCTCGGGACGACCTCGCAGTCCAGCCCGGCGACGTACTCGAAGGTCTCGTAGCACTCGAACAGATTGGTGTGAATGGTGGGCGCGATGCCCTTCCGCCAATCGCTCGGGTCCCAGTTCTCGTAGACGCCGATGGCGTCGCCCGCGAGGAGATAGCGCCCGCTGTCGGTCTCGACCAGGACGCCCTGCGAGCCGGGCGTGTGCCCCGGCATCGGGACGACGGTCACGCCCGGGCAGATCTTCTGCTCCCCGGTTATCGCCTCCGTGCGGTCCCATGCCGACATCCACGGGGCCTGGAGTCCGGGCAGTTTCTCGTAGGCGCGCTCGTGCACCGGAAGCGGGCTGATGGCGTATTCGAGTTCCCGCCGGTTGACCAGGATCCGGGCGTTGCGGAACAGGGCGTTGTTCGAGCAGTGGTCCCAATGCAGATGGGTGTTGACCACGTAGTCGACGTCGTCCGGGTCGATCCCGTACTCGCGGAGGACTCCGGCGGGCGTCTCGTCCGAGTCGCGCACGAATTCGTAGGCGTGGTGCTGCCGGACGTATTCGGGCGCGAGCGTTCCGGTGTCCACGACGATCCGCGTTCCCGCGGCCTCGATGACGAACATGAACATGATGATGTCGATCGTCTCGTCGCTCGCCGAGCCGTAGACCGCGGCGGGCAGCGGGACGTTCTTCGACCGTCCGACGCGCAGCGCGGTCACTTTCACGCTCATCGCTCCCCCAGCGCGTCGACTCCCAGGCCGTCGGCGACCTTCCGCAGGTCGGCAAGGGTGCGTTCGGGCAGCAGCAGCCCGTCGCGGGCGTTCCGCGCCTCGGCCAGGTCCTCGATCTCGCCGGGATAGCGCACTTCCTCCGCCCCTTCCCGCGACCCCGACTTGAGCTCGGCCACCAGCGCCGTCATCCGTTCGCCGAACTCCTGGACGGGACTGAACGCCGCGATGTCCAGAGCCAGATACAAATGCCCCGACCGCCCCGGATGCTCGGCCTGATAAGGCCCGTGCACGGACGAGCCGAAACCGCTCCCGCTCAGAACTCCCGAAAGGACGTCCATCATCACCGAGATGCCGTAGCCCTTGTGCCCGGCCATCGGCAGGACCGTGCCGAGCAGCGCCTCGTCCGGATTCCGCGTCGGCAGGCCCTCGGCGTTGACGGCCCACCCGTCCGGGATCTCGGTTCCGTGGTTCCGCGCGAGGTAGATCTTCCCTCGCGCGACCCCGGTGTTGGCGATGTCGAGGACCATCTGGCGGTCGGCGTCCACCGGCGCGGCGATCGACCACGGGTTGCTGCCGACGAGCTTCCCGCGCCCGCCCCACGGCGCCATCGCCGGGCTCGAATTCGTCGTCAGGACGCCGACGCAGCCGCGCGGCGGCGCCATTCTCGTGAAGTACGCCGCGGTGCCGAAATGGTTCGAGTTCCGCACCGCGACGACGCCGACGCCGTGCCGCTTCGCCCGTCCGATCGCCTCCTCCGCCGCGTGCGCGGCGATCACCTGGCCGATGCCGTCGTGCCCGTCCAGGGTCGCGACGGCGCCGGTCCCGGCGACGATCTCGCATTTGGTCTCGGCGTTCATCACGCCCGCGCGGAGGCGGTCGACGTACCAGCCGACGCGCAGCACGCCGTGCGACTGGTGGCCCCACAGGTCGGCCTGGACGAGGCTGTCCGCGACGAGCCAGGCGTCGTCCGGCGGGACGCCGCACGCGGAGAAGATCCGGGTGGCGGCGTCCCGCAGCTCGTCGGCGGAGACCTGGACGGCCGTGCTCACTTCCGCCCGCCCGCGGGCTCGATCAGGATCAGCCGCTCCTCCGTCATGTCGCGGACGGCGTAGCGGGGGCCCTCCGT
Source organism: Actinomadura decatromicini (assembly GCF_008121305.1). NCBI lineage: Bacteria > Bacillati > Actinomycetota > Actinomycetes > Streptosporangiales > Thermomonosporaceae > Actinomadura > Actinomadura decatromicini. Next base: position 262,624 of record NZ_VSRQ01000008.1, on the reverse strand, counting down.
CCCGTAGCCGCTGTCCTTCACGCCGCCGTACGGCATCAGGTCCGCGCGCGTGCTGGACGTCGAGTTGATCACGACGCCGCCCATCCGGAGGCGGCGCGCCGCGACCAGCGCGGTGTCGAGGTCGCGGGTGAAGATGCCCGCCTGGAGCCCGTACGGGGTGTCGTTCACCGCCTCGATCACGGCGTCCACGTCGTCGAACGGGACGACCGACACGACCGGCGCGAACACCTCCTCGCAGAGCAGGCGCGCCTCCGGCGCGACGTCGACGAGGATGGTCGGCGGCATCATCGGGCCCGACCGCTTCCCACCGGCGACGACGCGCGCGCCCTGGTCGACGGCGGCGTTCACCCACTCCTCGGCCCGCTTCGCGGCGGCCTCGCTGATCATCGGGCCGATGTCGGTCGCCGGGTCCTCCGGGTCGCCGAGGACGAGCTTCGACGCGGCGGCGGAGAGCTGGTCGAGGAACTCGTCCACGACGTCGGCGTGCACGTAGAGGCGCTGCACCGACGTGCACACCTGGCCCGACTTCCGGAACGCGCCCCGGCTGCACTGCTGCGCGGCCGACGCGATGTCGGCGTCCCGGCACACGATCGTCGCGGACACGTTGCCGCACTCCATCGTCGCCCGCCGCATGCCGAGCCGCGCGGAGATCGCCTTCCCGGCGGCGGTGCTGCCGGTGAACGTCACGAAGTCGACGCGCTCGTCGTCCACGAGCGCCCGGCCGACCGGGTCGCCGGGGCCGAGCACCAGCCCGATGAGCCCGGCGGGCAGGCCCGCCTCCAGCAGCATCCGGCACAGCGCCGCCGCCGCGATCGGCGTGAACGGCGACGGTTTGACCACCGCCGCGTTCCCCGCCGCGAGCGCGGGCCCGACCTTGTGCGCGACGGTGTTCAGCGGCGAGTTGAACGGCGTGATCGCGCCGACCACGCCGACCGGCTGCCGGATCGTGAACGCCAGCCGGTGCTCGAACCCCGGTGCCGCCTGGATCGGGACGACCGCGCCGTCGATCCGCTTCGCCTCCTCCGCCGACGTCAGCATCGTCTGCACCGCGCGGTCGGTGTCGCCGAGGCAGTCCTTCACGCTGAACCCCGACTCGCGCGCCACGTCCAGCGCGAGCCGCTCGCGGTCCTTCGCGATCGCGTCGGCCACCGCGCGGAGGACCTCGTAGCGCGCCGGGGGGTCGAGCGGGGTGCGGCTCGCCTCCCGCGCGACGGTCACGGCGTCCGCGACCATCTCCGGCGTCGCGTCGTAGGCCAGCGCGATCGGCTCGCCGGTGAACTTGTGGTGCACCGTCCGCTCGTGGTCGCTGCGCAGCCACTCGCCGTTGATCAGGTTCGCGACCGTGGGTAGCCCGGTCATGTCGGCTGTCCTTTCCTCGTCTTCGGCGTCCGGCGCGTGCGCGCCGCCCGTGTCCGGGCGGCCTCCGCGACCGGGGACCAGCCGGTGTGCCGCTCGTAGGCGCGTCCGACCCGCAGGACGCGGGCGTCCGCATGGCGGGGGCCGACGATCTGGAGTCCGGCCGGGAGCCCGGCGCGGGTGAGGCCGCACGGCACGCTCAGCGCCGGCTGCCTGGTCATGTTGAAGGGGTAGGTGTAGGGCGTCCACGAGGCCCAGACGCGCGAGCGCTCCGGGGTCGGCCCGTCGACGCCCGCCTCGAACGCGACCGTCGGGACGGTCGGGATGACCAGGACGTCGTACGTCTCGTGGAACCGCGCCATCCGGTGCCCGAGGTCGGCGCACACCGCGACCGCGTCCAGGTAGGCGACGGCGGTGATGCCGCGGCCCTTCTCCGCGTACTCCAGCATCGCGGGGTCGACGCGGGCGAGGTCGTCCGGGCCGTAGGGGCGGAGCGTCCGGGCGAGACCGGCGCACCACATCGTCTGGAACGCCTCGACCGGGTCGTCGAAGATCGGCCCGACCTCGGAGACGCGCGCGCCCATCCCGGCGAGGACGTGCACCGCCTCCGCCACGAGCGCCTCGACCTCCGGGTCGTTGCGGCCGTAGCCGAGGTTCGGCGAGTAGCCGATCGACAGGCCCTTCACTCCCGCCTCGATGCCCGCGGCGAAGGAGCCGTCGCGCGGGGGCGGCGCGGCCCAGTCGCGGACGTCGGGACGCGAGATCACGTCCAGCAGCAGCGCCGCGTCCAGCACCGACAGCGTGATCGGGCCGCGGTGCGACAGCGGCCCGTTGCCGCCCGGCGGGTACGCCGGGACGAGGTCGCCGGTCGGCTTGAACCCGACCGTCCCGGTGAACGCCGCCGGGACCCGCACCGACCCGCCGCCGTCCGTGCCGATCGACCACGTGCCCATCCCGGCCGCGACCGCGGCGGCGGACCCGCCGCTGGACCCGCCGGGGGTCAGCGCCGGGTCCCACGGGCTCCGCGTGATCCCGAACCGGGGCGAGTCGGTGACGCCCTTCCACCCGAACTCCGGCGTCGTGGTCTTCCCGAGCAGGACCGCGCCCGCCTCGCGCAGCCGCGCCACGCCCGGCGAGTCCTCCCGCCACGGGCCCGGGTCGTCCACCAGCCAGCTGCCGCGCAGCGTCGGCCACCCGGCGGTGCGGTCGAGGTCCTTCACCGTGGTGGGCACGCCGTCCGCCGGTCCGCGCTGCGTCCCGGCCGCCCAGCGGGCCTGCGACTCGGCCGCCGCGCGGACCGCGACGTCCTCGCCGACCAGGACGAACGCGTTCAGCTCCGGGTTGCGTGCCTCGATCGCGTCCAGCGCGGCGCGGGTCGCCTCGACCGGCGACAGCTCGCGCCGCTCGTAGGCGCGGGCCAGCTCCGCCGCCGTCATCCCGGCGAGCTCGGACGATGCGGGCGGTCCGGGCGGCGGGGCGTCCCGCCGGTCAGCCCGCGGCGCCGCCATCGGCCCGCGCACCTCCCGGGGCGAAGTCCGCGAAGTCGAACTCGAACTCGGTCAGCTCCGCGACCTCGGCGGCGGTGAACCCCGGCGCGACCTGCTCGAGCCGCCACCCGTCGCCGGTGTGGCGCAGCACGCACAGGTCGGTGACGACGATGTCGACGCAGTTCCGCCCGGTCAGCGGGTACTCGCACTCCTTGACGAGCTTCGGACGCCCCTTCGAGTCGAGGTGCGTCGTCAGGACCATGACCGTGACGTCGCCCGCGACCAGGTCCATCGCGCCGCCGATGCCCCCGCCGATCATGTTCGGGGTGCTCCAGTTCGCAAGGTTCGCGACGGCGTCGACCTGGAACGCGCCGAGCGCGACGAAGTCGACCTTCCCGCCGCGCACCATCTCGAAGGACGTCACGCTCTCGAAGAACGACGCGCCCTTCTCCAGGTGGACGTACTGCCCGCCCGCGTTGTAGATCTCCGGGTTGTAGTCGTCGCGGGACGCGATCGTCCCGTACCCGAGCACGCCGTTCTCCGAATGCAGGACGATGTCGCGCCCGGAGATGTAGTTCGAGATGAGCGTCGGAATCCCGAGACCGAGGTTCATGTAGCTGCCGTTCGGCACGAGCCCCGCCGCGGTCTCCGCCATCTGCAGCCGGGTCAGCCCCTTCTTCCCGTTGTAGGTGCGGGCGCTGTCGGCGCCGCGCCCCTCGCGCGGGGCGGGGTGGTCGTGCGGGACGTCGACCGTCTTGCGCACCACCCGGCTGACGAAGATGCCGGGCAGGCCGATCCGCTCGGGATCCAGCTCGCCGTCGACGATCTCGTCCACCTCGGCGATGGCGATCTTGGCGCCCTTCGCGAAGGCGGGCATGAAGTTGCGGCCCACGCCCTCGAATTCGAGGTTGCCGAAACGGTCCGCGCGCGAGGCGCGGATGAACGCGTAGTCGACCTTCAATCCCATTTCGAGGACGTGCTCGACGCCGTCGATGACGCGGGTCTCCTTGCCGTCCGCCACCGCGGTGCCGACGGCGGTGCGGGTGTAGAACGCGCCGATCCCGGCGCCGCCCGCGCGCAGCCGCTCGACGAGCGTGCCCTGCGGGACGAGCTCCACCTCGATCTCGCCCGCGGCGATCTGCTTCTCGGCCGCCGACGTCGCCTCGCCCGCCCGCGCCGAGAACGACACGATCAACCGGTTGACCTGGTTGTTCTCGATCAGCGTGTTCGAGCGGTAGTCGCCCGTCCCGAGCGAGTTCGCCACGATGCAGAGCCGCCGCGCGCCCTGCTCGCGCAGGGCCACGGTGAGGCTCGTCGGGAAACTGTGCGTCATCCCGAACCCGGCGATCGACACGCTCGCCCCGTCCGGGACGTCCGCGACCGCGGCCTGCGGGGACTCGTACACCTTGTTGATGGTCATCGCCTGACTTCCTCTGCGCTCACGGTCCTCGCCACCCTCAGTCCTCTGTGCTCGTGCTCACCGGGCGGAAGCGGGGCAGCGCGCTCCCGTGCCCGGTGTCGTCGAAGACCACCTCGACCGCGTCCCCGATGGCGACCCGCTCGACGTCGCAGTCGACGATGTTCGTCATCAGGCGGGGGCCCTCTTCCAGCTCCACGTACGCGAGGACGTACGGGGTCACGCCCTTCCAGTCGCCCCCCGCCCGCCGGACGACGCTGTGGGAGTAGACGACGCCGCGTCCGCTGAACTCCTCCCACCGCGTGTCCGTGCTGTGGCAGAACGGGCAGATGGGCCGGGGGTACCAGATCGCCTCGCCACACGCCCCGCAGCGCTGGCCGAGGAACGTGCCCTCGGCCGCCGCCTTCCAGAACTCCTCGGTGTCCGGGGTGACCGGCGGCTTCGCGGTGGGAAGGGTCGGGTTCCGCCTTACTTCACTCATGCGCTTCTTCTGCGGGGGGACGACCCCCCGCTCCCCCCGGTTCGCGTCGCTCATGCGCTTTCCCTTCCAAGAATCATCGTCGCCGCGCGCATCCGAGTGCCGAGGTCGCCGCCGTTGCCGTGGACGAGGGCGATCTCGCAGTCGGGCACCTGCACGCCCGGGTTCGCCTCGCCGCGGAGCTGCCGCACCGCCTCGATGATCTTCGTGATGCCGCCGCGGTGCGCCGGGTGGTTGTTGGCCAGGCCGCCGCCGTCGGTGTTGAACGGCAGGCGGCCGTGGGGGGCGACGAGCGCGCCGTCCATCACGAAGCGCCCGCCCTGGCCCTTCTCACAGAAACCGAGGTCTTCCAGGATCTCCAGGACGGTGATGGTGAAGCTGTCGTAGACGGACACGTAGTCGACGTCCTGGACGCTCACCCCCGCCTGCTGGAACGCCCGGGGACCCGACCAGACGGCGGGCGTGTAGGTGAGGTCGACCCGGCCGCCGTTGGTCAGCTTCCCGGCCTCGCCCTGGCCCATGATCCGCACCGGTTGCCGCTTCAGGGTGCGCGCGACCTCGCGGCTGACCACGACGACGGCGCCGCCGCCGTCCGTCACCACGCAGCAGTCGGCACGGTGCAGCGGGTCCGCGACGAGCGGGGAGTTGACGACGTCCTCGACCGTCATCACCTTCTGCAGGAACGCGTTCGGGTTGTGGGACGCGTGGATCGACGCCGCGACCTTGATCTCGGCGAGCTGCTCGCTCGTCGTCCCGAACTCGTACATGTGCCGCTGCGCCGCCAGCGCGTAAGTGCTGACCAGCCCGGCGCCGGTGTACATCGCCATCTCGAAGGCGTCCTCGGGACGGGCCGGCCCGCCGCCGCCCGGCTGGACGCCCGTGCGCGGCTTGCCCGCCAGCGTGATCAGCGCGACGCTGCACTTCCCGGCCGCGATCGCCGCCGCCGCGTGCGACACGTGGTAGATCGGCGAGGCGCCGCCGCTCTCGGTCGAGTCCATGTAGGTGAGGTTCCGGAGGCCGAGGTACTCGGCCATCGTGACCCAGCCGCCGCCGTACCCGGGCGCGTCGTGCCCGCAGAAGAAGCCGTCGACGTCGTCGAGCGTGAGGCCCGCGTCCGCGACCGCGCCGAGCGCGACCTCGGCGTGGATCTGCGCGAGCGACTTGTCCGGCAGCTCCCGGCCGGGATGCTCGTACGCTCCGATGATGACGGCGGCGTCGTTGGCGTTCATGTCGATCCTCCGGGACGCTGGGACGGCACTTCGGTGTGCTCCTTCTCGGGGACGTGGCCGGGCAGGCGGCCGTCGCGGACTTCGGTGTCGTGCTGGCCGAGGCGGGGCGCCGGACCGGGCGGCGGCGGCTCGTGGCCGGCCAGCCGCAGCGGGAACCCCTTCTGCCGGGGCGGCCCGTCGAGGAAGACGCGGCGGCGCGCGAAATGCGGGTCCTGGGCACGTTCCAATGCCGACAGGACAGGCGCGGACGGTACCCCGGCCCTGTTCAGCTCGGTCACGCACTCCCCCTTCGAGCGCCGCCGCGTCCAGGCGGTGACGGCGGCGTCCACCTTCTCGCGGTGGTCCGCCCACCAGTGGGACGGCTTCTTCGCCAGCCGGTCGGCGCCGACCAGCGCCGCCAGGGCGGCCCGTTCGGCGTCGGTGCGGCAGGCGATCGCGACCCACTGGTCGTCTCCGGCGCAGCGGTACACGTCGTGCGGCGTGCTGCCGGGACGCCGGTTGCCGGTCGGCGCGGGGACGGTGCCCGCGTCGAGGTATTCGATGACGCGGTCGGCGAGCGTCCAGCTCACCAGCTCGCGCTGGGACACGTCCAGGTACGTCCCGCGCAGGTCCTGGACGACGCAGTAGGCGATCAGCCCCGCGCCGAACAGGGATACGAGCTGGTCAGGATAGTTGATGTCGGCGGACGACCACATGGGGCCGTCCGTCCCGTAGCCCGTGACGGACGCCAGCCCGGAGAGCAGGTCGAGCGTCGAGCCGTAAGAGCGGGTGCCCGACTCGGGTCCGGACTGCCCCTGGCTGGACAGCGACAGGTAGATCAGCCGCGGGTTGACCTTGCGCAGCGTCGCCGGGTCGATGCCGAGCCGCTCGGTCACGCCGACCGTGAAGTTCTCGATCAGGACGTCGGCCCGCGCGACGAGCCTGCGCATCTCCGCCCGCCCCGCCTCGGACTTGAGGTCGAGCGTGATGCCCAGCTTGCCCGCGTTGTTCGACTGGAAGAGCGGGGACTCCTCCATGGCCTCGGCGTCCTCGGCGGCGGGCACCGGCCACACGCGGAACGCGTCCGGCCGGTCCATCGACTCGATCTTGACGACGGTCGCGCCGTAGTCGGCGAGGAGCCGCCCGGTGGCGGCGCCCGCCGTGATCGTGCCGAGGTCGAGGACGACGACGCCCGCGAGCGGCGCCCGGTCGGCGCCGTCCGAGCCGGGTTCGGGGTTCCGCGGGCTCGGCACGAGCGCCTCGGCTTCGAGGCTCGGCGGCGGGCCGAACCGCCAGGGCAGGCCCTTGACCGGCGCCAGCCGGACGCGGCCCTCGGCGTCGGTGATGAACGATCGCGCCCGGTACTGCGGGTCGGACGCGAGGTCGGCGAGGTTCGCGCAGTATCCGAACGGCAGGCCGAGCCGCTGCGCGCGCTCGTACATCTCCCGTTTGGGAAGCTTCGCGGCCCACCGCTCGACGACCGCCCACCAGGCGTCCCGCAGCTCCCAGCGCGCCTGGTCGGTGCTGAGCAGCGGGTCCTCCAGCGCCGGGTGGCCGACGAGTTCGACGACGGCGTCCCACTGCTCCGGCTGGAAGATGAACCCGAGCCAGCCGTCGGCGGCCCGGACGATGCGCCAGCGCCCGCTGTTCGTGCCCGACCGGGTCTGGACCTGGCCGGTCTCCGCGTGGACGACGTCACTCTTCCAGTCGATGTAGGCCGCCGCGTCGCAGAGCGCCACGTCCACGGCGTCGCCGCCGGGCCGCCGGAGCGCGAGCATCGCCCCGTAGAAGCCGACGAACGCGCCGGTGTGCGCGGCCTGCTCGCCGCCGAGGCTGAGCGGCGGGCGCTCCGGCTCGCCGACCATCGCGGCGAGGCCGCCGTAGCTCTCGGCGAGCAGGCTGTCGCCGTGGACGTCGGAGCGCGGGTCGGACGCGCCGTAGAGCGTGATCGACACGACGGTCAGCCGCGGGTGCGCGGCGCGGAGGCGGTCCGGCGCGAGGCCGGTCTCCGCCGCCCTGGTGGGGCCGAGGTCGGTGATGAGGATGTCGGCGGCGGCGAGCAGCCTGTCAAGCCGGTCCCGGTCCTTTTCGAGGTCGAGGATGACGCTCTTCTTGTCGGCGTTGTACGCGGCGAACGCGTAGCTCATGCCCTCGGAGTCGACCGGTTCCCGCGTGCGCATCGGGTCGCCACCGGGCGGTTCGCATTTCGTCACCGAATGGCCGAGCCCGGCGAACAGCCTGCCGCAGATCTGCCCGGCCGCGCCCTCGGCGAGCTCGACGACGCGCAGGAGCCGCCCCCGCCCTCGGAGGGCCCCGTTCTCGGACGCGCCGCCCTCGGCTGGACGGCTCATCGGGCGCCTTCGCCGGCGCGGCCGACCGCCATGCGGTGCGTCGCGTGCGGGTCGTCGAGGACGTCCGTGCGCGCCGTGATCTGCGACCGGACATCCTCGCCGTATTCGAGGGCCCGCGTCCAATCCGAGATGTACATGGGAATCTGGTGGAGGGCGCGTTTCGCCCAGGTCAGCGTGACGCCGTTGTGGCGCGCTATCCGCTCCGCGAGCGCCAGCGCGGCGGCGGGCAGTTCGGCGGCCGGGACGGCCTGGTTTACCAGGCCCCATTCGGCGGCCGTCGCGCCGGTGATGCGGTCGGCGGTCAGCACCATCCACGCGGCGCGCTTCGCTCCGAGCCGCAATTGCGTCGACGGTCCGGCGAGTCCGGGATAAAGACCGAAACCGACCTCGGGCATTCCGATCGGAGCGTCGTCGGCGGCGATGGCGAGGTCGCTCGAATTGATGAGCGTCAACCCGCCGCCGAGCGCGAACCCGTTGACCGCCGCGATGACGATCGCGGAATGCTGCCGGATCCGCTCCTGGACGGCGAGCCAGCTCGTGCGCCGTCCCGCGCCGCGGCGGTCGGCGTCCATCTCCTCCTCCGCCGACTCCTTCAGGTCGACGCCCGCGCAGAACGCCGGACCGGCGCCGGTCAGCACGATCACCCGGACGCGGCCGTCGCAGCGGTCGAGGACGTCGAGCAGCGCGGCCCGCGCGGCGCGGCTCATCGCGTTCCGCTTCTCGGGGCGGTTCAGCGTGATGCGCGCGACGCCGTCCGACAATTCCTCGTACCGGACGAGTTCAGGGTCAGCGATCGAATCCATGGGAAATACAACCTCACCTATTCGGAGCGGACGCGGCGGGGGGCCGGGCCGGCGGCGCGGTCATCGCGGGTCCGCCTCGGCACTGAACCGCAGGACGGCGCGACCGGCGGCGTCCGGCCGGAAGACCGCGCGGACGGGCTGGTCGAGGCGCGGTTCCGGCGACCCGTCCGTGAGCGTGCTGATCACGAGCGGACCTTCGGCGAGCCGTACGTAGACGAGCCGGTAGGGGACCTCGTCGGCGAACGCGGCGAAATACTTCTGGTGCATCGTGCACCACGACCAGATGGTCCCGGTGCCGCTCACTGCCTCCCAGGACGCCGAGCCGGAAAGGCACTCGGGGCACACGGGCGAGTCGGGGAAGCGGTGCCGCCCGCAGTCGGCGCACTTCTGCAGCCGGAGCTCTCCGGCGGCGCAGCCGTCCCAGAACGACTGGTTGCTCGGGGTTATCTCGGGGAGGAGTTTCGCGTAGGCCGCGACGTCCATCGGCTCGCCCTTTCCAATCGGCTCTGGTCGGCTCAGTCGGCAACGAGAACGTGCGCTGTCACGATGGGCGAGACGCACATGTACTGCGCGGTTCTACAGTTCTCGACCTGCCGTTCACCGGCCTCGCCGCGCAGTTGCCGGACCGCCTCCACATGGAGCGCGAAACCCTGCATGTAGCTTTCGCTCGTGTGCCCGCCGGACGTGTTGAGCGGGCGCTCGCCGCCGAGTTCGATACGGCCGTCCCGGACCCATTCCCAGGCGCCGCCGCGCGGCGCGTGACCGAAGCCCTCCAGGGTGAAAAGGATCGTGGGCAGAAAATTGTCGTAAACCTGCATGCAGTCGATGTCGTCCGGGCCCATCCCGGCCTTCTTGTACAGTTCCTCGGCGACGGCGGCACTCGTCGAGTAGTAGAAGTCGGGGCTGATGTAACTGCGGCTCAGTTCGGCGCGGCCCGCCGTCGCCGCGACCCGCACGGGCTTCTTGCGGAGCCCCCGGGCGCGGTCGGCGGTCGTCACGATGAACGCGACCGCGCCGTCGTTGATGATGCAGTAGTCCAGTTTGCGGAGCGGCTCGGCGATGAACCGGGAATCCATGTACTCGTCGCGGCTGATCTCCTTCTGGAAGACCGCGATGGGATTGCGGGCGCCGTTCGCTCGGTTGTTGACGGCGAGCGGAGCGAGCGCGTCCTCGGGGGCGCCGTAAAGGGTGCTGTACCGCTGGTACATCATCGACACGTAGGCCCCGGTGGACGTCATCCCGTACATGGCGTCGTAGGCCCCGGCGGGGTCGGCGTCCCCGCCGCCGTATTTCAGCCCGGCCGTCCTGCCGTTCGTCGCGTAGACGCACGCGACCATTTCCGCCGTGCCCGACTGGACGAGCGCGTACGCCTCCTGAAGGGCGACGCCGCTCATCCGGCCGGTGCCTTCCAGGTCGTGGACGAACGCCGGGCCGGTGAGGCCCGTCATCTCCCCGAACCTGCCGTATCCGATGTTGATGCAGAGGAGCCCGTCGATGTCGCGCTTGTCGGCGCCGCAGTCGTCCAGGGCGTCCCGGAACGCCTCCGCGGCGAGCTGATAAACGTCGTTCGGACGGCCCTTGTCCGCGTAGAGCCGCCGGAAGTCCGACGACCCGACGCCGACTATGGCCACGTCCTTTTCAGGCATGACGAACCCACCCTCGTACTCGTACCGGTGTGGCTCAACGCCACGGTGTCGTGGTGTGTCGTGGCCCCTACTTGGAGGGCTGCTGCTTTTCGAGGATCTCGACGGCCTCCAGCGCGGCCTTGGCGGCGGCGCGGACGTGGCGGTGCGCCGCCTCCGCCGCCCGCTCCGGCGACCTCGACGCGATCGCCTCGGCGAGGTCGAGGTATTCCTGCCGGGACGCCTCGTGCCGTCCCGGAATGGTCACCGAAAGACTGCGCAGCGCGTGGATCCGGGTGTGCAGCGGCTCCAGCATCGACTTCAGCAGCGAATTGCGGGCGCCCGCGAGGAGCAGCTCGTCGAATTCGTATATCGCCTGGAGGCGCTCTTCGCCGGAGGGGCGCGGCTGCACCTTCTCCACGAGCTCGGCGACCTCCTCGTCGGTGGCGCGCAGCACGAACAGCTCGGCCGCGGCCGGCTCCAGCGCGTCCCGCACCTCGTAGATCTCGCGGACCTCGGCGCTGCCCAGCCGGGCGACGCGGACGCCGCGGCTCGGCGACGGCTCCACCAGGCCGAGCGTCTGCAGGTGCCGCATCGCCTCGCGCACGGACGTCCGGCTCACGCCGGTCAGTTCGACGAGCTCGCGCTCGGTGAGCTGGCGGCCCGGAGGGAGCAGGCCCGCGGCGATCGCCTGGCGGATGCGCCGGACGACCATCTCCGGGACGGACTCGGTCGGGCGGTCGATCAGCAGGTCGAGCTTCGGATCGGTCACGGCAGTCCTTACTACTTTGTCTGACGTACTACAGACTACGTGCGCCAGTATATGTCGGTCAATGTGGGGCGAGTCACGGCCGCGAATTGACGTCGAGTTCGTTCAGCGAGGCGCCCGACAGCGCCGGTCCGCTCGTTTGCAAATGGCACGCCACCTCCCCGCCGCCGTCCACCGCGGTGTGCTCCGGCATTCGCTGCCTGCAGACTTCCATGACGAACCGGCAGCGGGTTTGGAACGGGCACCCGACCGGCGGATTGGCCGGATCCGGTAGATCGCCTTCAAGGACGATCCGCTCCGTTTTCCGGCGCGGATCGGGGATCGCCGACAGCAATGCCCGGGTGTACGGATGCGCGGGCGCGGAGTAGACCCGTTCCGCCGGACCGGTCTCGACGATCCGGCCGAGATACATCACCCCGACCCGGTGCGAGATGTGCCGGACGACGGCGAGGTCGTGCGCGATGAACAGATAGGTCAGCCGGAACTCCGCGCGGAGCCGCTCCAGCAGATTGATGACCTGGTTCTGGGTGGAGACGTCCAGCGCGGAAACGGCCTCGTCGCACACGATGAAGCGCGGGTTCAGCGCGATCGCCCGCGCGATGGCGAGGCGCTGCCGCTGCCCGCCGGAGAACTCGTGCGGATACCGGTCGGCGTAGCTCGCCCGGAGCCCGACCATCTCGATCAGCTCGTCCACCCGGGCGCGCGCCGCCTTCGCCGACATCTTCTCGTGGACGAGCAGCGGCTCCGCGATGCTCGCCGCCACCGTCGCCGACGGGTCCAGCGACGAGTACGGGTCCTGGAACACCATCTGCATGCTCCGCCGCGCCCGCCGCAGGCTCCCGCCGCGCAGCGCCGTGACGTCCTGCCCGGCGACGGTGATCGTCCCGCCCGCCGTCGGGACGAGCCTGAGCAGCGCCCGCCCGGTCGTCGACTTGCCCGACCCCGACTCGCCGACCAGCCCGAACGTCTCGCCCTCGGCGATCTGGAAGGTGACGTCGTTGACCGCGCGCACCTGCCGCGCGGGGGCGAGCGTCCGCCGCTTACGGAACACGACGCTGACGCCGCGGGCGTCGACGAGCGGCCCGTCCTCGGCCGCGGGCCGCGCGGCCCCGGTGGATTTCGTGAAGGTCATGGGGAACCCGCCAGGTGCAACTGCTCGATTCGGCAGCAGCGGCTGCTGCGGCCCGGTTCGACGGTCCGGAGCGCCGGCGCGGCGGCGCACTCCTCGCCCGCGTGCCCGCACCGGGGGCCGAACCTGCACCCCTCCGGCATGCGCCACGGCTCGGGCGGACGGCCCGGGATCGTCGGCAGCTCCTTCCCGCGCACCCCGAGCTGGGGCATCGCGTTCAGCAGCCCCGCCGTGTACGGGTGCTTCGGCGTGTCGTACAGGTCGAGCGCGGGCGCCGTCTCGACGACCTCGCCCGCGTACATCACGACGACCCGGTCGGCCAGCTCAGCGACGAGCCCGAGGTCGTGGGTGATGAAGAGGATCCCGCAACCCGTCTCGTCGCGGAGCCGGGCGAGCAGCGCGACGATCTGCGCCTGCACCGTCACGTCGAGGGCGGTGGCGGGCTCGTCCGCGATCAGCAGCTTCGGCTCGCAGGCCAGCGCCATCGCGATCATCGCCCGCTGCCGCATCCCGCCGGAGAACTCGTGCGGGTAGTCGCGGACGCGGCTGCCCGCGTCCGGGATGCCGACGAGGTCGAGCATCTCCGCGGCCCGCGCGAACGCGGCGCGGCGCGTCCCGCCCTTGTGCCGCCGGTATCCCTCGGCGATCTGGTCGCCGATCGTGAACGCCGGGTTCAGGCTGGTCATCGGCTCCTGGAAGATCATCGAGATCTCGTTGCCGCGGATGTCGCGCAGCTCCTTCGGCGGCATGCCGACGAGGTCGCGGCCCCGGTACCGGACGTGACCCGCGGGCGTCCGCGCGTACCCGGACGGCAGCAGCCGCAGCACCGACAGGCTCGTGACGCTCTTGCCCGACCCGGACTCCCCGACCAGCCCGACGATCTCGCCCGGCCCGACGTCGAACGACACGCCGTTGACGACGTTCGTCCACCCCCGGTCGGTGAGGAAGTCGACGTGCAGATCCTCGATCTCCAGCAGTGTCCCGTCGTCCGTCATGACGCCCTACCTTTCCGGAGGCGTCCTGATCCTCGCTTCGCTGCGGTCATGACGCCCTGCCCCTCTGGGGAACGCCCCCCAGACCCCCGAAAGGGGAAGCGTCCTGATCCTCGCTTCGCTGCGGTCATGACGCCTTCCTCGTCTCGCGGCCGAAGGCGTCCCGGAGGCCGTCGCCGATCAGGTTGAAGCAGAGCGTCGCGATCGCGATGGCGATCCCGGGGTAGACGGCGAGGGACGGGTTGGTCCGCATCTCCAGGAACGCCTGGCCGAGCATGCTGCCCCAGCTCGCAGTCGGCGGGAGGGCGCCGAGGCCCAGCAGGCTGACCGTCACCTCGGCCAGCAGCGCCGACGCGAGCAGGAACGACAGCTGGACGAGCGCCGCGGGCATGATGTTCGGCAGCACCCGTTTCCGCAGGATCGTCAGGTGCGGCGTCCCGATGCTGGTGGACGCCTCGATGTACACCTCGCGGCGGACTTCGAGGGTGCTCCCCCGCACCACCCGGTACATGCGGGGCGCGTACACGATGCCGAGCGACACCATCGCGGTCGTGAGCCCCGGCCCGACCATCGCGATGATCGCGATCGTCAGGATGATCGCGGGGAACGCCATCAGGATGTCGGCCGCGCGGTCCAGCAGCCAGTCGACGATCCCGCCGAAGTAGCCGCTGACGAGGCCGAGCGGCAGCCCGATGCCGGTCGCGATCGCGACGGCGAGGGCGGCGGCGGCGAGCGACACCCGGCCGCCGTGCATGAGGCGGGTCAGCGTGTCGCGGCCGAGGGTGTCGGTGCCGAGCCAGTGCTCGGCGGTCGGGCCGGACAGCCGGTCGCTGATGTCGACCTGCGCGGGCCCGTAGGGGGCGATGAGCGGGGCCGCCGCCGTCACGACGATGATCGCGAGCAGCAGCAGGGCGCCGACCACGGCCGACCGGTTCGACCGGAACCGGCGGACGACGGCGCGCGTCCTGGACACCGGCTCGATCGGGTCGGCCGCCTTTCCGGCGTCCTTGCCCGTGTCCTTGCCCGCGTCCGTGCCGGGCGGCGCGGCGACCGTCTTCCGGATGTCCACGCTGTCACTTTGAGTCATGACATTTTGACCTTCGGATTGAAATAGCCGTACGACAGGTCGACCGCCAGGTTGACGAGCATGATCAGGACAGCGGTGATCAGCAGAATTCCCTGCACCATCGGGAAGTCGCGGGAGAACACCGAGAAATAGGCGAGCTTCCCGACTCCGGGAAGGGCGAACAGCTGCTCGATGACGACGGTCGCGCCGATCAGCCGGTTCGCCTCGACGCCGAACGCCGTGACGACCGGGACGGCGGCGTTCTTGAGGACGTGCTTGACCGCCACCCGCCGCGGGTGCAGCCCTTTCGCGACGGCCGTGCGGATGTAGTCCTCCTGCATGACCGAAGTGACGGCGGCCCTGGTCTGCCGGGCGACGACCGCCGTAGGGACGGTCGCGAGCGAGAAGGCGGGCAGGATGAGATGCCCGAGCCAGTCGAGCGGGCTGTCGGTGAAATTCACATAGCCGACGGCCGGAAGCGTCCGCATCTGGATGGCGAAGACGAGCACGAGCATCATGCCGACCCAGAAATAGGGCAGCGCCATGAACGCGCTCGCGGTGACCGTGGACACCCGGTCCACCCAGCTTCCGGGACGCAGCCCGGCGGCGAGGCCGAGCGCGAGGCCGAGCACCGCCGCGATCAGCAGGGTCAGCCCGACCAGCGACAGCGTCACGGGGAACCCGTGCGCGATCGCCGACCAGACGCTCTGGCTGTCGACGAACGACGTGCCGAGGTCGCCGTGCAGGACGTCGGTGAACCAATTCCAGTACTGGACGAGGAACGGGTCGTCCAGCCCGAGCTGCTCGCGGATCGCCTGGATCCGCTCGGGCGTCGGGTTGCTTCCGGCCAGGGCCACCTCGGGCCCGCCCGGCACCAACGCGATCAGGCTGTAGATCAGGAAGCTGACGATGACCAGCAGCGGGACCATCGCCAACAGCCGGACGCACAAGAACCGCAGCACGCCGGGAACCTCCGTTCTTTACGGGGTGGTCGTCCCCGGCCGGGCCCGCGCGGGGCCCGGCCGGGGACCGCTAGCGGCGCGTCACTTCCTGATCGCGACGCCGCGGAACTGGCGGGACCCGTCGACGTAGACCTCGACGCCCATGACCTTGTTGTTCATCGCCAGCGGGGTGTTCAGGTGGCACAGCGTGACCGGCGAGGCCGCGTCGTCGTGGGCCGCCTTGAAGAGCTGCTTGTAGATGGCGGCGCTGCTCTCCCGGTCCTCCGCGCCCTTGGCCTTCGCGGCGAGGTCGTTGATCGTCGGGTTCGAGTAGCCGCCGGGGTTGCTGAATCCGTCGGGCAGGTAGTACGAGGCGACCTGGATGCTCGGGTCGGCGTCCGCCTTCTGCTGGACCATGATCGCGTCGACGGACTTGTTGACCGAGAAGCCCTCCATCAGCTTCGGCAGCTCGACCGGCCGGATCGTCATCTTGACGCCGATCTCCTGGAGGTTCGCCTGGATGAGCTCCGCGACCCGCTGGTAGGCGTCGAGGTTGTCGGTCTCCAGCGTGAACTCGAACCCGTCCTTCACGCCGGCCTTGGCGAGCAGTTCCTTGGCCTTCGCGGGGTCGTACTTGTAGGCGTCCGGGGTGAGGCTCGGGTCGGAGGCGTAGTAGGTCGACGGGAACATCTGCACGCCGGGCTGGCAGAAACCGCCCTGGAGTTCGTTGACCGCGTTACGGTCGATGGCGTAGTTCAGCGCCTGCCGGACTTCCTTCTTGTCGAACGGCGGGCGCGCGACGTTCAGCGCGATGGTGAAGCTCGCCAGGCTCGGCTTCTGGCAGACGGCGAGTTTCCCGTCCTTCGCCGGCTGGTACATGGCGGACCGCAGGAATGTGGCGTCGGCCGATCCGGTGACGGTGGCGTTCAGCCGCGCATTGTCGTTACTGGAGATCAGGTACACCATTTTGGCGACGTTGACGGCCTTCGGGTCCCAGTAGTCCTTCACCGGGGTGTACTCGACCTTGGTGTTGGGCTCGTAGGCGCTGACCTTGAAGGCGCCCGACCCCCCGGTGGGCGTCCGGCCCTGGCTCGGGTCGTCGAAGACGGCGGGGCTCATCATCATGCCCGCCGAGCTGGACAGGATCCCGATCAGCGGCGCGGCGCCCGTCTTCGTGCGGACCTTCACCGTCGAGGCGTCCGCGACGTCGACCCCCGTGACGTCGCTCAGCGCCTGCTTGTTGAAGCTCTTCGCACCCCGGTGCCGGTCGAGGTTCGCCTTGACGGACGCGGCGTCGAACGCCTTTCCGTCGTGGTACTTCCATTTGTCGATGAGGTGCAGCGTCAGGGTCTTGCCCTTGTCGCCGATCTCCCATTTCCTCGCCAGCATCGGCTGCGGCTCGCCGGCGGCGTCCATGCGGATCAGCGTGTCGTAGACCGGATACAGGTACATCCAGCTGTTGCTGGTCGTGATCTTGTCCGGGTCGAAGCTCGTGTTGGCGACGCTGTACATCCAGGTGAACGTCGCGCCCTTGTCGATCGCCGCCTGGTCGACCGGCGGGCAGGCGACGTCCTGCTTCGGCTTGGCCGCACCCGTGCCGCCGCCGCCCTCGTCGCCTTGGTCGGCGCTACACGCGCTCGCGATCATCAGGAACGCCGCGGCGGCCGCGACGATGAGCTGTTTCCGCATCTTGGGGGGTCCTCCGAACCAGGAACGTGGTGATGGAAAACGCGGTGAAGCGGGAAAAACGCCGTCCGAGCAGAGCGGTGCCGGATATCCGAGTGGGGCCCGATCGCCCGCAGGGTCACTGCGTCCGGAGGTGACGGGCCGATCGCTCGCGGGGGGTCGGCCCCGCGGGGGGTGGGTGCCGCGGTGCCACTGGGTCGCGGTCGAAGTTTGTACTTTGTCTGATGAATGAGAACATACGTAGACTCGTCCGTCAAGGAAACGGCGGAGGGCTCCCGAACGCATGCGAAAGGCCGCACCGGGGCGTCCCGGTGCGGTGATCGGCCCAGGCCGGGCCGCTAGGGAGCGGCGCCGGCGGGGAGCCGCCGCGAAGGAGTCGGCGGAAGGGTCAGGCGCCGACGATCGCCTGGGCCACGGCCATCCCGGCGTAGGCGGCGCCGAGCCCGGCGGCGAGCGACATCAGGGCGTTGAGCAGCGCGTAGGTCCCCGAGCCGTCCTCGATCAGCCGGACGGTCTCGTACCCGAACGTCGAGTACGTCGTGAGCGCGCCGCAGAAGCCGGTGCCCGCGACGGCCATGACGCCGCTTCCCGGGGCCAGCTCGGTGAGCATGCCGAGCACCGCGCAGCCGACGATGTTGACGGTGAACGTCCCCCAGGGGAACACCGAGTCGTGACGGGACTGGACCGCGCGGTCCGTCAGATAGCGCAGCGGCGCGCCGAGCGCGGCGCCCAGGGCGACCAGCAGGACGGTCATTCCCCCGACTCCCCCGACTCCTGCGACTCCTCCGGGGCGTCCGAGCGGGCCGCGTAGCGGATGACCTCGACCGGGTCGAGGACGACGAGGCCCTCCTCGATCAGCTCGTCCAGCTGGGGCAGGAACGCGCGGACCTTCTCCTCCGCGTCCACGATGACGATCGCGATCGGCAGGTCCTCGGTCAGCGACAGGATCCGGGACGTGTGCACGCGGCTGGACGTCCCGAAACCCTCGTAGCCGCGCAGGACGGTGGCCCCGGCGAGCCCCGCCTCGTGGGCCAGGCGCACGATCTCGTGGTAGAGGGGCCGGTGGCGCCACTGGTCGTCCTCGCCGATGAGGACCGTCAGCCGGAGGGCCGAGTCGTGCAGCTTCATGAGTTCTCCTTACCCTCGCCGCCCGAACCCCCGCCGTCCGAACCCCCGCCGTCCGAACCCCCGTCGTCCGAAACCTCGTCGTTCGCGCCGTCGTCGACGGCCGGTTTTCGCGGACGGGAGAGCAGCCGCGTCAGCCAGACCCCGGCCTGGACCGCGAGCAGCGCGCAGACCAGCGTCCCGAACAGGTAGAGCAGCGCGCTGCGGGCCATCTCGTCCTGGACGCCCCGCTGCACCTCGACGAGCGCGGTGGAGAACGTGGTGTACCCGCCGAGGATCCCGACGCCGAGGAACGGCCGCACCAGCCGGTGCGCCCGCCGCACCTCGGTGATCAGCACCATCAGCACGCCGATCAGCAGGCAGCCGGACACGTTGACCGCGAAGATCGCCCAGTCGAACGCGCCGGTCCGGTGCGGCAGCGCGGTCGAGATCCCGTACCGCGCGAGCGCGCCGCAGACCCCGCCCGCGGAGATCGCGGCGAGCGTGGACCAGTGGTCGCGGCCGAGATCCCACCGCCGTCGCGGGGGAACGCGCAGGTCGATGTCCGGGGCCCTGGGCGGGGCCGCCTCCGAGCGGACGGGACGTGCGTCGGGCACAGGACTCCTCCTACCAGCGTGCGCGAGAACCACTGGCAGGGACCGTTGGCGGCCGATGCCGCGGTTGCTCCGCTCGGGCGAGCTGGAAGCGGCGAGCCCCACCGCCGCGGTCCCCGGATGTGCGGGGACCGCGTCCCAGCTTAGTCGCACCGCGCCGGGGAACCGGCGGGAGACGCCGGTCAGCGGATCAGGTCGCCTGCCAGAGGCCGGGCGTGAGCTGGGGCTGCCAGTCGGCCTGCGACCTGTGCGCCTGGCGGCAGACGTAGCGGACGCCGTGGTACGTCACCGCGTCGCCGGGACGGTAGGCGACGCCGACCGCCCACGCGGGCGTGCTCACCCTCCGCCCGGGCGGCGGCGTCCGCGGCGGCCGGGTCCCGCCGGTCGGGACGGCGGACGGCGTCGCCGAAGGCGTCCGGGACGGCGTCGGGGCGCCGGACCTGCCGGGAGCCGCCGTGCCGGGCGGCACCCACGTCGACTCGGTGGGCGGGGCCGACTCCGGAACGGGCCCCTCGGACGCGGCGACGCCGGGCGCCGGGTCGGGGTCGGAGTGCGGCTGAAGCGCGGAGAACACGCCCACGAAGAGCACGATCGTCACGACGCCGCCGAGCACGGCGTACCCGAACCTGAACGTCCTCGGCGCGCGACCGTCGCCGCGATCGCCGCGCCCGCGCTCCGGCGCGCTCCTGTGCACTCGACCCCCCAGTTCCCGGCCGTGGAAGGACATGCCGCCGCGCCCGCCCGCCGAGCGCCGATCATAGTGACATGTTCGCGCGGAGCATGTCACTCGCCCATCCGCCCGCCCCGCGAGGCCGCGAGTTCCCGCCCGCGCGCCGCCGGAGGCCACGCGCGTCGTCCGCGCCCCAGCACACTAGAACGGGAACTCCGGCGGCGGGATGTCGAGACCGGATGCGGTCGATCTAGTCCCGGGTTGAACTGTCGGGCGCCCTACTTTCCGGGGCGGTTGCGCGCGTATTTCGGTAGCCCCAGAACCCGTTCCGCGATGAGGTTGCGGTGCACTTCCGTGGTGCCCGCGTAGATGGCGGTGCCCTGGGCGAAGCGGTGCGCCCATTCGATGACGCCGTCCTCCAGGGCGCCGTCCGCGCCGCGCGCGACGAGCGCCTCCGGGCCGACGAGGTCGATGATGTCGGCCGAGTCGCGGATCAGCAGCTCGGACGCGAGCACCCGGCCCATCGGCGGCGGGGTGTTGCGGGACGCCTCCACGTCCAGCGCGACCTGCCCGAGCCTGGCGCGGACGAGCGGGTCGTCGATGGGGCGCCCGCCGTCCGGCCGCCGCGCGGTCGACGCCCAGCGCAGCGTGTGCTCCAGCAGCCGCTCCAGCGTGTGCAGGTAGGTCTGCCCGGACGGGTTGATCTCCGCCAGCCCGTGCGCGTCGTCGCGTCCGATGCCGTGCTCGGCGCGCAGCGGCTCGGACAGGACGGTCCAGCCCTGGCCGCGCTGCCCGAGCCGGTAGTGGTCGGGGACCCGGACGTCCCCGTAGTAGACGACGTTGGTCCGCTCGCCGCCGAGCGTGTGGACGGGCCTGATCTCGACGCCCGGCGAGTCGAGCGGGACCAGGAACATCGTCAGGCCGCGGTGCTTCGGCGCGTCCGGGTCGCTGCGCGCGAGCAGGAAGCTGTACTGGCAGTTCTGCGCGCCGGTGGTGAACATCTTGGAGCCGGAGATCGTCCAGGTGTCGCCGTCCAGGACGGCCCTGGTGCGGGCCCCGGCCAGGTCGGAGCCGGTGTCGGGCTCGGTGTAGCCGAGGCAGACGCACACCTCTCCCCTGGCGATCCGCGGCAGCACGTCCGCCTTGAGGGCGTCGTTCGCGTACGCGCGGATGCCCGCGACGGACAGCCCGGTGGTGCCCTTGGTGATGCTGGGCGCCTCGCGGCGGCGCAGCTCCCGGTCCAGCAGGTGGACGCGCAGCGGGTCGAGCCCCGCGCCGCCCTCCTCGACCGGCCACGCCGGGAAGATCCAGCCCTTCGCGCCGAGCGCGCGGTGGAAGGCGCGGTTGTGGCCCGCGCCGGTCTCCCATTCCTCGTCGAGGACGTCCTGGGTGAGGTGCTCGTCGAGGAACGCGTCCACCTCCTTCACGAAGGGGGTGAGTTCCTCGTCCGGTTCGAGAACGCCGAAGTCCATGGGTCAGCCCTTCACACGGTCAGCGAGCAGGTCGCCGATGGCCGACAGCTCGGCCCTCGGATCGCCGGCGAGGACGCTCCAGCCCTTCGCCCGGCGGAAGTAGAGCTGGACGTCCGACTCGACGGTGAAGCCGAACCCGCCCTGGACGTGCGTGGCGACGGTGACCGCCTTCGTCGCGGCCTGGGCGGCGTACGCGAACGCCATCGGGACGAGTTCCGGCCGCGCGTCCGGCTCGCTGCCCGCGAACCAGGCCGCCTTGCGGGCGAGGTTGCGGGCGCCGACGACGCCGGTGTGCGCGTCGGCCAGCGCGTGGGAGATCGCCTGGAAGGCGCCGATGGGCGTGTCGAAGGCCGTGCGGTCCTTGACGAAGTCGAGCCCGAGCGCGAGCGCGCCCTCGCCGATCCCGGACAGGGCGGCGGCGGTGAGCAGCTTCCACTCGCGTACGGCCGTCGCGTACAGCGCGCGGGCCCGGTCCCCTTCGGCGAGGACGGTGCGCCCACCGGACGGCGGCCGCCACCACGCGACCGGGGCGCGTCCCTGGTTCGCGACCGAGGGCGCGGGCTCGCCCTCGTACAAGGCCAGCTCATCGCCGGTCAGCGCGATGACCGCGCCCGTGACCGCCCCGGCCGGGACGAGCTGCCGGGTCCCGTCCGGCGCGACGGGATGGAGGGCGAGCGTCGGGAACCGGCCGTCCTCCAGGGCGCCGCCGATCCACCTCCGTGCCAGGTCGGGCGCGGCCTCGGCGAGCAGCCGCAGCGCGACGGAAGCCTCGATCAGCGGGACGGGCGCGACGTGCCGCCCGGCCGCCTCGGCCACCAGGGCGAGGTCCAGCGGCGACGCGCCGCCGCCGCCGAGCACCTCGGGCAGCCCCATCGTGGCGGCTCCGGTCCGGACGAGCGAGCGCCACAGCCCCTCGTCGTGGCCGAGGGGCTCGGCCTCCCGGACCCGCGAGCTCGGGCACTCCCGGGCGAACAGCTCGGCGAAGGCGGCCTGCACGTCCGCCTGTTCCTCGCCGAGCGAGTAGTCGTTGCGTCTGAGCTCCGGGCGGTGCGCTGTGATCACGGGCATCTCCCTTCCGGCGCGAACGCCGTGAATCAGCCGGTCGTCGTCTCGTGGTGCGTCGTCTCGCCGTCCGGGACGCGGCCGTCCACCCGGACGCGGCGCCGCGCGAACCGCCAGCGCCCTCCGGCGAGGACGTACTCGTCCAGGTAGCGGCCCCAGTGGTCGAGGCCGTGCGCCATCAGGACCTGGAAGTAGGCGCGGCCCCGCGCCCGCTCCGGGTCGAGCAGGTCGATCTGGTGGGTGCTCACGAAGTGCCGCACGTAGGGCGGGGCGCCGCGGTCGTCGGCGGCGGTTCGCCAGCGGTCCCGCGTGCCGGTGAAGATCGTGGCGATCTCGTCCCGGCCCCGGTACACGCGGCCGTCGCCGATCTCCATCGCGGCGTCCGGCGCGAACAGTTCCATGAGGTCGTCGAAGCGTCCGGCGTCCCCGTACGCGTTGTAACGCGCGACCAAATCGCGGACGGCCTCACGCGCGGCGGCCTCCCACGGCTCCATCAGCGGTTCCGCTCGGCGGCCCGCCACGGGTCGTGCTCGGGCGGCTCGTCGGCGAGCCGGAACTGCGGCAGCGCGAGCCCGTCGTCGAGCTTCGTGAAGCACACCCGCACCCGCAGCCCGATCGCGACGTTCGCCTCGTCCTCCGGGCGGGACGGGTCGTCCCGCGCCACCAGGTTCGCGATCTTGCGCAGCGAGACGGACTCGTCCTCGCGGCCGCCGCGCCACGGGACGCCGCGCTGCTCGTCCAGCTCGACGAGCACCACCGGGTACGGCACCCAGTCGGCGAAGGCGGCGTTCACCGCCCGCGCGACGACCTGGTAGCTGTAGATCACGCCGGTGCCGGCGACCGGCTCCCACGTCCAGTCCAGGCACGTGCAGAACGGGCAGGCCGCGCCGATCTGCCCGCGCAGCAGGCCGCACTCCGCGCAGCGCTGCACGACCAGCTCGCCGCGCCCGGCCGCCTCGAAGTACCCGGCGTGCTCCGGGTCCGCCGCGATGTCGAACCCCTTGTAGACCGCCACCGCTACCTCCTCATGATCAGCGCGCTGGACACCGCCGGGGTCCCCCAGCCCATGTTCATCGCGACCTCCACGTCCCTGACCTGGCGGCAGCCGCCCTCGGCGTGGTCGTAGGTGTGCTCGCCCTCGCGCCAGCCGGGGCAGGAGTCGTCGGCCTGGTGGCGCAGTTGCCGGACGTTCTCGATCACCAGGTTCATGCCGTGCGTGTAGCCCTCGCAGAGCTGCCCGCCGCTGGTGTTGTTGGGACGCGCGCCGCCGAGCTCGATCGTCCCGCCGGACACGTAGTCGCCGCCCTCGCCCTCCGCGCAGAACCCGTACCCCTCGAACAGCAGGACGGGCGTGAAGGTGAACGCGTCGTAGCACCCGGTGAGCTGGATGTCGGCGGGCTCGACCCCGGCGTTGCGGAACGCGATCCGGCCGCCGTAGTACCCGGCCTGCCGGGTGATCGGGTCGCACTGGTAGTGGGCGAGCGGATCCTGGTACGGCTTGTTGGCCCGTCCCGTCACGGACATGATGTAGGCCGGGCGCTGCCGCAGGTCGCGTGCCCTGTCGGCGGACGTCACGATCACGCAGGTGGCGTTGTCGGTCTCGACGCAGCAGTCCAGCAGGTGGCACGCGGGCTTCACGATCCACCGCGAGTCGAGCACGTCGTCGACGGTCACCCGCTTGCGGTAGTACGCCCTCGGGTTGTTGGACGCGTGCTTCGCGTGCGCCACCTTCACGGCGGCGAGCTGCTCGTTCGTCGTCCCGTAGGTCTGCATGTGCCGCGCGAACGTGAACTGGAAGCGCTGCGCCGGGCTGCTGACGCCGTACGGCGTAGTGTCGAGCGCGTCGCCCACCAGCCGGGCGGGGCCGGGGCCGGACGGCGCGGGACGCCCGCCCATCCGCAGCGACGAGTAGCCGTTCATCGACCGGAACACCGCGACCGTACTGCACATCCCCGCCTCGATCGCGCCCATCGCCAGCCCGATGATCGTCTCGGTGCTGGAGCCGCCGCCGTAGGTGTCGGTGTAGAAGTTGAGCCGGATGCCGAGGTCCGTCGCGATCGTCTGGGACAGCGTCGAGTCGCCGACCTGGTAGCAGAGCATGCCGTCGACGTCCGTGGCGTCCAGCCCGGCGTCGGCCATCGCGGCGCGGACGGCCTCCACGCCCATGCTCCGGGTGCTGCGCCCGGAGCCGCGGACGTAGGCCGTCTCCCCCACCCCGACGATGCAGTACTTGTCCTTGAGCCCGCCCATCAGCCGTCTCCCGTCCGTGCGATCACCTCGTCGGCGAAGCGCTTGATGCCGTCCAGAACGTCCTCCTTGGTGGTCCGTCCCGCGTGTTTGTGGGGGGACGACCCTCCACGCCCCCCGGAACGGCCCGTATGGTCGCGGACGGGCGCGGCGACGACGCGCGTCACGCCCAGCTCCGCCGCCCGGCGGACGGTGTCGAGGTCGGCGGGGACGCTGCACGTGACCTCGAACGGCTCGTCCTCCCGCCCGGCCTCGGCGCGGGCCGCGCGGACGACCGCGAGCATGCGGGCGACGTCGTCGAGGTCCCGCGCGCCGATCTCGATCCAGCCGTCGCCGAGCCGTCCCGCGCGGCGCAGCGCGGGCGGGGACGTCCCGCCGACCTCGATCGGGATGCCGCGTCCCGCGCCGTACCGCTGCACCGGCTTCGGCTCGAACGCGACCGGACCGAAGGCGTAGTGCCGTCCCTTGTGCTCGACCGTCTCCTCGCTCCACAGCCTGCGGAGCAACGGGATGACCTCGTCCGTGCGGTCGCCGCGGTCGCGGAACGACATGCCGACGGCGGCGAACTCCTCCGCCAGCCAGCCGACCCCGACGCCGAGCGTGACCCGCCCGCCGGACACCCGGTCGAGCGTCACCACCGACCGCGCGGTGATCACCGGGTGCCGCAGCGGCAGGACGTACACGTTGGTGGCGAGCCGGATCCGCTCGGTGGACGCCGCGATCGCCGCGAGCACCACCCACGGGTCGTACATGGGGGTGCGGGGCTCGATCGGCGGCCGGCCGTCCGCGGTGTAGAGGTAGGTCGAGGGCAGCTCCGCCGGGAGCACCAGGTGCTCGGGGACCCACACCGACTCGTAGCCGTTCTCCTCCGCGACCCGCGCGGCCTCCGGCTGGTGCCGCGGGCTCAGCCCGTACATCGGCAGACCGAACTTCATGTCCCGTTCCTCCCGTGCGACGGCGCGCACCGCGATCATATATCTACCAGACGGTTGGTTGACTAGAGGCGATTGGAAATGGCATCGTGAAGGCGATCCGGCCCACCGTGACGCGAGTACGAGGCGAGAACAAGGCGAGGACGAGAGATGCCGACAGCACGCACCTTCCAGACCCCGACGCCGGTTCCGGAGGCCATCGCGACGGTGCTCGCCGAGGCGGGGATCGACATCGTCTTCGGCATCCCGGGCGGCGAGACCGGCAAGATCTTCAACGCGCTGGAGAAGTACCGCGACACGATCCGGACGGTCGTCGTCCGGCAGGAGTCGCTCGCCAGCGCCATGGCCGAGGTGTACGGGCGGCTGACCGGACGCCCCGGCGTCCTCATCGGGCAGGGCCCGTGGGTGCTCGGCTACGGGATCATCGGCACGCTGGAGGCGCACCTGTCGTCCAGCCCGATGCTGCTGCTCACCGACTTCTCCGACGGCGCCGGGCTCACCCAGCACGGCTCCTACCAGACGGGCACCGGCGAGTACGGCAACTGGGACGCCAGGCAGAGCTTCGCGGGCGTCACCAAGCAGGTCGTCGAGGCGCGCGGCGCGGCCGAGGCGGTGCACGGCACCCAGCTCGCGATCCGGCACGCGCTGAGCGGCGAGCCGGGACCGGTCGCCGTCGTCTACTCGGGCGCGGCGCTCACCGGGACGGTCGGGCCCGACTCGCGTCCCCGCATCTACCCGACCGCCGGATACGTGCCGCAGCCGGCGCCGCCCGCCCACGCCGAGCGGGTCGAGGCGGCGGCGCGGGCGATCGCGGCGGCGCGCCAGCCGGTGGTCATCGCCGGGAACGGCGTGCGGATCGGCCGGGCCGAGGGCGCGCTGCGCCGGTTCGCCGAGGCGCTCGACGCGCCCGTCGTGACCACTCCGTCCGGGAAGGGCTGCGTCGCCGAGACGCATGACCTCGCGCTAGGCGTGTTCGGCACGTTCGGCGTCCCCGCCGCGAACGCGGCCGTCGCGGGCGCCGACCTCGTCGTCGCGGTCGGGACGAAGCTCAGCTCCGGCGACACCGCCATGGAGAACCCGGCGCTGCTCGACCCGGAGCGGCAGACGCTCGTCCACCTGGACGTCGAGCCGCTGAACGCGGGCCGCGCGTTCCCGAGCGAGCACGTCCTGCTCGGCGACGCCGCCGCGACCCTCGACGCGCTCACCGAAGCGCTCGGCGGAAGCCCGACCGGACGCGGCCGGGAGCGGGCGGCGGCACTGCGCGAAGAGCACGGCCACTTCGACCACCCGGCCGCGACGTCCGACGCCGTGCCGATCATGCCGCAGCGACTGATCGCCGAGCTGTCCCGGGCGATCGGCGACGACGGCATCGTGACCTGCGACGCGGGCGAGAACCGCATCTTCATGACGCACTACTACCGGACGCCGAACGCGGGCGGCTTCCTCCAGGCGGCCGGGGTCGGGCCGATGGGCTACGCGATCCCGTCCGCGCTCGGCGCGAAGCTCGTCCATCCGGGCCGCCGGGTCGCCGCGGTGACCGGCGACGGCGGCTTCGCGATGGCGATGAACGGCCTGATGACGGCGGTCGAGCACCGTATCCCCATCGTCACCGTCGTGTTCAACAACGCGGCGCTCGGCTGGGTGGTGCACGGCGGCTCGTCCGTCTCGCACTTCGACGACTTCGACCACGCGGCCATCGCGCGGTCGATGGGCTGCCAGGGGATCCGCGGGGAGGACCCGGCGGAGCTCGGGACGGCGCTGCGGGCGGCGTTCGCCGAGGACGCGCGCCCGACCGTCGTGGACGTGCGGATCTCGATGGAGACGTCGTTCCGGGACGTCACGTCCCCCCTGGTGCGCGGTTGAGGAGGAACCCCATGCCCGTGGCCTCGAAGAACGCCTGCGCGCAGGACCAGCGGTGCCCCCGCTGGTGCACCCTGGACCACTCGGGGACGCGGACGGCGCTGCTGCACGAGAGCGAGGCACAGGGGCTCCCGCTCTCGCACCGGCACGACGTCCGGCTGCCGGAGTCGGTGGACCTGCGGGTCGTCCAGTACGGGCCGGACGAGCCGGGCGAGGACGCGGTCCCGCCGTCGGTGGAGCTGACCTACCACGTCGGGTCCCGCTACCGGGTGATCGGGCTCTCGGCCGGGGAGGCGCGGCGCCTCGCCGGGATACTGCTGGCCTGCGCCGCCCACGCGGACGACACCTCCGGCTGACCCCACTTCCGCATCGAGCGACGGCCGCCGCCGGATCCCTCCGGCGGCGGCCGTCGCGTCGCGGCGCCGGGGCTAGGGGGCGGGGGCCTCGGCGACGTCCTTCAGGGCGGGCTTCACGGGCGGGGCGGTGCGCCAGTCCGGCACGCCGTGCTCGGGGGTGGCGACGATGCTCTGCCCCTTGGTCTCGTTCGACCAGTGCGCGTGGTTGAGCTCGTGCAGCGTGAAGCAGGCGTTGAGCGAGTTGTAGAAGCCCATGTTGTCGACGGTCTGGTTCACCGACTCCTTGATGAGGAGGGCGGCCATCGTGGGGAGCTGGGCGATGCGGCGGGCCAGCGCGAGCGTGTCGCCGGCGAGCCGGTCCGGCGCGAACACCTTGCTCACCATGCCGAGCCGGTGCGCCTCGTGGACGTCGATCGAGTCGCCGGTGAGCAGCAGTTCCTTGGCCTTGCGCGGGCCGAACTCCCACGGGTGGCCGAAGTACTCGACGCCGCACATGCCGAGCCGGGTGCCGACCACGTCCGCGAACCTCACGTCCTCGTCGGCGACGATCAGGTCGCACGCCCACATCAGCATCAGCCCGGCCGCGTAGACGGTGCCGTGCACCTGGGCGATCGTGATCTTGCGGAGGTTGCGCCAGCGGCGGGTGTTCTCGAAGAAGTAGTGCCACTCCTGGAGCATCATCTTCTCGATGCCCGTCCGCGAACCGCCGTTGATCTTCGTCGTCGGGTGCTGGTCGGGGCCGGGGCCGTACTCCGCGCGGGACTCTGCCGAGCCGATGTCGTGGCCGGACGAGAACATCGGCCCCGCCCCGCCGAGGATCACCACGCGGACGTTGTCGTCGCGCTCGGCGCGCATGAACGCGTCGTCCAGCTCGACGAGCAGGCCCCGGCTCTGTGCGTTGCGGGTCTTCGGCCGGTTCAGCAGGATCCGGACGATCGTCCCGCCGTCGAGCTCCTCGTAGGTGACGAACCTGTAGTCGGATGAGCCGTTCAGATGGGCTGCGGTCACGGCATGCTCTCTTCCTGTTCGCCGAGCAGCTCCGCGCGCAGCTCGCGGCGGAGCAGCTTGCCCGTGTCGGTGTAGGGCAGTCCGGTGCGGAATGCCACGTGTTCGGGGGTGCGGGACGAGCGCAGCCGCCCGCGCACCCAGTCCTGGAGTTCGGCGGCGGACGGCGCGTGCCCGGCGCGCGGCACGACCGCCGCGACGACCCGCTCGCCCCACTCGGTGTCGGGGAGGCCGACCACGGCGGCGTCGGCGACCGCGGGATGCGCGGCGAGGACGTCCTCGATCTCGCCGGGCGAGATGTTCTCCCCGCCGCGGACGATGACGTCGTCCAGCCGTCCCTCGACGAACAGGTAGCCGGCGTCGTCGAGGCGGCCCTCGTCGCGGGTGGGGAACCAGCCGTCCGGGCGGATCGCGCGGCGGTCCAGGTACTCGCCCGCGACCTGCTCGCCGCGCACCCAGATCTCCCCGGTCCGCCCGGCGGGCAGCGGGCGGCCGGACTGGTCGCGGATCTCCACCTCGACGGACGGGACCGGCACGCCCACCGAGCCGAGCCGCCGCCGGACGTCCGGGTCCTCGCCGCCGAGCGCGGCGCGGTGGTCGTCCGGGCCGAGCACGGCGATCGTCGAGCTGGTCTCCGTCAGCCCGTAGGCGTTGACGAAGTCGACGTGCGGCAGCAGCCGCATCGCCCGCTCGATCACCGGGACCGGCATCCGCCCGCCGCCGTAGGACAGCGCCCGGAGCGCGGGCAGCGGACGGCCGCCCGCGGGCAGCGCGTCCAGGATCCGGCCGAGCATCGTCGGGACGACCATCGCGTGCGTGACCCGCTCCTCGGCCGCGAGCCGCACCCATTCGCGCGGGTCGAACGACGGGAGCTGGACGATCCGCCGCCCCGCGTACACCGAGGTCAGGACCGCCGATACGGCCGCGATGTGGTACGGCGGGACGCTCACCAGCGTGGCCTCGTCCTCGTCCGCGCCCATGAACTCGACCGTGGACACCACGTACGACGCGAGGTGCCGGTGCCGCAGCACGGCGGCCTTCGGCTCGCCCGTGGTGCCGCTGGTGAACAGCAGCACCGCGATGCCCTCGGGGTCGGGCGCGTCCTCGTCGGCGGGCGCGGTCCCGGCGATCGCCTTGAGGAACGTCTCGGTGCCGGCCTGGACGAGCCCGTCCGGCGACGTCCGGACGCGTTCGGCGAAGGCGGGGTCGGTCACCGCGACGCCGGGGACGACGCGGCGCAGGACGGCGGCGAGCCGCTCGTCCGCCAGCCGGTAGTTCAGCGGGACCATCGGCACGCGCGCGAACGCGGCGCCGAACAGCAGCAGCGGCACGGCCGGGGAGTTCACGCCGACCAGGACCGCGTGCTCCGCGTCGCGTCCGGCGAGCCAGCGCCCGGCGCGCCGGGACAGCTCGTACAGCCTCTCGTAGGTCAGCGCCTCGGCCGGACCGCCGCGCCGGGGGCCGAGCGCGACGCGGCCGCCGAAGCCCTCGGCGGCCATCCGCAGCAGGAGTGCGACGTCCATCGGTGCCCGCTCAGTCGGAGGACGGGAGCGGCTTGGCGTCCTTGATCCCGAGCGGCTCGTCCGCCACGGCGAGCGACCCGGCGCCCGGCCGGGTGCACAGCAGCTCGAAACTGCCGCCCGCGTCGACGTAGCGCTTGCCGAGCAGCACCCCGGCGGCGAAGCCCGGGTCGGGCGCGGCCCCCTCCGGCGCCGGGTCGTCGATCCCGAGCATCGGCCGCCCGCCGCACCGCAGGTCCACCTCCCCGCCGCCCGACCGGACCACCACGACCTCCGCCTCACACACCGCGCTGCGCAGTCGCGAGCCGATTCTCAGAATCATGGAAGACCCTCCCCGACCGGCGGAAACCCGGTCTACGGCAGTACCTCTGACACCCTGTAAACAACCAACCGTCTGGTAGATATGTTAGGGCCGGGCGAGCGGATTCGCCAGGGCCGGGCGAGGAGAGGGAGCGGAACGTTGTTCGAGATCGGCAGGTTCTACCACGCGATCCACATGGTGTCCGACCTGGACGCCGCCGACGACTGGTACGACCGGGTGTTCGGCGTCGAGCGCTTCTACAAGGGCCACCTGGCGGTGGAGAAGCGGGACGCCTCGCTCGTCGTCATCGCCGACTTCGTCATGGAGCCGATGACGTCCAGCCGGCTGCCGGGCGCCGAGGCGACGCCGGTCGGCCGGTTCTACGCGAGGTTCGGCCAGCACCTGCACTCGCTGGCCTGGTACGTCACCGACCTGCGCGGCCTGTACGAGCGGCTGCGGTCGGCGGGCGTCCGGGTCACCGGGCCGGGCGGCGGCGACATGGAGTCGGGCGAGTTCCCCGGCTCCCTCTACACCCACCCGAGGGACAGCCACGGCGCCATCGAGTTCGTGGACGCCGGCGCCGTGAGCGAACTGGTCGACCCCCGGTTCCGTCCCGACTTCTCCACGGCCTACTGGAGCGACGAGCATCCGCTGGGCGTCGAGCGCGTCTCGCACCTGACGGTCGTCGTCCGCGACCTGGAGCCCGCCGTCGCGTTCTACGCGGACACCCTCGGCGGCGAGGTCATCCGCAGGGGGCGGGGGACGGACGGTGCGGACAGCGCGTTCGTCCACGTCGGCGTGGACACCGTCATCGAGCTGGCCCGTCCGGACGACGACAACGGCCCGGCGGGACGCGACCTCGCGCGCAACGGCGAGATCCTCCACTCTGTCACGTTCAAGGTCCGGTCGCTGGACGCCGCGCGCAAGCACCTCAGCGCGTGCGGGGTGCGGATCGCGGACGAGGCTTCCGGCGAACTGCTGCTGGAGCCGGACGACTGCTTCGGCGCCGTCCTCCGGCTGACCGAGAACGCGGCCGGGGACGCGGCCGGGGGCTGAGCCCGTCGCGGCCGTGCCGCCGTCCTCCCTCCTGACGGCGGCACGGCGCGGCGGCGCGACGCCGACGCGGTCAGCGGAGGGAGACGTTCGCGGCGGCCTTCGCGACCAGGTGCGGCATGACGACGGCCAGCTCGGACGGCTCCCACCGCGCGCCCTTGTCGATGACCGGGCCCTCGCGCCACCCTTCGAGGACGCTGATCCGGCCGCCGTGGACGTTGAAGACGCGCCCGGTGACGTCCTTGGAGTCGGGGCCGGCCAGCCAGGTCACGAGCGGCGCGATGTTGTCGGGGGCGAAGGGGTCGAAGTTCTCGCGGGCGGCCATCCGCTCCTGCCCGCGCGGGGTGATCATCCGGGTGCGGGCGGACGGCGACACCGCGTTCACCGTGATCCCGTACCGGGCCAGCTCCAGCGACGCGATGATCGTGAACCCGGCGATGCCCGCCTTGGCGGCGCCGTAGTTGCTCTGCCCCGTGTTGCCGAACAGGCCGGACACCGACGAGGTGTTGACGATGCGGGCGTCCACCGGAGCGCCCGCCTTGGAGCGCTCCCGCCAGTGCCGCCCGGCCTCCCGGGTGACGAGGAACGTGCCGCGCAGGTGGACGGCGAGGACGGAGTCCCACTCGTCCTCGGTCATGTTGAGGATGGTGCGGTCGCGGAGGATGCCCGCGTTGTTGACGACGGCGTGCAGTTCGCCGAAGGTGTCGAGGGCCAGCCGGACGAGCCCGGCGGCCCCGTCCGCGGTGGACACGTCGTGGCCGCTCGCCACGGCCTCGCCCCCGGCCGCGACGATCTCCTCGACGACCTCCTTCGCCGCGGCCGAGTCGGGGTTCGCGCCGTGCACGTCGCCGCCGAGGTCGTTGACCACGACCCGGGCGCCCTGGCGCGCGAGCTCCAGCGCGTGCCCCCGGCCGATCCCCCGTCCCGCGCCGGTGACCACCGCAACCCGGCCTTCGCAGATGCTCGCCACTGCCGTACTCCTCACTCGTCGCAGACCCGCCGAAGGCGGGTGGACGACCCGCCCCGGAGCCCGTCCGGGCCCTGCTAGACTACCAACCGTCTGGTGGATATCCAATTGCCGGGAAAGGTTTATCCCGGCGAGCGGGCGGAACGAGGAAGAGAATTACGCGGATTCGGACGACGCCGCGGCGGCCAGCTCGTCGGAACCGCCGAGCCCGCGGATGAAAAACGTCGCGTACCAGTCGGCGAGTTCGACGTAGGAGAGCCGTCCGGAAGGCTTGAACCAGCGCGGCGTGGTGTTCATCAGCTCGAACAGGGTGCTGGTCACGACGCTCGGGTCGACGCCCGAGTCGAAGTCGCCGTCGCGCATTCCCTGCTCGATTATCTCCTTGGCGAAGGCGCTGAATTTGTCGCGCTCGGCGATGACCTCCTTCAGCCGCTTGCCGCGCAGCCGGCTGAACTCGCTCTCCGCGACGCCGCGCCAGAGCCGCTGCTTGCGGTTGAGCGCCATCCAGCGGCGGATGAAGGCGCGCAGGCGGACGGGGGCGGGGGCCGCCGCGACCTCGGGCTCCTCCACCAGCGAGGGCTGGTGGGCGGCGAGCGCCCGCTGCACCAATTCAAAGAGCAGGTCTTCCTTGTTCTTGAAATAGTAGTACATGCTGCCCTTGAGGATCCCCACCGTATTGGCGATGTCCTGCAGGCTGGTCGCCTCATAGCCCTTCTGCGAGAAGATCTTCGCCGCCGCCTCGACAATCTCTTCCCATCGCTGTTCTCCGGCGATGCGCGTTTTGGCGGCGCCGCGCTGACGCCCCTGAGACACGCTCAAAACCATCATTCCCTTCATCGATTCGGCGTGCCGCACAGTCTACCAAGGGCATCGTTCCAAAACCGCCGGGACAACGATGTCCCGCGCCCTCGCGGCCGCCGCCCCAATTCGGCCGGACGCCGCGTCCGGGGGGCGCGCGGGCGCAAATCGGACGCCCGCTCAGGCGACCGCGGCGACGCGACCGCGGCGCGAGGATCGCCTGAGCGCCACTCGGGGTCTGGGGGGTGGTCCCCCAGATGGACAGAGTTACGCGACAGACTTACGCGATGGCGCCTGTTTCCTTGAGTCGGGCGATCTCGGGCCAGTCGCGGCCGAGTTCCAGCAGGACCTCCTCGGTGTGCGCGGCGGCCTCCGGCGCGGGACGCAGCTCGGGCTGCCGCCCGTCGAACCTGACCGGCGCCCGGACGAGCGTGATGTCCTGCCCGGTCGGGTGCTTCACGTCGGTGACGTAGCCGTTGGCGGTGACCTGCGGGTCGTCGAGGACCTCGGGCAGCGTCTGCACCGGCTCCCACGGCCCCTTCAGCGGGCCGAGCCGCTCGCGCCACTCCGCGAGGGTCGCGGAGCCGAACGCCGCGGCCAGTTCGGCGACGCATTCGGCGCTGTTCGCCGTCCGGTCGGCGGCGCTGCCGAAGCGCGGGTCGGCGGCGAGGTCGTCCCGGCCGAGGTGCCGGCAGAGCGGCCCCCACCAGCGGTCCGACTCCAGCATGAGCAGCGCGATCCAGCGGTCGTCGGCGGTGCGGTAGACGTGCGAGATCGGGTTCGGGACCTTCACCTCGCGGCGGCTGAAGTCGCCGCCGATCGCCTTGGAGTAGACGACGTCGCTGGAGTTGACCCAGAGCGCGGTGGCGAGGAGCGACACGTCCACCTCGGACGGCGTGCCCGTGGTGGCGCGGCGGTAGAGCGCGGCGGCGACGCCGAAGGCGAGGTTCATCGCGCCGGTCTTGTCGCCGAACCCGGGGCGCTGCCGCGTCGGGCGCTCCGCGCCCTCCTCGGTGAGCGCGTGCGCGATGCCGCCGCGCGCCCAGAACGCGCTCATGTCGTAGCCGGGCTTGCCCGCGTCCGGTCCGGCGGGGCCGACCGCGTCCGCGCGGACGTAGATGACGTCCGGGTTCACGGCGCGGATGTCGTCCAGGTCGATGCCGAGCTTGGCCCGGTTGCCGGGCAGGAAGCTCGTCATGAACACGTCGCAGCGCGCGGCCATCTCCAGCAGCAGCGCGCGGCCCTCGGGCCTGCCGATGTCGAGGCCGACGCTGCGCTTGCCCCGGTTGGTCTGCTCCATCGTGACGCTGACCCCGTCCAGGGTCGGGGTGATGCCGCCCGTGGAGAGGCCGCGCTGCGGGTCGCCGCGCAGCGGGTGCTCGACCTTCACCACGTCCGCGCCGAAGTCGGCGAGGACCGCGGCGGCCGCCGGGACGAACGTCCACGTCGCCACCTCCAGCACCCGGACGCCCTCGAAGATCCCGTCCATCCCGTCCTCCGTCGTCAGGCCGCCGGGTCGGCGAGCGACTCCCGCAGCGCGTACTTCTTGATCTTCCCGGACGCGGTCCGGGGCAGGTCGTCCACGTACCGCCAGATCCGCGGGATCTTCTGCGGGGCGAGCCCGCCCTGCCGCAGGAACGCCGACAGGGCCTCGTCCGCCACCGTCACGCCCGGCCGGAGCAGGACGAACGCGGCGGGCTGCTCGCCGAGCCGCTCGTGCGGGGCCGGGACGACCGCCGCGTCCAGCACCTCGGCGTGCCGGACGAGCGCGTCCTCGATCTCGCGGACCGAGATCTTCTCCCCGCCGCGGTTGATGATCTCCTTCGTCCGCCCGGTGACCAGGCAGGAGTGGCGGGGATCACCCGCGCCGACGTCGTGCGCGGTGAGGCGCCCGAGGTCGCCGGTGCGGAACCAGCCGTCGTCGGTGAAGCCCTCGCGGGTGTGCTCGGGGTCGACATAGCCGAGCGCGAGCTGCGGGCCCCGGACGAGGAACTCCCCCGCCTCCCCGGCGGGCAGCTCCGCGCCGTCCGGGCCGAGCACGCGGACCTCGCAGCCCGGCATGATCCAGCCGTCCGTCGCGAGCCTGATGTGCGGCGGGTCCAGCCGGGGGCTGGCGCCGCTCACGCCCGGGCACTCCGTCATCCCGAACGCGCGGGCCGGGGCGAGCCCCTTCGCCTCGCACGCCTCGGCCAGCGAGGTCGGGATCGACGAGCCGCCGCACGGGTAGCCGCCGGCCAGCGGGAGCCGGTCGATGCCGCGCCGGTCCAGCGCGTCCACCAGCTCCTTCATGAACACGGCGGCGCCCGCGGACGTCGTGACCCCGTGCTCGCGGATGTCGTCGATCGCCCGGTCGGCGTCCCACCGGTCGCGCAGCACGACCGACGCGCCCGTGTAGAGCGGGACGGCGATCGCCGACAGCAGGCCGGTGGCGTGCGCGACCGGCGCGGGCATGTAGGCGCGGTCCGTCCAGGTGGTGCCGGACGCGCGGGTCGACCGGACGGGCGAGGCGATGAGCCCGCGGGTGCTGTGCACGACCGCCTTCGCGCCGGACGTCGTCCCCGAGGTGAAGCCGATGAGCGCGGGCGCGTCCGGGTCGACGTCCACGCCGATCGCGCCGCGCCCGGTCACGGTCGTCTCGAACGGCGTCCAGCCGGTGGCGGCGCCGCGCAGCACGACCCGGACGGACGGCTCCCACCCGGCCATGCGGCACGCCTCGTCCACCAGCTCGGGATGGCGGCACCTGCGGAACTCGGCGGCGGTCACCACGCAGGCCGGGCGCACCGTGGCCACGATCGCGGCGACCTCGGCCTCGCGGTAGATCGGCACGACCGGCGCGCTGATCGCGCCCGCCGCCCAGATCCCGTACGCGACGACCAGCGACTCCCACCAGTTCGGGACCTGCCAGGCGACGACGTCGCCGGGGCCCACTCCCCGCGAGGACAGGAACCCGGCGAAGCGCCCGGCGGTGTCGACCAGCTCCCGCCAGGTCAGCTCGACGCCGTCGTCGACGACGGCGGGCAGCCCGCCGAACTCGACGCGGTTGCGGGCCATGAGGGCGCCGATCGAGACGGGCACCTGGTGGGCCCGCCGCTCGTACCGGGCGGTCAGCCCGTCCGGACGCGGCGCGGGCGCGAACACGAACGATCCCATCGGGGCTCCCCTCCCGCTCAGAGGACGCTCGCCCTGTCACGGCCGCCGTCGCGCGTCCCCGCCGGGGAGGCGAACCTGCGGATGATGCTGTCCTGCGCGAACGAGGCGACGAGCCGTCCGTCGCGGGCGAAGGCGTGGCCGCGTCCGTAGGAGCGGCCGCGTCCCGCGTACGGGCTCTCCTGCGCCAGCAGGATCCAGTCGCCCGGGTCGACCTCCTCGTGGAAGGTCACGCTGTGGCCGAGGATGCCGGTGGAGAACTTGTCGTGCGCGTCGGCGACGGAGAGGCCGGGGTGCGGGCGCATCGCGGCTCCGATGAGGAAGCCGGCGGTGGCGTGCGCGAGCATCCCCTGGAGGACGGCCTGCTCCCCGGACGCGCCGGGCGTCCGCGTCCAGACCGCCAGCTCGGTGGAGCCCGCGTCGCCTCCGGGCGCGGTGCCGTTGAGGTCGGCGCCGCCCGCGACGCGCAGCTCGCGTCCGGCGTAGGGGTCGGTGAGGGGTTCGAGCGCCTCGGGCGGCTCGACGTCCGGCATCCGCGCGGCGTGCCTGATCAGGTCCTCGTCGTCGGCGGTAAGGAGGACGTTGGCGCGGGCGCGGAGCCGTCCGTCCTGGGACGCGGTGACGGTCGCGCTCGCCATCGTCCGGCCGGAGTGCAGGGGCTCGACGTCGAAGTCGATCGGCTTCGCCTTGGACGCGACCCGCGCGAACAGCGCGTGCACCGTCTTCACCCGCTTGCCCGGCTCGCCGCGCGCCGCGGCGACGGCGAGCTGCGCGACGAGCTGGCCGCCGAACACCACGTCCCGTTCCGGGCTGTCCACGCTGTTCCCGCGGTAGCGGCCCGGGTCGAGCCGCTCCAGGTCGAGTGCGCTGGCGAGGTCGGCGACGATGCCCATCCGGCACCTCCAGGTTCCCGGGGCGATGCCACGGATCCTAACCTCGGCACCCCTAACTGTCTACCAGTCGTCCGGTAGATAATCACCGTTCGTTGACTACCGGACGACCGGTTGCCAAACTGGCGAGAGGACCACGTGAGAGGACTGCCATGACCACCATGCGGACTCCCGATCTCAACTGGCTGATCTCGGTCGACGACCACGTCATCGAGCCCGGCCACGTGTGGACGGACCGCGTCCCCGCGAAGTACAAGGACGTCGCGCCGCGGCTCGTCGACGACGCCGAGCACGGCGAGGTCTGGGTGTACGAGGACCGCCGGGTGCCGTCGTCCGGGCTCGCCGCCTCCGCGGGGCGCCGGAAGGAGGAGTTCACGCCGAACTCGATCCCCTACTCGGAGATGCGGGCGGGCTGCTACGACTCCGTCGCGCGGCTGGAGGACATGAACCGGGCCGGCATCCTCGCGTCGCTGTGCTTCCCGTCCGTGCCGCGCTTCTGCGGGCAGCTGTTCTGGGAGGCGGAGGACAAGGAGCTCGCGATGCTCTGCGTCCGGGCCTACAACGACTTCATGATCGACGAGTGGTGCGGGTCGGCGCCCGGCCGGTACATCCCGCTCGTGATCGTCCCGCTGTGGGACCCGAAGGCCGCCGCCGCCGAGGTCGAGCGCACCGCCGCCAAGGGCGCGCGGGGCGTCGCCTTCTCCGAGAACCCGGCGCCGCTCGGGCTGCCCACCATCCACGACCCGAAGCGCTACTGGGACCCGCTGTTCGCCGCCGCGCAGGACGCCGAGCTGATCGTGTGCATGCACGTCGGGTCGTCGTCCACGATGCCGAAGATCAGCCCGAACTCGCCGTTCATGGCCAACATGACCTGGGGCGCGAACCGCACCTCCGGCGCGCTCCTCGAATGGCTGTTCAGCGGCGTCTTCCAGCGGTTCCCGTCGCTGAAGATCGCGCTGTCGGAGGGCAACATCGGCTGGATCCCGTACTTCCTGGAGCGCGCCGAGCAGGTCCTCGACCACCAGCGCGCGTGGATCCAGCGGGGCGAGGCGTTCGGCGGGTCGCTGGAGGGCAGGCACGCGGTCGGCTCGCTCGACCTGGACAACTTCGACCTGCGGCAGACCTACCACGACCACGTGTTCGGCTGCTTCATCGACGACATCCACGGCATCCGCAACCTGGACGTCATCGGCGAGGACAACGTCATGATCGAGACCGACTACCCGCACTCGGACTCCACCTGGCCGGACTGCATCAAGCTGGCCCAGGAGCGCCTCGCCGACGTCGACCCGCAGGTCGCCTACAAGGTGCTGCGCGGCAACGCCGAGCGCGTGTTCCGCTTCACCCCCGCCGATCCGCCCGCGGTGACCCCCTGACGCGGATCCGGCGCGCCGCGGCGCGCCGCCGCCGTGGGGGTGCCATGGCGGCGGCGCGCCGCGCCTTCTGAGCGAGTGGAGGTAACGAGGATGGACGAGGTGTCGGCGGGGCTCCTGCTCGTCCGGGTCGTCGTCGGGGTGACGCTGGCGGCGCACGGCTACAACAAGTTCTTCGGCGGCGGCCGCATCCCGGGCACGGCGCGCTGGTTCGAGAGCATCGGCATGCGGCCGGGACGGCTGCACGCGCTCGCCGCGGCCTCGACGGAGCTCGGCGCGGGCGCGCTGTTCGCCGCCGGGCTGCTGACGCCGCTCGCGGCGGCCGGGTTCGTCGGGCTCATGCTCGTCGCGGCGTGGACGGTCCACCGGGCCAACGGCTTCTTCAGCGCGGGGAACGGGTGGGAGTACAACCTCGTCCTCGCCGTCGTCGCCGCCGGGGTGGCGACCACCGGACCCGGCGACTGGTCGCTGGACGCGGCGGCCGGGCTCGACATCGGCGGCTGGGGCCTGCTCGTCGCCGCGGGCGGCGGGCTCGTCGCGGGGGCCGGGCTGCTCGCCGCCTGCTACCGTCCCGCGCCCCGGACGGACGGCGCCCCGGCGGAGGCCGCCTGAGCACCGGAGCCCGCCCGGCCGGTCAACGCGGGCCGTCGCCGTCGGCGACGGCCCGCGAAGCGTCGACCGGCTCCGCGTTCACCGGCTCCGCGCTCACCGGCTCCGCGCTCACCGGCTCCGCGCTCACCGGCTCGGGGGCGAAGAGCCCGTTGGACGGGACGGGGCGCAGCCCGAGCAGCGTCCCGTAGATCTCGATCGTCTTGGCGATCAGCGCCTCCGCGTCCTCCGCCGTCTCGCAGTCGGCGACCTCGCGGGCGACGCCGCCGATGGAGCCGGTGACGATCGAGGACAGCGCACGGTCCGCCAGCGGGTCGCTCACCTGGAGGAGCTTGGTGTTCTGCCGCGCCCACTGCTGGCTGAACCGGCGGGCGACGCCCGCGAACCCTGCGGGCGCGTCCCCGTCCGACACCATCCGGACGAGCCCGCTGTGCTGCCACGCGCTCGTCAGGTACGCGCGGGTGCCCGCGAGGAACAGGCGGCGGCCGTCCGAGACGCCCGCGTCCCGGAGCAGGGCCACCGCCTCGCGCGTCCGGGCGGACTGCGCGTCCATGTAGCGGGACCACAGCGCGTGGTAGACGCCGTTCTTGCTGGCGAAGTGGTAGTAGAGCGCGCCGACGCTGGTGCCGGCGCGCTCGGTGATGTCGGAGACGCTCGTCCCGTAGAAGCCCCGCTCGGTGAAGAGCTCCTCGGCCGCGTTCAGCAGGGCGTGGGCCTGACCGGTCTCACCGGCCTCGGACTTGCGCATGGGCCCCATTCTCCCGCGTCCGCGCCTCACCGAGACGAGGGTTTGCGAGGCATGGAGAGGATGTGCCAGGCGAGCAGGTTCCGCTGGATCTGGGACGATCCGCCGTAGACGCTGATCGGACGGGAGCGGAAGTAGCCCGCGAGCACGTCGGGCGCCGCGCCGGTGACGGCGTCCGCGCCGACGAGGTCCAGCGCGAGGTGGTACAGCGACTGCTCCGCCTGCGACCACAGCAGTTTCCCGACCGATCCCTCGGGGCCGGGCTCGCGCCCGGACACGCGGAGCGAGAGCTGCTGCGCGACGTTCAGCCGGAGCGCCTCGCCGAGCACGTACGCGCGGGCCAGCTCCCTGCGGACCTCGGGACGCGCGGTGAGGCCGCGCGCGGCGGCCGTCTCCTCGATGGCGCGCAGCGTCTTGCGGTAGTTGGAGATCATGCCGACGTCGGCGGGCCCGCGCTCGTAGGTGACGGTCGTCATCGCGATGTGCCAGCCCTGGCCGGGGCGTCCGAGCATCTGGCCGGCGGGGATCACGACGTCGTCCCAGAAGACCTCGCTGGTCTCCGGCTCGCCGTCGGCGAGGACGATCGGCCGCGTCGTGATGCCCGGCGACCTCATGTCGACGAGGAACGCGGAGATGCCCTTGTGCTTCGGAGCGTCCGGGTCGGTGCGGGCGAGCAGCAGGCACCAGTCGGAGTACTGGCCGCCGCTCGTCCACATCTTCTGCCCGTTGACCACGTAGTCGCCGGACGCGTTGCGCTCGGCGCGGGTCTGGAGCGCGGCGAGGTCGGAGCCCGCGCCCGGCTCGGAGAAGCCCTGGCACCACTGGACCTCGCCGCTCAGCAGCGACGGCAGGAAGCGGCGCTTGTGCTCCTCGCTCCCGTACGTGTAGATCGCGCGGCCGAGGTAGTTGACCTGGCCCGGCACCGGCGGCCCGTCGGACGCGCCGACCTCCTCGTTCAGGATCGCGTCGTACACGGGGCTGAGGTCCTGGCCGCCGTACTCGCGCGGCCACGCCATCCCCATGTAGCCCGCGTCGTAGAGGCTGCGGTGCCAGCGGCGGCGGATGGCGGCCTTCGCGTCGTGGTCGGCGGCGGCGTCGTAGTCGGCGGGCGCGTTCGCGGCGAGCCAGTCGCGCAGCCGGGCGCGGAACGCGGCCTCCTCGGGGGTGTCCCGGAAATCCATGATCAACCCTCTTCCGGCCCGGGGCCCTCGCCCAGGCGCAGGTCGGCGACGCGGAGCAGGCTGTGCCCGGCGTCGCCGAGCACCTGGCGGTCGAGCAGGACGCGGCGCGCGTACAGGTGGGCGACGTGCTCCCAGGTGTGCCCGATGCCGCCGTACACCTGCATGACCGTCTCGGCCACGTCGAGCGCGGCGGACGCGGTGTAGGCCTTCGCGGTGTGCGCGGCGAGCAGCGCGTCGGCGGGCTCGGCCTCGTCGGCGGCCCAGGCGGCGTAGCTCACGCAGGCGGACGCGGCCTCGCAGTGGACGAGGGCGTCCGCGCACATGTGCTGGATCGCCTGGAACGACCCGATCTGCTGGCCGTAGGCGACGCGCTCCTTGGAGTAGGCGACGACGCCGTCGAGCGCGGCGCGCATCGCGCCGACCGCGTCGGCGGCGACCGCGGTGAGCCCGAGCGCCCGCCAGCGGTCGAGGTCGGCGGGGTCGAGCGGGCGTCCGATCTCCTCGGCGTCCGCCGGGGCCGGGCCGGTGAAGCGGGCCAGCTCGCGGGTGAGGTCGGCGCCCGGACGGCGCTTCGCGGCGCCGTCCAGCGGGACGCGCACGAGCCGCCGCCCGTCCGCCAGCGCGAGGCCGTGGGTCGCGCCCCACGAGTCGAACGCGACCGCGCCGCCGAGGTCGTCGGCGGCGGCGATGCCGGACAGGTCGCGGGTGAGCAGGACGGCGTGCCGCTCGGCCCCGTCCGCGGCGCGCTGGAGCAGGTCGGCGGGCGCCCCGGCGAGCGCGAGCAGCTCGGTGGCGAGCACCGCCGAGCCGAGGTAGGGCAGCGGCGCGAGCGCGCCGCCGAGCGCCTCGGCGACGATCGCCGCGTCCACCCCGGAGCCGGTCGGCGCACCGGACCCGTCGCGCACCCGGAGGCCGAGCATGCCCGCCTCCGCGAGCGCGGCCCAGCCCTTTCCCCGGTCGCTCTCCGCGATGTCCCGCGGATTGCCCGCGCGCACCGAACCGGCCAGCGAACCCATCATTTCCCGAAGCATCTGCTGTTCATCGTTCAGCAGCGCAAGAACCATTATCGGCTCCCTTTGAGCAAGCGAGGATCGCGGCACTGCCCCGGCCGTCGAATTGCTCCGCCCAAGCG
Organism: Actinomadura decatromicini; assembly: GCF_008121305.1. Taxonomy (NCBI): domain Bacteria; kingdom Bacillati; phylum Actinomycetota; class Actinomycetes; order Streptosporangiales; family Thermomonosporaceae; genus Actinomadura; species Actinomadura decatromicini. The sequence goes on along the minus strand of NZ_VSRQ01000008.1, from coordinate 220,281 downwards.
GTGTACGACTACCAGACGACCGGTAGGCAACTGAACCTTGTTCAGGGATACCCCGAGAGGCTCCGCCCTGTCAACCCTTGGCCTCTGAGCTGCTCGGTTAGGACGGATCAGTGCCATGTGAACTCGTGCCCGCCGGACCGTTGACGCCCGGCAGGCCGGATGTTACACAAGACTGAACCACATTCACCTGACAGAATCCTTTTTGAGCGGAGGACGTCATGCTTGCTCTGAAACGGGGCAGGAGAATTCTCGGCACAATGGTGTTGGGAACAATTGTCGGCACCGCCGCGGCATGCGGAGGCGGCTCCGCGGATTCTGCGGGGAGCGGCCCCTTCGTGTTCTACGTGTCGATCGACACCTCGGGCCCGACCGCCGTCCTCGGCGGCGGCCTGCTGGCCGGCGCGCGCACGGCGATCAAGGACATCAACGCCAAGGGCGGCATCGGCGGGCGCCAGATCAAGCTGGAGGTCGCCAACGACCAGAACAACCCGACGAAGGCCGTCAGCGAGCTGCAGCGGCGGCTCGCCAAGGGCAAGCCGGACCTCGTCTACCCCGGCGGGTCCAGCGCGGTGTCGATGTCGATGCTGCCGATCCTCACCCGCGACAAGGTGCTGTCGGTCGGCGCCACCAGCAGCATCCAGCTCAACGACCCGAAGAAGTTCCCCTACCACTTCGGCGTAACCCCGCCGAGCTCGGCGTACGTGCCCACGTTCGTCCAGCTCGCGAAGGAGAAGGGCTACAAGAAGGTCGCGATGATCTACTCGGACGACGCGACCGGGCAGAGCTCGTTCAAGCAGTACGAGGGACCGGTCAGGCAGGCCGGGATCGAGCTGGTCAGCGCCGGCTACGACACCACCGCGCTCGACATGACGCCGCAGCTCCAGCAACTGCGCGCGCAGAAGCCGGACGCGCTGATCGTCAACGGCTACGGCACGGCGGTGCTCTACGTGCTGCGCGGCCGGGCGCAGATCGGCTGGACGCTGCCGTCCTACGGCGACCAGCTCGCCAGCCCGTCCCCCATCGCGGGCAAGGTGACCGCGGCGCAGATCAAGAACTACCAGGTCATCATGCAGACGTCCTCGCTCGTCGGGGACCACCAGCACCCCGGGCTCGCCCCCGTGATCAAGGAGTTCCAGTCCTCGGACGGGGCGAAGTTCCTGACCCAGACGGGCGTCGCGGTGTTCACCACGACCTACGACCTCCTCCAGTTCGTCGCCTACGAGGCCGGGCAGGAGAAGACCACCGACGGGCAGAAGCTCGCGAAGGCGTTCGAGAAGTTCAAGACGCCCGCGACCCCGCCGTGGGTCGGCAAGGGGCCGAACGGCGAGGTCACGAAGTACGAGTACACGCCGTCCAACCACTTCCCGATGACGAGCGCGACGTCGTTCAAGTACGTCCAGCCCGGCACGTACGACGCCGACGGGTTCTACGTCCCCGGCAAGGGCTACTGAGGCGGCGGTCCGATGACGACCATCTGGGCGGGCCTCGCTACCGGGGCCCTCTACAGCCTCGTGGCGATCGGCTACAACGTCGTGCTGCTGGCCTCGGGCGTGGTGAACTTCGCGAACGCCTACCTCATCATGATCGGAACGTTCCTCGCCTACGTCTGCCTGGTCGACTGGGGGCTGCCCGTCGCGGCGGCGATCCCGCTGACCGGCCTCGCCGTCGCGGTGATCGCGGTCGTCGAGGAGCGGATCGCGATCCGGCCGCTGCTGAACCGGCAGGGCGGGCACGCCGCGCTGATCACCACGGTCGGGGTCGGCACGCTGCTCGGCGGGATCGCGGCGAAGGTCTGGGGGACGGAGCCGGTCAAGGTCCCGTCCCCGTTCTCCGCGGAGCCCCTGACGCTGCTCGGCGGGACGATCCAGCGCAACGACCTGGTGCTGATCCTGCTCGTCCTCGCCCTCGGCGTCGGCCTGCACCTCTGGTCGCGCCGGACGCTGCTCGGCCTCGCCTCGCTCGCCACCGCGGAGAACCGGCAGGCGGCGCAGGCCCGCGGGCTGAACGTGCGGGCGCTCGGCCTCGGCGCGTTCGCGCTGGCCGGGCTGATCGCCGGGCTGTTCGCGGTGTTCGTCGCCGGGCGCACCTACGCGCACTTCCACCTCGGCGAGACGCTCGCGCTGTTCGGGTTCGTCGCGATCGCGATCGGCGGGTCCGGCAGCCAGCTCGGCGGGCTGATCGGCGGGTTCGCGATCGGGCTGCTGTACGCGGTCACCGCCCGCTACGTGGGCGACTCCTATCCGCAGATCGTGGTGTTCGCGGTCTTCCTGCTCATCCTGCTGACCCGGCCCCGGGGCCTGTTCGGCGGCGCGGCGGAACGGCAGGTGTGAGATGACGGCAGGTGTGAGATGACGACGCTGTCCGCGTCCCGCGACAACCCCTCCGGCGGGAACCCGTCCGGCGGGAAGGCGGCCGCGCCCGCGCTGCTCCGCGGCGGCAGGCCGCTCGCCGGGGCACTCCTCATCGTCCTGGTGCTGGTCGCGCCGCTGCTCGGCCTGAACGACTACTGGGCTCGCACCGTCCTGCTGGTGGCGATCCTGTCACTGCAGGTCAGCGGGCTGAACATCGTCCTCGGCTACGCGGGCGAGCTGGCCGTCGGCCAGGTCTTCCTGTACGCGGTCGGCGCGTACGTCACCGGCTACCTCGGGGTGTCGCACGGCATCACCGACGCCGGAGTGATCGTCGTCTGCGCGATCGCCTGCGCCGTCGTGGTCGGGCTGATCACCGGCATCCCCGGGCTGCGGCTCGGCGGCTGGTCGCTGGCGATGCTGACGTTCTTCCTCGTCCTGATCATCCCGAACCTCGTGAAGGTGCTGGAGTCGTTCACCGGCGGCGCCAACGGGCTCGCGCCGCCCGTCCCGACCCTGTTCGGGACGCCGCTCGGCCGCGACGCCCTCTACATGCTGATCGTCGCGGTGACGGCGGTGTGGTTCCTCGTCGCGCGGAACCTGATCCTGTCGCGGCACGGCAACGCGTTCCTGGTGCTCAAGCAGAGCCCGGTGCTCGCCGGGTCGCTCGGCATCTCGGTGTTCCGGCTGAAGCTGCTCGTGTACGTGACCGGCGCGATCCCGGCCTGTCTCGCGGGCGTGATGTTCGCCTGGCTGGACGGCTTCATCGCGCCGGAGACGTTCACGTTCACAATGGCGCTGAGCATCCTCGCGGCGTCCATCGTCGGCGGGTCCACGTCGATCTACGGGGCGCTCGCCGGGGCGGCGATCGTCCAGCTCGGGCAGCAGTCGTTCAGCTCGTTCCAGGACTGGCAGCTCCTCATCTACGGCGCGTTCCTGCTGGTCGCCGGGATCCTGCTGGCGGACGGGCTGACCGGGCTCGTCCGCGGCCGGGTCCGGCGGGTCGCCCGGCGGTTCGGCGTCCCCGCCCCGGCCCCCGCGCCCGCCGACGCGGGGCCCGCCGACACGGGGCCCGCCGACCTCGGCGCGCTGACCGGCGCGCGGCTGCGGACGAAGGCCCTCTGCAAGTCGTTCGGCGGCAACCAGGCGCTCCGCGAGGTGACCGTCGAGGCCGAGCCGGGCCAGGTCACCGCGCTGATCGGGCCGAACGCGTCCGGGAAGACGACGCTGCTCAACCTCGTCTGCGGCTTCTACCGGCCGACGTCGGGGACGGTCGAACTGGGAGGCCGCGAGCTCGGCGGGCAGCGGCCGTACCGGATCGCCCGCGCCGGGATCGCCCGGACGTTCCAGACCCCGCTGATCCCGAGCGGCATGACGACGAAGGCGTTCGTCGCGACCGGCCGCTACGTCTCGCACCGGGTCCGGGTCCCGGCGGCGGTGCTGCGGCTGCCCGCGTTCCGCCGCGGGTTCGCCGCCGACGACGCCGAGGCCGTCCGGCTCCTCGGGCTGCTCGGCATCGCGGACGTCGCCGACCGGGAGGTCGACTCGCTGCCGCTCGGCACGCGGCGGCTCGTGGAGGTCGCGCGGGCGCTCGCGGCGCGTCCGGCGGTGTTCCTGTTCGACGAGGTCGGCTCCGGGCTGGACGAGGGCGACCTCGCCGGGCTGGAACGCGCCATCCGGATGATCCGCGACGCGGGCGGGACGGTCGTCCTCGTCGAGCACAACTTCCCGCTGGTGCTCGGGCTCGCGGACCGGATCCACGTGCTCAGCCAGGGCGGGCTGCTCGTGTCCGGCACCCCGGCCGAGATCCAGGCCGACCCGCGCGTGCTCGCCGAGTACACCGGCTCGGACGCGGCCGGGAAGACCACCGGAGGTGAGGGCTGATGCTCCAGGTCAGCGGGCTCAGCGGAGGCTACGGCGACATCCGCGTGCTGTGGGACGTGGACCTGCGCGTCCGTCCCGGGCGGGTCACCGCCGTGCTCGGCCGCAACGGCGCGGGCAAGACGTCCCTGCTGAACGCGGTCGCCGGGTTCCCGCCCGGGGTGACCGGCGGGACGATCACCTTCGACGGCCGGGACGTCACCGGCGTGGCGCCGCACCGCCGCGTCCGCGCCGGGCTCGGGTACGTCCAGGAGGGGAAGCAGGTCTTCCGGCAGCGCACGGTCGAGGACAACCTGCTGCTCGGCGGCTTCACGCTCGCCCGCTCCGGGCTCGGCCGCTGGACGGGCGGCCGCAAGCGGAGCCCGGCGCGGCGGGAGGCGCTCGACCGGCAGTACGAGCGGTTCCCGATGCTGGCCGAGCGGCGGCACACGGTGGCGGGCAGCCTGTCCGGCGGGCAGCAGCAGATGCTCGCGATCGCGCAGGCGCTGATGCCGGGGCCCCGGCTGCTGATGCTGGACGAGCCGTCCGCCGGCCTCGCCCCGGTGATCGCCGCCGAGGTCTTCGAGATGATCAGCGCGCTGCGCGCGGACGGCCTGTCGATCCTGCTGGTCGAGCAGGTCGTCGAGTACGCGATGCGGGTCGCCGACGACGTCGCGGTGGTGGACAACGGCCGGATAGCCGCGGCGGGCGACGCGCGGTCCTTCGACGACACCGCCGTGATCAACGAGATCTATCTGGGTGTGGGGAGCCGATGACGGCCGACACGGAGGCAGGCGCAGTGGGGCAGACGAACACGGCGGGCACGCCGACGGGCACGCGGACGGGAATCGAGCGGCTGCTCGCGCCGAGCTCGATAGCGATGGTGGGGGCGTCCAACCAGGAGATGCGGATCGGCGGTCAGGTGTACGGGAACCTGGCGCTGAACTTCAAGGGCGCGCTGTACCCGGTGCATCCGCGCGACCAGGCGGTCCAGGGCGACCGGGCGTACCGGTCGGTCGCCGACCTGCCGGGACCGGTGGACCTCGCGGTGATCGCGGTGCCCGCCGGGCACGTGGCCGGGGTGATCGAGCAGTGCGGCGAGCGCGGCGTCGGCGGCGCGGTCGTGCTGACCGCCGGGTTCGCCGAGGCCGGGCCGGACGGCGCGGCGCTCCAGCGCGAACTGGCGGACGCCGCCGCGCGGACCGGCGTCCGGGTCGTCGGGCCGAACTGCATCGGCTACCTCAGCTCGGCGGGCGGGGTGGCGGCCAGCTTCGCGATGCCGCCGGGCACGCCGCTGCCGCCGGCCGGGCCGGTCGCGCTCGTCTCGCAGAGCGGCGGGTTCGGCTCCTACATCGCGGAGAAGGCGCAGCTCGCCGGGCTGCGCCTCGGCTGGTTCGTCAGCACCGGCAACGAGGTGGACGTCAACATCGCCCAAGTGCTGCGGTTCCTCGTCGAGCGGGACGAGACGCGCGTGCTGCTCGCGTTCAGCGAGACGCTCCGCGACCCGGACGTGTTCGTCGAGACCGCGCGGCGGGCCGCCGAGCTGGACAAGCCGCTGGTCCTGCTGAAGGCGGGGCGGTCGGAGGAGGCGGCGCGGGCGGCGCTCAGCCACACCGCGTCCGTGGTCGGCTCGGCGGAGGTGTTCGACGCGGTGTGCCGCCAGCACGGCGTCGTCGTCGCGGACACGATGGAGGAGATGCTCGACCTCGGAATGATCTTCCAGGACGGGCGGCGCCCGCGCGGCGACCGGATCGGCATCATGACGACGTCCGGCGGCGCCGGGGTGCTGCTGGCGGACGGCGCGGGCATGGCGGGGCTGTCCGTCCCGGAGTTCCCGCCGGGCGAGCGGGACGCGATCGCCGCGAAGATGCCGCAGCCGTTCTACGGATCGGCGTCCAACCCGGTGGACACGACGGCGCAGATCACCGCCGCGCCCGACCTGTTCCAGACGGTGCTCGGCGAGGTCGTCGGCGGCTCGGTGGTGGACATGGCCGCGACCGTGACGTGGGCGCGTCCCGGCGCCGCCAACGACGCGATCATCGAGACCTACCGGTCGACGGACAAGCCGTTCGCGGTGCTGTGCACCACCTGGCTGGAGGACTTCCAGAAGGCCGGGGTGCCGACGTTCACCGACCCGCGGCGGGTCGTCCACGCGCTGGCGGCGCTGGCCCGGCACACGCTGCGCCGCCCGCCCGCGACGCCGGAGTTCGTCCCGGACGAGGACCGCGCCCGCCGCGTCCGCTCGATGCTGGTCGAGGCGCGCAACCTCGGCGAGGACGTGCTGCTGGAGTCGACGGCGAAGCGGGTGATGGCCGAGTACGGGATCCCGGTGACGCGGGAGATCTACGTGCGGGGCGTCCGCGACTCCGGTCCGGACGAGGTCGCCGCGGCGGCCGCGAAGCTCGGCGGCCCGGTCGCGCTCAAGGTCATGTCGTACCAGCTGCCGCACAAGTCGGACGTCGGCGGGCTGCGGCTCGGCCTGTCCGGCGCGGACGCGGTGAAGGACGCCTACCGCGACATGCTCGCCGAGGTCGCGCGCCGCGCCCCGGACGCGATGATCTCCGGGGTGCTGGTCCAGGAGATGGCCCCGGCCCGGCTGGAGATCGGCTGCGGGATGCGGCACGACCCGGTGTTCGGCCCGATGGTCGCGCTCGGCCCCGGCGGGATCATGATCGAGATGCTGGCGGAGACGGCGCTGCTCCGGCCGCCGTTCGACGCCGCCGCCGCCAAGGAGGCGATCGGCGGGCTGCTCGGCGGGCGGCTCGTCGGCGGCTCGCGCGGCCTGTCCCCCGGCGAGCTCGACCTGCTCGCCGCGACGATGACCGGGCTCGGCGCGCTGGCGCTGGAGGTCCCCGAGATCGCCGAGGTGGACGTGAACCCGGTCCGGGTGGCCGACGGCGGCGCCGTGGCGGCGGACGCGCTGATCGTCCTCGCCGACGACGCTGAGGAGAGCTGACCGCGATGGCCGACTTCGGCAAGATCGGCTTCGAGTGGCCGCCGTACACCATCGAGGTGGAGCGCGGGAAGATCGCCGAGTTCGCGCTGGCGGTGCGGGCGTCCGACCCGGTCTACACCGACCGGGCGGCGGCCCGCGCGGCCGGGTACGCGGACGTGCCCGTCCCGCCGACGTTCAGCGCGGTCGGGCAGCACTGGGCGCCGAAGACCTCCGTCGAGGACGACCTCGGCGTCGACCTGAAACGGGTGCTCGCGGGCGGCGCCGACTGGGAGTACCTGGGCGACATCGTCGCCGGGGACGTGCTGACCGTCCGCGGCCGCGTCGTGGACATGGTCGAGAAGCGGGGCAGCCGCGGCCCGATGACGCTGATCATCAGGGAGAACACGTTCGTCAACCAGCGCGGCGAGACCGTGCTGCGGCTGCGCGGCACGATGATCGAGCTCGGAGCGACCCCATGAAGACGGAAACGAGGGCCGCCGAGGTCAGGGTCGGCCCGCTGACCAGGACGGACTTCGTCCGCTACGCGGGCGCGGGCGGCGACTTCAACCCGATCCACCACGACGACGGCTTCGCCGCGTCCGCCGGATACCCGTCGGTGTTCGGGCACGGGCTGCTGACCGCCGGGATCCTGTCCGGCTTCGCCTGCGACTGGCTCGGCCGCCGGAACCTGCGCAGTTACGGCGTCCGGTACGTCGCGCAGGTGTGGCCGGGCGACACGCTGATCCTGTCCGGCGAGATCACCGGCACCACCGAGGACGGCCTCGCGCGGGCGGAGCTGCGGGTGGAGCGCGAGTCCCCGGACGGCGAGCGCGCCGTCGTGCTGCGCGGCACCGCGACCGCCATCGTCAGCGCCACCGTCACCGCCGTCCACCCCGAGGAGGAGAAGTGAGCGAACCGGTGGAACCGGCCCCGCACAAGGGCTACGTCGAGCGGCTCGACAAGGGCGTCCTCGCCTACCAGCGGTGCGACGACTGCCGGGCCGCGGTGTTCCATCCCCGGGTGACCTGCCCCGGCTGCGGGAGCGGGCGGCTCGCCTGGCGGGAGAGCGCCGGGCTCGGCACGGTGTACGCGACGAGCGCCCTCGTCCGCCGCGACGCCGACCCGTACTCGGTCGCGCTGGTCGACCTGGACGAGGGCTTCCGGATGATGAGCTCCGTCGTCGGCGTCCCGGCGGACGCCGTCCGCATCGGGATGCGGGTGCGGGCCCGCGTCGAACCGCGCGACGGGGACCGCGAGCCGCGCCCGGTGTTCGTCCCCGAGGAGGCCGTTCCGGAGGAGGCGCGTGATGGCTCCTGACCTGCGCGGCAAGGCCGCGATCGCCGGGGTGGCCGAGTCGGACCTCGGCGAGGTCGGCCCCGGCCGGTACGCCATCGACCTCGCCGCCCAGGCCGCCGCGCGGGCTCTGGACGACGCGGGCCTGACGAAGAACGACGTCGACGGCCTGTTCACCGCGATCGCCGGGCGCGGCATGGCCCCGCTCGACGTCGGCGAGTACCTCGGGATCAGGCCCCGCTACAGCGACGGGACGATGGTCGGCGGCAGCGCGTTCGTGTCGTTCCTGCACCACGCCGCGCTCGCGATCGCGTCGGGCGCGTGCGAGGTCGCGCTGCTCGTGTACGGGAGCACGCCGCGCGCCGACTCGGGCCGGGCCCGGCTCGGCATGGGGCCGCCGGAGCTGCCGTCCTACGAGGCCGCGTTCCGGCCGCGCCAGCCGATCACCGGGTACGCGCTGGCCACGTCCCGGCACATGCACCAGTACGGGACGACCCGCGAGCAGCTCGCGGAGGTCGCGGTCGCGGCGCGGAGATGGGCGCAGCTCAACCCGGTGGCGTTCGAGCGCGGCCCGCTGACCGTCGAGGACGTCCTGAACAGCCGCGTCATCTCCAGCCCGCTGTCCAAGCTGGACTGCTGCCTGGTCACCGACGGCGGCGGCGCCGTCGTCGTCACCACGCCGGAGCGGGCGCGGGCCGCCCGCAAGCCGCCCGTCTACCTGCTCGGCGCCGGGGAGGCGCACTGGCACCGGACGATCTCCGAGATGCCCGACCTGACCGTCACCGCCGCGACCGAGTCGTCGGCGCGGGCCTACGCGATGGCGGGGCTCGGGCCGTCCGACGTGGACGTCGTGCAGGTGTACGACGCGTTCACCGTCAACACCGTCCTGTTCCTGGAGGACCTCGGGTTCTGCGCGAAGGGCGAGGGCGGCGCGTTCGTCTCCGGCGGGCGGATCGCGCCCGGCGGGGAGCTGCCGGTCAACACGAGCGGCGGCGGCCTGTCCTACTGCCATCCCGGCATGTTCGGCATCTTCACGATCATCGAGGCGGTGCGGCAGCTCCGCGGCGAGTGCGGCGCGCGGCAGCGGGACGGCGCCGAGGTGGCGCTCGCGCACGGCAACGGCGGCCAGCTCTCGTCCCAGGTGACCGCCCTGCTCGGAACGGAGGCGACGCTGTGACCGTCGAGCTGGTCTCGGTGCGCGGCGCCTCCCACACACGAAGGAGGACGCGCCGCATGACGGCCGTGCTGACCGAGCGCTACGGCAGCGTGCTGCTGGTGACGCTGAACCGTCCCGAGGTGCTGAACGCCGTCGACGACACGGTCGTCGAGGGCATGGCGCTGGCCTGGCGGGAGGCCGCGGACCCGGCGGTCCGCGCGGTCGTCCTCACCGGCGCCGGGCGCGGCTTCTGCGCGGGTGCCGACCTGAAGGCGGGGCGGCGGCCGGACGCGGCCCGTCCGGCGGGCGGCCTGCGCGCGACGTTCAACGCCGACATGCTGGCGATGGCCGCGCTGGAGAAGCCGGTGATCGCGGCGGTGAACGGCCCGGCGGCGGGGTTCGGGCTGTCCCTCGCCTGCGCCGCCGACCTGCGGATCGCCTCGCACGCGGCGCGGTTCGTCCCGGCGTTCGCCGACATCGGGCTCGTCCCGGACGGCGGCGGCTCCTACTACCTCGCCCGGCTGCTCGGCTACGCCCGCGCGTTCGAGCTGCTCACCACCGGCCGCCGCCTCACCGCGGCGGAGGCCCTCGACTGGGGGCTCGTCACCGAGGTCGTCGAGCCGGTGGCGCTGGTGCCCCGGACGCTCGACCTCGCCGCCCGGCTCGCCGACCGTCCGGGGCTCGCCGTCCCGCTGACGAAGCGGCTGCTCGCGGGCGCCGCGCGGGCGCACCTGGCCGAGCAGCTGGAGGAGGAGGCGCGGGCGCAGGAGGCGGCGCTCGGCGCCCCCGGCCGCGCGGCGGCGCGCGCCGCGAAGATCGACGAGATGAAGCGCTGACCGCGCGGAACAGGAGAGCACGTGCCCGACTACGGGAGCTTCACCAAGGTCCTCGTGACGCAGGACGACCGGCTGCTGACCGTCTCCCTGAACAACCCGGACCGCCTCAACGCCATGGGCGGCGGGCTGGAGCGCGAGCTGTCGGAGGTGCTGCGGCTCGTCGCGGACGACGACTCCGTCGGCGCGGTCCTGCTGCGCGGCGAGGGACGGGCGTTCTGCGCGGGCGGCGACGTCAAGAGCTTCAACGAGTGGACGACCGCCGCCGAGCAGCCGCCGCCGGCGAGCCGCGTCCTCGGCACGCTGAAGGCGACGGAGATCCTCGACACGATCCTCGCCGTGCCGCAACCGATCGTCGCGGCCGTGCACGGCTACGCGATGGGGCTCGGCGCGACGATCGCGCTGTTCTGCGACGTGGTCGTCGCCGCCGAGGACGCGAAGATCGCCGACAGCCACGTCGCGGTCGGGCTGGTCGCCGGGGACGGCGGCGCGGTCGCCTGGCCGCTGCTGATGCCGCTCGGCGCCGCGCGCTACCACCTGCTCACCGGCGAGCCGCTGACCGGCGCGGAGGCGGCCCGCTACGGGATGGTGCTGCGCGCCGTCCCGGCGGCGGACCTCGCCGCCGAGAGCGAGCGCGTCGCGCGCAAGCTGGCGGACGGCGCGCCGCTCGCCGTGCAGGGCACGAAGGCGACGCTGAACAAGATCGTCCGGGAGCGGATGGCGCTCACGCTGGAGAGCGGCCTGCTGCTGGAGGGCGCGACGTTCGTCAGCGAGGACCACAAGGAGGCGGCGGCCGCGTTCGTGGAGAAGCGCAAGCCCGAGTTCCAGGGCCGCTGAGCGCGCCGGGACCGGCGGCCCCGGCCCGCCGGTCCCCGCCCCCGACGATCTCGTTACCTACCAGACGGCTGGTATATTCGAGAGACCGGGCGACGGCCGTCGGAGCGAGGGAACCCACCGATGAGTGAACACGAGCCGGGGCCGGTGTCCCGCGTGCAGTGGGAGGCGTGGCGGCGAAGGTCGATCCCGCCGGTCGAGGATCTGGGCGGCGGGCTGTGGTCGATCCCCGTCCCGCTGCCGCTGGAGGCGCTGCGCTACGTCCTCGTCTACGCGCTGGAGCTGCCGGACGGCGTGGCCGTCATCGACGCGGGCTGGGACACCGGCGAGGCGTGGGACGCGCTCACCGCCGGGCTCGGCGCGGCCGGGTTCGGCGTCGCCGACGTCCGCGCCGTCCTGGTCACGCACATCCACCCCGACCACTACGGGCTGGCCCACCGCATCCGCGAGGAGTCGGGCGCGTGGATCGGCCTGCACCCGGCGGACGCGGCGCTGCTCGAAGTCCGCTACGACGACGTCGACACCCTGATCGAGGACAACCGCGTCCTGCTGGAGCGCATCGGCACCCCGGACGAGCAGGCCCGCGAGCTGGCCCGCGCGTCGATGGGGATGCGCCGCTTCGTCTCGGTCGCGCGTCCCGACCGCCTCATCGAGGACGGCCGGCGCCTGGACCTCCCCGGCTGGGACCTGCGCGCGGTCTGGACGCCCGGCCACTCCCCCGGCCACCTGTGCTTCGCCGACCCCGGCCGCGGGCTGCTGTTCTCCGGCGACCACGTCCTGCCGAAGATCACGCCGAACATCTCGATGCATCCGCAGCAGCGCGCGAACCCGCTCCAGGACTTCTTCGACTCGCTGCGCAGGGTCGCCGGGCTGGACGTCCGGGAGGTCCTGCCCGCCCACGAGTACCGCTTCGCCGACCTGCCCGGACGGGTCGCGCACCTGCTGGAGCACCACGAGGAGCGGCTGGAGGAGATCGAGAAGGCGCTGCGCGAGCGGCCCGGCGCGGACTGCTGGCGGATCAGCAGCCGGCTCACCTGGTCGCGCCCCTGGGCGTCCTTCGACACGCACTCCAAGCGGGCCGCCACCGGCGAGACGCTCGCCCACATGCTCCTGCTCGAACAGCGCGGACGGCTGGTCAGATCGGGCGGCAGACCCGAGCGCTGGTGGCCGCCCGAGCTGCTTCCCGGCACCTTGTAACCTACCAGTCGTCTGATAGATTAGAGGGACTGAGGAGGAGGTCCGCATGCCATCTCGCCAACTCGGCTTCCCGGTGTTCGACGCCGACAACCACCTGTACGAGACGCGCGAAGCGCTGACCAGGCACCTGCCGGAGAAGTACCAGGGCGCCATCGACTACGTCGACGTCCACGGCCGCACGAAGATCGTCGTCCGCGGGCACATCAGCGACTACATCCCGAACCCGACGTTCGACCGCGTCGGCAAGCCGGGCGCCCAGGAGGAGTACTTCAAGCACGGCAACCCAGAGGGCAAGAGCATCCGGCAGATCATCGGCCGGGGCATCGACTGCCCGCCCGCCTTCCGCGAGGCCGGGCCGCGGCTTGAGCTGATGGACGAGCTCGGCCTCGGCTACTCGCTGATGATGCCGACGCTCGCCAGCCTCGTCGAGGAGCGCATGCGGGACGACCCCGACCTGTGCTCCGCCGCGATCCACGCCCTCAACCGGTGGATGTCGGAGGACTGGCCGTTCGCCCACGAGGGCCGCATCTTCTCCACCCCGATCATCACGCCCGGCCTGGTCGACAAGGCCATCGCGGAGCTGGAGTGGGTGCTCGACAAGGGCGCCAAGGTCGTCCTGATGCGTCCCGCGCCCGCGTGGGGCTACCAGGGGCCGCGCTCGTTCGCGCTGCCCGAGTACGACCCGTACTGGAAGCTCATCGAGGAGTCCGGCACGCTCGTCGTGTTCCACGCGTCCGACAGCGGCTACAACCGCTACTGGAACGAGTGGGAGGGGACGCAGCTCGAAATGCAGGCGTTCGCGCAGCCGATGCCGTTCACCGCGGCGATGCGCAACGCGCACCGCGAGATCCAGGACGCCGTCACCTCGATGATCTTCCACGGCGCGCTGTGGCGGCACCCCGGCGTCCGGATCGCGCTGATCGAGAACGGCGCCGGATGGGTGCCCCACCTGCTGGAGCACCTCGACGAGACCTACGGGACGATGCCGCAGGTGTTCCCGGAGAAGCCGTCCGAGACGTTCAAGCGGAACTTCTGGATGCACCCGTTCCACGAGGAGGACCCGCGCGGCCTGATCGAGCTGCTCGGCTCCGACCACATCATCTTCGGCTCCGACTACCCGCACGTGGAGGGGCTCGCCGACCCGCTGTCCTACGTCGACGAGCTCCAGGGCCTCGCCGAAGCGGACATCCGCAAGATCATGGGCGGCAACATGATGGGCCTGCTCGGCGTAGCCGCCTGATCGCGCGAGCACGGACCCCCGCCCCTCTTCCGCTGGTGGGGGTCCGTTTCCACCCGCGAATCCTCTAGGGTCGACACGTGGACGACGACAGCCCGGCCCAGCGGCCGCCCGCCGAGGAGCGCCCGTCCCGGCCGCGGGGCCGCCGCACGGCCGCGCTGCTGCTCGACGCCGCCGTGGAGGAGTTCACCGCGCACGGCTACCACGACGCGCGCATCGCCCGGATCGCCGAGCGCGCGGGGACCTCCTACGGCACCTTCTACCTGTACTTCACCGACAAGACCGACGTGCTCTGGGAGGCGCTGGAGCCCACCCGCACCGGGCTCGCGGACGTCCTGCGGACGCTCGGCCCGCTGACGCCCGGCCCGGAGGGACGGGCGGAGCTGGAGGCGTGGGTCCGCCGCTTCTGCGACCACCAGCAGCGGCACATGCCGATGTTCCGGGCGCTGGTCGAGGCGCAGGCCGCCGCCGAGGACATCGCCCGCAACGGCGTCGAGATGCTCGGCGAGTACCGCCGGATCCTCGCCGCCCGCATCCGGGAGAGCGACGCGATCGGGATCGACCCGAACCTCGCCGCGCTCGTCATCTACGCGACCCTCGAACGGACGAACTTCACCTATTACTACGGCTCGCTCGTCGCCAGTTACCGCGAGATCGTCACCGTGCTCACCGAGTTCGTCCACCGCTCCCTGTTCGGCGCCCCCGCGGCGTCCGCCGCCTGAGCCGACCTGGGGGCGGCCCCCAGATTCCGAGGGACGGTCAGGTGATCCTCGCGCGGCGGTCGCGTCGCCGCGGTCACCCGACCGTGCAGGTCAGCGGCCGCCGATGCGCAGGCGGGAGCCGGTGGGGACGCCGCCGCCGAAGAACGCCCGCTGGATCATCACCGCGAGCGTGTCGTGCAGGCGGTCGATGTCGATGTCGGAGTACTGCGAGCGGGCGTAGAAGTGGATGCGCTCGACCACCACGTACAGCAGGGCGGCGCGCAGCTCAGTCGGGACGTCGGACGCCGTCCCGGCCGCGTCGATCGGGCCGCAGAAGGCGGTGACGAGCTTCACGAACGCGGTGTCGGCCTCCTTGGCCAGCTCCGGGTCGAGCGGGGCGACGTTGTCGGTCCACGCCCTGATCACGCCGCTGAACCGGACGTGCAGCGCGTCGTAGTCGGCGAGGAACAGCCGCAGCCGGGCGCGGGCGTCCTCCTCGGGGCGCAGCGCGCCGAGCCGGTCGGCGAGCGCCCGCAGCTCGCGGAAGCAGTCGCCGCTCAGCTCGTGGAACAGGGCGCGCTTGTTCTCGAAGTACCGGTAGAACGTCGCCCGGGACGTGCCGGCCTGCCGGATCACGTCGTCGACCGTGGTCTTGGCGTAGCCGTGGCGGGCGAACGCCGCCAGGCCGGCCTCGGTCAGCCTCGACCGGAGTCCGCTCTCCTGGCCGGCCGGAACCGGTTCGGCCAACGGGCTCGACCCCCTCGACATTCGACGCCTGTCGGTCCCGGCGCGCGGCGCGCCGGCGGCATCGGCCCGTCCCGCCGGGCCGTGCGAGCATGGAGCTTACACGCTAATGACATGTGTGTATGCGACATCGTTGATCGATGCCGGGTAACGCCCGTGACGTAGGCTTTCGCGCGAAGATTCACTGATGTCACCCTTGGGCGGGAGCGGGGCCGCCGGTGCGCCGCTCAGGCGAGCGCGAGCACCCCGCGGTTCAGCCTCCCTCCGGCGAGGTCGTCGATCGCCGCGCCGATCCCGGCGAGGTCGTAGACGCGGCTCACCATGGCGTCCAGGTCGAAGCGCCCGGCGCGGTACAGGCCGACCAGCAGCGGGATGTCGTGCTGCGGGCGCGCCGCCCCGTACCGGCACCCGAGGATCGACTTGTTCTGGTACAGCGACGCGACCTGGAACGCGGCCTCCGCGTCGCGCGGCGGGACGCCGAGCAGCACGCACGTCCCGCCCCAGGCGAGCAGGTCGACGGCCTGCCTGATCAGGGACGGGTGCCCGACGCACTCGAAGGCGTGGTCGACGCCGTCCGGCAGGCCGAGGTCGCGGACGGCGGCGGGCACGTCGGCCACGGCGGACGCGTCGACGAAGTCGGTCGCGCCGAACCGGCGGGCCGTCTCCTCCTTGGCGGGGTTGGCGTCCACCACGACGATCCGCCCGGCGGCGGCGATCCGCGCCGCCTGGACGACCGACTGCCCGATCCCGCCCGCGCCGACGACCAGCACCGTGTCGCCGGGCCGGACCTGCGCGCGGTTGAGGACGGCGCCCGCGCCGGTCAGCACGGCGCAGCCGATCAGGCAGGCGGCGTCGAGCGGCACGTCCGGGTCGATCACGACGGCCTGCGACTCGTGCACGACCGTCCGCTCCGCGAACACCCCGGCGTTCGCGAACTGGTAGGCGGGCGCGCCGTCCAGGGTGAAGCGGTCGGCGCGGACGCCGAGCGAGGCGCGGCACAGCGTCGGCTCGCCGCGGTCGCAGGCGGCGCACCGGCCGCAGTTGCCGAGCGTCGTCAGCACCACGTGGTCGCCTGGCCCGACGTCGGAGACGGCGGGTCCGACCTCCTCGACGACCCCGGCGCCCTCGTGGCCCATGACGACGGGGGTGGGGAACGGGATCGTCCCGTTCACGACCGACACGTCGCTGTGGCACAGCCCCGCCCGGTGGACGCGGACGGCCACCTCGCGCGGCCCCGGCGCCCGCACCGAGACGTCGTCGCGGACCTCCAGCTCGCCGGTCCATACGATGCCGCGCATCGTGCCCCTCCCGTTCATCCCGGCCATACCAGGCTCTGGAATTCGGTGTAGGCGTGGAGGGCGAAGTCGCCGCCGTCCCGTCCCACGCCGCTCTTCTTGAATCCGCCGAACGGGGTCTCCGGGTTGCGGGCGACCGTGTTGATCCCGACGTTCCCGGCGCGGAGCCGCCGCGCCACGCGCATCGCGCGGACGGTGTCCCGCGACCAGACGTAGTCGTACAGCCCGAACTCGGTGTCGCCCGCGAGCGCGATCCCCTCCTCCTCGTCGTCGAACGGCAGCGCCACGACGACCGGGCCGAAGATCTCCTCGCGGACGGCCCGCGAACCGGGCGCGCAGCCCGCGATCAGCGTCGGCGCGACGTAGAAGCCGCGGTCGAGGGGCGGACGCGCGCCGCCCGCCAGGACCGTCCCGCCGTCCGCCGCGCCCGCCCGGACGTAGGACTCGACCCGCTCCCGGTGCGCGCCGCTGATCACCGGGCCGACGACCGTGTCCGGCGCGGCCGGGGCGCCGACCGGCAGCGCCCCCGCGATGGCCGCCAGCCGCTCGACCATCCGCTCGTACACGCCGCGCTGGACGATCAGCCGGGTCGGCGCGGTGCAGATCTGCCCGGAGTGGAACGTGTAGGTGCTCGCGGTGCCGCGCGCGGCGGCGTCGAGGTCGGCGTCGTCGAAGACGAGGCTCGCGCCCTTGCCGCCGAGTTCGAGCAGGAGCCGCTTGCAGTCGCGTCCGGCCGCCTCGGCGATCGCGGTGCCGACCGCCGTGCTGCCGGTGAAGCTCACCATGTCGACGTGCGGCGACGCGATCAGCGCCTCGGACGGCTCCGGCCCCGGCGCCACGACGAGGTTGACCGCGCCGGGCGGCATGCCCGCCTCGTGCAGCGCGCCGACCAGCGCGATCACGCCCAGCGGGTCCTGCGGCGCGGGCTTGACGACGACCGTCGCGCCGACCGCGAGCGCCGGGCCGATCTTTCCGACGACGTTGGTGAGCGGCACGTTGTAGGACGTCACGCACGCGACCACCCCGACCGGCTGCCGGACGGCCATCGCGTTGACCAGCCCGCCGCGGCCGACCGGGTCGGCCGCGGGCGGCAGCGGCACCTCGGGCGACGCCGCGGCGGAGCGCGCGTACCGGCGCAGCCGCGCGACGGCGGCGGGCACCTGCGCGGTGCGGGTCATCGCGGTCGTCGCGCCGGTCTCGGCCTGGACGAGCGCGAACAGCTCGGCGTAGCGGGCCTCCAGCAGGTCGGCGGCCCGGTCGAGGATCTCGGCGCGCTTCTCGGGCGGCGTCCGGGACCAGGCGGGGAACGCGTCGGCGGCGGCCCGCGCGGCGCGGTCGGCGTCGGCGGCGGACGCGCTCGGCGCGAGCCCGACGACCTCCTCGGTGGCCGGGTTCACGACCGGGTAGGCGCCGCCCTCCCCGTCCACCTGCTCGCCGCCGATCCACAGCCGCGCCGGGGTCTCGGTGGTGATCACCGGTTCACCACAGCTCGTCGGTGTAGGCGTCGGTGCCGACGATGGTCGGCAGGAACGGGGCGGCGAACGTGACACGTCCGGCGCCGCCCGCCTCGACCGCCTTCGCGTAGGCGCGGACGGCGTCCCAGCATTCGCGCGGGTCGCACTCCAGGAACACGAGCTGGACGACCCGTTCCGCGCTCCCGCCGGTGGTGCCCAGCGCCATCGGCGAACCGCCGCCGTTCCCGGTCGGGCCGGAACGCGGCGTCCAGGAGGAGACCGTGTCCACGCCGTCGGCCGCGAGCAGCCCGGTCGCCGGGCCGTCTTCGAGGTGGGTACGCAGGTCGTCCGCCGTGCCGCCGTCCGCCGGTTCGGCGACGATCACCGCGAGCCCCTTGTAGCCGTGGTCGAGCGCCAGCTCGATCGGGACGCCGTCGTCGTCGGCGTACCGGGCCGACTCGAACGTGTAGATGCCGGTGTGCGCGTGCGACCGCTCGGCGAAGCCCCGGCCGTTGTCGTACAGCCACCAGACGCGCTCCCCCGCCCAGGCGGTGTGCGCGTCCACTTTGCCTTCCAGGTACCAGTAGACGGAGAGGTAGGAGCCCGCGTCGAGCGGCTCGGCGAACGGGCTGCCCGCCGGGAAGCGCAGGTCCTTCAGCGCGCGGGGCGCGACCCAGCGGCCTCCGGCGAGGGCGTGCGGGCCGTCCATGACGCCCGCGTAGAAGTGGTCGCGCTCGTACCAGCGGTTGTAGGCGACCTCGTGGCCGCGGTGCGGGTCCACCATCGTGAACAGCATCGCGCCGACCTTGACCGGGTAGTCGTCCATCAGCCTTCCCCTCCGCCGCCGGCGAGCGGCATGACCTCGTGCGCGAACGCGGCGATCTGGTCGACGAGCTCCTCGTGCCCGCGGACCGGGAACGAGAGCTGCACGTGCGTGACGCCCAGCTCGGCCTCCGCCCGCAGCAGCGCGGCGATCTTCTCCGGCTCCCCGGTCACGGCGCGCTCCGGGACGCCGTCGTGCGGGACGCCCACGTACACGTGCATGCCGCCGCCGACCGCGAACGGGGCGTCCGCGCGTCCCGCCGCCGCGAGCCGGGCGCGCAGCGCGGACACGGCGGCGGCGGTCCCCTCGGGCGGCGGGCCCTGCGGCAGCCAGCCGTCGCCGAGCCGCGCGGCCCGGTCGATCGCGGCGGGCGACGAGCCGCCGATCCAGATCGGCGGGCCGCCCGGCTGGACGGGGCGCGGGCGCTGCCCGCCGTCCCCGCCGCCCCACTCGTCGGCGAACCTGGCCCGGATGGCGCGGACGGCCTCGTCCGTCCGGCGGCCGCGCTCGGCGAACGGGACGCCGAGCAGCGCGAACTCGCCTTCGAGGTGCCCCGCGCCGACGCCGAGCACGGCCCGGCCGCCGGACAGCGCGTCCAGCGTCGCGAACGCCTTCGCCGTCAGCAGCGGGTTGCGGTACGCGACGACGTACACGTGCGACATCAGCTTCACGCGCCGCGTGATCCCGGCCAGCCAGCCGAGCGTGGCGACCGTGTCGTACCAGGTCGTCGTCATGCGCGGGGCGTGCTCGCGCGGGATCGCGACGTGGTCGCAGACGGCGACGTAGTCGAACCCGTGCGCGTCGCACGCCTGCGCGACGGCGGCGATCTCGGCGGGCCCCGCGTCGCGCTCCCACGGCTGGGCGAACAGCGTCGACTGCGCCTGCACGGGCAACTGGAGCCCGAACGTCAACCCGCTCACTTGGACTCCCCGAAGCGTTCGCGGAGGCGGAACTTCTCGATCTTGCCGGTGGCGGTGCGCGGCATCCGCTCGATGAAGACGACGTCCTCGGGCACTTTGAAGTGCGCGAGCCGCTCCCCGGCGTAGCTCCGCACCTCGTCCGCGGCGGGCGGGACGGCCGGGTCGGACGCGACCGCGAACGCCATGACGCGCTCGCCGAGCACCGGGTCCGGGACGGCCAGCACCGCCGCCTCCGCGACGCCCGGATGCTCCCGCAGCACCGACTCGACCTCGATCGACGAGATGTTCTCCCCGCCGCGCCGGACGATGTCCTTCTTGCGGTCGACGAAGAAGAAGTAGCCGTCGTCGTCGAAGTAGCCGAGGTCGCCGGTGTGGAACCAGCGGTCGTCCAGCGCGGACGCGGTGGCCTCCGCGTCCTTGAGGTAGCCCGCGAAGCCGATCCTCGCCCGGTCGAAGACGACCTCGCCGGTCTCGCCGGGCGCGGCCGGCGTCCCGTCCGAGCGGACGATCGCCATGCCGGAGCCGGGGAACGGGCGGCCCGCCGAGCCGGGGCGGCGCGGCTCGTCCAGCCGCGTGTAGGTGCCCATGCCCGCCTCGGTCATGCCGTACCAGTCGATGACCGGCGCGCCGAACCGCTCCTCGATCGCGGGCGCGCCGCCCGCGCAGCCGAGGACGATCAGCACGCGGAACGCGTGGGTGCGCTCGTGCCACGCGGCGGGGCGTCCCATGAGGATGTTGACGATCGGGGCGAGCGTGAACAGGTAGGTGGGCCGGTAGAGGTCGACGAGGCGCCAGAACCGCCCGGCGGAGAAGCGGCGCGGGAAGACCGCCGCCGCGCCGTAGGCCAGCGCGGACATCAGCCCGCCGAAGCCGTTGCCGTGGAAGAACGGCGTCACGACCAGGGCCCGGTCGGACGCGGTGAGCCCGAACATCTCGTTGTAGTCGATCCCGGTCGCGGCGTTCGGCTCCGACACCACCGCCTTGGGGCGTCCGGTCGTCGTACCGGACGTGTACATGAGCAGCGGGGCCGACGCGGACGCGTCCCGGCGCGGACGGGCCTCCGGGGGCGGCGCGGTGGCGATCAGCTCGCCGTAGGAGACGGCGGACGGCGGCGGCGCGCCGCCCTCGTCGCCGGACAGCGCGATCACGTGCGCGAGGCCCGGGATCCCGGCGGCGAGCGCGACGGCGCGGGCGGCGAGGTCCGCGTCGCACACGACCGCGACCGAGTCGGAGTGCGCGCACACGTAGCGGGCCTCGGCGTCCGTCCACTCCGGGTTGGCCGCGACGGTGGCGAGGCCCGCCGCGCCCGCCGCCAGGTACGTCTCCACCCATTCGGGACGGTTCCGCGCCCACACGCAGATCCGCGCCCCGGCCGGGACGCCGAGCTTGACGCGCAGCGCGGCGGCCAGCGCGGACGCGTTCCCGGCCAGCTCGCCGTAGGTGCGGACGCCGTCCTGCTCGGTCAGCAGCGCGAGGCGGTCGGGGCCGATCTCGGCGTGCCCGGCGATGATGTCGAAGAGGGTGGTCATCCAGCCTGCCTCTCGTCGTGGTGGGCCTCGTGGCGGACCTCGGGGACGGCGTCGTGGTCGACGTCGTGGTCGGCGTCGGACTCGCGGGCGAGGTAGGACGCGAGCAGGCTCTCCCGGTCGGCGAGCTCGGCCGCCGGTCCGCTCATGGCGATCTCCCCGGCGGCCAGCACATAGGCGCGCTCGCAGAGGCCGAGCGCGAGCCCGGCGTTCTGCTCCACGACCAGGACGGAGATCTTCTCCCTGACCTCGCGCAGCGCCGCGTACACGGTGTCGACGACGGCTGGAGCGAGGCCGAGTGACGGCTCGTCCAGCAGGAGGAGGCGGGGCGCGGCGAGCAGGCCGCGGCCGATCGCCATCATCTGCTGCTCGCCGCCGGACAGCGTCCACGAGCCGCGCCGCCGCAGCTTCGTCAGCGGCGGGAACAGGTCGTAGACGTCGGCCAGCGTGAACTCCGCGGTGCGCCCGCCGCGCGCCACGGTCCCGACGAGGAGGTTCTCCTCGGTGGTGAGGCTGCGGAACGGCATCCGCCCCTCCGGGACGTGGACGAGCCCCGCGCGGGCGATCGCGTCCGGCGACACGCGGCGCAGGTCGGCCCCGCCGAAGCGGACCTCGCCGCGCGCCTTCACCAGCCCGGACAGCGCGCGGAGCGTGGAGCTCTTGCCCGCGCCGTTCGCGCCGAGCAGCGCGACGGTCTCCCCCTCCCCGACCTCCAGGTCGATGCCGCGAACCGCGTCGACCGGCCCATACGAAACAACCAGCCCACGAACCTCCAACAGAGCGCTCACCTCGCCTCCCCCAAATAGGCGCTGATCACTTCGGGGTGGGACCACACCTCGGCGGGGGTTCCGGCGGCGATGCGGCGGCCGGTCTGGAGGACGACGATCCGGCCGCACAGCCGCTCCAGGAACGCGATCTTGTGCTCCACCAGCAGCAGGCTGCCGCCCAGCTCGGCGACCTGCTCCAGCAGGTCGACGAGCCGCTCGGTCTCGACCGAGCTGAGGCCGGCGGCGGGCTCGTCCATCAGCAGCAGCCGGGGGCGCGCCATCAGCGCCCGCGCGATCTCCAGGTGGCGGCGCTCCCCGTACGCGAGCCCGGCCGCCGGCTGGTGCGCGCGGTCGAGCAGGCCGACGCGGCGCAGCGCCTCGGCGCCCTCGCTCCAGCGCTCGCGGTCGCGCGCCCACATCGAGCGGCGGCGCAGCCACGCGCTGGCGGTGGTGCGGCGGCCCCGGTCGCGGGACGCCACCATGACGTTCTCCAGGCAGGTGAGGCCCGGGTCGACCTGCGGCGTCTGGTAGGTACGGAACACTCCGTGCCGGGTGATGCGTCCGGGCTTGGACAGCGGGACCTCCGCGCCGTCCACCCGCACCGACCCGGACGCCCCGACCAGCCCGGACACCACGTTCAGCAGCGTCGACTTGCCGGACCCGTTCGGTCCGACCAGCCCGACGACCTCGCCGGGACGCACCTCCAGCGACACGTCGTCCACCGCCGTGACGCCGCCGAACCGGACGGTGATCCCGTCGCACCGCAGCAGCGGCGTCTCCTCCTTCACGGCGCTCATCGCTTCACCGCCCCTCCCGGCGGGCGCCGGGTGAGCCGGGCCCGGACCTTCTCCGGCAGCGACGCCAGCCCGCCCGGCAGCATCACGATCACCAGCAGGATGATCACCGCGTACACCAGCTCCTTGTAGTCCGCGAGGTCGCGCAGCCACTCGGGGACGAGCGTCAGGATGACCGCGCCGACCGGCGGCCCCCAGATCGAGCCGCTGCCGCCGAGCAGCAGCATGAGCAGCACGTCCAGGGAGATCTCGACGTGGAACGAGGACGGGTCGATGAACGCCGAGGTGTGCGCGAGCAGCGAACCGGCGGCGCCCATGTACCCGGCGCCGATGCCGAACGCCACCGCCTGGAGGCGGCGGGTGGGCAGGCCGGTGGTGCGGGCGACGTCGCCCATCGTGCGGGCGAAGATCAGGTCGCGCTGGGCGGGCGACCGCTCCACGAGCACGGCCAGCCCGATGCCGACGACGAGGACGCCGAAGGCCAGGTAGAAGTACTCGCGCGGGGTGTCCAGCGCCAGCCCGAAGATCTTCGTCTCGATGCCGTAGCGGCCGGTGCCGCCGCCGGTGAAGCCCGTCCAGTTGCGCATCACGATCATGGTCAGCTCGCCGAACGCGAGGGTCGCGATGGCGAACTGGATGAGCGGGCTGCGGGCGAGGGCGAGCTTGAGCAGCGTCCCGATCAGGCCGGTGACGAACACCGCCGTGACGAGCCCGACGAGGAACCCGCCGTGCTGCGACGCCCACACCGACGTGTACGCGCCGATGGCGTAGAACCCGACGGTGGCCAGGCTGAACTGCCCGGCGAGGGTGAGCTGGAAGTAGAAGCCGAGCGCCAGCAGCCCGTAGATCGCCGACGTGATCATGATGCCGGTGCCGTACAGGCCCTGCACGAGCAGCGGCAGCAGCGCCCCGAGGACGGCGACGGCGACGACCCACTCGCGCTGCCTCCGCTCGAAGATCGCGGGACGGATCGGCGGCGGGGCGGCGGCGCGGCCCCGGCGGGCGCGGCCCGTCCCCGAGGGGGCGCGGTCAGTAGCGGACACGGACGACCTCCCCGAACAGTCCGCTGGGCCGCAGCACCAGCGCGACGAGCAGGATCAGGTACGGGTACGCCTCGACGTAGTCGGCCGAGACGTATCCGGCGGCCATCTGCTGGACGATCGCGATCCCGAACGCCGCGAGGACGGTCGCGCCCATCCGGTCGAAGCCGCCGAGCACGGTCGCGGCGAACGACGACAGCAGCAGCGTGAACCCGAGCTGCGGCGACACGGTCAGCGTCGGCGCGACGAGCACCCCGCCGAGCCCGGCGAGCGCCGCCGACAGCCCGAACATCAGCACCGACAGCCGGGTGACGCGGATGCCCTGGAGCAGCGCGGTCTCCCGGTCGGCGGCGAGCGCGCGGACCTGCCGTCCGACCGACGACTTGTGCAGCATGAGCATCAGCCCGGCGAGCACGACGCCGGTCACCGCGACGATCAGCACGCTCTGGTACGGGATCGCGGCCCCGGCGAAGTGCCAGACCCTGCCGCCGAACGGGGACGGCAGCGTCTTCTGGTCGTTGCCCTGCCACAGGATGATCAGCGACCGCAGGCCGAGGGCCAGCGCGAACGTGGAGATGACGACGGCGAGGATCGGCTGCCGGCGCAGCGGCGCGTACCCGATCCGCTCCATCGCGACGCCCACGCCGAACACCAGCGCGACGACGATGAGGTAGGCGGGGATCGTGGCGATGCCGTGGTCCACGACCAGCCACACCCCGAAGTACGCGCCGAGCGTGAGCAGGTCGCCCTGCGCGAAGTTGACCACGCCCGTCGTCTGGTGCAGCAGGACGATCCCAAGCGCGATGAGCGCGGCGATCGCGCCCTGCGCGACGCCGGACGCCAGCAGGCCGACGAAATGGCCCATCGGTCAGCCCGCCCGGCTCGTCAGGCCGTCGTAGGTCTTGAGGAGCCTGCGTCCGGTCAGCCCGCCCTCGGCGTCGATGATGACGTCGGAGTGGTAGAGGTCGTTCTCCTCGTCCGCCTTGTAGGTTCCGCAGACGCCCTGGTGGGTGACGCCGCCGAGCGCCTTCGTGAGCGCCTTCGGGTCGGTGCCCCCGGCCTTCTCGATCGCGGCGGCCAGCACCCGGAAGGCGTCGTAGCCCTGCGCGAGCTGCGGGTTGGTCGGCGACGGCCCGTACTTCCTCTTGTAGGAGGCGACGTACGCCTGCGCCTCGGGCGACTGCGACAGGTCCGGGTCGCAGGCGATCACGTAGTGGTAGCCCTTGAGCTCGGCGGGCGGGTTGAGGCGCCCGCCGAGGATGGAGCCGCCGCTGTTGTCGCCGAACGTCGGCGCGGTCAGCCCGTTCTGCCCGCGCTGCCGCAGGAACAGCGAGTCGATCGTCGGGAAGCTCCAGGTCACGGTCGCGTCCACGCCGCGGAAGGCGAGGACGGCCTCGGTGAGGTCGGTCGCCGTCTGCGGCACCCGCCGCTCGACGATGTTCGTGACGCCGCCCGCCGTGAGGCCCGCGCGCAGCAGCCGCGCCGCCTCCTCCGAGCCCGGGTCGGTGCTCGCGAGCAGCCCGACCTTCTTCGGCTTGGCGTTGTTCACGATGTAGTCGGTGAGCGCCTGCGTCTGCATCGCCTCGGTCGGCCCGTAGCGGAAGACGTTGTCGACCTTCAGCGTCGACTTGCCGAGGGTGTGCGACTGCGCGACGTGCAGCGTCGGGATCCCGGCGGTCTTCAGCAGCGGCGCGGTCGCCTTCACCTGCGCGGTCGTGGCGAGCCCGACGATGGCGGCGGGCTTCTCGGCGAGCGCCTTCTTCACCGCCGTGAGGCCCTGCTGCGGGGTGAGGCCCCCGTCGTAGGCCTTGTACTCGACCTTGCGTCCGCCGATCCCGCCCTTGGCGTTGATGTCGGCGATCGCGAGGTCGATGGCGTAGTGCCGGTCCTTCGTGGCGTACTCCCCGGTCTCCGCGCCCATCCAGGCGATCTTGATCGGCTCGCCGGAGCCGGAGCCGGAGCCGCAGCCGGCGGCGGCGGCCGCGACGGCCAGGGCGGCGAGGACGGCGGGCGCGGTCCTTCTCCTGTGCGACATGCCCGTGGTCTCCTCTGTGCTTGGGGGTGGGGTGAGGGAGCGGGTCAGGCCGCGATGCCGTAGCGCTCCAGGCCGAAGGCCCGGATCGCGTTGCCGCGCAGCAGCTTGTAGATCTCGGTGTCGTCCAGGCCCGCCTTGTCGCAGATGCGGGCGGCCACGTCGGCGGAGTCGGGGTAGGTGCTGTCGGCGTGCGGGTAGTCGGTCTCGAAGCAGATCTGGTCCATGCCGATGACGTCGCGGTTGGCGAGGCCGGTCTCGTCGTCGAAGATGCAGCCGTACACCCGGCCCCGGATGTAGCTGGTCGGCGGCTCGGGCAGGTCGGTGCCGAACGAGTTGTCCGACCGCTCGTGCCAGAGCTTGTCGGCGCGCTCCATCACGTACGGCATCCAGCCGACCTGGCCCTCCGAGTAGGCGAGCGTGAGGTTCGGGAAGCGGGCGAGCGTCCCGGAGAAGACGAAGTCGAGCATCGAGCCCATCGCGTTCTGGAACGTGAGCGTGGAGCTGATGATGAACGGCGCGTCCGGCGACGTCCCCGGCATGCTGGACGACGACCCGATGTGCAGGCACACGACGGTGCCGGTCTCCTCGCAGGCGGCGAAGAACGGGTCCCAGACGCCGGAGTGGATGGACGGCAGCCCGAGCGGATGCGGGTTCTCCGAGAACGTCACCGCGTGGCTGCCCTTCGCCGCGCACCGGCGGACCTCCTCGGCGGCGAGCTCGGCGTCCCAGAGCGGGACCATGGACAGCGGGATCAGCCGTCCGCGCGCCGGGCCCGCGCACCACTCGTCGATCATCCAGTCGTTGTAGGCGCGGACGCAGAGCAGGGCGAGCTCCTTGTCGTCCCGCTCCATGAACGCCTGCCCGCAGAACCGGGGCAGGGTGTTCGGGAAGCAGAGCGACGCCTCCATGTGGTTGGCGTCCATGTCGGCGAGCCGGTCGGCCTGCTTCCAGCAGCCGGGGCGGATGTCGTCGAAGGTGACCGCGCCGAACCCGACCTCGTCGAACCCGACGGCGGCGGACAGCTTCATCAGCGGCGTGACGAGGTCGTCGTACAGCCAGACGTCGGCCCAGTCGCCGTCGGGGTCCTCGCGCCACCCGCCCGGCATGCTCAGCCTCCCCTTCTGCCGGACGATCCGCGGCCCCCGGTCGAGGAAGCGGCCCGGCAGCCGGGAGGTCCACAGGTCGGGCGGCTCGACGACGTGGTCGTCGACGGAGATGATGCGCGGAATCGTGGTCATCGCAGCGCTGCCTTCCTGGTCTGGACGGTGTCGGTCTCGGTGCCCGAGCGCAGGACCGTCCCGGGCAATCTCCCGGTCGGCACGCCGTCCCGGATCGTCTCGACGCCGTTGACGAAGACGTGCTTCACGCCGACCGACTCCGCGATCAGCCGGGGGCTCTCGCCGGGCAGGTCGGGGACGAGGGTCGCCGGTCCCGCGTCCACGGTCTCCGGGTCGAACACGACGACGTCGGCGTGGTAGCCGGGTTCGAGGCGGCCCCGCCCGCGCAGCCCGAACAGCCGGGCCGGGACGTCCGACAGCAGCTGGACGGCCCGCTCCAGCGACACCAGCCTGCGGCCGCGCAGCGAGTCGGCGAGGAACCGGGTGAAGTACGGCGACCCGCACATCCGGTCGAGGTGCGCGCCCGCGTCGGAGCCGCCGAGCATCACGTCCGGGTGCTCCCACACGAGGCTCCGCAGCGCCCAGTCGTTGGCCGTGTCGCTGGTCGGCTGCGGCCACAGGACGGTCCGCAGCTCGTCCTTGCAGACGATGCCGGCGAGGGTGGTGAACGGGTCCTCGCCGCGCTCGGCGGCCAGCTCGTCCACCCGGCGCCCGACGAACTCGCGCAGGTCGGGGTGGAAGGCGTCGCCGATGACGTAGTTGCCGAACTCGGCGAGCCGGGCGAACGAGCTGGTGCGCGCCTTGGCGAGCATGTCCTCGCGCACCCGCGGGTCGCTCAGCCGCTCGACGCGCTCCTCGACGGTGCCGCGCAGGACCTCGTCCCAGCCGGGGATCAGCCAGAGGGCGCAGAACGTCCGGAAGCTCATGTTCATCGGGACGAGGATCGGCATCGTCAGCGCGACGACCCGGCCGCCCAGCTCGCGGGCGCGGGCGGCGGCGCGGAGCTGGTGCGCGATCTTGTCGGCGTCGGTGGAGTCGACGCTGAGCACGTTCCAGTTGAGCGGGCGGCCGGCCGCGGCGCTCATCGTCGCGAACAGCTCGATCTCGTCGTCGCTGAACCGGTCGAGGCAGCCCTGCACCATCCCTTCGAGCGTCGTGCCGGGGTACTCGCCGACGACCCGGCACAGGCTGATCAGCTCCTCCGGCGAGGCCCAGCGGGACGCGACCGGCTCCCCGTCGCCGTCCTTGTGGGTGGACGACCGCGTCGTCGACAGGCCGAGCCCGCCCGCCGCGAGGGACCGGCGCAGCACGTCGGCCATCTCCGCGACCTCCCGCCCGGTCGCCTCCCGTCCGATGGCGTCCGGGCCCATGACGTAGCGGCGCAGCGCGCAGTGCCCGACGAGGAAGCCCGCGTTGACGCCGAGGTTGCCGTCGAGCCCGCCGAGGAACTCCCCGAAGCTCTCCCACTTCCAGTCGACGCCCTCTTCGAGCGCGGCGAGCGGCATGCCCTCGACCTGCGCCATCATCCGGCGCAGGTAGTCGCCGTCGCCCTTGTTCAGCGGGGCGAGGGTGAAGCCGCAGTTGCCGCCGATCACGCTGGTGACGCCGTGCCAGCTGGACGGCGTGGCGAACGGGTCCCACCAGAGCTGGGCGTCGTAGTGGGTGTGGGGGTCGACGAAGCCGGGGCCGACGACGAGGCCGTCCGCGTCCAGGGTCTCGCGGGCCGGCTCGTCCAGCGTCCCGACCGCCGCGACGCGGCCGTCCCGGATGCCGACGTCGGCGGTCACCGGCCGTCCGCCGCCGCCGTCTACCACCGTCGCGCCGGTGATGGCGAGGTCGAGCATCGCTCCTCCTAGGTCTTGGCGGGGTCGCGGGTCGCATCGGCCGTTGGTTGAGGAGTATGTATCGGGTCTCGATGGCTGACAAGACATGGATGTCAACTAACGTCGCTGGGCCATGACTAGCCCGTATATCAAGCTGATTCGCATGTCTAGACTGGTTTTCCAGCAGCCGCGCGCCTACCCTCCGCGCGGCGCACACAAGACGCGAATGTCATGTTCTGGACGGCCCTTCCGGAGCGCCGGGGCGAGCGCCCGCCGAGCGCGGAGTCCGATGTCGGCCAACCGGCCCGCACCCGCCGAAAGACGCCCCCAGCAGCCGCACAACCGGACGGTCGTCAGACGAAATCTCTACCAACCGTCTGGTAGACACTCGGGTGACCCGCGGGCTACCATCCCGGCATCGACGCGCTGGTCGTGACCGAGGAGGCCGTGCAGTGGAGTTCGCCTTCAGCCCGGAAGAGGAACTGTGGCGGCAGGAGGTCCGCGACTTCCTCGACGCCGAACTGCCGCCCGAGAAGGCGTTCAACCACGAGTTCGTCGAGGACGACGAGCTGTGGGAGTTCGCCCGCGAGTTCACCCGCCGGGTCGGCCGCAAGGGCTGGATCGGGCTCACCTGGCCGACGGAGTACGGCGGGCTCGGCCGGCCGCTGACCGAACGGCTGATCATGGCGGAGGAGTTCGCGCTCCGCGACGCCCCGTTCGTCAACATGATCGGCTACGGGCTGGCCGCCGGGACGCTGCTGGTCGGCGGCACCGAGGAGCAGAAGCGCCGGTTCCTGCCGGAGATCGCCAGGTTCGAGGAGTTCTGGGCCGAGGGGCTGACCGAGCCGGGCTCGGGCTCGGACCTCGCGTCCCTCACCACCCGCGCCGTCCGGGACGGCGGCGACTGGCTCATCAGCGGCCAGAAGACCTACACCACCTGGGGCCACCGCGCCGACGTGATGTACCTGGCCGCCCGCACCGACCCGGACGCGCCCCGCCACCGCGGCATCAGCATCTTCCGCCTCGACCTGACGCTGCCGGGCGTCTCGTTCTCCCGGCTCGACAACCTCGGCGGCGGCCGCCAGAACCACACCTACCTCGACAACGTGCGCGTCCCCGGGGACATGCTGATCGGCGAGGTCGGCAAGGGCTGGTCGTACATCATGAACGCCTTCTACGCGGCGGGCGGCGTGTCCGCCCGGCACGCCGAGCTGCAGCGGATGCTCGGCGCCGTCCTCGACCACTGCAAGACGACTGTCCGGGGCGGGCGGCCGCTGGTCGACGACCCGGGCGTCCGGTCCAGGCTCGCGGAGCTGGCGCTGATGGTGGAGACCGAGCGGCTGCTCGCCTACGAGTCGCTCGGCGACGCCCTCAACGGGCGGACGCCCGCGTTCGCGGGGGCGCTCGGGCACGTCGTCCACAAGGAGCACCAGCCGCTGTTCGCCCAGCTCGTCGGACAGATCGTCGGGCCGCTCGGGCAGTTGAGCGCCGGCAGCCGCTGGGCGGCGCTCGGCGGCGACGCCGAGGCCTGGTACCGCGCCTCCTACGCCAACCACGCGGGCGGCACCTCGCAGGTCAAGCGGATGGTGCTCGCCACCCGCGGCCTCGGCCTCCCCCGCTGACGGCACCGCCGACATCCCGTTCCGCCGTCCCCCGCCGACCCCGCCCCGCCGACCCGGCGGTCCCGACAGGAGGATCACGCATGGACGTCGCACCGGAGGACCGGCAGGCCGAACTGGCCGAGGTCGCCCGCCGGCTGTTCGCCGCACGCTGCCCGACCGACGTCGTCCGGGATCTGGAGGGCTCGCCGGACGGCCACTCCCCCGACCTGTGGCGGGAGATGGCGCGGCTCGGCTGGCTGGGTCTCGGCCAGCCCGGCACCGGCTCGGGGATCGCCGACCTGGTCGCCCTCTACACCGAGATGGGACGCGCGCTCGTGCCGAGCCCGCACCTGCCGTCCGCCGTCGTCGCCGCGCAGGCGCTCGTCGCCGCGGGCGGGCGGGACGCCCTCGTGGCCGAGATGGCCGCCGGGGAGGCGATCGTCGTCCCGGCGCTGGCGGAGGAGTCGGGCGAGTACGACCCGGACGCGCTCACCGTCCGCGCCGAGCCTGACGGCGGCGGGCACCGGCTCAGCGGGACGAAGCTGCTCGTCCCGTTCGCGCACGTCGCGTCGCGGCTGCTGGTCGCGGCCCGCGCGCCGGAGGGCGTGACGCTGTTCCTCGTCGACCCGGCGGACTGCGCGGTCGAGCGGCTGCCCAACATCGCGGGCCATCCGCTGTTCGCCGTGACCTTCGACGGCGTGACGGCGCCCGCGGACACGCTGGTCGGTTCGCCCGGGGCGGGACACGACCTGCTCGGCCCCGCGCTCGACCGCGCGGCCGTGCTGCGCTGCGCCGAGATCGCGGGGGCGGGCGAGGCGCTGCTGGAGATGACCGTCCGGTACGCGAAGGAGCGCGAGCAGTTCGGGCAGGCGATCGGACGGTTCCAGGCCGTCCAGTACCTGTGCAGCGACATCGCGATCGACGGCCACCTGACCGCGCTGCTCGCCCGGCAGGCGGCGTGGGCGCTCGACCGGGGCGGCGCGGCGCGCCGCGAGGTCGCCGCCGCCAAGGCGTACGGGGGACGCGCCGCGCAGCGCGTCGTGCACTGCGCGCACGAGGTGCACGCGGGGATGGCGTTCATGCTGGAGTCCGACGTCCAGCTGTTCACCCGCCGCGCGAAGCACTGGGAGTACGACCTCGGCGGACAGGCCCGCCACGAGGACGAGCTTGTGACCGCGCTTCAGGAAGCCTGAGCGGCGAGAGGAGACGTCATGCGCGTCAGAAACCCCGGAGCCGGGCACGTCCTGGCCCTCGTCTCCCTCTGCGGCCTCGCGGCGGCGGGCTGCGGCCACCTCGGCGGCGGCGGAGGGTCGGACGACACGATCGACATCGGCGCCCTCGTCTACCAGACGGGCCCGCTGGCCCAGAAGGGCGCGACGAACAACCTGACGATGGCGGCCGACGACGTCAACGCCGCGGGCGGCGTCGACGGCCGCAAGATCAAGATCAAGTTCTACGACATCGGCGGCCTCACCCCGCAGCAGGGCCGCACGGCCGCGCAGCGGGCGCTCGCCGACAAGCCGGACGCGCTGATCGGCCCGTCCGTGTCCGCGCAGACCAACGCCTTCCTCGGGCTGCTGCCGAAGGCCGAGGTCCCGCTGATCAACGTCTCGGCGCAGCGGGAGAGCGACCCGGGCCAGCCGCAGGGCAACCCGTGGACGTTCCGCATCTACCACCGCGTCGACCGGATGGCGGAGGCGATCTCCCGCGTCATGGCCGAGCAGCTCAAGGCGAAGAACGTCGTCGTCACGCACTCGACCGACGACACGAGCACCCACGTCAAGGACGACGTCGTCAAGGACCTCAAGGCCAAGCAGATCAAGGTCATGAAGATCGCCTCGTACACGCCGGAGGCGACGGACCTGACGAACGCGGCGCTCGCCACGCGCGGCGCGGACGCGGTCGTCGCCCTCGGGTACCCGCAGCCGCTCGGCCTGATGGTCAAGCAGATGCGGGCCAACGGGATCAAGTCCCCGATCGTGTTCGACCCGGGCGCCGAGGCGGGCGTGAAGCTGCTCTCCCCGAGCGACCTCACCAACACGAGCATGGTCGCGGCGTGCCGTCCGCAGGCGACGCAGGGGCAGGACCCGGTCGCCAAGAAGTTCATGGACGCCTACACCGGCAAGTACCCCGGCTCGTACGTCAACGGCTACTACTACGAGGCCGTGCAGCTCATCGCCCAGGGCATGAAGAACTCCAAGGGCGAGGGCGGCGCCAAGCTCCGCGAGGGCCTCGCCGCGATCAAGGGGTTCAAGGGCATCTGCGGGGAGTCCTCCGCCGACCCCGACCAGAACTTCATCCACGACTACAAGGTCGTGAAGCTGGACGGCGGCAAGGAGACCCTCGGCGGGATCGTCTCCGGCCTGACCGGCGCCTACTGAGGCGGGCGGCGCGATGGACAGGTTCATTGCACTGCTGTTCGCAGGGTTCTCGACGGGCGCGGTGTACGCGCTGGTCGCGTCGGGGATCGTCCTCGTCCACAAGGCGAGCGGCGCGGTCAACTTCGCGCAGGGCGACCTGCTCACCCTCGGCGCGTTCGTGTACCTGGCGTTCACCGGCGCCATGCCGCCGATGGCGGCGGTCGGGCTGACGATCGTCGTGCTGTTCGTGGCGGGCGGGGCGATCGAGCGGATCGTGTTCGTCCCGCTGCGGGACCAGCCGAGACTCACGGTCGCGGTCGCGACGTTCGGGATCGCGCTGGCGATCCAGGCGGGGCTGACCGTGTGGCAGGGGTCGGACCCCCAGTCGGTGCCGTCCGCGTTCGGGCACGGGTCGGTGGACGTCTTCGGCACGCCGCTGCCGGTCCTGTCGCTCTGGACGATCCTGATCACCGCGATCGTGTTCGCCGGGATGTACGCCCTGTTCCAGTTCACCCAGATCGGGCGGATGGTCCGGGCGCTCGCCGCCGACCGCGAGGTCGCCGTCCTGTACGGGGTCCCGGCGAGCGGGCTGAACTTCCTCACGTTCGGGCTGTCCGGCGCGCTCGCCGCGCTGGGCGGGGTGCTGCTCGGCCCGTCGATCGCGATCAGCCCGATGATGGGCTTCAGCATCGTGCTGTTCGTCTTCGCGGCCGTCACCATCGGCGGCTTCGACAGCATGGGCGGGGTGGCCGCGTCGGCCGTGGTGCTCGGGGTGGCGCAGCAGCTGCTCACCGGCTACGTCTCCAGCGCGTACACGAACGCCTACCCGTTCCTCGTCATGCTCGCCCTGCTGCTGGTCAGGCCCACGGGACTGGCCCGCCCGATCGCCGCCGAGCGGTTCTGACCGGACGAATGGAAGGGGAATCGCGATGACGTCGACACGCGCCACGACGGGCACCCGCGCGAACACGGCGCTCGGCTCCGGCCTGGTCTGCTACCTGATCGTCGGCTACGTGATCGCCATGGGCGGCGACGGCTACCTGCTGACGGTCGCCTCGCTCGCGGCGGTGAACGTCGTGCTGGCGGTCGGGTTCAGCATCGTCTACGCGCAGAGCGGCCAGTTCAGCTTCGCCACGGCGGGCCTCGCGGCGGCGGGCGCCTTCGGCTACGCCTGGTTCGCCGAGCACATGCCCGCGGAGATCGCCATGGTCGCGGCGGTCGCGGCGACGACCGTCCTCGGGCTGGCGATCCGGCTCGCCACGATCCGGCTCAGCCGGCTGTACTTCGCGATCGCGTCGGTCGCGGTCGGCGGGCTGATCACCATCGTGCTGGTCAACTGGGAGTCGCTGTCCGGCGGCGCGTCCGGGGTCGGGCCGGTCCCCGCCGTGACGTTCGGGATGGTGGACGGCGACGAGCTGGCAGGCGTCTTCCTGATCGCCTGGCTGCTGTCGGCGGTGGCGGTGGCCGCGGGCTCGCTGCTGTACCGGTCCGCCTGGGCCCGCGACCTGCTCGTGGTGAAGGACCTGCGGCACATCGGGCAGAACGACGGGCTGCCGATCCGGCGGCTGGAGCTGGAGGCGTACGCCGTCCACGCGGCGTTCACCGGGCTCGCCGGGGTGATGCTGGCGAGCACCGGCACCTTCATCTCCATCGCCTCGTTCGACATCTCCATGGCGCTGCAGGTGCTGATCATGGTGGTGCTCGGCGGGTCGGGCCGGGTGCTCGGCCCGGTCATCGGCGCCGCCGTCGTCACCCCGCTGCCGGAGATCCTGCACGGCGCGGGCAAATGGTCCGGGATGGTCTACGGGATCACGCTGCTGATCGTCCTCGTGGCGCTGCCGGACGGCGTGCTCGGCCTCTGGGACCGGTTCCGCGCCTGGGCCCGCGCCCGGCTCGTCAGACCCGGGACGGTCCGGGTGGAAGGAGGCAGCCCGTGAACGTGCCGGAGGTGAACGCTCTGGAGGTCAGGGACGTCAAGGTGCGCTTCGGCGGCGTCTACGCGCTCAAGGGCGTGTCGCTGGCGGTGCCGTCCGGGATGTGCGTGGGGCTCACCGGCCCCAACGGTTCGGGAAAGTCGACGCTGGTCAACGCGGTGACCGGGGTCGTGGACGCGGAGGGCGAGGTCCGCGCGCAGGGCACCCCGCTGCGGCTCTCCAGGCCGGGCCGCGCCGCCCGGCTGGGGCTGCGCCGGACGTACCAGACGCCGCGCGTCCACCCGAAGCTCACTGGGATCGAGAACGTCTGCACCGGGCACCGGCTGATGGCGGGGCGCAGCGCGCCCGCCGCCGTGTTCCGGCGGATGCGGGCGGGCGCCGCCGAGCGGGACCGGCGGCGCGACGCCGCCGCCGCGCTCGACCGGGTCGGCGGCTCCGCGGCCGCCGACGTCACCGGCGCGGTGATGACCTACGGGCAGCGGCGGCTGGTGGAGCTGGCGCGCGTGCTGGTGGCGGAGCCGCGGGTGCTGCTGCTGGACGAGCCGTCCGCCGGGCTGAACGACACGGAGGTCACCGCGCTGCGGACGCTGATCGCCGACCTCGCCGCGGAGGGCGTCGGGGTACTGCTCATCGACCACCGGATCTCGCTGCTCAACGAGGTCTGCGACCGGCTGGTCGTGCTGGAGGAGGGGCTCAAGCTGCACGAGGGCGAGCCCGCGGACGTCTGGCGGCACGACCGGGTCCGGGCCGCCTACATCGGGGAGCTGGACGATGCTGGAAATTGAGCGGCTGTCGGTCCGGTACGGGCCGGTGCGGGCGGTGGAGGGGCTGAGCCTGACCGTCGCGTCGGACGCGGCCGTCGCGGTCCTCGGGCCGAACGGCGCGGGCAAGACGTCGACGCTGCGCGCGGTGTCGGGGCTCGTCGTGCACGGCGGGAGCGTCCGGCTGGACGGCGCCGAGCTGGCGCAGCGGTCGCCGCGGCGGATCGCGAAGGCGGGCGTCGTCCACGTGCCGGAGGGGCGGCGGGTGTTCGGCAGCCTCAGCGTCGAGGAGAACCTGCGGGTCGCGACCGTGGCGGGCCGCGGCCGTCCCGCGCGGTTCTCCATCGCCGACGTGTACGACCTGCTGCCCGCGCTCGCGGCGATGCGCTCGCGCGGCGCGTGGGCGCTGTCCGGCGGCGAGCAGCAGATGCTCGCGATCGGCCGCGCCCTCGTCGCCTCGCCCGGCGTCCTGCTGCTGGACGAGCCGTCCCTCGGCCTCGCGCCGTCGGTCGCCGACCGGATCTACGACACGTTCCGGCGGCTGAAGGGCGCGGTGGGGCTGCTGATCGTGGAGCAGGTCGCGTCCCGGGTGCTCGGGATCGCGGACACGGTCGTGGTCATGCGGGAGGGGCGCCCGGTCGGCAGCGGCCCGGCATCGGAGTTCACCGACCCGCACCGGCTCGCCCGGCTGATGATCGGCGTCGGCGCCGACGACGGCGCCCCGGACGTGCCGGGGCCGGACGTGACGGAGGGGCAGCGTGCCGCCGACGTATGACGCGAGACGGCTGCTGGACGGCCGCACGGTGATCGTCTCGGGCGTCGGCCCGGGGCTCGGCCGGCAGACCGCGCTGGCGGCCGCCGCGGCGGGCGCGTCGGTGGTGCTCGGCGGGCGGTCGGCGGAGGCGGTCGGCGAGGTCGCCGCCGAGGTGGCCGTGACCGGGGCGCGGACGGCGCGGCTGCTCTGCGACGTCACCTCGGACGCCGACTGCCGCGCCCTCGTCGCGCTCGCCCGGCGCGAGTTCGGCGGCGTCGACTGCGTGGTGAACAACGCGTTCGCGTCCGCGCCGCACGGGACGACCCTGGACAACGCCGACGTCGACCAGTGGCGGGAGACGATGGACGTCACCCTCTTCGGGTCGCTGCGGATGACCAAGGCGGCGCTGCCCGAGCTGCGCCGCAGCCGGGGCTCCGTGGTGTTCGTCGGCTCGCAGAGCATGCGGCGGATCAAGGCGGGCCGCGGCCCGTACGCCACGGCGAAGTCGGCGCTGGTGACGGCGGCGCAGGTGCTGGCGCGGGAGGTCGGCCCGGACGGGATCCGGGTCAACACGATCGTCCCCGGCCGGATGTGGGGCCCGTCGCTGCGCACCTACATCGACCGGCTCGCCGCCGAGCGCGGCACGAGCGCCGAGACCGAGACGCGGAGCATGGTGGGCGACAACGCGCTGCCCCGGCTGACCAGCGACGAGGAGTGCGCCCGGGTGATCGTCTTCCTGGCGTCCGACCTGTCGTACGGGATGACCGGCCAGACCGTCGACGTGAACGCGGGCGAGACGTTCCACTGAGGAGGCGACCGGAATGGACGGCGCGCGGTACCTCGTGCAGACCGGGCCGGAGGCGTACGAGCTGCGGGAACGCCCGCTGCCGAGGATCGGCGCGGACGACGCGCTGCTCGCGGTGGAGGCGTGCGGGATCTGCGGCACCGACATCGAGGTGTTCGAGGGGCGGTCCGCCGCGCGGCTCCCGCTCGTGCCCGGCCACGAGCCGCTCGGCCGCGTCGTCGCGATCGGCGCGGCGGCGCGGGCGCGGTGGCGGCTGGCGGAGGGCGACCGGGTGGCGGTCCACTCCACCCTGACCTGCGGACGCTGCCGTACCTGCCGCGCCGGGCTGCGCGGCTGCACCGCGCCGGAGTTCGCCGACGGCACCATCTACGGCTTCCGGAGCCCGGACGTCGGGCCCGGCCTGTGGGGCGGGTTCGCGACGCACCTCTACCTGGCGCCGGAGGCCATCCTCGTCCCGGTGTCCGGGTCGGTGAGCGTGGCGGCGGCGTCGCTGTTCAACGTGCTGGCCAACGGCGTCGACTGGGCGCTCGACCTCGGTGGCGCGCGGTACGGGACGTCCGTCGCGATCCTCGGTCCCGGGCCGCGCGGGCTCGCGTCGGTGATCGCGGCGAGCGCGGCGGGCGCCGGGCCGATCGCGGTGACCGGGCTGGCCGCCGACCGCGAGCGGCTCGACCTGGCGCTGGAGCTGGGCGCCGACCACGCGATCGACGTGACGGACGGGTCCGCGGCCGAGGCCGTCCCGCGCGTCCTCGGGGAGGCGCCCGACATCGTCATCGACACCACGCCGGGGTCGCTCGCGTCCGTGACCGACGCGGTCCGCATGGCGGGACGCAAGGGCACGGTCGTCCTCGCCGGGCTGAAGGGCGCGGACGGCCTCGCGCCGTTCCCCGTCGACCTCGCCTGCTCCAAGAGCCTGACGGTCAAGGGCGCGGTGTCGCGGTCGCTGCGCTCGATGGAGCAGGCGGTCGCGCTGATCGAGTCCGGACGGTGGCCACTGGAGAGGTTCGCGAGCCACGCCTACCCGCTGGAGCGCGCGGAGGACGCCCTCCGCGCCCTGATGTCGGACGACAAGCCCGTTCACGCGAGAATCGAGCCCGCCTCATGAGCCTGCACCCGGTAGTGGAAACGCGCTCGCACGAAGTCACGGTCCGGCGGCTGACGGGCGTGACCGTCCTCGCCGAGGGGCTGGAGTTCCCCGAGGGGCCGGTCGCGCTCGGCGACGGGAGCGTGCTCGTCACCGAGATCGCGGGCGGGCGGCTGACCCGCGTCCGCCCGGACGGGACGAAGGAGGTCGCGGCCGTCACCGGCGGCGGCCCCAACGGCGCGGCGATCGGCCCGGACGGCCTCGTCTACGTCTGCAACAACGGCGGTAAATGGCCGGACGTCTGGCAGGGCGGCCGGATGGAGCGCGTCGACCTCGGCAAGGGCACCACCGAGGTCCTGTTCACCCAGTGCGGCGGGCGTCCGCTGTCCGGCCCGAACGACATCGTGTTCGACGCGGAGGGCGGCTACTGGTTCACCGACACCGGCAAGATCCAGGGCCGCCGCCGCGACCTCGGCTCGGTGTTCTACGTGACGCCGGACGGCGAGCTCCGCGAGGCGGTCCATCCGGCGGAGACGCCCAACGGGGTCGGGCTGTCGCCGGGCGACGGGCGGCTGTACTACGCGGAGACCGCGACGGCCCGGCTGATCGGCCGCGACGTCACCGCGCCCGGCAGGCTGGACGACGCGCCGCCGCGCGACCCGTCCACCCTCACGGGCCAGCTCCCCGAACTCGCCTACTTCGACTCGCTCGCGCTGGACGCGGCGGGCAACGTCTGCGTCGGCACGCTCATCCAGGGCGGCGTCACCGTGATCTCCCCGGACGGCGCGCGGATCACGAAGTACCTCCTCCCGGACGAGCTGGCCGACCGGATGGTCACCAACATCTGCTTCGGCGGTCCCGACATGTCGACCGCGTACCTGACGCTGGCCGAGCACGGGCGGCTCGTCTCCTGCCCCTGGCCGGAGCCGGGCCTGCCGCTGCACTTCCAGCAGGGCGTGCGATGAGCCGCGCCGTGCGGGTCGCGCCGTTCACGATCGACGTCCCGCAGGCCGTGCTGGACGACCTGCGCCGCCGCCTCGACCGCGCCCGCCCGGCGGACGAGGTCGAGGACGCGGGCTGGGACTACGGGACGAGCGGCCGCTACCTCTCCGAACTCGTCGACCACTGGCGCACGCGCTTCGACTGGCGGGCCGCCGAGAAGCGCCTGAACGCGCACGCCAACCTGCGCGCCGACGTGGACGGCCTCGGCGTCCACGTCGTCGCCGAGCGCGGGACGGGCCCGGACCCGCTGCCGATCGTCCTCATCCACGGCTGGCCCAGCGGCTACCTGGAGATGACGCGGCTGATCCCGCTGCTCGCGGACCCGGCCGCGCACGGCGCCGACCCGGCGGACGCGTTCGACGTCATCGTCCCGTCGCTGCCCGGCTTCGGCTTCTCCGACCCGCCCGCCGAACGCGGCTTCGGGTACGCGCGGATGGCGGAGACCCTCTCCCGCGTGGTCGCGGACGGCCTCGGCCACCGGCGCTACGGCCTGCACGTCACGGGGCTCGGCGCGTACGTCGGCGGGCGGATGGCATTCGCCGACCCAGAGGCCGTCGTCGGCCTGCACACGCATGACCCGGTGCTGCTGCCGCCCGTGTCGTTCGACCCGCCGTTCCGTCCGGCGTCGGCGGCGGAGGCGCGGTTCCTCGAACGGTCGCGGGCGTGGGGCGCGGCGGAGGGCGCGTACGGCGTCCTGCACCGGACGAAGCCGTCCAGCCTGGC
This sequence comes from Actinomadura decatromicini, assembly GCF_008121305.1. Lineage (NCBI taxonomy): Bacteria > Bacillati > Actinomycetota > Actinomycetes > Streptosporangiales > Thermomonosporaceae > Actinomadura > Actinomadura decatromicini. Next base: position 180,524 of record NZ_VSRQ01000008.1, on the reverse strand, counting down.
GCACGCGCTGAACGACTCGCCGATGGGCCTCCTCTCCTGGCTCCTCGACAAGCACCGCACGTGGAGCGACTGCGGCGGGGACCTCGAACGCCGCTACGCCAAGGACGACCTGGTCACCAGCGCGACCCTGTACTGGGCGACCGGCAGCATCGGCTCGTCCATCCGGGTGTACTACGAGCGGGTGCACGCGGACCCGCCGATCGCGCCGGGCAGCCGCCTGCCGGTGCCGACGGGCGTCGCGATGCCGCCGGAGCTGCCGGGCAGCCCGCCGCGCCAGGCGCCCCGCGAGATGGTCGAGCGGACGCACGACGTCCGGCACTGGGCCGAGCTTCCGGCGGGCGGGCACTTCGCGTCGTGGGAGGAGCCGGAGGCGGTCGCCGCCAGCATCCGCGCGTTCTTCCGCCCGCTGCGCCGGCCCCGGCCGCGCTGACCCCGGCCGGTTCAGCGGAGCCGGGCGTCGATCTCCACGCCGAGCCGGGCGGCGAGCGCGGCCAGGTCGGCGCGGACCGGGTCCGCGAGCGGCACGCCGTGCTCCCGGCGCTCCCGCTCGCGCTCGGTCTCCTTCTCGCCGGGCAGCCACACGCGGTCCACGCCGGGACGGCGCGGCGCGGTGCGGATCTCCGCGCCGATCCGGTCGACGCGGCGCGCGTACTCGGCGGGGTCGGTGAACGCGCCGACGTCGATCGCGCCCAGCAGCGCGGTGTTGCCGCCCGGCTCGTGCGGGCGGTGGCCGGTCAGCTCGGCGTCCGACAGCCACCCGGCGAGGACGCCCGTCAGCAGCGTGACGCAGAGCGCGAGGCCGTACCCCTTGTACCCGGCGACGGGCAGCAGCGTCCCGCCGTCGAGGACCGCCGCCGGGTCGGTGGTCGGACGCCCGTCGCCGTCGAGGAACGCGTCCGCGGGGAGCGGCTCGCCGCGCTGCGCGGCGACGAGGACCCGTCCCCACGTCGACACGCTCATCGCCGAGTCGTACACCACGGGCGGGTCGCCGGGGAACGCGAACGACAGCGGGTTGTTGCCGACCATCGGCACCGCCGCCCCGGTCGGCGCGATCAGCGCGAGGACGTTGGTCGCGGAGAGGCCGATCATGCCCTGCTCGGCGGCCGCCAGGCTGTAGTCGGCGGCGGCGCCGAAATGGTTGATGTTGCGGACGACGACCAGCCCCACGCCGGACGCCGCGGCCTTCCCCATCGCCAGCTCCATCGCGGCGGACGCGGCGACCGCGCCGAGCCCGTTCCCGCCGTCGAGCAGCGCCGTCGCCGGATGGTCCCGGACGACCGCGATCTCCGGGTCGGCGGCGATCCCGCCCGCCTCGATCCGCTCCACGTACGGGCGGAGCCGGATGAGGCCGTGGGTCTCGACGCCGCGCAGGTCGGCGGTGACGAGGTTGCGCGCCACCCGCACCGCACCCGCCGCCGGAACCCCGACGCTCTCCAGGATCCGCGCGGCGGCGTCGACCAGCACCTCGGCCGGAAGCGTATTGGAAGCGATCGTCATGCTGTCCTGCCTTCCTGGGGGGCGACCCCCAGACCCCCGCGGGGGCGCCATGATCCTCGCTTCGCTCCGCTCATGACGCCCTCCGGCAGGTGTTGCGAAGCGTGCCTATGCCTTCGATGTCTACCTCTACGACGTCACCGTCGCGGAGGAGGCGGGGCGGGTCGCTCGCCATGCCGACGCCGGGCGGCGTCCCGGTCGCGATGACGTCGCCGGGGCGCAGCGTGAACGCCCGGCTGAGCCGGGCGATCAGCGCCCGGACGGAGAAGATCATGTCGGCGGTGCTCGCGTCCTGCCGGAGCTCCCCCGACACCCGGCAGCGGACGGCGAGGTCCTGCGGGTCGGGGACCTCGTCGGCGGTGACGAGCCACGGGCCCATCGGGCAGAAGGTGTCCAGCGACTTGGCGCGGACCCACTGGCCGTCGGCGCGCTGCAGGTCGCGCGCGGACACGTCGTTCAGGCAGGTGTACCCGAGGACGTGGCCGAGCGCGTCCCGCTCGGAGACGTGCCGCGCCGTGCTGCCGATGACGACGGCCAGCTCTGCCTCGTAGTCGACCTGCGCGGTGACCTCCGGGTCCCATTCGACGGTCTCGCCGTGCGCGGTCAGCGCGCTCGGGAACTTGGCGAACACGACGGGCTCCGTGGGGACGTCCAGCCCGCCCTCGGCCGCGTGCTCGGCGTAGTTGAGCCCGATCGCGACGATCTTGCCGGGCGCGCGGACCGGCGGCAGGAACGTGAACTCGGCGGGGTCGGCCTCGGGCAGGTGCGGCGCGGCGGCGGCGAGCGCGGCGAGCTCGTCCGGCGTGACCGGCGAGGTCGGCAGCCGCGACCCCGCGGGGACGACGCGGACGGCCCCGCCCGCGGCGGCTCCGGCGATCGCGAGGGTGTCGGCGCCGTTCCGGCGTACTCGGGCGAGCCTCATCGTCTCTCCAGGATCCGGGGGCGAGGGCCCCTTCACGATCCCATCCCGATCTCCGCGAGTCAACCAGACGACTGGTAGATTATCTGGTTCGCGGCGGTGAGCCGGACGGCGTCCGCGCCCGGTTCGGCGAGCGCCGCGTCCAGGCCGTGCCGGAGCAGGACCAGGTCGGCGGGGCCGCCCGTCCGCAGCCGCCGGGGCGGGCCGCCCGGGTCGTCCGGCGGTGCGAGGTAGGCGTCGAGGGCCGCGCGCGGCGACAGGCGCTCGGCCGGGTTCAGGACGCGGCCGTCCGGCGTCTCGCGGCGGACGGCGGCGGCGATCACGGCCCACGGGTCGAGCGGGCCGTACGGGGCGTCGGACGACAGCGCGACCCGGACCCCGGCCGCCGCGAGCGACCCGCACCGGTACAGGTCGGGACGGTCGTCCGCCGGGACGTCGCGCGCGTAGTCGTCCCCGCGGTCGGCGAGGAAGCCGGGCTGGGTGACGACGGCCGCGCCGAGCGCCGCGATCTCGCCGGTCAGCTCGGGCGGGACGAGCGCGGCGTGCTCGATCCGGTCGCCGGGGACGGCCCCGGCCTCGCGCAGTGCCGCCAGCAGAAGGACGAGCGCCTCGCGGGTGACCGCGTGCACGGCGACCGGGCGTCCCGCCGCGTGCGCCGTCCCGATCCGCTCGGCGAGGTCGTCGAACGCCGGGAGCCCGGAGTCGGCGAGGACGATCTTCCACGGGCCGGGCGTCCAGAGTCCCTCGTCGTTGGACGGGTCGAGGGGCGCGCCTAGCAGGTGGACGTGCTGCGGGAGCGTACCGTCCCGGCGTGCCGAGGCGATCGACGCGAGCGCCTCGGGGGTCAGCTCGGGCGTCGCGTCGGTCACGGCGGTGACGCCGAGGCGGGCGAGTTCCCGGCCGACGTCCGCGAGGTCCGGCGGCGCGGCGGACGGCAGCCGGGAGCGCAGCCAGGCGTCGGCCCGCCAGATCCGTCCCGTGGGGGCTCCGGCGGAGTCGCGTTCGATGCCGGGGTGGTCGGCCTCGTCCAGCCGGACGGCTCGCGCGGCGGGCGTGTTGAGCATCCACATAGCACCGCTGCGGTGCTGCACCCGGACCGGCCGCCGTGCGTCGAGCGCGTCGAGCGCGGCACTGGTGAGGTCGCCCGCGACGGACTCGTGGTAGCCGGTGCCGCGGACCCAGCCGTGCCGGTCGGGGACGGCGGCGGCGAGCGCGGCGGCCAGCCCCGCCCGGTCCGCGACGTCCGGCGGGCCGCAGCGCACCGAGCGCCGCGCCGCCGCCAGCGCGTGCAGGTGCAGGTGGTGGTCGACGAGGCCGGGCAGCAGCGCGCCGCCCCCGCACTCGACGACCTCCTCCCCCGCCTCCCAAGGGACGGACGGGGCGATGTCGGCGATGCGGCCGTCCCGGACGCGGAGGTCGGCGCGGCGGCCGTCCGGCAGTTCCGCGTCGCGCAACAGGAACCCTCCGGTCACGGCGCGGGAATCCGCAGTTCGCGCAGGACTTCGGCGGTGTCCTCGCCGCTGCGGGACGCGCGTCCGACCGGAGTGCGGCGCCGGGGCGGCGCGACAGGGACGGGCCCGCCGCGCGCGTCCACGACCCAGCCGCCGTCCACCCGGCGGGCCCGCGCGGACGGCTCCGCACCGGGATCGAGCGTGGCGGCGACGACGTCCGTCATCGAGACGTCGTGCAGCGCTCCCCCGCCTCTGGCGGGCGCGGTCAGCGCGCGGACCGCCGCGGTGAGCCCGGTCAGCGGGTCCGCGATCGCGTCGCCCGCGAACAGCGGGACGCCGCCCGGCTCGCGAGCCACGAGCCCGGCGCTCGCCGCGACGTCGTCGCCGAAGCCCACCCGGTCCGACTCGCGGCCCGCCGCCGTGATGGAGATCCAGGTGGTCCCGGCGGCGACGGCGGCGTGCGCGTCCAGGCCGAAGCGGGCGAGCGCCCGGGGGCGCGACGCCTCGACGACGATGTCCGCCCGCTCGACCAGCTCCCGCAGCGCACGGCGCCCGGACGGCTCGCCCGGGTCGAGCACCACCGACCGGTGGCCCGCGTGGAGGAGCCGGTAGAAACCGGGATCGCCGCGCCGGGCCCCGTCCGGACGCGACGGAGTCTCGACCTTCACCACCCGCGCCCCGGCCAGGCCGAGCAGGTGCGCGCACAGCGGCCCCGCCCACAGCGCGCTGAAGTCCACCACCAGGAGCCCGGCGACGGGCCGGGGCGGCGGCGCGACCTCCGGCGCGACCGGGGAGACGGGCGCGACGGGCGCGGCCGCCAGGCCGAGCAGTCCGGCCCGCTCCGCCAACTCGGCTCCCGGGTGGGCGCGCAGCCACGCCTCAACGGGCGGCCACACGTCCTCGGGGAGTTCGGCGCCGACCAGCGCGCCGAGCAGGGACGGGTCGTCCGGACGCGCGCACGACACGGCCGCCCATCCGTCGGCGGTCGGCAGCAGGCGGCAGGCGCCGCCCGCCGAGACCGTCCCGCGCCGCGCCGCGCCGGTGAACGCGGCCCTCTCGGCGAGGAGAGCGGCGCCGTCGACCGCGACCCCGGTCAGCGCCGCGAGCCGGGCGGCCAGCTCGCGCGCCCGCGTCGCGGCCCGGCCCGGCGGGACGAGCGGCGGCCCGTCCGGCCGCCCGGTCAGCGCGACGGCCCCGCTCGCCGCCCAGTCGGCCGCCGGATCCGCCACGATCATGGTCCTGTCTAGGGTAGTCAGCATGGTTGCGGTGCCGATGACCGACCCGGCCGGGCTCGCCGCGGATGACGCGCGCCCGCCGCTGCTGGACGCCTCCGGACGTCCCGAGACCCCGCTCATGGGCGTCGACCTGCGCAAAGGCGTCGATCCCGACGACCTCGTCAGGGCGGTCGTGCACGCCCGCGACAGCGACCGGCTGCTCGTCGGGCTGGCCGACGGGCCTCTCGATCCGCCCGCGCTCGCCCTGGCCGAGGCCCTCGACCTCACCCTTTCCGAGGGCGAGGCGGAGGACGCGCGGCTCGTCCCGGTGCCCGACGCGGAGGCCGCGCTCGCCGAGATCGACGCGGCCGTCGCGGCCCATCCCACTGCCGCGCTGGTGCTCGCGCGCCTGCTCCGCATCACCCAGGCCGTGCCGGTCCGCGCCGCCCTGGACGCCGAGTCCTTCGCCTACTCCACCCTGCTCGGCGGCGCCGAGTTCGCCCGCTGGCTCGACGGACGCGCCCCCCGCGCGGAGGCCCCGCCGACGCCCGACCCGGTGCTCGTCGCCCGCGACGGCGCCCGGCTCACCGTGACGCTGAACCTGCCGTCCCGCCGCAACGCGCTCGGACGGCGGCTCCGCGCCGCCCTGGTCGACGCGCTCGACCTCGCCGTCCTGGACGACACCGTCGAGCACGTCGTGCTCGACGGCGCGGGCCCGGTGTTCTCGTCCGGCGGCGACCTCGCCGAGTTCGGCACGGCCCCGGACGCGGCGACCGCGCACCTCGTCCGGACGTCCGCGAGCCCCGGCCTGCTCGTTCACCGCCTCCGCGACCGCGTCGAGGTCCGGGTGAAGGGGGCGTGCGCGGGCGCGGGCGTCGAGATCCCCGCCTTCGCCGCGCGGGTCCGCGCCGAGCCGGACACCACGTTCCGGCTGCCGGAGGTCGCGATGGGCCTCATCCCCGGCGCGGGCGGGACGGTCGGCATCCCGCGCCGTGTCGGCCGCTGGCGCACCCTGCACCTGGCCCTGTCCGGGGTGCCGCTGGACGCGTCCACCGCCCTCGCCTGGGGCCTCGTAGACGAACTCGGCTGAACGCCGGTTGAGCGCCGCTACCTGCGGACTTCGTCGATCGTGACGGCGCGCCGCTCGCGCCGGGCGACCTCGCACGCCTCCGCCACGTAGAACGCCTCAAGGCTCTCCTCCGGCGGGCACGGGCTCGGCCCCCCGGACGCGACCATCTCCGCGAAGGCGCGCAGCTCCGCCTCGTAGGCGTCGGCGAACCGCTCCTGGAAGCGGGTGTGCGGCGGCCCCGCCGGGCGGAACCCGCCGCTCGCCGGGGACAGCGGCGTCCGGTCGTCGAGCCCGGCGACCACGCCGTCGAGGGAGCCGAGCACCTCCAGCCGGACGTCGTACCCGGCCGCGTTGTAGCGGGTCGCGGACACGACGGCGAGCGTGCCGTCGTCCAGCGTGAGGACGGCCGAGCCGGTGGCGACGTCCCCGGACGCGGCGAACACCGCCGAGCCCCGGTTCGCCCCGGCCGCGCTGACCTCGGCGACGTCCCGCCCGGTGACGAACCGGACGGCGTCGAAGTCGTGGACGGAGCAGTCCCGGAACAGCCCGCCCGACGTGGGGATGTACTCGTCCGGCGGCGGCGCCGGGTCGAGCGTGCACGAGCGCACCGTGTGCACCCAGCCGAGCCGCCCCGACCGGACCGCGTCGCGCGCGGCCACGTGCCCCGGGTCGAACCGCCGCTGGAAGCCCACCTGCACGGGGACGCCCGCGTGCCGCACCGCCGCCAGCGTCCGGACCGTGCCGTCCAGGTCGGCGGCGACGGGCTTCTCCACGAACACGGGCAGGCCCGCGTCCACCGCCCGGATCACCAGGTCCGCGTGCGCGGCGGTCGGCGTGGCGACGACGAGGCCGTCCAGCCCGGCGGTGAACAGCGCGTCCACGGTGTCCACCGAGACCGCGCCGAGCTTGGCCGCCACCTCCCGCGCGCGTCCCGGGTCGGCGTCGGCGACGACGACCTCCTCGACCCCGGCGAGGCCGCGCAGCGTCTCCGCGTGCCCCGCGCCGATCCGGCCCACTCCGGCCAGCCCGATCCTCATCCGTTCCCCGATTCCTCTGTCGTTCTCAACCGGCGGCCCGCCGGGCCGGGGATCGCCCGGCCCGGCGGGTCGGCTCAGCCGGAGAGCCGGACGGCGCTGCTCGCCGTCCCGCCCTTCGCCGCCTCGAAGGCGACGGTCAGGGTGCCGCTCGCACCCGGCACGGTCACCCGCACCGAGCCCGCGCGGCCGATCTTGATCTCCTTCGTGCCGAGGACCTTTCCGTCCCACACATGTACGTGCGCGGTGCCCGGTCCGGTCGACGCCAATCGGAAGGTGGTCGAACCACCGGAGACCGACGGTCGTCCCGCGATCCACGCCGAATCAGAGCGCGGCGCGGCGGGGCCCGCGGCCAGCGGAACGCCGGTCCGGACGGCCTGGAGGATCGACTCGGGCGAGTTCACCGAATCGGTCGCGTCGGTCGGCATGACCGGCGCCGGCGGCGTGGTCGGCATCCCGGCCGGCGGGACGTGCCCCGGCAGCGACACCTGGCCCCACCGGTACGGGTCGCCCTGCACCCCGCCCCAGGTGGACCAGCCGATGCGCGTCTGGCCCGTCTTGTCCTGGGTGTCGGAGTCGTACACGAAGATGTTCAGGCCCATCCGCGCCGGGTCGACGGCGGTCGGCAGCGCCTTGAACGGGATCTTCGCCTCGATCACGTACCCGTCGTAGGGGTCGTTGACCGTCGACGCGATCTGCATGCCGGGCGCGGTCTTCTCGCCCGGGCCCTGGTTGGCGTCCGCGTCACGCTGGAAGCAGGGCTTCCCGTCCGACATCTTCGGGAAGATGCCGGTCTTGAACGTGGTGGACGTGTTCTCCGAGTCGCCCCGCGGGTCGATCGCGATCTCGACGGAGTCGGTGCGCCAGTGGCGCTTGCAGTCGTCCGCGCCGAGCGTCGTGCCCGCCTTGTCGTCGCGGACCTTGACGAGGACGTTCAGCGCGTCGTCGGTCCAGGTCACCTTGCCGGTGGCCGAGCAGTCGTCCGCGGACGCGCACGCCTCGCCCTCCCAGACCCGGGACAGGTTCAGCTCCGGACCCGGGTACTCGCCCGGCGACTCCTTGCCGTCCAGCGCCGGCGCGGCGGCCGCCTTCGGCAGCTCCGCCTTCGGGACGAGCTCCAGCGCCCCCTTCTGCACGTCGGCCGCGCCCGCGGACGACGTCGTCGTGATGGTCAGGTCGTAGTCGCCGCCGTTGCCGCCCTGGTTGGAGGTCGGCAGGGAGGCGTCGGTGTTGGTGACGGTGAAGTCGACCGACCCCGTCTTCCCCGCGTCGAGCGTGTACGGCTTGGACGCCGCGTCCGCCGAGAACCCCTGCGGGAGGTCGAGCTTGACCGTGCCCGACTGCGCGGACGCGGTGGTGTTCGCCACGTCGATCCGCACCTTGCGGGACGTGCCGGACGCCAGCGTCAGCACCCGCTTCACCTGCCCGGTGAGCGCGGGGACGCCGACCTTGCCCGCCCAGGTGTCGAAGTCCGACACGCGCGGCAGCGGCTCCAGCACCCCGGTCACGGCGGGCCGCACCTCGACCGACGTCGCCGCCTGGCCCTTGGCCTTGCCGCTGGTGAGCGTCGCCGAGATCTGCGCGCGTCCGGCCTTGGCGCCCGCCGGGGGCGTCACGGTGAACGTCGCCGAGCGCTCAGCAGACCCGAGTTTGCCCAGGTCACCGCTCCCTGTAACGTTCCAACCAGCGGGCACCGAAAGGGCGGCCCTGGCCCCCTTCAGCTGCTCCGCGGCGCTCGCCTTGGCGGTCACCTTGAACGCGCGCCCGCCGGTCACCCCGAACGAGTCCGTCGCCAGCTCGAACCGCGTGCCGAGCGGCAGCCCGCCCTGTCCGGGTTGCAGCGCCCCCTCCAGCATCGCGGCCGGGCCGGTGTTGCCGAGCGTGAACGGCACCCGGCTGTGGATCTGCATGTAGTAGTCGCAGCCGATCTTGGTCGGGTCGGACGGCGCGTCCGGGAACCCGCCCCAGCCCTGGCTGACGTACGTGCGCTGCGCCTCGCGCTCGACCTGCGCCCAGGTCTTGCCGCCGTTGCGCGCGGACGCGCGGCCGCCCCACACGCCGTAGGTGACCGAGGCCGCGTTCGACGGCGTCCCCGACGCGGCGCAGGCGGACCCGGTCGGCCCGGACGCCCCGCCCGTCTGGAACAGGCGTCCCGGCGCCCACGCCTGCAGCCCCTCCTTACGGAGCTGCGTCGGATACGCCGAGGCGTTGCCCGCGGCGAAGTACGCCTCCGTCGCCAGCCGCGCGGCCATCTGGTGGTTGCCGTGCTGGCCGGGCAGCGGCGCGGGCACCATGGTGACGATCACCTTGGGCCGCGTCTCCCGGACGAGCCGGACGACCTTCTCCAGCGTCTTGTCGTGGTCCCACGTCTCCGCGGTGAGCGGGGTGCTCACCGTGTAGTAGAAGTCGACCTTGTCCAGGTAGTGGATGTCGGTGACGCCCGCCTTGCCGACGGCGCGCCGCTCCTCGTCCTCCCGGAGCAGGCCGAGCGCCGGGCCCTCCTCGGTGCCGGAGGCGTTGCCGCCGCCCTCGCCGCGCGTGACGGTGAGGACGCCGACCTTCGCCTTGTCGAATTCGTTCCACTGGCCGAGCGTCGACAGCGCGCCGGCCTCATCGTCCGGGTGCGCCCCGACGAACAGCACGTCGAGCTGCCCCTTGTCAGACGCCCCTTTGGACGGTGCGCCGCGGTCCGCCGGAGCCGCCTGCGCGGGCGGGCCCGCGAAGGCGACTGCCGTGGCCGCGAGCGCGGCGGACAGGATTGCGGGTAGGGCGAGTCTTCGCAATTAACTCTCCTGTTCTTCCCTACTCCTTGATGGCCCCCGAGAGCATTCCTGCGATGAACTGTCGTTGCAGGAAGACATAGGCCGTCACGACGGGCGCCGCGATGATCAGCGCGCCGGCCATGAGCAGCGAGTAGTCGGTCTTGTGCGTGCCCTGGAAGAAGGACAGCCCGAGCGGCGCGGTGCGCAACCCCTCCTCCGAGTTGATGATCACCAGCGGGAGCAGGAACTCGTTCCAGGTCCACATCGTGGTGAGCAGCAGCATCGTGAGGATGGCGGGACGGCCGACGGGCACGAGCACGCGCCACAGCGTCGTCCACCCGTTCGCGCCGTCGATGCGGGCCGCCTCCAGCAGCGACCTTGGGACGCTCCGGAAGTACGCGCGCATCCAGAACGTGCCGAACGCGACCGACATGGCGACCTGCGGGAGGATCAGCCCCGCGTAGCTGTTGTCGAGCCCCACCGACCGCAGGTCGAAGTACAGCGGGACGACGATGGCCTCGGTCGGGATGGTCAGCCCCGCGAGGAACAGCAGGAACACGATTCCGGCGCCGCGGAACCGCATGGTGCCGAGCGCGTACCCGGCCATGATCGACAGGACGGCGGCGAGCGCCACGGTGATCGCCGTGACGATGATGCTGTTGCGCATGTAGGTGCCGAAATGGCCCTCACGCCACGCGTCCGCGAAATTCGAGAAGTTCAGTTCGGGAAACTGCAACGCCTGCGTCAGCACGCCGATCATGGGAAAGACGGCGATGACAGCGAACACCGCCAGAATGGCGTGGTTGAAGAACCGCTCAGTCCGCCCGTTCATGCGTCCTTCCCCTCCACGACCCGTCGAATCCCGGCTGTCACGACGAATGCCAGGACGGCGAGGGTGACGCCGACGGCGCAGCCTAGGCCGACCTCGCCGGTGTTGAACGTGCGGTTGTAGACCTCGTAGGCGGGCACCTTCGTGGCGTCGCCCGGCCCGCCCTCCGTGGCGTTGTAGATCAGGTCGAAGTTGCGGATCGCCATGATCGTGGTGAGCGTCAGCGCCACCGCGAGCTCGCGCCGCAGCGCCGGGAGCGTCACCGCGAAGAACTCGCGGACGGCCCCCGCCCCGTCGATCCGCGCCGCCTCGTACAGCTCGCGCGGGATGCGCTGCACCCCGGCGAGGAACAGCACCATCGCGAGCCCGATCCCGACCCAGGTGCCGACGACGCCGACCGCGGGCAGCGCGAACGTGAAGTCGCCGAGCCAGCCGCGCCGCCAGTCCGGCAGGCCGAGCGCGTGCGCCCAGCCGAGGACGGTGTTGACCGGGCCGTCCGCCGAGTACACCCAGCGCCACGCCACGGCCACCGCGACCATCGCGACGACCTGCGGCAGGAACAGCACCGTCCGGAAGAAGGCGAGGCCGTGGATCTTCGACCGGGACATCACCGCGACCAGCAGGAACGCGATGCAGCACGGCAGCACGGCGTAGAACACGATGAGCACCAGCAGGTGCCCGAACGCGCCGCGCAGCACCGGATCGGACCAGATGGCGGTGTAGTTGGAGGCGCCCGCCCACGTCGCCGTCCCGAGGCCGTCCCAGTCGTACAGGGAGAACTGCGCCCCGCGGACCAGCGGCCACAGCAGGAACGCCCCGTACACGAGGAGGGCGGGCAGGACGTACAGCCAGCCGATCCTGCGTGGCTCGCCCGGAGGGCGGGACTCGACCCGCGCCTGGCGCGGCGCGGGCGCCTCGCCTCCGGACTTCCGGGTCTTGTGCCGCGCGACGGTCGTCATGTGCGGGCTCCTTGGGTATCCGTCTCGGCCTGCGTCCCGTCCCGGCCGCGCCCCGTCGGAGGGGCGGCCGGGACGGGCCCGCCGGTCGTTACTTCTTCTTCTGGAAGGCGTCGTAGTCGTCCTGCGCGGCCTTCATGACCTCGTCGGCCGACTTACGCCCGGCGATCAGCTCCTGGAGCGGTCCACCGAAGGCGTCGGTGAAGGTCGGCGTGGCGTAGTCGATGTAGGGCGTGATGCCGTCGTTCTTGCTCAGCTCGCCCCACGCCGCCGTGATCTCCTTCTGCAGCGGCTGGTCCGGCTGCTTGGAGGCCGCGAGCGCGGGCAGGTTGCCGGTCTCGACGGACACGTCCATCGCCTCGGGCGAGGTGATGAAGTTGATGTAGGCGGCGGCCACGTCCGGGTTCTTCGACTTGGACGTGATCGACCAGGGCAGGCTCTCCCCGCCCATCGTCGCCGTCGGCGCCCCGGCCTGCGGCGCGGGCGGCACCATGAAGCCGACCTTGTCCTTCATCTTGTCGGCCAGGTCGGGCGCCCACCAGGTGCCGCCGAACAGGAACACGCCGTCGCCCTTGGCGAAGTTGACCGGGGTGTCGTCCCACTTGATGGAGTTGGCGTCCTTGGTGAAGTAGCCCTTCTTGGCCCAGTCGGCCAGCCGCTGCGCGGCCTGGACGTTCGGGCCGTCCGTCCAGGAGCCGCCGCTGCCGAACACCAGGTTGCGGACGGCCTCCTTGTTGTTCACGCCGTCCTGGACGATGCCGTAGAGCTGCATCGCGGGCAGCTTCTCGACGTTGCCGAACGCGATCGGGATCTCGTTCTTGCCCTTCGCCGCGGCGAGCGCCTGCTCGAACTCGTCCCACGTCTTCGGCGGCTGGATGCCGAGCTTGGCGAGCTTCTCCTTGTTGTAGAAGAGGCCGACGATCTCACCGTTCAGCGAGACGCCGTACAGCTTGCCCTGGCCGATCAGCTTGCCGCCGTCGGTGACGCTGTTCAGGTCGGTCAGGCCCTTCGGGTAGCGCTTCTTCCACCCGTACGCCTGGTCGTAGGAGTCCAGCGGGAGGAGCATCCCGGCCTTGACGAACTGCGCCATCGACGCGTAGCCCTGGTTGGCCTCGACGACGTCCGGCGGGTTGCTGCCGGACAGCGCGAGCCGGAGCGTCTTCTGCAGGTCGGAGAACGACCGCGACACCCGGTTGATCTTGACGTTCGGGTACTTGGCCTGGAACCGCTTGTTCAGCTCCTCGATCTGCTTCTTCTGCCCGCCCTGGACCTCCTGGTCCCAGACGGTGAGGGTGACGTTCCCGGCCTTGGCGACGTCGGTGCTGACCGCCGCGGGCGCCTTGCTCTCGGGCTTGTCGTCGGACGAGCCCGGCGCGCACGCGGCGGCGAACGCGGTGAGGAGGGCCGCGGCCGCCGCGACCGTCCCTCGTCTCATGAATGTCGGCATATCCTGCGGCTCCCTTTGTGCTCTCTATCCCTGGGGTGGGTGGTGGTGCTGCGTGGTCTCCGGCGCCGCGCGCGGCGTCCCGGGATCAGGACGGCGACTCGACGTCGGCCCGGAGGGTCGGCTCGGCGCGGACGACGGTGTCGTCCGCCGAGTCGGGGATGAAGTCGACGACGAACGCGTAGTCGGCCAGCACCGCTTCCGGCACCTCGCCGGACTCGCCGAACGCCGCGATCTCGCCCCAGCAGGGCGCGCCGAGCGACCCGCTGCGGTGCCGGACCGACAGGCCCGCGCACAGGTTCGCGAACTTCAGCCGCTCGGCCAGCGGCAGCCCGGCGAGCGTCCCGAACAGGAACCCGGCGCCGAACACGTCGCCGGCCCCGGTCGCGTCGAGCGGCCGCACCGGCAGCGCGTCGGTCTCGGCGACCTCCCCGGTCGCGGAGTCGATCGCGATGGCGCCCGCGCCGCCCCGCTTCACGACCACGACCGGGACGCGCTCGGACAGCGCGCGGGCCGCGTCCTCCGGCGTGCCGGTGCGCGTGTAGGCCATGGCCTCCACGGCGTTCGGCAGGAAGACGTCCACGTCCGCCAGCCGGTCGAGCACCTCGCTCGACCAGGTCTCGGTCGCGTCCCAGCCGAGGTCGGCGAAGACCAGCGTCCCGGACCGGCGCATCTCCCGCGCCCAGCCGGGCACCGGGCGCTCGATGTCGACGAAGCAGGCGCGCGCGGACGGCGGCCGGGAGCCGAGCACCGCCTCCGCGCCGTCCGCCTCCGCCGGGCCTCCGCCGCTCGAGCCCGCCCCCGCGGTGGACTCGGCGCCCGGCACGGGCTTGGCGTAGGTGACCATGCTGCGGTCGGAGTCGTAGGCCAGGGACACGGTGACCGGCGTGGGCCAGCCCGTGACCTTGCGGGAGTGGCCGAGGTCGATGCCCTCCTGCTCGGCGAGCGTCCGCCACAGGTACGCGCCGAACAGGTCGTCGCCGAACGGCGCGGCGAGGCCGACGCGCAGCCCGAGCCTGCTCATCGCGACCGCGATGTTCGCGATCCCGCCGGGCGCGGAGCCGAGCCCCTCGGTGAACAGCTCCGTCCCGGGCGGCGGCAGCCCCGGCAGCCCGGTGAAGATCATGTCCATGAACACCTGGCCGCTGAGGAACACGTCCAGCTCCGGGGACGCGCCGGGGTCGCCCGCGCGGCGCAGCATGTCGCCCGCGAGGCCCCGCTCGGTGCACGGGTCGGCGAGGTCCGGCTCGGGCGGGCGCCCGGCGGCCGGGTCCCCGTTCAGGGTCTCTACTGCCATCAGGCCCTGCCTTTCTTGGAGGGGGCGCCCGGCTCGAACACGGCGGCCACGCCCGGGATGCGGTCGATGTAGCCGTCCAGCAGGCGCCGGGCGATCGGCACCGAGTCGACCAGCGGGTGCAGCGCGAACGCCTGGACGGCGGCCGTCCGCGACCCGGTCGTCGCGGCCTCGATCGTCAGCCGCTCCACGGCCTTGACCTGCTGCATCATCCCCGTCTGGTGCAGGTCGGGCTGGTCGAGGACGAGCGCGTGCACCCCGTTCGCGTCGACCGTGACCGGCACCTCGACGACCGCGTCCGCGGGCAGCGCGCCGACGGTCGACCCGTTCCGCACGTTGAGGATCATCGTCGCGGGCTCGTTGCGGCTGATCGCGGCCATCACGCTGAGCGCGACGCGGGCGTAGCCCTCCTCCGCCGGGTCGATCCCGGACTGGACGTCGAGGGCCTCGCCGGTCCGCGCGCCCTTCATCTCGGCCATGTAGCTCGCGCTGCGGGACGCGACCGTCTCGCGCCACAGCTCCATGGCCGCGCCGCCGGACGCCGCCGCGATCCGCTCGTAGAACGCCTCCTGCTGCTTGAGCAGGAACTCGCCGCGGGTCTGCCCGGCGTCGAGGGTGGCGCGCACCGCGTCGCGGTTGAAGTAGTAGTAGTACAGGTACTCGTTGGGGATGACGCCGAGGTCGCGCAGCCAGTCGCCGCCGAAGACCACGCCCTCCTCCAGCGTCCCGAGCACGTCGTCGTCGGCGAGCAGGGCCGGGAGGACGTCGACGCCGTCGTGCAGGATCCGCCGCATCCAGCCGAGGTGGTTCAGCCCGACGTAGTCGAGCTGGACGCGGGCCGGGTCGAGCCCGAGCGCCGCCGCCACCCGCGCGCCCAGCCCCGACGGCGTGTCGCAGATGCCGAGCACCCGGTCGCCGAGCACGCCCTGCATCGCCTCGGTGATCATCCCGGCCGGGTTGGTGAAGTTGATGACGTAGGCGTCGGGCGCGAGTTCGCGCACGCGGTGCGCGATGTCGAGCATGACGGGGATGGTGCGCAGCCCGTAGGCGATGCCGCCGGGGCCGGTCGTCTCCTGGCCGAGGACGTTCAGGTCGAGCGCGACCCGCTCGTCGCACACCCGTCCGGCGAGGCCGCCGACGCGGATCGCGGAGAACACGAAGTCGGCGCCCTCCAGCGCCTTGTCGAGCACGGTGCTCGTGTGGACGCGCGGCGCCGCCTCCGCCCCGCCCGCGAGCGTCGCGAGGATGTCGGCCATCACGTCCAGCCGGCCCGGCTCGGAGTCGTGCAGCCAGACCTCCTCGATGCGCGGGGAGCCTGGGTCCTGCAGCAGGGCCTGGTACACGAACGGCACCCGGAACCCGCCACCGCCGAGAATGGCCAGCTTCATGCGATGTACACCTTCCCGCCCGCCTGCCGGCAGACATCGAGAGTCCTGGGGTCGGCGCCGGCGGTGGTGACCAGGGCGTCGACGCGCGCGAGGGAGCACACGCGCAGCGATCCGGTGCCGGGGAACTTCGCCTCCGAGGCGACCAGCACCACCCGGTCGGCAGACTCCAGCATCGCCTGCTTGACCGGCGTCTCGACCTCCATGTCGTCCATGACGTGACCGTCCGGCCGCACCCCGGTGCAGCTGAGGAACACCAGGTCTGCGCGGACCTGGCGGAGCGCCGTCGAGGTGAGCGAGCCGACGAGCGAGAGGTAGTTGCGGCGCACGACGCCGCCGAGCAGGCACAGCCGGACGGCCTCGTCGTCGCGCAGCTCGTCCAGCACGGCCAGGTTGTTGGTGATCACGGTGACCGGCCGGCCGCGCAGGTGCCGGGCGATGAGCCGGGTGCTGGTGCCGATGTCGAGCACGACGACCATCTCGTCCTCGACCAGGGCGGCGGCCCGCTCGGCGACCGCCGCCTTCTCCGCGCTGTCGTGCTCGGCCGACGCCGCGAAGGAGATCTCCGGGACGGCCGAGCGCGGCGACAGCGCCGCTCCCCCGTAGGTGCGCTGGAGCTCGCCGTTGCGGTCCAGCACGTCGAGATCGCGCCGGATCGTCGACTCGCTCACCTGAAGGGTCTCGGCCAGCTCCCTGACCGAGGCCGCACCCTTGGTACGCAGGGACGACACGATCTGCGCACGCCTCTTGCTCGATGTCACGCACAGGAAGGTAACACCTGTGCACGACTTCGGTCATTACCCGGTCAACGGTTTGCCCGAAGTCTGTCATTCACCGCGCTGACGTGCGGAAAGCCTGTCAGGGCGACCACCCGGTCAGGGTACCGTGTCAACTCCTCGGAACGTTCCAACAAACGCCGGTCCGGGCACGGCCGGACCGGCGGCGCCGCGCTCCCCGGACTTTGTCAGGACATCACGTCAACCCCGCGCCCGATCCGGGCCCGGAGCCGGCCGGAGACCCGCGAAAAAATCTTCAGGCGCCGCGCGGTCCGCCGCGCCGCCGCACCGCCCGGGGCAGCGCCGTGGCCGACCGGCCGACCTTGAAGCTGACCGAGTTGCGGACGGAGTCGAGCTCGTCCCGCGCGCGGGCGAGCCGGGCCTCCGCGCGGGCCAGCCGGTCCTCGGAGTCGGCGAGGCGCTCCTTGAGCCTGCGCACCTCGTCCTTCTTCGGCCGCGCGGACTTGCCCTTCACCCGGACGAGCCCGTGCCCGGCGACCTGCTGGACCTCGTGCCACACGTCGTCGCGTCCGGCGAGCCACTCCAGCAGCTCGTCCCGGACGGCGGCCGCGTCGCCCCACGTCCCGTACAGCTTCTGGGTGGTGACGCAGATCGGGCGCAGCCCGTCGTCGGCCACCGCCTCCCAGACGGCGGCGGCGACGCCGGGGGTGTGCTCGGAGCGGTAGTCGTCGCAGACGAGGAGGCCGTCCGGCGGGAGCATGACGTGCGCGGCGCGGATGTCGCCGTGCACGTGCTCGTACAGGTGGGACGCGTCCACGTGCACGAACCTGGCGCTCTCCGGCTCGACGTGGTCGAGGATCTGGGACGTCGGCCCCTGGACGATCTCCGGGAGCCGGTCGTGGAAGGCGCGGTAGTTCGTCTCGAAGGCGGTGCGGGTGAGGGTGGCGTACGACCCGTTCATCTCGGCCTGGTTCGAGTCGTCCGGGGCGTCGGAGTCGAACAGGTCGCACACGGTGAAGGTCTCGCCGTCGCGCAGGTGGCGGCCGATGAGGATGGCGCTCTTGCCGAGGTAGGAGCCGAGCTCCACGAGGTCGCCCCGGTCACCTCGGCGCTCCTGGCGTTCCAGGAACCAGGTGAAGAGCAGTTGGTCGATCTTCGGGAACCAGCCCTGGACGTCGTCGAGGGAGGCGGGGAGGCGGGTCTCTTCGCTGATCATGTTGGGAGGCTCCAACGTGTTCGGGGGCAGCGCGGAGCGGACCGGGCCCGCGGGCCCGGCCGTGATCCGCGCCGTGGCGGGAGAACGACGCTGCGATCCGGCGTATACCGGAGTCGTCATGATAGGCGAGACGCGCCCGTTGGCAATTACGGCGCGTCGCCGGTCGGTCGCGGAAGGAGCTCTGATCTTTGTGGGAAGTGTCGGCGAGGGCGGACGCGGGACGGCGGCGCGGGGGCCCGCGGTGAAGCGCGCGGTGGCCGCCGGGGTGGTCGCCGTGGCGCTGTCGGCGTTAGCGAGCGGGTGCCCGTCGGACTCGGGCGATTCGGGCGGCTCGCGGGCGTCGGGGAGGTCGAGCGGCTCGGCGGACGGCGGCGTGGAGGTGCGGCGCGGCGACGACTTCTCGCTTCCCGGCTGGGTGCGCCCGTCGCCGAACTCCGGGCTCTTCTCCGAGACGGCGGCGCCCGAGTTCGGGGTGGACACGCGCTCGCTGGACGTGAGCTGGCGGCAGCTCCAGCCGGACGGCCCCGGAGAGGTCGTGACCGGCACGCCCGGCGCGGCGGAGGACATGACCTTCCAGTCGTACGGCAGGCAGCTGGCCGACCGGCGGCCGTTCTGGATGCGGATATTCGCCAGCGGCACGAAATGGGCGCCCGACTGGGTCGCCGAGCAGTGCGGCGTGGAGCGGATCGGCCCCGACTACGACGGGCAGTACCACCTGCCGCTCTGGAACGAATGCGTGTGGGGACGCCTCCTGGAGCTCTACCGGAAGGTGTTCGTCGAGCACGGGCTGCGAGCGGATCCGCGGCTGCGGTTCATCTACGTCCCGGGCGCGTTCACGTGGGCCGAGTACGACTACGACATGATCAACGACGCGGCCGAGAAGGGGCTGACGTTCGAGAAGTACCAGGCGTGGTACCGGCACGCCTGGCGCGACCTGGTCGGCCTCTTCGGGCCGTACTCCTACAAGCTCGTGTTCACCGGCGAGGATTACCCGTGGGGCCCGTGGGGGTCGAGGACCGACCTGCTCACCAAGCAGGCGGTCGACGCGGGAATGGGCATCCGGACGGGCATCACCGAGGTCTTCAATTTCCATTTGAGCGAGGCCCCGTCTTACGGCAGCCGGATCCTGCCGGACGGGCACATGACCGTGGACGAGTCCCTTCCCGTCCATGACGGGAAGCACGTCGCCGCCACCGAGAACGAGTGCTACAACGACTGCGACTTCAAGACGTCCGAGCCCTACTACGCCGTCCGGCAGTCGAGTCTCAAGGCATTGCAGTTGCGGATGAACTGGGTTTACGCGGTACCAGGGCCCTCTTATATGAAGCAGTACCCGGAACTTTGGAAATGGGTTCGGCTAAGCGTGGGCAAGACTGCCTCCGATTCCCCGGACGCCTGGGCGGCACTCCGGGACGCCGAGGACACCTACTGGAAGAAGAAGCGGGGCCCGTTCACGGGTGCGCGCGAATGGCGGACCCGGCCCTGGGTGCGAAACCTCGAACGGTGGCTCGTCCAGCGGGACACCGGGCCGGACGGCCGGGCCCGGCGGTCCTCGGCGGACGTCCACACGGGCGTCCTCGGGAAGGAGAACGGCACGGCATACGAGGGGCTCAGCACCGACCGCGCGCACGGGCAGACGTCCCTGTACTTCGACGTCGACGACCGTTTCGCGCGCGGGCTGCGCGGCCCCGCGCAGATCAAGGTCACCTACCGGGACGCGGGCAAGGGCGCCTGGTGGATCGCCTACCAGGGCGGGCGCTCGCCCGAGGTGCGCCGGACCGGCGACGGCCAGTGGAAGACCGCGACCGTGACGCTCCCCCGGCCGGTGTTCGCGAACGGCCTGAGCGGCCGCACCGACTTCCGGATCGCCACCGGCGAGGGCTCCGATCTGGACGTGCGGTTCGTCCGTGTCGTCCGGGAACGGCCCGCCTGAGCCGGACGCATGGCGTTTCCTGCTTCTTTCTCTACTCTTCCGAGCATAAGTGAGCATAGACTCTGCAAAAAGCCGCCGCCGCGTCCTCGCCAGGAGGTTCCATGCCCGCCGACCGGACCACCAGCGAGATCGCCGCCCAGCCGGGGTGCTGGCGGCGGGCGGCGGGGCTGGCGGCCGGGCTCGCCGATCCGGCGGGCGGCGGCCCGCTCCCGGCGCGCGGCGAGCGGGTGGCGGTCGTCGGGTGCGGCACCTCGCTGTTCATGGCGCAGGCGTACGCGGCGCTGCGCGAGTCGGCCGGGCACGGCGAGACGGACGCGTTCGCGGCCTCGGAGATGCCGTCCGGCCGCCGCTACGACCGGGTGGTCGCGCTCTCCAGGTCCGGGACGACGACGGAGGTCGTCGACGTCCTCGCCGGGCTCGCCGGGACGGCCCGCACGACCGTGGTCACCGCCGTCCCGGACTCCCCCGCCGCCGCGCGCGCCGACCATGTCGTCGCCCTCGAGTTCGCGGACGAGGAGTCCGTCGTGCAGACGCGGTTCGCCACGACCCAGCTCGTCCTGCTGCGGGCCCACCTCGGCGAGGACGTCACGGCGGCGATCGAGGACGCGGAGGCCGCCGTCCGCGACCCGCTCCCGGCGGAGCTGCTCGCCGCCGGGCAGTTCACCTTCCTCGGCCGCGGCTGGACGGTCGGCCTGGCGAGCGAGGCGGCGCTCAAGCTGCGCGAGGCGGCCGGGTACTGGACGGAGGCGTACCCGGCCATGGAGTACCGGCACGGGCCGATCAGCGTCACCGGCCCGGGCCGCGCGGTGTGGATGCTCGGCGACCTCCCGGACGGCCTCGCCGCCCAGGTCGCGGCGACCGGCGGGCTGCTGCGCGCGGCGGCCGCCGACCCGCTGGCCGAGCTGGTCCGGGCGCAGCGGGCGGCGGTCGCGCTGGCGGCCGCCCGCGGCCTGGACCCGGACCGCCCGCGGCACCTGACCCGCTCGGTGATCCTGGACGGCGGTGCCCCCGGCGCATGATCCTCACGGTCACCCTGAACGCGGCGCTCGACGACACCTACGAGGTCCCGGACGCCCGGACCGGCGAGGTGAACCGGGTCGCGGCCGTGCACCGCAGGCCGGGCGGCAAGGGCGTCAACGTCGCGCGGGTGCTGCACGGGCTCGGGCACGAGGTGGTGGCCGCCGGGTTCGCGGGCGGCGCGGTGGGCGCGGGGATCGAGGCGGGGCTCGCGTCGCTCGGCGTGCCGTCCGCGTTCACGCCGACGGCCGGGGAGTCGCGCCGGACGGTCACCGTCGTCGCCGCCGAGGTGACGGTGTTCAACGAGCCCGGCCCCACGGTCACCGACGCCGAGTGGGACGCGTTCGCCCGCGACTACGGGCGGCTGGCGCGGGACGCGGAGGTCGTCGTCCTGTCCGGGAGCCTGCCGCCGGGCGTGCCGCCGGACGCCTACGCGCGCCTCGTCCGCCGCGCGGACGCCCCGGTGATCCTGGACGCCGACGGGGAGGCGCTGCGGCTCGGGCTGGCGGCGCGTCCCGACGTCGTCAAGCCGAACGCCGCCGAGCTGGCCCGCGCGAGCGGCACGGCCGACCCGGCCGCCGGGATCCGCGCGCTGCGCGGGGCGGGCGCGGTCGTCGCCTCGCTCGGCGCGGACGGCGTGCTCGCCGCGACCCCGGACGGCGTGCTGCGCGCCGCGCTGGACCGTCCGGAGCCGGGCAACCCGACCGGGGCGGGCGACGCGCTCGCCGCCGGGCTCGCGGCGGGGCTGGCGGGCGGGCTGCCGTGGCCGGAGCGGCTGCGGCGGGCCGTCGCGCTGGCCGCGTGCGCGGTCCGCTCCCCCGTCGCTGGCGAGGTCGACGCCGCCGGGCTTCCCGCGCTGCTGGCGCGGGTCACCGTCCGGGCCGAGGAAGGTCATACCGAGGAGGCCCATACCGGGGAGGGGCATGCCGCTCGCGCCCATGAGTGAGGTCGTCGGCGGGCTCGCCGGCGCGCGGCGCGGGCTGGGCGCGTTCAACGCGATCCAGCTCGAGCAGGCGGAGGCGATCGTCGCGGGCGCGGAGCGCGCCGGGGCCCCGGTCGTGCTGCAGGTGAGCGAGAACTGCGTCGCCTACCACGGCGCGCTCGCCCCGCTCGGGCGGGCCGTCCTCGAAGTCGGACGGGCCGCCGCCGTGCCGGTCGTGGTCCACCTGGACCACGCGACGTCGGCGGACCTGGTGCGCGAGGCGGTCGCGCTCGGGTTCGGGTCGGTGATGTTCGACGCGTCGAGGCTCGGCCACGACGCGAACGTCGCCGCGACCGCCGAGGTGGCCGCGCGCTGCCACGCGGACGGCGTCTGGGTCGAGGCGGAGCTGGGCGAGATCGGCGGCAAGGACGGCGTGCACGCCCCGCACGCCCGCACCGACCCGGCCGAGGCCGCCGCCTACGTCGCGGCGACCGGCGTGGACGCGCTGGCCGTCGCGGTCGGGACGTCGCACGCGATGCTCACCCGCGACGGCGTCCTGGACCTGCCGCTGATCGCGCGGCTGCGGGCGGCGGTGCCGGTGCCGCTGGTGCTGCACGGGTCGTCCGGCGTGCCCGACGAGGCGCTGGCCGCCGCCGTCGGGCACGGCATGACGAAGATCAACATCGCGACGCAGCTCAACAAGGTCTACACGGCCGCCGTCCGGGAGCGGCTGGCCGCCGACCCGGCGCTCGTCGACCCGCGCCGCTACGTCGCGGCCGGACGGGACGCCGTCGCCGCCGAGGTCGCGCGGCTGCTGGCCGTCATCCGAGCGGCGGGCCCACCTCGTAGGTG
The DNA here is from genome assembly GCF_008121305.1 of Actinomadura decatromicini. NCBI lineage: Bacteria > Bacillati > Actinomycetota > Actinomycetes > Streptosporangiales > Thermomonosporaceae > Actinomadura > Actinomadura decatromicini. The sequence continues at coordinate 157,996 of NZ_VSRQ01000008.1, read as the reverse complement.
ACGTGCGTGACGAGGTCCGTGTGCGCGACGCGAACGGGCTTGAGCGCGAGGTCGCCGACGCCCGTGAACAGCCGCTCGCCCTCGCCGAGGACGATCGGCGCGATGTGCAGCCGCAGCTCGTCGATCAGCCCGGCGGCGAGGTACTGGTCGACGGTGTGCGCGCCGCCCGCGATCGCGACGTCCAGGTCGCCCGCCGCCTCCTTCGCCTGAGCGAGCGCCGACTCGATCCCGTCGGTGACGAAGTGGAAGGTCGTCCCGCCCTTCATCTCCACCTTCTCCCTCGGGTGGTGGGTGAGGACGAACACGGGCGCGTGGTAGGGCGGGTCGTCGCCCCACCAGCCCGTCCAGCCGAGGTCCCAGTCGCCGCGCCCGGACGTGAACATGTTGCGTCCCATGACGAACGCGCCCGCCGCCGTGATCTGCTCGAGGACGTCGGCGTGGGCGTCGGGCTCCTCGAACATCCACCGGTGCAGCCGCTCGCCGCCGTCGCCGAGCGGCTCGTCGAGGCGCTGGTTCGGGCCGGCCGCGTAACCGTCGGCGGAGACGGCGATGTCGCAGGTCACCTTGCTCATGTCGGGTCCTTCCGTCCGGGCGCCCGCCCGGCGCCGCTCATCAGATGGTCGGAGCCGTGCCCGCGCTCTCGACATCCCTGCCGGAAGAATTCTCCCGCGTTTCCGGCCGCCCGATCTCGTACCCGGCGGGCGGGAGGAGCAACGCCGGCAGCGGGACGTCGAGGGCGCGGCTGAACGCGAGCAGCTCGTCGGCGTCGAAGCGACGCGGCGACGCCGCCGTCTCGGCGTGCTCGACGTGCTCGGCCGTCCAGACCACGCCGGTCAGGTCGGTGAGCGCGGCGGCGAGGGCCGTCCTCGGCAGGCCGCGGACGCGCCGCCACTGCCCGACGTTGACGGCGACTATCTGGTTCATGGTGGCGGCCGTCCGGGTCGTGGGCGGGAGCCCCTGCCGGTGCTTCCCCCTCCCGCGCGCCTCCCGCAGAACGGTCGCGGGGATGGCGAGCGCGAGCAGCGCGGGCAGCGCCCACGGGTAGGCGGACGTGCGCGCCGTGAACCGGACCGGGCTGTCGATCCCGGTCAGCTCGCCGACCACCGCGTACCGGCCGAACGCCGGGCCCGGCAGCTTCACCTTGACGCTGAGCGTGCGCTCCTGGCCGGGGGCGAGGGTGCCGATCGCGGGGGCGTCCAGGACACCGGTCGGGTCGGCGCCGCGCCCGGCGGCGAGGGTGAGCGGCGGGTCGGTGACCGGCGCCTTCCCGGTGTTGCGGACGGTGAACGTCACGGTCCGCTCGGCCGGGCCGCCGAACCAGGCGGCGGACGGTCCCCCGCCGTCCACCCGCACGCCGGACACGGTCAGGTCGCGGGACGGACCGGCCGCGGCGGTGCGGCGCTGCGCGGCGGTGAGCGTCGGCACACCCTTGATCGTCAGCGGGACGGTCCGGGCCCGTCCGCCCGCGACCGGACGCGCCGACACCACGCACGGGCAGCCGATCGGCGGCTGGACGACGGTGACCATCGCGGTGCCGCGCCCCCGCGCGTTCACGAAGGTGGTGGCCGCGGCGGCGACGGCGCAGTCGGCCGAGCCGCGCGCCGCGCCGTTCCCGCACACCTCGATCAGGACGTTCCCGGACGGCCAGGCGGCGAGATCGACGGTCACGGTCTGCCCCACCGCGACGTCGGTCCGGTCGACCTCGACGGCCGGTCCGGGCGCGGCGAGCGCGAGACCGGCGAGGGCGGAGGCGAGCAGCGCGCTCATGACCGCGTCCGGCGGCGCAGCAGGAACAGGGCGGCGGCGAGGGCCACGACGGCGGCGACGGCCGCCCATGGCGTGGCCCACCACCCCGCCGTGCGGACGATCGGACGCGCCGTGCTCGCCGTCGCGTCCATCGAGTCGTGCGGGGTGAGCTTCAACGTGGCGGTCAACGGCCCGGCGGGGAGCACGCCCCGGACGCGGTCGGTGAACGTGTAGGCGTTGCCCGGCAGCAGTTCCGGCACCTTCCGGGTCGCGCCGCCGCCGAGCCCGACGCCGAACGGCCCGGTCACGCCGACCCGCGCGGACGCCGTGAGCCGGACGTTCCCGACGTTCCGCAGCCGGTAGGTGACGTCGGCGCCGCCGCTGCCGAGCGGCGGGTTCGCGGCCGCGACCTTCAGCGACTCCACCCGCAGCGCCGACGACAGCGCCCCGTTCACCCGCGCGTAGACGCGGGCGGCGACGCGGCGGTCGACGTTCACCCGCTGTCCCCGCGCACCGGTGGTCTGCTCGGTGACGGCGGCGATCACGCCGCCGGAGTGGTCGCCGGGCGTCGCGCCGTCCGGCACGGTCAGCGTGAACGGCACGGCCACGGACTCGCCGGGCTTGACCGTCCGCGCGGGGGCGCCCGCGACGGAGATCCAGGCGCCGACGTCGGCGGCGCGCCGGTCGGCGGTGAGGAGGGCGAACGAGCCGTCCGCCGTGTTGAAGGCGTCCGTCGCGTACACGCGGAAGGTCAGCGGGCGTCCGCTCAGGTTGGTGATCGTCACCGTGTCGCGGACCCGCTGCCCCGGGGACAGCGTGTAGACGAAGAAGTCCCGCCGGGACTGCCCGGCGGCGCCGGACGGCTTGACCGACCAGGCGAAACCGCCGCCGCCGCTCGGCGCGGGCGCGGCGGCCCGCGCCGCGTGCGCCGGGACGGCGGGAGCGGCGAGGACGGCGGCCGCCAGGAGGGCCCCGGCGCGGGATGGGTTCATGGGTCGGGCTCCGCGTACTCTCTGTCCGGGGCGGGGTGGGGATGCTTCGACCATTCCCACCCCGCCTTCCCTTCTCGGGGGTCTGTTCCTAGGAGTTCGCTAGGAGAGGGTCAGGGTGAGGGTCGCGGTGTAGTCGCCCGGCGACGTCCCGGCCGGGACGCTCAGGTCCAGCCCCGCGCCCGCCTGGAACACGCCGCCGCTGCCGCCCGCCGCGGACGACGCCAGCGTCCGGGCCGCGCCGAACGCGCCCGCCGGGCCCGCCGTGACGCCGCCCCGCGACCCGTCGTCGACCGTCCGCGCGGTCGGCGTCCAGGCCAGGTTGGCCTTCGGGATCGTTCCACCCTGGGCGTGGCTGAAGTCGGTCACCTCGCCGACCAGGCTCCAGCCCGCCTGGGTGCCGCGCGCGTCGGTGACCGTGGCGGTGCGCAGCGCGCCCGTCGCGTGCTGCCCCGGCGCGACCGCGCCCAGTTGCGCGGTGTCGCCGTCGAGCGCGAGGGTGAGCGCGCCGTTGGTCACGGTCGCGTTGAGCGTCTGTTGGCCCGTTCCAACCGGATCGGTGCCGGGGTCCGTGCCGGGCTCGGTCGGGTTCTCGCCGCCAGTGAAGGTGACCGGGGTGAAGGTGTCCTGGCTCCGGTCGGCGGCGCCGTGCGCGGCCATGGTGATGACGTAGCACTGCGTCTTCAGGCAGTCGACGTCCTTGCCGCCGCCGTCGGTGTACTTGGCCTTCACGCCGCTGAGCGTGACGTCGAAGCTGCCGTCGGCGTTGAGCCTGCCCTGCCCGGACGCCGGGTTGCCGTTCCGGTGCACCCACTTCGACACCTGGAACGCGCCCGCGTTGGTCGCGTAGTCGGGGGCCTTCGGCCCGAACACGACGTACACGCCGACGCCGCCGTTGGCGGCCGGGTCGAAGCCCGTGCCCCGGACGGTGAAGTCCTGCCCGGCGGGGTCGGCCCCGGACGTCGGAGTCGCGGTGGTGGCCGGGCCCGCGGCGAGCGCGGGCGCCGCGCCGAGCCCGATCGTGATCAGCCCGGCGGCGGCGAGCACGGCGCCGCTCCGGGTGATGCGTCTGGTCGCCTGTCTCATGCGCTTCCTCTCGCGGGGGGATGGGGGATGCGAAGGCAAGAACTTAGGTAAGCCTTACCTAATGCGAGGACTGTACCGGAGTCCGGGCCGGGATCAAGGGGTGTGAGCGACGTCTCGGCGGCGTGCGGCGACGCGCCCCGACCTGCGGCGGAGCGCGGCGCGGACGATCAGCGCCGCGCCGGCGGCGGCCGCCGTCGTCGCCCAGAACGGCCACGGGGAGGACGCCTGCCCGCCGGAGACCGTCCGCTCGAACGCGCCCGCGGGCGAGGCGTCCGCGAGCGGCGTCCCGTCCGGGGGCGCGGCCCCGCCGGACGTCGCGCCGGGCGTCGCCGACGCGCCGTCCGCCGTCGGCGCGCCGCTCCGCGCCCCTCCGCCGCTCGACGGCGTCCCGCCTGCGGTCGCTCCGGGCTCGGCGTCCGATCCGTTCCCCGACCCGGAACCGGAGCCCGAGCCCTTGAAGGTGATGGGCGTGAAGGTGTCCTGGCTGCGGTCGGGGGCGCCGTGCGCCGCCATCGTGATGACGTAGCAGGGCGTCTTGAGGCAGTCGACCTTCCGGCCGTCGCCGTCGGTGTACTTCGCCTTCACCGTGAGGCTCACCGAGAAGCCGCCGGACGCGCTCATCGGCGCCTGCCCGCCGCCCGACCCGCCAGGATGCACCCAGGTGGCGGAGAGGTAGGCGTTGGAGTTGGTCGCCCAGTCCGAGCCGCGTGGGCCGAAAACGACGTAGACGCCGAACCGGTTGTTGCGCGCCGGGTCGAACCCGGAGCCGCGGACCGCGACCGTCTGCCCGGCCGGGTCGAGGCCGGACGAAGGGGACACCCGCACCGACGCCGCGAACGCGGGCGCCTGCGCGAGGACGAGCAGGCCGGCGGCCGTCGCGGCGACGGCGGCGCACCGCCGGGGGTTTGTGAAGTTAGGCAAGGCTCACCTCTTAAAAGTTAGGCAAGCCTAAGCTAATGTAAGCGCGAATCTCGGTAAAGGCCCAGGTGGGCCACGGATCGCCTTCGAAGGACTGACCGCCCGATGCACAGCCCGACGCCCGCACCCCGTCCCTCCGCGCACCCCGTCAGGGCGCGCTCCCTCGCGGCGCTCGCCGTCCCGGCGGCCGCCGCCTGCCTCGCGCTCGCCGCCTCCCCCGCGCACGCGGACGCGGGAACGGCGCGCGGGCAGTCCGGGCAGACGTTGACCGTCTCGCGGACGGAGGGCCTGCCCGCCGGAGGCGCAACCGTCAGCGTCAAGGGCTCGGGCTTCGACGCGCGCAAGGGCGTCTACATCGCGCTGTGCAAGGACAACGGGCCGGGCCAGACGCCCACTCCGTGCGGCGGCGGCGCGGACACGTCCGGGAAGGCCGGGGCGTCGCAGTGGGTGTCGTCCAACCCGCCGCCGTACGGGAAGGGACTGGCCGTCCCGTACGGGACGGGTGGAACGTTCGAAGTGACGGTCCGCATCGGGGCCGCGCTGTCCGACTCGGTCGACTGCGCGAAGGTGCGCTGCGCCGTCGTCTCCCGGTCCGACCACACGCGGAGCGCGGACCGGTCGCAGGACGTCCTGGTGCCGGTGTCCTTCGACGGCGGCGACGACGGGTTCCCGGTGTGGGCGTGGGCGGCGACCGGTGTAGGCGGAGCGGCCGTGGTCGGCGGCGGCGCGCTGCTCGTCGCACGCCGCCGCAAGCCCGCCGGGACCGCCGCGTGAGGCGGGCGTCGGCCGGGCTCAGGGGCGTGGCGCTCGCGCTGGGCGGCGCGCTGCTGCTCGGCGGGTGCGGCATCGGGACGGCCGGTGTCTCCGCGGGCGGCGACGATCCGGGCGCGCGCTGCGGCCCGGGGACGGTCGCCGCGCCGCAGGGCGACCCGGTTCCGATCGGGAAGCCGCCGAAGCCGGAGCTGCCGGTCACCGTCCGGTCCGCGGACGGCAGGGACGTGACGGTCCGCGACGCGCGGCGCGTCCTCGCCGTCAACCTGTACGGCTCCCTCGCGGAGATCGTGTACGCCCTCGGGCTCGGCGACCGGCTCGTCGGACGCGACGTCTCGACGACCTTCCCCGCCGCCCGCGCGCTGCCGCTCGTCACCGGGCAGGGCCACGACCTGTCGGCGGAGGGCGTGCTGAAACTGGACCCGTCCGTCGTGATCGCCGACAAGAGCATCGGGCCGCCGGAGGTGCTCGACCAGCTCCGGCGGTCCGGCGTGCCGGTGGTGCTGGTCGACGACCGGCAGACGCTGCCCGCGATCGGCCCGCGCATCCGCGCGGTGGCGGCGGCGCTCGGCGTCCCGGACGCGGGCCGCGACCTGGCGGCCAAGGTCGACGACCGGCTCAAGGGCGCCGCGAAGGCGTCCGGCTCGCGGCTCACCGTCGCGTTCCTCTACCTGCGGGGCAGCGCGGGCGTGTACCTGATCGGCGGGAAGGGGGCCGGGTCGGACGCGATGATCAAGGCGGCCGGGGCGGCGGACGCGGGCACGAAGCTCGGCCTGTCCGGCTTCCGGCCGCTGACCAGCGAGGGCCTCATCAACGCGGCGCCGGACGTGCTGCTCGTGCTGACGGCGGGGCTGGAGTCGGTCGGCGGCGTGTCCGGCCTGCTCAAGCTGCCCGGCGTCGCGCAGACCCCGGCCGGGCGCAACCGCCGGGTCGTGGACGTCGACGACGGCTCCCTGCTCTCGTTCGGCCCGCGCACCGGCGAGACGGTCACGGCGCTCGCCGCCGCGGTGCACCGGACATGCTGAGGAAGGAGAAGCCCGCGCGGCGGGTGCGCGGGCCCGTCCTGCTGGCGGCGCTCGGCGTCGTGCTCGTGGTGCTGTGCGTCGTCGCCGCCGGGCTCGGGCAGGTGAACGTGCCGCCGGACCAGGTCGTCGGGTCGGTCCTGCACCGGATCGGGATCGACGTCGGGCCGCGCCCGGCCGCCGCGCAGGGCGACAGCGCCTTGTGGATCGTCCGGTTCCCGCGCGTCGCGCTGGCCGTCGTCACCGGCGCGGCGCTCGGCTGCTCGGGCGCCGTCATGCAGGGCGTGTTCGGGAACCCGCTGGCCGAGCCCGCCGTCATCGGCGTGTCGTGGGGCGCGGCGGTCGGCGCCGCGACCGTCATCGTGTTCGGGCTGACCGTGCTCGGCGACTGGACGATCGTCGCCGCCGCGTTCGCGACCGGGCTCGTCACGACGCTGCTGGTGTACGCGGTGTCGCGGTCCGCGGGACGGACCGAGGTCGTGACGCTGCTGCTCACCGGCATCGCGGTGAACGCGGTCGCGAGCGCGCTGCTCGGGCTGCTGATGTTCGCGGCCGGGAACGACGCGCTGCGGGCGATCACGTCCTGGAACCTCGGCAGCCTCGCGGGCGCGCGCTGGAGCTCGGTCGCGACCGTCGCGCCGCTCGCCGCCGCCGGGATCGCGGTCGCGCTCGGCTGCGCGCGGCGGCTCGACCTGCTCTCGCTCGGCGAGCGCACCGCCCGGCACCTCGGCGTGCACGTGGAGCGGCTGCGGTTCACCGCGATCGTGGTGATCGCGCTGCTGACGTCGTCGGCGGTCGCGTTCGCCGGGGTCATCTCGTTCGTCGGGCTGGTCGTCCCGCACCTGGTGCGGATGGTCGCGGGGCCCGCGCACCGGACGCTCGTCCCGGCGAGCGCGCTCGGCGGCGCGATCGTGCTGGTCGCGGCCGACCTCGTCGCGCGGACGGCGATCGCCTACCAGGAGCTCCCGCTCGGCGTCCTGACCGCGCTGCTCGGCGGGCCGTTCTTCTTCTGGCTGCTGCGCCGCGCGCGGCACGGCTCGGGCGGCTGGGCATGATCGGCGCGCCGGGCCGGCGGGCGCGGGCGCCGCGTCCCGTCCCGGCGGGGGCGGCGGCGATCGAGGTGCGCGGGCTGCGCGTCGAGCGGGGCGCCCGGACGGTCCTCGACGGCGTCGACCTGACCGTCCGGACCGGGGAGGTGCTGGCGCTCGTCGGCCCGAACGGCGCGGGCAAGTCGACGCTGCTCGCGGCGGTCGGCGGGGACGTCGCGTCCACCGGGGACGTCGCGGTCGACGGCGCGCCGCTCGCCTCCTGGAGCCACGCCGAGCTCGCGATGCGGCGCGCGATCCTGCTCCAGCGGCAGGCGGTGTCGTTCCCGTTCACCGTCACGCAGGTCGTCGCGATGGGACGCGCGCCCTGGGCAGGGACGCCGCTGGAGGACGACGACGAGGCCGCGATCGACGAGGCGATGCGGCGGACCGACGTCGCCGGGTTCGCGGGGCGCCCCTATCCCCGGCTGTCCGGCGGGGAGCAGGCGCGGGTCGCGCTGGCGCGCGTCCTCGCGCAGCGGACGGGCGCCCTCCTGCTGGACGAGCCGACCGCCGCGCTCGACCTGCACCACCAGGAGATGGTGTTCGAGGTCGTCCGGGAGCGGGCGGCGTCCGGGGCCGCCGTCGTCGCGGTCGTGCACGACCTCGGGCTCGCCGCCGCGCACGCCGACCGCGTCGCGGTGCTCGCGGACGGGCGGCTCGCCGCCTGCGGCCCGCCCGCCGACGTCCTCACGGCGGGGCTGCTCAGCGAGGTGTACCGGCATGACATCGAGGTCGTCCCGCATCCGCGGACGGGACGTCCGCTGATCCTGCCGCGCCGTCCCGCACCGAGCTGACGCCGCCCGCCGCGCGGAATGGTGGGAGCGTTGAACCGGGACCCCTGAAAGGTCCGTGCTGTTGGTTGTCGCGACAGCGGCCGACGGACCGAGCCTGGGAGGACGCGCTGACCACCGATAGCCGCCTGGAGCGGGAGAAGGAGACCGAGGCCGCGGCCGACGCGGCGCCGACGACGCGGCCGAGATGGCGCCGGGTGGCGGCGCGGGCCGTCACCGTGTCCGCCTTCCTGTTCGTGCTGGCCGCCCTCGTCATGCCGGACGAGTTCGCCCGGCTGACACCGCTGGCGTTCGTGCGCGTCCCGATCGAGGGGGTCGTGGGCGTCGCCCTCGTCCTCGTCGTCCCGGCGCGGTGGAGGCGGCTCGCGGCGGGGACGGCGGGGGCCGTCCTCGGGGTGTTGACCGTCCTCAAGGTGATGGACATCGGGTTCGACGCGGTGCTCGTCCGGCCGTTCGACCTGGTGCTCGACTGGCCGCTGCTGCGTCCGGCCGTGGAGTTCGTCAGCGGGTCGGCGGGGCCCGCCGGGGCGATCGGCGCGGTGATCGTCGTCGTGCTGCTGACGGCCGGGGTCGTGGTGCTCATGGCGCTGGCGGCGGTGCGGCTCAGCCGCGTGGCCGTCCGGCACGACCGGAAGGCGGCGGGCGTCGCGGCGGTGCTCGGCGTCACGTGGGCGGTGTGCGCGGCGTTCGGCGTCCGGTTCGTGGACGGCGTGCCGGTCGCGTCCGGGAGCGCCGCCGTCCTCGCCTACGACCACGCCCGGGCGGTGCGGACGAGCCTCAACGACAAGAAGGAGTTCGCCAAGGCGTCGGCCGTCGACGCCTTCCGCAATACGCCGAACGACAAGCTGCTGACCGGCCTTCGCGACAAGAACGTCCTGCTGGCGTTCGTGGAGAGCTACGGCCGCTCCGCCGTGGAGAGCCCGCAGTACGCGCCGGGCGTCGACCCCGTCCTGGACGACGGCACGCGGCGGCTGCGCGCCGCCGGGTTCTCCGCGCGCAGCGGCTGGCTCACGTCCCCGACGGCGGGCGGCGGGAGCTGGCTCGCGCACTCCACCCTGCTGTCCGGGCTGTGGGTCGACAACCAGCAGCGGTACCGGACGCTCGTCAACAGCGACCGGCTGACGCTCAACCAGGCGTTCCACCGCGCGTCCGCGCGGACGGTCGCGCTCATGCCCGCCATCACCCGCGCCTGGCCGGAGGGCTCGTTCTACGGCTACGACAAGGTCTACGACTACCGCAACCTCGGGTACAAGGGGTCGCGGTTCAGCTTCGCCACGATGCCCGACCAGTACACGCTGTCGTTCTTCCAGCGCACCGAGCTCGCCCGGAAGGACCACGGGCCCGTGATGGCGGAGACGGCGCTCGTGTCGAGCCACGCGCCGTGGGCGTCCATTCCCCGGCTCGTCCCGTGGGACGCGGTCGGCGACGGCACCGTGTTCAAGGACATGGGCAAGGGGTACGACGCGCCGTGGCCGTCCGGCGGACGGATGCGCGACGAGTATCGCAAGTCGATCGAGTACACGCTGAACACGCTCGTCTCCTACGTGGAGACCTACGGGGACGACGACACCGTGCTCGTCTTCCTCGGCGACCACCAGCCCGCGCCGCTCATCACGGGGGCCGGTGCGAGCAGGGACGTGCCGATCACGATCGTCGCGAAGGACAAGGCGGTGCTCGACAAGGTGTCCGGCTGGGGCTGGCAGGACGGTCTGCGGCCCGCGCGGAACAGCCCCGTCTGGCCGATGAGCGCCTTCCGCGACCGGTTCCTCACGGCGTTCGGCGGCTGACCGGCCTCCGGCCGAGCGGGAGAGGCGGTGACGTGACCTCGCGGCGATGGCCCGTCGTCCTCGCCGTGGCGGCGCTGCTCGCCGGGATGGCGGCGGCGATGGTCTCCACGGCCGTGGCGCAGTCACCGACCATAGACGAGCCGGTCTATGTCGCGACGGGCGTCGTCTATCTCAAAGAGCACGACCTTCGATACAACGCGGAGCATCCGCCGCTGGGAAAATTGCTTATCGGCGCCGGGGCCGTGGCGGGCGGTGTGCGGCTCGATTCCTCGTTCACGGGTTCGGAGCAGAACGTCGGGCGGCATCTGCTTTACGAGTCGGGCAATGACGCGCAGCGGGTCATGCCGGCGGCCCGGCTGCCGGTCATCGTTCTGACGTCGTGTTTCGGGCTGGTCGTCTTCCTTTTCGCCCGCGACCTCAGCGGGGCGCGCGGCGGGCTCGTCGCGCTGGTCCTCTACGCCTTCTCCCCCGACGTCATCGCGCATGGGTCACTGGCGACGCTCGACGTGCCCATGGCCGGGTTCCTGCTGACGGCGGTGTGGCTGCTGTGGCGGGCGCGGGATCGGCGTCCGGGACTCTATGTGCCGCTCGCCGGGGCGGCGCTCGGCGCGGCGGTGGCGACCAAGATGAGCGCGCTCCCGGCGATTCCCGTACTGATGGGGCTGGCGGTGTACTCGACGTGGTCGTCGAGCGTGCGGCGCCGCGTCGCCGCCGGGGCAGCGGTCGCGGGCATCGCGGTGGCTGTGGTGTGGGCGAGTTACCTGGCCGTCGATCCGAGGCTGCGCTGGACGACGCCTCCCACCGTGCCGGACATCGGCGGCTGGCGCGGCCTCGTCGCCGACTGCCTGCCGTTCCCCGCGCCGTTCCGGGACGGAATGCGCATCCAATTCGGCTTCGAGGACATGCGCTGGACGAGTTTCCTCTTCGGCCACGCCTACCAGGGCTCGCGCTGGTACTACCTTCCGGCGGCTCTCCTCGTGAAGACTCCGCTCGGAATGCTCGCGCTCTGGGCGGCGGGACTCGCCGCGTTGTGGGCCGTGCCGAAGCTCCGTCCGGCGGCGCCCTACGTCGTACTCCCGGCGGCGGTGCTGATGGCCGTGGCGATGACGGGGGCGCGCGATCTCGGCGTCCGGTACGTGGTGTTCGTTCCGATGTTCCTCGCCGTCGCGGCGGGTGGGACTGCATTGCTCCGCCGCCGGTGGGTCCCGGCTGTCACGGGGGCGCTGCTGCTGTTCGTCGCCGTCAGTTCAGTGCGGACCTATCCGTATTACCTGCCGTATTCGAATGAGGCGTTCGGCGGGCCGTCCAAGACGCATCTGCGCCTGCACGACTCCAATGTCGACTGGGGACAGGATTTGAAACGGCTCTCCGACCGGCTCCGCGACGACCGTTCCGGCGAACGGGTGTGGCTCGTCTACAAGGGCAGCGGCGTCCCGTCCTGGTACGGGATCCACGCCTCCGACCCGCTGACCGTGCCGCCCGGCCGGGTGCACGGGCTGCTGGTCGTGTCGGACAGTTGGCTCGCCAAGGACGACCCGCGGCTCGTCCCGCTGGTCGCCACCAGCGAGCGGATCGGGGACGTCGGCCACTCCATCACCCTCTTCCGCCGCCCCTAGCGGCGGCCGTGGGCGCGGGCCCAGAGCGCGGGCCAGCCGCCCGCCCCGAGCCACGACGCCGGGACGCGCAGCCCGTGCGCTTCGATCCCGTCCCAGAAGCGGCCGGTGTCCGCGCCCAGTTCGCGGGCTGCGGGCAGGGCGCGCCGCCACACGCCGTCCTCGTCGGCGAGCGTCGTGGCCGGAAACCCGGGGACGGTCGCGGCGCGCGGCGCGGCCACCACCGCCAGCTCCGCCTCCGGCGCGGCGCAGGTCACCGCCACGGTGAGCGCGCAGAGCAGCGGTGCGGCGGCGTGCCGCGCGACGGCGCGGGCGAGGACCGGGTCGTCCTGGACGGCGAGCCGCCCGACCGCCCGCCGCATCCGGCGCCCGGCGAGGTCGAGCGCGTAGGCGTCGGCGACGCCGGGCAGCGTGACGAGGCGGCGCAGCGTCTTCGGCAGCGGCGGCTCGGCCAGGAGGAGCGGGAGCCGGTCGAAGCGCTCGCGCAGCGCCGGGTCGAGGGCGTCGAGCGCCTCGGCGAGCGGGCGGCGGCCGGTCGCCGTCCACAGCGCGGCGAGGTCGGCCGCGCCGGTGTCCAGCGCCCGCCGGACCGCGCCCGCGAGCTGCGCCGCGCCGAGCCTGCGCAGCCGGACGAGCGCCGCGTCCGGCGGGGTCGCGGCGACGGCGGCGAACACGGCGAGGGCGCCGGGGCCCGGCCACGCGTCCCGGGCGAGCGGCCCGAGCGCCGGGCCGACCTCCTCGACCAGCCGGGGCGCGCCGCGCCGCCGCGCCGGACGGACCGGCGGCGGCTCGACCTCGACCTCGGCCGCGGCCTCGGCCGGGACGTCCGGGGCCGCGCCGGGTCCGGGGACCGTCGCGACCCAGGCGCGGAAGCGGCGCTCCAGCTCCGCGTCCGGCTCGTCGTTGAACCGCGCCGCGATCTCGCCGACCCGCCAGCCCCGCGACCCGGGGCGCAGCGGGCACAGCTCGGCGTTCGCGACCAGCGCGCCGCGCGCGTCGTACAGCCCGACGAGCCCGGTGCGCCCCTTCCGCGCGTCGTCGAGGTAGCCGGGCGAGGCGATGCAGTTGCCCATGTGGTCCGCCCATTCGGACAGGTCGCGGGCGGTGCGGGCGATCTTGACGCGGACCCCGGCGCCGGGGACGGCCGCCCCGTCCCGCTCCAGCAGCGCCGCCGGGACGGCGAACTCGCCGGTCAGCGCCTCGGCGATCGCGGTGCCCGACAGCAGCGCGGCGGTGAGGTCCGGCCACGTCCGCGCGTTCCGGGGCGGGACGCCGCCGAGCGCGACGAGCTGCGCCGCCCCGGACGCGGCGAGCGTGACCGAGTCGAGCCGGGGCGCGAGCGGCTCGGCGGGCGGCGGCTCCGGGTCGTGCTCGAACCACGGCTCGCCGGTGCCGGGCGTGGGCGCCGCCCGCTCGTGCCCGTGGACCAGCGCGAGCGCGTCCACCAGGTCGGCGTACCAGAGCAGGTCGCCGACCGTCTCCGTGGCGGCGGCGTCCGGTTCCGTCGCGAGCCGCTCGTAGAGGGGCGCGGTGTCCGGCTGGAGGGCGTTCGTCCACTCCGGGATGCCCGCCCAGTCGGCCGGGGAGCGCCCGTACCCGGCGGCGGCGCGCCATCTCCGCAGGCCGCACGCCGCCCACCGGCGCGGCGTACTGGCGCGAAGGTCGCGGGCGAGGCGCGTCGCCACGGCGGCGTCGGCCACGATCAGCAGCGCGAGGTCGCGGGCGCAGGCCAGCCGGGTCCGGACGTACCCGGCGAGCTTGGCGTCACGCGGCACCCCGCCGGAGATCCTGCGGTGGAGGTCGCGCACGTAGGGGGCGGGACGCGACGGCAGCCCCGTCAGGCCCGGCACGCGGCGCCCCGCGTACCCGGCGGCCTCGTCGGTCACCAGCGAGGCGGCGACGGCCAGCAGGTCGGCGGAGCGGGCCAGGCCGTCGTGCAGCCCGTGGTCGGCGACCGCGACGGCGGTCCGGAGCAGCGCCGTGACGCCGAGCGCGTCTTCGAGGAGGCGGTCGAGCAGGACGCTGAGGTACGGCGCGTCGGGCACCCAGCGGGCGGCGTCCGCGAGAGACGGCTCCCTCCCCCCGAGGGACATCCGCACCCGCCACAGGACGTCCTGGTCGTCGTCGTGGCGGCGGCGCAGGCGCAGCGCGTCGACGCGGTCGCGGCCGCTCTGCGTCGCGAGCCGCCGCTGCCGCCGCGCGACCGCCTCGTGGTGCTCAAGCACCCGGCCCCACAGGTCGACGACCAGGTCGAGGCGGCGGCGCCGGGGCAGCGGCTCCAGCACCCGCCGCAGGTGCCGGGCGAGCGCGGACGGCGGCCCGCCCGCGATGACGGCGGCGTTCCCCGCGTCCAGCGCGAGGACGCGTTCGAGCTGCTCGGGGCCGAGCACGTCGCTCGCCGCCGCGGCGAGGTGCAGCGCCGCCCAGCGTCCCTCGGCGGCGGCGCGCCCGGCGGCGGCGCCGACCGGCTTCGTGACGGCGGGCCCGAACAGCGCCACCAGGAACGCGCTCCGCGCGCCGAGCCGCTCCGCCCCGTCCGGGCCGACGGCGCGGAGGGCGGCGAGGACGGCGTCGCGCTGGTCGCCGCGCGCCCCGTCCAGCCGCGCGGACCGGAAGCCCGCCCCGAGGTCGACGCCCGCGCCCGCCGCCACCGCTCCGCCGTCCGCGACGAGCCTGGTCAGCTCGGTGACGGCGTGCCGGACGTCGGCGGCGTCCGCGCCGTCCGGGCCGAGCGCGACGGGCTCGCCGGGACGCGCGCCGGCGCCGTCCGGCAGGCGCGCCGGACCCGCCGGGCGCGCCGCCCACGCGGCACGGCCCGACGCCACCACGCCGCCGGCGAGCCTGATCTTCACGCGCCCCATGATCCCCGGCCGGAACGGCCCCGGCCAACGGGTTTCCGCGCGGGTGTGCGCTCAGCGCAGGTTCGCGTAGCCCTCGGCCACGAGCCGCTCGGCGATCCGCGCGTACGCGGCCGGGTCGGACGGCGCGTACGTCGCGAGACCGTCCACGTAGCGGTTGAACATGCAGAACGCGGCGGCGATCAGCACGGTGTCGTGGATCTCCACGTCCGTCGCCCCGGCGGCCCGGGCGGCGTCGACGTGCTCGGCCGCGACCTCCCGCCCGCCCCGCTGGACGGCGGCGGCGATGGCGAGCAGCGTCCGCAGCTTCGCCGAGATCGGCGCGCCGTCCGGGTCGGCGTGGACGTGCCGCACCAGCGCCATCCCGCCGGGGAGCTGCGCGGCCGCGCACGCCGAGTGCGACGACGAGCAGAACCGGCAGCCGTTCAGCTCGGACACGTAGGCCGCGATCAGCTCGCGCTCGCCGCGCTCCAGCGGGCCGGGGCCGCGCAGCAGGGTCTCGGCCAGCGCGCCGAGCGGGCCCGCCGTCTCCGGACGGAAGTCGAGCAGGGCCCGCAGGCCGGGAAGTCCGTCGTCCAGGTCGATGTGCGCCACGGGTCCGCCTCCACGCAAGGTCGTCGGGGTCCCCTCGATCCTGCGTCGGCCGCCGGCGTCCGCGCCACTTCGGAACGGTCATGCTGTGATTCGCTAGGGCGATGTACGACGTTGTCATCGCGGGCGGCGGGCACAACGGGCTGGTCGCCGCCGCCTACCTGGCCCGCGCCGGACGGCGGGTGCTGCTGCTGGAGCGCCTCGACCACTGCGGCGGCCTCGCCGTCTCCGCCCGCGTGTTCCCCGGTGTGGACGCGCGCCTCTCCCGCTACTCGTACCTGGTGAGCCTGCTGCCGTCGCGGATCGTCCGGGACCTCGGGCTGCGGATCGAGCTGCGGCGCCGCCGGTACGCCTCGTACACGCCGGTCGACGGCGGCGGCCTGCTGGTGGACGACGCCGACCCGGCGCGGACGGACGCCTCCCTCGCCGCCGACGCGGACGCCTGGCGCCGCTTCTACGCCATGACCGGGCACGTCGCCCGCCGTGTCGCGCCCACCCTGCTGGAACCGCTGCGCGACCGCGCCGGGCTGCGCCGGACGGTGGACGACGCCGAGGCGTGGCGCGACCTGTTCGAACGCCCCATCGGCGACGTCGTGGACGAGCGGTTCAGCGGCGACGCCGTCCGGGGCGCCGTGCTCACCGACGCGCTGATCGGCACCTTCGCCGACCCGTCCGATCCGTCGCTGCTCGCGAACCGCTGCCTCCTCTACCACGTGGTCGGCGACGGGACCGGCGACTGGAACGTGCCGGTCGGCGGGATGGGCGCGGTCACCGGCGCGCTCGCGGACGCGGCCCGCGCCGCCGGGGCCGAGCTCCGGACGGGCATGGAGGTCCTGCACGCCGACCCGTCCGGGGAGGTCACCTTCCGGGACGGCAGTGGCGCCGAGCACGCCGTCTCGGCGCGGCACGTCCTGCTCAACCTGCCGGGCGAGACGCGGGCCGAGGGTTCGCAGCTCAAGGTCAACATGGTGCTGGCGCGGCTGCCGAGGCTGCGCGACCCGTCCGTCCGGCCGGAGGAGGCGTTCGCCGGGACGTTCCACATCAACGAGTCCCGCTCCCAACTCGATGCCGCCTACCGGGAGGCCGCCGCCGGGCGGATCCCCGCGACGCCGCCCGCCGAGGTGTACTGCCACTCGCTGACGGACCCGTCCATCCTCGGACCGGAGCTGCGGGCGGCCGGGGCGCACACGCTGACGCTGTTCGGCCTGCACATGCCCGCGCGGCTGTTCCGCGCCGACCCCGAGGGCGCGCGGGCGGAGGCGCTGCGCGCGACGCTCGCGTCGTTCGGGTCCGTCCTCGCCGAGCCGATCGAGGACTGCCTGCTGCGCGCCCCCGACGGCGCCCCGTGCCTGGAGGCCAAGACGCCCGTCGACCTGGAGGCCGAACTCGGCCTGCCCGGCGGGCACATCTTCCATCGCGACCTGTCGTGGCCGTTCGCCGAGGACCCCGCCGAACAGGGACGCTGGGGCGTCGAGACCGAGCACCCGAGGCTGCTGCTGTGCGGGGCGGGCGCGCGGCGCGGCGGCGGGGTCAGCGGCATCCCCGGCCACAACGCGGCCCGCGCGATCCTCGGTTAGGAGCGGCCGCAGGCGCGGTGCAGCGCGGCGGCCAGCGCGTCCGGGTCGAAGGACGGCAGCACGGCGGCGAGGTGCCCGTCCGGACGGACGACATGGACGGTGTCCGCCCCGGCGCGCAGCGCGGCCCGCAGCACGCCCTCGGCGTCGATGTCGTCCAGCGCGTGGATCCGGTGCGGGACGTCGGTCACCGGCCGGTCCGCGTGCCGCCGCGCCGTCAGGACGACGAAGCGCGTCCCGAACAGGCGGCGCAGCCGGGTCGGCGCGCCGGACACGACGCACGGGCCGTCCGGGCAGATCACCCCCGGCACCGGCGGGCGGACCGCGCCCGCCTCGCGCGGGAACCCCTCCACCGGGCCGGACGGCGTGGTCAGCGGCGAGTCGAGGTACCAGTAGGGCTCGGCGAGCCGTCCCGAGTCGATGATCGTGCGGGGGTCGGGGTGCGTCCGCGCGAGTTCGAGCGCGGCCAGGCGGCGGTCCCGCTGCGCGGACGTCTGCGGGACGAGGAACTCCATCGTCGCCGTCGTCACCCGCAGGTTCTCCTCCGCCGCCGCCCGGCGCTCGGCGTCGTAGGAGGCGAGCAGCCCCTCCGGCGCCCAGCCGCGCCGCACGTAGGCGAGCTTCCAGGCGAGGTTCTCCGCGTCCTGCACGCCGGAGTTGAGCCCGCGGGCGCCGAACGGCGCGTACAGGTGGGCGGCGTCCCCGGCGAGGAACGCCCGCCCGGACCCGAACGCGTCCGCGCACCGCTCGGAGAACCGGTACACGCTCGCCCACACGATCTCGTACGGGACGTCCCCCGCGATCCGCCTGATCCGCGCGTCCAGCGCCCCGGACGCGCGCTCGGCCGCGAAGTCGTGGTCGGCCGGGACCTGCCAGTCGATGCGCCACGTCCCGTCCGGGCACTGGTGGACGAGCACCTGCCGCCCCGGGTTCCACTCCGGATCGAAGAAGAACCGCCGCTCGCTCGGGAACGGCAGGTCGGCGCGGATGTCGCAGATCAGGAACCGGTCGTCGAACGTCCGGCCGGGGAACCCGATGCCGAGCAGCCGCCGGACCGCGCTGTGCCCGCCGTCCGCGCCGACCACGTGGCTGCCCCGGACAGCGGCGCCGCCGGACGCCTCCACCTCGACGCCGCGCGCGTCCTGGCGGAGGCCGCCGACCGTCCGCCCGTACCGGACGTCGACCAGCGGCTCCGCGTCGGCGAGGGCGCGCAGCCACCCCTCCACCTCGGCCTGCGAGACGTTGATCCACGGCGGGACCTCGCTGCGCCCCGGGTCCGGGAAGGTGACCGCGAACAGCTCCTCGCCGCGGTGGTAGGTGCGGCCGGTCGTCCACGTCACGCCGCGGGCGATCATCGGCTCGGCGCAGCCGACCCGGTCCAGCACGTCGAGGACGTCCCGCTGGAAGCAGATCGCCTTGGACCCGGACGGGTCGCGCCGCTCCGCCGCCTCCAGCACGACGCTCGGCACCCCGTGCCGGGCCAGCAGCAGCGCGGTGACCAGGCCGACCGGGCCCGCGCCGACGACCACGACCGGCGGATTGGCGGAGGAGGTCACGGCCGCGACGGGTCGCCGCCGTCCGTCCGGGCGCGTTCGACGGCCTCCTCGATCGTCTGGTCCGCGACCCGCCGGTCCTGCCAGCCGCGCACGTCGGTGTCCTTCCCGGGCTCCAGGCTCTTGTAGATGTCGAAGAAATGGGCGATCTCGTCGAGGACGTGCTCGTGGACGTCCCCCAGGTCGCGGATGTCGTCGTAGCGGACGTCCCGCGCCGGCACGGTCAGCACCTTGGCGTCCGGGCCGCCCTCGTCGTGCATCCAGAACACCCCGACGCTGCGGACGGTCACCTCGCAGCCGGGGAACGTCGGCTCCTCCAGCAGCACCAACGCGTCCAGCGGGTCGCCGTCCTCGGCGAGGGTGCCGGGGACGTAGCCGTAGTCGGCCGGGTACTGCGTGGAGGTGAACAGCATCCGGTCGAGCCGGATGCGGCCGAGCCGGTGGTCCATCTCGTATTTGTTCCGCGATCCCCGGGGGATCTCGACGATCATCTCGATCTCCATGAATATGCCTCCCCGGTCAAGGATCTACCCAGGGGGCTAGGGAGATACGAGTTCCTCGGAGAGGGTCCAGAGCCGCTCGGCGCGGTCGGGGTCGCGGGCGTACGGGAGGTAGTGGCCCGCGGGCGGGTCGCCGCCCCGCGTCCAGGAGGTGGCGACGGCGCAGTCTTCGAGGTACTGGCCGCCGACGCCGTCCAGTTCCGGCGCGACCGCCGCCCACACCGAGGTCGCCGCGCCCTGCTCCGGGGTCTTCCACCCGGCCGGGGCTGCGGGGGTGCCGTCCTCCGCCGCCCAGCCCATCGCGCGCAGGTCGGCGGGTGAGATGTGGCGCTGCAGCCCGGTCATGATCGCGCCCGGCATGACCGCGTTGACGGTGATGCCCGCGCCGTACTCCCGGGCGTCCAGCGCGACGGCGAACAGCGCGTTGGCGGTCTTCGACCGGCCGTACGCCTCCCACGGGTCGTACGGCGCGCGGCGGTAGTTCGGGTCGTCGAGGTCGACGTCGCCGCGCCGGTGCGCCCGCGACGACAGCACGACCACCCGCGCCCCGCCCGCCGCGCGCAGCGCCGGGAGCAGCCCGGTGGTGAACGCGAAGTGCCCGAGGTGGTTGATCCCGAACTGCGACTCGAACCCGTCCTCGGTGCGGGTCAGCGGCGGGGCCATCACCCCGGCGTTGGCGACCAGGATGTCCAGCGGCCTGCCGGTGGCGACGTGCGCCTCCGTCCACGCGCGGACGGACGCCAGCGAGCCGAGGTCGAGCCGCCGGAAGACGACCAGGTCGCTGCCCGTCTCCTTGCGGAGCCGCGCCGCCGCCTCCTCGCCGCTCGCCGGGTTCCGGCCGGCGAGGACGACCCGCGCGCCCGCCCCCGCCAGTGCCCGCGCCGTCTCCAGCCCGATCCCGGACGCGCCGCCCGTGACGATCGCCTCCCGGCCCGTCAGGTCGTGCCCGGCCGCCACCTCCGCCGCGGTGGAGGTCCGGTCGAACGTTCTCTCTCCAGGGTGTCCCATGGGACCCAGGCTGCACCGCCCACCGGATCCGCGTGAGACCGCCGCGTTCCTGGCAGTGACACGGTCACCCACGCCGCCGGACGCGCTGGGATAATCGCCCGATGGTCTCGTCGAACGCGCTGGGCGACTTCCTGCGGGCCCGGCGCGCCCGCGTGCGGCCGTCCGACGCGGGACTCCCGGCGGGCACCGGGCTGCGCCGCACCCCCGGCCTGCGCCGCGAGGAGCTGGCCGCGCTGTCCGGGGTCAGCATCGACTACTACATCCGGCTCGAACAGGGCAAGGAGCTGAACCCGAGCGCCTCGGTGCTGGACGCGCTCGCCACCGCCCTGCGGCTCGGCGGCGACGAGCACGCGCACCTGTACGCGCTCGCCAACCACGCCGCGCGGCGCACGTCGCAGGCGCGCCACACCGCCGACCGGACGGTCCCGTCCGGGACTCGGCTGCTGCTGGAGAACCTCCGCCCGTGCCCGGCGTACCTGCTCGGCCCGATCGGCGACATCCTCGCCGCCAACCCCGAGGCCGTCGCCCTCTACGCCGGGCTGGACGAGTGGCCCGAGGAGCGGCGCAACACCGTCCGGTACGTGTTCCTGCACCCGGCGGCGCGGACCCTGCTCGCCGACTGGGACGCCTCCGCCCTCGGCTGCGTCGCGAACCTGCGCGGCGTCCTCGCCGACGACCCCCGCTCCCCCGGCCTCGCCGACCTCGTCGACGAGCTGACCGCGGGGAGCGCCGAGTTCGCCGAGCTGTGGGGCCGCTACGACGTCCGGCACCGGCGGAGCGCCCGCAAGACGTTCCGCCACCCGGTCGTCGGCGAGCTGACCCTGGGATACGAGGTGCTGCGCCTCTCCGAGCCGGGCCGCCGCGTCACCATCTACCAGGCCGCGCCCGGCACCCGCGACCACGAGCGGCTGACCCGCCTGGCACGCGAGCCGTAGCGGGGTCAGTGGGCGGCGGCGTTCCAGTCGGGACCGGCGCCCACGGCGACCTCAAGCCCGACCGACAGCGGATAGGCGGCCGTCATCTGAGCGTGGACGATCTCCTCCACCGCGTCGCGCTCGCCGGGCGCGACCTCCAGCACGATCTCGTCGTGGACCTGGAGGAGCAGCCTGCTGCGCAGCCCGGCCCCGGTCAGGGCCTCGTCCACCCGCAGCATCGCGATCTTGACGATGTCGGCGGCCGAGCCCTGGACCGGGGCGTTCAGCGCCATCCGCTCGGCGGTCTCGCGGCGCTGCCGGTTGTCGCTGGTCAGGTGGGGCAGGTAGCGGCGGCGGCCGAGGATCGTCCGGGTGTAGCCGGTGACGCGGGCCTCGGCGACGACGTGGTCGAGGTAGTCGCGGACGCCGCCGAGCCGCGCGAAGTAGGCGTCCATCAGCGGGCGCGCCTCCGCCACCGCGATGCCGAGCTGCTTCGCGAGGCCGAAGGCGGACAGGCCGTAGGCCAGCCCGTACGACATCGCCTTGATCTTGCGGCGCTGGTCGGGGGTGACGGCGTCCGGCGCGACGCCGAACACCTGCGCGGCCATCGTGGTGTGCAGGTCCTCCCCGGACTCGAACGCGGCGACGAGGGTCGGGTCCTGCGAGAGGTGGGCCATGACGCGCAGTTCGAGCTGCCCGTAGTCGGCGGTCAGCAGCGCCGCGTAGCCGTCGCCGGGCAGGAACGCGCGGCGGATGCGCCGCCCCTCCTCCGTCCGGACGGGGATGACCTGCAGGTTCGGCTCGGTGGACGACAGCCGCCCGGTCGCCGCGACGGTCTGCTGGAACGTGCTGTGCACGCGGCCGTCCGCGCCGATCTCGCGAATCAGCCCGGCGACGGTGGCGCGCAGCCGCGCCTGGTCGCGGTGCCGGAGCAGGACCTCCGGCAGGCCGTTGTCGGTCTGGGTGGCGAGCCAGGTCAGCGCGTCCACGTCCGTCGAGTACCCGGACTTGATCTTCTTGGTCCTGGGCAGCCCCAGCTCGCCGAACAGCACCTCCTGGAGCTGCTTGGTCGAGCCGGGGTTGAAGCGGCGGCCCGCGATGTCGGCGGCGTCGTCGGCGGCGCGCTCCATCGCGTCCGCGAAGTGCTTCTCCAGCTCGTCGAGCATGCCCGCGTCGACGTGCACGCCCGCGCGCTCGGCCCGGGCCAGCAGGCCGGACAGCGGCAGCTCGACGTCGCGGAGCACCGCGTCCATGCCGGTGGACGCGAGGTCGGCGGCGAACACGCCCGCGAGGTCGAGCACGGCCCGCGCGCTCGCCATCAGCCCGGCCGCGCCGTCTTCCGGCGGGCGCCGCCCGAGGTGCCGGCCGGCGAGATCGGCGAGGCCGTAGGCGGCGAGGCCCGGCAGCAGCAAATAGGCGGCCATCGCGGTGTCCGAGGCGACGCCGCCGACGTGCCAGCCGCGCTCGCCGAACACGCGCAGCAGCGACTTCAGGTCGTGCACGGCCTTCGGACGGCCGGGATCGGCCAGCCAGCCCGCGAACGCGCGCTCGTCGCCCTCGGACAGCCGGGACGGCTCGAACGACGCGGCGTACCCGTCGCCCGTGGCCAGCGCGACGCGCGCGACGTCGCCCTCGCCGCGCGCCCACGTCCAGTCGGCGGCGAGGCCGATCGTGCCGGTGGCGCGGTCGCTCAGCCAGGCGGCCAGCTCGCCGGGCTCCAGCTCGGTGCCGTGGATCGTCTCCCGCGGCTCCGCCGTGTCCGCTTGTGGACGGCCGCCGCCCGGGTCGGCCGCGAACAGCCGCTGCCGGAGGCTCGCGTTGCGGAACTCCAGCTCGTCGAGCAGCGCGGTGAAGGCGGCCAGGTCGTAGGGGCGGCGGCGCAGGTCGTCCAGGCCGACGGGCAGGTCGAGGTCGCGGACGAGCTCGGTCAGCCGCCGGTTCAGCCGCACCGTGTCGGCCGCCGCGCGCAGCTTCTCGCCCGCCTTGCCCTTCACCTCGTCGGCGCGGTCGAGCAGCGCGTCGAGGGAGCCGAACTCGCGGACCCATTTCGCTGCCGTCTTCTCCCCGATGCCGGGGATGCTCGGCAGGTTGTCGGACGGGTCGCCGCGCAGGGCGGCGAAGTCCGGATACTGGGCCGGGGTCAGGCCGTACTTCTCCTGCACCGCCTCGGGCGTGTAGCGGATCATCTCCGACGCCGTCCGGTAGAAGTACAGGACGGTCACGTGCTCGCCGACGAGCTGGAGCGCGTCCCGGTCACCGGTGACGATCAGCACGCTCATGCCCGCCGCCTCGGCCCGCACCGTCAGCGACGCGATGACGTCGTCGGCCTCGTAACCGGGCGCGCGCAGCACCGGCACGCTCATCGCGGCGAGGAACCGGTCGAGGACGTCGAGCTGGCTGCCGAACTCCTCCGGCGACCGCGCCCGCCCGGCCTTGTACTCGGGGAACGCCTCGGTGCGGAACGTCCGGCGGGACACGTCGAACGCGACAGCCGCGTGCGTCGGACGCTCGTCGCGCAGCGCGTTGGCCAGCATGTTCGCGAACCCGTACACGACGTTGGTGGGCTGGCCCGCCGTGGTGCTGAAGTTCTCCACGGGCAGCGCGTAGAACGCCCGGTAGGCCAGCGAGTGGCCGTCGAGCAGCAGCAGGCGGGGCCGATCGGTCATGTGACCCATCCTCGCATCCGGGAACGACGTTCCAGCCCGCCGGAAACACGCCGGGAGCAGGGCATTAAACGGCCGGACGAGATGTTGGGGGCAGACATGACGAAGATCAGACTGGGCCGGCTCGGCATCTGGCGGCCCTGGAGCCTGCTCGACCCCGCCCTGGCCAAGGACGTGGAGGACTACGGCTACGGCGCCATCTGGGTCGGCGGCTCCCCGAGCGGGGACCTGGACGCCGTCGAGCGCCTGCTCGCGGCGACCGACCGCATCGTGGTCGCGACCGGGATCGTGAACATGTGGAGCACGCCCGCCGAGGAGGTCGCGCCGTCCTACCACCGGCTCGCGGACGCCTACGGCCACCGGTTCCTGCTCGGCGTCGGCATCGGCCACCGCGAGCGGACGCGTGAGTACCACAGCCCGTACGAGACGGTCGTCCGGTACCTCGACGCGCTGGACGCGGCGAACGTCCCGGTCGGCGGGCGCGTCCTCGCCGCCCTCGGTCCGAAGGCGCTGGAGTTGTCGAGGGACCGGGCGGCGGGCGCGCACCCCTACCTGACGACGCCCGACCACACCCGGGCGGCGAGGGAGACCCTCGGCGACGGCCCGGTCCTCGCGCCCGAGCAGAAGGTCGTGCTCGACACCGACCCCGAGCGCGCCCGCGCGGTCGCCCGGGACGGGCTCGCCCGCTACCTGGGCCTGCGGAACTACGTCAACAACTTCAAGCGGTTCGGCCTCACCGACGCCGACGTGGCGGACGGCGGCAGCGACCGCCTCGTGGACGAGCTGGTCGCGCACGGCGACGCGGCCGCGATCGCCGCGCGGCTGTCCGCCCACCTGGACGCGGGCGCCGACACCGTCGCCGTCCAGGTGCTGACCGAGGAGGGCGGGGACCCGCGTCCCGCGCTGCGCGCGATCGCCGAGACGCTCACCCCCTGAACGCGCGAGAGGGACGCGCCCGCGTGCGGGCGCGTCCCTCGGCGGACCCGCGTCAGCGGGTCTTGTAGCTGCCGATCTGCTCCAGCGGCCGCTTGTAGGACGGCGCCGGCCGGTCGGGCGCGTTCTTCCTGGCCAGCTCGTTGCCGTTCACGGTCAGCGTGCTGTAGGCGAACAACTGGGTGACCGCCGCGGTGGCGTCGATCATCTGGTCGAAGCCCTTGAGGTTCACGTTGTCGTACCGGTCGCACGCCTGGTGGTAGCACGGGTCGTAGGCGACGCCCGCCGTGCCCCCGTACCGCTTGGCCTGCTCCGCGGTCTTGATCCCCTCGGCGCCGGTGGCGATCCCGCCCGCCGGGATGCCCGCGCTGATGAAGGCGTTGTAGTCCGAGCGCCCGTCGAACGCGGTCGGGTCGGTGGGCAGCTTGCGCGACGCGAAGTGGTCGTTGAACGCCTTCTCGATCGCGCCGGACCCGACCGGGCCCGGGACGTTGTTCTTGCCCTCGCTGTTGTCGCCGTCGTAGACGAAGTTGACGTAGTTCGGCGACGCGAGCATGTCGAAGTCGAGCATCAGCGCGATCTTGTCGCGGTCCGCCTGCGGGAGGACGTCGACGTAGTGCTGGGAGCCGAGCAGGCCCTCCTCCTCGGCGCCCCAGAAGGCGAACCGCACCTTGTTGCGCAGCGCGGGGCCGAGCTTGTCGATCTGCTTGGCCATCTCCAGGAGCGTGGCGGTGCCGGAGCCGTCGTCGTTGATGCCCGGCCCCTCGGCGACGCTGTCGTTGTGCGCGCCCACGACGACGACGTTGTCGGCGCGTCCGCGCTTGGTGTCGGCGAGGACGTTCGCCGCCGTCCGCTTCTGGTTCAGCGTGTCGGTCTTGACCCGCAGCGTCACGCCGCCGTTCTGGGCCTGCTGGACGAGCGCCTTCCCGACCGCGTTCGTCGGGCCGACGACCGGCAGGTTGTACGGCTTGGTCAGCGTGCCCGCGACCGGACCCGGCTGGTCGGGGAGCTGGTAGATCACGACGGCGGCGGCGCCCGCGGCGATCGCGTTGTCGGTCTTGACGGAGAAGAAGCAGCCGCCGCGCTGGATCAGCGCGATGTGGCCCTTCGGGAAGCCGGCGAAGTCGGCGGCCTCGCATCCGCTGCCGGCGCCGGTCGCGGACGGATCGACCGGGGTGGCGGCGGCGGTGACGTCCCCGGACCCGGAGTACTGGAGCGTCTGGAAGTCGCTGTCGGGCTGGAACGTCTTCTGCTGGGGGGCCGTCTCGGCGAACGTGGGCGCGGACCGTTCCTGCCAGTAGTCGAACTCGAACCGCTGCACGGTCGGGGTGTACCCGGCCCGCTTGAGCTGGTCCGCGATGTACTTCAGGGTGATCTCGTTGCCGGGGAGTCCGGCGGCGCGGTTGCCGCCGTTCGCGTCCGCGATCTTCTGCAGGTTGAGCTGGTGATGGCGGACGTTCTTCAACGTGACCAGGCTGGCCAACGAGGGGCGGCTGGGCGCCGCCTGGGCCGGGGCCGCCGCCAGGGTGCTGGCGGCGAGCGACAGCCCCAGGAGCGTTGCTAGCGCGGCTCTGCGCATGACACGGTCTCCGATAGTGGGGGATGATCTTGCGCCCGAAGCTTTGCATGCGACATTTCGCACAACAAGCGATGCGCAGTACATATCGCGGCCAACATCGGCCTTCTCGGATTCGGAGCGTGAGCGGCCGATCGCGACCAGCACCCTGACAGACGGTGAACTGTCCAAAACCGGTAGCGCCTATGGCTTTCGGCACGTCAGCGTCTATAGGCTCCGTGAGCTTCGGTGAATGGCGGGTTAATCCATCGGGAGTTCCAGTGACGAAGTCGGAGGCCACCGGCGGGACGCACGGGCGGCCGCGTACCCACCCGATCTGGCGCAGGATCGCGCTTCTCCTCGCGGTGCCGCTCACGGCGCTGCTCGTGCAGTGGGGCATCCCGGCCGTGGTCACGCTGTCGAACGCGCTCCAGCGCTACGACTACTCCACCGTGTACAACGAGGTCGGCGTGCCCGCGACCACGGTGACGGAGGCCCTGCAGGACGAGCGGACCGCCGCCGTCCGCCTCCTGACCGACAACTGGAAGCCGGACAAGCAGCGCTACGACGAGCAGGTCGCGGACACGGACGCGGCGGTCGCCGCGTTCCGCAAGCGGGCCCTGTCGGCGAAGACCCGGGACGCGATGGACGGCTCCACCACGACCCGCGTGCGCCGGCTCAGCGACGCCTACGACGAGCTCGTGACGCTGCGGGCCCGGGTGGCCGCCGGCGCCACCACGACGATCGGCGCCATCAACGGCTACAGCAAGGTCGCGGACAACACGATCCGGCTGCTGACCACGCTCGTGAGCGTCGACGACGTCACGACGTACCAGCACACGAACGCGCTGCTGCACAACTACTGGGCCCGCGAGCTCATGCTGCGCGAGGACGCGCTGCTGTCCACCCTTCGGGGCGGGCCGATGAGCGCGACGAACCGCACGGCCTTCGCGTCGTACGCCGAGGGACGCCGCCAGTTCTTCGAGCTCGGCCGGACGGAGGCCGAGGGCACGATAGAGAAAATCATGTACGATCTGGCGAACTCATCGGCCTTCACCACGTATACGACGCTGGAGAACTCCGTCGTGAACAACGGTCTGGCGCCCGACCCGAGGGAGTGGCGGTCCGCGATCTCGGCGCTCTCCCCCGTCTGGTTCGACGCCGCCGCGCAGGCCCAGACCGTGGTGAACAACGACGACGTCAAGCCCGCCGGGCGCCGGATCATGCTCGGCTTCTACCTGATCGGCGTCATCGGCCTCGTCAGCCTCATCGTCTCGGTCGCCCTGTCGCTGCTGTTCGCGCGGCGGCTCACCGCCGAGCTGCGGGCGCTGCAGGAGTCGGCGCAGCGGCTCGCGAACGAGCGCCTCCCGCGTGTCGTCGCGAAGCTGAGACGCGGCGAGACGGTCGACGTGGAGGCGGAGTCTCCACCGCCCGCGACCGGGCGGACGCGGGAGATCGTCAGCGTCAGCGAGGCGTTCGGGACCGTCCAGCGGACCGCGGTCGGCACCGCCGTCGGCGAGGCCGAGCTGCGCGCCAGCATCAACCGCGTGTTCATCAACCTGTCGTGGCGCAGCCAGTCGCTGCTGCACCGGCAGCTCCGGCTGCTCGACCAGATGGAGCGGCGCGCGGCCGGCCCGGACGAGCTGGACGACCTGTTCCGCCTCGACCACCTCACCACCCGCATGCGCCGGCACGCCGAGGGCCTCGTCATCCTCGCCGGGTCGCCGACCGTCCGCGCCTGGGACCACCCGGTCGCCGCCGAGGACGTCGTCCGCGCCGCCGTCGCCGAGATCGAGGACTACACGCGGGTCGAGGTGACGGGCGCGTCGTCGGTCGCGGTCAGCGGCGACGTCGTCGCCGACGTCATCCACCTGCTCGCCGAGCTGATCGAGAACGCGGCCGTGTTCTCGCCGCCCGCCACCGAGGTCACCGTCAAGGTCGAGACGGTCGCCAACGGGCTCGCGGTCGAGATCGTCGACCGCGGCATCGGCCTGCACCCCGACGAGCTGGAGGAGCTCAACACCCGGCTCACCAGCGCCGCCGAGTTCGACCTGGTCGACACCGAGCGGCTCGGGCTGTTCGTCGTCGCGCGGCTGGCCGCCCGGCACCGCATCAAGGTCTCGCTGCAGGCGTCCGCGTACGGCGGCACGACCGCGATCGTGCTCGTCCCGCACGCGCTCGTCACGATCGACGACGACCTCTCCCGCGGCGGCCCGGCGCCCGGCACCGCCCGCACGCTGGTGGCCGCGTTCGCCGGCGGCGGCACCGCGCCGACCGGCCGGCAGCGGCTCGGCCGGCCGTCCCGGCCGGCGCTTCCGGGCGGGGCCGCGCCGGCCCAGGCGGAGCCGCCGGACGACCTGCCGGGCGACCTGCCGCCCGGCGAGCCGCCGATGGCCGTGCCCGCGTCCGGCTCGCCCTACGAGCCGCCGACGTCCCCGTACGACACACCGGCGTCGCCGTACGAGCCGCCGGTCCCGCCCTACGACGCGCCCGCCTCGCCGTACGACCCGCCGACGTCCCCGTACGACCCGCCCGCGTCGCCCTACGACCCGCCCGCGTCGCCGTACTTCACGCCGGAGGGCCCGCGCGACGCGCCCGGAGGGCAGGGCGGCCGCGTCCCGGCCGCCGAGGTCCCGGGGCAGATCATCGAGGCGGAGGTCGAGTCCAGCGAGGTGACCGGGCGGCTGCCGCGGCGCGTCCGGCAGAAGAACCTCGCCCCGCAACTGCGCAAGGGCTCCGGGTCCCGGCGCGCCGACCGGCAGAAGCCCCCGGCGCCCACGCGGCCCGCGGGCCGCGGCCCGACCGACGACGACTTCGAGGAGCCCGTGCCCGAGCTCAGCCGCGACCTGATGTCCTCACTGCAGTCGGGATGGCTGCGCGGCAGGGGCGACGATGACGAACCGGACGATCCCGGTCAACTCGATGAATGGGGTGAACGATGACCCAGCAGGCCCACCACGCCACCGGCGAGCTCGACTGGCTGCTCGACGATCTGGTTCAGCGGGTCGGGGAGGTCCACCAGGCCGTCCTGCTCTCCCGGGACGGACTGGTCATGGGCGCCTCGGGCGGTGTCACCCGCAAGGACGCCGAGTTCCTCGCGGCACTGTCCTCGGGGTTCCACAGCCTCGCCAACGGCGCCCGCGAGCACTTCCAGGCCCGCCAGGTGCGGCAGACCGTCGTCGAGCTCGACGGCCTGCTGTTCTTCGTCATGCCCGCGGGCAACGGGAGCTGCCTCGCGGTGCTGAGCGACGCGGGCGGCAACGCCGGGCTCGTCGCCTACGAGACCACCATGCTGATCAAGCGGGTGCGGCGGACGCTCGCGGCCTCGCCGCGCGCCTCGGCGGAGCCGCCCGACCCGCAGTTGCGCTCGGGCGCCTCGGGCTGAGCCGGCCGTGGAGACTCCGCGAGAACGCTGGGTCGGCCGGGACGCGGGCCCGGTCGTGCGGCCGTACGCGGTGACCCGGGGGCGGACCCGCCCCCAGGGCATCGTCATAGACCTGGTCACGCTCCTCGTCGCCACGGGCCGAACCCCGGGCGAGAAGGTGTGGCTGTCCCGCGAGCAGCGCGTGCTGCTGGAGCTGTGCCGACGGCCGTCCACCCCGGCCGACCTCGCCTCGGAGATCGACCTGCCGTTCCGGGTCGTGCAGATCCTCCTGGAGGACCTGTACCAGTACGGCCTGGTGGAGGAGACCAACCCCCAGGCCGAGCAGTCAGACCGCCCCGACCCACGCATCCTGATGAGAGTGCTCGATGAACTTCGCCGGCTCTAACGTCTCTCTGCCGGGCGACGCCGCGCTCGCGCCCCGCGGGGGCGAGGACGTCCCGCTGCACACGCTGAAGATTCTCGTCGCCGGCGGCTTCGGCGTCGGCAAGACCACCCTCGTCGGCGCGGTGAGCGAGATCCGCCCGCTGCGCACCGAGGAGGACCTCACCGACAAGTCCGTCGGCGTGGACGACCTCGGCGGCGTCGAGGCCAAGCGGACCACGACCGTCGCGATGGACTTCGGCCGCCTGACGTTCTCCGGCGGCGTCCGGCTCTACCTGTTCGGGACGCCCGGCCAGGAGCGGTTCTGGTTCATGTGGGACCAGATTGCCTACGGCGCGGTCGGCGCGATCGTCCTCGTCGACACCCGGCGGCTCAGCACGAGCTTCGCCTCCATCGACTTCTTCGAGCAGCGGGAGATCCCGTTCGTCATCGCGGCGAACGTCTTCGACGGCGCCCGCCGCTACCGCGAGGAGGACATCAGGGAGGCCCTCGACATCGACCTGGACGTGCCGGTCGTGCTGTGCGACGTCCGGCAGCGGGACATGGCGAAGGGCATCCTCGTCACGCTGGTCGAGCACGCGCTCCAGTCGTCACGGCGCTGACCCCGCCGGTCCGGAGGCGGTCATCCGCGCGACGATCAGCGAGGCGAGCGCGGCGTAGGCGGCGGAGTCGTCCAGACCCGTGTCCGCCTCGATCTCGCCGCGGTGGATGGCCTCCATGACCTGGCCCGCGACGGCGCCGACGAACGCCGCGTCGGCGGCGGCGCCCGCGCCGTCCGGGAACGCCTCGCGGACGAGCCCGCGCACGCGCCGCACCGCGTAGCGCGTGTTCCGCTTGTAGATCTCGCGGGCGGGCGCGAACGCGTCCAGGTCGGCGAAGAAGGCGGGCGAGGCCGGGGCCAGCTCGGCGGAGATCGCGCGCAGGTACGCGCCGACGCGCTCGCGCGGGTCGGCGCTCGCGTCCACGACGGCCTCCACCCGCTCGGTCGCGCGCCGGAAGAACGCCCGCACGACCGCCACGATGATCTGCTCGCGGCTGGCGGCGACCGCGTACAGCGTGCTCTTCGAGCAGCGCAGCACGGCCGCCAGCTCCGCGACGCTGAGGCTCGCGAAGCCGCGGTCGAGGAACACCTCCATGAGCCGGTCGATGAGGTCGTCGCGCCGCCGCGAGGCCCGGGTCACCCGCTCGTCCACCGAGGTCATGCCCAGGACGGTACCAAAACGGGTTCGCCGGTACCGGTCTTGGTACTGTGAGGGTGCCGAAAGGAGCCCGCCCATGCCCGTCACCCGGCAGCTGCCCACCCCCGAGTCCGCCGACCTCGTCGCGCTCACCCGCGAGATCGCGGCGAAGGAGCTCGCGCCGCGGGTCGCCGACGCCGAGCGCACCGGGACGTTCCCGCGCGACGTGTTCGCCACGCTGGGCCGCGCCGGGCTGCTCACGCTCCCCTACCCGGAGGAGTTCGGCGGCGGCGGCCAGCCGTACGAGGTCTACCTCCAGGCGCTGGAGGAGATCGGAGCGGTGTGGGCGAGCGTCGGCGTCGGCGTGAGCGTCCACTCCCTGTCCTGCTTCCCCCTCTTCTCCTACGGGACGGACGAGCAGCGCGCCCGCTGGCTCCCCGACCTGCTGTCCGGCGAGCGGCTCGGCGCGTACTGCCTGTCGGAGGCGCACGCGGGCTCCGACCCGGGCGCGATGCGGGCGCGTGCCGTCCGGGACGGCGACTCCTACGTCCTGAACGGCGCCAAGGCGTGGACGACCCACGGCGGCGAGGCCGACTTCTACACCGTCATGGCGCGCACGTCCGACGACGGGTCGCGCGGCATCTCCTGCTTCTACGTCCCGGCGGGGACGCCCGGCCTGGAGTTCGACCGTCCCGAGGACAAGATGGGCCTGATGGGCTCGACGACGGCGACGGTCCGGTTCGTGGACGTCCGCGTCCCGACCGACCACCTGATCGGACGCGAGGGCCAGGGCCTCCCCATCGCGCTCGCGGGCCTCGACGCCGGCCGCCTCGGCATCGCCGCCGTCGCCACCGGCCTCGCCCAGGGCGCGCTCGACACGGCCGTCGCCTACGCCAAGGAGCGCGAGGCGTTCGGCAAGCCGATCATCCAGCACCAGGGCCTCGCGTTCGTGCTCGCCGACATGGCGGCCGCGATCGAGTCGGCCCGCGCCACCTACCTCTCGGCGGCCCGCCTCAAGGACGCGGACCGCCCCTACGGCCGCGAGGCGTCCATCGCCAAACTGGTCGCCACCGACAATGCGATGAAGGTGACGACGGACGCCGTCCAGGTCCTCGGCGGCGCCGGCTACACCCGCGACTTCCCGGTCGAGCGCTACATGCGGGAGGCCAAAGTGATGCAGATCTTCGAAGGCACCAACCAGATCCAACGCCTCGTCATCGCCCGCGACCTCGCCCGCTGAGCAGCGTTCCACCTGCGGTTTCGCACGGCGTTCTCGCCCGGCTCCCGTACCGGCCACGGTTTCGCCCGTGCTCGGCCGCCCGGTCGGCCCTACGGGTCCCGGTCGCACGCGTGCGCTGCTCCGTGGAAAAGTCATGATCATCGGGATCATCGCGGCGAGACGGGAACGCCGCCGCCGCGCCGAATTCCTGCTGTTCGCCGAGTCGCGTGGCTGGACGGCCGAAATCGACCCGGCCGCCTATCCCGACCCTGTCGCGACCGCGGGCCAGTCTCCGCGCCCTGATCGCCGCCATCGTCTACCTCGTCTCGCAGCAGTGAGGATGAGGCCTGCCGGTCACCCCGCATTCAGGAGTCAGTGATCCGGCCGCCGCCGCTGATTAACTCCTCGCTTTCGAACCCGTGTTCAACTGGCGCGCCATGACTCACGGCCACGGGGGTGAGATATGCGGGTCATTCGGTTCAGCACTGAGGAGATCGCTCCCCAGGATCGGTTCGCATGCTGGCAGGAGCGCGGGAACAAGTCCTTGCTGCCCACGCTGCTCACCAGCGATGAGTCATCCGGCTTTCTGGGACGAGCGCAACGACTGGCCCTGGACGGCCTGTACATTTCCGCGCTGACGCATCCGTCGGTGCGGATCAACAGATCCGCGAAGTTGGTACGTCGAAGCGATCCCGAGGTCTATCACGTCAACCTGGTCCTCACCGGAGAGGCGGCGCTGCGCCAGGCCGGGCGGGAAACCGTGTTCGGAGCCGGGCAGTTCGCCCTGTTCGACAGCTCCCGCCCGTTCGAAGCCCGGCGCAGTGGCGGCAGTGGAGCCGCTTCGGGTCTCATCGTCGAGGTTCCGAGGCGGATGCTCCCGATCGCGACCGACAGGGCCGATCAGCTCACCGCCATCTCCTTTTCCACGCGAGCGGGCCTTGGCGGGTTGTTCGCCCGCTGGGTGATCGACGTGCTCCGGCGCGCGGACGAGTTCGAACCCCAGGACGCGCCGGGCCTGGCCTCCGTCACCGCCGACCTGCTGGCCGCCGTCTTGAGCCCTCGCCTGGAAGCCGCCCTGCCCGAAACGGCCGAATCCCAGCGACGCCTGCTTCGGCTTCAGATCAGCGACTACATTCAGCAGCACCTCGGCGATCCGAACCTGTGTCCGGGCGTCATCGCCGCGGTTCACCAGATCTCCGTGCGCCGGCTGCACGAACTGTTCACGGACCAGGAGATGACGGTCGCCGCGTGGATCCGCCACCAGCGGCTTGAGTCGTGCCGCCGCGATCTCGCCGATCCGCGGTTCCGGCCCTATCCCGTCCGGGCGATCGCCGAACGCTGGGGCTTCCGGGACGGCGCGCACTTCAACCGCGCTTTCCGGGCCGCTTACGGCATGCCACCGGGGCACTACCGCCGCAAGGCGCTTGACGACCGATGACGCACGACCCGACAACTTTTGCCGCGCGGACCGTCAATGACATCTGGCACGTTCCCACTGCATCCTTCTGGTGATCAGAGGTGAGCCCGCCGGCGGCGGGTCCTCTTGATCGAAGTCCACTTCACTCCCCGGCCATTCCTGTTTGCGTGCCACAGGGCGGAAGTGTTCACGCCACCACAGAACGGAGGGCAGATGAGAAACCGACTGATACATGCGCTCGCGGCATTGTGCGTCCCCGCGCTCCTCACCTCGACGCCGCTCGCCGCGTCCGCCGCACAGCCGGCGACGGGCAAGCCGGCGAAGGCCGAGGTCCAGGCGGGATACGTGACGATGTGGGCCTGGCTCGGCAACACGGACCGGTGCATCGACGTACCCGGCTGGTCCACCCAGAAGAGCACCAAGCTGCACACCTGGGACTGCCTCCCGACTCAAGCCAACGAACTCTTCACCGCGGAGGGGCCCTACACCAACAATCCCGGCGGCTATGCCGCGTACCTGCTCCGGAACAAGCACAGCGGAATGTGCATCAACGTCCCGAACAAAAACAAGACGCCGGGCGTTCAACTCATCCAGTACCCGTGTAACCCGAACGAGGCGAACAGCCAGTGGGTGGATATGCGCACAAGGTCCATCCACGTCTTCAAGAACGCATACACGAACCTGTGCATGGCCGTCGAGGGCGGCGGAACCGCGAACGGCACGAAACTGATCCAGTGGCACTGTGACGAGACCCAGGCCTACGAGAAGTTCTACCTCGGCGGTTGACGGACGGACTCGTCCGATTCTTCGGGAGTGTGAAATGAGCTCTCTGCGAGGCAAGGCGCGGTCAGCGGCCGTGGGGGCCGTCGCCGTCATCGGCCTGGCCACCGCGACAGCGGCTCCGGCAGCGGCGACCAACAGCGCGACGATCACCATGTACTCCGCCAGGAACCCCACCAACGATCTGGGGTGGGGGCAGTGGTGGGGGAACCCGGAGGGGTCCCATCAGAATGGCGAAATCGCGGTCTTCGACAACGAATGCGACGGCGACAACGGGATCTTCGCGGCGCTCTACAAGCATGACGGAACGCTGGTCAACGTGGTCAGCGTCAGGGGCTGCACGTCGAGCAACGTGATCGGCGTCAAGGCCGAGAGCAACGGCGGGCCCGCATGGGGCGAGAGTGTCACCTTCGAGGTGTGCAAACTCCTCCCCGCAGGCCAGAAGGTGGACTGCCAGAGCACCCGTCGCGTCAACGCTTGATCCGGTGAACCGCCGCTCCCCCGGCCCGTTCTGCGGCGTCCGGGAGCACGGCAAAGGAGCCGCCGGCCAGACGCGTTCTGGCCGGCGGCTTCTCAGGTGGTAGGGCGGCGGGCATCGAACCGGCCGACCTCGTGCCCGCGATCCAGGTCGCGGGTCACAGCAATCGGTCGACCAGCCCGTCGACATAGTCCGGGGTGAGCGGCTCCACGCCGAACAAGACGCGGATGTACATCGGGGCCAGCACGTGGTCCAGCACGTCCAACGCGTCGGGTGCGTCCTCGCCGCGTTCGCGGGCGCGATCGAGCATCGACCGCAGTTGCCGAGCGCGTTCGGCGAGGAGGTCGTCACGCGCCCGCAGGCCCTGGGGTCCGTTGCTCGACAGGGCGACGGCCAGGCGCAGCAACGCCAGGCCGTCGGGTCCGGTGATCTCGCGGGCCACGTTGGCCGCGAAGGCGCGCAGGTCGCCGACGAGACTCCCGGTGTCGGGCATCGGCGACCGCGCGTTGAGGCGGGTGAGCGCCACGTCGCTGAGCAGGTTCTCCAGGTTGCCCCACCGGCGGTAGATGCTGCTGTCGGCCACGCCCGCGCGGGCCGCGACGTCGCCGACGGAGAACGTGCCGTAGCCACGCTCGCCGATCAGGTCGGTGACGGCCTGGTGCACCGCGGCGGCGACACGGGCGCCGCGCCCGCCGGGTCGACGGGCTCCCTGGCGCTCGTCCATGCCCCCACCTTAACGCAGGAACGACTTGCGTTTGTGGGACGTCTCTCTTTACAGTCGCCTAACGCAGTCAATCACTGCGTTAGGGCGCCCAAGCGCGACCACCGACCGAGAGGAATCCCCATGGCTGCATCGTCTGCGGCCGCAGGCAGTCGACCGAACAAGGTCGTGCTGCTCACGGTGACCTGCCTGGGCCAGTTCATGGTGCTGCTCGACAACACGATCGTCGGCACGGCACTGCCCGATATGCAGCGCCGGCTTCACACTGAGCTGACGGGTCTGCAGTGGATCGTCGACGCTTACGTGCTGGTGGTCGCCATGCTGCTGCTGTCCGGCGGCGTTTTCGCCGACCGGTTCGGCCGCAGGCGGGTGTACCTGACCGGCGTGGCGGTGTTCACCGCCGCATCGGTGCTGTGCAGCCTCGCGCCCTCGGTCGGCTGGTTGATCGCCGGCCGGGTTCTGCAGGGCGTCGGAGCCGCGGCGCTGAGCCCCGCCTCGCTGGCCCTGCTCGCCGCCGCCCATCCCGTGCCGCAGGAACGGATCAAGGCGATCGGGCTGTGGGCCGGATTCAGCGGAATCGGTCTGGCCGCGGGCCCCGTGGCCGGCGGCGTGCTGACGGACGCCTTCGGCTGGCCCGCCATCTTCCTGGTCAATCTGCCCATCGGCGTGGCCCTTCTGCTGGCCGGTCTGCGCGGCCTTGAAGAGACCCGCAATCCGAGCGCCCCCGCGATCGACGCCCCGGGGACGGTCCTGTCCGTCCTCGGGGTGGGGACGCTGACGTACGGGCTGATCGAGGGAGGCGCCCGCGGCTGGACGTCGCCGGTGGTCCTGGGCGGCTTCACCGCCGCGGCGATCCTCCTCGCCGCGTTCGTCGCCGTCGAAGCGCGCCGTTCCGCTCCGATGCTCCCGCTTCGACTTTTCCGGCAGCGGCTCTTCACCGTGTCCAACGCCGCCATGGTCGTGGTGGGGTTCGCGCTCATGGGTTCGTCGTTCTTCTTCTCCCAGTTCTTCGTGTACGTTCAGGGCAGCTCGATCCTGGTCGCCGGCCTCCAGACCCTGCCGGCGTCCCTCGCCATGGTGATCGTCAGCCCGTACGCGGCCCGGCTCGCCGCCCGGTACGGCTTCCGAGTCGTGGTCACCACCGGCCTGGCCCTGGCCGGCCTGGGACTGCTGGCCCTCGGCATGGTGCACGCCGACACCGGCTACGGAAACGTGTGGTGGCGGCTGGGAGTGGTCGGCATCGGCTTCGCCCTGACCATGTCCCCCCTGACCGGAGCCGCCATCCAAGCGGTCAGCCCGCGGGAAGGCGGCCTCGCGTCAGGCATCAGCAGCACCACCCGGCAGATCGGGGCGGTGCTCGGCGTCGCGGTGCTCGGAGCCGTCGTCCGCACCCGGCAGGCCGGCGGCGCCTCCTTCGAGACCGGCCTCACCAGCGCCTTCATCGCGGCCGGCGCCATCACGACGGCCACCGCCGTCTTCACCGGCCTGTGGCTCGCGAGGTCCAAGCCCGCGAGGGGCGGGGCGGTGCCGGACACGGCCGACGAGCCTCCGAGGCCCGAGCGGCCGCTCGCGCCGACGGAGTCGCCTCGCGGACGGTGACCGCAGGCGACGCCGGCCGACCCCGCGCGACCCGTCCCGGTACACGCCCGGCGGGAGGCCGCCGCTCGTCCCGCACGGCAACGTACCGGGGCCGCGCTCACCCCAGCGACGCGCGGCTCGTCATCGTCCGCTAGCCGTCCAGCCGTCCAGCCGTCCTCAGAGGGTGAAGTCGGCTGGGGGGCAGTGGTATCTGCGGGAGGCGGATCTGGCTGCGGCGACCCAGGCCGGGTTTCCGCCCGGGGTGCGGACGGAGATCGGTCCGGCGGTGTTGAACCAGCAGGCGAAGGCGCAGCGGGTGTGGCGTCCGCCGGCCGCCGTGGACGTGAGGTACTCGACCTGGTCGTTCAGCCAGCCGACGTCGCGCGTGCCGGTCCGGCCGTAGCCGATCTCGGGGACCGCCCACGGGACGCCCTTGGAGTCGGCGAACTCCACGGCGGGCCCCCACAGGGAGTCCCCCGAGCCGACGTGGGAGTAGCCGTCGACGCCGAAGCAGTCGACGAGGTCGTCGCCCGGCCACAGGTCGGCGTAGGTCGACCCGGCGCGCGGGGACGTCCCGGACCAGGTGGTGAGGATCTGGATCGTGTGGAGGAGCGGCCTTCCCTCGGCCTTCACCCGCTGGACGAGGCGGCAGAACCGGCGGAACGCGGCCCGGTACACGGTGAGGCCGAACGAGCCGCTCCGGATCTTGCCGTCCGCCTCGTGCCAGATGCTCACGAACGCGAGGTGGTCCTCCGGGATCGACCGCAGGAACGCGAGGGTCTCCTGGTCGAGGGCGCCCCGGGCCATGGCGGTGATGGACGGCTTCCCGCTCCAGCAGGACGCGCGGGCGCCGACGTCCACGCCCGCGTTGGACTCCGCCCAGCCCTCCGGCATCCCGACGGCGGCGGGCTGGTAGGAGCGCCGGATGGTGAGGGGGCCGAACTCGTCGTCCATCCCTGGGAAGTCGGAGCCGGACAGGCGGTCTCCGGCGGCGCCCCACAGGATCGCGTTCCGCCCCGTGTTCCGCTGGTCGGGTCTGGCATGCGTCATCGTTCCCCCGGCATCGGGTCGACGACCCCCACCGTCGATGGTCGCCGGGTAGGTCCCGCCGGTGCCAGGAGCGCGCGCCGTATTCGCCCTGCGGGGCCACGGACTTGTGTCCGCGGAGTGGGAGCGGCCCGGCGCGGGGCGTGTAGGGGGCGCGTCGCCGGGAACTCGGTCAGGGTCCGCGCGGATCGCGAGGAGGTCGTGGGATGGGCAGCCTGATCGGACGGAACCTGCTCGCCGGAGCCGAACCCGACGTCACCGCCGACGCCGGGTATCCCGACCCGCCGCCGCGCATGGGGTTCTTCACCGACACGTCGGTGTGCATCGGCTGCAAGGCGTGCGAGGTGGCCTGCAAGGAGTGGAACGCCGTCCCCGAGGACGGCCTCGAGTTCACCGGGATGTCCTACGACAACACGCAGGGCCTCGGCGCCGACACCTGGCGGCACGTCGCGTTCATCGAGCAGGACAAGCCGATCGGGCAGTCGGAGACGGGCGTCGGGCGCGGCCCGAACGGCGCAGCCGACATGCGCTGGCTGATGGCGTCCGACGTGTGCAAGCACTGCACGCACGCCGCCTGCCTGGACGTCTGCCCCACCGGCTCGCTCTTCCGCACGGAGTTCGGGACGGTCGTCGTCCAGGAGGACATCTGCAACGGCTGCGGATACTGCATCCCCGCCTGCCCCTACGGCGTCATCGACCAGCGCAAGGGCGACGGCCGGGCGTGGAAATGCACGCTCTGCTACGACCGGCTCGGCGCGGGACAGGAACCCGCGTGCGCGAAGGCGTGCCCGACCGACTCCATCCAATTCGGCCCGCTCGAAGAACTGCGCG
This sequence comes from Actinomadura decatromicini, assembly GCF_008121305.1. Lineage (NCBI taxonomy): Bacteria > Bacillati > Actinomycetota > Actinomycetes > Streptosporangiales > Thermomonosporaceae > Actinomadura > Actinomadura decatromicini. The sequence goes on along the minus strand of NZ_VSRQ01000008.1, from coordinate 119,021 downwards.
AGCGGGCGGCGGTGCGCGTCGACCAGTTGCACGACCTCGGCGTCGACGACGCCCGCCTCTACGGCCACGACCCGGACGACGGCGTCGGCGGCGACGGCGCGTTCTTCCTGCTCCTGGACGAGCCCGAGGTGTACGGGCTGCCGCCCGACCCGGTCGTCACCACGCGCGAGCTGCCGTCGATGTGGGCGCACGCGGGAGTCGCGGCGGCGACGCTGCTCGGCGGGCTCGCCGCCGTGTTCGCCGTCCACGGCCGGAGCGGAGGCGGCCGATGAGCACGTCCGACGTCGGCAAGGACGGCCTGCGCGGCGAGCGCCCCGGCCGGGAGGCGCAGATCGGACGGGGCGTCCGGCGCAAGGGGCGGCGCGGCGAGCGGGCGATGGTCCCGGACGCCGAGTTCACCTCCTACTACGGCAAGCCCGTCCTGAACCCGCCGGTCTGGAAGGCCGCCGACGTCGCCGCCTACTTCTTCCTCGGCGGCCTGGCCGGTGCGGGCTCGGTGCTCGCCGCCGGGGCGCAGCTCACCGGGCGTCCCGCCGCCGCGCGGGCGCTGAAGGCGTCCTCGCTGGCGGCGATCCTCGGGTCCACGGCCGCGCTGATCCACGACCTCGGGCGTCCGGAGCGCTTCCTCAACATGCTGCGGGTGATGAAGCCGACCTCGCCGATGAGCATGGGCTCCTGGCTGCTCGCGGCGTACGGCCCGGCCGTGGGCGGCGCCGCCGTCCTGGACGTGACGGGCCTGTTCCCCCGGCTCGGCGGTGCGGCCACCGCGACGGCGGCGGCGCTCGGCCCGGCCGTCACCACCTACACGGCGGTCCTCGCGGCCGACACGGCGGTGCCCGCCTGGCACGAGGCCCACCGGCAGCTGCCGTTCGTGTTCGCGGGCTCGGCCACGGCCGCGGCGGCGGGGATGGGGCTCGTCGCGTCCCCGCTCCGCGAGAACGGGCCGATGCGCAGCGCGGCGGTGTTCGGCACGGTCCTGGAGGCCGCCGCGGCGCGGACGCTGCGCCGCCGCGTCGGCTTCGTCGCCGAGCCGTACCAGGAGGGCAAGGCCGGACGGCTCATGCGCGCGGGCGCGGTCCTGTCGGCGGCGGGCGCGGGCGGCGCCGCGCTGTTCGCCGGGCGCAGCCGGGCGGCGGCGGTCGTCAGCGGGACGGCGCTGCTCGCGGGCTCGGCGTTCACCCGCTTCGGCGTCTTCCACGCCGGGATGCAGTCGGCGCGCGACCCGAAGTACACGGTCGTCCCGCAGCGGGAGCGCCTGGCCGCGCGCGCCGACATCGCGCGCGCCGACGCCGGGCGGGCCGACGCCGAGCAGGTCGGCTGAGCCGTCAGACGGCGGTCTCCTCGGCCGTCTCACCGGCGGGCTCGCGGGCCGGACGCCAGAACACGGCGAGCAGCGCCGCCGCGCCGAGGCCGCCGGCGAGGGCGGTGATCGCGAGACCCGTCCAGCCCGCGAGGTCGCCGTCCACGCCGAACGCGCGGTCGAGGGAGACCGCGCCGCCGCCGAGCGCGCCGAGCGCGCACGCCACCAGGATGATCATGAGGACGTACTCGTAGCCCTGCCCCGGCCGGAAGATGAAGAAGCCGTTCCGCAGGTGGGCGGTGATGAACGCGACGGCCATCGTGCCGACCGCGCCCGCCGCCGCGAGCGGGGTGAGCAGGCCGAGCAGCAGCAGGACGCCCGCGCCCAGCTCGGTGCCGGTGGCCATCAGCGCGTGCAGCCGCCCCGGCCGCAGCCCCATGGACTCGAACCACCCCGCCGTGCCCTCGATCCTCCCGCCGCCGAACGCGTGGTTCCACCCGTGGGCGACGAGGGTGCCGCCGACCGACACCCGCAGGACGAGGGACGCGATGTCGATGCTCGCCGCGTCCACCGACATTCACGGCCCCTTTCCCTGATTCCGGACGTCCCCGTCCGAGCGTCCCGCCAACGTACAGGAACGATCCGGGCGGGCCCGGGCGCGGGTCGGAGGATCACCGAGCCCCGTTCGGGCCGCGGCCGGTTACCGGCCCCGCCGTGGGGCAGATCACAAAGGGGTGAGTCCCGGATCACGTCACATTCCGGGCGGTCGATCCATCTTTCTTACAGGTGCTCCGCGAGGGCGCCGGGTGCGGAGAGCTGGGAGGCGCCATGGGCACCGAGCCGAGGCGGTTCGACCTCACGATGCTGCACGCCGCGTACGGCGCGTTCCGCCGCGACGCGGCCCGGCTGGAGTCCGCCGCCGGGCGGAAGGGCGCCCTCGACTGGGCGGCGATCGAGAACGGCTGGTCGCTGTTCAGACTCCACTGGCGCGTGCAGGACCTCGCGGAGAAGAACGCCCTCTGGACGGTGATGTACGCCAAGGCCGCCGACGGGATGGACGAGGTCGGCGCCGTCCTCGACGAGATGACGTTGCACGCGCTGCGGACCGTCCCGCCGATGGACGCGATGGACTCCGCCCTCGAACAGCGCAGCCGCGACATGTTCGCCGAGTGCGCCGAATGGCTCGGCGCCGCCGCGGCCGACCTCCTCGACTTCAAGGAGTCGGACGTGCTGCCGCTCGTCCCGCGAACGCTCACCGCGTTCGAGTGGGGCGGGTTCGACGTCGAGTTCCGCCGCGAGCTCGGCATGCGCGGGCTCGGCGTGTTCCTGCCGTGGCTGCTGGACGGCGCCGACGAGCGCACCCGGCGGGCCGTGCTGCGGCTGCTGCCGCCGCCGATCCGGCTCGTGTACCGGACGAGCTGGCGGCCCCGCTACGAGCGCCGCCCACGGCTCGCCGTCCGCGCCTGCTGAATCCCGCCCGTTTGCAGACGGACCCGTGTGATCGGGTCCACATTCCGTCGATGTCACGTTCTTCCGCCGTACCGGGTCTTCATGCGCAGAAGCGGCTCTGCTCGACACGGCGACGGGAGGACGTTGACGATGGCGGCGACGCGGAGGGGCGGCGGCGGGACGTCCGGACGGAGGCCGCCGAAGGCGGTGGACGCCTCGGCGCGGGCCCTCGACGAGCGGTTCGGCACGACCGGGTTCGCCCGCAAGGCCATGCGCAAGGCGTTCCCCGACCAGTGGAGCTTCCTGGTCGGCGAGATCGCCATGTACTCGTTCGTGATCATCCTGCTGACCGGGGTGTTCCTCACGCTGTTCTTCAAGCCGAGCATGCACGAGGTCGTGTACGACGGGTCGTACACGAAGCTCAAGGGCGTGGAGATGAGCGAGGCGTACGCCTCCACGCTCAAGATCAGCTTCGACGTGCGGGGCGGGCTGCTCGTCCGGCAGCTGCACCACTGGGCGACGCTCATCTTCATCGGCGCGATCCTCGTCCACCTGCTGCGCAACTTCTTCACCGGCGCGTTCCGCAAGCCGCGCGAGCTGAACTGGCTGCTCGGCCTCGTCATGTTCGTGCTCGTGATGTTCAACGGGCTGTTCGGGTACTCGCTGCCGGACGACCTGCTGTCCGGGACGGGGCTCCGCGTGGTGGAGGGCGTGACGCTGTCCGTCCCGCTGGTCGGGTCGTACGCGGTGATGTTCCTGTTCGGCGGCGAGTTCCCGGGGACGGACATCGTCCCGCGCCTGTACGTCATCCACGTCCTGCTGATCCCGGGCGTCCTCGCCGCGCTGATCCCGCTGCACGCGGTCGTGCTGACGTGGCGGCAGACGCACACGCAGTTCCCGGGCAAGGGCAGCTCGAACACGACCGTCAAGGGCTATCCGTTCTTCCCGGTGTTCATCGCCAAGACCACGTCGCTGTTCCTGTGGGTGCTGGGGGTGGCGACGCTGCTGGCGGCGTTCGTCCAGATCAACCCCGTGTGGCTGTACGGGCCCTACGACCCGGGCGCGATCAGCTCCGGCTCGCAGCCGGACTGGTACATGGGCTGGCTGGAGGGCGGGCTGCGGATCATGCCCGCCTGGGAGATCGACGCCTGGGGCCACACGGTCTCGCTGAGCGTGGCGATCCCGGGGCTGGTCGTCCTCGGCCTGCTGATCGGCGGCCTCGCCGCCTACCCGTTCCTGGAACGCTGGGTGACCGGCGACCCCGCGACCCACCACCTGCTCGACCGGCCGCGGGACGTCCCCGCCCGGACGGGCATCGGCGTCGCCGGGATCGTGTTCTACGGCGTGCTGTGGCTCGCGGGCGGCAACGACGTCCTGGCCGACCGGTTCGAGATCCCGCTGTTCTGGACGACCTGGTTCTTCCGCGGCGCGGTCATCCTCGGGCCCCTGCTCGGCTACGCCATCGCCTACCGCATCTGCGTCGGCCTCCAGCGGCGCGACCTCGGCCTGGCGGAGCACGGGCTGGAGACGGGCGTGATCCGCATGTCGCCGGACGGCCGGTTCAGCGAGGTAGAGCGCCCGATGCCGGACGAGGCGATCGCCGCGATCACCGATCCGCGCCCGGCGGTGGCCGTCCCGCTGGACGTCCCGCCCGACATCGACGGCGTCGAGAGCCCGCGCGCCCGCGGCGGCGCGCGGCGGGTGCGGGCCGCGCTCAACCGGCGGTTCCGGGCCGACCTCGCGACCGTCCCGGAGCGGACGCCAGCCGACGGGAACGGCGACGGGAACGGCGACGGGCCGAAGGAGGTCACCGGCTCCGGCACGGTCTCCGAACGCTGAGGTCCCGCCGTCACAACGGCGGTCAGCGCTCGAACAGCATGCGGATGACGGGACCGGCGGCGGCCACCGGGTCGTCGCCGAGGTCGGCGGGCAGGGCGCCGCTCAGCCACAGGTGCGCGAAGCCGTGGACGATCGACCAGGCGGCGAGCCCGGCCGTCTCCTCGTCCCCGGAGCCGCCCGCCATGACGCCCCGGACGCCCGCCGTGAGCACCCGGTCGGCGCGCGCGCGGGCGGCGCTCAGTTCGGGGTCGTCCGCACGGTAGAGCCCCGGCGCGAACATCACCTCGAAGTACGCCCGGTTGTCGACGGCGAAGCGGACGTAGGCGAGGCCCGTCTCGTGCAGGTCGTCGCCCGCGGCTTCGAGGGCGTCGGCGAACAGCGTGTAGCCCTCGGCGGCGACGGCGGTGAGCAGGCCGGTCTTGTCGCCGAAGTGGTGCGCGGGCGCGGCGTGCGAGACGCCCGCGCGGCGGGCCAGTTCGCGCAGGCTCCAGCCCGCCGGGCCCGACTCGGCGATCGCCGCCACGGCGGCGTCGAGGACGGCCCTGCGCAGGTTCCCGTGGTGGTAGCTCGGCTGCGGTCGCTGCTCGGTCATGCCGCGATCCTATCTTGCCATTGACAAGTTCGCCGCCCGGATGGCAATCTAGCCAATGACAAGATACTGCTGCGAACCCAGGGGGACCCCATGCCGACGATTCCGTGGACGAAGCTCGCGGACGCCGAGCCCGGCGCCGAGGTGGTGGTCATGGCGTCCCGGCTTGAGGTGCGCTCGCTGCGCCACGTCCCGGGCTTCCTGCGCGCCTCGCTCGTCCTGCTCCGCCAGGCCCGCGCGGCCGACGGCGCGCTCGGCGTCACGCTGAGGGCCGAGCCCCTCAAGCGGACGTTCTGGACGCTCTCCGCGTGGCGCGACAAGAAGGCCCTGTACGCCTACTCGGCCACCGAGCCGCACAGGTCCGTCATGCGCGGCAAGCGCGCCGTGATGCGCGACTCGACGTTCGTGTTCTGGGAGGCCGAGGCGGGCGACCTGCCGATCGACTGGCCGGAGGCCGAGCGGCGCATCGCGGAGAACTGAGACGCGGGTCCCGGACGCGCCGTCAGGTGTCCTTCGCGAACTCGCGCAGGCCGGGCAGGTCGGTCACCGTGATCCGGCGCCAGCCGGTGCGGATCAGCCCCTCGCGGCGCAGCCCGTTGAGGGCGCGGGCAACCGTCTCGCGGGACGCGTCCATCCAGCTCCCGAGCTCCTCCTGGGACAGCGGCGGCGCGATCTCGATCGACCCGTCCGGGGCGGGCGGGACGTGCAGCGCCGACAGCTCGGCCAGGTGGGCGAGGAGCGTCGCGAGCCGCTGCGTGCCGCGGCTCGTCATGTGGGCGGTGAGGCGGCGGTCCGCGTCGTCGATGCGCTGGACGAACGTGCTGGTGACGAGCATCCATACGTCCGGGTAGGCGTCCAGGAAGCCGGTGAAGCGGACGGCGGGCACCACCAGCGCGCGGACCGGCGACAGCGCGGTCACCGTGGCCGACCGCGTCCGGCCGCCGAGCACGGCGCTCTCGGCGAGCAGGTCGCCGGGCCCACGGACGGCGAGCACCACGTCGTGGCCGTCCTCGGTCGTCGAGGTCACCTTCGCCCAGCCGCGCTCGATGACGATCACGTGGTCGGACTCGTCGCCCTGGTACACGAGCGGCGCCTTCACCGGGAACTGCCGGGGCCGCGCCGCCGCGCGCAGCACCCCGCGCTGGTCGGGGTCGAGCGCGGCCCAGAAGCCATGACGCGGAGCGGACGCCGCGTACGGTGCCACCGGCCCTCCTTGCCTGTTCCTTACCAGAACAGTAAACCCGATGACCTCACTTCGGGACGGCGATGAGCCGTACCGCGAGGCCGGTGAGGACCGTCCCGCTGAAGAGGTTCAGGCAGCGCGCCGCCCGGCGGCTGCGGCGCAGCAGGTCGGCCAGCCGCCCGGACGCCAGCCCGACGCCCGCGTCGAAGGCGAAGCCGATGAGGACGAGCGTCACGCCGAGCACGAGGAGCTGCGCCATCGGGTGCCCGATCGAGGGGTCCACGAACTGCGGGAGGAAGGCGATGTTGAACAGGATCACCTTCGGGTTGAGCAGGTTCGTGACCATGCCCTGCCAGTAGGCGCGCCGCCGTCCGGGCCCGACCGCGCCGGTCGCGTCGTCGAAGCCGCCGCGGTCGCGGAACGACTTGACCGCGAGGTAGAGCAGGTACGCCGCGCCCGCCCAGCGCAGCACGTGGTACAGCACGGGCAGGGTGCTGAACAGCGCGGACAGCCCGAGCGTCGCGGCGATCGCGTGCACGAGCGCGCCGGTGGCCACGCCCGTCGCGGCCATCACGCCCGTGCGGGGGCCGCCGCGCCCGCCCATCGCGACGATGAACATCATGTCGGGCCCGGGCGTAGCACAGAGGGCGAGGACCGCGACGACGAACGCCGCGTACAGCGAAATGTCCACCATGGTCGCCATCATGCGGTAGCGGCGCGCTCGGCCGCGACCCCATTTTCGGCGGGCCGGAACCGTCAGGCCGTCGTCGGCGGGGGCTCCGTCTCGATCGTCAGCGCGTCGTGGTCGAACGAGAGGTGCCCGCGGACCTTGAACGCGTTCTCCAGCGGGTCCTCGTACGACCAGGCGGCGTTCTCGGCGCCCTCCAGGGACCAGTAGGTCGCCTGGCCCTTGTAGGGGCACACGGTCTGCTTCTCGCTCTTCGTCAGCAGCTCGCGGCGGACGTCCTCGGCCGGGATGTAGAACCGGTTCGGCAGGCCCGTCTCCGACAGCACCTTCGGCCGCTCGGTCTCGGCGACGACCTTCCCGTCCAGGAGGACCCGGACGTGCCGGGACGACGCCCGCGCGTCCACCCGGTGGAACGGGTCGCGCAGGTGGCCGTGGACCTCCTCGTCCTCGTCGTACCAGGCGTCCATCGGGTCCCAGTAGAAGGCCAGGTGGCCGCGCAGCCAGGACGACTCGGGCTTCGGCTCCGGGTAGGCCCAGACCGCGTTCTCGGCGGCGCGGTCGCCGACGCGGATCGTCCAGTAGGCGGCGTCGCCCTTGAACGGGCAGTGCGTCGAGCGGTCGGTCCTCTCAAGCAGGTCGGTCCGGACGTCCTCCTCCGGGACGTACAGCACGGGCAGCAGCCCCGTCTCGTGCAGGAGCATCCCGCGCTCGGTGTCGAGGACGGTCTCCCCCGCGAACCGGGCGTGCACCCTGCGCGGGAACTCGTGCATGAACAGCTTGTGCTTGGGTCCGTCGATGGCGTAGTTGACGTCGGCTCCCGGCGAGCCCGCGAGCGGTCCCGGCCGCAGCGTCAGCGACATGCGTGCTCCCACCTTCCGTCGGCTCGGATGGCTCAGAACCCATGATCCCTCAAGCCGCGGACCGCTCAGACCCGCGACGGGGCCGCCGCCCGCTCGCCGCGGGCGTCCGCCTCCTGGTGGAGCGGCTGGAGAGCCGACGTGATCCGGAACCAGCAGAGCGCGTCGTACCGGTCGGCGAGCCGCGCCGGGACGTACTGCCGCCCGTCCAGGTCCGGGTCGTAGACGACGCCGATCGCGCGCTCGGCGAGCGTGTCGGTGAGGAACGCGGGCTTGTCCTCCTCGGGCGGGACGACGAACAGGCCGCGGTGCAGCTCCGACTCTGCGAGCGCCGCCTCCAGCGTCCCGTGCTCCGGCGGCGGGACGTGCGTCAGCTCCGGCGGCGCGCCCCAGCGCGGGGCGGCGACCACCTCGCCCGGCCCGCCCGCGAACCCGACGAGGACGGCCTCGTCCGGCCCGTAGCGCTCCCTGGCGAGCTGCCCGAGGCTGACCGTCCCGGCGGCGGCCATGCCGGTCGCGCGGGCGTCCCCGGCCTGCGAGGCGTGCGCCCACACGACCGCCTTGCCCGTCCCCCGCTCGGACGCGTGGAACGCCACGAGCCGGTCGAGCGTGTCGGCCATGTGCGCGGTCCGGGCGTTCCACGCCTCGGGACCGCCGCCGAGCATGGTGCGGTAGTAGCGCTCCGCGCCCGCCGCGACCTCGGCGTTGTGCCCGGCGTCGAACGCGTCCACCGGCTCCCGGCCGCCGCCCTGCGTGACGGGCCGCCGCAGCCTGGTCAGCAGCGCGAGCACCTCGTCCGCCGCCGCGTCCGGGACGAGCGCGGCGCGCCGCCCCGCCGCCGCCGGGTCCGCGGCGGGCGGCTCGAAGCAGCGGAACGCCTCCAGCGTCGCGTCCAGGTGGTCCGGAGCGTGCTCGGCCACGTGGCCGGCGACGGCCCGGAGCGACTCCCACAGGCCGTAGACGTCCAGCCCGTAGAAGCCGGTCCGCGCGGACGACGGCAGCCCCGCGTTGCGGTCGCGCAGCCACCGGCAGAACTTCGCGGTCTCCTCGTTGGCCCACATCCACGCGGGCCAGCGCGCGGAGGCGGCGAGGACGTCGCGCGGGTCGTCCGGCGCGCCGGGCGCGAGCGTGACGCTGCGCCCGACGCGGCGGCCGTCCGGCCAGTCGCCCTCGACCGCGACGAACGAGAACCCTCGTTCGGCCACCAGCCGTCTGGTCAGCGCCGCCCGCCACGCGCGGTACTCGTGCGTGCCGTGGCCGGCCTCACCGACCAGCACGCAGCGGGCGTCCCCGATCCGGTCGAGGAGGGGGTCCAGGTCGTCCTCGTACTCCAGCGGGAGGGCGGCGCCGAGGACGTCCGCGGCGACGCCCTCGACCCTCCCGCGCGTGAAACGGTCGTCGCCTCGCGGCTGCGGCATGTCGCCGTCCCCCCTGTCCGGCCCCGGGCCGTCGTCGTCCGCCCTCCACAGCCGCGTTCCCCGGATCGGGCAAAGGATGCGGAGGGGGACTTACAGGGCTTTCCACGACGCGCCGCACGACCCGCTACAGGTCTCTCCGGATGCCGGTCGTGGCGGCCCGGTAGGCGGTGGGCGTCACGCCGTACGCGGCGCGGAACGCGCGGCTGAACGCCGCCGCGTCGGGCAGCCCCCAGCGGTTCGCGATCGCGCCGATCCGCTGCGTCCCGAGGAACGGGTCGCCGAGCTCGCGGCGGCAGTGTTCGAGCCGCCGGGTCCGGACGTAGCGGGCGACGGTCGTCCCGGCGGGCTGGAACACCCGGTACAGCTGCCGGACGGAGATGTGGTGCGCCTCGGCGATCGCCGCCGGGGACAGCGCCGGGTCGTGCAGCCGTGTCTCGATCCACTCCTTGATCGCGCGCAGCATCTCGGCGCCCTCCGGGGACGGCGCCGTCGGCGCGCCCAGCCATTCGCTGGCCGTCCCGGTCACCAGCTCGACGATAGCGCCGCCGAGATGGTGGGCGTAGGGCTCGTCGCCCGTGCCGAGATCGACGTCGGCCGTGGCCAGCGCCGTGCCGTTCAGCTGGTCGGCCATCGCGCCGATCGCCCTGTCCACCGTCATCTCGACGCCTCCGCCCGCCATCACGTCCGCCGTCAGCCTGTCCGCCATCCGCTCCGCCGCCCGGTCGGCGGCGAGTTCGGCTTCGATGGCGCTGTCCTCCGCGAGGGCGCAGAGGAGCGAGGAGACGAGGCGGCCGTTGCGGGAGCCTTCGGCGAGCAGGGTGCCGCCGAAGGCGGCGAGGCGGTCCTGTGGGAGCGGGACGGCACGGTGCGGGATCACCACGGTGAAGATGTGATGCGCGTCGAACGAGATCTCGACCGGGCGGGTGAGATCGTAGAACACCACGTCACCTGCACCGACGCGGGCATAGCGGCCGTTCTGCCGCAGAACGCACGAGCCGCGCAGCATGAGGCCGAGCTTGTAGCACTCGCGCGTGTCGCGGGCGATCTGCCGGGCGCTGCGGCGCACCGCGTGCGCGGGCGCGCGGACGTCGCCGGCCTCGACCGGTCCGAACGTGCGGCCGGTCAGTCGTGCGGCGAAAGCCCCAGGTAGGGACGGCTGTACATGGAACGGCCCGAATGCCGAGCTGATCAGATGCCGCCAGTAGTCGGCCTGATCGCGGGCAGGGTGGTCCGAGGTGTCAGCGAGCGTTGGCATGACGCTCCTCCGGTGAGCGGGCGGGGGGTCTCGGACGCCACCCGCCAGGTTGCTACTCCGGGTCAGGAAGGTCAATGAGCGAGTCGGCACGAGGGTGGCGGCGGGCTTTGTCACTCGACAACAAATGTCCGGCACGGAAACCCAAGACCAACCCCTCGTGACCGGCTTATACATGTTCGCGACGCACTCCCAGGGCGCCCCGCCAACCGGACGGACGGAAGATCCCGAATGTCCGGAAGACCTCGAGAGGAACCCCCCATGCCAGAGGACGCGCAGGACCAGGCTCAGGACCAGCAGGATTCCGGCATCAGCCGGAAGAGCTTCATCGTGGCCGCCGGTCTCGGCGCACTCGCGGTGCCCGCGGCCGTGACCGCGGTGAACGCGGCGACCGCCGAAGCCGGGGTCAAGCCCCAGTGGCTGGAGCTGACGCCGAAGTGCACCGACGGCGACAGCACCGCCACCCCGCCCCAGACCGAGGGCCCGTACTTCTCGCCCGGCTCCCCCGAGCGCAGCGACATCTCGACCGGCCAGGCCGGGACGAAGCTCATCGTCTCCGGGATCGTCTACAACCAGGCGTGCCAGCCGGTCGCGCACGCGCTGCTCGACTTCTGGCAGGCCGACAACGCGGGCAACTACGACAACGTGGGCTACACGTTCCGCGGGCACCAGTACTCGGACGCCCAGGGCCGCTACTCCCTGACGACGATCGTGCCCGGCCTGTACCCCGGCCGCACGCGCCACATCCACGTCAAGGTCCAGGCGCCGAACCGCCCGATCCTGACCACGCAGCTCTACTTCCCGAACGAGCCGCGGAACAACACCGACACGATCTTCGACCGCAGGCTCCTCATGACCATGGGCACGGGCCCCAACGGCGTGCGGACCGGAACGATCGACTTCGTGATCAACGCGTGAGCCACGTGTGAGCCATTGATGAGCAGGCGCCGGAACGCGCGCGATGCGCGCACACGTCCCTCTGCCGGACGTGTGGCTCAGGTTCCGTAGCTCCCGCGGAATCCAGTCCCCGCCCGGGCACCGGCGCGCCCCGGCGGGGACATCCGCATGCCCGGGTACTGGGAATCCCCCACGAAACGCCTAAGGAATGGATAGTCTCCCACCGATCACTTTTGTGTTGGGTAAGGAAATCTGGGAGCACAGGCCGCATGAGCGTTGGCAACCGGGCACAGGTCATCACACGCTGGGGGGCCATCGCCTTCATGGCCGCGGCGGTCCTCACCGCCACCGCCGGCGGGTTCGCCCAGTCCTACGCGGGCCTCTACCACTGGGCGATGGAGCACGGCCTGCGCGGCTGGAAGGCCGAATCGTTCCCGCTGCTGGTCGACCTGTTCATCATCGTCGGCGAGCTGGGCCTGTTCCTGCTGGCCATCGACGCCTTCGTGCTGCGCCGCCGGGCCCTGCTGAGCTGGCTCGACTTCTTCCTGCCGCTGACCATCGCCCTCGCCGGGTGGACGGCCAGCCTCGTCTTCAACGTCGGCCACGTCGGCAACAAGACGTTCTCCTACCAGGCGACGGCCGCCGTCCCGCCGATCGTGTCGATGCTCGGCCTGTTCGTCCTGCTGCGGACGCTGCACCGGTACGTCGCGCGGGACGACGAGGAGGAGGCGCGGAAGCCCGCCGAGTCGCAGGCCCGCGCCATCGCCGGTCCGGTCACGCTGAACCAGATCACGCTGATGCCGCTGCGCAACACCGGGCCGTTCCCGCAGATCCAGGTGCCCGGCCACGCCGGGAAGGCGATCGAGTCCGGCGTCCCGGAGGCCGGACAGGCGGCGCGGGACGAGGAGTCCGCCGACGCGGCCGAGCCCGCCGAGGCCCCGGCCGCCGCCGCGGCGGAGGCGGCGCCCGCGCCGAGCACCGCCGTCCGGGCCGCCGCCGCCCGTCCGCCCGCGCGCGCCCCGGAGCCTGAGCCGGAGCCCGAGCCCGAGCTCGCCGTCGTGAGCGCCGCCGCCCGCGGCGCGATGAACGGCCGCAGCGGCTACGGCGCCCCCGCCCCCGTCGAGGAGCCCGCGCCCGCCCCCGACCCGGAGAACCTGCGCGCCCTCGTCATCGAGATCCTGGAGCGCCGGCACGGCGACGTCGCCGCGACGCTCGACGAGGTGAGGTCCGAGGGCTACACCTCCGACGAGGCCGAGATCCAGCGGATCAGCGACAACCACTGGTTCCCGTACGCGGTGTACCGGCTGCTGGCCAAGCACCACGGCGACGGCGAGCTGGTCGCGCAGGAGCTGCGCGCGCAGGGCATCCAGTACGACCAGGCCGCGCTGGACGAACTCGTCCGCTCCTGGCGCGTCTGAGCCTCCAACCCCTCTTTTCCAACGCGGCACTTTCCGGACCGGCCGTCCCCGCCATTGCGGGCGGCCGGTCCTCGGCGTATTCACATGATCACGCGCGGTCCGTGTCAGGCTGTGCGTGTCCTCCGGTCCGCGCCGGGCCGTCCGACGACGGCGGGGACGGCGCGGGCGCCCCCGCGACGCCGGGAGATCCGATGAAGACGCCTCTCGCCGCGGTCGCCGCCGCGGCCGCCCTCGGCGGTGCCCTCACCGGGTACCTCCTCGCCCCCTCGGCCGGCGACGCCGCCGCCCGTCCGGCCGCCGCCCCGATCGCCTACCCGACCGGCACCCTGCACGTCGCGCTGAACATGCCCGCCGGTGACCGCGCCAAGGCGGCCGCGCTCGGCTACAACCTGTTCGACACCGAGCCGGACGAGGGCGACATCGCGTCCCTGCCGAGGGGCGGGCGCGCGCTGGTCTGGGTCGGCAACACCACCTGCGGCCCCTTCGCGCCGGACGACGTGTCCGAGTTCGCCGGGCTGGTGAAGCGGTTCGCCGACGACGAGCGCGTCTACGGCTGGTACCTGTCCGACGAGCCGAACCCGGACGAGTGCCCGGACGTCGTCGGCAAGATCCGCCAGCGCGCCGACGTCGTCCACCGGTACGCGCCCCGGCAAAAGGCGTTCGCGTCGCTCACCGACTGGGAGATGGAGCCGCTGAAGCCGTCCGCGACCCATCTCGACCTCGTCGGCCTCGACCCCTACCCCTGCCGGGCGGAGGGCGGCCGCTGCGACCTGACCGCGATCGACAGGATGCTCGGGCAGGCGCGCCGCGCCGACATCCCGAGCCGCATGGTCGTCCCGGTGTTCCAGACGTTCGGGCAGAGCTGCAACGCGGGCGACCACAACTGGCGGCTCCCCGCCGCCGCCGAGATGCGCGGCATGCTCGCGCGGTGGGACCGGTTCGTCCCCCGGCCCGCGTTCGACATCAGCTACTCGTGGGGACGGCAGGACGCCTGGGCCTGCCCGTCGCTCGCCGACGCGGACGGCCGCAACGGCATGCCCGACCTGCACGGCGTCATGAAGCGGCACAACACGCGCCGGGACGGCCCCGGCCTGCCCGCGCGCCGGCCGAAGCCCGCGACGTCCGCCGAGCCGGAGTCGCCCCCGTCGACGCCGCCGCCGAGCGGGTGCCCAGGGTCTCCCTAGGCCGCCGCGGTCAGGCTGGGCCGGGTGAGGCGTTCTGCAGAGCGGGCTCGTCCCGGACGTCGTCGTCGTGCACGTAGCGGCGGCCGCGCAGCAGCGAGACCAGCGCCCCCACCAGCGACATCGCGATCGCCATGCTGAACACGATGACGAGCCCGTGGTGGAACGGCTCGGAGATCAGGTTCGGGAAGTACGAGCGTCCGGTGAGGGTGTGCAGGTCGTCCGGCGCGAGCCCGCCGAGCACCCCGAACGGCGCGAGGAGGTTCTGGATCGGGTTGTAGCCGAGGAACGCGGCGAACAGCGTGCCGACCGGCGGCAGGTCCCCGACCTGCGCAGCGGGCCCGGCCGGGACGCCGTGCTCGGTCAGCCCCCGCGTCAGCGTCCGGGGCAGCGTGTCCGACAGTCCCGCGATCATCAGCGAGAAGAACACGCCGATGGACAGCACCATGCCGGCGTTCATGAACGTGGCGCGCATGCCGGACGCGACGCCGCGCTGGTCCGCCGGCACCGAGTTCATGATCGCCGTGGTGTTGGGCGCGGCGAACAGCCCGGACCCGATCCCGTTGAGGAAGATCAGCAGCGCGAACGTGCCGTAGCCGAAGTCGGTGGGGATCACCAGCAGCCCGGCGAAGGCGAGCGCGGACAGCACCAGGCCGCCGGACGCGAACGCCCGCGCCCCGTACCGGTCGGACAGGTGCCCGGAGATCGGCCCGGCGACGAGGAACCCGCAGGTGAGCGGCAGCAGGTAGATCCCGGCCCAGAGCGGGGTGTCCTCGAAGTCGTAGCCGTGCAGCGGCAGCCAGATGCCCTGCAGCCAGATGATCAGCATGAACTGCATCCCGCCGCGCGAGATCGCCGCGAGCAGCCCGGCCAGGTTCCCGGCCGCGAACGCGCGGATGCGGAACAGCCCGAGGTGGAACATCGGCTGCGCCACCTTCGTCTCGATCACGCAGAACGCGGCGAGGACGGCCGCGCCGCCGACGATCCCGCCGAGCACCCAGGGGTTCGTCCAGCCCATGTCGTGGCCGCCGTAGGGCTGGATGCCGTAGGTGATCCCGGCGAGCAGCGCGGTCAGCCCGACGGCGAACGTCGCGTTGCCGAGCCAGTCGATCTTCGCGCCGACGGCCCTGGTCGCGGTCTCGTGGAGGCTGCGGTAGGCCCAGATCGTCCCGGCGATCCCGATCGGGGCCGAGGCGAAGAACACCAGCCGCCAGTTGACCTCGCTGAGCAGGCCGCCCGCGACCAGGCCGAGGAACGTTCCAGCGATGCCCGCGACCTGGTTGACGCCCATCGCCATGCCCCGCCGGCCGGCCGGGAAGGCGTCGGTGAGGATCGCGGCCGAGTTCGCCATCAGCAACGCGCCGCCGACGCCCTCGAACACCCGCCAGCCGATGAGCCAGACCGCGCCCGCGCCGCCGTGCAGCGGGTCCAGCGCGAGGACGATCGTCCCGACCGTGAACACCGCGAACCCGAGGTTGTACATCCGGACGCGCCCGAACATGTCGCCGAGCCGTCCGAGCGTCACGACCAGCACCGCCGAGACGAGCATGTAGCCCATCAGGATCCACAGCAGGTAGCTGACGTTGCCGGGTTCGAGCGGGTTCAGGTGGATGCCGCGGAAGATCGCCGGCAGCGAGATGATCACGATCGAGGAGTTGACCGTCGCCAGCAGCATGCCCAGTGTCGTGTTGCTCAGCGCGATCCACGGATAGTGCTTGGACGGCACGTCCCGAACCCCTCCCGGTCGGCGGGCAGATAGTTTCTTAACCTAACTAATCATATGCCCGTCCCCATCGGTAGTGGGGGCTTCGGGGTGGCGGCAAAAGCGGAGGGCGCCTCCGTCGATGGGACGGAGGCGCCCTCCGGCGCGTTCTCACCTGGTGCGGCGGCTCAGGACTCGCCGGACACCTTGGTCGTCGCGATCGTCGCCTTGGCGATGACATCTGCCGCGGTTCGGGTCGTGGACTTGTCGTTCAGCTCGGTGAGCGTCGCGCGGTTGAGCGCGTAGAGGGTGAACTCGTAGGTGTTCACCGACGACGGCGAGCACGGCCCCTGATAACCGAAGAGGCTCGCGCTTCCGCGGTAGTAGACCTGCCGCGAGCCCTTCGGGACCGCGGGCTGGTAGACGTGCTCGACGTTCTGCGGGAGCCCGGCCGCGTCCGGCGGGATGTCGTAGATGATCCAGTGGAGCAGGGCGTTGTTGTCGAGGTCGCGCATGATGATCGCGTAGCTCTTCGCCTCGGCCGGTCCGCCGGACCACGCGAACGGCGGCGACTCGTTCTTCTTCCCCGGGTCGTTGTCGCCACTGCTGGTGCACTCGTGCACCTTGGGGATCGTCCCGCCGGGCGGGAAGGCGCTGCTCGTGATGGTGAACGCGGCCCGCTTCGGCGCGGCGGGCGCGGGCGGGGCGGGGTCCGGGGCGGCCGACGAGGGCGCGGCGGCGGCCACCGGCGTCCCGGCGGCGCAGACGACGAGCAGGACGGATGAGACGGTTCTCTTGATGATCACGGAGGGCTCCTAAGAATGGCAGTGATCCGGACGCCCCGCCCTTTTCCTCGCCGTTGGCCGAAGTGTAGGAACCGCGGCCGGAGGCGGCCATCGCAGGCCGTGCCGGATCGACCGTCCGTCCCGGCTGCGGTTTCCGGCCGGGGAACGCGCGCCCTTGTCGGTCCCTGCCAACCGGACGGCCACTCCGGCGGGCCTCAACGGACGGACCTCAATGGGCGAACGCGGACCCGCATTGCCGCGCCCCGCCATTGGCGGCCACCAGGTCTCCGTCGACGACCCTGCCGAACGCGTCGATTCCGCCGACGCACGCGTATCGCGGCCGGTCCCCGACGGTGGAGAGCGCGACGAAGTCGACCGAGCCGGCCTTGGTCTCGGTCGTGTGGGTCACGCGCATCGGCTTCCCCTCGGCGAATCCGAACATGATGGTCCGTCCCGGTTCCTTCATGACGCCGTAGCCCGTGCGGCCGTCCTGGTCCATGACGGCGGCGGTGACGACTCCCGGGCCGTCCGGCTGGCGGAAGAGGACGCGGCCCGCGCGCAGATCGGCGCCCTTCGCGCGGGTGTCGAGCGCGTACACGGTGGTGTTCGCGACGTCCCGCCCGATCCGGCCGACGCCGCTCTCGAATTCCGGGGACGCGGTCGGCGGCACGTCGCTGACGGCGTATCCGAGCGTCCGGCCGTCGTCGGCCCAGGCGATGTCGCCGAGGACGGCCGCGCCGGGTGTGCTCCATGTCCGGCGGTGTCCGGAGCGGAGGTCCAGGACGGTCAGCGCGGCACTCGGCCGCTCGGCGTCGGCGCAGGGCGCGGTGGCGAAGGCGATCCGGTCGCCGTCCGGGCTGAGCGCCGGCCCGGCGGCGCGCGCGGGCGTGCCGCCTCCGTTCACCGGCCTGACGCCCTTCACCCGGCCGTCCCCGGTGAGCCGGAACCGGTAGAGGACGGACTCGCACGGCTCGTCCCGCGTGGACACGACCACGAACGTGTCGCCGGGACCGGCGAGGATCTCCGCCGCCGCACCGGCGGACGGGGACGGCCGCGCGACGGAGTCCACCAGGCCGGCCCGCCCGTCCGGCCCGGGGATCGACCGGACCTCGAACCACGGCTCCGGCCCAGAGCTCCGCGAGCCGGACTGCCCGACCGTGAGGATGAAGCGCGGCCTCGCGGCGGGCGCGCCGGACGCGGCGGGAAGCTCGTCCGCCAGCAGGTTCGCCGCGCCGACCGAGCCCGCGACGGCCGCGGCCAACGCGACCGGCGCCGCCCAGCGCCGCACCCGCCAGGACACCGGATCACGGCCACCCGAATCGTCCGCCATGTGATGATCATGCCGCCCGGCGGCGGCCGCCCGCGCGCCTTTCGGCTAATCCGCGGCCCGCCTGATCGCGTCGATCAGCAGGTCGGCGTGCGCCTCCGGCGGGACGCCGAAGTGCTCCGCGAGCTCGGCGCGGGCGGTCAGCGGCGCGGACTCCGGCGTCGCCATCGGGTGCCGGACGTCGGTCGCCTCCGCGTAGAGGCCCGGCAGCTCGTCGAAGCGGGCCTCGGCCACGCCGTGGACGAGCCGCAGGAACACCTCGCGCGGCGTCGGGCTCATCAGGCCTCCGGGTTTCCGGTGTAGGCGGCGATGGTGCGGTCGGCGGAGGCCCGCGCGGCGGCCTGGTCGGCGCCCGACGCGACGTGCGCCTCGTACCAGCTCTCGCCGCTCAGCCGGGAGAACTCCCTGCCCTCGTCCGACGCGGCCCACGTCTGGCCGTAGGCGGCGCGGACGTCCTCGCCGGTCCGCAGGTGGAGGGCGAGGCCGAGGAACCCCTGGTCCCAGCCGATGCCGACGGCGCCGGGGCCGAACCTCGCCCAGATGTCCTCGTCGACGTGCGCGATGTGCTCCAGCTCGAAGCGGGACCGGCCGTCCGGCTCGGGCGTCAGCCGGACCTCGATCCAGCTGGTCTGGCCGCCGAACTCCCAGGTGGCGAAGAAGCCCTTCGGCGGGTCGCAGCGCTCGATCGTCCCGCCCGCGTTGCCCTCCAGCTGGTACCGGCCGCCGAGCCGCAGCTCGCCGGAGACCGGCAGGAACCAGCGGGCGATGCGCTCGGGGTCGGTCACGGCGTTCCACAGGTCGTCGATGCCGGTGTCGTAGGTCTGGCTGATGGTCGCGGTGCGCGCCTCACCGGCTTCGAGCACCCGCTCGCCGACCGTGCGGCTCACCGCGTTGATCTGGCCGGACACGTCGATCATGGATGGCTCCCTGGGTCGTCGTCCTGCTCTCGGCGTGCGCGCTTGCCGCGGGCGATCTCCGTCGCCAGGGCGTCGAGGTGCGGCGTCCAGAACCCGCGGAACCGGTCGAGCCAGGCGTCGACCTCCCGGAGCGGGGCGGCGTCGACGGCGTAGAGCCGCCGGGTGCCGTCCGCCCGGACGACCGCGAACCCGGCGTCCCGCAGCACCCGCAGGTGCTGCGACACGGCCGGCTGCGAGATGCCGAACTCCGCGCTGATGACGCCGGACACGTCCCCGGCCGACCGCTCGCCCTCGGCGAGCAGTTCCAGGATCCGGCGGCGCACTGGGTCACCCAGCACATCGAACGCGTGCACGAGGACAAGTTACAGTCTCGACTTATATAAGCCAACCCTTAATTAGGAGCGGGCGGTCCCGGACAGCAGCGTCTCGAACGGGACGGGTTCGTCGTACGGGTCGGCCTTCGCCGGGGCGGGCCGCGCGCCCATCAGCGCGGCCAGCTCGCCTCCGGCGCGGGCGACGCGGCCGGCGAGGCGCTCGCCGCCGCCCCAGTCCTCGGACGCGGCGTACACGGCGGTCGGGACGACGTTCGCGCGCAGGTACGCGAACAGCGGGCGCATCGCGAAGTCGATCGCGAGGGAGTGCCGCTCGGTGCCGCCGGTCGCGCCGAGCAGCACGGGCTTCCCGTCCATGGAGTCGCGGTCGAGGATGTCGACGAACGTCTTGAACAGCCCGCTGTAGGAGGCGTTGAAGGTCGGCGTGACGGCGATGAGGCCGTCCGCCTCCCCCACGGCCTCGACGGCGGCGCGCAGCGGCCCGGTCGGGAAGCCGGTGAGCGTCGCGTCCACCATGGCGTGCGCGTGGTCGCGCAGGTCGATCGTCGTGGCGTCCACGCCGCCGGGCAGGGCCCCGGCGGTCGCGGCGGCGAGCCGGTCGGCGAGCAGCCGCGTGGACGACGGCTGCCCGAGTCCGGCGGAGACGACGGCGAGCCTGGTCATCGGGCCTCCTCGGGGACGCGCGAGTGGTGGGTGGGCGCGGTCGCCGGGACGTGCGCCGGGCGCAGCGCCTCGAACTCGCGGCGCAGCACCGGGACGACCTCCTCGCCCAGCATGTCGATCTGCTCCAGGACGGTCTTCAGCGGCAGCCCCGCGTGGTCCATCAGGAACAGCTGCCGCTGGTAGTCGCCGAAGCTGTCGCGGAAGGTCAGGGTCTTGTCGATGACCTCCTGCGGGCTGCCGACGGTCAGCGGCGTCTCCTCGGTGAACTCCTCCAGCGACGGCCCGTGCCCGTACACCGGCGCGTTGTCGAAGTACGGACGGAACTCGCGGACGGCGTCCTGGGAGTTCCTCCGCATGAACACCTGCCCGCCGAGCCCCACGATGGCCTGGTCGGCGGAGCCGTGGCCGTAGTTCTCGAAGCGCTGCCGGTAGAGGCCGATCAGCCGCTGGAAGTGCTCCTTCGGCCAGAAGATGTGGTTGGCGAAGAAGCCGTCGCCGTAGTAGGCGGCCTGCTCCGCGATCTCCGGGCTGCGGATGGAGCCGTGCCAGACGAACGGCGGCACCCCGTCCAGCGGGCGCGGGGTCGAGGTGAACGACTGGAGCGGCGTGCGGAACCTGCCCTCCCAGTCGACCGACTCCTCGCGCCAGAGGCGGTGCAGCAGGTGGTAGTTCTCGATGGCGAGGTCGATGCCGTCGCGGATGTCCTTGCCGAACCACGGGTAGACGGGTGCGGTGTTGCCGCGTCCCATCATCAGGTCGACCCGGCCGCCCGCCAGGTGCTGGAGCATCGCGAAGTCCTCGGCGATCTTCACCGGGTCGTTGGTGGTGATCAGCGTGGTCGCGGTGGACAGGATCAGCCGCTCGGTCCGGGCCGCGATGTAGCCGAGCATGGTCGTCGGAGAGGACGGCACGAACGGCGGGTTGTGGTGCTCGCCGGTGGCGAACACGTCCAGCCCGGCCTCCTCGGCCTTCTCCGCGATCGCGACCATGGCCCGGATCCGCTCGGCCTCGGACGGGACGCGGCCGGTCGTCGGGTCGGGGGTGACGTCCCCGACCGTGAAGATCCCGAACTGCATGCCGGCCTCCAAAGTAGTAGAACGTTCAATCATCCTAGGGGAACCGGCGGGGCCCGGCCCGTATTCCTGGGCCTAAGCGGGGGCGGGCATGAAGAGGCGTCCGGACAGGGCGCCGCGGACGGTCTTCACCGCGGCGACCGCCCAGGCCGTGACGAGCAGGAGGTAGAGCGCGGCGGCCAAGCCGGTCAGGGCGTCCAGGCCGGTCGACCTGGAGAGCCCGGACGCGCCCGTCACGCACGTCCCGACCGGGAAGGTGAACGCCCACCACGTCATCGCGAACGGCATCCCGCCGCGCATCGCGCGCAGGTTCGCCGTCCCGGCGATGACCAGCCAGAACAGCGCGAATCCCAGGACGGGCGCGCCGTACAGGACGGCGAAGGCGCGCATCGCCGCCGCGTACTCGGGGGCGGCCAGACCCGCCGCGTCGCCGAGCTGGACGACCGCCGTCGTCGACTGCCCCAGCGGCCCGAGCACGAGGAACAGCGTCGGCGTGAGGACGACCGGCGTCGGCCGTCCGGCGGCGAGCCGCGTCCAGATCCCGGGGAGCAGGACGAGCGCCGCGAGCAGGCTCGCGCCGAACATCCCGTAGCAGCCGTAGAGGAGCGTGGCGCGGGCCTGGCCGCCCGGCAGGTGCGGGACGAGCGCGGGCCCGAGCGCGGCGGCGACCATGGGCGCGACGACGGGGAGCAGCCAGGTCGGGTCCGCCGAGCCGGGTTCGAGCCGGTGCCGGGTGATCATCAGGTAGGGGACGCCCGCGGCGACGGCGAGGGCGTAGACCGTCCCGAGCGTCCAGAGGACGGCGTCCAGCGCGACGGCCGGTCCGGCGCCGAGGACGCCGGGGCCGAGCACGAGCGTCCCGTAGCCGACGGCGAGCAGCGCCATCGGCGGGCAGCCGTAGAAGACGGCGGTCGCGGGGTTGTCCAGGAGCTGGAACCGCGCCACGTCCGGATGCCGGACGAGATGGACCGCGCGCGCCGCCGCCAGCGCCACCAGCATCGCGAACGCGACCGCCCACACGGCGACGGCGAACGCGTGCCGCCCCGGGAAGCCGACCGGCAGCGCCGCCGCGCCGTTCGCGACGATCGACGTGCCCATGACGGCCGCGTACCAGTTCGGCCCGAGGTGCCGGAGCGCGTCCGCCGGACGGTCGAGCCCGCCCAGCAGCGAGCCGCGCGCCGGCGCGGTGAGGAGACCCATGCCCTCTAGGCTGCGTCCGCCGCCGCCGCGTCAGTAGAGGTCATCGGCCTATGAGGTCATAAAGCAGGCTTATGGGCGACGTAGGATCGGGGCATGGCAGCGTCCTCGAACGACTCGTCTCCGGTGTCGCGGCGCGTACCTGAGCTGGGCGCGCTGGAGCTGCTGCTCGCGGTCGTCCGGCTGGGCAGCGTCGGGCGGGCCGCGGCGGAGCTCGGCGTCACCCAGCCCGCCGCGAGCGCCCGGATCCGCGCGATGGAGCGGCAGGTCGGCGTCGCGCTGCTGGACCGGTCGCCGCGCGGGTCCCGCCCGACCGAGGCGGGCGCGCTGGTCGCCGAGTGGGCCCGGCAGGTGGTCGGCGCGGCCGAGGAGCTGGCGGCGGGCGTCGAGGCGCTGCGCGAGCGGCGGGACGGGCGGCTGCGCGTCGCGGCGAGCCTCACCGTCGCCGAGTACCTGATGCCGGGCTGGCTGGTGACGCTGAAGTCGGTCCGCCCGGGGGTCGCGGTGACGCTGAGCGCCGCCAACTCGACCGTCGTCGCCGAGCAGGTCCGCGACGGCGCCGCCGACCTCGGCTTCGTCGAGGGGACGCGGACGCCCGCCGGGCTGCACGGCGCCGTCGTCGCCGCCGACCGGCTCCTCGTCGTGGTCGCGCCCCGGCACCGCTGGGCCCGCCGCCGCTCCGGGGTGTCCGCGGCGGAGCTGGCGGCGACGCCGCTCGTGCTGCGCGAGCAGGGGTCGGGGACGCGCGAGGTGCTCGACCGCGCCCTCGCCGCGCACGGCGGGACGGCGCCGCCGCTGTTGCAGCTCGCGTCCACGACCGCGCTGAAGTCGGCGGCCGCGTCGGGCGCGGGCCCGGTCGTGGTGAGCGACCTCGCCGTGGCGGACGAGCTGTCCGCCGGACGGCTGGTCGCGGTGCCCGTCCCGGAGCTGGACCTGTCTCGGCCGCTGCGCGCGGTGTGGCCCGCCGGGCGGCGGCCGTCCGGACCGGCGCGTGACCTGCTGGGCCTGACACGCGGCCCCAGAGGGTGAGAACCGGGAAAGCACGGCGAATCCCCACTGGTCTGACCGGCGTCGTCGGGGGAATGCTTGGTGCCATGATCGGATCGATCGGGCCCGCGGGCCCCCGGCTGGGGACGCGGCCCACGTGATCGGCGAGCACGTCCTCGCCGGGTACGTCAACGACGCGGGCGGACGGGAGGCCCTCGACCTCGCCCGGGCGATCGTCGCGCTGACCGGCGGGCGGCTCAGCCTCGCGACCGTCCACCCGCCGGACCTGCCCGCGGCCGCCGGGGAGGCGCGGGCCGTCCTGGAGCAGGCCGCCGAGCTGCTCGACGGGGATCCGGTCGACCTGCACGTCCAGGAGGGGCGCAGCGTCGGCCGCGGCCTCACCGTGCTCGCCAGCCGGATCGGCGCCGACCTGATCGTCGTCGGCTCCCCGGAGGGCGGCGCGCGCGGCCGCATCGGCGTCGGCGCCGCCGCCGACCACCTGCTGCACTCGGCGACCGAGGCGGTGATGCTCGCGCCGTCCGGGTACGCCCCGCCGGAGGAGCTGGCCCGGATCACCGTCATGTACGTCCGGCGGCCGCAGTGCGACGAGGCGGTCATCCGCGCCGCGCAGGCCGCCGACCGGCTGGAGGTCCCGCTCCGCCTGGTCACCCTCGCCGTCGGGGACGTCGGCGGGGACGCGGGCGCCGAGCGGCTCCGCGACGACCTCGCCCTCGCCATCCGGCTCGCCCTGGACTCCGCCGACCTCCTCCCCGAGGACGTGTCCGCCGACCTGGCCGAGGGCGCCGACGTCGCCGACGCGCTGGACGACGTCGACTGGGCGGACGGCGAGCTCCTCGTGTGCGCGTCCAGTGAGGACGCCGCCGCGCACCGGGTCTTCCTCGGCGAGGTCGCGCTGAAGGTGCTGCGGGCCGCGCCGTGCCCGGTGACCGTCCTGCCGCGGGGCTACTTCTGAGTAGTCCGATTTGACCGTTTCAGTGGAACGGGTTGCCGGTCACCGTTTACCTCGACTACATTCCGTCGAGATCAGAACGTGACCTCGGGACTCGCGCCGGCGGGTCCGTGGCGCGTTCCGTCCCCCCGGTCGGGCGCCACCCTGCCCGCACGAGCGAGACGGCAGGGAGCGTGATGGACCCGATCGGCAAGAAGCTGCTCGACATCGCCGAGAAGGAACTCGGCTACGCCGAGAAGGGCGACGGCTACACCAAGTTCGGCGAGTGGTACCGAAAGAACGTCGACGGCGACCACGACTCGTACTTCACCAGCGCCCCCTGGTGCGACATGTTCCTCGCCTGGGCCGCCGACAAGGCCGGGGTCGCGGAGCAGGCCGGGCAGTTCGCCTCCACCGTCGACCACGCCCAGTGGTTCAAGAAGAACCACGCCTGGGGCCACGACCCCGAGCCGGGCGCCATCGTCTTCTACGACTGGAACGGCTCCGGCGACATCGACCAGATCGACCACGTCGGCATCGTCGAGAAGGTGGACGGCCGCACCCTGCACACCATCGAGGGCAACGCCGACGGCTACAAGCTCATGCGCAAGACCCGCGACATGGACTCCGTCGTCGGGTTCGGCTACCCGTCCAAGATCAAGGTCGCCGAGACGGCCTACACCCCGAAGCACGCCGCGCCCGCGCCGACCGTCGACAGGATCGGCTCCCCCGCCGCCGCGACCGTCGCGCAGGAGCAGCAGGAGCACGCCGCCCCCGGGCACCTGCCGACGCAGGAGGTCGTCCTCGGCGGCATCCTCGCCTTCATCCTGTGCGGCACCGTCGCCCTCGCCGCCGGCCGCGCCGCCGCCGCGAAGGCGCCCACCACGCCGCCGATCCGCGTCCGCAAGCGGGGCAAGCACCACCGCCCGGCCACCCCGGTCGCCCTCCCCGCCGACGTCACCCCCGCCGACCTGGACCGCGCGGACGCCGGGACCACGATCATGCCCGCCCTCTCCCTCGCCGCCGCGCACGAGGCCGAGGACCGCGAGTTCTGGGGCCGCATCGCCCACCTCGAAGAGGACTCCGAGCTCTCCTTCTGGAACTCGCTGCACGCCGACCTCACCGAGGAGAGAGAGTCCGCGCGGTACGCAAGCACGCCGGGATTCCGCTAGAGTTGTGCCTGCGAGCCCGGAGGGCGACCTCCGGACCGGCACGCGGACGTGGCTCAGTTGGTAGAGCATCACCTTGCCAAGGTGAGGGTCGCGGGTTCGAATCCCGTCGTCCGCTCTGAGAGGCCCCGATCCGGCCTCGCTCTGGTGGAGTGGCCGAGAGGCGAGGCAACGGCCTGCAAAGCCGTCTACACGGGTTCAAATCCCGTCTCCACCTCGTAACACGCCGAACCCTGGCACGGGCGATTAGCTCAGTGGGAGAGCGCTACCTTGACACGGTAGAGGCCACTGGTTCAATCCCAGTATCGCCCACCACTTTTCACCGCAGGCGATGAGCCTTGTATCCCGGATGCCTATCTCCAAGTGACTACTCACCTTGGAGGAAGCATGCCGAAACGGATTGCGCGCGCCCTTGCTCTGCTGGCGGCGCCCCTCGCGGTCGCGGCGGCCGTCGCGCCCGCCCAGGCGGCCGCGGCCGCTCCCGCGCACTACCGGCTGACCGTGATCAAGGCGGCGGACGGCGCGTTCGGGAACGTTCCGTACGCCGTCAACGCCGCCGGGCACACCGCCGGGCTCGCCTCGTTCCCCGGCAGGAATCAGAGCGCCTACCTCTCCACCAGCCCCACGCAGCTGACCAGCCTGCCCGGCGTCGTCCCGAACGACCCGACCCTGGCCGACGCCACGGCGGCGTACGGGGTGAACTCCTCCGACACCGTCGTCGGCTCCGCCTACGAGACGCTGCCGGTCCGCGAGAGCGCCGTGGTCTGGCGCAACGGCGTCCCGACCGACCTGCACATCCTGCCCACCGACGGGCACGTCCAGGCGCGGGCGATCAACGACGCCGGTCAGATCGCCGGCACGGGGTTCGACACCGGCACCGCGTGGCTGTACCAGAACGGGCAGACGTCCGTGCTGCCGGCGCTGCCCGGCGGCCACGCCGCGGAGGCGTTCGGGATCTCGGCGGACGGCCAGGTCCTCGGCCTGTCCTCGACGTCGAACGACACCAGCAAGGCCGAGGCCACGGTGTGGCGCGACGGGACGCCGAGGGACCTGGGCTCGCTGCCCGGCAGCACATGGTCGGAGGTGCACGCCATGAACGCCAGCGGAATCGCGGTCGGCGCCGCGGGGGTCGGCGGCGGCGAGTTCGCGCCCCGCCACCCCGTGGTGTTCAGCGGCGGGAAGGTGACCGACCTGTGGCCCGACCTCGGCGGGAGCACCTTCGGTGCCGCGCAGGCCATTAACAGGGCCGGCACGATCGTCGGCGACGGTCGCGGCGGCTGGGTGTACAGCAATGGCGTCCGCACCGACCTGACCACGCTCATCCCGGCCGACGCCGGTTTGCGGATCACCGCCGCCTACGGCATCAACGACGCGGGCCAGATCGCCGCCAGCGCCGTCTCCACTTCCAACAGGCACGTCTCGTTCGCCGTCCTGCTCACGCCGGACACGGCCGCCGCTTCCTAGCCCCGGCGGGTGCGGCATGCGGGCGGCCCGCGCGGCGGACGCGTGCGGGCCGCCCGACCGGCGGCCTCATTCGCCCCGCATGTCGTCCGCGGCGCCCCGGCCGGGCGGCAGGAGGTGCTTGGCGATCCGCTCGGACGGCGTCATCGGGAACTCGTCCACGTACTCCAGGAAGCGCGGCACCTTGAACGGGGCGAGCCGCTCGCAGACGAAGGCGATCAGCTCGGCCGGGTCGGTCGCCCGGCCGACCTGGACGAACGCCTTGACCTCCTCGCCGCGCAGCTCGTCCGGGACGGCGACCACGGCCGCGGCCCGCACCGCGGGATGCCGCACGAGGACCGCCTCCACCTCGGCCGCCGCGACGTTCTCGCCGCCGCGCCGGATCATGTCCTTGCGCCGCCCGACGAGGTGGAAGCGGCCCCGGTCGTCCTGGCGGGCGAGGTCGCCGGTGTAGAGCCAGCCGTCCCTGATCCGCTCGGCGGTGGCGGCGGGGTCGTTCCAGTAGCCCCGCATCATCGGCTCGCCGCGGATGACCAGCTCCCCGTCGACGATCCGGGCCTCCTTGCCGGGCACCGGCACCCCGATGGCGCCGGAGCCCACCGAGGACGTGTCGTCCGCCGGGACGAACAGGTCGGCGCCCGTCTCGGTCATCCCGTACGCCTCGCGCCATGGCACGCCCCACCGCTCCTCCATCGAGGCGTGGAGTTCGGGGACGATGCCCGAGCAGAGCACGATCCGGACGTCGTGCTCCCGGTCGGCGGGGTCCGGGGGCTGCCGCAGCAGGAACACCGGCATGGTGCCGAGGACGTAGAAGAAGGTGACCCCGTGCTCGCGCACGGACTTCCAGAAAGTGGACGCGGAGAAGCGCGGCAGGATCACCAGCGGGATGCCGGCGTCCAGGCACAGGACCGTGTTCCACTGGGGATCCATGTAGGAGAACGGCTGGGCGGTGAGGTCGACGTCGGTCTCGGTCACGCCGAGGATGCCGCGCACGATCTCGGCGGTCCGCAGCCAGTAGCCGTGGGTGAGGACGCAGCCCTTCGGGAAGCCCGTCGTGCCCGAGGTGTACTGGATGTTGACCACGTCGTCCGGGCCGAGGTCGGGCGGGTCGAACGCGGCCGGTGCTCCGGCCGCCTCGGCGCCGGCGTCGAACGTCCCGGGTCCGGCGGGGACGTCCGGGGCGGGGCCCGCGTCCGCGGGGTCGAGCAGGCCCACCTGGTCGACGCCCGCGCGCAGGAGGGCGGTCGCCGCGTCCGCGCCGCCCGCGAGCGCCGTCCGGGCGCCGGAGTCGCCGATCACGTGGGCGAGGTCGGTGCTGCGGTAGCCGGCGTTGACCGGCACCGCCACCGCGCCGAGCGCGGCGATCGCGAGCCAGGCCACGGGGAAGGCCGCCCCGTTCGGCGTCATCACCGCCACCCGGTCGCCGCGTTCGACCCCGTGGGCGCGCAGGACGTTCGCGAGGCGCCCGGCGCGGTCGGCGACCTGGCCGACGGTGAGCGTCACCGGGCCGAAGCGCAGCAACGGCCGGTCCGGCGCCGTCGCGGCGCGCTCGCGCAGCAGCCCGCCGAGGCTGGCCGCGGTCACGCCCGGCCGCCGAGGACGGCGACGGCCCGGTCGAAGGCGGAGTCGCGGTCCGCCGCGAACTCCTCCTCGGTGAAGACCGGCGTGCGGATGTGCGGGGGCACTCCGGCCCCGTCGAAGGTCGTCCCGTCTCTGGTGAGGAACTCCTCGTTGGGCACCCAGAGGCTCCAGCCGTTGGGCAGCCCGCATTCCATGACGTCGGAGAAGACGCCCTGGGTGTTCTCCCCGATCCGGACGACGCGGCCGGGCCGTCCCATGAGGGCTTGCGTGAACGTCTCCCCCGCACTGTTGGTGGTGCCCGAGGTGAGCAGCGCGACCGGCCCGGTGTAGCGGTGCGCGGCGGTGGGCCTGACCATGATCGGCTGGGGCCGGGTGAACCTGGTCGGGTCGCCCGGATCGTTGCGGGCCCGCTTGCGGTAAGCGAGGTAGGGCCTGCCGGTGAGGCGCGCGGCCAGGTGCAGGCCCAGCGCGTCGAACCCGCCGGGGTTGTACCGGACGTCGATGATCAGCCCGCGCATCCGGCGGCGCGGCGTGAGGATCGTGTCGAGCACCTGGGCGAGCCTGGCCCGGTCGGCGGCGTAGTCGAAGTCGCTTCCGGTGGCGTATCCGAAGAACCCGGCCACCCGCAGGTAGCCGATCCGGCCGGGCAGCTCGGCGAACGTGAGCTGGCCCGAGGCGAAGTCCTGCCCGGCGCCGCGCAGGTCGCGGCGGTCGATCAGCTCCTTGACGCGCAGGCCGAGGGCGCGCGTCGTCGGCTGGGTGCCGGGGCGCAGCCCGGTGAACTCCCGCTCCCCCGCGAAGATCCCGGTGTGCGCGTCCCCCAGCGGTTCGATCATCGCCCGCAGGATCTGGAAGAGCCGCTCGTCGGTGGTGGCCGCGCCGACCATCGGCCGGTACCGCCTCCGCTGGGCGGCCCAGTCGACGCCCCGCTGCCGGAAGAAGGGGTAGTTCTCGGCGAACGTCTGCCAGAAGACGTCGAACACGCCCACCGGCCCGGACGGCTGCGGTCCGCCGCAGGGCGCGGGCGGTCTCCGGAGCCTGATCAGGGCGCGGTCTCCGGCGGACCCGTCGGCGTGGAGCGTCGCCGCGTCCGGCCGCGGGCCCAGCCGGAGGCGGATGGTGTTGCCGTCGCTCAGCCGGTAGACGGCGGCGGCTCCGGGACGCGGAGTCCCGACACGGGTCGCCTCGTCGATCGGCAGGCAACTGATGGACGTCGTCTGGAACAGGGTCGCCTTGTCCGTCTCGACCGAGAGGACCATGCCGTACCCGTCCGAACGCCAGACCCCCGTCACGGAGGCGGACGGCGCGGGAGCCGCGGCCAGCGCGGGGCCGGGGACCAGCGCGAGTGAGAGCGCGGCCGCGAAGATCGGGGCTCGCATCAGTGGTCCTCCTCGGGTCGCAGGGTTTCCAGGAAGAAGGAGCGGACGGCGTCGTCGTAGTACTCGCGGGCCGCTCCGCGCGGATGGTGGTCGACCCCGGGCAGCAGCACGAGGTCGTACCGCTTGCCGGCTCTGACCAGGGCGTCCACGAGTTTGATCGCGGCGGAGAAGGGGGCGTTGACGTCGCTGGTCCCGGCGATGACGCGCAGCCGCCCGCGCAGCCGCCCGGCGAGTCCGAGGCTCGACGCCGCCGCGTACCCCTCCGCGTTGTCCTGCGGGACGGACATGTACGGCTCGATCGCCATCGCGTGGTGGTCGTCGAGGTCAGCCACCGGCATCGCCGCGACCCCGGCGCGGTAGAACTCCGGGGCGGTCAGCATCCCGCGCAGCGCCATGTAGCCGCCCCAGGAGTGCCCGAAGATCCCGACCCGGTCGAGGTCGAGGTAGGGGCGCTCGGCGGCGGCCTGCCGGACGGCCGCGACATGGTCGGGGATCTCGTGCTGCCCGAACCGCCGGTACCCCGTGTCGTGGAACGCCTTCGACCGTCCGGGCGTCCCGCGGGCGTCGAGGACGACGCAGACGAAACCGAGCCCGCTGAGCTCGGCGGCGAACGCGCCCCGGCCCGGCTCGTACCGGCGCGGCACACGGGTCTCCTGCGGGCCGCCGTAGATCAGGTCGATGACCGGGTACGAGCCGTTCTCGTCGAGGTCGGGCGGCAGGTAGACCAGCCCGTGCAGTTCGGTGCGGCCGTCGGCGGCGACGGCCGTGAACTCCTCGGGCGGACGCCCGCCCGACCGGGACGTCCGGCGCAGGCGCAGCACCGACACGAGGCGGCCGGACGCGGCGTGCAGGCGCGTCTCCGGCGGCCGGTCGGTGGCGGAGTGCGTGTCCAGATAGAACCTGGACGAGGGGCTGAACTCGATGTCGTGCCGGCCGTCGTCATCGGTCATCCGGCGCAGCCCGGTGCCGTCGAGTCCGACCCCGTAAAGGTGCCGGTCGTAGGGGCGGGCGGGTGAGGCGGCGGCTTTGAAGTACAGCAGCCCGGCGGCCTCGTCCACCGCCGCGATCCCCTGCTCCGGGGTCTCGGGGCCCGACTCCGGGTAGTCCAGGTCGATCCCGGCCACGGGCACGTCCAGGCCGGCGGTCAGCGGCGTGCAGTCGCGCCCGTCCGCCGAGTACAGGTAGAGCCCGGCCAGGCCGGACCGCTCGGACCGGACGACGAAGCGCCCCGACGCGGGCAGGATCGTGACCATGTCCGCGGCGATGCCGAAGGCGGACGGCAGGACCGACTCCCCCGCCTCCTCGAACAGCAGGTCGGTCGTCCCGTCCGGGTGGGCGGCGAGGAGCCTGATGCGCGTCCGGACCCGGTTGATCGTGACCAGGTGCAGCACCTCGCCCCGGCCGCTGCCGTGGAAGCCGAGGAACGCCACGTATTGGTCGGGCTCGGCGCCGATGTCGATGGGACACGTCCGGCCGCTCCGCACGTCGACGAAATGCGGGAGGAACTGCGGCAGCGGGCCTCCGCTGCGGGTGTAGGGCACCCACTCGATCTCCTCCCACGCCTTCAGCCAGTGGACGACCGGCATCCGGCGCACGCCCGCGAGGTCCACGCGGAGCGCCGCGATCCGCGCGGCGTCGGGCGACCAGAGGGCGCCGCCGACCTCCCACGGCCGGTCGGCGGCGCCCGACGTCGTCAGCCGTTCGGCGCGGTCGTCGACCGTGTGCCGCAGGCTCAGGTCCGGGCCGGTCCGGCCGAGGGCGAGCCGCTCCCGCGGATCCAGCACCTCGACCAGGTCGGGGTCGCCCGCCAGCGCGCCCGGCCCCAGCGTCCGCGGCCGCCTCCGCTCCCGGTCCTCGACGGCGCGGGCGCTCAACTCCTCGGCCTCGCCCGTCCGCGGGTCCAGCCGGACGCGGCGTCCGCCGCCGCCGAACTCCAGCGCCCCGCCGGACCGGGTCATGCCGTCGAGCCCGCCCGGGAGCCCGGTGAGGTCGATCTCCTCGGGCGCGCCGCCCGCGGCGGCGTCGACCAGGTAGAGCCGCCCGTCCTGGACGAGGCACAGCTCGTCGCCGTCCGGCAGCCAGAAGGTCCGGTCCACTGCTCAGCCCTCTCGTTCCAGCCGCCGCAGCAGCGCGTCGGCGACCTCGTTCGCGTCGGCCGCGATCACCAGGTCGGCCAGCCGGGCGATCGGCGCGTCCGGGTCGGTGTTGACCGCGACCACCCGGCCGCTGGCCCGCATGCCCGCCGTGTGCTGCACCGCGCCGGAGATCCCGAACGCGACGTACAGGTCGGGGGCGACCGTGGCCCCGGTCTGGCCCACCTGGTGGGCGAAGGGCAGCCAGCCGCCGTCCACCGCAGCGCGGGACGCGCCGAGCGCGGCCCCGGTCAGCTCGGCGAGCCGCCGGTAGCGGGCGACCGCGTCCGGGCCGCCGACGCCGCGCCCGACGCTCACGATCGTGCGCGCCCCGGCCGGCCCCCGCGCGCGCTCGGCCGCGCCGCCGTCCAGGGGACGGACCGTCAGCGCGCTGGGCCCCGGGACCGCGGCGGAGCGCTCCACCACGGGGCGGCCGGCCGGCGCCGGTCCCGGCTCGGGCCTCGCCAGGACGACCGCCGGCCCGGCGGGCAGCCGCTGGACGAGCCGGTGACCGCCGTCGAGCACCGGCCGCTCGGCCTCGATCGCGCCGTCCGGCGCGCGGCCGAGCCGCTCCACGGCCCAGACCAGCGGCAGGTCGAGGGACGCGCACAGCCAGCCGGCCAGGTCGCGGGCGGGCTGGCCGGAGTCCAGGACGATGAGCCCGGCGGCGAGGAGGGGCGCCAGGGAGGGGCCGAGCGCCGCCGGATCGTGCCCGGTCAGCCCAGGCGCCACCACGACCCGATCCGCCGGAAGCCCTCCGACGTCGTCCGCGTCCTGCTCGCCGAGCAGGACGACCCGCGTCGCCATGCCGGACGGAGCGATACCCAGCAGGGACCGCGCGGTGGCGGCGTCCCGGGCGATGACCGTCATCTCATGCATCGGCTGCCTCCCCGGTCAGCAAGGCGAACAGCGCGGCCACGCCCTCGTCGAACCCGACGACGGTCGCGGCCCGCTCCGGGACAGCCGCCTTGACCACCCGGACGTCGCGGACGGCCTCCGCCGGGAGTCGCACGCCGAGATCGTCCGCCGACAGCGCGGTCGGGGTGGCCGATCTCGTCCTCAGCAGCTCGCGCAGCGCCGGGCGGCGCGGTTCGATCGCGCCCTCGACGAACGACACCACGGCGGGCAGCGGCGCGGTGACCCGCTCGGGCCCGCCGCCGAGGTCCCGCACGACCGTCAGCGCCCCGCCTTCGAGGGCCGCCCGCCCGGCCCGGCTCAGCAGCGGCACGCCCAGGCATGCCGCGACCGCGGCCGGGACCGTCCCCGAGGACCCGTCGGCGCTCTCGTACCCGCAGGCGACGAGGTCCGCGCCGGTCCGGGTCGCCACGGCCGCGATCGCGCGGGCCGTCGTGCGGACGTCGGCGCCCGCCGGCGCGTCGTCGCCGACCTGGACGATCGAGTCGGCGCCGAGGGCGAGCGCCCGCTGGAGCGCGCCGGTCGCCGCCGCCGGTCCGAGCGTCATCGCGACGACCCTGACCGCCGCGCCGCCGTCCCGCAGCAGGCGGGCCCATTCGAGCGGCACCTCGTGGATCGGGTCGAGCCGGTGCGGCACCCCGTGCCTGGTGAGCGCGCCGCCGCTCAGCCGCCACTGGGCCGGTACGTCCTTGACGGGGACGAGGATCGTCAGGTGCATGCCGAGCACGGTAGGCCCGAACGGGTCCCGCGCTCGCCCGTCATCTGACGCCGAATCGGGCGGCTCGCTTAGACATGGGTCGCGCGACAGCCGGACGGCCGGAACCTAGCGTCGAGGCCGAGACACCGAGTCGGAGGAGTGAGATGGCGGGCTACGACGTTGCGATCATCGGTGCCGGGGTCCACGGGGCGAGCGCCGCCCTGCACCTGGCCGAGCGCGGGGCGGAGGTCGCGGTCCTGGAGCGCGGCGGCCCGGCGTCCGGGCCCACCGGCCAGTCGAGCGCGGTCGTCCGGGGCTACTACGTCAACGAGTTCCTGGCCGGGCTGACCCGCGAGTCCGCCGACCTCTTCCGCGGCTTCGCCGACTGGACGCACGGCGGCGACGCGGGATTCGTCACCACGGGCGCGCTCTTCCTGCACGCTCCCGGCGACGGCGAGCGGATGCGGGCCACCGTCCGGCGGCTCAACGCGCTCGGCACGCGGACCGAGCTGCTCGCCGCCGACCAGATCGCCGCCGACTTCCCGGCCTTCGACCCGGCCGGCATCGGCTGGGCGGCGTGGGAGCCGGGAGCGGGCTACGCCGACCCGGTGGGCACCACGGTCGGCATGCTCGCCCGCGCGCGGGCGCTCGGCGCGCGGCTCCTCCAGGACACCCTCGTGACCGGCATCGAACCGCTCGCCGACTCGGTACGGCTCCGCACCGCGTCCGGCGAGCAGGTCACGGCCGGACGGGTTCACCTGGCGGCCGGGCCGTGGACCTCCGCCCTGCTGCGGATGCTCGGCGTGACGCTGCCCCTGCGCGCCGAACGGCACATCATCGCGACCTACGGGTGGGGCGAGGCCGAGCACGTGCCCTACATCTGGGCCTCGATGCCGGACGGCGTGTACGTCAAGCCCGAGCTCCGCGACCAGTTCCTCGTCGGCACGCTGTGGGAGGAGCCGGAGGCCGACCCGGACGACTACTCCGGCGAGCTGTGGCCGGACGAGCACCTGCGCATCGCGGACGCCCTGGTCCGGCGGATGCCGGGCCTCGCCGGGGCCGCCGCGTACTCCGGCTACGCGGCGCTGTACGACGTGGCCCCCGACTGGCAGCCGGTCGTCGGCGCGGTCGCGGACCGCGTCACGATGGTCGCCGGGACGGCCGGGCACGGTTTCAAGTGGGCGCCCGCGCTCGGCGCGCGGATCGCCGACCTGCTCACCGGCGGGCCCGCCGACCCGGGGCTGGCGCCGTTCCGGCCCGGCCGGTTCGGCGAGGGCGACCTCCTGACCGGCGGATACGGGGACGCCAAGATCATGGGATGAGACGCGACACATGTCGCGAAGGCCGCCGGAACGACCTGACGATCGTCGGTCGTTTCCCGGCCGGACGGCTTCTAGGTTCTCCCCAAGCGCCACAGGCAGGGAGAAGGATCCATGAACCGTCCCATCGGCGGCTGGCGCCGCCTGTCCGCCGTCATCGCAGCGTCGGCGCTGCTGCCGGCCGCCGGTTGCGGTGGCGGCGACAGCGCCCGATCCACCGGGCCCGCCAAGGCGGGCTCCGGAGAGGTCGCCAAGGTGACGTGGGGCATCGACAGCGCGCCCCGCAGCCTCGACCCGGCGCACGCCTACGACGGCAAGTCCGCCCTCGTGTACGAGCAGGTCTACGACTCGCTGCTCTACCTGGACGCGGCGGGACGGATCGTGCCGGGCCTGGCCACGTCCTGGAGCCGGCCCGACCCGCTCACCTACGTGTACCGGATCCGCACCGACGCGAAGTTCTGGGACGGCAAGCCGGTCACCGCCGAGGACGCCGCCTTCTCCCTCGGACGGCACGCCGACAAGAAGGTCGCCAGCGAGTTCGCCACCTACTTCGGCGCGGTCAAGAGCGTCAGGGCGACCGGCCCCGGCACCGTGACGGTGAAGCTCAGCAGGCCGGACCCGTTCTTCCGGTACATCCCGGCGCTGGCGGGCCAGGTCGTGCAGAAGGCGTTCGCGACCGCGCACGCCAAGGATCTCGGCACCCCGCGGGTCGGCACGATGGGCAGCGGGCCGTACAAGGTCGAGTCGTTCTCCGCGGCGACCGGCGCGACGCTGGTCAGGAACCCGTCGTGGTGGGGCCCGAAGGCCGCGGTCAAGCGGCTGGAGTTCAAGGTGGTGGGCGATCCGGAGACGCTCCGCCTGGCCGCCCAGTCCGGAGCGGTGGACGGCACCTTCCTGTCCGACCCGTCGCTGTCGCGGCGCTGGCGCGACGGCCGGGGGATGACGGTCAAGTGGGTGCCGTCGCCGCAGACGGTCTACCTGTCCTTCGACGTGGCGACGGCGCCGTTCGACGACGTCCACGTCCGCCGGGCGGTGTCCCTCTCGGTGGACCGGCGCGGCCTGTCGACCGCGCTGTTCGGCGGGCACGCCAGGGTGGCCCGGAGCCTCACCCCGCCGGAGAGCTGGGGCGACCTTGCGCCCGCGGACAAGGTGCGCTCCATCTACGCCGGGCTTCCCGAGCCGTCCTTCGACACGGCGAAGGCGAAGGCCGAACTGGCCCAGTCCCGCCATCCGCAGGGGTTCCAGGTCACCGTGCCCTACCCGGCGTCCATGAAGTGGCTCGGGGACGTCCTGCAAAGCCTCCAGCAGAACCTCAAGCCGCTGAACATCACGCTGACCGCCAAACAGGTGCCGTTCCAGGAGTACGTCGGCGCCCTCTACGGCCACGAGAAGCTGGGTCTTCAGCTCATCCCCTACACGCCCGAGTATCCCGACCCGGCCGGGATCCCCTCGCTCGTGCTCGGCACCGAGCAGATCAAGGGCGGGTTCAACACGTCCGGTTTCAGCACGCCCGAGATCGAGACGGTCCTCTCCCAGCAGCGCGCCGCCAAGCGTCCCGACCCGGTCGCCGGGCTCGGCCGGATCGACGCGATCATCGCCGACCAGCAGCCGTACGCGCCGCTCTTCTACACCGACAGCGGCCTGGCCCTCAACCGCAGGCTGGTCTTCGACGCGGACTACAGCGTCTGGCTCAACTTCTCCCAGCAGTGGGCCACCCGACTCAGGCCGGCCGCCTGATGGGGCCCGCCACCCGGCTGGTCGCCCGGCGGCTGCCGATCGCGGCGTGCCTGCTCCTCGGGATCTCGCTCGCCGTCTACGGGCTGCTCGCGCTGGCCCCGGGGTCCACCGAGCGGGCGCTGCTCGGCACCCGTCCCGCGTCCCCCGAACTGCTCGCCGCCATCCGCGAGCGCCACCACCTGGACCAGCCGTTCCCGCTGCGGTACGCGCACTGGCTCGGCGGCCTGCTGCGCGGCGACCTCGGCGACTCGGTGCAGACCGGCGAGCCGGTCACCGCCCGGATCGGGGAGCGGCTGCCGGTCACCCTGGAGCTCGCCCTCTACGCGACGCTGCTGATCGTGCTGCTCGGCGTGCCGCTCGGGCTGCTCGCTGCCGCGCACCGCGAGCGGGCCGCGGACCGGGCGGTCACCGCCGGGGCCGTGATGGCGATCAGCGCGCCGAGCTTCGCGCTGGGCACCCTGCTGCTGTACGTGTTCGGCGTCAGGCTCGGCTGGTTCCCCGTGTTCGGCGCGGGCACCGGCTTCGCCGGACGGGTCCGGCACCTCACCCTGCCCGCCATCGCGCTCGCCCTGTCGCAGATCGCGCTCGTGACCCGGCAGACGCGGGCGGCCGGGCTGGACGTCGTCGCCCGCGACTACATGGCGTTCGCGCGGGCCCGCGGCCTGCCCGCCCGGCACGTCTGGGGACGCTACGCGCTCCGGAACACGGCCGTGCCCGTGGCGACGTCCGTCGGGCTGGTGCTCGCGTACTCGATGAGCGGCGCGGTCCTCGTCGAGGTGACGTTCTCGCTGCCCGGCCTCGGCGCGCTCATCATCGAGTCGGTCGCGGCGAAGGACGTCCCCGTCGTCCAGGGGGTCGCGCTCGTCGCCGGGGCGGCCACCATCGGGATCAACCTGCTGGTGGACCTCGCCTACCTCGCCCTCGACCCGCGCCTGCGCCGGGCGGCCGCGTGAACGCGCGCCGGTGGAGCCCGTCCGTGGTCGCCGCCTCGCTGCTGGTCGCGGTGTTCGCCGTCGTCATGGCGGCGGGCGACCTGCTGGCCCCCATGGACCCCGGGCACGGTGAGCTGGCGGACAGCGCCCGGCCGCCCGGCGGCGGCCACCTGCTCGGCACCGACGAGCTGGGCCGCGACATCCTGTCGAGGGTCCTCGTCGGCACCCGCGACGCCATCGCCGGGCCGATCGCCGTGGCGCTCGCCGCGACCCTCGCCGGCACCGCGCTCGGGCTGCTCGCGGGCTTCCGCGGCGGCTGGATCGACGCGATCGTCATGCGCTGCGCCGACTTCGCCTACTCGCTGCCGGTCGGGCTCATCGCCATCGTGGTCGTCGGCGTGCTCGGCGGCGGCTACCCGGTGGCGGTCGCGACGCTGATGGTGCTGGCGATCCCCGTCGACACCCGCGTCGTGCGGGGCGTGGTGCTGACCCAGCGCGGCCTGCCCTACCTGGAGGCGGCGCAGGTGCTCGGCCTGCGCAGGAGCCGGATCGCCGTGCTGCACCTGCTGCCCAACGTGCTGCCCACGGTCGTCGCGAACTGCCTGCTGACGTTCGTGTACGCCCTGGTGTCGCTGTCGGGGCTGTCCTTCCTCGGACTGGGGTCGCCCGCCGGCTCCCCGGACTGGGGCCGCATGCTCTCAGAGAACAGGACCCTCTTGGACGTCAACCCCTGGGCGAGCGTCACGCCCGCGCTGCTCATCGTCCTCGTCGCCGTGAGCGTCACCATCCTCGGCGACCGGCTGCTCGACCGGGCCACCGCGTGACCCCGCTCCTTGAGGTCGCCGGGCTGCGGGTCACGGCGCGTCCGGACCGGCTGCTCGTGGACGGCGTCGACCTCACCGTCGGGCCGGGCGAGAGCGTCGCGCTCGTCGGCGAGTCCGGCAGCGGCAAGTCGCTGACCGCCAAGGCCCTGGTGGGGCTGCTGCCGCCGGGGCTCACCGCGTCCGGCGAGGTCCGCTTCGACGGCGCGGCCCTCCCGGCGAAGCCGGACCGCAGGTCCCGCGCGCTGCGCGGGTCCGGCATCGGGCTGCTGCTCCAGGACCCCTTCACCATGCTCAACCCGGTGTCCAGGGTCCGCAAGCACCTCGACGAGACCCGGCGCGCCCACGGCCACGGCAGGCTCACCCGGACCGAGACCGCCGAGCGGCTCCGCGAGGTCGGGATCACCGACCCGCACGTCGCCGACCGGTACCCGTTCGAGCTGTCCGGCGGGCTCCGGCAGCGGGTCGCGCTGGCGGCGAGCCTGGCCGCGGACCCGCGCCTGCTGGTCGCCGACGAGCCCACCACCGCCCTGGACGCGACCACCCAGCACGACGTGCTGGCCCTGATCCGGCGCACCCAGCGGACGCGGGGCATGGGCCTCCTGCTCATCACCCACGACCTGCGGGTCGCCTTCTCGCTCTGCGACCGCGTCCTCGTCATGTACGCGGGCTCGATCGTGGAGTCGGGCCCGCCCGGGGCGGTCCGCGCGGCCGCGGCCCACCCCTACTCGGCCGCGCTGCTGGCCGCCGAGCCGCCGCTCGACCAGCGGCGCAGCGTGCTCAGCACGATCCCCGGGCGGGTCCCGCAGGCAGGAGCCGTCGCGGGGCGGTGCGCGTTCGCCGACCGCTGCGCCTGGCAGCGGGCCGAGTGCGCGGCGAGCCGTCCGAGGCTCATCGAACTCGCGGACGGGCACGGCGCCGCCTGCCATCGCACTCTGGAGATCCGGGAGGAACTCGTCCCCGCGCACGCGGACAGCGGCCCGCGCCTCGGCGCGGCGCCGGTCGGTGAGAAGGAGGACGTGCTGCGCGTCTCCGGGTTGGACAAGGCGTTCCGAGGGCCTGAGCGGACGAAGGTCCCCGCGCTGCGGGGCGTGGAGCTGCGGATCGGCGCCGGAGAGACCGTGGCGGTGGTCGGCGAGTCCGGGTCGGGGAAGACGACGCTCGCCCGCTGCGTGCTGGGCCTGGTGAAGCCGGACGCCGGACGGATCGACGTCGCCGGGACGACGCTGTTCCCGCCCCGCGCGGGCGGCGGCCCCGCGCACCGGCTCGTCCAGTGCGTGTTCCAGGACCCGTACGCCTCGCTGAACCCGCGGCACACCGTCGGATACTCGCTCACCGAAGCGCTGCGGCAGGGTGAGTCCGGCGATGGCGTGGCGGACCTGCTCGTCCGGGTCGGGCTGCCCGCGGGGTACGCGGGCAAGCGGCCCGCCGACCTGTCCGGCGGGGAGCGGCAGCGGGTCGCGATCGCGCGGGCCGTCGCCGTCCGGCCGCGCCTGCTGGTCTGCGACGAGCCGGTCGCCGCCCTGGACGTCTCGGTCCAGGCGCAGATCCTGGAGGTGTTCCGCGAGTTGCAGGCGGACGGCCAGAGCATGCTGTTCATCACCCACGACCTGGCGGTGGTGCGGCAGGTGGCCGACCGGGTCCTGGTGCTCTACCGGGGCGAGGTCGTCGAGTCCGGCGACTGCGGCCCTGTGCTCGACCGGCCCGACCACCCGTACACGCGGCGGCTCGTCGACGCCGTGCCGACCGGGACCGCCGACTGGCTCGGCGTCTAGCGGCCGGGCTCAGCGGCGGCCGGTCAGCCGGGCGAGCCGCAGGCCGAGGTGGACCACCAGCCGGTCGTCGCCGTTGCGCAGGTCGATCCCGGCCAGCTCCTCGAACCGGCGGAGGCGGTGGTAGAGCGAGGCGCGGTGGATGCTCAGCAGCTCCGCCGTCGCCTTGACCTCCCCGGCGTTGTCCAGGTAGCTCTCCACCGTCGCGATGATCGTGCGGATCTGCGGGTCGTCCTGCGCCAGCAGCGACTGGAGGCCGGGGTGCAGCCCCACCTTGCGGAGCCGGTCGCGGGGGATCTCCGCCAGCAGCCCGTACACGCCGCAGTCCTCGGTGCGGACGACGACGCCGAGCGTCCGGACGAAGCGGGCCACGTCGACGGCGCGCAGCGCCTGGTCGTAGGAGTTGTCCAGGGTCGCGAGCGAGTCGTGCAGCGCGCCGATGCCCACCCAGACCCGCTCGTGCTTGCCGAGCTCCGCGAGGTAGTGGCGGCGGAGGATCGCGCCGACCTCAGGGAGCCTGCGGCTCGGCCAGGACGTCCCGCCCGGCGCGACGATGAGGACGCCGTGGTCGGGACGGACGAGATGCAAGCAGTGCCGCGCGGGGAACTCGCGGCGGGTGCGCTGAAGGGCGAGCTCCATGGCGACCCGCCGGTCGTCCTGCAGCACTTCGCTGGTGGGGCCAGCAGCGACCAGCACCGTCGCCTCGCCGCCGGTGAACAGGTCGTTGTCGATCAGCTCGGAGGCGGCGAACTCGCGGACGGGGCGGTCGTGGCTGAACAGGTCCCGGACCAGCTCGCGCTCGCGGCTGCGCGCGATCTGCTCGATGAAGCTCTCGCGGAACAGGACGTCCCCGGCCTCGAGCGCGGCGTCCCTGACCCACTCCAGCAGCCGGTCGTCGGGCGGCTCGGTGAGCAGCACCCACAGGAACCCGAGCAGCGTGCTCCGGTGCCGGATCGGCGCGCACAGCCGCTCGATGGTGAGGCCGAACTCGGGGCACAGCGGCAGCAGGAACGGCTCGTCCGAGCCCTTGGGGACGTGCCGGTGCACGTAGTTCGCCAGCTCGTCCGGCACCCGCCGCTGGAGGATCGACTGCTTCCGCGCGCTGTCGACGCCCGTGTGATGGGCGCTGTAGGCGAGCAGGCGCAGCCGCGGGTCGTCGACGGCCACCGAACGCCGCGAGCGCTCCGCCAGCCCGTCGACGAGACGTTGAAGCTCCCAGACCACGTCCATAGTTTAAGTGGGCCATTTCACCTATTGCGGACGGCTGAAATCACCCGTCCACGATGGACGACCAGGCGGACCCGGTCCGGGTCCAGGAAGATCGACGGGTCGTCCAACGGGGAGCCGTCGAGCGCGACCAGGTCGGCGGCCTTGCCGGGCGCGACCGTGCCGACCTCGTCGGCCAGCCCGAGGATCTCCGCGTTGGTCCGGGTCGCCGAGACGAGCGCGCCCATCGGGCCGAGCAGCTCGGCCTTCAGGACGAGTTCGCGGGCGCGGCCGGTCTGGTCGGGGCCGATCAGGTCCGAGCCGGAGCCGATCGGGACCCCGGCCTCGCGGGCGACGAGGACCGCCTGCCGCATGCCGTCCAGCACCAGCTCGGCCCGTCCGGCCATCTCGGGCGGGAGGCCCACCGCCTCCGTCGAGTCGATCAACTGGTGCGCGACCGACAGGGTGGGGACGAGGCTCGCGCCGTGCCGCCGCATCTCCGCCGCCGTCCGCTCGTCGAGCCGGCTGCCGTGCTCCACGCAGGTCACCCCGGCCTCCAGCGCGTTGCGGATGCCCGCGTTGTTGTGCGCGTGGGCCGTCACGTAGGTGTTCCGCGCCCGCGCCTCCCGGACGGCGACGGCGATCTCCTCGACGCCGAGCTGGGTGTGGTCGAGCTCGTCGCCGTGCGCCAGCACCGCCCCGGTGACCATCAGCTTGAGGAAGCCCGCGCCCCGGCGGAACGCCTCCCGCGCCGCGCGGCGCATCTCGGCCGGCCCGTCGGCGAGCAGGCTCATGCCGAGCAGGCCGGGCATGTCGCGGGTCTCCCACCGGCGGGACGGCTCCCAGGGCGGCGCGTAGTGGCCGCCGCCGCCCGTCTGCGAGAGGATCGGCCCGCTCGTCAGCACGCGGGGGCCGAGCACCGCGCCGGACGAGACCGCCCGGACGACGCCGGCGTCGATCCCGCCGCAGTCGCGGACCGTGGTGAACCCCTCGCGGAGGGCGCGCTCGGCCGCCCCGAAGATCGCCGCCGCGATCTCGGCGGCCGAGATCTGCCCGGTCACCAGCCCTTGCAGATCGCTGGACAGCCCCAGGTGCGCGTGCGCGTCGATCAGCCCCGGCATGAGCGTGCACCCGGTGAGGTCGACGACCTCCGCGCCCGCCGGGGGCGTGCGCGCGACGTCCAGGATCCGGCCGTCCGCCACGACGACGACCCGGCCGGAGACGGGGTCCGCCCCCGTCCCGTCGATGAGCGCGGCCCCCGTCAGCGCGAGCGTGGTCGTCATCGGCCGCCTTCCCCCGAGCGTCGAACGAGTGTCGAAGTCCTCGGGCCAGGCTCCCCGTCCGCGGACGCCGCCGCCAGTGACATCGGTCGCGTGCGGGAGGCCGCGCCGGCGACGAACGTCGCACGGCGTGCTCTCAGGCCGGGAGGACGGCGTCCTCCTGGCGTCCCACCACGTCGAGGTAGCTGGCGGGGTCGCTGGCTCCTTCGGTGTTGAGCAGGAGGATCGTGCTGTTCGCTCCCAGGCCGAGGGCGGCGCGGGAGTCGCGGCCGGCGCAGACGAGCCGGGCTCCGGCCAGGGACGCGGCGCCGCTCTCGCCCGCCTCGATCCCGGACCGGGCGAAGAGCCGCATCGCCTCGCGGGCCGCGCGGTCGTCCACGGTGACGGTCGCGTCGACCGTCGCGCGCAGGATCGGCCAGGCGATGACGCTGAGCTCGCCGCAGTTCAGCCCGGCCATGATCGAGTGGTGCGGGCCCTGGACGGCGGTCGGGGCTCCGGCCGCGAGGGAGCGGTGCGCGCAGTCGGCGGAGTCGGGTTCGACCGTCGCGACGCGGGTGGCGGCGCGGGGGCCGAACCGCAGCCCCACGGCGGCGGCGAACGCGCCCACCCCGGTGGGGACGACGACCAGGTCCACGGCGTCGGCGGGAACCAGGCCCGCCTCGGCGAGCTGCTCGTCGACCTCGTCGAAGATGGTGGCGTAGCCGTCGATGACGTGCCGGGGCACGGTCTCGTATCCGGGCCAGGACGTGTCGGAGACCAGGATGTCGCGGTCGTCGCGGGCGGCCTGCTCGGCGACGTACCGCACGGTGTCGTCGTAACCGGCGAACACCCGGACGACCTGCGCCCCCTCGCCCTCGATCGCGGCCGCCCGGGAGGCGGAGACGTCGAGCGGCACGTAGATGCGGGCGCGCATGCCGAGCAGCCCGGCCATGCGCGCCACGGCCCGGCCGTGGTTGCCGTCGGTGGCGCAGGTCAGCACGTGGTCGCGCAGCGGCGCGGCGGCCCGGCGCAGGTCGTCGAAGGAGAGCGCGGGATCGAGGCCGAGGAGGTCGCACAGCGTCCGGTGGACCCCCCAGGACGAACCGAGGATCTTGAACGACGGCAGCCCGAGCCGGGACTGCTCGTTCTTGACGAACACCCGTCCCACGCCCAGCGTCCGCGCCAGCTCGGGCGTCTCGACCAGGGGCGTGCGGTCGTAGCCCGGCATCGTCCGGTGGAAACGGCGGGGGGCGCCGCGTGGGTCGTCGCCGAGGGCGGGCGGCGAGCCGTCCTTCGGTGATGGGGTCATGGCGAAGTCGGGCATGGAGCCGCCTCCAAGGTCACAGCGATCTGCATTCTGTATTCAGTATGTAGCATGGCGGGCGTCGGGAGCGTGAGAGGGTGGCGTCCATGGCGGTCGATCGAAGGCTTCTGCGCGAACAGGTGCGGGACGAGGTCCTCGACCGCCTTCTCCAGGGCGGGCTCCCGGTGGGCGGCCGGATCAACGAGGTGCGGCTCGCGGCGGAGATCGGCGTGAGCCGGACGCCGCTGCGCGAGGCCCTGGCGAGCCTGGCGCGGGAGGGCCTGCTCGACGCCCGCCCGAACCGGGGCTACTGGGTGTCGGCGCTGAGCGAGCGCGAGATCCGCGAGACGTATCCGATCATCGCCCAGCTGGAGGTGCTCGCGATCAGGCTGTCCGATCCCGCGGACCTCGCCCGGCGCGCGCCCCGGCTCCTTGAGCTGGCGGACGGCATGGCGGCCGGCGCCGACGCGCGCGAGGTCCGGCGGGCCGACGACGAGTGGCACGCGGCTCTGCTGGCGGCCTGCCCGAACCGGCGGCTCCTCGACATGATCGGCGACACCAAGCGCGTCGTCCACCGCTACGAGCACGCCTACCTCGGCGACGCGGACAGCGTGCGGGAGTCGGTCGACCAGCACAAGGGCATCGCCGCCGCCCTGCGCGACCAGGACCTGGAGACGGCCTGCGCCGAGCTGGCCGGCAACTGGACGACCTCCATGAACCGCCTCGTCGCCCGCCTCACCGGCTCACAGGAGGCGATCCAGCCACGCGCCTGACCCCCGATAGAACTACGGCAACGGATGCTCGTCGCGGGCGTCCAGGTAGGCGTCCAGGTCGGCGGCGCCCTTGAGCATGGCGCGGGCTCGGGCGGAGAGGCGACGCCGCCAGTCGCGGAGGGTGGCCTCCAGCGGGGCGACGCCTCCGGCCGAGCGGACCTGGTCGATCAGCGGGGCGATCTGCTCCAGCAGGTAGCCGCCCCGCCTGAGCTGGTGGACGAGCCGCGCGTCCCGCACCTCGGCCGCGCCGTAGACCCGGTAGCCCGTCCGGGGATCGCGGCGCGGCCGGACCAGTCCTGCGTTCTCCCATTTGCGCAGGGTGGCGGGACGCAGGCCGAGCCGCCTGGCCAGGGGCCCGATGAGGACGTCGCCGCGTTCGGGCGGCACGGGCGCCAGGTCGCGGAGCGCGGCCTCGACCGCCTGGAGGGTGCGGCGGTCGTCCAGGAGCCGGTCGTGGCTCTCGTCGATGAGCAGCA
This sequence comes from Actinomadura decatromicini, assembly GCF_008121305.1. NCBI lineage: Bacteria > Bacillati > Actinomycetota > Actinomycetes > Streptosporangiales > Thermomonosporaceae > Actinomadura > Actinomadura decatromicini. Next base: position 74,086 of record NZ_VSRQ01000008.1, on the reverse strand, counting down.
GCGCGTCCTGGACGTCGCCCCGGTTGACCGCCTGCATGATCGCCGTGGCGGTCCGGTGCCCGTGCCCGGGGACGAGGGCCATGAAGGCACGCAAGGCCAGCGCGTGCAGCGGGGTGTAGGTGCGGTAGCCGTGAGCGGTGCGTTCGGCGGCGGGCAGCACCCCGGCGTCCTCGTAGTTCCTGACCGCTTGGGTGGACAGACCATGCTCGCGAGCCAGGTCCACCGGCCTCATGGGTGCACATCCGTTTGAAGGTTCATCGCCGAGCAGCTCGCATTTTCGCGCGAAAGTTTACATTGAATGTTCAACGATACCGTCGAAGGTATGGACTTCAAGGACATTTCCTGGCCGGTCGACGGCGCGGGCATCTCCGCGTTCCTGCGGTCGCTTCCCGCCCGGCCCGCGCTGCTCGGCCTGGGCGAGGCCAGGCATTTCGTCGGAGAGCTGGGCGAGCTGCGCAACGAGATCTTCCGGTATCTGGTCGAGCACGAGGGCTACCGGTCGTTCGCCATCGAGAGCGACTGCCTCAAGGCCCTGGTGGTGGACGACTACCTCGCGACGGGCGCGGGCACCCTCGACGACGTCATGGAACGCGGCTTCAGCCACCGTTTCGGCACGCCGCCGGCCAACCGCGACCTCGTCCGCTGGATGCGCGAGTACAACCGGGAACACGACGAGAAGCTCCGCTTCTTCGGGTTCGACGGCCCGCTGGAGTATTGGGCGGCGAGCCCCCGCGAGGCGCTCACCGCCCTCCACGCCCTCCTCGACGGCCCGCTCCCCCACACCCTGGAGACCATCGACGCGCTGCTGGGCCCGGACGAACCGTGGTCGGACGAGGCCACCGCCATGGACCCGTCCCGGTCGATCGGGCAGACCGCCGACGCCCGGCGGCTGCGGCTCATCGCCGACGACCTGGTGAGCCTCCTCGACACCCAGGCACCGCGGCTCAGCGAGCGGGATGCGGAACGGGCCGCACTGTACGCGCGCACCGCCGTCGGCCTGCTCCGCTACCACCATTGGATGGCCGACACGTCCCCGGAACGGTGGTCCCGGCTGTCGGCGCTGCGAGACGCGATGATGGCCGCCAACCTGCGGGCCGTCGCCGCGCGGGGCCGTCCCGCCCTGGCCTTCGGCCACAACCTCCACCTGCAACGGAACAAGAGCGTCATGCGGTTCGGCGACCGGAGATTGGAATGGTGGAGCGCCGGGGCGATCGCGGCGACGCGGCTCGGCGACCGGTACGCCTTCCTGGCCACGGCGCTCGGCACGGCGGGCGACGACGTCCCGCCGCCGGACACCATCGAGGGAATCCTGTCCGCCCTGCCCTGGGACCGCTCCCTCGTCGACGCGCGCCGCCTGCCCGAAGTGCTCAGCGAAGCCACCCCGCGCGTCTCCAGCGATTTCGCCTACTTCCCCCTGGACCCGGCCCGACTCGGCGCGATCGACGGCATCGCCTTCATCGGAAAGGCCGTCCATTTGGATTCGGTGACCTGAAAGACCGCGTGGGCGCCCGGAGCCGGTAGGTGAGAGCGGGATTTATGGGGCGAAGCTCCGATATCTTGGCCGAGGCTGATTTCTGGTCCGTGCGCTCGGAGGCTCGATGCCTGGACATCCGCACTGCGAAGACGACGAATTCGTGCCCCTTCCCTTCGGGGCCCAGATCGTCCCGGCGCTGGGCGGGCCCGGTGCGTCCGTGCAGGTCGTGGACACCGGGCTGGTGGACGGGCGCCCGGTCGTGATCAGCGACGGGCCGTACGGCCCGGTGCGGCTCTGGGACCTCGGGTCCCACCGGCAGATCGGCCCGCCGCTGGAGGGCGAGTCCGGGATGTCGGTCCGGTCGCTGGCCTTCGGTCACCTGGACGGCAGGCCCGTCGCCGTCCGGGGCAACGTCGACCTGACGATCTGGGAGCTGACCGGGCACGGGCGGACCGACCGGCCCGCCGAACCGCGCTACATCAGGCACAACGGCATGGGATCGGTCTACTCGGTGGCCTGCGGCGTGCTCGACGGACGCTCGATCGCGGTCACCGGCGCCCACGACGCGATGGTCCGGGTCTGGGACCTCGGCCGCGGCACGCTGATCGGCGGGCCGCTGATCGCCCACGAGTCGGCGGTGCGGGCGGTGGCCGTCGACGTGCTCGCCCGGCGGACCATCGCGGTCAGCGGCAGCGAGGACAACACCGTCCGGGTCTGGGACCTGGCGTCCGGCACGCAGCGCGGCCGGGCCCTGACCGGGCACACGAAGCCGGTCCGGGCCGTGGCCGTGGGCATGCTCGACGGGCGGCCCGTCGCCGTCAGCGGCAGCGACGACAAGACCCTGCGGTTGTGGGACCTGCCCACCTGCGAGCAGATCGGCCCCGCCATGAGCGGTCACGAAGGCGAGATCCGGACGGTGGCCTTCGCCGCGCCGGACGGCGTCCCGATCGTCATCAGCGGCAGCCACGACTTCACCGTGCGGATCTGGGACGCGCGCACCGGCGAGCAGATCGGCATGCCCCTCAGGGACGGCCGGACCCTCGGCATCGAATCGGTCGCCTACTCCCTGCTCGGCGGCCGTCCCCGCGTCGTGGCCGCCGACGGCCACGGCTTCGCCCGCGTCTGGAACCTGGACGCGCACCGCGCGATGGGCGACGGCTCCCCCACCCGCTACGCCGCCGAACTGCCCGGCGCCTGGACCGATCCCGACACCGGCGACGTCTACGACCTGACCGGCCCGCTGACCGATGACGAGGGCGAAGAGTGGAAGTACGTCGATTTCGACGGCTTCGAACCTCTCGTCACCGACACCGACGACCCCCGTCTCGCGTGGAGCATCGTCGCTGCGCACGAACAATTCGGCTTCAGCGAGATCGTCACTCCCGGCCCGTCGGAGCCCGCCTTCACGCGGATCACCGCCGAGGAATGCCCGTCCTGCGGAAGCGAATCCGACCCCGGTGAAGAGATCTCCATCGACACCGCCCTCACCGGCTTCCTCGACTGCCTCAGGCACGACCCCGCGATGACCGACGAACGCTACGAGGACATGGAAGACGCCGTCCAAAGCCTGCGCGGCTCCGTGGGCTGGTATCTGGAGGACGGCTCCAAGTCCCCGGTGACCGAACTGCCCGACCACATGTGGGAATTCCTCAGCGTCTGGATGCCGCGCAGCATCTCCTCCGGCGGCGAGGAAGAAGAAGAGGAAATGGCGGCGATCGGCGAGATGGTCGAGCACCTCGCCGGATGGCTGCGCGAGCGGGGACGCCTGCCCGCCGACGCCGCCGCGGAAATGGCCGACGAGGGACGGAAGGCCGCCCGCGACCTTCCCGCCGGAAAACGCGCCAAGCGGATGCTCAACGACCTCATCGAGGACAGTCCCTTCGCCTTCCACAACCTCGACCCCGAGGAGGTTCTCGATGACTGGATGGGCAACATGTCCATCGCCAAGACCGGAAACGGCGCTCTCCAGTTCACCGAAGGCTATGACGACGACCCTCCGCAGGACATGACGCTCTCGGTCCCCGCGAACGTCGCGGAGCAGATCGGCGAGGGCTGGACGATCTGGGTCCGGCTCGTCCTCACCGAGTCCGACGGCTGGCAGTTCAGCCAGATCGGCACCGTTTTCACGTGACCGTCCCGCTCAGAGAGGACACGGAGGGCCGATGAGTCCTGACCGCTGGGACCGCCGGCGGATTTCCCGGTTCACACTCTCGGGGGTCGCCGACGCCGAGATCAGCGCGCATCCCTTCTCGACGGACGACGGGCTGGGCCTGAACCTCACCCGGTTCCGCCGCCGCGAATGCGACGACGTGGTCCTGCTGATCCACGGGATCTCGTGCTCGTCGGACATGTTCATCATGCCGGAGCACACCAACCTGGTGAATTTCCTGCACGACGCCGGGTTCGGCGACGTGTGGACGCTCGACTTCCGGATGAGCGCGCGATTCCCGTACAACTCCGAGACCCACCGCTACAACCTCGACGACATCGCCCACTACGACCACCCGGCGGCGCTCGCCGAACTGCGCCGCCATATCGGCGACAAGCGCGTCCACGTCATCGCGCACTGCCTGGGCGCGGCGTCGTTCTCCATGGCCCTGTCCGCCGGGACGGTCACCGACATCACCAGCCTGACCTGCAACAGCGTCTCGCTGGTCGCGCGGACGCCGCGCTGGGCGAAGATGAAGCTCGGCTACGCGCCGCCGATCATGGAATACCTTCTCGGGCCCTACCAGCTCGACCCGCGCTATTCGACCGCGCCCGTGCTGACCCGCGGCTGGATGCTCGCCAAGGCGATCCGGCCGTTCCACCGCGCGTGCGACGAGCCCGCCTGCCACATGCTCGGCTTCATGTGGGGCTGCGGAAAACCCATCTTCACGCACGAGAAGATGTCGCCCGTCACGCATGCCCGGCTGACCGACCTGTTCGGCGTGTGCAACCTCAATTACTACCGCCAGGTCCACAAAATGGTGCTGGCGGGTCGCGCGGTGAAATTCGACCGCCACGACTCACGCCACCGGGACCTGCCGGACGACTACCTCGCGAAGGCCGTCGACGTCGCGACGCCGATCCTGTTCCTCACCGGAGACCGCAACAACGTGTTCGGCGACTCCAACATCGTCTGCCACCGGCGGCTGGAATCGGCCGCGCCCGGCCGCCACGAACTGGCGGTCCTGCCCGGATACGGCCACCAGGACCCGTTCATGGGCGTCCACGCCGACACCGAGGTGTTCCCGCAGATCCTCGATTTCCTGAAGAGAGAAGCAGGTTGAGCAAATCTCGCCGGAGAGCCCGTGGCGGGGCACGGGCTCTCCGGCGCCGTCAACGCCTACCGTGAATGCTTGCGCACGAACGCGCGGAGGACGGGGTTGTAAACGTCCGAGCGCTCCCATTGCGGCGCGTGACCGCATTCGTTCGCCACCACCGTCTCCACGTCGCGGAAATGGCTCGCCATGATCCGCTGGACGCTCGGCGGGCTGTAGAGGTCGGCGTCCCCCCAGAGCAGCAGGGTCGGCACCCGCACCCGCTGCTTCACGTCCGCCCAGGTGAACGTGTTCTCGTTCCCCTGATCGACGGTGCTGTTGCGGGCGCGGTGGTGGATGTCGACCCACGCCGCCGTCCCGGCCACGTTGACCGCCCGGTAGGACGGGCCGAGCTCGATGAAGTCCGCGGGCATCTCGGCGAAGCCGGGCGGCCGGAGCCGCTTCAGCATGTCCTTGTAGTCCTGGTCCTGCGCGCCGGTGAGGCTGCCGCTGATGACGAGGCCGAGCAGCCGCTCCGGGTGGGACAGCGCGTAGTCGAGCGCCACTCCCCCGCCCGCCGCCACGCCCACGGCGTGGAACTTGCGGATGCCGAGGTGCTCGACGAGGGCGTGCAGGTCGCCGGCGCCGGTGCCCGGGTTGTCGGCGGGCGGCGCGTCCGACTTGAAGTGCCCGCGGCGCGAGTAGCCGATGACGCGGAACCCGGCCTTCGCGAGGTACGGCTGCTGGTACGGCCAGCTCTCCGCGCTGCCGCTGTAGGCGTGCAGCAGGACGATCGGCGTGCCGTGGCCCCCGGTGTCCCAGTACCAGACGCGTCCGCCGGGCACCGGGGCGTAGCCCTCGGTGGCCGGGGCCTGCGGCGGGATCGGGATGATCGGCAGCGGGGAGTCGGGCCGGGGCGCGCCGCCGCCCGCGGCGAACGCGCTCCCCCCGCTCGCGGCGAACGCGGCGCCGCCCGCCGCGAGCGCCGCCGCCCCGCCGAGCAGGCCGCGCCGGCCGAGTGCCGGCTCCGCCCATTTTCGCAGGGCTCTTTCGTTGGTCGTCATACAAGACCTCCTCAGTCTCGGCCTCAGGTGTCCGCGCCCTAGCGCGCGGCACCCGGCCGCTCTCCCCCGAAGCTCCGTGCGCGCCCTACCTGGACGGGATCGGCGCCGCCGACCGCCGCACCCCCGGCAGCCGTCCGACCGCGGCGGCGTACTCGTCCACCAGCCGCTCGACGATCCGCGCGGCGGGCAGGACCGCGTCGACGAGGCCCGCCGACTGCCCCATCTCGACCTTGCCGCCGGCGACGTCGCCGTCGACGGCGGCCGTCCGCAGGCTGGCCGCGGTGAACTCGGCGCGGCGCCGCTCCAGGTCGGCGCCGCCGCTCTCCAGTTCCAGCATCCGCTCGGCGAAGTCGTTGGCCCGGACCCGGATCAGGCCGAGGCCGCGGCCCACCGTCCGGGTGTCGCCGATCCCGGCCGCCAGCACCGCCTCCTTGTAGGCGGGGTGCACGTTGGCCTCCTCGCTGGCGAGGAAGCGCGTGCCGAACTGGGCCGCGCCGCAGCCGAGGGCCAGCGCGGCGGCGAGGCCCGCGCCGTCCGCGAACCCGCCCGAGGCGATCACCGGGACGGCGGGGAACCGCCGCGTCACCGCGCGCACCGTGACCAGCGTGGAGACCAGCCCGGCGGGCGGGTGGCCGCCCGCCTCCGCGCCGACGACGACGAGGCCGTCGACCCCGGCGTCCACGGCCTTGGCCGCGTGCTCCTCGGACGCCACGACGTGCAGGCAGATCGTCCCGACGTCCTTGAAGCGGCGCAGGTAGCGGCGCGGGCCGCCCTGCGACGCGATCAGCACCGGGATCCGGCGGGCCGCGAGCAGGTCCATGACCTCGTCCGCGCCCGTGCGGTAGAGCGGCAGGTTCACCGCGTACGGGCGGTCGGTGCCCGCCGCGACCTCGCCGATCGTCCGGTCGAGGTCGGGCAGCCGCATCGGCCCGGCGGCGACCACGCCGAGGCCCCCGGCGTTCGACACGGCGAGCGGCAGCCGCGAGTCCGACGACGCCCACGACATGCCCGCCTGGACGATCGGCAGATCACAGCCGAGCAGCCGGGTGACGCCGGTCTCGATCGCGCTCATCTCGTCTCCGCGTGGTCCAGCAGCCGTCGTGCGTGGTCGGCGAGGTGCCGTTTCGGGACCTTCGAGCTGGCCGTCATCCCGAACTCCTCGAAGCTCGCGACCACGTGGACGTGGCGCGGCACCTTGAACCCGGCGAGGCGCTCGCGGATCCAGGCGGTGACGTCGTCCGGCTCGACCCGGTGCCCGTCGGCCGGGACGACGAACGCGAACGGGACCTCCATCAGCCGGTCGTCCGGCACGCCGACCACCGCCGCCTGCCGGATGCCGGGATGGTGGTGCAGGACGTCCTCGATCTCGGTCGGCGAGACGTTCTCCCCGCCGACGCGGATGACCTCCTTGGCCCGGCCGACGAACTCCAGGCGGCCGTCGGGGCCGAGGCGGCCGAGGTCGCCGGTGCGCAGCCAGCCGTCCGGCGACAGCGCCTCCGCGGTCTCGGCGGGCATCTCGAAGTAGCCGCGCATGACGTTCCAGCCGCGGACGAGGATCTCCCCGACGCCGCCGGGCGGGACGTCCCGTCCGGCGGCCGGGTCGTGCACGCGGACCTCGACGCCGGGCTCGGGCAGCATCCGGCCGGAGAGCCGCACGTCCTCGGGCTCCCACCAGGCCGACTGCGCCACGTTCGGCGACGCCTCCGACAGCCCGTAGCCGACGACGCACTCGGCCGCGCCGAGCTCGGTCGCGATGCGCCGGACGACGGCGGGCGACGCGGCCGCCCACGCCCCGCGCAGCCGCAGCCGCCGCCGGGGCAGGTCGGGGTGGTTCAGCAGCATCAGGGCGATGGTGTCGTTGCCGGAGAAGTGGGTGCAGCGCTCGTCCTCGATGAGGCGGAGCGCCTCGCCGGGCTCGAACCTGTCCATCGTCACCACGGTCGCGGCGTGCTGGAGGCAGGCGAGGACGGTCAGCGTGCTGCCCGCCGCGTGGAAGAACGGCCGCGCGCTGTGGAACCGGTCGCCGGGCCGCAGCCCGAGCCGCGCGCCCGAGAAGAAGGCGTCGGCGCACATGCTGCGCTGGGTCAGCAGCACGCCCTTCGGGTGGGACGTGGTGCCGGACGTGTACTGGATCAGCAGGACGTCGTCCGGCGTGCCGCAGGGCTCCACCGGCGGCGCGGGGGTCGCGCGGAAGTCGTCCCAGGAGCGGGCGGCGGCGGGGACGTCCGAGCCGAGCACGACCACCGACCGCAGGTCGGGCAGCGCGGGGTCGGGCAGGGCGGAGTCGGCGGCGGGGCAGATCCGCCGGAGCACGGCGACGAAGTCGATGTTCAGGAAGCGGTCGGCGACGAACAGGAGCGAGGACCGCGACTGCCGCAGCGCGTACGCGATCTCCGGGGCCCGCCACCGGGTGTTGATCGGCACGGTCACCGCGCCCAGCGAGCCGATGGCGAGGAAGAGCGTGACCCATTCCGGTCCGTTGCCGAGGCAGACGGCCACGTGGTCGCCGCGCCGGACGCCCGCCGCCGCCAGCCTCGCGCGGACGGCCGCGACCTCGTCGGCCAGCGCGGCGTAGGCGATCCGGCCGCGCGGGGTGACGACGGCCTCGACGTCGCCCGCGACGGTCGCCGCGCGGCGCAGCGCCTCGTGGACGGTCAGCGGGCACACCCCGGCCAGCTCGTCGGCCGGCGCTTGCACGGTCCGCGGTTCCATGGCTCAGCTCCCCTCCGGTTCCGGCCGCCTGCCCGTGCGCCTGGCCGTGGCGAAGTCCTCGACGCCGCCGCGCCAGCCGCCGTCCGCGAGGCAGCGCTCGATCGCCGCCATCTCGATCCGGATGCCCTTCGCGAGGTCGGTCTCCGAGCCGAGGTCGACGGCCTGCTTGGTCAGCGCCATCGCGAGGCGCGGCGCGCCCGCGATCTTCGCGGCGAGCTCCGCGCCGGTCGCCAGCAGGTCGGCGGCGGGGACCGTCCGCGCCACGAGGCCCACGGCGGCGGCCTCGGCGGCGGGCATCGTCCGGGACGTGAACAGCAGCTCCTTCGCGCGTCGCTTGCCGATGACGCGCTGGAGCCGCTGCGTCGCGCCGACCGTCCCCCAGTGCGCCTCGGGGAACCGGAACGTCGCGTCGTCGGCGGCCACGATGAAGTCGCAGGACATGGCGATCTCCCCGCCGGAGCCGACGACCGGGCCGTGCGCCAGCGCCACCACGGGCTTCGCGCACCGCTCGATCGCCTCGTAGGCGGCGAACGACGCGAGCCGCCGGGCGCGCACCCAGCCCTCGTCGCGGCCCTGCCGCTCCTTGAGGTCGGCGCCCGCGCAGAACGCGGGCCCGGCCGCCCGCAGCAGCACGGCCCCGACGCCGTCGGCGGCGTCCAGCCGCGCGAACACCTCGCTCAGCCGGTGGCACATGGCGAGGTTCAGCGCGTTGCGGGACCCCGGCCGGTTCAGCACGACGTGCGCGACGCCGTCCGCCTCCTCCACCAGCACCGGGTCGTCGGTGGCGCCCATGTCAGACCGTCCCTTCTTCGCGCAGCCGGGCCACGTCCGCCCGGTCCAGGCCGAGGAGGCCGGTGAGCACGTCCTCGGTGTCGGCGCCGAGCAGCGGCGGGACGCCCGGCTCGGGGTAGTCGCGGCCGTCCACGCGCAGCGGCGTGCGCAGCGCGCCGAACTCGCCCTCGACGGGATGGTCGAAGCTGCCCACCATCCCTCGGGCCGTGGTGTGCGGGTCGGCGAGCGCCTCGCGCGCCGAGTTCACCTCGCCCGCGGGGACGTCGACGGCGCGCAGCTCGTCCGCGAGGGGGTGCCGGGTCCGGCGGCCGATGGCGGCGGCGAGCGCGGCCATCACCCGTCCGCGCTGCGCGAGCCGTCCGGCGTTGGCGGCGAGGTCCGGGTCGGCGGCCAGCTCGGGCAGGTCGAGCACCCGGCACAGCGGGGCCCAGTGCTGGTCGCTGCAGCTGATGTGCAGCCAGCCGCCGTCCGCGCACTGGAACGCGGCGGACGGGACGCGGCCCGGGTGCTCGGTGCCGGTGCGGGACGGGTCCTCGTCCAGCGCGAAGATCCGCGCGGCGGCCAGCGCGAGCAGGCTCGTCTGGACGTCCATCATCGCGAGGTCGACGTGCGAGCCGCGGCCGTCCGCGCCGCGTCCGAGGAGCCCGGTGAGGATCGCGATGGTGATCCACAGCCCGGACGTCATGTCGGAGATCGGGACGCCGACCTTCGCGGGCGGCGTGTCCGGGTGGCCGGTGAGCGACATGATCCCGGACAGCGCCTGGAAGACGGTGTCGTAACCCTTGCGGTCCGAGTACGGCCCGGACCGCCCGAAACCCGTGCTGGACACGTAGACCAGGCGCGGGTTGCGCTCCGCGAGCGCCTCGTAGCCGAGCCCGTACTTGTCCATGGTGCCGGGCATGAAGTTCTCCACCACGACGTCGGCGCGGTCGGCCAGCTCGCGGGCGATGTCCTGCCCGCGCGGGGAGCTCAGGTCGAGCGTCACCGACCGCTTGCCCCGGTTGACGGTGAAGAAGTAGGCGCTCTCGCCGCCGGGCAGGCGCGGCTCGAACGTCCGGGTCTCGTCGCCGCGCCGGGGCCGCTCGATCTTGATGACGTCGGCGCCGAGCTCGGCGAGGATCTGGGTGGCGAGCGGACCGGCGAGGACGCGGGTGAAGTCCAGCACGGTCACGCCCCGCAGCGGCCCCGTCATGCGCCCTCCCCGGGGAACCCGCGCATGATCGCGTTGACGTCGCCGCCGGTCCGCATGGCCTCCGCGAACGGCAGGTCGGCGACCCGGTGGAACAGGCTCTTGGCCGCCGCCATCGCGAGCGGGTTCACCTCGGCCCAGCCGGCGGCGATCTCCAGCCCGGCGGCGAGCGCGTCCGCGGGCTCGGTCACCCGGTTGGCGAGGCCGAGGTCGGCCAGCTCGGCGGCGGACAGCACGCGGCCGGTGCTGATCAGCTCGAACGCCAGCTTGCGCCCGAAGTGCCGCTGCAGCCCGGTCATCACGATCGCCGGGACGATCGAGTGCCGCAGCTCCGGATACCCGAACTTGACGTCGGACGCGGCGACCATCATGTCGCAGCCGATGGCGAGCCCCGCCCCGCCGCCCATCGCCGCGCCGCGCACCACGGACACGACGGGCTTGGAGAGCTGCTGCAGCATCGCCTGCGTGCGGGTCGTCAGCTCGGCCCGCCGGACGACGGCGCGCTGGTTCGCCGGGGTGAGGTCGGCGAACTCCTTGAGGTCGGCTCCGGCGCTGAAGGCGCGTCCCTCGCCGGTGAGGACGACGGCGCGGACCGCCTCGTCCTCGTCGGCGGCGCGCAGCGCGTCGTGCAGGGCGCGGGTGAGCGCGGTGTCGAGCGCGTTGAGCTTGGCCGGACGGTTCATCCGCAGCACCCGGACGGGGCCGCGGTCGTCCACGAGGAGCACTTCTGACTCAGCCATGAGCGACCGCCCTCTCGCCGACGAGCCCGAACCCGGCGCGGGCGACCATGCTGTGCAGCGGACGTCCGAGCGCCCGCTCGCAGCGCTCCGACGCCGCCATGACCGCGTCGAGGTCGAGCCCGGTGCGGACGCCCTCGGACTCCAGCAGGTTCACGAGGTCCTCGGTGCTGACGTTCCCGGTCATCCCCTGCCCGTACTGGATCCTGGCGGGGTGGCCGCCGACCCCGCCGAAGGAGCTGTCGAAGTCGCGGCACCCGGCCTCCAGCGCGGCGAAGCAGTTGGCGAGCCCGCTGCCGCGCGTGTTGTGGAAGTGCGCGACGATCGGCGGCGCGGGCCCGCCCGCCGCCGTGATCCGCCGGAACATGCTCTTGACGGTGGTCGGCGTCGCGAGGCCGGTGGTGTCGCCGAGCGTCACGACGTCCACGCCGAGGTCGGCGAAGCGGGCCGCGTCGGCGGCGACGACGCCGGGGTCGACGGCGCCCTCGAACGGGCACCCGAACGCCACCGAGATCACGCCGACGAGCCGGAAGCGGCCGGCGGCGAGCCGCACCATTTCGGTCACCCGCGCCCACTGCCCTTCACGGGTGGTGCGCATGTTGCGCTCGGTGTGGGACTCGGTCGCCGAGACGAGCAGGCTCAGCTCGTGGGCGCCGTGCCCGGCGTCCAGATCGGCGATGGCACGTTCCACCGCGCGTACGTTGGGGCAGGTGGCCTTGTAGGCGACCCCGGCGCGGCGGGGCAGCCCGGCGAGCACCGCGCTCGCGTCGCGGAGCGCCGGGACCCGCTCGGGATGGCCGTACCCGGTCGCTTCGATCCTGGTGAAGCCCGCGTCGGCGAAGGCCCCGATCAGCTCGATCTTGACGTCCGTCGGGACGTGGGCGCTCTCGTGCTGGAGCCCGTCGCGGGCGAAGCACTCGCAGATCGTCGCGTGGTCGGCCATGCGCGTCCAGCCTCCTAGGGGAGCGTCGAGGTCGTCACGGGAGGAATATAGCCTACTGATGACAACATCAACACCTGGCCCCGGCCGGTGGCCGTCCGCGCCCGGCGGCGGGTCAGCGCTCGGAGCGCTCCAGCGCCTTGGCCAGCGTGGCGAGCTTGCGCAGGGCCGAGTCGAGCACCTCCTGTTCCAGCGGGGTGAGGCAGACGAGGAAGGCGTTGTTGCGCTCGTTCGCGGCCCCGATGAGCCCCCGGTAGAGCGCCCGCCCGCTGCGGGTCAGCGTGAGCTGGGTCGTGCGGCCGGGCCCGGGCTCGCGCTCCACCAGGCCGCCCGCCGCCAGCTTGCTCGCGACCCGGCTCATCTGCGCCTTGTCCAGGCCCGCCAGCCGGGCCAGCCGGTTGACGGTGAGCGGCTCGTCGGCGCCGAGCAGGGCGATCGTCCGCCACTCCTGCAGGCTGACGTTGAATTCCCGGCGGTAGCGGAGGGCGGCGCTGCGGGACAGGGCGTTGGCCACCCGGTGCAGCCGGTACGACAGCAGCTCCCTGATCGGCAGGAGTTCGGTCTCCTGGGCGGCGGGATCGGCCGACGGAGACGGTTGGGCGTTCATGCCCCCACTGTAAGGCGGCGCGCGGCCGTCACGACGCAGGTTCCGCCAACTGTTGACAAATACAACACCGGCCTTGGAAACTGTGCGGCATCGATTACGGTCGGCGTAACGGATGACAGAGGGAGGGCCGCAATATGCCCGCAGACCCGTCCGCAACCCTGCTCGTCGATGGGGTGTGGGAACCGGGATCCGCGACCTTCGACGTGGCGGACCCCGCCACGCTCCGCGTCCTCGGCCAGGTCGCCGACGCGGGTCCGGAGGAGGCGCTCGCGGCGCTCGCCGCCGCCGACCGGGCCGCCGGTCCCTGGCGGCGGACGCCCGCCGAGTCCCGCTCCACCGCCCTGCGCGCCGCCGCGGCCGGGATCCGCGCCCAGGCCGAGCCGCTCGCCGCGCTCATGACGAGCGAGAACGGCAAGCCGCTCGGCGAGGCGCGCGGCGAGATCCTCGGCAGCGCCCGGATGCTGGAATGGGCCGCCGAGGAGGCGCGCCGCGCGAACGGCCGGGTGACGCCCGACGCCGCCGCCGGACCCGGGCTGGTGCTCCGCGTCCCGGTCGGCCCGGCGCTCGCGATCACCCCGTGGAACTTCCCGGCGAGCATGCTGGTCCGCAAGGTCGGGCTGGCCCTCGCCGCCGGCTGCCCGGTGATCGTCAAACCGGCGGAGCAGACGCCGCTGGTCGGCACCGCGCTGGTGCGGATCATCGCCGAGGCGGGCGAGCTGCCCGCCGGGGTGCTCCAGTCGCTCACCACGTCCCGTCCCGGGGACGTCGCCGGGGCGCTGCTCGCCGACCCCCGGCTGCGCAAGGTCAGCTTCACCGGCTCCACCGCCGTGGGCCTCAGCCTCCTCCGCTCGACGGGCGACCACCTGCGCCGGACGTCCCTGGAGATGGGCGGCCACTCCCCCGCCATCGTGTTCGACGACGCCGACCTCCCCGCCGCCGCGGCCGCAGTCGCCGCCGCGAAGTTCGCCAACGCGGGGCAGAGCTGCATCGCGGTGAACCGGCTGCTCGTCCAGCGGTCGGTGCACGACGAGTTCGTGGCGCTCCTCCTGGAGAAGGTGGCCGCGCTCAAGCTCGGGCACGGCTCCGCCGAGGGCACCACCGTCGGCCCGCTGATCGACTTCACCGGGCTGGACAAGGTGGAGCGGCACGTCACCGACGCGGTCAAGCGCGGCGCGGAGGTCGCGGCGGGCGGACGGCGCTGGACGCCCGACGACGCCGCCCTCACCGGCGCGTTCTACGAGCCGACCGTCCTGACCGGCGCGGACGACGCCATGCTGATCAGCTCCGAGGAGACCTTCGGCCCGGTGCTCCCGGTCTACTCCTTCGACGACGACGAAGAGGCCGTGGACCGCGCCAACGCCACCGACTACGGGCTGGCGGCCTACGTCCACGGCTCCGCCCTGACCCGCGTGTGGCGGGCCGTCGACCGGCTGAGCTTCGGCGTCGTGGCGGTGAACGAGGCGTTCCCCGTCCGTCCGGAACTGCCGTTCGGCGGGATGAAGAACAGCGGCCTGGAACGCGAGGGCGGCACCGAGGGCATCGACGCCTACCTGGAGAGCAAGTCCGTGGCGATGAGGCTCTAAGGAGGCGCGGGACCATGACTACGCAAGAGCACGTGGGGACGGAGCGGGCGGAGCTGCTCGCCGACGCGGACAAGCGGACGCTCATCCATCCGCACAGCGTCATCGGCGCGCCCGCCGAGCCGCTGGTCCTCGACCGGGGCGAGGGCGCCGTGGTCTGGGACGTGAACGGCAGGTCCTACATCGACGGCACCTGCGGCCTGTGGCAGTGCCCGGTCGGGCACGGCCGGGACGAGCTGGCCGCGGCCGCCGCCGAGCAGATGGGCAGGCTGGAGTTCTACTCGTCCTTCGGCGACTATTCCAACGAGCCGTCGATCCGGCTGGCCGAGCGGCTCCTCGAACTGGCGCCGCCGAACATGCGCCGGGTCTTCCTGACCAACGGCGGGTCGGAGGGGAACGAGACGGCGATCAAGCTCGCCCGGCTCGCCCACCACCACGCCGGGAACCCGGAGCGGTTCGTGATCCTCGCCCGCGAGGGCGGCTACCACGGGATGGGCGGCGGCTCGCTCGCCGCGACCGGGATCGACCGGCTGCGCGCGGGCTTCGGTCCGCTGATGCCGGGGATCGAGTTCCTCGCCAAGCCGCACTCCGTGCGCGGCGCGGACGTCACCGACCGGCTCGTCGGCGAGCTGGAGGAGCGGATCGCGGAGATCGGCCCGGAGCGGATCGCGGCGTTCATCGGCGAGCCGGTGCTCGGCGTCGGCGGCATGGTGCCGCCACCCGAGGACTACTGGCCCAGGGTGCAGGACGTCCTGCGCCGGCACGGCATCCTGCTGATCCTCGACGAGGTCGTCACCGCGTTCGGCCGGATCGGCCACTGGTTCGGCTCGGCGCGGTACGGCATCGAGCCGGATCTGATCGTCACCGCGAAGGGGCTGACCAGCGGCTACATCCCGATGGGCGCGGTGCTCGCGGGCGAGCGGGTGCTCGACCTCGCGGACGGCGCCGCGTTCCTGCACGGGTTCACCTACAACGGGCACCCGGTCGGGTCGGCGGTGGCGCTCGCCAACATCGGCATCCTGGAGCGCGAAGGGCTCCTGGAACGTGCCGAGACACTCGGCGCCCAGCTGCTCGCCGCGCTCAAGCCGCTGGAGCGGCTGGACCACGTCCTCGAGGTCCGCGGCGTCGGGATGATGCTCGGCGTCGAGCTGACCGGCCCCGACGCCGCGACCGCGGCGGCCGGGGTGCAGGCCGGCGCCCGCGCGGACGGGGTGATCGTGCGTGCCTCCGGCACCACGATCGTCCTCTCCCCGCCACTGGTGATCGACGAGGGGCGGCTCGACACGCTGGCCCGCGTCCTGACCGAACACGTCACAGCGGCCTGACGGGGCAGGACGCGCGCAGCCCTTACCCACCCCCAGGAGGAGATCGTGCGGCGAACAACCCGGCGTATCGGCGCGGCGGCCAGGGTCACGGCCGTCGGCGCGGCCGCGGTCCTCGCGGCCGCTGCCTGCAGCATCGGCAACGCGAGCGGAGGTGGCGACGACGACACCCTGACGTTCGTGTCGACCGGCGCCCCGTTCCAGAACTACCAGGCGGAGGCGTGGCAGAAGCCCTTCACCGCCGAGACCGGGGTCAAGTTCCGCAACGACGGCCCGGTCGACGAGGCGAAGATGAAGACGATGGTCGAGGCCAGGAAGGTGACCTGGGACGTCGTCGACACCAGCGCCGCCGCGACCGAGCAGTACTGCGGCAAGTACGTCGAGAAGCTCGACTTCTCGATCGTCGACAAGAGCATCTTCCCGCCCGGGACGGTGAGCGAGTGCGGCGTCCCCGCGTTCTTCTACAGCACCATCTTCATGTTCAACAAGCAGAAGTACGGCGCGAACCCGCCCACCAAGATCGCCGACTTCTTCGACGTGAAGAAGTACCCGGGCAAGCGGATCGTGCCGCCGGAGGTCGCCGTCGGGCTGCTGGAGGCGGCGCTGCTCGCCGACGGCGTCCCGCAGGACAAGCTCTACCCGCTCGACCTGGACCGGGCGTTCAAGAAGCTCGACCAGATCAAGGGCGTGACCACGTTCGCGCAGACCTACGGGCAGATGCAGCAGATGATGGTCGACAAGCAGATCGACATGGGGCTGATGCTGAACGCCCGCGCCTACCAGGCGCTCAAGGCGGGCGCCCCGTTCGAGCCGGTCTGGGACAAGACGATCGTCAACTGGGACGATCTCGTGATCCCCAAGGGCTCGAAGAACAAGGAGCAGGCGATGAAGTTCATCGCCTCCGCGTCCGGGGAGAAGCCGTCCGCCAGGATGTCGGAGCTGGCGTCGGTGCTGCCGATCAAGGAGACCATCAAGCCGAACTTCGACCAGTACCAGCAGCGGCTGAACGCGTACGCGCCGGAGCACAAGGACAGCATCGTCCGGACCGACGCGGCCTGGTGGGGCAAGAACTTCGACATGGTCACCAAGCGCTACACGGCGTGGCTCAACGGGTGACGCGATGAGCGCCCCGACCGCATCGGCGCCGCCGGTCGCCGCCACCGGCGGCGCCGGCCCGGCCGCCGCCCGGCCGCGCCGGCGGCTGGCGGGCTGGTTCATCCTGCCCGCCACCGCCCTGCTGCTGGTGTTCTTCTGCTACCCGCTCGCCTTCGTCATCTGGCGGAGCTTCACCGACCCGTCCGCGGGGCTCGGCAACTACACGGCCCTGCTGCACGACGGCGTGTCCACCACGGTCCTGGTGCGGACGCTCGTCACCGGGCTGATCGTGTCCGCCTGCACCCTCGTGATCGCCTACCCGTACGCGTACACGATGACGAGGGTCGGGCCGCGCGGCCGGAACCTGATGACGGTCGTGGTCCTGCTGCCGTTCTGGACGTCGATGATGGCCCGCAACTTCGCCTGGTACATGCTGGAGCAGCGCGGCGGCCTGATCGACGACGCGTTCTCCGCGGTCGGGATCCACGGCGTCGTCCTGCTCGGCTCGGTGCCCGGCGTGGCGGTCGCGATGGTGCAGGTCATGCTGCCGTTCATGGTCCTCCCGCTGTACAGCGGGATGGAGGGCATCGACAAGCGGCTGCTCGACGCGGCGACCAGCCTCGGCGCGCCGCGCTGGCGGGCGTTCGCCCGGGTGTACCTGCCGCTGTCGCTGCCGGGCGTGCTGTCGGGGTTCACGCTCGTGTTCATCCTGACGCTCGGGTTCTACGTCACCCCGGCGCTGCTCGGCTCGCCGCAGGAGTCCCTGGTCGCCCAGCTGATCGCGACGCAGGTCAGCAAGCTGCTCGACTTCGGCGGAGCGGGCGCGCTCGGCACGGTGCTGCTGGCGGTGACGCTGCTGGCGCTGTTCGTCGTGTCGCGGTTCGCGAACCTCTCGTCCACGACGGAGAAGGCGGTGACGAATGACTGAGCAGGCTGCCTCGGGCGGGCCCGGGCTGCGGGCCGGACGGGACGGCGGCGTCGGCTGGGGCCTGCGGTCGGTGGTCGCGCTGACCGGGCTCGTGCTGATCGCGCCGACCGCCGTCGTGATCCCGATGAGCTTCTCCGGGGGCGACACCTTCCAGTTCCCGCCCGAGGACTGGTCGCTGCGCTGGTACCAGGCGTTCTTCAGCTCCGAGAAGTGGATGCGGTCGCTGCTGACCTCGGTGCAGATCGGGCTGCTCGTGGCGGTGACGGCGACCGTCCTCGGCGTCGCGGCGGCGTTCGGGCTGAACCGGGCGGGCTTCCGCGGCCGGGGCGCGATCCGCTCGCTGATGATGGCGCCGCTGATCGTCCCGGGCATCGTGGTCGCGGTGGCGATCTACGGCGTGTTCCTGCGCTGGCAGCTCAACGGCACCGCGATCGGGTTCGTGACCGCGCACACCGTGATGGCGCTGCCGTTCGTGGTGACGGTCATGACGACCAGCCTGGCCGGCTACGACCGCACGCTCGACACGGCCGCCGCGTCGCTCGGCGCCACCCCGGTGACGACGTTCTTCCGGATCACCGTGCCGCTGATCGCGCCCGGCGTGCTGTCGGGGTTCGTGTTCGCGTTCGTCATGTCGCTGGACGAGGTCGTCGTCGCGCTGTTCCTGCAGACGCCCGACATCCAGACGCTGCCGGTGCAGATGTACAACTCCATCACGCTGGAGATCGACCCGACCATCGCGGCCGCGTCCAGCCTGATGGTGACGGCCACGACCCTCGTCCTGCTGGTCCCGCAGTTCGTTCGCCGCAAGCGGAGCACACCATGAGCCATTCCGACACCAGCGCCAGCCCCGGGATCCGGATCGCGGGCGTCTCGAAGGTCTACCACGGGACGTCCCGTCCCGCCGTGGACGACGTGTCCCTCGACATCGCGGACGGCGAGTTCATCACCTTCCTCGGGCCGTCGGGCTCGGGCAAGACGACGATGCTGTCGATGCTCGCCGGGTTCGTCTCGGTGTCCGGCGGGACGATCGAGATCGACGGCCGGGACGTCTCCCGGCAGAAGCCGCACAAGCGGAACCTGGGCGTGGTGTTCCAGCAGTACGCGCTGTTCCCGCACATGAGCGTCGCGAAGAACGTCGCGTTCCCGCTCCAGCAGCGGCGGATGCCGAAGGCGCAGATCGCGGCGAAGGTCGCCGAGACGCTGAAGCTCGTCCACCTGGAGGACTACGCGGACCGGCTGCCGAGCATGCTGTCCGGCGGGCAGCAGCAGCGCGTCGCGCTGGCCCGCGCGGTGGTGTACCAGCCGCGCGCCCTGCTGATGGACGAGCCGCTCGGCGCGCTCGACCGGCGGCTGCGCGACCAGCTCCAGCGGGAGATCGCCCGCATGCACCGGGAGCTGGGCATGACGTTCATCTTCGTCACCCACGACCAGCACGAGGCGCTCACCCTGTCCGACCGCATCGCGGTGTTCAACGACGGCAGGGTCGAGCAGGTCGGGACGCCCTCCGAACTGTACGAGCGTCCCGGGACGCTGTTCGTCGCGCAGTTCCTCGGCGAGTCCACCTGCTTCCGCGGCACCGTCGACGCGGCCGCGGGCCTGCTGCGCTGCGAGGGGTTCGCGGCGCGGGCGCCGCGCCTGGACGCCGGGCTCGACGGGACGGGCGGCGTCGCCGTCGTCCGGCCCGAGCGGCTGGAGCTGCACTCCGGCGCGGGCGACGTCCCGTCCGGGCACAACCATGCCACCGCGACCGTCACCGAGATCGTCTACGTCGGCAACCACCACCAGGTGGGGCTGCGGTTCGGGGACGGCACGACCGGCTCGGCCATGCGGGTGGCCGGGCGGTCGCTCCCCGCCGTGCCGGGCGAGGAGGTCACGGTGAGCTGGGACCCGGAGCACCAGTCGATCGTCCCCGCCCCCGGCGGGACGTCCGCCTCGCCGTCCGTGCTCGAAGCCGCGGGCACCTGACCCCGCCCCCACCCTGAACCGCACACCCGCCACCGCACCCCGACCACCAGAGGGAGTCGCCCATGCCCGTCCAGAGCCACCGCGCCGGGCCCGACGAGCGCTACGAGCGGATCACCGCCGGGGTTCCCGAGCTGCCCGACGAGCTGGTACGGGACGTCCTGCGCGACCGGTACGGGCTCGACGCCGACGACCTCCGCCCGCTCGCCGGGGAGACCGACCGCAACCTCCGCGTCCGGGCGGGCGGGGCGGAGTACGTGTTCAAGGTCTGCGACCCGGCCGACCGCGCGGCCATCGACTTCCAGTCGGCGCTGCTCGCGCATCTCGACGGGCAGGAGCTGGGCTTCGAGGTTCCGCGGGGCGTCCCGGACGTGTCGGGCGCGCCCGTCACGTCCGTGTCCGAGGGCGGCCGCGACCTGCCGGTCCGGCTGCTGACCTGGGTGCCCGGGGAGCTGCTGGCCGAGACGGTCCCGGCGCGCCGGTCGGCCGAGCTGCTCGCCGACGTCGGCGCCGTGGCGGGACGGCTGACCGCCGCGACCGCGTCCTTCGCCCATCCCGCGCCGCCCGCGCCGCACTACTGGGAGTTCGGCCACGCCGGCACGGCGCTCGCCGGGTCGGCCGGGCACGTCCCCGACCCGGACGTGCGCGCCGCCGTCGACGCGATCCGGGAGCGGTACGAGCCCCTGCTCGCTGAGCGGCTGCCCGAACTGCCCACGGCCGTGGTGCACCACGACCTGAACGCCTTCAACCTGCTGGTCCGGCGGGACGGCGGCCGACGCCGGGTCAGCGGCGTGATCGACTTCGGCGACGCGCTGCCGACCGCGCGGGCCGCCGACCTGGCCGTGCTGATCTCCAGCGTGGCGCGCGGGGCCGCCCGGCCGCTGACCGTCGCGCGGACGCTCGTCGCCGCCTACCACGCGGCGTGCCCGCTGACCGAGGCCGAGCTCGACCTGCTGTTCCCGCTGGTCGCGGTGCGCGCCGCGACGGTCGCCGCCACGACCGCCCGGCTCGACGCGGAACGGCGGCACGGCGACCCCCGGCACCGGTCGGCGGCCGCCGCCGACCTGGTGCGGGCGCTCGCGGAGATCCCGGCCGAGCTGGGGCGCGGAGCCGTCCGGGAGGCGTGCGGGCTGCCCGCGCATCCGTCCGGACCGGCGCTCGTGTCCTGGCTGGCGGGCTGTGCCGCGACGGCGCCGGTGGACGGCGCGTTCACCACGGTCGACCTCGGCGCGTCCTCCCCCGTCTTCGACGGCGTCGACCCGCGCGACCACGACGCGCTGCGGGCCGCCGCGAACGCCGCCCTCCTGGCCGAGCGTCCGGACGTGGCGGTCGGGCGGTACGGCGAGCCGCGCTTCCTCGCGCCGCGCCCGCGCCGCGACGGCGGACCGGACGAGCCCGACAACGTCCACCTCGGCGTCGACCTGTTCGCGGCGGCCGGGACGCCCGTCCGCGCGCCGCTGCCCGGCCGGGTCGAGGAGAACGGCGCGGCCCTGGTGCTGCTCCACGAGCCGTCCGGAGGCGTCCCGTTCCGGACGCTCTACACCGGGCTGGACGGCGCGCCCGAGGCGGGCACGGAAATCGCGGCGGGCGAGCCGATCGGCCGGATCGCGCCGAGCACCGGGCTGCCGCCGCACGTCCGGATCCAGGCGACGTGCTCGGATCTCGGCACCTGGACGTCCGTGCCGTCCGGCGTGCCCGGCTCCGAGGAGGCGGTGTGGCGGGGCCTGTTCCCCGACCCGACGCCGCTGCTCGGCGCGCAGAACGCGGTCACTGCCTGGACGCCCGCGATCGACAAGGCGCTGGAGGCCCGCCGCAAGCACCTGCCGAACACGCACCCGACGTACTTCGCGGACCCGATCGCCATGGCCCGCGCCCGGGACTGCCTGTTCTACGACGAGCGGGGCCTCTCCTACCTGGACGCGCTCAACAACGTCACCCTGCTCGGCCACGGCCACCCCCGCCTCGTGGACGCCGCGACCCGCCAGCTCGGCAGGCTGAACACCAACACCAGGTTCGTCTACGACACGCTGACCGAGTACGCCGAGCGGCTCACCGCGACGCTCCCCGATGGGCTCGACGTCGTCTACTTCGTCAACTCCGGCAGCGAGGCCAACGACCTCGCCCTGCGCATGGCCCGCTTCCTGACGAAGCGCGACGACATCGTCATCATCGACGACGCCTACCACGGCTACACGACCGTGGTGGCGGACGTGAGCCCGTCGCGGTACCGGAACTACGGCAAGCCGGACACGACGCATCCGACGCCCGTCCCCGACCGCTACCGGGGCGCGTACGGCTACGACGACGCGGACGCGGGGGCCAAGTACGCCCAGCACGTGATCGACACGTTCGACCGGCTGGCGGCGGAGGGACGTCCGCCCGCGGCGTTCCTGTACGAGTCGCTGCTGGCGGGCGGCGGGCAGGTCGTCCTGCCGCCCGGCTACCTGGAGCCGATCACGGCGGCGGCGGCCGAGCGCGGCGTGCTGACGATCGCGGACGAGGTCCAGGTCGGGTTCGGCAGGCTGGGCGAGGCGTTCTGGGGGTTCCAGACGCAGGGGCCGGGCGTCGTCCCCGACTTCGTGACGATGGGCAAGGCAATGGGCAACGGGTTCCCGATGGCGGCGATGGTCACGACGCGGGAGATCTCGCGGGCCTTCGACCCGGCCGGGCGGTTCTTCTCCACCTACGGCGGCAACCCGGTCGCCTGCGCGGTCGGCCTTGAGCTGCTGGAGGTCGTCGCGGACGAGGGGCTCCAGCACAACGCGCTCGTCGTCGGCCAGTACCTGCGCGACCGGCTCGCCGGGCTCGCCGACCGGCACCCGCTGATCGGGGACGTGCGCGGGCAGGGCTTCTACAGCGGGGTCGAGTTCGTCCGCGACCGGGAGACCAAGGAACCGGCCTCGGAGGAGACGCTGACCATCTGCGAACGGCTCAAGGACCGGGGAGTGCTCGTGTATCCGACCGGACCGTCGTGGAACATCCTCAAGCTCAAACCGCCGCTGACGTTCACGCGGGGGCACGCCGACGAGTTCACGGACGCGCTCGACGCCGTCCTAGAGACGGGCTGGTGACATGACCGGACACGCTGACATGGTCCTGCTGAACGGGCGGGTGCTCACCGTCGACGACGCGTTCACGGTCGCGTCCGCGCTGGCGGTGACCGGCGACCGGATCACGGCCGTCGGATCGGACGACGAGGTCAGGGCCCTCGCCGGGCCGTCCACGACGGTCGTCGACCTCGACGGCCGGACGGTGCTCCCCGGCATCAACGACGCGCACCTGCACCTCGCGATGTTCGGCCTGGCCGGGCCGCCCTTCTCGGCCGACCTCAACGGCGTCGCCTCGCTGGCCGACCTGCGCGCGGCGCTCGCGGACGGCCCGCCCGGACCCGGCGGCAGCCGGTGGCTGATCGGCGAGGGCTGGCGGGAGGCGAACATCGCCGAGTTCGACGCCTCCGACCCGGGGCCGCACCGCTCCCTCATCGACGAGGTCACCGGCGACCGGCCGACCGTGCTGCACCACGCGTCCCGGCACTCGGTGCTGGTGAACACCGCCGCGCTGCGGATCGCCGGGATCACCCGCGACACCCCCGACCCGGCGGGCGGGCACATCGTCCGCGACCGCGACGGGGAGCCGTCCGGGCTGCTGCTGGAAGGGGCGAAGGGGCTGGTCACGCCGTTCGTCCCGGCGCACTCCGAGCGGGAGCGGCTGGACGCGATCGAGTCGGCGATGCGCACGCTCAACGCGCTCGGCATCACCAGCGTCACCGACCCGATCGTCTGGCCGGAGCTGCTGCGCGACTACACGACGCTGCGGCGGCAGGGGCGGATGACCGTCCGGGTGAACGCGCTGCTGCACTGGGACTGGCCGTCCCCGGCGAGCTCGTCCGAGCGGCTGGAGACGGCGCTCGGATACGCGGGGCTGTCCGCGGGGTTGGGCGACGACTGGCTCCGCGTCGGCGGCCTCAAGCTGTTCGCGGACGGCGTGCCCACGCAGTGCACGGCCTGGCTGCACGAACCGTACCCGGCCGGCGGGCACGGGAGCCTGATCACCTCGGGCGACGACGACGAGGCCCGCTACGAGGAGCTGCTGCGCTCGATCGAGCTGGGCCACCGGCACCGGCTCCAGGTCCAGGTGCACGTCACCGGCGACCGCGCGGCCGACGCCGCCGCCGACGGCCTGGTCCGCGCCCTCAAGGAGGACCCGTGGCCGGACGCGCGGCACGCCCTCATCCACGGCACGCTCCTCAACGAGGACGGCTTCGCGCGGCTGGCCGAGCACGACATCAGCGTGATCACCAGTTCGCTGATGAAGTCGCACAGCGGCGCGTCGATGACGCGGGCGATCGGCGCGGACCGGTGGGCCCGCGCGTTCCCGGCCGGGGCGCTGCTCGCGGCGGGCGTCCACGTCGCGGACAGCTCGGACGCGCCGGTCACCTTCCCCGACTGGCTTCGCGGCATCGCCACGTTCACCGGCTCCGCCCCGGGGCCGTTCGCCGACGTGCCCGCCGACCTGCGGCTCACCCGCGAGCAGGCCGTCCGGCTGTGGACCACGGCGGGCGCCTACCTGGAGCACGCCGAGGACCGCAAGGGCACCCTCACGCCCGGCAGCCTCGCGGACCTGGTCGTGCTGGACGGCGACCCCGTGACCGCGGACGGCGACGCGCTGCAGCGCATCAAGCCCGTGTTCACCGTGGTCGGCGGGCGCGTCGTCCACACTGGGGGAACGTCCGGCTAGCGATCTCAGCCGTCCGACCCCGTGAAGGAGCCCGCCCATGCGGATCACCGCCGCTCTCGTCGAGGAACTGGACGGCCCGTTCACCCTCACCGAGCTGGAGCTGGACGAGCCCGGCCCCGGCGAGGTCCTGGTCAAGGTGGCCGCCGCCGGGATCTGCCACACCGACGGGCTGGCCCGGCACGGCGACCTGCCGTTCCCGCTGCCCGGCGTCCTCGGCCACGAGGGCGCCGGGACGGTCGCCGCGGTCGGGCCCGGCGTCACCGGCTTCGCCGAGGGCGACCCGGTCGTCATCGGATGGCCGTCGTGCGGCGCGTGCCGCAACTGCCGGGCCGGGGAGCCGCGCTACTGCGAGATGCTCGCGACGGCGCTGGTCGGCGGCGGACGGCTCGGCGGGCCGCGCGCCGGGGAGACGGCGCTGCGCCGCCCGGACGGCAAGCCGGTCTCCAGCCACTTCTTCGGCCAGTCGTCGTTCGCGACGCACGCGCTGACCACGGCCGCCGCCCTGGTGCCCGTCCCGCCGGAGCTGCCGCTCGCGCTGATGGGGCCGCTGGCCTGCGGGGTGTCCACCGGCGCGGGCGCGATCTTCAACACGGTCCGGCCGGGCGCGGGGGCGCAGCTCGTCGTGTTCGGGACGGGGACCGTCGGCCTTGCCGCGATCATGGCCGCCCGCAACTCCCCCGCCACCCGGATCATCGCCGTCGACCGGCACGCCTCCCGGCTGGAGCTGGCCCGCGACCTCGGCGCGACCGACACCGTCGACGCGACCGGGCACGACCCGGTCGACGCCGTCCGCGACCTGTGCGGCGGGCCCGCCGACTACGCGCTGGAGTGCACCGGGGTGATCGACGTCGTCCGGCAGGCCGCCGACGTGGTCGGCATGCTCGGCACCTGCGTCCTCATCGGCGGTGCCCCGGCCGCCGC
This sequence comes from Actinomadura decatromicini, assembly GCF_008121305.1. NCBI lineage: Bacteria > Bacillati > Actinomycetota > Actinomycetes > Streptosporangiales > Thermomonosporaceae > Actinomadura > Actinomadura decatromicini. Next base: position 48,784 of record NZ_VSRQ01000008.1, on the reverse strand, counting down.
CGAGTTCTCCCTCGACCACCTGTCCACGCTGTGGGGCAAGCGGATCGTCGGGGTGCTCGGCGGCGGCGGGCGCAGCGAGGAGCTGATCACCGCGATCATGCGGCTGTACGCGCAGGGCCGCTTCCCGTTCGACCGGCTCGTGGAGTACTTCGACCTCGCCGACGTCCAGACCGCGCTGGACCGGTCCTACGCGGGCGAGGTCATCAAGCCCGTGCTGCGCATGCCGTGAGGCCGCGCACGGGCCGACCACGGGGCCTGCGAAAAAACGGGTTGCGCGGCGGACATACGGTGGAAGCGTGATCGAGATCAAGGACATCCCCGAGGCCGACGCCGACCGCATGGTGGACTTCGCCGGGATCGTGTTCCACAGCCGCATCGAGGACGGCGACCACGAGCGCAACTCGTGGGTGGCCCGGCGCGCCGAGCGGATCGGCGCCTACGACGGCGGCACGGTCGCCGGGCAGCTCGCGGCCCTCCCGATGCGGCTCGCCGTGCCCGGCGCGCTGCTCGATTGCTCCGCCGTCACGTTCGTCGGGGTGCTGCCCACGCACCGCCGCCGCGGCGTCCTCACGTCCATGATCGAGCGGATGCACGCGGACGCGGTCGCCGCGGGCCGCCCGGTCGCCGCGCTCTGGGCGTCGCAGGGCGCGATCTACGGACGGTACGGCTTCGGCCTCGCGACCCGCGCCATCGGCCTGGAGATCGACGCCGCGCGTCCGCTCGAACTGCGCACGACGCCCGATCCCGCGCCGCTGCGGCTGATCGACCTCGCGTCCGCGCCGGAGATCCTCGGCCCGATCCACTCGCGCGCGCTGGCCGCGCGTCCGGGCGGGCTGGTCCGCGACCCGGAATGGTGGACGCGCGGCACGCTGCGCGCGGTCGAGCAGGAGGCCCCCGGGTTCAGCGAGCCGCGCGTCGTCGTCCATCCCGGCGGCTACGCGGCCTACCGCGCCCACGAGCACACCGTCAGGGTCGAGGACCTCGTCGCGGACACACCGGCGGTGGAGGCCGCGCTGTGGCGGTACCTCGCGTCGATCGACCTGATCAAGGTGGTGCACGCGCCGAGCCGCCCGGTGGACGACCTGCTCCCGCTCATGGCCGCCGATCCCGACCAGGTCGTCGTGAAGAACGGCTACGGCGCGCTGTGGCTGCGGCTGATCGACGTCCCGGCCGCGCTGCGCGCCCGGTCGTGGGCCGCCGAGGACGCCTTCGTGCTGGACGTCCAGGACGACCGCCTCCCGGCCAACGCGGGCCGCTGGCGGCTGACGACCGGCGCCGCGCCCGCGTGCGACCGGACGGACGCGGCCCCCGACCTGACCCTGTCCGCCGCCGACCTGGCGTCCGTGTACATGGGCGGCACGCGGGTGTCCGCGCTGGCCCGTCTCGGCGTGGTGACCGAGCACACCCCGTCCGCGGTCGCCCAGCTGGACGCGGCCCTCGCCATTCCCCTCGCGCCTTACACCAACGACGACTTCTAGGTGACGGCGAAGCCCGTGCAGGCTATGGGCGTGGCCTTGCCGTTCGCCGGGACGTGGTACCACAGCACCGTCCAGGCGCCGGGCGACAGGGGGAACACCTCGTTGTTGGCGCCCGGCCAGCTGAAGTCCTCCGGATAGGTCACGGTCAGCGCCTCGGCCATCGTCGCCTGCTGGCGGGGGTCCGCCTTCGCCGGATACCGGATCGGCTTGGAGTTGACGATGCCGGTGATCCGGTTGCCGCCCTGCCCGGCGGGCGGCCTGATCTGGGCGGCGATGGAGTAGCCGGGAGGGCCGTACCACTCGAAGAGCAGTTTCAGGTCGACGCTTCCTCCGGCGCGGATGGCCGCCGGCGTGTGCGCCAGTCTCATGGTCGCGGCGAGCGTCTGGTCGTCGGGCTTGACGTTCTTGTCGCATTTGCCGGTCGCCGGGTCCCAGGTGAAGGCGCCCACGCGCTGGTCGATGGACGTGATCTCTGGGGCCTTCGCGGCGGCCCGGGTCGCGGCCGGGGAGTGCGTGACGCCGCCGGTCGTCGTCCCGCCAGTGGTTCCGCCTGTGGTCCCGCCCGTTGTGCCGGTGCCGCCGTGTGCGGAGGGGCCGGTGTCGGGGAGGCTTTCGTAGACCAGGAGGGACGCGGCGGCCAGCAGCGCCGTCCCGCCGAGGATGACGGCCACCCGCCGCCGGGTGCGGGACGGCCGGGTCACCGACGTCGCCACCGCCGTGCGGCCGTGGTCGGGCGGGACGAGCCCGTCCGCGATCGCCGACCGCAGGTCGGGCGGCGGCGGGGCGGTGAGCGCCACCAGCCGCCGGTAGTCCGGATGCTCCGCCAGCGGGTCGCGGACCGCGCACAGCCGCATGACCTCCTCCGGCCCCGGCCGGGCGGCGGGGTCCTTGGCGGCGCAGCGGGTCAGGAGGGCGGCCAGCCGCGGGTCGACGCCGTCCAGGTCGAGGTCGCCCGCCAGGGTGCGGTGGACGATCACGGAGAGGCTCTCGTCGCCGAACGGGGGCCGCCCGGTCGCCGCGAAGGCGATCGTCCCGGCGAGCGAGAACACGTCCGACGCGGCGGACGCCGGACGGCCGTCGATCAGCTCCGGCGCGACGAACCCGGGCGTGCCCGTCCAGGCGCCGGTCCCGGTGATCTGCTCCTGGCCCTCGCCGCGGGCGATGCCGAAGTCGATCAGGCGCGGCCCGTCCCGGCCGAGGATCACGTTCGCCGGTTTGAGGTCGCGGTGCCGGACGCCCTGCCGGTGCAGGTCGCCGAGGCCCTCGGCCAGCGCCGCCAGCAGCCGCAGGCAGGTCTCCGGCGGCAGCGGCCCGTGCCGCCGCACCGCCTGCTGGAGCGTCGGCCCGGGGACGTACTCGGTCGCCAGCCAGTACGGCGGGGCCGCGACGCCCGCCCCGACGAGCGCGGCGGCGAACCGGCTGCGCACGAGGCCGACCGTCTCGACCTCGCGGCGGAACCGCGCGAACGCCTGCGGCGCGGTGAACTCCCTGCTGATCACCTTGAGCGCGACGTGCAGGCCGCCCCGGCTGAGACCGAGGTAGACCTCGCCCATGCCGCCGGCGCCGAGCCTCGCCAGCACCGGGAAGCCGCCGATCTCCGCCGGGTCGTCCGGCCGTAGCGCCTGCATCGCCGACCTCCGGGCGGACGAGCCGAAAAGGACACGCCGAGTATGATTGACTGAGCGTCATTCAATCAAGGGGAACGCGATGTCTCCGCGCAACGTCGGCACCAACCAGCGGATGCGCGCCGAGGCGAAGGCCAAGATCCTCGCCTGCGCCCACCGGCTGTTCAGGGAGCACGGCTACGACTCGACGAGCCTGGCCCGGATCGCCCGCGAGGCCGGGGTGTCGGCGGGCCTGACGGTCTACTACTTCCGCACCAAGCACCACCTCGTCCAGGCGCTGGCGGACCGGCTGCTCCACGAGAGGGTGGTGCGGCGGATCGAGGCGCTCGACCCGGGCGCCGGTCCGGACGAGCGGCTCGCGACCCTGGTCGACGCGGTCCTGGAGGCCGCGGCGGCCGAGCCGCAGATCATCGCCCTGCACCTGGCCCTGCTGCTGCGGCCCGGCATCGCCGAGACCCTCGCCGACGCCGAGCACGAGCACGAGGAACGGCTCGCCGTCCTGGCCCAGGAGATCCTCGCGTCCAGGGGAACCGACGCCGTCACCGAACAACTGCTGTTCCGCACCTCGATGATGGGGCTCGTCTATGGAATGGTCAGCCCGTATCAGCCATTGCCGCTGGAAACGGCGCGCGCGCACATGTACGCCCAGTACGGCCTGGCCGAGCGGTAAAGGGCCCGGGGCCGGAACATGCTGACGGTCGGCGGCGGCGGGGAGTTGCGGGTCGGCCCCGCGTTCCGCCGGGGCGGGCAGGGCGAGCTCTTCGCCGTTTCCGGACGGCCCGACCTGGTGTTCAAACGCATCCACGACACGGAACTGGCACGGGACGCCGCATGGCCCGACCGGTTACGCGTCATGGTCAGCCATCCCCCGCCGGGAATCCGGGACGGGCACGGGCATGTGCTGCTGGCCTGGCCTTCCGACTACGTCCTGGACGGCGACCGCTGCGTGGGCTTTCTCATGCCGCGCCTGGACGTTTCCCGGACCGCCGAACTGCACCTGCTGGCCAATCCGTCCGACCGGCGCTCTCCGGCTCCGGGTGGGCCGCATTGGGCCGTGCAGTGGACGTGGCGGGAATTGCTGCACACCGCCGTGAACCTGGCCGCGGCCGTCCGGGTCGTCCACGAGTCGGGCGTGGTGATCGGCGATTTCCAGGAGCGGAATGTGCTCGTCGACCAGAGGGCACTCGTGTCCTTGGTCGACTGCGACTCGATGCAGGTCGCCGATCCCGACACGGGACGGGTGTTCCACTGCACGGTCGGACGGCCCGAATACACCGCGCCGGAGTTGATCGGCGCCGACGTCGCGAACCTCCGCCGGGAGCCGTCGTCCGACCTGTTCGCCCTCGCCGTCCATATCCATCAGATCCTCTTTTCCGGCGCCCATCCCTTCGACGGTCTGTGGACCGGGTCGGGAGAAAAGCCGCGCCGGGACCGGTTGGCGGCGAAGGGCTGGTACGCCAACGGCCGGAAGGGTCCGCTCCGCCCGCCGCCGGGCGTTCCCGGGTTCGAGCTGGTAACGGCCCCGGTCCGCGACCTGTTCGACCGGGCGCTGGCCGAAGGGGCGCGCCGTCCGGAACGGCGGCCGACGGCGGCGGAATGGCAGGCGGCGCTGCGGGAACTGGCCGCCGACCTGAGGAGTTGCCGGGCGGACCGGACACACGTGTATCCGCGGGAGGCGGCGTCGTGCCCGTGGTGCGCCGCCGAACGCGCACGGTCTGAGCACGCGCCGCCCGTCCCCGGCCCCGTGCCCCAGCAGGTCGCGGCGGCGGCGCCCGTGCGGAGGCGCCGCCGGTGGCCCGCCTGGGTCGGCGCGTTCGCGGTCCTGGCGACGGTGGGCGCGTTCGCCGTTCCGAAGGTCGCGGACGCGGTACGAACCGAACCGGCTCCCCCGGACGTCGCGGCGCCCCGACTGTCGGGTGCCGCGACGCATACCGTCCCGGCCAAGGCCCAATTTCAGAGCGCCTATCCTTCGACGCTGAAAATCGAGCGGGCCACCCTCAGCGGGTTCCGGCTGACCGTGAGTTTCGACGCGCGCGGCGACTACGTGTCCAATCCCGGATTCCGGGGGGCGCGGCTGCTCGTCCATACCCGCCGGGGACTGGTCGACGTCGCCCCGATGAAGCTTGAGCCAATCGCTTCGGACCAGCAGCACATCGCGGCCCGCCTCACCTATCCGGCGCATCTGCCGGGTGACTACGACTTCGTTTTCAACCGCGACCGTTTTGCCTGGACGCGGATCGGCCGTGTCGACGTGCCCGCCGTGGCCTTCGTCCCCAACGCGAACGGAGCGTTCGGAACTCCGGCGTCCTGGACGCTCTTCCGCAAGACGTCCCTGCCCGACGGACGTCTCCGCCTCGACGTCGGCGGCTATGGACGTCCGAGCGCGAGCTGCCTGCTCCCGAAGAAGAGCGAACCGAAGACGACCGAACGCGAATACCAGAACCAGAACTACTTCACCTGGAACGGCACCACCTCGATGGCGGTCGGCAACTCCCCGTTCTACCGCGCCACGCTCACCTTCCCCCACAAGGGCCGAGCGTTCCGCTTCTACTGCCGCATTTCCGAGACCGAGGTCCCCCTCTAACCCCCAAGCTCCCCCGAAAGGAACAGTCCAGAATGACCGCACCCTTCACCCCGCGTTTGAAACTGGACAATCGCGATCCGCGCGTCGCCTGCGTCCTGCTCCTCGACGTCTCCCTGTCGATGGGCGGCGCGCCGATCGACGAACTGAACCGCGGGTACGCGCAGTTCTGCGGCGAACTCGGCGAAGACCCGCTGGCCCGCAAGCGCACCGAGGTGGCGGTCGTGACGTTCGGCGGCGAGGTGCGCGTCGCGCAGCCGTTCGCCGAGGCCAGAGAGCTCGCGCCGCAGCGGTTCTCGGTCTCGGGCACGACCCCGCTGGGCGAGGCCCTCGACACGGCGATGGACCTCGTCGAAGGGCGCAAGGCCGAATACCGGGCGGCCGGGCTGGAGTACTACCGGCCGTGGCTGTTCGTCCTGAGCGACGGGTCGCCCACCGACGGGGAAAGGTTCGAGAACGCCGTCCGCCGCCTGTCGGAAATGGAGCGCGCGAAAGGCGTGACCGTGTTCGCGGTCGGAATCGGCGAGGCCGCCGACATGACCCAGCTCGCGCGACTGTCGCAGCGCGGTCCGGCGCGGCTGCGGGGCCTCCAGTTCGGGCCGATGTTCGCGTGGCTGTCGGCGTCCATGCAGCAGGTCAGCAACTCCGTCGCGTTCGGTCCCGAGAGCGACACCGCGCAGATCCCGCTGCCGCCGGTCGGCTGGGGCACCGCGTGAGGGTGCTGGCCGCCTCGGTGACCGGCGCCGCGCACCGGCGTCTCGGCCGGGACTGCCAGGACGCGTGGGCGTCGGCGCGGACACCGGCGGGCCTCGTCCTCGCGATCGCGGACGGCGCGGGCTCCCGCGAGCACGCGGCCAAGGGCGCGCGAACGGCGGTCGCCGCCGCGTGCGCGCCCGCCGAATCGGAGGACGACCCCCTGCTCGGCGCGTTCGCCTCCGCCCGGCGTGCCGTCCTCGGCCTGGCGTCCGACCCGGCCCCCTTCGCCTGCACGCTCACGGTCGTGGTCGTCGGCGCCGCCGAGGTGGCGGCCGGGCAGATCGGCGACGGGATCGTCGCGGTCGAGCAGGGCGGCGTCGAGCAGGGCGGCGTCGCGCGGAGCGCGGCGGTGACGGCGCGGGGCGAGTACGCGAACGAGACGGTCTTCCTGACGTCCCGGGACGCGATGGACGCGCTGGCCGTCGAACGCTTCCCGGCGTCCGAGGTGACGGGCGTGGCGCTGTCCACGGACGGGCTCCGCTCGGTGATCCTGGACGACCCCGCCGCCGGAACCCTGTACGAGCCGTTCTTCACCGACCTCTGGGCCTACGCCCGGCGGGAGTCCGCGGCCTCGGACGGCCTGCGCGCCTTCCTCTCGGAGGTTCCGGACGGCACCGGCGACGACAAGACCCTCGTGGTCGCGGTGCCCGGCGCGACCGGCGAAAGCCGTCCCCCGGACAACACGGACGACCCGGTCTAACGCGCCCGCTTGCTAAGTTTGGCAATTGCCGAGGTGGTCACCCCGGCGAAGGGGGATCGGGCATCGTGAGCGCGCCGCTGTACCAGCTCAAGGCGGAGTTCTTCAAAACGCTCGGGCACCCGGCCCGGATCCGCGTGCTGGAGCTGCTCAGCGAGCGCGACCACGCGGTGGCCGAGATGCTCCCCGAGGTGGGGATCGAGCCCGCGCACCTGTCCCAGCAGCTCGCGGTGCTGCGCCGCGCCGGGCTGGTGGTCTCCCGCAAGGAGGGCTCCACGGTCATCTACTCGCTGACGAGCCCGCGTGTGGCGGAGCTGCTCGGCGTCGCCCGTGCCATCCTGACCGGCGTGCTCTCCGGTCAGGCGGAACTCCTCGACGACCTCCGGGCCGCGGGCGCCGCCGAAGGCAGGAAACACTCCTAGCAGGACCCCCTCGGACTGACCCGGGTCCGGTCCCGTGCTGTTGTTTCGAGTTGCTAACGTTGGCAATTGCGCAGGACGGTAACTTCCTACGCTTCGGTGCCCTATGCCCCCGTACGGGCCGTCTCACATTGAGGAACACGGTGAAAGATCTGCTGCGCAAGATCCGCGCGACGGGCCGGGTCGCGGAACCGCCGCCCGCGCGGCCCGAGGGCGCGTCCCCGGAACGCGCGCGGGAGTTCGGCGGCTCGGTGCAGGTCCGGCACGTGGACGCGGGGTCCTGCAACGGCTGCGAGGTGGAGATCGCCTCGGCGTTCGGCCCGGTGTACGACGCCGAGCGCTACGGGGCCCGGCTGGTGGCCTCGCCCCGGCACGCCGACGCGCTGCTGGTGACCGGGCCCGTGACGCGCAACATGCGGATGGCGCTGCGCCGCACCTTCGAGGCCGTCCCCGAGCCGAAGGTCGTCGTCGCGGTCGGCGACTGCGCGCGGAACTGCGGGGTGTTCGCCGAGGCGTACGGCGTGGTCGGCGCCGTGGGCGACGTCGTCCCGGTGGACGTCGAGGTGCCCGGCTGCCCGCCGCCGCCGGACGCGATCACGGCCGCGCTGCGGGGGCTCACCGGCCGATGAGCCTGAGCCGATGAGCCTGACAGGCGCCGCGCTCGGCGCGGGGCTCGGATCGAGCCTGCTCGCCGCCGCGGCCGGGACGCTGCTGCCGCGGCGGGCCCGCCGCGTCGGCGCGGGCCTCGGGACCGGCGCGGCCGGGATCGCGGCGGTGGTCGCGGGCGGCGCGGCGCTGTCCGGCCGCCCCTGGGACGCCTGGTACCCCGACCTTCTGCCGCTGGCCGGGATCCGGCTGTCGGTCGACCCGCTGAGCGGGCTGTTCCTCGCGGTCACGGGCGCGGTGGCGGTATGCGCGGCGGTCTACGGCGTCGGATACGCACGCGGCGGCCACGGCCTGGACGGAAGAGCCACCCAGGCGATGGTCCCGCTGTTCGTGGCGGCGATGCTGCTGGTGCCCGCGGCGGCGAGCGCGAGCACGTTCCTGGTGGCGTGGGAGCTGATGGCGCTGACCTCGCTGCTGCTGGTCGTGGCCGAGCACCGGCGGCGCGCGGCGGTGGCCGAGGCCGGGCTCTGGTACGCGGTGATGACGCACCTCGGGCTGGTGGTCGTGCTGGCCGGGCTCGCGGGGTTCGCCGCGGCGGCGGACGGCGAGTCGTTCGCGCGGATGCGCGCGGCGGCCGACGGCATGTCGCCCGCCGTGCGCGGCGCCGTGTTCTGCGCGACGTTCGCCGGGTTCGCGTCCAAGGCGGGCATCGTCCCGCTGCACGTGTGGCTGCCGCGCGCGCACCCGGAGGCGCCGAGCCACGTGTCCGCGCTGATGAGCGCCGCGATGGTCAACCTCGGCGTGTACGGGATCGTGCGGGTCGGCTTCGACCTGCTGGGCGGCGGCCCGGAGTGGTGGTGGCTGCTGGCGCTCGCCGCGGGCGCGGCGTCGGCGCTGTACGGGATCCTCCAGGCGGCCGTGGCGACCGATCTGAAGCGGCTGCTGGCCTATTCGACGTGCGAGAACATGGGGCTCGTCCTGCTGGGCGTCGGAGCGTCGGGGCTGTTCGCGGCGGCGGGCTCGCGTCCGCTGGCGGCGCTGGCGATGACGGCCGCGCTGCTGCACGTGGTCAACCACGCGGGGTTCAAGACGCTGCTGTTCCTGTCGGCCGGGTCGGTGGTCCACGCGACCGGCACCCGCGACCTGGACGCCCTCGGCGGCCTGCGGTCGCCGATGCCCGCCACGACCGCGCTGTTCGGCGTCGGGGCGCTGATGGCGTCGGCGCTGCCGCTCGGCAACGGGTTCGTGAGCGAATGGCTGCTGGTGCAGAGCCTGATCCACGCGCTGCCGTCCGGCGGGACGGTCACCGCCGTCACGATGCCGCTGGCCGTGGCGGTCGTCGCGCTGTCGGCGGGACTGGCCGTCGCCACGTTCGTCAAGGCGTTCGGCGTCGGGTTCCTGGCCCGTCCGCGCACGCCCGCCGCCGAGCGGGCGCACGAGAGTCCCGCGACGATGCTCGCGGGAATGGCGGCGGCGGCCGTCTGCTGCGTCGCGCTCGCGCTGGCGCCCGGGTGGGCGGCGTCGGGCCTGTCCCGCGCGATCGCCGTCGCGGCTCCGGGCCCGGACGCGGTGTCCGCCCAGGCGACGCTGCGGCCCGCGGGCCTGCCGAGCACCATGTCCCCGCTCGTGATCGCGGTCGCGCTGCTGGTCGCCGTGGTCGGGCCGGCCGCGCTGCTGCGCGCCGCCGCGTCCCGCCGGGCCCGGCGCAGGGCGCGGCTGTGGGACTGCGGGGCCGGTCCGATGTCGTCCCGGATGGAGTACACCGCGACCTCGTTCGCCGAGCCGCTGCAGCGGGTGTTCGACGACGTCCTCGCCCCGGAGACCGACCTCGACGTCACACCGGTCACCGAGTCGGCGTACCTGGTGGACAGCGTGACCTACCGGGCCAGGGTCGGCGACCGGATCGAGCACCGGCTGTACCGCCCGGTGCTGGCGGCGGTGGCGTGGACCGGGCAGGCCGCCCGGCCGCTGGCGAACGGCAGCGTGCACCGCTACGTCGGGTACGGGTTCTACGCCTTCACCGGTGTGCTCGTCGTCCTGGCGGTGCTGCGGTGAGCGCGGTGAGCGCGGCGGGCGCGGTCGGCGCGGCGGCCCAGGTGGCGCTGGTGGCCGCCGGGGCGCCGGTGCTGGTCGGGGTGATGCGGCAGGTACGGGCCCGGCTGGAGGGACGCGCCGGTGCGGGCGTCCTGCAACCGTGGCGGGACCTGCGGAAACTCGTCCGCAAGGAGGCGATCTCACCCGACGGCACCGGTCCGATCTTCCGGATCGCGCCGCTGGTGCTGGCGGGCACGGCCCTGGTGATCGCCGCCGTGATCCCGGTCGCGACCACGGCGTCGCCGCTGGACGGGGCCGCCGACCTGTTCGCCGTGGCCGCCCTGCTCGCGCTCGGCACGGTCGCGCTGGCGCTGGCCGGGCTGGACACCGGCACGGCCTTCGGCGGCATGGGCGCGAGCCGCGAGATGACGGTGATGGCGCTGGTGGAGCCGACCATCCTCGTGTCGATCTTCGCGCTGTCGGTGCCGGTCGGCTCCACCAACCTCGGCGCGATCGTCACCTCGACGCTGCACGAGCCGCAGCGGGTGGCGTCCCCGGCGAGCGTGCTGGCCGCGGTCGCGCTGGCGGTGGTGGCGATCGCGGAGACCGGGCGGATCCCGGTGGACAACCCGTCCACGCACCTGGAACTGACGATGATCCACGAGGCGATGGTGCTGGAGTACGCCGGGCCGGACCTCGCGCTGGTGGAGTGGGCGTCGGCGATGCGGCTGACGATCCTGCTCGGCCTCGTCGCCAACCTGTTCGCGCCCTGGGGCATCGCCGGGGCGTCCCCGGCGATGCTGCCGGTCGCGCTCATCGCCTTCGCCGCCAAGGTCGCGGTGCTCGGCGGCGCGCTCGCCGCCGGCGAGGTGTTCATGGCCAAGCTGCGCATGTTCCGGGTGCCCGAGCTGCTCGCCGGGTCGTTCGTGCTCGCGCTGCTCGCGGTCGCCGCGTCCTACTTCCTGGTGGCGCCGTGAACCACGTCCTGTACGTGCGGCTCCTCGACCTGGCCTGCGGCGCGTTCCTGCTGGCCGGGGTGCTGGTGCTGTGGCGGCGCGACCTGGCCGCGATCGTCCGGCTGTTCGCCGCCCAGGGCGTGGCGCTCGGCTGCCTCGTCGCCGTGCTCGGCGTGGACGCCGGCGACCCCGGGGTCATCGCCCTCGCGGCGGGGATCGGGCTGCTGCGCGCGGTCGCGCTGCCCTGGCTGCTGCGGCGCGCGATGACGGCGGGCGGCGCGGACCGCGAGACCGACCCGCGGGTCAACGTGGCCGCGTCCCTGGTGGCCGCGGCGCTGCTGGCCCTGCTGGCGTACGCCGTGACCCGTCCGGTGGTGGCGCTCGACCCGGCGCCCGCCGTGCGGGCCGTGCCCGTCGCGCTGACCGTGGTGCTGATCGGGCTCTTCGTCCTCGTGACGCGGCGGCGCGCCCTCTCCCAGGTCGTCGGGTTCCTGCTGGTCGACAACGGCATCACGGCCGTCGCGTTCCTCACCACCTCGGGGGTGCCGCTGATCGTCGAGCTGGGCGTGTCCCTGGACGTCCTGCTGGCCGTGCTCGTGCTCCAGGTGCTGACCGCCCGGATGCGGGCCGCGTTCGGCGGCACCGACCTCGACGACCTGCGGGAGCTGCGGGACTGATGACCCTCCTGTTGACCGCCCCCGTCGCCGCGCCCGCGCTCGCGGCGGGCGCGTACGCGGCCTTCGGATGGCGGCGCGGCACGGCCTGGCTGGGCGCCGTCGCCGCCGTCGCGCTGCTCGCCGCCGCGATCGCCCTCGCCGTCCACGCCGTGGACGCGCCCCGCACCGGCCTCGGCGGGCTGCTCCGCGCGGACGCCCTCAGCGCGTACATGCTGATCGTGATCGGCGCGGTGGCGGTGCCCGCGACGCTCGCCGCACCCGGATACCTCGACGCGGAGCGCACCGCCGCGCGGGACGCGCGCCGCTACGGCGTCCTCACCCAGGGGTTCGTCGCCGCGATGGCGCTCGCCGTGCTGGCCGCCAGCCTCGGCGTCCTGTGGGTGGCGATCGAGGCGACGACGATCCTGACCGCGTTCCTCGTCGGGCACCGCCGCACCCGCAACGCCACCGAGGCGGCCTGGAAGTACGTGGTGATCTGCTCGACCGGCATCGCGCTGGCGCTCCTCGGCATCGTGCTGCTGCACTTCGCGGCGCGGCACGCCCACGTCCCGTCGTCCGGGTCGCTGGACTGGACGCGGCTCACCGCGCACGCCGGGCAGCTCGACGCGGGCGTGACGCGGATCGCCGTCGCGCTGCTGATCCTCGGCTTCGGCGCGAAGGCGGGCCTCGCCCCGCTGCACGCCTGGCTGCCGGACGCGCACAGCCAGGCCCCGGCCCCGGTGTCGGCGCTGATGTCGGGCGTGCTGCTGTCGGTCGCGTTCTACGCCGTCCTGCGGGTCAAGGTGATCGCCGACGCCGCGCTCGGCGCCGGGCCCGCCCGGACGCTGCTGCTCACCGTCGGGCTGGCCTCGCTCGCGGTCGCCGCCGCGCTGCTGCTCGCGCAGCGCGACTACAAGCGGATGCTCGCCTACTCCAGCATCGAGCACATGGGCCTGCTCGCGGTCGGCGCGGCGATCGGGACGCGGCTCGCCGTCCTTGCGGTGCTGCTGCACATCCTCGGGCACGGGCTCGCCAAGTCGGTCGCGTTCCTGGCGTCCGGGCACATCGGCCGGATCGCCGGGGGCAGCCGGATCGACGCCGTGCGCGGCCTCGCCGCACGCGCCCCGCTGGTCGCGGGCGGGTTCGGCGCGGCGGTGCTCGCGCTGCTCGGCTTCCCGCCGTTCGGCCCGTTCGCCAGCGAGCTCGGCGTCCTCCGCGCCGGGTTCGCCGCCGGGCTCGGCTGGGCGGCCGGGATCGCGCTCGTCCTGCTGCTGCTCGTGATGGGCGCGCTCGCCGCGCGCACCGGCCGGATGCTGCTCGGCGCGCCGCCGGACGCGCCCGGCGCCGCCGCGCTCCCCGTCCGGCTCCCCCGGGCGGACGCGGCGGCGCTCGTCCTCGGGCTGCTCGGCTGCGCCGCGATCGGCATCGGGCTCGGACCGCTGCGCACCCTCCTCGACCACGCGGCCACCGTCCTCGGAGCGCACTGATGGCCCCGCCCGAGCGGACGAGCGTCGAGGTCAACGCGGGCGCGCTGCCCAGGCGGGCCGCCGCGCTGCTGGACGGCGGCTCCCGCCTCGCCCTCGTCGCCGCCCACCACGACCCGGACGCCCTGCGCGTCGTATACCTGTTCACCCACCCCCGGACCGACCGGCGGACCGAGCTGCACGTCGCCGTCGACCCGGCCGACCCGGTGCTGCCCAGCCTGGCCGGCATCAGCTTCCCGGCGGGACGGTTCGAGCGCGAGATGCACGACCTGTACGGCATCGTCCCGGAGGGGCACCCGCTGCCGCGGCGGCTCGTCCGCCACCACCACTGGCCCCGCGGCTGGTACCCGATGCGCGCCGACGCCGGACCGCCGCCCGAGTTCGGCGACCCCGCGGGCCCCTACCCGTTCGTGCAGGTCGAGGGGCCGGGCGTCTACGAGATCCCGGTCGGGCCCGTGCACGCCGGGATGATCGAGCCCGGCCATTTCCGCTTCTCCGTCGTCGGGGAGAGCATCCTCAAGCTGAAGGCCCGGCTGTGGTTCGTGCACCGGGGCGTCGAGAAGCTGTTCCAGGGGCGGCTGCCAGCCGACGCCGTCCCGCTCGCCGAGCGCGTCAGCGGCGACACCACCGTCGGCCACACCCTCGCGTTCTGCCTCGCCGTCGAGGAGGCGGCGGGCGCGGAGGTCGCGCCCGGCGCGCAGCGGGCGCGGGCGATCCTGCTGGAGCTCGAACGGCTCTACAACCACGTGACCGACCTCGGCGCGCTGTGCAACGACGTCGGGCACTCGATCCTCAACGCCCAGTTCGGACGCGTCCGCGAGCAGTTGCTCCGGCTCAACGCGCAGGTCACCGGGCACCGGCTGCTGCGCGGCGGCGTCCATCTCGGCGGGGCCGTCCTGCGCACGATCCCCGGCCCGGACGTGCTGCGGTCCATCGAGGCGGACGTCGCGGAGATCGTCGCGCTGGCGCTCGGCCACACCGTGGTCGCGGACCGCTTCACCGGCACCGCGCCGCTCACCGCGCGGGCCGCCCGCGACCTCGGCGCCCTCGGCTACGTCGCGCGCGCCTCCGGCATCGACGCCGACGCCCGCCGCGACCACCCCTTCACCGACCTGCGCCCGGCGCTGACCGTCCCGACCGCCGGGACCGGCGACGTGCTGGCCCGCTTCCAGATCCGGGCCCGCGAGATCGGCGCGTCGATCGCGATCGTCAACGACCTGACCTACGGGACGAACCCGGGCTCGGCCACCTACTGGCCGCCGCTCGACCCGCCGCCCGCCCCGTCCGGCCGCCCGGCGTCGGGCGTCGGCGTCGTCGAGGGGTGGCGCGGCACGATCGTCCACCGCGTCGAGCTCGCCCCCGACGGCACCCTGACCCGCGCGAAGATCGTCGACCCGTCGTTCTTCAACTGGCCCGCCCTGCCGCTCGCCCTGAGCGGCGCGATCGTCCCCGACTTCCCCCTGGTCAACAAGAGCTTCAACCTCTCCTACGCGGGCAACGACCTCTGACCGCCGGCGCTGGCCCTCAGGGGGACGGGGCGGCGAAGGTCAGCGCGCGGGCCGGGTTCTCCACCATGATCATGTGGAGGGCCTCGTCGGGGACCCCGAGGCGGCGCAGCGCGGGCAGGAAGTGGTCGGGGATGTAGCTGTAGCCCTGCCCGCCGTACCGCTTGAGCTGGATCTTCTGGCAGACGTCGTGGCCGAGCAGGATCTGGCTCGCGTACCCCTCCTCGACCAGGTTCGCGATCCCGCGGGCGACCTTGTGGTCGCCGAGGAGCACGAGATGCCCCCACGGGCTGCCCGGTGACGCCAGGAAGTCGAACTCGATGAAGACGCCCCGCTCGAGGACCCGCCGCGCGTAGGGCAGGTCGACGGCCATCGTCCCGGCGTGGCCGACGACGACGTTGGACGGGTCGACGCCCTCCTCGTCCATGATGTCCAGGACCTTGAACTTCTCCTCGCCGACCCCGCCGACGTGGAACGTGACAGGGGCGCCGGTGACGCGGCTCGCCCGCCCGGACGCCCGGACGCTGGTCAGCTCGGCGGGCGTCAGCGGGTCGGTCTCCGCGCCGACCTCGCCGATGATCCCGGCGCGGACGCCGGTGCCGTCCGCGCCCTCCACGATGTCGCGGACGATCCCCTCGGCGAGGTCGTCCACGGTGCGCTCGGCCATGCCGGGCGGGTGGAAGGTCGGCGTGTACCAGCCCGCGCCCATCACGACGTTGAGCCCGCTGGCCCGCGCGATCCGCAGCAGCGAGCGCGGGTCGCGGCCGATGCCGAGGCTCGTGACCTCGACGACCGTCCCGCCGCCGGCGCGCTGGAACTCCTGCACCTCGGCGAGCATCTCCTCGAAGTCGGCGAGGACGTCGTTCTCGGCGTTGACCGCGCCGTGCCGGGTGCGGGCCAGGGTGGCGATGCCGAGCGGCTCCAGCGCCCGCGGCTCGCCCTCCCCCGGGCGCAGCGCGTTCGGCGGGCGGCGCAGGTCGAGGAAGAGGTGCTCGTGCATGAGCGCCGGGCCGAGCGTCGACGGGTCGACCGGCCCGGTGACCGTGAGCGCCTTCCCGGCGAGGTCGGGGATGGTCGGCGGCAGGGTCATCGGTCGTCCCCCGTGATGGTCAGCCAGCGGCGTGGATTCTCCGTCGTGAGCGCGCCGAGCAGGGCGTCGTCCGCGCCGAGGTAGCGCAGGAACGGGAGGAACTGCTCGGCGACGAACCCGTATCCGCCGCCGCCGTAGGACTTCAGGTCGATCTTCCGGGCGACGCGCGGGGACAGCAGCACCCGCTCGGCGTGACCGCGTCCGGCGAGGTCCATGACGGCGGCGGCGACGTCCTGGTCGTCGGTCTCGCGGTACACGGTCGGGAGCCTGCCGAGCCCGTCGAACTGGAGGAACACGCCGCGGGCGGCGAGCCCGGCGAGGGCATCGGCGTCGGCCGCGAGGCCGTCGCAGTCCCCGACGGCGACGCCGCCGAGGTCGGCTCCCCCGGCGGAGAGCAGGTCGAGGAGCTCGTGCGTGGCGGCCGTGGTCGCGGCGCGGTCGACGAGCACGGGCGCGCCGGTCTCGCGGGCGGCGGCGGCCACGCCCGCGGCCAGGGCGCGGTCCTCGGGACGGTCGAGGTCCAGCGGGTCGATCCCGCCGATCAGGCCCGCGCGGACGCCGTCCACGCCGTCACGGAGGTCGCGGACGATCCCCTCGGCGATGCCCTCGGCGGACGTCCCGGCGAGCTCGGGCGTGCGGGCCGGGGAGCGTCCGCCGCAGCCCATGACGACGGTAACCCCGCTCGCCCGCGCGAGGCGGGCCAGCGCGGGGGCGCGGCCCGCGAGGTCGAACCCGGTCGCCTCGACCACGGCCCCGCCGCCCAGCGCAGCGAAGTCGGCCAGCTCGGGACGGACGATCTCCTCCGTCAGGCGGAGGTCGTCCCGGTTGCGGAGGCCGAGCGCGAGCGCGCCGAGGGCCTCCATGGTCACCTTCGCGTCGTCGGCGTCGCCGTCGTCGTTCAGGTCGCTGACCAGGTGGACGGACGTGGCGGTGAGCCCGAGGGCGGCGGGGTCGACCTCGCCGGTGACGGTCACGACGCGGCCGGTCGCGCCCGGCGCGCTCACCCGCGGCGCCATGGGTGTGCGGAGCCGCTGAACGGGCTGGTCGCCAACTGGAATCCTCCCCTGCGCGAGGACGTCGCGTCCGCGACGGCCGGGCCCGTCCCTCAGCCGGACGGCACCGAGGTGAATGTACCGGTTCGCGGTGATACGCCCGCTTGTGTTTCGCCGCAAGCTTGTTGACGGACGGCGCAGCCGCCCGGGCCGCCGCCAGGCGCGGAGGGGCGTGGTCGCGCTAGGTGCGGACGGCGTGGTCGCGCGGCGCGACGATCACGGCGAGTTCGGCGCGGCCGGAGACGCCGAGCTTGGCGTAGGCGCGTCCCAGGTGGTTGTCGACCGTCCGGACCGACAGGGACAGCAGCCCGGCGATGTCCTTGCTGGCCGCTCCCCCGGCGGCCAGCAGCACGATCTCCCGTTCGCGCCGCGACAGCTCCGAAAGCGCCTCGGCGTTCTCGGGCGCGATGCGCGCGGGGCCCTCCGCGTCGTCGCGGCTCTCCGAGAGCCAGGCGGCGCCGGCCCGCACCCGCGTGACGGTCTCGTGCGCGCCGATGAGCAGTTCCGCCAGCATCTGCGGATTCCCGTCGACCATTCGCGCGATCTCCCTCCGGTGCGCCTCCGCGATGTACGGGCCGAGGACGTGGGTCAGGATGTCCGTCATCGCGGCCGGTCCGAGCGGGTTCAGGCGCACGCGCGTGGCGAGGCCGTCCTTCCACAGGGCGACGATTCCGTCGGGCGCCCTCTCGCCGTCGCGGACCGTGGCGACCACGGACACGAGACCGCGGACGGCCAGGTGGTGCACCACCCCGGCCGATCCGTCGTCCAGCAGGTGGGCGTCGTCGATGCCGACGACCAGCGGGCTTCGCCGCGCCCGCGCCGCCGTCCGCCGGACCGCGCCGGACAGCAGGACGAGCGGGTCGCCGCCGGGCGCGGCGCCCGGTCCGTCGCCGGGGTCGAGCAGCGGGAGTATCGCCCCGAACGGGATCGACGCGCATTCCCTGGTGGCCGCGAGCCATTCGGTCTCCCGTCCCGCGCGGCGGGCCCGCGCCAGGATCTCGCGCGCCGTCCGCGTGCGGCCGACCCCCGCCGGGCCCACCAGGACCACGCCGCCGGCCGCCAGCGCGGACTCGGCGGCGACGATCTCGTCCGCCCGCCCGCTTATTGGACAGTCCATTCGCACCGCGCCTCCCCGTATTTCCCCTTGATGTGGCCTTCCATGGAGGTATTCGTTCCGGAGCGGACGCCGGATGGGCGCGCCGCGACCGGCGGGCGGGCGGCCACGCAGTGCGGTGCACGCCATTACGCCGAGTAATTCACGCGACGGAATTGAGTAGTCAAAGTACTCACGGCGACTACTCAAGACAATTGCGTTCGCAGCGCCCTATGGTTCCGGTGTGGATGCCGCCGGGGGCGGGATCCGGCTTTCTGGAACGGGGATCTGACAATGACGGGGTTTCTCATCGATCGGGATGTTCCGGCTTTCGGCGCAGAGCCGGAGGACGGCGCGCCGCGCGAGCCCGCGGCGCTGGTGAGCGCCGAGTTCGACCGGCTCAGACTGAACGGGTGGTCGATCGAGCCGGGCGAATTCTGGACCCATGTGAGGCCCGCGTCCCAGGCCCGCCGAATTCAGGGGTGGAAACTCCACGTCTCCGCGACGATCGTGTCCGCGGCCGAAGTGCTGCGCGTGTGCCTGCCGCCGATCGTCGCGTCCGGGTCCCCGTTCAAATTCGCGGGCACGCTGGAGAATCTGCGCGACCTGAACGACTTCCGGACGCCGCGCGGCAACTCCGGAAAGTTCATCACCGTCTACCCGGCCGACGACGGCGTGCTGGGCGAGCTGGCGGAGCGGCTGCACGAGGTCACCCTCGGCCTCGACGGACCGGCCGTGCTCTCCGACGTCCCGTTCCGGAAGGGCAGCCTGGTCCACGCCCGCTACGGCGGGTTCGACGGGGTGCGGGCCCTGTCCAACGACGGGAGGTACCGGAACTGCCTGGTCACCCCGGACGGCGGCCTGGTCGAGGACGAGCGCGAAGGCGTCTTCCGCCCGCCGCCCTGGACGGACCCCCCGTTCGGCGCCGCGCGGCCCTCGCGGAACGGCGGCGGCGGTCCGGTGCTGCTCAGGGAGGGGTACCAGGTGGCGTCCGCGATCCGGCACGCCAACAAGGGCGGCGTGTACCGCGCCCTGGACCGGCGCACCGGCGCCGAGGTGATCGTCAAGGAGGCCCGGCCGCACGTGGCGAGCGACGCGCTGGGCCGGCACGCGGGCGACTTCCTGCGGCACGAGGCGCGGGTGCTGCGGCACCTCGCGGGGCTCGGCGTCGTCCCGTCCGTCGTCGACGAGTTCACGCAGGACGGCCACCGCTTCCTGGTCGAGGAGCTGATCGCGGGCGAGACCCTGTACGACAAGGTCGCCACCGCCCTGGAAAAGGGCTCGGCGTGGCCGCCGGGGCCGCTCGTCCGCGACCTGGTCTCGCAGCTGGCGCGGACGCTGCAGGCCGTGCACGGCGCCGGAGTCGTGGTCCGCGACCTGTCGCCGAACAACGTCCTGATCACCGACGACGGACGGCTCCGCCTCATCGACCTTGAGCTCGCCGCGGTGCTCGCCGAGGGGAAGGGGCCTTCCACCGGGCGGTGGGACGTGTTCGGCATCGGCGGCGGGACGCCGGGTTTCAGCGCCCCCGAGCAGCGGGACGGCGCGGCCCCCGACTTCTCCGCCGACCTGTTCAGCCTCGGCGCCCTGGCCCTCTTCCTCGCGACGCAGACCGATCCGTCCCTCGCCGACGACCGGCCGGAGGGGCATCCGCTGGAGGACCGGATCGTCCACCTGCTGACACCGCCGCTGGGGCCGCCGGACATCGACCCGGTCACGCACGACATCGTCACCGGCCTGATGCGGTCGGCGCCCGTGACCCGCATCCCGCTGACGCGCGTGCTGCGGATGGCGTCCGGCGCCGTCCCGCTCGTCCGCCCCGTGACCGAGCGCGAGGCCATCGGCGGTTTCGACTACGACGCCTGGGGTTCGCTGGTCAGCGGCATGCTGGGGCATCTCGCGGCGAACCTGCCCGCCGACCCCGACGAGCGGCCGTGGCCGGAGACCGGGTTCGGGACGGAGGCGGAACCCTGTACCGTCCAGCACGGCCTCGCCGGAGGGCTGGCCGTGCTGGCGCGGTTCGCCGAACTCGGCCTCGACGGCGACGCGGGCGGGCACGTCGCCCGGCTCCTCGACGCGGTCGTGCCCCGCGTCACCCGGCACCTCGGCGCCGCCGAGCACCGGCTGCCGGGCCTGCACTTCGGCTTCGCGGGCACGGCCTGGGCGCTGTTCGACGCCGGGCGCGCCCTGGACCGTCCCGACCTGTCGGCGCTCGGCCTCGAACTGGCGTCCGGGCTGCCGACCGCCTGGCCGGTGCCGGACGTGACGCACGGCCTGGCGGGGCTCGGCTCCTGCCTGCTCCATCTGGCGCGGGAGACCGGCGACCGCCTGCTGCTCGCCGCGGCGGGCCGATGCGCCGACCACCTCCTGGAGACCGCGGAGCACACCGGAGACGCCGTCTCGTGGCGCACCCCCGAGTCGTTCGACTCCGAGCTCGCCGGGTACCGCTCGTACGGCTACGCGCACGGCGTCGCCGGGATCGGCGCGTTCCTGCTGGCCGCCGGGCGCGCCACCGGCCGCGACGAGCTGCTGGGGACGGCCCTGCGCTGCGGCGAGACCCTGCTCGGCGCGGCGATCCCGATCGGCGACGCGGCCTACTGGCCGGACCGGGTCGGGACGTCCCGCCCGTTCGCCCACTGGTGCAACGGCTCCTCGGGCGTGGGCGGCTTCCTGTGCCGCCTCCACGTCCACACGGGTGATCCGCGGTACCTGGACGCGGCGGTGGCGGCGGGGCGGGCGGTCCTGCGGTCCCGGCGGCGGAGCGGCGCGTCGTACTGCCACGGGCTGGCCGGGAACGGCGACTTCCTGCTCGACCTCGCCGAGGTCGAGGGCACCGGGCGGCACAAGGCCGAGGTGCTCGCGGCGCTGCTGTGGGCGCGCCGCCTGGACCGGGACGGCCGCGCGGTGCTGCCCGACGAGACCGGCCGCGCCGTCACCGGCGGCTACGGCGTCGGCCTCTTCGGGCACCTCGCCTTCCTGCAGCGCCTCCGCTTCGGCGGCCCGCGCCTGTTCCACCTCGAAGCGCGTCCCGCCGGCTCCGGCGGCGTCCAGACCGGGCCGGAGGACGTGGCATGACCGCGCCGCGCGCCGACGTCTGGACCCGGCCCCGGCACAACCTCCGCCTCACCCCGGACGGCGGATGGGCCGCCGCCCTGTGCCGCTACGACGACGAGTCCGCGCCCCAGGTCGAGATCTGGCGGCGACACGAGGACGGCTGGTCGGTCACGCCCACCGGGGCGTCCGCCGCCGTGACCGACCAGCTCCTCCCCCTTCCCGGCGGGCGCGTCCTGGTGCGCTGCGGCGACGGCACCCGGCGGCTCCGGCTCGTCGGCCCGGACTCGGCGACGACGGTGGCGCGGACGGCCGAGCCGTCGGTCCGGCTGCTGCCCGCGCCGCCCGGCGACCCGGGCACCCGCTGCGTGCTGGCCGCCTACGACGAGCGGACGACCAGGCTGTACCGGCTGACGGCGGCGGACCGGCTCGTCCGATGTCCGGGCGAGCTGCCCGGCCGCACCGAGGACGGCGTGTGGCTCGGCACCCGGCGGCTGGCGCTCACCCTGTTCCGCTCCGGCGGCGCCGCGACCGTCGTTGCCGACCTCGCCACGGGGCGGACACGCCCCCTGCTGGACGTCGGCCCGAACACGATCGACCGGGCCGAGCTGTACTCGCCCGCGTCCACGGCGCTGGTCGTCCGGACGGACGCGGGCGGCGCGGACCGGATCGGGTTCGCCCGCCTCGGCGCGGACGAGGCGTTCTGGTTCCCCGCCGAGACGTCGTCCGACCGCGGGCTCCGGCCGCTGGCCCTGGACCCGGACGGGCGGCGGCTGCTCACGCACGAGCAGCGCGGCGTCCATTCCGAGCTGGCGGTCTACGACATCGCGGACCGCGTCCGGGAGCCGCTGCCGACGCCGCCGGGCGCGCAGCGCGGGCCCGCCGCCTGGACGGACGAGGGCATCGTCACCCCGTGGTCGGCGCCGACCGCGCCCACCGCGATGCTCCGGCTGCGTCCCGGCCACCCGCCGCCCTCGCCCGTCCCCGTGCCGGGCGCCGGCCCCGCCCGCGTGGTGACGGTCGAGGGGGCGGGGGGTCCCCTAGAGGCGATCGCGTACGGCGGGGACGGCTGGCTCCACGCGCCGACCCTCGTCGTCGCGCTGCACGGCGGGCCGCTGTCGGCCTGGCGGTACGAGTTCCACCCCCTGCTCTCCGCGCTCGCCGCCGACGGCGCCGGCGTGCTGGCGGTGAACCAGCGCGGCAGCACCGGCTACGGCGCCGAGCACGTCCGGCCGATCCGCGGCGGGTGGGGCGGGCCCGACCTGGACGACGTCACCGCCGTCCTCGGCGACCTGCGCGAACGGCGCGGCGACGCGGCCCCGCCGGCCGTGCTCGGGCACAGCTACGGCGCGTTCCTCGCGCTGCTCGCCGCCTGCGCGGCCCCGGGCCGGGTGAGCGGGTGCGTCGCGCTCGCGCCGTTCCGGTCGGCCGCCGCGCTGCACGCCGCGGGTCCCGGCCCGGTCCGCGACCTCGTCCGCCGCCTGGACGGGCTGCGCGTGCCCGCCGGCCCGCTCGGGCCCCGGGACGTCCCGGCGCTCGCGGGCCGGATCACGGCGCCGGTCCTGCTCGTCCACGGCGCGCTGGACGAGGTGGTCCCGGTCCGGGAGAGCCGGGCCCTGTACGCGAGGTTCCTCGCCCTCGGGCGCCGCCCGGGGACGGACGTGACGTACGTCGAGGTCGCGGACGGCGGGCACGACCCGCTGTCCGGCGGGGAGGCCGGCCGGGCGACGGCCGCCGTCCGCGACTTCCTGAGATCCGAGAGGAGGTGAAACGAATGTCGATGAGCATCGAGGACCTTCAGTCCCTGCCCGAGGAGCAGCCGAGCCTGCTCCACGGGGAGGCGGACCTGGCGTGCTGCACCTACACCTGTGGCACCCAGAGCTGCGGCGCCACCTGCAGCCCCGGTAAGACGATCGGCCCGCGCACCAGCACGGGGCTCCACTGATCCATGACCGCGCCCGGGGCGGGCCGCACGCCCGCCCCGGGCGCACCCCTCAGACAGCCCGCCCCGGGCGCACTCCTCAGACAGAAAGGGCGAACCGTGACCGTCGCAGCCGTCGTCCGCCGCGACCTGACCCGCGGCGACCCCGGGCTCGCCGCCCTGGTCGCCGTCGCGGGCGGGACGGCCGTCGGGTGCCGGCTCGCCGCGCCCGCCGCGCTCGCCGCCGTGGTCGGGGCGCTGCCCGGCCGGGCCCCGGTCGCGGCGCCGCTGGCCGTCCTCGCGGCCGTCCTGCTGGGCGGGCTCGCGGCGACGGCGGCGGCCGACCAGGGCGCGGCGGCGCTGTCCGCGGCCGTCACGCGGCGGCACCGGACGGCGCTGCTCCGGCACGCTCTCCGCATGTCCCCGCGCGACGCGCGGTTCGGCGACGGGGAGCTGCTCACCCGCTTCTCCACCGACGCGGTCGCGCCCGGCGACCTCCTCGCGTCCGCCATCTCGGTGGCGCTCGGGGGCTGCGCGGGCGTCGGCGCGCTGGTCGCGCTCGCGTCCGTCCGGTGGTGGCTGGCCGCGCTGGTCGTGGCGGAGCTGGCGGCCGCGTTCGGGGTCGTGCGGGTGTTCGTCCGGCGGGCGTCGCGGGCGGAGCGCCGCTACCAGGCGGCGCGCGGCGACCTCGCCGGACGCATCGTCGACGCGCACCGGGGAGCCCGGACGATCCGCGCGTGCGGCACCCGCGACCAGGAGCGGCGGCGGATCCTCGTCCCGCTCGCGGAGCTGCGCTCGGCGGGCCGGGCGAGCTGGGCGGCGCAGCGGCAGGTGACCTGGCGGATGGGGCTGATCGTCCCGCTCCAGCAGGTCGT
The DNA here is from genome assembly GCF_008121305.1 of Actinomadura decatromicini. Lineage (NCBI taxonomy): Bacteria > Bacillati > Actinomycetota > Actinomycetes > Streptosporangiales > Thermomonosporaceae > Actinomadura > Actinomadura decatromicini. The sequence goes on along the minus strand of NZ_VSRQ01000008.1, from coordinate 24,905 downwards.
GTTGCTGACCGTCCTCGGGTTCGGGCTGCTGACCTGGCGGCTCGACCTCGGCGAGGTGGTGGCCGCGCTGGCGTACGCGCGGCTGGCGCTCGGGCTGCTCGACCACACCGACGAGCTGGTGGACATGGCGCGCCTCGGCGCGGGCGTCCGGCGGCTCGGCGAGGTGCTCGACCGGCCCGCGCCCGGCCCGGCCGCCGACCCGCCGCGCCCGCCGCCGCCCGGCGGGCGCGGCGAGATCCGCTTCGAGGACGTCCTCGACGGCGTGACGTTCACCGTCCCGGCCGGGCGGCACGTCGCGGTCGTCGGACGGTCGGGCGCCGGGAAGTCGCTGCTGGTCGCGATGGTCGGCAGGCTCGCCGAACCGGGTCCGGGCCGCGTCCTGCTGGACGGCGTGGACGTCCGGGACGCCGACCCGCCCGCCCTGCGCCGCGAGGTCGTGTACGCGTTCGCGATCCCGGAGCTGTTCGGCCCGACCGTCCGCGAAGCGATCACCGCCGGGCTCCCGGACGGCGCGCCCGGCCGGGCGGAGGACGCGGCGCGGCTGGCGCGGGCCGACGGGTTCGTCCGGCGGCTGCCCGCCGGATACGACACGCCGCCGGGGCGGGCCCCGCTCTCCGGCGGCGAGCTGCAACGGCTCGGCCTGGCGCGGGCGCTGGCCCGCCCGGGGCGGGTCCTCGTCCTGGACGACGCCACCAGCAGCCTCGACACCGCGACGGAGGCGGAGGTCGCGCTCGCCGTCCGCGACGCCTGGCGCGGCCGGACGGCGCTCGTCGTCGCGCACCGGCCCGCCCTGGCCGGGGCCGCCGACCTCGTCGCCTGGCTGGACGGCGGCCGCCTGCGCGCCCTCCGCCCGCACGCCGAGCACTGGCGGGACCCCGAGTACCGCGCCATCTTCCAGGGGGACCCGTGATGACCGGACGCGCGGACGGCTCCCAGCGGGCGGTGATCCGCGCCGGGTGGCGGCAGCTCGCGGCGCGCGCCCGGCCGTACCGGCGGGAGCTGCTCGCGGTGGCGGGCCTGTCGGTGCTCCTCGCGGCGCCGACCGCCGTGTCCGGACGGCTCATCGCGCACGCGCTCGACGACGGGTTCCTGATCCGGCGGCCCGCGACCGGGCTGTTCTGGCTCGGTGTGCTCGCCGAGGTCGGGCTCGTGTCGGCGGTGCTCGGCGCGGCCCTGTTCCGGCCGCTCACCCGGTTCGTCGACCCGTTCCGCGACCGGCTGATCGACGAGGCGGTCACGGCCGGGCTGGACCGCGCCCTCGACCGGGACGCCCCGGCGCCCGGCGGCGACACGCTCCAGGCCACCGAGTGGGTGGAGACGATCAGGCAGCTCCTCGCGTCCGTCCTGCGGAACCTGCACATGACGGTGTCCGTCGCGGTCGGCGCGCTACTCGGGCTCGCCGCGCTGGAGCCCGTCGCCGCCGCGATCGTCGCGCCGTGCCTGCTGGCGTCGCTGGCCGCCAACTGGGCGCTGCTCCGCCGGGCCGTCGAGCGGCAGCGGCGGAACATCGACGTCGAGGAGGCCCTCGCCGACGAGGTCGCGGCGGTGTTCCGGGCCCGCCGCGACGTCATCGCCTGCGCCGCCGAGGACGCCGTGAGCCGGGACCTCGCCCGCGACATCGGCGCGGCCCGCGACGCGCACGTGGCCGCCGCGCGGATCGGCGTGCTGCGGTCGCTGACCACCGGGCTCGGCGCCGAGGCGTCCCTGCTGCTGCTCCTCGCGCTGGCGCCGTGGCTCATCGCCACCGGGCGGCTGTCCGGCGGGGAGATCGTCGGTGCCGCCTTCTACGTCGCGCTCAGCCTCGGACCGGCGCTGAGCTTCCTCGTCCTCGGCGGGACCGGCTGGTTCGTCGGGCTGCTCGGGCTGCTCGGCAGGCTGGACGAGGCGCTCCCGCACGTCCGGGCGGCGGCGGGGCCGGAGCCGTCCGCGCCGCCGCTCGGGCCGCGTCCCGCGCTCGCGGCCGACGACCTGGCCTTCGCCTACTCGGCGTCCGCCGACCCCGTCCTGGACGGGGTGAGCGTGCGGATACCGTTCGGCGCGCACGTCGCGGTCGTCGGCCCGAGCGGGTCGGGGAAGTCGACGCTGGCGTCGCTGCTGTGCGGGCTGCGTGCCCCGGACCGGGGACGGGTGAGCGTCGCGGGCCGCGACCTCGCCGACCTGCCGCCCGCGCTGCGCCACCGGACCGTGTCGCTGATCCCGCAGGAGGCGTACGTGTTCGCGGGCACGCTGCGCGAGAACCTCGGGTACCTCGTCCCCGGCGCGAGCAACGCGGTGCTGCTGGAGGCGGCGGACGCGTTCGGGCTCCGCCCCGTCCTCGACCGGCTCGGCGGGCTGGACGCCGCGCTCCCGCCCGGCGGCGCGGGCCTGTCCGCCGGAGAGCGGCAGCTCGTCGCGCTCGCCCGCACCTACCTGGCGGGCGCGCCGATCGCGGTGCTGGACGAGGCCGCCTGCCATCTCGACCCGGCCGCCGAGCGCGCCGCGGAGGCGGTGTTCGCGCGGCGCGGCGGGACGCTGATCGTGATCGCGCACCGGATCGGCAGCGCCGTCCGCGCGGACCGCGTCCTGCTCGTGGACGGCGGCCGGATCGCCGAGGGCACCCACGACGAGCTGCTCAGGACCAGCCCCCGCTACCGGGAGCTGGCCGGGCACTGGAAGGAGCACCATGCCGAGGCGCCCGCCTAGGCCCAGCCGCCCGCTCAGGCTCGCGGTGATCATCGCCGGGGCCGTGAGCGTCGTCGCGGGGAACGTCGTCGCGTACCGGCACGTGTCGCTCGCGTCCGAGCCCCGCATTCCGGGCGTGCAGCGGTACTCCGGGCTGGCCCGGACGCACACGACCCGCCCGGTCGCCTATCCGCAGACGCCGCCGGTGGGCGGGCCGCACGCCCCGTCGCCGCTCAACTGCGGCGTCTACGTCCGGCCGGTGCCGGCGGAGAACGCGGTGCACTCGCTGGAGCACGGCGCGGTCTGGGTGACCTACCGTCCCGACCTGCCCGCCGGTCAGGTGCGGACGCTGCGCGACCTGGTCCGGGGCAAGAGCTACCTGCTGCTCAGCCCGTATCCGGGCCTTCCCGCGCCGGTGGTGGCGAGCGCCTGGGGACGGCAGCTCCGCCTCGCCGCCGCGTCCGACTCCCGGCTGGCCGACTTCGTCGACGTGTACCGGCGCGGTCCGCAGACCCCGGAGCGCGGCGCGCCCTGCTCGGGCGGCGTCGGAGACCCGCTGTGGGCGGACCGGACGCCGTCGCGCGGCGGCCACGGCCACCGCTGACGGGCGGGTCAGCCCGCCCCCGCCGGGCCCGGCTGGAGGAAGCGGGGCGCGAGGGCGGCGGCGAGGGTGGCCGCGGCGGCGGACGCGGTGACGATCGTCCAGGCGCCGGGGCCGAGCGGCACGCAGCCGAAGAACTGGCTGACGCCCGGCGTCTCGACCAGCGCGAACAGGGCGGCGGCCGAGACCGCGCAGGTCGCGAGGACGAGCGGGCTGCGCCACCGGCCGACGAGCGTCTGCCCGAGCTGCGCGCCGACCAGCGCGGCGAGCCCCATCGTGGACGCCCGGCGGCGGCCGCCCGGGACGAGCCCGGTCAGCCGCCCGGCCAGCCAGGACGCCAGTGCGGCCGCCGCCGTGGCGGTGCCGCGCACGGCGAGCGCGCGGCGCATGTCCCGGCCGGTGAAGCCGCGCAGCGGGGCGCCGCCGAGCGGCGCGTCGCCGTCCTCGCCGGTCCCCGCCGGGCGCCCGGCGGGGGTGATCGCGACGGCGAGCGCCGGGAGCATGTCGGTGAGCATGTTCACCACGAGGAGCTGCCGGGTGCTGAGCGGCGCGTCGCCGCCGAGGGCCGTCCCGAGGACGGTGAAGGCGACCTCTCCCGCGTTGCCGCCGACCAGGATCGCGGCGGCGTCGCGGACGCTGTGCCACAGCGCGCGGCCCTCGCGCAGGGCGTCCAGGATGAGGGCGGTGTCGGGGGCGGTGAGGACGAGGTCCGCCGCGCTGCGGGCGGCCCCGGAGCCGCGTCCGGCGACCGCGATGCCGACGTCGGCGCGGCGGATCGCGGCGGCGTCGTTGACGCCGTCGCCGGTCATCGCGACGACCCGTCCCGACCTGCGCAGGTCCTTCACGATGCGGACCTTCTGCGCGGGCGACACCCGCGCGAACACCCCGGCCCGCTGCACGGCCCGCAGCCGCTCCGCGGCGGGCATCGCGTCGAGTTCGGCACCGGTGACGACCCGGTCGGCGTCCGGGATGCCGAGCTCGGCGGCGACGGCGGCGGCGGTCGCCGGATGGTCCCCGGTGATCATGGTGGTGCGCACCCCGGCGCCGTGCAGCCGCCGCACCGCCTCCTCGGCGGTCGGGCGCGGGGTGTCGGCGATGCCGACGAAGCCGAGCAGCGTGAGGTCCCGGACGTGGTCGGCGACCCCGCCGTCCAGGCCGCCGGGACCGGCGACGGGACGCTCGGCGACCGCGAGGACCCGCAGCCCCTCCCCCGCGAGGCGCCGCACCGTCGCGGCGGCGGCGCGCCGCCGGTCGGCGGTGAACGGCTCGGCGCGGCGGGCGGACCGCCGGACGCGCACGCACCGGGCGAGCAGCACCTCGGGCGCGCCCTTGACGGCGATGACGGTCCGGCGTCCGTCCCGGCCGAGGGAGGCGGAGTAGCCGCGGGTGGCCTCGAAGGGCAGCTCCTCGGCCAGGATCCAGCGGTCGTCCGGCAGGTCGGCGGCGCGGTCGAGCACGGCCCGGTCGGTGGCGTGCGGGGCCCGGCCGCGCTCCGGCGGCGGGCAGGCCCGCGCCGCGACCCGCAGCAGGCGCCGCCCCTCCGCGCCGGTGAGCGGCAGGGACCGCTCCTCCGACGGCGCGGGGCCCACGGCGCGGACGAGGCGCAGCCTGCCCTCGGTGAGGGTGCCGGTCTTGTCGAAGCACAGCGTGTCGACGCGGCCGAGCGCTTCGAGGGCGCGGGTGGAGCGGACGAGCACGCCGAGCCCGGACAGCCGCCGCGCCGCCGCGAGCTGCGACACCGTCGCGACCAGCGGCAGCCCCTCCGGGACGGCGGCCACGGCCACCGCGACGCCGGAGCCGAGCGCGTGCCGCAGCGGCAGCCCGCGCAGCGTGCCGAGCGCGGTGACGGCCGCGCCGCCGAGCACGGTCGCGGGCAGCGCCTGGTGGGTGAGCTCCGCGAGCCGCGCCTGCATGCTGGACGAGGCGTCCCCCGCCCCCGCGAGGGCGGCGGCGCGGCCTGACTCGGTGGCCTCCGCGGTGGCGACGACGAGCGCGACCGCGTCGCCCGCGACGACCGTGGTGCCCTCGTAGACCATGCAGTGCCGGTCGGCCGGGTCGGCGCCGGGCGACGGCTCGACGCTCTTGTCGACGGGGACCGACTCGCCGGTGAGGGTCGCCTCGTCCAGCTCCAGCGACTCGGCCCAGAGCAGCCGCGCGTCGGCGGGGACGACGTCCTCCGAGCGCAACAGGATCACGTCGCCGGGACGCAGCCGCCCGGCCGCCACCCGGTCGGCCGGGGCGTCCCTCAGCCGCTCGAACCCGCCGGTCGGCGGCGGGCTCGCGCGCAGCCGCCGGGCGCGGACCTGCTGGCCCAGCAGCAGCTCGCCGAGCGCCTTCTCCGCGCGCGTGCGCTGCGCGCCGCCGATGAGCGCGTTGCCCGCCATGACGCCGGTGACGAGCAGGGCGTCCACGCTGGAGCCGACCACGGCGGACGCCGCCGCGCCGAGCGCGAGGACGGGCGTCAGCGGGTCGTCCAGCTCCTGCCGGACGGCGGCGGCGAGCCGCGCGCCCGCGCCCGCCGGGCGGAGCACCGCCCGGTCCAGCAGCGGGACGTCCCGCAGCCGCGCCCAGGGCGGCGGTCCTGTTCCACGTGCTTCTCCGGCGGTCGTGGCGGACAGCCGCCGGACGGCCTCCTCGGCGGTGAGCGCGTGCCAGGCGTCCCGGACGACCGGCGGCGGCAGCGGGCGGCGCCGCAGCCGCCGCGCCGCGACCGCGTTCGCCGCCATCGCGGTCAGCGACGCCGCGTGGACGGGCGGGACGTCCCGCCACGACGCGGCGGCCCGGCCGAGCGGCCAGAGCGGGGCGGCGCGGCGGGGCGGGCGGCCCGCGATCAGCAGCGCGCCGAGCGCCGACGCGCTCATCGACAGCTTCGCCGCGCGGTCGCTGGCCCGCCGCGCCGGGCGGACCGCCGTCAGCAGCCGCCACGCCTCGCCGAGCCCCGGCCCGCAGGCGAGGTCGGCGCACCAGTCGGCGAGGCCGCCCGCGCGCAGCACGGCGACGCCGACGTCGGCCGCGCCGAGCGAGCCGTCCCGCCCGGACGACACGGCGAGGACGACGTGCCCGGCGCGTTGCAGCGCCCGCACCGAGCCCGCCGCCTCGGCCGCGTCCACCGGCGAGTCGTCGCCCCAGGCCACCAGCTCGCGCGTGCTGGCGTGCTCGGTGAGGACGACCACGTCCGCCGCCTGGTGCGCCGCCGCCAGCAGCGCCTCCGCCAGCGGGTCGAGCGCGCAACCGACGCGCACGCGCCCGTGCCGGGCGCCGTGCTCGTCGAGCAGGTCGAGGGTCGTGCCCTCGGGGTCGGCGGGCGCGCCGGACGGGGCGTCCGCCGCCCGGGCCAGCCGCCAGCGTCCGCCGCCCTCCCACGGCCCGGGACCGGCCAGGTCGCCGGGGTCGCGCCCGGTGAGGAGCGCTCCGGCCGCGCGCCATACCCCGCCGTCGTCGAGCGCGCCGCCGACCGCGACCGCCGAGAGGAGCCGCAGGTCCGCGCCGCACAGGGCGGCGGAGTCGATGACCACGGCGGTGACCCGGTCGAGGCGGCGCAGCGCGGCCGGGTCCAGCACGACCGTCCCGCGGCCCGCCAGGTCGTGGCCGAGCACGGCGGCGAACGCCTCCCGGCCGTGCCGGGCCGCCTTCGGCACGGTCGCCAGCAGCAGTTCGGCGGCGGCGGACGCGTCGCGCGTCCCGGCGAGGACGCCCGCGCCGGCGAGCAGTTGGCCGAGCGCCGTCCGGTCCCCCGCCCGCTCGACGGGGCCGTCCGGCAGCGGGCACGGGCGCCGGGGGCGGGGGCCGCAGTCGGCGGGCAGCTCGCCCGGCCGGGCGAGGTGCGGCTCGCGGCGCCGCCACGCGGCGCGGCGCGCGCCGATCTCGTAGCGCTGGAGCACGCGGTGCGCGGCGTCGGCGGCGAGCGGCGCGACGCCCTGCCCGCCGCCCTGGGCGACGGCGTTCGCGATGCCGAGCAGGGCGTCGGCGCGCACCACGCCGAGCCGCCGCTCGACGGCGGTCCGGACGCGGGGCAGCGCCTCGGCCGCCGACACGGCGGCGCGCACCGGGCTCGGGACCGGCGGCAGCGCCACCAGCCGCCCCGCGACGGCCGCGGCGACGCCCGCGCAGTCCGCGACGAGGGCGGACGTGGCGGCGGCCCATGCCAGGTCGTCGTCGGGCGGGCGGGAGTGCGCGCGCTCGTCGAAGGAGGTCGCGCCGTGCGCGTCCTCGACGGCCTGGACGGCCGCGACCAGCGCGTCCACGCCGACGTCGCCCTCCGCGTAGGAGACGAGCACGTTCCCGGTGACGGCGTTGACCTCGGCCCAGTCCACGCCGTCCAGGCGGCGCAGGGCGCGGGTCAGGGCGTGGACGTAGCGGCGGTGCCGCGTCCCGTGCCCGGCGAGTCCGTTGACCTGGATGTGCGCGCGCCCGCCGTGCGCCCACACGTGCCGCCGGGGGCCGCCCCGGGCGAGGTCGGCGAGGACGCCGACGGCGCGGCGCGGGCGCTGGACGACCGGCGCGCGCACGGCGGAGGCCGCGCCCCGCGCGGCCAGCCGCAGCGCCGCGTCCCCGGCCGTGACCGGCACGCTCAGCCCGGTGACCAGCCCTTTGACCAGCGCCGTCGCGGCCAGCGACGCCCCCGGAAACGCCACCCGCCCGTTCCCCCCGTCCGCGGCGGCGCATGATCATCGGCCGCCGACGAACGCCGGGTACCCGGGGCGCGGCCGCCCAAACCCGGCGCGGGCGCGCTCAGGCGGGGTCGGGGGCGGGCGGGCGGAGCAGCCGCCCGTCCGTCGACAAAGGCGGCGCGGGCCGGGAGAGTTCCGGAAGGTAATGGCGGAAGAACAGGTCCGCGATCAGTTCTCGCCCGTTGCCGACTCCGGCCTTTTCGAAGATGGCGCCGAGATGGTCCTGGACGGTATATAGGGAGAGGCCGAAATGCGCGGCGATCTCCTTGTTGGAACGTCCCAGCAGCAGTTGCTGAGTGATCTCGCGTTCGCGCCGGGTCAGCCCGTAGGCGGCGAGGACGATCGCGGTCAGCTCGCGCGGCTCGGGCGGCCCGATCGACACCGCGACGAGCGACTCGGCGGCCTTCTCCACCGTCCAGGCCTGCAGCGACACCCAGCCGCCCGACCGGTCCGGGGCGTGCGCCCGGACGGCCCCCGCGCCCTCGTTGCCCGCGCGGGCCGCGACCGCCGACACCACGTACGGGCAGCCGCCGTGCGCGGGACGGCTCTCCTGCAGCCGGTCGAGCCACAGCCGCGCCGTCGGCGTCATCGACCGGACGGCCAGCCGGCCGTCGAGCATGATCAGGCCGGGCGCGTCCGGCACGTCGCCCCGGTCGATGCCGGACAGCAGCAGCGACCGGCGCAGGACGGTCGACGCCGGCGGGCTCAGCGCGGCGGCCGCGGCGAGGTCGTCCGCCCCGAACGGCGGCGAGCCCGCCTCCCGGCAGAACACGAGCAGGCCCCAGGTGCGGCCGGCGTCGCGGAGCAGGACCCGCAGCTCGTCGGCGAGGCCGAGCGGGCGCAGGATGTCGCGGTAGTACTTGCTGTCGTCGAGCCGCCCGCGCGTGGACTCGCTGAGCAGGCTCACCGGCCCCGGCCTGCCCGCGAGCGCCCGCAGGTTGTCGACGTCGTCCTGCTCGCCGTGCTCGATCTCGAACAGCCGCGGCATGACCTCCTGCGGAAAGCCCGACTCGTGCTGCCCGCCCGTGTCGAGGAGCGTGGACGGGTCGAGGAGCACGCCGCACCACACGTCCGCCGGAACGGCGTCCAGCAATGCGCGGGCGGTGCGGTCGACGACGGCGAGCGCTCCGATATCGGGGAGTAAATCGCGTTTGAGATCGCGCACAAGGCGCGGGGGGTCTTCCCGTGAATGCCGCCGTCCCATGAACGGGATCCTATGGCACCCCCCAGATGTCTGGGATTGGTTTCCCACCCCGTTATCCCTAATGTCGGAGGACGCATCTCGGACGGCGCCCGGAAAAGATGATCAATTCTTCCGGGAAATCCGCGCGGCCGGGACGCGAACGGGGCGTACGGGGCGCGAGCATGGGGGCGAACGCGGATGCTGCATCAGGTGATGACGTCGGTGCTCGGCGCGTCGGGGTCCGGCAAGTCGACGTACCTGCTGGCCCTCTACGCCACGATGTCGCGCGGCGTGAACACCTGCACCCTGCACGAGGTGGACAGCAACCGCGACGTGGAGCTCTCGGACGGCTGGCGGGACCTCGGCGAGTCCGGCCGGCCGCCCGAGCAGACCGGCGCCGCGCCCCGGCAGCACGTCTTCGTCTACTCGCGGGACATGAAGCGGCTCGCCAACCTCCACTGGACGGACTTCCGCGGCGGCGCCCTCGCGAGCTTCGTCGGCCCCGACGGGTCGCCGGACGCGGCCGACATGCTCCGCCAGGTGTCGCTCGCGCACGGCGTGTTCCTCGTCGTCGACGGCGAGCACTTCCGCAAGCCGATCGCGCCGAACCAGCGGGAGGCGGTGTCCCGGGACTCGCTGCTCCAGCGGATGTCCAGCGTCCTCACCGACACGCTGACCGGGCGCACCGCCGCCGGGCGGCCGCTCCCGGCCATCACGATCCTGATCACGAAGGCCGACCTGATCGAGTGGAACCTGCCGGGCGCGTCGCGGCGGCTGGAGGACCTCGTCGCCGAGATCCGGAGCCTGCTGCCGGTGGCGTTCCAGCGGCGGGTGTGCACGGCGGTCTGCCCGGTGAGCGTCGGGCCGCTGGAGAGCGTCGCGTCCGGGGCGGTGCGGCCGGACAGCGTCGCGCCGGACAGCGTCCACCTGCCGGTGATGTTCACGCTCGCGCACTTCTACCGGCAGGAGCGGGACTCGCTCGGCGAGCGGCTGAAGGCGCTCGCGGCGGAGCGCGCCGCGGTCGACGGCGAGCTGCGGACGCTGCCGCCCGGCGGGTCGCGGTCGCTCGCGGCCCGGCGGGACCGGCTCATCGGCGCGCTGCGCGCCCTGGACGAGCAGCAGGCGAGCGCGGGCCACTGGCGCGGGCACTGCGCGGCGGAGGCGGAGGCGCTCGTCCCGATGCTCAGGCACCTGATGATCTACGACGGCGGGCGGCTCGCGACGTGGGCGGGGGTCGGCCGTGGCTGAGCCGTTCCGGCGGCCCGCGGTCCCGCCGCCGGGCCCGGCGGCGGGACGCGTGACCGCGGACTGGGCCCCGGTCCTCTACGGGCGGACGCGCAGCGCGGACACCTGGTGGCGCGTCGTCCCCGAGGGCGTGGACCAGCACGGCTGGCTGGACGGCGTCGTCCAGGCGGCGGTGGCCGACGGGGCGGGCCTGCGCGACGGCGCCCGCTTCCTCTTCGCGCAGAACGGCGTCCACCGGATCGTCGGGGTGGCGTGCCGGGCGTCCGAGCTGAGCAACACCATGCGCTCGGACGGCGTCCGGGAGATGTACTGCTTCGTCGGCTGGCTGACGGAGACCGGGCCGGGCGGCGGGGCGCCTGGGCCGGAGTGGGCGCGGTTCGAGCGGGAGTACCGCGCGTGGGCGGGAGCCGTCTACGCGCGGTGGATGGAACCCGTCTGGACGGCGCCCGCGAGCACGCTCCGGCGTCCACGGCGGGCCGCGGCGGAGGCGGCGCCGTGGCCGGAGCCGGTCCGGCGGGCGACGGGGCCGGTGGGCGGCGCCCGGTTCGTCCCGCCGGAGGGGTGGGCGGCCCTGTGGGACGGCGCGGGCGCCGGCACGGCCCCGGTGACCATCGTGCTCGGCTGGCCCTCGGCCGATCGGGCGCGCGGGGACGCCGTGACCCACCTCGGCGTGCTGCGCGTCCCGGCGGACGCGCGGCACGCGCCGGCCTTCTCACCGCCTGCGGCCCGTCAGGCGGCGCGGCCGTTCGCTCCGGCGCCGCCGGGTCCGCCGGGTCCGCCGCCGCGCATGCCGCCGGGGCCGGCGCACGCGCCGCCGGGGCGGTCCCCGGCGGCGGGACCGCCGGTCGCGGCGCTGGCGCTCGCGGCGGGCGGCGCGGTCCTCCTCGGCACGGTCGCGCTGATGGCGCTCGTGCTCTCCGGAGGGGACGACGAGCCGAAGACCGTGCCGCTGACCGGCGCCGCGACCGTCCAGCCCGGACACGGCCTGGCGGTCGGCGCCGGGCTGCCCGCCGACCTGAACGGCGCGCTCCGCTACGACGGCGGCAGGCTGACCGCCGCCCCGAAGACGGTGGCCGCGACGCTGCCGACCGCGACCGCGCCGTCCGAGCGGGCATGCGGCGACCGGCTGCGGGAGAACGGCGCCGCGCTCCCGGCCGGAAAGACCGGAAAGGTCGCGGGCCTCGGCGTCTGCCTGCGGACCGGGGCGTCCGGACGGCTCGCGTTCGTCCGCGTCGACGCCGAGCGGAAGAAGATCCTGGACGTCACCGTGACGATCTGGAAACACGGCTGACGCGCGTCCGGAGACGTGGCGGCGGGCCGGGGAGGCAGGGGCGGAAGTGGACGGCCGGGAGATCCAGACCAAGATCGCGGCGGCGCTCGCCGCGCGGCACGGCCAGCGCGACCGGGCCGAACGGCTCTTCGAGGCGTGGCAGGCGCTGTCCGACCGGTTCGGCGCGCTCGTCGCCCTGGCCGAGCACGCCCAGGTCGAGGCCGCGGGCGTGCGGCACGGCGGCGAGCCCGGCACGGAGCTGACCGCCGCCCTGCGCGCGTTCCTCGACGGCGGCAACGCGCGCCGCGTGCAGGCCGGGCTGGCGGAGGCGGCGGAGCGGGTGCGCGCCGTCCGCAGCCGGGCCGCGCGGCCGACGCTCAACATCGGCGTGATCGGCCAGACGCAGGCCGGGAAGAGCACGCTGCTGCGCACCATCTCCGGGCTGTCCGACCTCGGCGCGGACGTCCTCCCGACGTCCGACGACCTGCTGCCGACCACCGCCGCGCGCAGCCGCATCTACAACTCGCCGTCGCCCCGCGCCGAGGTCGTCCTGCGCTCGTTCGAGGAGTTCAGGGAGGTGTACCTGCGGCCCCGGCACGAGTCGCTCGGCCTGCCCGTCCCGGGCACGCTGGACGAGTTCGCCGCGTTCCGCTACCCGACCTGGGACGAGTTCGCCGGACCGGCCCGCGCGACCGGCCGGGACCTGCCGTCCAACCAGGAGCACCTCAAGCGGCTCCGCGAGGCGCAGACGGCGCTGCCCCACTACCGGCCGCTGTTCGGGACGCGCGACGTGCTGCGGATCGGGCTCCAGGACGTCCCCGCCTACGTCTCCTACCCGCCGAACCCGGCGCCGCCGAACGCCGAGCGCCGCTACCTCGCCGTCCGGGACGTGCGGATCTTCTACCCGTTCCCGAACACCCCGGTCCGCGACCTCGCGCTGATCGACCTGCCCGGCACGCAGGAGCGGGGCCTCGACGTCGCCCGCCAGTTCCTGTTCGACCTGCGCAACGACGTCGACCTGCTCATCCAGGTGAAGCGGCCGGCCCGGATCAACGTGATGTTCGCCGCCGCCGACAGCGACCTCCAGGACCTCGCGCACGAGGCCCGCGCCGGGGTGCCGCTCGGCGACTTCATGTTCGTCCTGCTGAACCGGGACAGGATCCGGCCCGACCTGGACGACGACGGCTTCGCCAAGGCCGTCGCCGAGGCCGAGGACGCGGTGCGCCCGCAGGGCATCCGCGTCCTCAAGGGCGACCTGATCGAGCGGGACCAGGTGCGGGAGCGGGTGCTGCACCCCGTCCTCGCGCACCTCGCCGACAAGCTCGCCGCCATGGACCGCGCCGCCCTCCAGGACGCGCGGGAGACGACCGGGCAGGCCGGCCGGGACGCCGACGAGGCCGCCGAACGGCTCGCCGCGGGCGTCCGGCGGGCGCGCGGGCACCTCGTCAGCGACGGCCAGCGGCTCGCCGAGCTGGTCAAGGACCTCCGGCGGCGGCTCGCCGGGGACCTCGCCCAGATCCGCGACCACTACCTGGCGCTGATCCGGGAGGGGCGGCGCAGCGCGGAGCTCGACGCCGCCGTCCAGAGCGCCGCCGCCGAGGTGCGCGAATGGCTCGCGGACGGGTTCGGCGGCGGCGGGCACGACGAGTGGCGCGCCCGCGTCCGCAACGACATCCTCCTGCTGCCCCGCAAGACCGTCGAGGAGGAGTTCATCCGCGCCCGGCACTTCGTCGCCGGGACGTTCCGCCGCGTCGTGGACTCCTCGCTGTCCGCCGCCATCGCCGAGCTGCAGCGGGCGATCTCCACCGCGCTGTGGGCGCACCTGCCCGAGGGCGCGGCGCCCGCCGACCACACGCTCGGCGCGTTCGCCGAGGCGCTCCGCGAGCAGGGGCTGCCGGGGCTGGCGACGCCCGTCCGCGACCTGTCGGAGCTGAGCGTCGGATACGGCGACCAGAGCCTTTTCCTGCGGATCGTCCAGCCGATCGTGGTGGGCATCGACGTCGAGGACCCGCCGTCCGCGCCCGGAGGGGCGCCCGCGTCCCCGCCCGGCCCGGCCGCCGCGTCCCGTCGGGACACGATCGCGGACATCAACGTCGAGATGGAGGTGCCGCTCCCGCTCTGGATGCCGGGCAACGTCAGCGTCGGCGCGCGGATCCCGATCCGGCGGCCGGGCGGCGGCGGGCCGCGCGGGCTGTCGGCGGCGTCCGCGCAGGAGCTGATCCCCGCCGGGCAGAGCGCGGAGGAGACGACGCGGTGGCTCGCCGACACCCTCACCGGCGTCGTGGACGACGTCGTCGAACGCCTCGTCACCGCGTTGGAGGCCGAGTCGCTCGCCGCCGTCCGGGCCCTGTTCGCCTGCGCCGACCAGTTCCTCGATGGCTTCCTGCGGCACGAGGACACCGACCAGGAGCTGCGCGAGCTGTGCCGCCCGCACCTCGACCGCCCGACGCCCGACGACGGCCCGGCCCGGGTGTCGGCGCTGGCCCGCGACATCGGCGCGAGCGCCGACGCGGTCCGCGAGGCGTTCGCCGCCTACCAGGGGCTGATCCATTCCCTCTGACCCGTCAGGCGCCTCCGGGGAACGGCCGCACCGCCGGTGGGTGGCGCGCGGCCGTCCCTTCTGTCAATATTCTTGGTGTTGGATAGTCAAGGATCTGACTACAAGGCGTACGCATGCATCCCTTCCGAGCGGCCGCCGAAGCCGGCGACCAGCGGGCGATCGAGGCGCTCCTGGCCGACGACGTCGTGTTCACCAGCCCGGTGGCCTTCAAGCCCTATCCCGGCAAACCGATCACGGTGGCGATCCTGCGCGCGGTGCTGCGGGTCTTCACCGACCTCCGCTACTTCCGCGAGATCGGCGCTCCCGACGACCACGACCACGCGCTCCTGTTCAAGGCGAAGGTCGGCGACCTCACCATCACCGGCTGCGACTTCATCCGGACGAACGACGCCGGCCTGATCGACGACCTCACCGTCATGGTCCGGCCGCTGTCGGCGGCCAAGGCCCTGGCGGACGCGATGTCCGCCGAGTTCGACCAGGTCAGACGGGAGGTGGCGGCGGCCGCGGCCGACTGACGCGCTGCCCGACGAGGTGCCCGACGAGACCCTCACCGAGGTCCGCGCCGTGTTCCTCACCGAGGTCCGCGCCACCCGGGCGGACGCCGCCGAGACGGAGCGTCCGGCCGGGACGCCGCGTGCCCGCGTCGATGTCGCCGCGCCCCGGGTTAATGAACTGTGAAGATGTTCCCGGCGACGCGTCGCGCACGTCCCGGTGGGCAGTAGGCTCGCCGGGCAGCGGGCGCAGGCCGGGAGGGGAATCGGGTCGTGAGCGTGATCAACATCGGGCAGGCCGTGGTCCTGGGGATCGTGGAGGGCCTGACCGAGTTCCTCCCGATCTCCTCGACCGGGCATCTGAAAATCGCCGAGGGTCTGATGGACATCCCGGTGAAGGACGAGTCCGTCATCGGCTTCACCGCCGTCATCCAGTCCGGGGCGATCGCCGCCGTGCTGGTGTACTTCTTCACCGACATCGTCCGGATCGTGAAGGCGTGGGGACGCGGGATCGTCAACCCGTCCGAGCGCTACCACCACGACTACAAGTTCGGCTGGTGGGTCATCTTCGCCACGATTCCGGTCGTGGTCGTCGGGGTCGCCGCCGACGGCCTCATCCACGGCCCGCTCGCGTCCCTGTGGGTGGTGGCCGGGTCGCTGATCGCCGGCAGCGTCGTGATGTGGCTCGCCGACCGGTACGGCAAGCACAAGCGCGGCGAGGACGACACGTCCTTCACCGACGCGATGCTGATCGGCTGCTCGCAGATCCTCGCGATGCTGTTCCCCGGGTTCTCCCGGTCCGGCGCGACGATGTCGACCGGGCTGCTGCTCGGCCTCGACCGGGTCGCCGCGACGCGGCTGTCGTTCTTCCTCGGCATCCCCGCGCTGACCGGCGCCGGGATCTACGAGCTGCCGAGCGCGCTCGGCTCCGGGGCGGGCACGGCGCCGCTGATCGTCGGCACCGTGGTGTCGTTCGTCGTCGCGTACGCGTCGATCGCCTGGCTGCTGCGGTTCGTCGCGCGGCACACCTTCACCTCGTTCGTCGTCTACCGGATCGCCGTCGGGCTTCTCCTGTTCGCACTTCTCGGCGCGGGAACGTTGAACGCCTGAGCCCCGCGCGGTAGAGCGGGGATCATGAACGATGCGATTTGGGCCGGAACCGTCACGACCGCCGGGCACGAGGGCGCCCAGCTTGAGGCGTACCTCGCGCGGCCGCTGAGCGACGTCCCGCGCGGCGGCGTGGTCGTGATCCACCACATGCCCGGCTACGACGCCGGGACCAAGGAGTTCGTCCGGACGTTCGCCGCGCACGGCTACGCGGCGATCTGCCCGAACCTGTACTCGCGGGAGGGCGCGGGCGTCAGCCCGGACGACCAGGCCGCCGCCGCCCGCGCGAAGGGCGGCGTCCCCGACGACCAGCTCGTCGGCGACGTCGCCGGGGCCGTCGCCCACCTGAACTCGCTCGACCACGCCAACGGCAAGGTCGGGGTGATCGGGCACTGCTCGGGCGGACGGCAGGCGTTCCTCGCCGCGTGCTCCCTCGCCCTGGACGCCGCCGTCGACTGCTACGGCGCGTTCGTCGTCAACGACCCGCCGAGCGACTACCCGACCGCCGCCCGCTCGATCGTCGCCAAGGCCCCCGACCTGTCGTGCCCGCTGCTCGGACTGTTCGGCGAGGACGACCGCAACCCCGCACCCGACGAGGTCGCGGCGCTCGACGCGGAGCTGACCCGGCTCGGCAAGGAGCACGAGTTCCACACCTATCCGGGCGCCGGGCACGCCTTCTTCGCGGTCGAGCGGACCGCGTTCCGCCCCGCCGCCGCCAAGGACGGCTGGGAGAAGATCTTCGCCTTCTACGGCCGCCACCTGAGCGCCTGAGAGGAGACACCCCCATGTGCACCTATCAGACGATCAAGGTGGCGCTGGACGGCGCGGCCAAGGGCGCGAACGGCTGGTTCACGCTGACCGACGGCGCCGTCTACGTCGACCATCCCTTCCACGCCTGCCATGAGCACACGGTGAACATCGACTTCACCAATCCGGGCGACGGGCCGTCCGCGCGGGTCGCGGTCGAGCTGACCGAGGAGGGGGCGCTGGCGCTGGTCGCGGCCATCCAGGAGGCGCTGGCCGCCGCGCCGCCCGGCCTCGCGTCCGTCCGCGCCTCCGCCCGTGTCTCCGCCGGGACGGCGGACGCGGGCACGGGCTGACCGCGCGGGGCACCGCCGCGCAGGCGGTGCCCCGCCGCCGGGGGCTCGGGCTGCCCGACGCCGCAAGTAGGGTGCGAAACGTGAAGAGGCCACGGCGGAGCTCTGTCGTCGCCGAGCCCGCCCCCGCGCCGACGCCCGGCCCGCGAGACCTGCTCCCGGCCGCCGCCGTCGTCGTCGCGCAGGCGCTCGTCTGGACGGTCCCCGGCGCGTCGTCCGCCCTCGGGCGGGTCCTCGCCCTCGGCTCTCCGGGCCTGCCCGGCGGGGCCGCGACGGCCCTGGTCACGGCGCTCGGCACCGGCCTCGCCGCCGGAGCGCTCGCGGCGCGCCGGATCGCGCCCGGCTGGGCCCTCGGCAGCGCGCTGGCGGCGGCGCTCCTCGCCGCGTGCGGCGGCGGAGCCGCCGTCGGATGGCCGGTCGCCCTGGTGATCGCGCTGCACTCGCTCGCCGTGCACCGGACGGCCGGGCTCGCCGCCGCCGGGGCCGCCGCGACGTCGCTGTCCGTCGCCGGGGCCGTCGCCGTCGCGGGCGCGGCCCCGCGGACGGTGGCGGGTGCGGGGCTCCTCGCGGCGGGCGGCACGGCGATGCTCTGGGTCCTCGGGAGGTCGCGGCGGCGCGGGCGGGCGGGCCGGTCGGCGCTCGCCGCCTACCGGGCCGGGGCGCCCGCCGCGCCGAGGTTCGCGGCCGACGCCGAGCGCGAGCGGCTGACGGCCGAACTCCACGACGTGGCCGCGCACCGGCTCACCGGGATCGTGGTGTCGGCCGGGGCGGCGACCCGGCTCGCCGATCCGGAGCTGGCGGCGGAGGCGACCCGCCATGCCGCGGGCGCGGCCCGGCAGGCGGTGGCGGAGCTGGACCGCCTCATCGAGGCCGCCGGGACCGTCACCCTCGACGACATCGACGCGCTGGTCGCCGAGCACCCGTCCGTCGACTACCGGCGCACGGCCGCCGCCGCGCCGCCGGACGTCGTCGGGGCGGCCCACAGGGTGGTGCGCGAGGCCCTCACGAACGCCGTCCGGTACGCCTCGGGCGCCCGCCGCGTCCGGGTCGAGGGGACCGCCACGAGCCTCACCGTCACGGTCACCGACATGGGCGGCCCTCCAGCCGCGCCCGGCCTCGGCACAGGGCACGGCCTGGCCGGGCTCCGCTCCGCCACGCGAGCCCTCGGCGGCTCGTTCTCGGCGGGCCCGGACGGCGCCGGCTGGACGGTCCGCGCCGAGTTCCCCCTCGTCGCCGCGCCGGGGAGCGTCCCGGAGCACCGCGGCGACCGGCCGCTCGCGGCGTTCCTGAACGGGCCGGGCGGCTGGCGCGGACCCGCGGCGCTGGACGCGGTGCTGGTCGTGCTGGCGGTCGCGCTGTCCCTCGGCGCCGCGCTGCCGCCGGGAGACGACCCCGATCCTTTCTCGTCACCCGTCGTCGGCACGGCGCTGGCACTGCTCTTCGCCGCCCGCGCGTTCCCGTTCTGGTGGCGGAGGCGGGCCCCGCGCGGCGCGCTGATCATCGCGCTCGCGACGCTCCTGGTGTGGCTGGGGCTCGACCTTGCCGGCTGGCCGGGCCCGCCCCTCAGCGACGGGTTCCTCTGGTACTGGTGGGTCGATCTGGCGCTCGTCTACGCGGTCGCCGCCTTCCGTCCGGGCGGCCGGACCTGGCCCGCTCCCCTGGCCGTCGCGGCGGTGGGCGGGGCGGTCCTCGCCAGTGGCGACGGCATCACCGGGAACCGCGTGGCCGCCTGGGCGGTCCTCGCGGCGGCGCTCGCGATCCCCTGCTTCGCCGTCTGGGCGCTCGGCGCGCACACCGCCGCCCGCCGGAGGCGGCGGGAGGCCGCCGCCGCGCGGGACCGCGCCCGGCTCGACCGGGAGGTCTCGGCAGCGGCCGCCGCCGAGCGGCGGCGGGTGGCCGACGGGCTGCGCCGGACCGCGCGGCGGCACACGCGGAACGCGGCCGACGAGGCCGACGCGGGCCGCCTCGACGGCGTCCTCGCCGAGGCGAAGGCGGGGCTGGCCGCGCTCCGCGAACTCCTGGCCGACCTGCGGGCGCGGGACGACGGCGGCGACCCGCCCCCGACCGTCGACGGCATCGCCGCCCTGGCGGGCAGGCGCGGCGCCGCCGTCCGGTTCGCCGGGGAGCGCAGGCCGCTGCCGCCCGCCCTCGAGGTCGCGGCCTACCAGGTGGCGCGGGAGCTGCTCGCAGGCGGAGACGCGGTCACGGTCGCGTTCTCCGGACGGGGCGTCGCCGTGTCCGGGCGGGCGCCGGGCGGCGCCGCGGCGGAGCGGCGGCTGCGCGCGCTGACGGACGCCTGCGGCGGTACGCTGACGATCGCCGACGACGGCGCGGCACGGGGATGGCTGCCGGAGGTGTCCCGCCCTTGATCGAGACGACCGGTGCGGGCCTCCCGGCCGGGCCCGGCACGATGACCGGGCCGGTGACCGGGCCGGTGACCGCATGATCCGCGTGGTTATCGCCGACGACCAGGCCGTGGTCCGCGCGGGGATCGCCGCCATGGTCGGCGCGGAGCCCGACATGACCGTGGTCGGGCAGGCGGGCGACACCGAGACGGCCGTGTCGCTCGTCGCCTCGCAACGTCCCGACGTCGCGCTCATGGACATCCGCATGCCCGGTGCCGGGGGCCTCGCCGCGACGACCACGATCACCGCCGACGTCCCCGGCACCCGCGTGGTCGTGCTGACGACGTTCGACCTCGACGAGTACGTGTTCGCCGCCCTGCGCGCGGGCGCGGCGGGGTTCCTGCTGAAGGACGCCGACCCGGAGCGGGTGATCGACGCCGTGCGGCTCGCGGCGCGCGGCGACGCGCTGCTCGACCCGGCGGTGACCGGGCGGCTGATCGGCCGTTTCGCGGGCGGTCCCGGCCCGGCCGAGGCCGAGCGGCTCGCGGCGCTCACCCCCCGCGAGACGGAGGTGCTCCGCCAGGTGGCGCGCGGCCTGACCAACGTGGAGGTGGCCGCCGAGCTGGGCATCAGCGCGGCGACGGTGAAGGACCACGTCGCGGCCGTGCTCGGGAAGCTCGGCGTCCGCGACCGGGTGCAGGCGACGATCTTCGCGTACGAGAGCGGCCTCGTCCGTCCCGGCATCCGCTGACGCGCGCCGGGGCCGCCCCGCATCCGCCGGACGGCGGGGTGGAGCCCCCCGAAGCGCGGGGATCCGGGCTCCGGCAATTGGGTCTGCGGTACCGCGATCCGCGCGTTTCCCGCTTCTAGCGTGGCGCGCATGTCACGTACCGTGCTGCGCCGGGTGTCCGGCGCCCTCCTGCTCCTCGCCGCCGCGGTGGCGGCCCCGCTCGCCGGTGTCGCGGGGTTCTTCGGCCTCGCGGCCGTCACCGCCGACATCCCGCTGCTCGCGGTCGTCGGGCTGCTGGTCGTCGCCGGCTCCGGGCTCCTGCTCGGGCTTCCGGCGTTCGCGCTGCTCGGGGTGCGGCGCAGGCGGGGCGCGGCGCTGCTCCTCGGCGCGGCTCTCACCGCCGCCGTGGCCGGGATCGCGTCGCTGACCGTCTTCCGGCCCGGGTCCCTCGCCCCGACCGCCGCGCCTCCCGCGGGCGTGCGGTTCTGGAACCTGCCGACCGGTTCGCGGATCGCCTACGTCCATGCCCCGGCCACCGGTAAGCCCAGGCCGACGCCCGTGGTGTTCCTGCACGGAGGGCCAGGAACCCCCGGCGAAGGGCTTCCGACGGCGAGCGCCGCGCTCACCGCGAGCGGCTTCGACGTGTACGCCTACGACCAGGTCGGCGCCGGACGGTCCACGCGGCTGTCCGACGTGACCGGGTACACGGTGGCGCGCCACGTCGCCGACCTCGACGCGATCCGCACCGCCATCGGCGCGGACAAGATCATCATCGTCGGGCAGTCCTGGGGCGGCTCCCTCGCCGCCCAGTACCTCGCCGCCCATCCCGGCCACGTCGCCAAGGTGGCCTTCACCTCCCCCGGCGGGCTGTGGCTGCCCGCCCTCCCGGACGGCGACGCCGATCCCTCGACGCGGCTCGGTCCGGCGCAGAAGAAGCGGTACGACGAGCTGACGTCGTCCCCGCGACTGCTCGCCGCCGCGCTCCTCCTCGGCGTCAACCCCAACGCCGCGCACGCCCTGGTCGGCGACCGCGAGGCGGACGAGCGCTTCCACGAACTCGGCCTCGTGCTGAAGGACGTCTCCTCGTGCCCCGGCGCGCCGCCGCGAACGCCCCACGAGAACCGGCAGGGCTTCTACGTCAACCAGGTCACCAGCAGGGACTTCGAGGACGTGCCGGACCCTCGTCCAGCGCTGCGGCGGGTCCGGGTACCGGCGCTGATCATGCGCGGCGAGTGCGACTACGTGGCATGGGCGGCGACCCGCGACTACCGCCGGACGCTCCCCGGCTCGACGCTGGTCATGATCAAGGGCGCCGGTCACGCCATCGCGGGCGACCAGCCCGCCGTCTACACCGATCTCCTCCGGGCCTTCCTGCTCGACCGGCGCCTCCCGCTGCCCGCCTACACCTCGGACGATGCGCCCCGCTGACGCGGAGCCCTCCGCCCAGGCCGGCGCGGGCCCCGGCCCCGGGCCCGCGCGGGCGTCGCGTCAGCCCGCGTGGGCCGCGCGGAGCCGGGCGATGTCGAGCTTGCCGTGGGTGGAGAGCATCTCCTTGGTGGCGCGCTCCGCCTTCGCCGGGTCGGGGTCGCTTATCAGCTCGAACAGCACGGACGGGATGACCTGCCATGACACGCCGTACTTGTCCTTCAGCCAGCCGCACTCGGACTCCTCGCCGCCCTCGGTGAGGCGGTCCCAGTAGTAGTCGACCTCGTCCTGGTCGGCGCAGTGGATCTGGAACGAGACCGCCTCGTTGAACGTGAAGTGGGGGCCGCCGTTCAGGCCGACGAACTTCTGCCCGTTGATCTCGAACTCGACCGCGAGCACGGAGCCCGGCTCGCCGTGCATGCCCGGACCGACGCGCGTGACGTCGCCGACCTTCGCGTCCTTGAAGATCGAGGCGTAGTGGTTCGCCGCCTCCTCGGCCTGGCCGTCGAACCACAGGCACGTGGTGAGTCGCTCGCTGGTCATCGTTACCTCCCGCTGTCGGGTGCCGTTTCACCAGAACAGACCGGGCGTCCCCGCGAAACTCATCGCGAACCACGCGACGATTTCCGGCGGCCCGCCTAGGACGAGGCGTCGCGGCGGGCACGGGCCCGGCGTTTGCCCTCGTGCATGGCCTGGACGCGGGCGATCGGGATCGTGTGCCCCTCCGCGACGAGGTCGTCGGGAAGGCGCTGCGGCTCGGGCATCAGCTCGGCCCACGGATCGCGGTCGGCGACGAGCGCGGCGGCGTTCCGGACGGTGAAGTCGGACGGCGCGACACCGTCGAGCCCGTCCCAGGGGACGGGGAACGACACCGGCGTGCCCGGCCGGATGCGCGGGCTGTAGGCGGCGACGACGGTCGCCCCGGCGGCACGCGTCGAGTCGAGGAACACCTTCCCGGCGCGGTCCTCGCGGATGAAGGCCGTCGTGGCGAGCGCCGGGTCGAGGCGCTCGGCGCGGGCGGCGAGCGCCCGGGTCGCGGCGGCCACGTCGGCGGCGGGACGCGCCTCCAGCGGGACGAACACGTGCACCCCCTTCGCACCGCTCGTCTTCACCGCGCCGGACAGGCCGCAGTCGTCGAGCGCGCGCCGCACCAGATGGGCGGCGCGGACCACGACGTCGAACCCGCCGGACTCGGGAGGGTCGATGTCCATGACGAGGTGGGTGGGCGTCCCCCAGGCGCCCGCGCGGACGAGCGGCGGGTGGTACTCGACGGCGCGCTGGTTCGCGAACCACAGCAGGGTCCGGCGGTCGCCGCACACCGCGTAGGACACCTCGCGCTGCGACGTCTCCGCCCACACCGTCACCGTCTCCACCCAGGACGGCGCGTACTTCGGGACGTTCTTCTGCATGAACGGCTTCTGGCCGCGCAGCACGCGCTTCACCGACAGCGGGCGGTCGGCCAACTGCGGGAGGACGCGGTCGGCGACGGCGTCCAGGTAGTCGACGAGGTCTCGCTTGGTGGCGTCCGCCCCTGCGAACAGGGGCTGGTCGAGGTTCGTCAGGCGGACCCCGTCCCGCTCCTCTTCGGCGCTCACCCGCCCAGCTTCGCACGCGGCTCCGACGAAAGATCGTCGAGTAGTGTCACGACCATGTATGTACCGGCACATTTCTCCGCCGACGACACGGAGGTCAAGGAGCTGCTGGCCGGGTGCGGCGCGGCCGATCTCGTCACCGTCACCTCCCGCGGACCGGTGGCGACGTTCCTGCCCGTCCTGTACGACCCGTCCGTGGGCGAGCACGGCGCGATGCTGGCGCACGTGGCGCGCAACAACGACCAGTGGCGGGAGCCCGGGTCGGGCGAGTCGCTGCTCATCGTGCACGGCCCCGATGCCTATGTGTCGCCGTCGTGGTACCCGTCCAAGGCGGAGCACGGCCGTGCCGTGCCGACCTGGAACTACCTCACCGCGCACGTGTACGGGCACCTCGTCGTCCACGACGATCCCGCGTGGGTGGAGTCCATGGTCCGCCGCCTCACCGAGCTGCACGAGAACGGCCGGACGCCGTCCTGGTCGGTGGACGACGCCCCGTCCTCGTTCATCGCCGGGCAGTTGCGCGCCATCGTGGGTCTCGAACTCGTCATCACCCGCATCGAGGCGAAGTCGAAGATGAGCCAGAACCGTCCGGAGGCCGACCGGGACGCCGTCGTGGCGGCGTACCGCGCGCAGGGCGACACGGTCATGGCCGAGGCGGTGCGGGCCGCGTCCGAGCGGTCGGCGCGGCGGTAGCCGAGCCCTACCGCGGCGGCGTGCCGCTCAGCGCGGGCGCCACGGCGACTCGGCCGAGGTCGGACGCGCGTCCGCCGACACCTGGAGCGCGTAGGTGGGCGGCTCCGCGCCGTCCACCGGGCCGAGGTAGGCGTGGCCGGTCAGGTGGCACCACGCGGGGAGGTCGATGGGCGCGGCCGGGTCGCTCGCGATCAGGTGGATGACCGTGCCGGGCGCGAGGCCCGCGATGTGCCCGCGCAGTTCCAGGAGGAGGCGCACGCAGGAGCGGTCGCCGCCGTCGATGACGACTGGGTCCGAGCTCATTCCGCCTCCCCCGGCCACGCTGCCCCGGCTGTTCCCGGAACCTAGCAGCTGCGGGTGGAAATATAGGCGTTTGCGGCGACAAAGCACCCCGCCGGGAGGCCGGTGAGCTGGGTGATCGACGTCCCAGACTTGACCGTTCCTTTCAGGTTCCTCCCAGGATCACGGCTTACAGTCGCAGGGAGAAACCCCCAGTGCTCTTCGAGGTTAAGGAACCGGTTTTGGGGCTGACCATGGATCTGGGCGTGGCGCGAGTGGAGATCACGTCGACCTGCGGGACGCTGACGTTCCCGGACGAGGTCGACCTGAGCAACGGCGAGGCGGTCCTCGAACAGGCCGTACGGCTCCTCGACTCCGGCGCCCCGGCCCTGATCCTCGACCTGACCGGCTGCACGTTCTGCGACTCCAACGGCCTGAACGTGATCACGCGCTCGCAGATGCGGGCGACCGAGCTCGGCGTGCCGATGTGGGTGGTGCTGCCGCCGCGCGGCATCGTCCGCCGGGTGTCGGACGTCGCCGGGCTGCAGCGCCGCGTCGCCATCGCCCCGGACGTCGCGACCGCCCGCGAGGCCCTCGCCGCGCGCCACTGACGGCGTCGGCGGACTGGCCGAACCAGCCTGAATCGACCAATCCGCGCCTCAAGGACATAGGGCGCGCGGGACATGGCCGCCGCGGGTGATCTCTTTACATGATCTTGCAGCGGCGGAGGCGGCGGGAGGTTGCGGACGGGGCATGGATGTCTGCGACCGAAGCCGGGGACGGCGCCGACGAGCGGAAGCGGGCACATGCAGGTGAAGCTGGAGGCCGAGCTCGGTCGCATCCCGATCCTCGATGTGGCGCCGGTGGTGGGGTGTGGGCGGTGGCCTGCCAAGGCGGTGGTGGGGGAGACGGTCGAGGTGTCGGCGACGGTGTTCCGGGAGGGGCACGAGCGGTTG
>NZ_VSRQ01000007.1:0-617324 GCF_008121305.1 Actinomadura decatromicini | reverse complement strand
CGTTCGGTGGTTTTGGCGGAGGGGAAACACCCGGTCCCATCCCGAACCCGGAAGTTAAGCCCTTCAGCGCCGATGGTACTGCATGGGAGACTGTGTGGGAGAGTAGGACACCGCCGGACACAAATTGAAGTCGAGGGTCGTCCCGATTTATGGGGCGGCCCTCGACGCATGTGGGCTGGACGCAAAGTAGGCTGCAAGGGTCCACGGAACGACTTTCAAGAACAGTGACGGACGTGATGAGCGCGGAAGAGGACGGCCGTAGCGACGGCGATCGCGGGCGGCGGGGCGGTGACGGGAGGCGGAACACGCCGCCCCGTCGTGGTGCCGGCCCACGTGGTGGGCAGGGCGGCCCCGGGGCTCGCAAGGGCGGCGGTCCGCGCGGAGGCGCGTCCGGTGGCGGGGCGCCTCGTGGCGGTGGCTCGCAGGGTGGCCGCGGTCGTCCCGGCGGGAACTGGAAGGACCGGGATTCGCGGGGCCAGCGCGATGATCGTAAATCCGGCCGTCCATTCAAGCGTTCTGATGATCGGCGGCCAGAGTCCAGGGAGGGACGTCCCGCCGAACGCCGTGAGAATGGCTCCGGCGGCCAGGGCGGCGAGCGTCGCGAAGGCCGGTTCGGCAGGTCTTTCCGCGAGGGCGGGGAACGCCGCGAAGGTCGTTTCCAGGACCGAGGACAAGGGCGCCGGCCGAACCAGGGCGGTGGCGCGGGACGTGACGGACGCCCGACCGGCGGCCAGCGCCGGGAAGGTCGTCCCGGCGGCGGCCCGCGACAGGAAGGCCGACCGTCCGGCGGCCCGCGGCGTGAGGGGCGTCCGACCGGCGGCCAATGGCGTGAGGGACGTCCAGGTGGCGGTCCACGTCAGGAAGGCCGACCGAGCGGCGGCCCGCGGCGTGAGGGGCGTCCGGGCGGGGGCCCGCGTCAGGAAGGTCGCCCAGCGGGAGGCCAGTGGCGCGACGGGCGTCCGAGTGGCGGGCAGCGGCGTGAGGGTCGTCCGGGCGGCGTGCGGCGGTTCCAGGACCGGGACGACCGGCGGTCCGGAGGCAGGCGGTTCGAGGGCAAGCGCGAAGGACGTCCGGGAGACCGCGACAAGCGGTTCAAGGGGCGCGGCGGTCCGCCGCGCGAGGGTCGTCCCTACGCGCCGTCCCGTGGTCGTTCGGACGACCGGCGTGGCGGGAGCGCGGAGGAGCGCGAACGTCCCGCGCCGAGGTACGACGATCCGCTGCTGCCGGACGACGTGACCGGCGAGGAGCTGGACGCGGATGCCCGTATCGGCCTGCGTTCGCTCCCCAAGGATCTGGCCGCGAAGGTCGCGCGCCATCTGGTGATGGCCGGACGGCTGGCCGAGGACGAGCCGGAGCTGGCCTACAAGCACGCGCGGGCGGCCCGGCGGCTCGCGTCCCGCGTGGGGATCGTCCGGGAGGCGGCCGGGATCGCGGCGTACCACGCGGGCGAGTGGGCGGAGGCGCTCGCGGAGCTGCGGGCCGCGCGGCGGCTCGGCGCGGGCGACGACTCGTACCTGCCGGTGATGGCCGACTGCGAGCGCGGGCTCGGCCGTCCCGAACGCGCCCTCGACCTGATCAAGTCGCCGGAGGCGGACAAGCTCGACCCGATGGGCCGCGTCGAGCTGCGCATCGTCGAGTCGGGCGTACGCCGCGACCTCGGGCAGCAGGACGCGGCCGTCGTCACGCTCCAGATCCCCGAGCTTCGCGACAGGCGGCTCCGCCCCTGGTCGGTGCGGCTGTTCTACGCCTACGCGGACGCCCTGGAGGAGGCGGGACGCGAGGAGGAGGCGTCCGACTGGTTCGCGCGCGCCGCCGCGGCCGACCGGGACGGCGAGACCGACGCGGCCGAACGCTACGCCGAGCTGGAGGGCCTCCACATCCTCGACACCGAGGAGGACGAAGACGGCGCGGAGACCGTCGACGAGGAGACCGAGGAGACCGAGGAGCCCGAAGAGGCTGAGGAGACCGAGGCGGTCGACGACGCGGAGTCCCCGGAAGTGGCGTCCGCCGAGGAGGCGGTCGAGGACGAAGGTCCGGCGGTGGTGGAGGACGTGGCGGCTACCGATATCGCGTTCGTCCCCGCCGAGCCCGAACTCCCCGCGGTGCCGGACGACGACGCGGAGGAGGCGGCGCCGCAGGCCCCGGCCCTCTTCCTGGAGCCGAAGCCCATCATCGAAGAGCAGCCACCGCCCCCGGACGACAACGACAAAGACAACGACTGACCGGCCTCACGGAAAGGCAGCGAAGCCAATCCGGGCCTTATCAGGCCCAATATCAGGCGTGCCTGTCGAGGGCGTGCATGATGCCCGCGACGTTGCTTTCCGTGCTGTTCAGTACCTCGTATTTGGCGGCCAGTTCCGGGTCGAGGTCGTCGGCCGTGATGGCGTAGCGGTCCTTTGTGCGGTCGACGACCATCGCGACCGCGTGATCGAGGTCGAGGCCCTTTTCGCGAGCGTCCCGAACGGTGTCGACCCAAATCCGCAGTTCTTCCGCCGACCGTTCCAGAGTGTCGTCCACGGCCGTCACCGGGCCGTAATGCGCGAACAGCAACCGCTGCGGGCCGAGCGAGCGGAATTTGCCGAGCGAGTCGAGGGCGGTGTCGAGGTCGAAGTCCGGCGGCGGCGTCGCGGGACGGACGTCCGCCGTCTCCGGGATGTAGATCCCGGCGGCGTCGCCCACGTACAGGTCGCCGGTGCGGGAGTCCATGAGGCCGACGTGGTGCTTGGCGTGGCCGGGGGAGTAGTGCGACTCCAGCCGCCGTCCGCCGCCCAGGTCGATGAGGCCGACGTCCTCGACGGCACGGATTCGCGCGGCGTCCGTGGGCTTGAGTTCGCCGAACAGGGTGTCGAGGCTGTCCCCGTACACCATCCGGGCGCTGCGCATCAGGCGCGACGGGTCGGCGAGGTGCCGCGCCCCCTTCTCGTGGACCACGACTTCCGCCCGCGGGTACATCTTCGCTATGTCGCCCACGCCGCCCGCGTGGTCGAGGTGGATGTGCGTGACGACCACGCTGGCCAGGTCGTCCGGTCCGACGCCCAGTTCGTCGAGCGCGGCCCGCACGACGGGCGCCGAGCCGGACGTCCCCGGCTCCACCAGGCAGGGCCGGTCGGACAGGATCAGGTACCCGGCGGTGATCCCGCTGTATCCGGCCATCCGCGTGTCGATCTCGTAGACGTCCGAACCGAGGGGCGTGATCGTGGTCGTCGTGTCGTCCATGCCCCGATCATCGACCCCGGCGGTGCGCCTCGCACATCCGGCCCCTCACCGGTCGTCGAGGAGGCGCAGGACGAGGCCCGTCCGCGGCTTCGGCCCGAACGACGTGGACTTGCGCGGGACGCGCTCGCCCTCACCCGCGATCGCGAGGACGTCCTCGACCTTGAGCGGGTTGAGGGCGACGGCCGTCCCGCCGGTGCGCCGCGCCCGCGCGAAGGCGGCGGACGGGTCGTCGTGCACCACCTCGATGGCGTTCTCGTTCTCCGGGACGTTCCACACGTTCCCGATGAGCAGATGGTCGAGCACGGCGGTGTCGAGCCCACGCCACCGCGCGGAATGCTCGGACGGCATGGAACGCCGCACCGCGTCCTCGTCCGGATCGGTGAGCAGATGCAGCGATGAACCTCCACCGAGGAGGAACGCGGGGCCGGGCGAATCGGCGAGCGCTGCGACGGCGGCGGCCTCGTCCTGGAACTCGGTGACGTGGAAGACGCCGCGAGCCCGGGAGACCGCGTCATCGGGCCGCAGACCCGGCAGCACGCGGTGAATCGCCCCCAGGTGCGCCGGATAGCGCGTGGCGTCCACCAGCAGCGCCAGCCCCGAGTCCCACGGGCCGGGGCCGTCGCCCGCAGCGTGGTGCCGGGCCTGGAGGGCGCGGTAGGTGGCGTAGCGGTGGTGGCCGTCCGCGATGAGCGCCTGCCTGCCGCTCAGGTCGGCGGCGACGCGCGCGTGCGAGCCGGGGTCGGTGATGCGCCACAGCCGGTGCGAGGTCCCGTCGTCGGCGCGGAACTCCATGAGCGGCGCGTCCGCCGCCGCCTCGTCGACGATGCGGGCCGCGTCCCCGCCGCCCTCGTACACCAGGAAGATCGGTTCGAGGTTGGCGTTCGCGGCCGTCATCAGCGCGAGCCTGTCCTGGACGGGCCCCGGGAAGACGTTCTCGTGCGGCAGCACCACCGCGTCCGACTCCGCGCGCAGGCCCAGGGCGCCGATGAGGCCGCGCTGCAGGATCGTCCGCCCGCGGGCCGCCTCGTAGACGTACAGGGCGGGCTCCGGGTCGACGGCGAGGGCGCCCTCGTCCAGCCAGCGGCGCAGCCGGTCGCCCGCCGCGGCGTAACTCTCCCCGGCGAGGCGCGGCAGGTTCAGCCGGACGATGTTGTGCCCGCCCTCCGCCAGCAGCCGCGTCGCCGCCGCCTCGTCGATCAGGTCGTAGGGGGGCATCGTCACGGCCGCGAGGTCGCCCGCCACCTCGGGGACGAACCGGACGCCGCGGAACGGGGCCAGTTCCAGGCCGCGGCCGGTGCGCGGCTCCGAGGTCCCGAAGATCCGGGCGCTGAACTCCTCCGGGCCGAGTTCGGAGGGGAGGTCGTCGTCCACCCTGGGCATGCTAATGAGCGGAGGGGCGTCCGGTGACCCAACGGGTACGGTCGTTTTCGACGGGAGGTCCACATGAGTCGTCAAGGCCCGGAAAGACCCGAGGATTCCCCGGGCGGTGAACCCGGCGGCGCGGCCGTCCCGCCGGACGGCGGCGTCTACGAGTGGTACACGCGGGGGCTCGAGCTGCTCAGGTCGGGCAGCCCCGCCGCCGCGCTCCAGTTGCTGACCAGGGCGGCCGAGGCGGAGCCCGGCTCGCACAGCATCCGCGAGGCGCTCGCCCGCGCCCAGTTCGGGATGCGGCAGTTCGGCGCGGCGGCCGAGAGCTTCCGCGTGATCGTCGAGGAGGAGCCCGCCGAGGACTACGCCCGCTTCGGCCTCGGGCTCGCGCTCAGCCGGATGGGCGACTTCACCGGCGCGGCCGAGCATCTGGCGCTCGCCGCCGCCATGCGCCCGGAGAACCAGGACTACGCCAAGGCGCTGCGGCACGTCAGGGCCACCCTCGCCGCCCGCCGCTGACCCCCGTCTTACCAGCCGGTAACCATCCGCGTACGATCATGGGCATGATGAGAGGCAGCGACCGCCCGCTGTGCGAGGCGTACGACGTCGCCCTGCTCGACCTCGACGGCGTCGTCTACATCGGGCGCAGGCCGGTCCGGGCGGCGGCGGAGTCGCTCGCCAAGGCCCGCGCGGCGGGGCAGCGGCTCGCGTTCGTGACGAACAACGCGTCCCGGACGCCGTCGGCCGTCGCGGCCCTGCTCACCGAGGTGGGCGTCCCGGCGGAGGCGGCGGACGTGGTGACCTCCGCGCAGGCCGCCGCGCGCCTCCTCGCCGAACGGCTGCCGCCCGGGTCGGAGGTCCTCGTCGTGGGCGGCATGGGGCTGCGGCACGCCCTCTACGCGGCCGGGCTCCGCCCGGTGTCGACGGCGGCCGGACGTCCCGCCGCCGTCGTGCAGGGGTACGAGCCGATGCTCGGGTACGGGCTGCTGTCCGAGGGGGCGCAGGCCGTCGCGATGGGCGCGCTGTTCGTCGGCTCCAACGGCGACCTGACCATCCCCGGCGGCGACGGGCCCCCGCATCCGGGGAACGGGTCGCTGCTCCGCGTGATCAGCTCGGCGACCGGCGTCGAGCCGATCGTCACCGGCAAGCCCGAGCGGCCGCTGCACCAGGAGTCGGTCCGGCGCACCGGGGCGAAACGGCCGCTCGTGGTCGGGGACCGGCTCGACACCGACATCGAGGGGGCCGTCAACGGCGGCGCGGACAGCCTGCTCGTCCTCACCGGGGTCACCGACCCGCTGCGGCTGCTCACCGCGCTGCCGAACCGGCGTCCCACCTATCTGGCGGCCGATCTGCGGGGGTTGCTGGTGGCGCACCCGGAGATCGTCCGGGCGGACGGCGGGCACCGCTGCGGCGGCTGGACGGCCCGCCGCGACGGCGCCGGGATCGCGGTCACCGGCTCCGGCGACCCGTACGACGGGCTGCGGGCGCTCGCGGCCGCCGCCTGGGAGCCGGGGGCGGAACCGAGCCGGGAGTCCCTCGCGGACGCGCTCGCCGCCCTGCCGCTCTGACGGCCGATTACAGCAGTTTGCGGAGGCGGAGCAGGTCGAAGATGCTCGCCTCGATCTTGAGGCGTCCCTCGGCCCACGCCTTGGCCGGGTTCAGCTCCTCGCGCGCCATGGCGACGAGGTCGTCGCTGTCGACGGTCAGGCGGACCTGCGCGTCGCGCGGGTCGCCGTCCAGCTCGAACGGGTCGAGGCCGCCCCCGTGCAGCCGGGTGCGGAAGGCCAGGCCGAGATCGGCGACGTGGCAGCTGATCGTCCGCTCGACGACGTGCTCGGCGAGCCGGTCGGGGTCCACCTCGGCGATCCGCGCCGCGACGCTCCCGAGCGCCGCGCGGCACTCCTCCTCGTTCGCCATGGTCAGGCCCGTTCCCCGTTCCCTCGACAACGATGTCGTTCAGGGACGGTAGCGTTCGGGAAGAGCCGGAAGCGACTCGTCGCGGGTGTTCCGGGTGCACTGGGAGGTAAACGTGATGTCCGACGAGGCCGCGGAGGAGCCGGTGATCCCGGCGTCCGCGGCGGTTCCCGCCATGGCCGAGGGCGCGGAGCCGCAGGAGCGGGCCGCCGTGCCGGCCGAGGCCGAGGGGGAGCCGGAGTTCCCGGCCCTGCCGGCGCCCGAGCCGACCGGGGAGCCGCGCGTCGACGCCGCGCTCGCCCGCCTCGGCGAGCTGGGCGGACGCCCCGTCTCCGCGCACGTGGAGGTCTTCGAGGACGTCCACCAGCGGCTCCAGGAGATCCTCGCCGCCGCGGGCGACGAGGAGGAGCGCCCGCGCCCCGCGTTCCCCGACGCGCTCCGACCCCGCCCATGAGCGGCGGACGGGTCGTGAACGGTGAGTCGGCATGAGCGGCGGGCGTGCCGTGAGCGGCGGGCAGGTCATGAGGGACGGGCGGGCGTGAGCCGCGGGCGGGTCATGAGCGGCGGACGGGCGTGAGCGCGCGGCGGCGGCTCGACGCGGAGCTGGTGCGGCGCGGCCTCGCGCGGTCGCGGGAGCACGCGGGCCGGCTGATCGGCGACGGGCGCGTCCGGGTCGGCGGGCGTCCGGCGGCGAAGGCGGCCACGCAGGTCGAGGCCGGGGCCGCGATCGTCGTCGCCGACCCCGCCGACGGGCCCGAGTACGTCTCGCGCGGCGGGCACAAGCTCGCGGGCGCGCTCCAGGCGTTCCGGGACCTGGACGTCAAGGGCCGCGTCTGCCTCGACGCGGGCGCCTCCACCGGCGGGTTCACCGACGTCCTGCTGCGCGCGGGCGCCGCGCGCGTCTACGCCGTCGACGTCGGCTACGGCCAGATCGCGTGGTCGCTGCGCACCGACGACCGGGTCGCCGTCCTGGAGCGGACGAACGTCCGCGACCTGCGTCCGGACCTGCTCGGCGACCCGCCGCCCACGCTCGTCGTCGGCGACCTCTCGTTCATCTCGCTGCGGCTCGTCCTCGGGCCCGTGCACGCCTGCGCCGCGCCCGGCGCCGACTTCGCGATGATGGTGAAACCGCAGTTCGAGGTCGGCAAGGACCGGGTCGGCGCGGGCGGCGTCGTCCGCGACCCGGAGCTGCGCGCCGACGCGGTGCGCGGCGTGGCGGAGCACGCGGCGACGCTGGGCCTCGGCGTGCGCGGGGTGACGGCGAGCCCGCTGCCGGGGCCGTCCGGGAACGTCGAGTACTTCCTGTGGCTGCGCGCCGGGGCCCCGCCGCTGGACGAGGCCGACCTCGCCAAGGCCATCGCGGACGGCCCCCAGTGACCTCCCGGCCCCCGTCGATCCGGCCCGCCCCGCGCGGGCGGTCCGGGGTGAGCGGTCCGGGGCGGGCGCGCGTACAGAAGGCGTCCGAACCGGGAACGTCCCTGCGGGGGACGTTCGTCCAGACGTCCGTACGCCGCGCGGCGGCGTCGGGGAGTGGGGCGAGAGCATGAGCAAGAGGTCGGTGCTGGTCGTGACGCACACCGGGCGGCCGGAGGCGGTCCGCAGCGCGCAGCTCGTCGTCGATCGGCTCAGCGAGGCCGGGATCTGCGTCCGCGTCCTGGACGGCGAGGCCGACGCCATCGGCTGCGCGGGCGTCGACGTCAGGCCGCACACCGCGGCGGCGGCCGAGGACGCCGAGGTCGTCATGGTCCTCGGCGGCGACGGGACGCTGCTGCGCGCCGCCGACATCACCCGCACGTCCGGCGCCCCGCTGCTCGGCGTGAACCTCGGGCACGTCGGGTTCCTCGCCGAGGCCGAGCGCGACGACCTCGCCGCCACCGTCGACCGGGTCGTCACCCGCCGCTACGACGTCGAGGAGCGGATGACCGTCGACGTCGTCGTCCGCCGCAACGGCGCGGTCGCCGGCACGACGTGGGCGCTGAACGAGGCGAGCATCGAGAAGGCCGAGCGGGAGCGGATGCTGGAGGTCGTCGCCGAGATCGACGGCCGCCCGCTGTCCAACTGGGGCTGCGACGGCGTGGTGTGCGCCACGCCGACCGGCTCGACCGCGTACGCGTTCTCCGCCGGGGGCCCGGTGGTGTGGCCGGAGGTCGAGGCGATGCTGGTCGTCCCGATCAGCGCGCACTCGCTGTTCGCCCGCCCGCTGGTGGTGTCGCCGCGCTCGCTGGTCGCCGTCGAGGTGCTGCCGGACACGCCCCGCGCCGTCCTGTGGTGCGACGGCCGCCGCACCCTCGACCTCGCGCCCGGCGCGCGGGTGGAGGTGCGGCGGGGCGCCGAGCCGGTGCGGCTCGCGCGGCTGCACCTCACCCCGTTCACCGACCGTCTGGTCACGAAGTTCGGGCTGCCCGTGACGGGTTGGCGGGGACGGGTCCGGCAGCCCGCGCACCCGTCCCCGCCCATGGCGGACTCGCAGGTCGCGGACGCCCCCTCGGTCGGCGGCACGGCGCCGGAGGTCACCTCCGACGGCGGCCCGCCCGAGCCGGACGGGGGAGCGTCCGGCGATCAGAGGGGATAATCTCCACAGGCGCTGATCCGGGATCTGTTTTGCGGAGGGTTGTGACGCTGGTGCGCCCGATGGTGGATGAGGTGCGGATCCAGGGCCTCGGTGTGATCGATGAGGCCGTGCTCGATCTGTCCCCGGGTTTCAACGTCGTGACCGGGGAGACCGGTGCCGGCAAGACCATGGTGGTCACGAGCCTCGGCCTGCTGTTCGGCGGCCGCGCCGACCCGCAGCGGGTGCGGCCCGGCGCCGACCGCGCGACCGTCGAGGGACGGATCGTCGTCGACCCCGGCGGGCGCGTCGTCGAGCGGGTGGAGGAGTCCGGCGGCGAGCTGGACGAGGGCACCCTGATCGTGACCCGCTCGGTGTCGGCGGAGGGCCGGTCCCGCGCCTTCCTCGGCGGCCGGTCCGTCCCGGTGAACGTGCTGATCAACCTCGCGGACGAGCTGGTCGCCGTGCACGGGCAGTCCGACCAGCAGCGGCTGCTGCAGGCGGCCCGGCAGCGTGGCGCGCTCGACCGGTACGCGGGCGCCGCGCTGACCAAGCCGATGCGCGCCTACACCAAGGCGTACCAGCGGCACCGCCAGGTCACCGCGCTGCTGGACGAGCTGACCACCCGGGCGCGCGAGCGGTCCCAGGAGGCCGACGTGCTGCGCTTCGGCCTGGAGGAGATCGAGAAGGTCGACCCGAAGGACGGCGAGGACACCGCGCTCGCCGCCGAGGAGGAGCGGCTCGGGCACGCCGACGCGCTGCGCGGCGCGGCCGACGCCGCGCACGAGGCGCTGCTCGGCGACCCGGCCGCCGCGTTCGAGGCGGCGAACGTGACGAGCCTGCTCGGCACGGCCCGGAACGCGCTGGACGCCGTCCGCGACCACGACCCGGGCCTCGCCGCGCTCGCCGACCGGCTCGCCGAGGCCGGGTACCTCGTGTCCGACGTGGGCACCGACCTCGCGTCCTACGCCGAGTCCGTGGACGCCGACCCGGCGCGGCTCGCCGCCGTCCAGGAGCGCCGCGCCGAGCTGACCGCGCTGACCCGCAAGTACGGCGGGACGGACGGCACCGTCGCCGCGGTCCTGGACTGGGCGCGGACGGCCGCGTCCCGGCTCACCGAGCTGGAGGGCGACGACGACCGCATCGAGGAGCTGCGCGCCGAGCACGCCGAGCTGACCGAGCGGCTCGCCGCCGAGGCGGGGGAGCTGACCGCCGTCCGCACCCGCGCCGCCGAGCGGTTCTCCGACGCCGTCACGGACGAGCTGACCGCGCTCGCGATGCCGCACGCCCGGGTGAGCGTCACCGTCGCCGCGACGGGCGACTACGGCCCGCACGGCGTCGACGAGGTCGAGGTGCGGCTCGCCCCGCACCCCGGGTCGAAGCCGCTGCCGCTGCACAAGGGCGCGTCCGGCGGCGAGCTGTCGCGGGTGATGCTGGCGATCGAGGTGGTGTTCGCGGGCGCCGACCCCGTCCCGACGTTCGTGTTCGACGAGGTGGACGCGGGCGTCGGCGGCAAGGCCGCGGTGGAGATCGGCCGCCGGCTCGCCCGGCTGGCCCGCAACGCGCAGGTGATCGTCGTCACACACCTGCCGCAGGTCGCCGCGTTCGCCGACCGGCACCTGCTGGTGGAGAAGTCCGACGACGGGACCGTCACCAGCAGCGGCGTCACCGCCCTCGACCGGGAGGGCCGGGTCCGGGAGCTGTCCCGGATGCTCGCCGGCCTGGAGGACTCCGAGCTCGGCCGCGCCCACGCCGAGGAGCTGCTGGAGATGGCGTCCGCCGAGCGCTGACCGCCGGTGCGGGCCCCGGCACGGCCCCACACCCCCCGGAAGATTACAGAGGGTGCCTGATCGGACACGCCTGGACGTTCGCCGGTTCCGATGTTTCGCTCCCGTGCTCTGGCAGGATGGCAGGCGATGAACGACCCGTCACCCACCACAGAGCCGCCCGGCGCCGAGCCCGCCGCCGCGCCCGGCCCGGAGCCCGGCGGCGAGCCCGTCGGCGACCCCGGAACGGAGCCCGGGGCGGCGGCCGGGACGGAGCCCGGGACGGAGTCTGGGACACGGCTCGGGACGGAGCCCGGCGTGGAGCCCCGGATGGAGCCCGGGGCGGAGCGGCGCGTCCGGCTGGCCCAGCGGCTGCCGCGGCGCGTGCTCACGCTCGGCCTGGCCCGCGACGACGGGCTGCCCGGCGTCACCGCGACGGCCCGACTCGACCGCCGCACCAAGGACCTGACCAAGCGGCTCCAGCCCGGCGAGGTCGCGGTGATCGACCACGTCGACCTAGACCGGGTCAGCGCCGAGGCGCTGGTGTCGTGCGGCGTCGGCGCGGTCGTCAACGTCGCGCCGAGCATCTCGGGCCGCTACCCGAACCTCGGCCCGCAGATCCTGCTGGACGCCGACATCCCCCTGCTGGACGACGTCGGCCCCGAGATCTTCACCCGGCTGCGG
This sequence comes from Actinomadura decatromicini, assembly GCF_008121305.1. Lineage (NCBI taxonomy): Bacteria > Bacillati > Actinomycetota > Actinomycetes > Streptosporangiales > Thermomonosporaceae > Actinomadura > Actinomadura decatromicini. The sequence continues at coordinate 605,828 of NZ_VSRQ01000007.1, read as the reverse complement.
GAGGGCGACCAGGTCCGCGTGGCCGGGCGCGTCGTCTACAAGGGCGACGAGGTCGTCGCGAAGGGCACCGAGCAGACGCCCGAGACCGTCCTGGTGGCGCTGACCGAGGCGAAGGCGGGCCTCGCGACGCAGCTGGAGGCGTTCGTCGCCAACACGATGGAGTACGTCAAGCGCGAGCGCGACCTGCTCATCGACGGCGTCGGCGTCCCCGAGGTGACGACGAAGCTCGCCGGGCGGCACGCGCTGATCGTCGTCCGCGGCTACCACTACCGCGAGGACATCGCGACCCTGCGCCCCTACATCCGCGAGTACCGCCCGGTGCTCATCGGGGTGGACGGCGGCGCCGACGCGCTGCTGGAGGCCGGCTACCGGCCGGACATGATCGTCGGCGACATGGACTCGGTGTCCGACGACGCGCTGACCTGCGGCGCGGAGATCGTCGTGCACGCCTACCGGGACGGCCGGGCGCCCGGCCTGAAGCGCGTCCACGAGCTCGGCCGCGAGGCTGTCACGTTCCCGGCCACCGCCACCAGCGAGGACATCGCGATGCTGCTCGCCGACGACAAGGGCGCCACGCTCATCGTCGCGGTCGGCACGCACGCCAACATGGTGGAGTTCCTCGACAAGGGCCGCGCGGGGATGGCCAGCACGTTCCTCACCCGCCTGCGGGTCGGCAGCAAGCTCGTCGACGCCAAGGGCGTGAGCCGCCTCTACCGCAGCCGGATCTCGACCTGGTCGCTGCTGTTCCTCGTCCTCGGCGCGTTCATCGCCATCGTCACCGCCGTCGCCATGTCCCCGGCGGGGGACGTCATCAGTCCCCTGCTCGCCGACCGCTGGCACGCCTTCGTCTTCTGGCTGACCGGACTCTTCACGTGATCGATTTCCGCTACCACCTCGTCTCCATCGTCGCGATCTTCCTCGCGCTGGCGCTCGGCATCGTGCTGGGCTCCACCACGCTGTCCAACTCGGTGAGCGACACGCTCCGCCAGCAGGCCAACTCGGCGGCGAAGTCCGCCCAGCAGGCCCGCAACCAGCAGCGCGACCTGGAGCGCCAGGGCAAGGGCGAGGAGCAGTTCTCCCGCGGCCTCGGGCCCCAGCTCGTCACGGACCGGCTGAAGGGCCAGTCCGTGGTGCTGGTCGAGACGCCCGGCGCGGGCGACGACAGCATCGAGCAGCTCGGCGAGCTCGCGAAGAACGCGGGCGCGGCGGTGACCGGGCGCGTCACCGTCCAGAAGAAGCTGCTGGACGACGACCAGCGCGCCACCGTCGAGGAGCTCGCCACCCAGCTCAAGGGCGACGGCGTCGAGTTCGCCGCGGACGCCACCGCCTACGACAAGGCGGGCCTCGTCCTCGCGAGCGCGCTCGTCACCAAGGACGGCGCGAAGTCCGGCCGCGAGGACGCCGCCGGCGGCGCCGTGCTCAACGCCTTCAGGCAGGGCGGGTACATCACCACCAGCGGCAAGGTCGGCCAGCACGCCACCCTCGCGATCATGGTCGCGCCGGCGGGCCCCTACGCCTACGACGGCGGCGGCGACGACAACAAGGCGCTGATCTCGCTGGCCGCCGCACTCGACGGCGCCGGGCGCGGTACCGTCGTCGGTGGCCCGTCGACCTCCGCGCAGGAGGGCGGGCTGATCGCGGCGCTGCGCGACGCCGACGCCAAGGAAACGGTCTCCACGGTCGACGTGGTGGACACCGCCTCCGGGCAGGTCGTCACGATCCTGGCGCTGCAGAACGAGCTGGGCGGCAAGTCCGGGCAGTACGGGACGGGCGCCGGGGCGAGCGGCTACCTGCCCTCGCCCGCGCCCACGGCGGGGAAGAACGGGTGACCTCGATGAAGCGACGCAACGGCCCTGGTCGGACGGGCGCCCTGCGGCTGCTGGCGGGCGCGGGCCTCGGCGCCGTCGCCGCCCGCGCCGCCTACACCGCGCTGACCCGGCGCCCCCCGGGGCTGAACGGGCTGCCCGGCGAGGACGTGTGGGGACGCACCAACCACCGCGGCGAGCCGGTGACGCTGCTGGAGGGCCCCGCGTTCGTCGCGGGCGCCGCCGCGGCCGGGCTGCTCGCCCCCGGCGCGTCCGGCCGGGTCCGCGCCGCCGCGCTGCTCGCCGGGGCCGGATCGGGGCTGCTCGGCGGCTACGACGACCTCGCCGGGTCGGCGTCGTCGCGCGGCTTCAAGGGCCATCTGACCGCGCTCGCCCGCGGCGAGGTCACGAGCGGCGCGGTGAAGATCCTCGGGATCGGCGCGACCGGCCTCGCCGCCGCGGCGGTCGCCGGGTCGCCCGCGCCGTCGCGCGCCGGGCGGGGCTTCGACGTCCTGCTCAACGGCGCGATCGTCGCCGGGAGCGCCAACCTCATGAACCTGTTCGACCTGCGTCCCGGACGCGCGATCAAGGTCGGGCTGATCACCGGGACGCCGCTGGCGCTGACCCGGTCCGGGGCCGCGGTCGTGGCCGCGCCGCTCGGCGCCGCCGCCGCGCTCCTCCCGGAGGACCTCGGCGAGCGCGCGATGCTCGGCGACACCGGCTCCAACGCGCTCGGCGCGCTGCTCGGGCTCGCCGCGACCCGGCTCGGCCGGGGGCCGCGGCTCGCCGTCCTCGTCGGGCTCGTCGCGCTGAACGGGGCCAGCGAGTTCGTCAGCTTCACCAAGGTCATCGCGGGGAACCCGGTGCTGAACCGCGTCGACATGCTGGGCCGCCGCCCGGCCGCCGCGCCCGTCCCGCAGCCCGCCCCCGCCGCCGACAAGCCCGCCGCCGACAGGCCCGCCGACGACAAGCCCGGCTCGGACGACGCGTTCAGCCCCGGCGTCCCGCCGCAGGGCGGCGCGCCGGACGCCGCCCCGGGCGCCGCGGACGCGGGCCCGGCGGGCAACGGCGTCGCCGCCGGTCCGGCCTGACCGCGCGGCGGAACCGTCCCCCCGCGACCTCCACGAGCGTGCCTTCGTCAACCGTGCCACCCGAGCAGGGATCGCCGCCGGACCGGCGGCCGTCCGCGCTGCGCCGGCTCACCGGCGGGCTCGCGGGCGCCGCCGTCGTCATCGCCTTCATCACGGTCCTCGCGCGGCTCGCCGGGTTCGGGCGCACCTACGCGTTCTCCCAGACGGTCACCACGTCGTGCCTGAGCCAGGCGTACTTCACCTCGACGCAGTTCCCCAGCATCGTCTACGAGATCGTCGCGGGCGGCGCGCTCGCCAGCATGGTCGTGCCGGTGCTCGCCGGGCCCGCCGAGCGCGGCGACCGCGAGGAGGTCCGCCGGATCGGGTCCGCGCTGCTCACCTGGATCGTCGTGCTGATGGTCCCGCTGTCGGCGCTGATGGCGCTCGGGTCGCGGCCGATCATGGAGGTGCTGGTCGGCGCCGACCTCAAGGGCTGCTCCCGCGCCGACATCGTGGACGTCGGGTCGTTCATGCTCGCCATCCAGTCGGTGCAGATGGTGATGTACGGGATGGCGGTCGTCCTGTACGGGCTGCTCCAGTCGCACCGCCGGTTCGTCGCGCCCGCCCTGGCCCCGCTGATGTCGAGCCTGGTGGTCATCGCCGCCTACGTCGTGTACGCGCCGCTCGGCGCGGGCCATGAGAACGACCTCGCGGGCCTGCCGCTGGACGCCGAGCTGACCCTGTCGGTCGGGACGGCGCTCGGCGGCGTCGCGATGGCCGCGACCGCCGGGTTCGCGGCGTGGCGGCTGCGGCTCGGGCTGCGTCCGGCGCTGCGCTTCCCGGACGGCGTGGCGCGCCGCGTCCGCCGCCTCGCCCTCGCCGGGCTCGCCACGGTCGCCGCGCAGCAGTTGTCGGCGCTGCTCGTCGTCCGGCTGAGCTACGAGGGGACGGGCGGCGCGCTCGCCAACTACCAGTACGCGTGGGCGATCTACCTGCTGCCGTGGGCGATCCTCGCGGTGCCGATCGCGACCAGCGCGTTCCCGATGCTGTCGGCGCGGATGAGCGCGGGGGAGCTGGACAGGTTCGACCAGGTCACCGCGTCCACCACCCGCGCGGTGATCCTCGTGTCGTGCGCGGGCGCGGCGGCGCTCGCGGCCGTCGCGGTGCCGATCGGCGCGGTGTTCAACCCGGGGCACCCCGACCAGCAGGACGTCCTGACCCGCGCCGTGCTCGCGTTCGCGCCCGGGCTGCTCGGCTACGGGCTCGTCGCGCACCTCGGCCGCGTCCTGTTCGCCTGCCGCAAGGGGCGGATGGGCGCCGCCGCCGTCGTCACCGGCTGGGTCGTCGTGATGGTCGCCGACGTGGCGCTGGTCCTCGCCGCCGACCGGCAGTGGGTCGTCGCTGCCCTCGGCGCGGGGAACGCCGCCGGGATGACCGTCGCGGGCGCGCTGCTGCTCGGCACGCTCGCCCGCGCGCGGGGCGCCGCGGCCGTGGCCGGGATCCCGCGCGCGCTGGCCGCGGGCCTCGCGGGCGGCGCGGCGGGCGGCGCCGCCGGGTACGCCGCCGCCGCGCTCCTCCGGACCGGCGGCACCGGCCCGGCCGCCGAGCTCCGCAACGTCGGGACGGGCGCGCTCGCCGCGCTGGCCGCCGCCGCCGTGTTCGTCATCGTCGCGTTCGTGATCGACGGCCGGGACCTGCGGGCCGTCCTCAGCCGGAAGGTCACCCGCAATGCCTGACAGCCCCGCCGCCAAGGATCTTCAAGGACTGCGCGTCGCGCTCGTCCTCGGCACCAGCGCGGGCGGCGTCGGACGGCACGTCCGCTCCGTCGCCGAGGGCCTCGCCGAACGGGGCGCCCGCGTCCTCGTGTGCGGGCCCGCGCCGACCGAGGAGCTGTTCGGGTTCGCCGCGTTCGGCGCCCGCTTCACCGAGGTGGACCTCGCGGACCGGCCGCGCCCGCTGAGCGACGCGCGGGCCGTCGCGCGGCTCCGGACGCTGCTGCGCGACGCGGAGATCGTCCACGCGCACGGCCTGCGGGCGGGCGCGCTCGCGGCGACGGCGTGCGCCCGCGTCGCGCCGGGCCCGCTGCGGTTCGCGAAGGGCGGCCCGCCACTGGTCGTCACGCTGCACAACGCGGTGATCGCGGGCGGCCGGACCGCCGCCGTGTACGGGGCGCTGGAACGGGTCGTGGCGCGCGGCGCGGAGACCGTCCTCGGGGTGTCGCCCGACCTGGAGCAGCGGATGCGGACGCTCGGCGCCCGCTCGGTGGGCCACGCGATCGTCCCGGCGCCCGCGCCGCAGGCCCCGCCGGGCCCGGCCGCCCGCGCCGACCTGCGCGCCGAGCTCGACGTGGGGGAGCGCCCCCTGATCGTCACGGTGGGGCGGCTCGCCGACCAGAAGGGCCTGCCGACGCTGCTGGACGCGGCCCGCGACTGGGCCGGGCGCACTCCGCCGCCGCTCGTCGCGATCGCGGGCGACGGTCCCCTGGAGGACGAGCTGCGGGCCCGGATCGCCGCCGAGGAGCTGCCCGTCCGGCTGCTCGGCCGCCGCTCCGACGTCGCCGCCCTGCTCGCCGCCTGCGACGTCGCGGTCGTGCCGAGCGTGTGGGAGGGGCAGCCGCTGGTCGTCCAGGAGGTCCTGCGGGCCGGGCGGCCGCTCGTCGCGACCCGGGTCGGCGGCATCCCCGGCATGGTCGGCGCGGCGGACCGCCCGGCGGGCGGCGGCGCGGGCGGCCCGCTGCTGCACGGCCCGGAGAGCGAGGCGGCGCTGCTCGTCCCGGTAGGTGACGCGGACGCGCTGGAACGGGCGGTGAGCCGCGTCCTCGACGACCCGGCCCTCGCCGCCCGGCTCGGCTCGGCCGCCGCGCGGCGGTCGGCGGAGCTGCCGGACGAGTCCGACGCCGTCGACCAGCTCGCCGGGATCTACCTGCGGCTGGCGCGCGGCGAACGCGCATAGGCGCGGCGAACACGCATAGCACGAGGTCGGGAACTTCTGGCCGGGTGCCGGCGTTGGTTGAGGAATGGAGGGGAGTATCCCCCTACACGGTTCCCGTCAGTACGGTCGGCCCATGCCGGCCCGGGTTCCGCGGCCTGCGCTCGCGTAGGCGGGAGAGACCTCCAGCGCTCGTTCACGTCCGCTGGAGGTGTTCATCTTGTCCGTCTCTCCATTGGTGTGGGTGCTGACCATCGCGGGGATCCTCGCCGTCATCGCCGCCGACCTGTTCGTCATCCACCGCAACGACACGCGCGAGTTCACGACGCGCAGGGCCGCGTTCTGGTCCGTGATCTACATCGGCCTCGCCGTCCTGTTCGGCGTCGGCGTCTGGGCCTTCTCCGGTGGCCGGTACGCCGCCGAGTACTTCGGCGGCTTCGTCACCGAGAAGAGCCTCAGCGTCGACAACCTCTTCGTGTTCATGGTGATCCTGACGCGGTTCGCCGTCCCGAAGCAGGCCCAGCACACGGTGCTGATGGCGGGCATCGTGATCGCGCTGCTGCTGCGCGGCGCGTTCATCGCGGTCGGCGCGGCGGCGATCTCCACTTTCACGTGGGTGTTCTTCATCTTCGGCGCGTTCCTCGTCTGGACGGCGATCGGCCTCGTCCGCGGCGGGGACGAGGACGAGTTCAAGGAGAACGCGCTGCTGCGCTGGGCGAAGCGGGTCGTCCCGACGTCCGACGAGTACCACGGCACCCGGTTCCTCGCCCGCAGCGGCGGTCGCCGCGTGCTCACCCCGCTCGCCATCGTGATGATCGCGATCGGCTCCACCGACGTGCTGTTCGCGCTCGACTCCATCCCGGCGATCTTCGGGCTGACGACCGAGCCGTACCTGGTCTTCACCGCGAACGCGTTCGCGCTGATGGGCCTCGTCCAGCTGTTCTTCCTGCTCGGCGGGCTCACGGACCGGCTCGTGTACCTGGCGCACGGGCTCGCGTTCATCCTCGGCTTCATCGGCGTCAAGCTGATCCTGCACGCGCTGCACGAGTACGGCGTGGGCTGGGCGCCGGACGTCCCGATCTGGCTGTCCCTCGCCGTGATCGCCGGGACGCTCGTCGCCACCACGGTCGCGAGCCTCGCCGCCGGGCGCCGGTCGTCCGGCGGAGCCGCGCTCGAGCGGGCGGACGACGCGACGACACGCGCCGAATAAGCGCTCGGGTACCGCACCACTCGACCGAACCCTGTTCTAGAATCGTGGTCAAACAGGGTTCGGAGAGAGGTTCGACGCATGGCCATCGGGCTGACCGAGGAGCATGAGGCGCTCGCCGATTCGGTGCGCGGGTTCGCCGAGCGCAACATTCCGGCGACGGCCGTCCGCGCCGCGTTGGACGCGGACGACGAGGCGAGGCCCGGGTTCTGGCCCGCGCTGGCCGAACAGGGCCTGCTCGGCCTGCATCTGCCCGAGGAGCACGGCGGCCAGGGCTACGGCCTGCTGGAACTGGCCGTCGTGCTGGAGGAACTGGGCCGGGCCGCCGCGCCGGGCCCGTTCCTGCCGACCGTCCTCGCGAGCACGGTGATCGACGCGTCCGGGAACGCCGAAGCGCGGGCGGGGCTGCTGCCCGGCCTCGCGGACGGCTCGCGGACCGGCGCGGTCGCGCTGGACGGCGGGCTGACCGGCCGCGCCGACGGCGACTCCCTCGTCGTGTCCGGGACGTCCGGCACCGTGCTCGGCGCGGGCCTCGCCGACCTGCTCGTCCTGCCCGTCGCGCTGGACGACGGCGTCCGGTGGGTCGTGGTCGACGCCGCCGACGTGACCGTCGCCCCGGTCGCGAGCCTGGACCGGGTCCGCCGGGTCGCGGCCGTCGAGGCGTCCGGCGTCGCGGTGCCCGCGGGCCGCGTCCTGGACGGCGTCACCCCCGCCCGCGTCCGCGACCTCGCCGCCGCCCTGTTCGGCGCCGAGGCGGCGGGCCTCGCCGGGTGGCTCGTGTCGACCGCCGCCGAGTACGCGAAGGTCCGCGAGCAGTTCGGGCGCCCGATCGGGCAGTTCCAGGGCGTCAAGCACAAGGCGGCCCGCGCCCTGATCGCGCTGGAGCAGGGCCGCGCCGCCGCCTGGGACGCCGCCCGCGCGCTCGACGAGGACGCCCCCGACGCCGGTTTCGCCGCCGCCGTCTCCGCCGTCGTGGCGGTCGACGCGGGCGTCCGGACGGCCCGCGACGCCATCCAGATCCTCGGCGGCATCGGCTTCACCTGGGAGCACGACGCGCACGTCTACCTGCGCCGCGCCTCGACGCTGCGGGCCCTGCTCGGCCCCGCCGCGGGCTGGGCGGGCGAGGTCGCCCGGCTCGCCCTCGCGGGCGGCCGCCGCGAGGTCGTCCTCGAACTGGACGACGACGCGCGCCCCCTCCGCGAGCGGGTCCGCGCCGAGGTCGCCGAGCTGGCCGCGATCGAGGAGAAGTCCGCGCTGCACGCCCGGATGGGCGACGAGGGCTGGACCGCCCCGCACCTGCCGAGGCCGTGGGGCCGCGAGGCGGGGCCGGTCGAGCAGATCCTCATCCAGCAGGAGCTGCGGGCCGCCAAGGTCAAGGGCCCGAACCTCGGGATCGGCGCGTGGCTGACGCCGTCCCTCATCCGCTACGGGACCGACGAGCAGAAGGAGCGCTTCCTGCGCCCGACGCTGCGCGGCCAGATCGTGTGGTGCCAGCTGTTCTCCGAGCCGGGCGCCGGGTCCGACCTGGCGTCGCTGTCGATGAAGGCCGAGCGGGACGAGGGCGGCTGGCGGCTCACCGGCCAGAAGATCTGGACGTCCCTCGCCCAGCACGCCGAATGGGGCTTCTGCGTCGCCCGCACCGATCCCGACGCGCCCAAGCACGACGGCATCACCTACTTCATCGTGGACATGAAGGCCGAGGGCGTGGACGTCCGCCCGCTGCGCGAGCTGACCGGCGACGCCCTGTTCAACGAGGTGTTCCTGGACGGCGTGTTCGTCCCCGACGAGCACGTGGTCGGCGAGGTGAACCGGGGCTGGCAGGTCGCGCGGAACACGCTGTCCAACGAGCGGGTGTCGCTGGCGACCGGCGGCGGACTCGGCATGGGCGTCCCCGAGCTGCTGAAGTTCTACGCCGGGCGGGACGTCGACGAGGTCGGCGCCGCCGAGGTCGGACGGCTCGTCGCGCAGGGCCAGTCGATCGACCTGCTCGGCCTGCGCACGACGCTCAAGCAGCTGAACGGCGTGGAGCCGGGGGCGGAGGCGAGCGTCCGCAAGCTCCTCGGCGTCCAGTTCAACCAGGACGTCGCGGACCACTGCTGGGCGGCGCAGGGCGCGGCCGCCGCCACCGAGGTCCCGCTCGCGGAGAGCGGCATCATGGCCCGCGCGATGCTGTTCAGCCGCGCCATGACGATCTACGGCGGCACCACCGAGGTGCAGCTCAACATCATCGGCGAGCGCATCCTCGGCCTTCCCCGGGACCCGGAGCCCGGGAAGTGACGGTCAGCGCGGCCGGAAGGTGTAGCAGACGTAGATGACCACGATCGCGGTGAGCGTGACGAAGAGGCCCGCGAGGCCGCCGTTGACGACCGCGATGGCGCTCAGCGGGATCGCGGCGAGCAGCGACAGCACGGCCATGAGCAGCGCGTGGTCGCGCTCGCCGCGCCGCGGCTCCGGCGCCCGCCTCGGCCGGGCCCGGGGCGCCGCGCGCGAGTCGAAGACCTCCTCGATGCGGTCGACGACGGTCTCGATGAAGGCGTCGTCATAGTCCGGGCCGAGCTCGCGGCGGGCCGCCATCGCGGCGGCGAGGTCCTCGCGCGGCAGTCGTGGGATCGTCATGATCCGGTTATAGGAAACGGCGCGCCCCGCGCGCGTCACCCGGCGGGGCGAACCGCGGGCTACCCCGGAGGTAGCACGCGGGCCTCGCGTAAACTGCCGGTCCGCCCGAGATCGTCCCGGAGGTCCGTGTGAGCCGTCCGACCGACGGAGCGTTCGCCTCGCCCGCCGACGCGGGACGCAGGCTGGCCGAGGTCCGCTACCTCGCCGACGAGGCGATCGCGACGACCGTGTTCCTCGCGCAGGCGCTCGGCAAGCCGCTGCTCGTCGAGGGCCCGGCCGGGGTCGGCAAGACGGAGCTGGCGAAGGCGGTCGCGGCGGCGACCGGCGCCGAGCTGATCCGGCTCCAGTGCTACGAGGGCCTGGACGAGGCCCGCGCGCTCTACGAGTTCAACTACAAGAAGCAGCTCCTCGCCATCCAGGCCGCCCCGGCGGACCGGGCCTGGCAGGAGACCCACGACGACATCTTCTCCGAGGAGTTCCTGCTGGAGCGGCCCCTGCTCGCGGCGATCCGGCGGGCGGAGCCGACCGTGCTGCTGATCGACGAGGCGGACAAGGCCGACGTCGAGGTGGAGGGCATGCTCCTGGAGGTCCTGTCGGACTTCCAGGTCACGATCCCCGAGCTCGGGACGGTCGCCGCCGTCCGCCGCCCGTTCGTGGTCATCACGTCCAACGCGGCGCGGGAGCTGTCGGAGGCGCTCAAGCGCCGCTGCCTCTACCTGCACCTCGACTACCCGGCGGCGGAGCGGGAGCGCGACATCGTCCTCGCGCAGGTGCCGGGGATCGAGGCGGAGCTGGCCGAGCAGATCGTCCGGACCGTGGGGACGCTGCGCGACCTGGAGATCAAGAAGGCGCCGTCGATCGCGGAGACCGTCGACTGGGCGCGGACCCTGCTCGCCCTCGGCCTGGACGCGCTGGACGAGTCCGCCGTCGCCGGGACGCTCGGGGTCGTGCTGAAGCACGTCTCCGACCACGAGCGGGCGATCAAGGAACTGGGGCTGTGACCCTGTGACCGGCTCCCTCGTCGACCGGCACACCGGGTTCGTCGCGGAGCTGCGCCGCGCGGGGCTGCCGGTGTCGGTCGCCGAGGGACTGGACGCCGTGCGCGCCGTGCGGCTGGTCGACCTGCTCGACCGTGAGTCGCTCCGCGCCGCCTACGCCGCGACCGTGGTGAAGCGGCCGCAGCACCGCCCGACGTTCGACACGCTCTTCGACCTGTGGTTCCCGCTGGCGGTCGGCGACGGCGCGGGCACCGCGCCCGACCCCGAGCGCCCGGCGCGGACGCTGCGGGACGACGGCCGTCCCGTCCCGTCCGCGCTGGACCCGCGGGTGCGGGCGCGGCGCGACGAGCTGGCCGGCCTCCTCCTGTCCGGCGACGACGCGGGCCTGCGGCGGTTCGCCCGCCTCGCCGTCGCCGAATACGGGCGGACCCCGGGGCAGGAGTCGTGGTTCTCCGCCGGGGTGCTGCGCGCCATGTCGCCGGAGACGCTCATGGCGCGGCTCCTCGCCGCCGTCCTGGAGGGGCGCGAGCGGGGCGGCATGGCCGAGCGCGTTGCCCGCCGGACGTTCCGCGACCGCATGACCCGGTTCGAGGACCTCGTCGCGGGCGAGGTCCGCCGCCGTATCGCCGAGGACACCGGCGCCGAGCGGACGGCGCGGCTCGCCGTCCGGCCGCCGCTGGAGCGGCTCGACTTCGCCGCCGCCGGACGCGCCGAGCTGGCCGCGCTGCGCCGCGAGGTGTACCCGCTGGCGCGCAGGCTCGCGTCCCGGCTGGTGCAGAAGCAGCGGCGGGGCAGGCGCGGGCGGCTCGACTTCCGCCGGACGGTCCGCGCGTCCCTCGCCACCGGCGGCGTGCCGCTGACGACCCGGCACCGGCCGCCGCGCCCGCACAAGCCGGAGCTCGTGATCCTGTGCGACGCGAGCGACTCGGTGTCGGCGTTCGCGCACTTCACGCTGCTGCTGACGTTCGCGCTGCGGGAGCAGTTCAGCAGGGTCCGCGCGTTCGCGTTCATCGACGCCGCCGACGAGATCACCAGGTACTTCGCGCCGGGCGCGGACGTCGCGGACGCGATGGCGCGGATGGCAGCCGAGGCCGACCTCGTCTGGATCACCGGCCGCTCCAATTACGGTCACGCCTTCAAGGTGTTCGACGAGCGGTACCGGGACGCGATCACTCCGAAGACGTCCCTGCTCGTCCTCGGCGACGCCCGCTCCAACTACGGCGAGCTGTCGCTGCCCGTCCTGCGCGCCATGGCGGGCCGCGCCCGGCACGCGTACTGGCTCAACCCCGAGCCGCGCGCCCAGTGGGACACCGGCGACTCGGCCGCGTCCCCGTACGGGGAGATCGTCCCGATGTACGAGTGCCGCAACCTGGCACAGCTCACCGCCTTCATCGAAGAACTCGCCTAGCGTTCGCGAATCACCATCATGAGCGCCGCCCCGGCCAGGGCGACGGCGGCGGAGACGAGCATCGCGACGTTCGCGCCGTGGGCCAGGCCGGACGTGCCGCCGCCCTGCCCGGTGGCGATGGCGCCGACGACCGCGACGCCCACCGACGCGCCGACGTACCGGGCGGTGTTGTTGGCGCCCGAGCCCATGCTCGCGCGGTCGGCGGGGACGCTCCCGACGGCGAGCCGGGCGAGCATCGCGTTGGCGAGCCCGCTGCCGATCCCGGACACGGCCAGCCCGGGGGCGAGCCGCCACCAGTGCCCGTCCGGGCTCATCCCGAGCATGGCGAGCTCCCCGGCGGCGCTGAGCGCGAGGCCCGCGCCGAGCAGCCGCCCGGCGGGCAGCCGGGACGGGAGCCTGCGGGCCTGCAGCGCGGCGGCGAACGACAGCCCCGACCAGATCGCGAGGACCAGCGCCGACGCCAGCGCGGACAGCCCGAGGACGAGCGTCATCAGCGTCGCCAGGTAGCTCATGACCCCGATGACGGCGAGCCCGGTGACGAGCGCTCCGACGATCGACAGCTGGAACGCCGGGCGGCGGAACAGCCCGAGGTCGAGCATCGGTTCGCGGCGCCGCGCCTCCACGGCGGCGAACGCGGCGAGCAGCACGGCCGCCGCCGCGAACAGCCCGAGCACGGACGGGCGCGTCCAGCCGAGCCGTCCCATCGTGATCGCCGCGACGAGGGCGCCGATCCCGAGGACCATGGTGAGCAGGCCCGGCAGGTCGAGGCCGCGCGGCCGGGCGGCGCGGGACTCGGGCAGCCGCAGCGCCGCGAGGCCCACCGGCGCCGAGGCGGCGGCGCACACCCAGTACCAGAGCCGCCAGCCGCCGAGCTCGGCCAGCCCGGCGGACGCGATCGGGCCGAGCGCGATCCCGAGCCCGATCATCGCGCCCCACACCCCGGTGGCGTGCGCCCGGCGCGGGCCCGGCTCGAACGACGCGGCGACGATCCCGAGCCCGGTCGCGATGAGCGCCGCGCTCGCCGCGCCCTGGACGATCCGCGCGCCGACGAAGAGCGGGGCGTCCGTCGCGAGCGCGCAGACCACGCTGGAGACGGCGAGCGCCGCCGCGCCGAGCACGAACACGCGCCTGCGGCCGTGGTCGTCGGCGAGGCTCCCGACGGCGAGCAGCGCCGCCGCGAGGCCGAGGCTGATCGAGCTCATCAGCCAGATCTGGGCCGTCCCGCCCGCGCGCAGGCCCCGCGCGGTGTCGGCCAGCGTCGCCATCGGCGCCGTGTAGTTCATCAGGGCGAGCAGCGTCGCGGCGGCGGGCACGGCCAGCGCGGCGGACGGGCCGGGCGCGCGGCGCGCGGCCCGGGTCGGCGCCAGAGTCGTCATACGGAACTCCAAGTTCAGTGAACGAACCGAATGAAGCGACCGTAGCACGATCGGTTCGTTCACTGAACTTGCGATTGGATACTGTGGTGCACATGGCACTCGGCAAGGACTACGCCGCCCAGGACTGCTCGCTCGCCCGCGCCCTTGAGGCCGTGGGGGAGCGCTGGACGCTGCTGATCGTCCGCGACGCCTTCTACGGCGTGCGCCGCTTCAGCGACTTCCACGTCCACCTGGACATCCCGCGCGCCGTGCTGTCCGCGCGGCTGCAGTCGCTCGTCGACACCGGCATCCTCGTCAAGGACGGCCACGACTACGTGCTCACGGACATGGGCAAGGAGCTGTGGCCCGTCGTCCACACGCTGGCCCGGTGGGCCGAGCGGCACCTGTCCGCCGAGCCGAGCCGCGTGTTCGTGCACGTCGCCTGCGGCGCCCGCGTCGGACCGGACGGGACGTGCGCCGCCTGCGGGCGCGCCGCCCCGCCGGAGGAGCTGGAGATCCACGCCGGGCCCGGCGTCCGGCGGCGCACCGACCCGGTCAGCCTGGTCCTCCGGACGCCGCACCGGATGCTCGACCCGATCCGCACCTGAGCCGATCGGCACGGCCGTGACCCTCCGTGACGGAGTGAGCAAGACCTCGCCGGGGCGGCGTCCCCGGAGGGAAAGACGGGCGATATGACCGGCTAATCTGCACGCTCATGGAGAACGGCCAGGCTGAACCCGCCTTCGATTCGCCCCCGCGGCGGAGGCGGACCGTGTTCGGCCCCCTGTGGCGGTTCATCGACGGCGCCCCGGACGACTCGCGCGCCAGGATCGCCCGCCGCGCCCGGATCCTCGTCACCGCCGCCACCGGCCTCGCCAACCTCGTCGGCGCGCTCGTCGTGCTGGCCTTCGCCGTCGTCGTGCCCGATCCGGTCGGCCCCGTCTCCGACCGGCTCCAGCTCTTCAACCTGGCCGTCTTCACCGCCTACGTCGCCGCCGCGCTGCCGGTCGGGCTCGTCCTCGGCGAGCGGTTCTTCCGCCGCGTGCGGCGGCTGGTCGAGCGGCACGACGAGCCGGACCGGCACGAGCGGTCCCTGCTGCTGTACGGGCCGCTCCGGCTGATGGCCGTCCACCTGACGCTCTGGGGCATCGGGACGGTCGGCTGGGTCGCCGTCAACGCGCCGTTCTCCGGCCTCCTCGCGATCAAGCTCGGCCTGACGAGCCTGCTCGGCGGCCTCACCACCTGCACCGTCGTGTACCTGCTGACCGAGCGGCTGCTGCGGCGCGCGGTGACCACGGCGCTGCGCAGTGAGACGCCGCGCCGGACCGGGCTGCCCGGCGTCGTCGCCCGCTCGGTGCTCGCCTGGGCGCTCGGTACCGGCGTCCCGATCCTCGGGCTGATCACCCTCGCGGTCGGCTCGTTCCTGATCGCGCGCATCACCGTCCGGGACTTCGCGTTCGCCGTCCTCGCGCTCGGCGGCATCGCCCTGGTCGTCGGGTTCGGCGTCACCTACGGCGCGGCCCGCGCCATCGCCGACCCGGTCGAGTCGGTGCGGGTCGGGCTGGCCCGGGTGCGGCGCGGCGACCTGGACGTCGAGGTCCCCGTCTACGACGGCAGCGAGGTCGGGCTGCTCCAGGCCGGGTTCAACCACATGGCCGCCGGGCTGCGCGAGCACGAGCGGCTCCAGGACCTGTTCGGCCGCCAGGTCGGCGAGGACGTCGCCCGCGTCGCCGTCGAGCGCGGCATCGACCTCGGCGGCGAGCTGCGCGAGGTCGCGGTGCTGTTCGTGGACCTGATCGGCTCCACCCGGCTCGCCGCCGAGCGCCCGCCCGCCGAGGTCGTCCGGCTGCTGAACGCCTTCTTCGCCGTGGTCGTCGAGGTGGTCGGCGCGCACGGCGGCTGGATCAACAAGTTCGAGGGCGACGCCGCGCTCGCCGTCTTCGGCGCGCCCCTCGACCTGCCCGGCGCGCCCGGCCGCGCGCTCGCCGCGGCCCGGGAACTGGCCGGGCGGCTGCGCGCGGACGTCCCCGAGCTGCGCGCCGCGGTCGGCGTCTCGGCGGGCGAGGCCGTCGCCGGGCACATCGGCGCCGAGGAGCGCTTCGAGTACACCGTGATCGGGGACCCGGTGAACGAGGCCGCGCGGCTCACCGACATGGCCAAGACCACGGAGAAGCGGGTGCTGGCGTCCGGGACGCTCGTCGCCCGCGCCGACCCGGACGAGGCCGCCCGCTGGGCCCTCGACGGCGAGGTCACCCTGCGGGGACGCACCGAGCCCACGCGGCTGGCCTCTCCGCGCGGTTGCGGAACGGTCCCGCCGGACGGGGGCTAGGACGTTCCGAGGGTGGCGCCGTTCAGCGTCGTGTAGAACGGCGAGTCGGCGAACCGGGAGCCGTGCTCCTCGCCGATGTAGACGTCCGCGTGGTTCCGACCCCCGTAGCCGGGACGGAACAGGTCGGTGACCGTCCAGCGGGCCTTCTGGAACCTCTCGCACACCTCGCGCTCGACGGCGCGTCCGCCGCCCTCCTTGCCGCACGCGACGATCGCGAACCGCTGGTCGCGCGCGAGCACCGACTTGTCGGCCGCCGCCGACGACCACGCCTTCAGCGGACGTCCCCGCGAGTCGCGGGTGGTGTCGTCCAGCCAGTAGCCGACGCTGTGCGACCAGTTCAGGTACCGGCCGCGCTGCGGGCCCGCGGTGATGCGCCCGCTGCCCTCCGTCTGGATCACCTTCAGGAAGTCGGCCGGGTACGAGCCGAGCGGGGTCTTGCCGTGCGAGCAGTGGAACTCGGCGCAGCCGCGCACCGCCTTGCGTTTCCCCTGATAGAGGCTCTCCAGCGCCGTGTAGTACGTGGTGATCCGCCAGCCGCCGGGGCGTCCGAGCGGCACCGGCGCCACCCGCTCCGGCAACGGCGACTCCGGGGTCTCCGGCGATGGGACGGCGACGGGCGGAGACGCGACGGGCGGAGACGCGACGGGCGGAGACGCGACGGGCGGAGACGCGACGGGCGGAGACGCGACGGGCGGAGACGCGACGGGCGGAGACGCGACGGGCGCGGTCGGCGGCGGGGCGTCCGCGCCCTCGGCGTCGCGTCCGCAGCCCGCCGCGACCGCGCACGCCGCGCACAGTAAGAGCGCGAGCGGTGCCCTGCGCCGCATCGCACCCCCTCGATCAGGCTCGGTCAGGCTCGGTCAGGCTCGGTCAGGCTCGGTCGGGACGGCCGTTCCGCCAGGGGGAGACTAACCCGTCCGGGTCAGTGGCCGCGGGCGATCCACTCGTCCAGATGCGGGGCCTCGGCGCCGATGGTGGTCGCGTCGCCGTGGCCCGTCCGGACCTCGGTGGCGGCCGGGAGCGTCAGGAGCCGGTCGCGGATCGAGGCGATGATCGTCGGGAAGTCGGAGAACGAGCGGCCGGTCGCGCCCGGCCCGCCGTTGAACAGCGTGTCGCCGGAGAACACGGCGCCGAGCCCCGGGGCGTGCAGGCACACCGCGCCGGGGGAGTGGCCCGGCGTGTGCAGGACGGTCAGCTCCGTCCCCGCCACCGGGATCACCTGGCCGTCGGACAGCTCGCCGTCCGGGTCGGTGCCGGGATGGCGCTGCTTCCACAGCATCAGGTCGTCCGGGTGGAGCAGGACGGGCGCGCCCGTGCGGGACCGGAGCCCGGGCGCCGCGTCGATGTGGTCGTCATGCCCGTGCGTGGACACGATCGCGAGCAGCCGCCGACCGCCGACCGCCGCCGCGATCGCGTCCGCGTCGTGCGCCGCGTCGATGACGATCGCCTCGGCGTCGTCGCCGACGATCCAGACGTTGTTGTCGACCTCCCACGTCCCGCCGTCGAGGGAGAACGTCCCGGACGTGACGACCCGGTCGACGCGCGCCGCCGTCATCAGAGCACCACCACCGAGCGGAGGACGTCGCCGTGGTTCATCTTCTCGAACGCGGCCTCGACGTCGTCCAGCCCGATCGTCTCGGACACGAAGGCGTCCAGGTCGAGGCGCCCTTGCAGGTAGAGGTCGATGAGCATGGGGAAGTCGCGGGACGGCAGGCAGTCGCCGTACCAGGACGACTTCAGCGACCCGCCGCGCCCGAACACGTCCAGCAGCGGGAGCTCCAGCCTCATCTCCGGGGTGGGGACGCCGACGAGCACGACCGTCCCGGCGAGGTCGCGGGCGTAGAACGCCTGCTCGTAGGTCTCCGGACGGCCGACCGCGTCGATCACGACGTCCGCGCCGAACCCGCCGGTCAGCTCCCGCACGGTCGCGACGACGTCCCGGTCCCGGGCGTCAACGACGTGGGTCGCGCCGAGCGCGGACGCGGTGGTGAGCTTCCGCTCGTCGAGGTCGACCGCGATGATCGTCGCGGCCCCGGCGAGCCGCGCGCCGAGCACCGCCGCCGCGCCGACGCCGCCGCAGCCGATGACCGCGACCGAGTCGCCCCGGCCGACCCCGCCGGTGTTGAGCGCCGCGCCGAGCCCGGCCATCACGCCGCAGCCGAGCAGCCCGGCGACCTCGGCCTTCGCCGCCGGGTCGACCTTCGTGCACTGCCCGGCGGCGACGAGCGTCTTGTCGGCGAACGCGCCGATGCCGAGCGCGGGCGACAGCCCGGTGCCGTCCTCCAGGGTCATCTTCTGCGTCGCGTTGTGGGTGTCGAAGCAGTACCAGGGGCGTCCGCGCAGGCAGGCGCGGCACTGCCCGCACACCGCCCGCCAGTTCAGGACGACGAAGTCGCCGGGCGCCACCTCGGTCACGCCGTCGCCCACGGACTCGACCGTCCCGGCGGCCTCGTGCCCGAGCAGGAACGGGAACTCGTCGTTGATGCCGCCCTCGCGGTAGTGGAGGTCGGTGTGGCAGACCCCGCACGCCCGGACCCGGACGACCGCCTCGCCCGGTCCCGGGTCCGGGACGACGACCGTCTCGATCCGCACCGGCTGCCCCTTGCCCGGTGCGACCACCCCGCGTACCCGCTGCGCCATGCTCCCGCCTCTCCGCTCGACCTGCCACTCCGCTCGACCTGCCACGACCCTACAGAGGAACTACGCGCCGGCCGCCCATCCCATGCCTGGGTAGCGGTGCGGAGATCACCGTCCGGCGCGATGCGGGTCCGGCGCGTCCGGCGAAACGCTGGAGCCCATGACACGCACCGCAACCCGCCTGACCGCGGGGCTCGTGGCCGCCGCCGCGGTCCTGGCCGCCGGGGCCGCGCCCGCGAACGCCCTGCCCCGGCCCGCCGCCGTCGGCCACCACGCCGAGCGCGGCCGGCTCGTCTCCGCGACGCACCTGAAGACGATGACCGCGGCCGAGGTCCGCACGTGGCTGGCGTCGGAGAAGTTCGACGCCGCGTCCGTCCGGTACGGCGTGGACACATACCGCCTCGTCTGCCGGACGATCGACACCCGAGGCCGCGCCACCACCGCCAGCGGCCTGCTCGTCCTGCCCCGGAGCGGCGAGCGCCGCCTGCGCACGGTCTCCTACACGCACGGGACGGAGATCTACAAGGGCGACGCCCCCTCGACGTCCGACGACGTCTGGGGCCCCGGCCCGGCCGTCACCTACGCCGCCGCCGGGTTCGCGGCCGTGGCGCCCGACTACCTCGGCCTCGGCGAGGGGCCCGGCGCGCATCCGTGGAAGCACGTGCCGTCCGAGACGTCCGCCGCGCTCGACATGCTCCGCGCGGCCCGCCAGTACGCGCCGCGCCGGGGACGCGCGCTGGACGGCGACGTCCTCGTCACCGGGTTCTCGCAGGGCGCGTCGTCCGCCCTCGGGCTGGCCCGCGCGCTCCAGGGCGGCGCCGACCCGCGCTTCCGGCTCCGCGCGGTCGCCCCGGTCAGCGGCGCCTACGACTTCGGGGGCGCCGAGCGGCGCGCCGTCCTGGACGGCGGCATGCCCGAGGAGTACGCCGTCGTCTACGTGTCGTACATGTTCGTCTCGTGGAACCGCGTCCACGGCGGCATGTACCGGACGCCGTCGGACGTGTTCCGCGAGCCCTACGCGAGCCGCGTCGAGAAGCTCTTCGACTCCACCACGCCCGGATCGGTCGTGGTGGAGAGCCTGCCGCGCAGCCTCGGCGAGCTGCTCACCGAGGACGGCATGGACGCGCTGCGCCACCCGTCCGGCACGTTCGCGGCGGCGCTGCGCGAGGACGCGGAGGTCTGCACGGCCTGGACGCCGCGCGTCCCGATCCGCCTCTACAAGATCAGCGAGGACGAGCAGGCCGTGACCGCGAACGCCGACCGGTGCGCCGCCTGGTTCGCCGAGCGCGGCGTGCGCGTCCCGATCATCGACGTGGGCGACACGGTCCACGAGGGGTCGCGCCACCTCGGGTCGAACATCGCGGGCACCGCGCGGATCGTCCGGTGGTTCAGCGCCCTGCGGTGAAGTGGATGGCCCGGAGCCTGTCGGCGGCGTCGCGGTCGAGGACGGTGACGCCCGCCGCGGGCGGGGGCGGGTCGCCGTCCCGGGCCCGGTCGACGATCGGGCCCCAGCGGCGGCAGTGCCGGGCGAACGCGGCGGACGTGACCGCCCGCCCCCGCGCGACCTGGCCCGCCCGCGCCGTCTCCGGGTCGACGTCGATGAGGATGAGGTGCAGCCGGTTCCCGCGCCGCCGCGCCAGCCACGCGAAGCAGTACAGGACGTGCGGCCAGGTCCCGCGCGTGTGCGCGACGACGCCGTGCCCCGCGAGGATCGCGCGGCCGATGCGCCAGACGTGCGTCGCGTGGACGAGCGGCGTCCGCAGCCGGACGGGCAGCGGCCGCAGGAACCGCGCCCACCAGTTCCGCGACTGGCGCGAGTCGATCACCCGGACGTCGCCGTCCGGCACCGGCGACGTCTCGTCGCCGCGCAGCCCGTACAGGCGGTCGAGCAGCGTGCTCTTGCCGGCCCCCGGAAGCCCGGCGACGAGCACCAGTGAGCCCGCGGGGTAGCGCAGCGCGGGGCCCGGAGCGGGCTCGTGGCGTTCGCGGATGGTCGTCTCCCGGTGTCGGCCCCCGTGTCGAGTGCTTTGGCAAACGAACGCCCCGGTCCGCTTGTTCCGGCGGCCCGGGTGGGATTGTTCCGGTGGTCCGGGCGGTGACCCGCGGTGTCACCAGCCCCGGTCGCGCCACTGGGGGAGCGAGGGGCGCTCGCGGCCGAGCGTCGAGTCCTTGCCGTGGCCGGGGTAGAACCAGGTGGCGTCCGGGAGCCGGTCGAACACGCGCCCCTCGACGTCGGCGAGGAGCCGCCTGAAGCGCGTCGGGTCGCCCCAGGTGTTGCCGACGCCGCCGGGGAACAGGCTGTCGCCGGTGAACAGGTGCGGGCGGTCGGCCAGCTCGCCGCCCGCGTCGTACAGCAGCGCGATCGAACCGGGCGTGTGCCCGCGCAGGTGGATGACGTCGAGCGTCGCCCGCCCCACGCGGACCGTCGCGCCGTGCTCGACGGGCTCGGCGACCGGCTCGGGCAGCGGCTCGGCGTCCCGGGGATGGGCGACGACGGGCGCGCCGGTCGCCCGCGCCACCTCGCTCAGCGCCTGCCAGTGGTCCTGGTGGCGGTGGGTGGTGACGATGCGCGCCAGCGGGCCGTCGCCGATCAGCTCAAGCAGCCGGGACGCCTCGTTCGCCGCGTCGATCAGCAGCTGCTCCCCGGTCGCGGTGCAGCGCAGGATGTAGGCGTTGTTGTCGTACGGCCCGACCGCCACCTTCGTGACCCGCAGGCCGGGCAGCTCCCGGACGTCGGGCCTGCCGCCGACTTCGACGTTCCCGGTGTAGGTCATGGGTCCTCCCCGTCGCTGGTGCGGAGACCATCTTCCATCATCGGCCGCCGCGCCCGGCCCGCCGCCCGGTGCCTCAGGCTGAATGCGTCACCAGACGCAACCGAACCGTGCGCCCGGGGACGGAAATCCTTTTCCCACCGGCGCACCATGGACGTGGAAAGATCAGGACATGCGGGAGGACGGTGAAAGGTTTGGTGATCACGTTCCGTCCCGGCCCGGACCGGGACAAGCCGGACAAAGAGGGTGCGAGCGAGGAGCGGGCCGCCGGGGAGCGGCCGGAGGAGCTGCTCCAGCACGCCTGCACGCTGGTCCGGCTCTGCGGCCGGGACTCCGCCGTCGCCGCGGTCTTCCTCGCGCTGGTGCTGGCCGGGACCGCGTCCCGGCTCGCGGCCGGCTCGCCGGGCCCGGCCGCGCTGGCGCTGCTGCCCGTCCTCGCCGCCTCGTTCGCCGTGTCCGCGGGCTATGCGGTCCGGTCCCGGCGGACGCTGCTGACCGTGCTCGCCGGGGTCCGCGGCCGGACCGGCGCGCCGCTCGACCCGTCCGCGCCGTGGACGCCGTTCGGCTCCGCCACCGCGCTGGACGCCCGCGTCCGCGACGCCGAGCTGCGCCGGCTGCTGTCGGCGGCGCACCGCTGCGGCGAGCTGTCCTGGCAGGCCGTCGCGTGGTCGGTGGCGACGTCGGTGCTGTTCCTGTTCTGGACGCTGGCGGCGTCGATGACGTGACGGGAGGGTCGATGACGTGACGGGAGGGATGACCGGGTGATCGGCCACGGCCTCGACCACGGGCTCGACGACGGCCGGGACGGCGGCGCGGCCCCGCGCTTCAGCCTGGACGTCCGGCCGGGCAGCTTCTGGGCGCGGCTCGCCCCCACCGACCGGCAGGCGCTGCGCGCGATGGGGCGGCGCACCGACATCCCGCCCGGCGGCATGCTGTGCCACCAGGGGTCGGTCGCGCCCGCCGTGTACGTGGTGTTCAAGGCGTCGCCGCGGGCGGCGAGCAACGCGGTCGCCAAGGAGTTCGTCGACTCCAGCGACGGCGACGAGTCGATCATCGACCTGTTCGGCGCGGGGGACCTCGTCGGCGTCCTCGGCCCGTGGGGGCATCCGCAGCGCGGCACGGTCGCCGCGCTCGACCACGTCGCGGCGCTGCGCGTGGACCGCCGCAAGTTCCGCAGCCTGCTCGCCGCGAGCCCGCAGGTCGCCGAGGCGATGATGCACGCGCTCGCGGAGAGCGTGACGTTCGGCGGGCGGCGGCACGCGGTGCGGGCCGCCGACCATCCGCAGCGGCTCGCCTACCACCTGCTGGAGCTCGTCCACCGGTTCGGCGAGCCTGCGCCGGGGCAGGGCGTCCGGATCCCGCTGCGGCTGAGCCAGGCGGAGCTGGCGAACTGGGCGGGGATCTCGCGCGAGACGCTCGTCCGCTGGTTCCGGCTGTGGCGCACACGGGGCATCCTCGACCGGCGGCCGCGGCCGCTGACCGTCCTCGACGTCGAGCGCCTGCGCCTCGCCGCGAGCCCGTGGGGGGACGAGTGGCCCGCCGCCGAGGCGGAGGCGGTCGCGGCGCGTCCCGGGCCGGAGGGGGACGCGGGGATCGCCGCGCGCCAGCCGGTCCGGCTCGAGGACGGCCGGGCCGGCGGCCGGCCGGGCGGCCGCGCGGGCGGCCGGGCCGCGGAACGTCCGGCGCGGGTCGTCCGGCTGCCCGCCGACAACCCCTACTTCGCGGGCCGGACGATCAGCCTCGGCAAGCTCGACCTGCTGGTCGGCCAGTCGCAGTGGCCGCGCGCGGTGATCGTCCAGGGGATGGCCGGGGTCGGCAAGACGACGCTCGCTGTGCACTGGGCGCACCGGGTCGTCGACCGGTTCCCGGACGGCGTCCTGTTCGCCGACCTGCGCGGCACGGCCCGCGGCTCGGTCACCCCGGCGGAGGCGATGGGCCAGGTGCTGCGCGCCGCGGGCGTGCCCGGCGACCAGCTCCCGCGCGCCGAGGCCGAGCTCGCCGCGCAGTGCCGGTCGCTGCTCGCCGACCGGCGGATGCTGCTGATCCTCGACAACGCGGCCCGGCCGGAGCAGATCAGGCCGCTGCTGGCGGCGGCGACGTCCGGGCTGGTCGTGGTGACGAGCCGGCGGCGGCTGCCCGCGCTGCTGGAGGGCGCCGACGTCCGGACGCTGGAGCTGCGCGAGATGGCGACGCAGGAGGCCGTCGACCTGATCTCCAACGTGCTCGGGCCGGGGGACGCCCGCGTCCGCGACGAGGACCGCGCCGTCGTCCGGCTGGCCCGGGAGTGCGGGCACCTGCCGCTGGCGCTCGGCGTCATGGCGGGCCGGCTGGCGGAGAACCCGGGCGAGTCGATCGCGGCGACCGTCCGGGAGCTGGCCGCGCGGGACGGCGGCGACGCCCCGCCCTACGGCGAGGGCCTCGCGGGGACGGGCCTCGCCGAGAGCACCGCGCACGGCGCGTCCGGACCGGGCCTGCACGCGGTGCTCAGCCCGACGTTCGACGTCGCCTACCGGAGCCTGCGCCGCGACCAGCGGGAGGCGTTCCGCCGCCTCGGCCTGGTCGCGGGCCCGGACTTCACCGCGTCCGCGCTCGCCGCCCTCCAGGACCGCACCGTCGCGGAGGCGAGCGAGTGCCTGGAGGGCCTGCGGCAGGCGTACCTGGTCCACGACGTCGGGCCCGGCCGCTACCGGATGCACGACCTGCTCCGCGACTTCGCCCGCCAGCGCGGCCTGCGCGAGGACTCCGACGGCGAGCTCCAGGCGGCGCAGCGGCGGCTGCTCGCGGGCTACCTCGCCGAGGCGCGCGCGGCGGGCGCGGCGCTCGCCGGACGGCCCCGCCCGGCCGTGCACCGGGGCGAGCGGCGGGAGCGGCCGCCCGCCGGGGACGAGCGCGCCGCCGCGCTCGCCTGGTTCGAGGCCGAGCGGCGGAACCTGGTCGCCGCCGTCCACCAGGCCGCCCGGCTCGGCCTGCACCGGACGTGCTGGGAGCTCGCCGACGCCCTGTTCGACTTCCAGGAGTTCCGCCGCTACAGCGAGGACAACATCGCCGTCCACCAGGCGGGCCTGCACGCTGCCCGCACCGAGGAGGACTGGGCGGCCGCCGCCGTCATGCTGCACAACCTGGCGATCGCGCACTTTGAGCTGGGCGACTCCGTCCAGGCCATCGGGTACGGGGAGGACGCGCGCCGCGGGTTCCGCGCCGTCGACCCGCCGAACCGGTACGGGCAGGCGGCGGCGCTCGCCACCCTCGCCGACGTGCACGTGGCGCTCGGCCGCTACCTGACTGGCATCGAGCACGCGCGCCGCTCCCTCGCCATCCACGAGGAGCTGCGGGAGGGGGAAGGCGGGGGCGGCGAGGCGGGCGTCGCGCGGGCCCACGACACCCTCGCCCGCGCCTGCCTCGGGCTCGGCGACTACGAGGCCGCGCTCGCGCACGCCGCCGAGGCGCTCGGCGCGCGGCGGCTGATCGGCGACGAGCCGGGCGTGGCCGAGACGCTGCTCACCGTCGCGCAGGTCCACCGGCGGCAGGGGAACGTCCACGAGGCGGTGTCGCACGCGCTGGAGGCCCTCTACATCCGGCAGGAGCTCGCCGACATGCACGGCGCGGCGCAGGCGCTGACGGAGCTGGCCCGCATGAACGCCGCGCTCGGCCTCCGCGACATGGCCCAGCAGGACGCCGAGCAGGCCCTGCGCACCTACCGCGCCGTGGGCGCGCGGCACGGCGAGGCCCGCGCGCTGACCACGCTCGGCATGCTGATGTGCGACGCCGCGAAGTTCGCCGAGGCGTTCACCTACTGCGGGCAGGCGCTGCGGCTGCACCGCGAGACCAGCGACCGGCACGGCGAGGCGGAGGCGCTGTCGCAGATCGGGATCGTCCACTGGCGGCTCGGCCGGTACCGGGAGGCGCGCGAGCACCTGCTGCGCGCCCTGGAGATCCGCCGCGAGATCGGCGACCAGCACGGCGAGGCCAACGACCTGGAGCACCTGTCGGTCGCCATGCGGCGGCTCGGCCGGCACCGGGAGGCGTTCGTCCTCGGCCTGGAGGCCCTCGACCTGTGGCACCGGCTGGGCGCGCAGGGCGGCATGGCCGGGACGCTCGGCAGCCTCGCCCGCACCTACTCGCGGCTCGGCCTGCCCGAGGACGCCGAGCGCGCCGCCCGGCAGGCGCTGAAGATCCGCCGGGAGGGCGGCGACTGGTACGGCCTCGGCGTCGGCATGGACACCCTCGCCGCCGTGCTGCGCCGCGCGGGACGTCCCGAGGAGGCCCTCGAACGCGAGTTGGAGGCGCTGCAATACCTGGGGGAGGTCGGCGACCGGCACAGCGAGGGGACGGCGCTGGTCCACCTCGCCGCGATCCACCTCGACCTCGGCCGCGCCGACGACGCCCTGGACGCCGGGCGCCGCGCCCTCGACCTCGCCACCGAGCTCGGCGACACCCGCGAGCAGGCGTACTCGCTGCACACCATGGCCCGCGCGTGCCGGCTGCTCGGCAAGCACGCCCGCGCGGTCGAGCACGTCAACGCCGAGATCGTCGTCCGCCGCGACATGGACGACCAGCGCGGCCTGCGGCGGGCGCTGGAGCTGCTGCGCGACTCCCACCTCGCGCTCGGCGACCACGTCGCGGCGGCCGACTGCGTCCGCCGCGTCCGCGCCCTCGACAGCTGGCTCGAATCGGACGGCTCCCTCGACATGTGACGCCCCGACTTGTGACGAAAGACGTAGTCCGCCGGCCCGGCGCCGCGTTCACTGGACCACGGGGCACGAGATCATCGAACGGATCTGCGGGACCGTGCCCCCGCCCGCGGCGGAGGAGGCCGGATGGAGACCACCCCCTTCTGGGACGCGCTGCCCCCGCGCGCACGGGAGGCGCTGCGGGACGCGGGCGCCCCGGTGGTGATCAGGCCGGGCGCGTTCCTGACGCGCGAGCACACCCGCGCGTCCCAGGTGTTCGTGCTGCGCGCCGGGGCGGTCAAGGTGTGGGCGGACCGGGACGGCGAGACCGCGATCCTGGACGTCCTCGGCCCCGGCGACCTGGTCGGCGAGGTCGAGGCCGCGGACGGCGGCGTCCGGCACGCCAACGCCGAGGCGCTCACCCGGGTGGAGGCCCTCGTGCTGCCCGCCGCGCGGTTCCGCCGCGTCCTCGACGCGCATCCCGGCGCGGTGTGGGCCGTCGCCGCCGTCCTCGCCGGGCGGCTCCGCGACTCCGACGAGCTGCGCCTCGCGCACTTTCCCGACGCCCCGGAGCGCCGCCTCGCCGGGCGGTTGCTCCGCCTCGTCGCCCGCTTCGGCGCGCCCGTCAAGGAGGACCGCCCCGACGGGGTGGCCGAGCGGCCGGCCGCGGCGGACGGCGGCGTCGAGGTCCGCGTCCCGCTGTCCCAGCAGGACCTCGGCCGCTGGGCCGGGATGGGCCGCCGGAAGGTCGCGCAGATCCTCGCCGCCGAGCCGGTCCGCGGCGGGCTCACCGTGGCGCGCGGCTCGATCGTCGTCCGCTCGGTGGACGCCCTGCACCGCCTCGCGGGCCACGACGCCGACTGACCGCGCCGCGCCGGTTCAGAGGCGCGCGGCCGAGAAACCCGAGGGCTCGTGCGGCCAGGGCGGCGGGACGGGCAGCGGGCCGTCCGGGCGCAGGCTCACCCCGGCGCCGTCCGAGCGGCCGGACAGCCAGCCGAGCACCGCCCGCCCCGACCCGGACGCCTCCGGCCCGCCCGGCGGCCTGCCGAGGTCGGCGGACTCGCCGTAGTCGGTCGCGGTGATCCGGTGCCCCTCCAGCTCGCCGCGCAGCTTCGGCGACAGCGCGGCGATGTCGGCGAGCGTCGCGCCGAGCGCCCACCGGACGTACGGCTCGGGCCAGTCGGCGGGGCCGTACCCGGCGGCGAGGTCGACGTGGTGGGCCTCCACCTCGTGCCACCGCCGGTACAGCGTGTACCAGGCCGGATGCGCGTAGCCCGCCATCGCCTTGACGGTCGCGTCCCAGGCGGCGTCGGGCAGCGTCCGCGCCTGCTCCGACAGCCGCGCCGCCGTCGCCCGGACGTCCTCGACCAGCGCGTCCCGGTCGCGTCCGGCGCCCGCCTCGACGTCGGCGTTGCGGGCGTCCACGCTCGGGTACTGCGGGACCTCGACGCCCGTCCGCGCCCATTCGAGCAGGTTCCAGAGCGAGTCGGCGTTGCGCGCGAGGTGCGTGGCGACGTGGCCGCGGCTCCAGCCGGGCAGCGCGGACGGGGCGCGCATGTCCTGGTCGCCGAGTCCGGACAGCGTGGCGACGACGCGCGCCGCGCCCGCGTCCAGCCGATCGATCATCTCTTCCCAGGCCATGGCGCCCCCAACTTCATCGAACGGGCCTCCATCCTGTCGCACCGGCCGCGCCCGATGCCACAGAATGGCGATCATGGACCTACCCATCTGCGTGACCTGCGGCGTCCAGTACGGCGAGGCCCGTCCGGACTGCCCGATCTGCGAGGACGAGCGGCAGTACGTCGGCTGGGACGGCCAGCGCTGGACGACCCTGGAGGCCCTGCGCGCCGACCACCGCGGCCGGATCGCCGAGGAGGGCCCGGACGTCGTCGGGATCGGCGTCGAGCCGCCCACCGCGATCGGCCAGCGGGCCCTGCTCGTGCGGGCGCCGTCCGGCAACGTCCTCTGGGACTCGACCACGCACCTGGACGACGACATGATCCGGGAGGTGAACGAGCTGGGCGGGGTCTCCGCCATCGCGATCAGCCATCCGCACTTCTACGGCAGCATGATCGAGTGGGCGCACGCGTTCGACGCGCCCGTCTACATCCACGCGGCCGACCGGCGGTGGGTGGCCCGTCCCGACGACGCGGTCGTCTACTGGGAGGGCGACACCCACGAGCTGGCCGAGGGCCTCACGCTGATCAACGCGGGCGTCCACTTCGCGGGCGGGCAGGTGCTGCACTGGCGGGACGGACGCGCCGTGTTCTCCGGCGACATCCTCCAGGTCGTCAACGACCGCGACTGGCTGAGCTTCATGTACTCGTACCCGAACTTCATCCCGGAGCGCCCGCGGACGGTGCGCCGCGCCCTGCGGCTGCTGGAGCCCTACGACTTCGACCGCGTGTACGGCGCCTGGTGGAGGAAGATCGTCTACACGGACGGGAAGGAGGCCGTCCGCCGCTCCGCCGACCGCTACCTGTCCTTCGCGCTCGACGACGGGTGACTTACGCCACCGCCGCGGCGATCGCCGCGTGGTCCTGGTACTCGCGCCAGTGGACGACCCGCCCGCCCCTGGCCCGGACCACCGCGACGAAGTTCGCCGACGCCCGCCTGCCCGTCGCCGGGACCGAGGCCACGATCTCGTACTCCGCGACGATCACCTCCGGGTCGGCGGTCTCGTGGATCACCACGTCCCGGAACTCCTCGAACACGACGGGCAGCGCCGCGCGGCCCTCGCGCAGCCGGGCCGCGATGGCCGCGCGTCCCTCCGCGCGACGCCCTTCGCCGCCGGGCGCGAACGGCATCTCGACCACGACGTCCTCGGCCAGCATCCCCTCGTCCAGCCCGGCCCGCCCTTCGAGCGCGTTGCGCTGGAACCGCTCGAACAGCTCCCGAGGACCCGGCATGGACGTAGACGTGGACGGGGACGTGGACATGGCGTACCTCCGGTCGCGACTAAGATGAGCTGGGACTCATCTTGCAAAATATGAGTCGGGACTCATCTTGTCAACGGACGGACCAATGACACCGAGCAGGCCCATGCGCGCCGACGCCCGCCGCAACCGCGCCCGCATCCTCGCCGCCGCCGAGGAGGTCTTCGCCGAGCGCGGCGCCGCCGCGTCCACCGAGGAGGTCGCCTCCCGCGCGGGCGTCGCGATCGGGACGGTCTTCCGCCACTTCCCGACCAAGCGGGACCTGCTGGCCGCGATCATGAAGCTGCTCCGGCGGCGCCTCGTCGACCGGGCGGACGCCCTCATCGCGGACGGCGACCCGGCCACCGCCTTCTTCGACTACTTCACCTATCTGGTGGAGAGCTCGGCCGAGATCGGGACCGTCGTCGGCGCCCTCGCCGAGGAGGGCACGGCCGTCGAGCCGGGCGAGCAGATCAAGGCCCTCACCCAGGCGTTCGGCGCCCTCCTGGCCGCCGCCCAGGAAGCCGGCGCGGTCCGCCCGGACGCCCGGCTGGACGAGGTCATGGCCCTGGTCACGGCCACCGCCCACGGCGCGCTGGCCGCCGGCTGGTCCGCCGACCTGCGCCGTCGCACGCTGGGCCTCGTCCTCGACGGCCTCCGCCCGCGCTGACCGGAGCCCGTCCGGAGCGGGGTTTCGGTGGCGGGCAGTGTTCGAACACGTGTACGGTGCGGTAGTGCCGCCCGGACCTCCGGGGACGGGCGGGGAGCATCGTGAAATGCGCCGGGGGCCGGCGCTGTTACTCACTCGGGGGATTCTGTCGTACCCCCTGGCTAGCCTTGAGACCGACATGTCTCCACCCGCCGTCGCGCCAGAAGAGGAACCGGAACAACGCCGTGCATGACCGACTCATCGTGCGTGGAGCACGCGAGCACAACCTGAAGGACGTCTCGCTCGACCTGCCGCGGGACGCCATGATCGTGTTCACCGGTCTGTCCGGTTCCGGGAAGTCGAGCCTGGCCTTCGACACGATCTTCGCGGAGGGCCAGCGCCGGTACGTGGAGTCGCTGTCGGCCTACGCCCGGCAGTTCCTCGGGCAGATGGACAAGCCCGACGTCGACTTCATCGAGGGCCTGTCCCCGGCGGTGTCGATCGACCAGAAGTCGACCAGCAAGAACCCGCGCTCGACGGTCGGCACGATCACCGAGGTCTACGACTACCTGCGGCTGCTCTACGCCCGGATCGGCCACCCGCACTGTCCCGAGTGCGGCCGCCCGATCAGCAGGCAGGCGCCGCAGCAGATCGTCGACCGGGTGCTGGAGCTGGAGCCCGGCACCCGCTTCCAGGTGCTCGCGCCCGTCATCCGCGGGCGCAAGGGCGAATACCTGGAGCTGTTCCGCGAGCTGCAGTCGAAGGGCTACTCGCGGGCGCTGGTCGACGGGCGGACCGTCCGCCTCGACGACCCGCCCAAGCTCAAGAAGCAGGAGAAGCACGACATCTCCGTCGTGGTCGACCGGCTCTCCGTGAAGGACTCGGCGCGGCAGCGGCTCGCCGACTCGGTGGAGACGGCGCTCGGCCTCGCGGGCGGGACGATCGTCCTCGACTTCGTCGACCTGCCCGAAGACGACGAGCAGCGCACCCGGATGTACTCCGAGCACCTCTACTGCCCCTACGACGACCTGTCGTTCGAGGAGCTCGAGCCCAGGTCGTTCTCGTTCAACTCGCCCTACGGCGCCTGCCCCGACTGCACCGGTCTCGGCACGCGCATGGAGGTCGACCCGGAGCTCGTCGTGCCGGACGTCGAGCTCAGCCTCGGCGAGGGCGCGATCCAGCCGTGGTCGAACGGGCACGTGAGCGACTACTTCCTGCGCCTGCTGTCCGCGCTGGGCGACGCGATGGGCTTCGACCTGAACACCCCGTGGGAGAAGCTGCCCGCCAAGGCGCGCAAGGCCATCCTGAACGGGCACGAGACGCAGGTCCACGTCCGCTACAAGAACCGCTACGGCCGGACGAGGTCCTACTACACCGCCTACGAAGGCGTCATCCCCTACATCCAGCGGAGGCACGCCGAGTCCGAGAGCGACACCAGCCGGGAGAAGTTCGAGGGCTACATGCGCGAGATCCCGTGCCCGACGTGCGAGGGCGCCCGGCTCAAGCCGGTCGTGCTCGCCGTCACCATGGGCGGGATGTCGATCGCCGAGGTCGCCGCGCTGCCGATCGGGGAGGCCGCGAAGTTCTTGCTCGCCCTCGACCTGAACGAGCGCGAGACGCACATCGCCGAGCGCGTCCTCAAGGAGATCAACGCCCGGCTCGGGTTCCTGCTCGACGTCGGCCTCGACTACCTCACGCTCGACCGCGCGTCCGCCACGCTGGCGGGCGGCGAGGCGCAGCGCATCCGGCTCGCCACGCAGATCGGCTCCGGGCTGGTCGGCGTCCTCTACGTGCTGGACGAGCCGTCCATCGGCCTGCACCAGCGCGACAACCACCGCCTGCTGGAGACGCTGCTCCGGCTCCGCGACATGGGCAACACGCTGATCGTCGTCGAGCACGACGAGGACACCATCGCCGCCGCCGACTGGGTCGTCGACATCGGCCCGCGCGCGGGCGAGCACGGCGGCGAGATCGTCGTGTCCGGCACCGTCGACGACCTGAAGAGCTCCGAGCGGTCGCTGACCGGGGCGTACCTGGCCGGGCGGCGCGAGATCGCCGTCCCGGAGATCCGGCGGCCGCGCACCAAGGGCCGCGAGGTCACCGTCAAGGGCGCCCAGCAGAACAACCTGCGCGACGTCGACGTGGCGTTCCCGCTCGGCGTGCTCACCGCCGTCACCGGCGTGTCGGGCTCCGGCAAGTCCACGCTGGTCAACGACATCCTGTACAGCTCGCTGGCGAAGAAGCTGAACGGCGCGCGGACGGTCCCCGGCAAGCACAAGCGGGTCAACGGCGTCGACCAGCTCGACAAGGTCGTCCACGTCGACCAGTCGCCGATCGGCCGCACCCCGCGGTCCAACCCGGCGACCTACACCGGCGTGTTCGACCACATCCGCAAGCTGTTCGCGCAGACCACCGAGGCGAAGGTGCGCGGCTACCAGCCGGGCCGGTTCTCCTTCAACGTCAAGGGCGGCCGCTGCGAGAACTGCTCCGGCGACGGCACCATCAAGATCGAGATGAACTTCCTGCCGGACGTCTACGTCCCGTGCGAGGTCTGCCACGGCGCCCGCTACAACCGGGAGACCCTGGAGGTCCACTACAAGGGCAAGACGATCTCCGAGGTGCTCGACATGCCGATCGAGCAGGCCACGGAGTTCTTCGAGCCCGTCACCGCGATCCACCGGCACCTGAAGACGCTCAACGACGTCGGGCTCGGGTACGTCCGGCTGGGGCAGCCCGCGCCGACCCTGTCCGGCGGCGAGGCGCAGCGTGTCAAGCTGGCGTCCGAACTGCAGAAGCGCTCGACCGGACGCACCATCTACGTCCTGGACGAGCCGACCACCGGCCTCCACTTCGAGGACATCAACAAGCTCCTCGGCGTCCTTAACGGCCTGGTCGACAAGGGCAACACGGTGATCGTCATCGAGCACAACCTCGACGTCATCAAGACCGCCGACTGGATCATCGACATGGGCCCCGAGGGCGGCTCCCGCGGCGGCACCGTGGTCGCCACCGGCACCCCCGAGGACATCGCCGAAGTCGAAGCCAGCCACACGGGCCAATTCCTCAAAAAGATCTTGTGTTAGCCCAGGGGGGCTGTGTTTGCCCAGGGGGGCGACCCCCTGGAACCCCCGTTGGTCGCGAGGGGCCGTTTCCCGAATCGCGGTCGCTCTCGGGAAACGGCCCCTCGCTCCGCGGTTCGTGCGGCCTCCGGCGCTGGGGCGCCTCCGGCCGCACGAACCGTGGCCCCGGCTCAGCTTCCGTCCGGTAGGGGTGGAGTCGGTCTACGCGGATGTTGCGTGTGAGCACGGGCGGGTCGGTGTGGCGTGTGGGGCGGGGTCCAGGATCATGGGGAGCATGAGTGATGAAGTTGTGCCTGGCGGCGGGGGAGTCGGGCGGCGGGGGTTGTTGTGCGGGGGTGCGATCGTGGGGGTCGCCGTGCTCGCCGGGTGCGGGGGCGGGGACGGGGAGAAGTCCGCGGCCGACCTCAAGGGCAAGGAGGTCGCCAAGGTCGCGGACGTCCCGGTCGGCGGCGGCAAGATCAACGGCGCCGAGAAGGTCGTCGTGACGCAGCCGACCCAGGGGTCGTTCAAGGCGTTCACGGCGGTGTGCACGCACCAGGGGTGCACGGTCGGGAGCGTCTCCGGCGGCCTGATCAAATGCCCCTGCCACGGCAGCGAGTTCAAGATCGCCGATGGATCGGTGCGGCGCGGCCCGGCCGACCGGGCGCTGACCGAGTACCCGGTGCAGGTCAAGGACGGCGCGATCGTCGTCACCTGAGCGTCCCGCCCCGCCGATGTGGTTCCGAATTGAACCATCTCCGCAGGGCGTACGTTCTTACGGTGACCGACGGGAACCGAGATGTCACCGGGAGGACGGCAATGCCACAGGAGTCCGAGACGCAGGTTGACGAGCCGGTACGGGCGTCGGAGGACGCGCCGGCCGGGGGCGGCACGCGCAGAGGGCTTCTCATCGGGGCGGGGCTCGCGGGGATCGCCGGGCTCGCCGCCGCGTGCGGCGGGTCGGGGGACGACGAGGCGGGCGGCTCCGGCGGCGGGGGCGCGGGCGGCGGACGGCAGGGCGGCGGGGGCACGGCGCTCGGGTCGGCGGCCGAGATCCCGGTCGGCGGTGGCAAGGTGTTCAAGGACGCGAAGGTCGTCGTCTGCCAGCCGACGCAGGGCGAGTTCAAGGCGTACTCGTCCAAGTGCACCCACCGGGGCTGCGACGTCGGCTCGGTGTCGGGCGGCACGATCAACTGCCCCTGCCACGGCAGCAAGTTCAAGATCGCGGACGGTTCGGTGGCGAACCCGCCCGCGGACGAGCCGCTGGAGGAGAAGCGGATCACCGTCGAGGGCGGGAAGATCACGCTCGCCTGAGCGCCGCGGGACGGCGGGCCGGGCCTCGCCGACGGTCCGGCCCGCCGTCCGGCGCGGTGTGTCGGTGGCGGCTACTAGGCTTCTGAACGTGGCAGATCCGGCGACCTACCGACCCGCACCCGGCTCCATCCCCGAGTCCCCAGGGGTGTACCGGTTCCGCGACGAGCACGGCCGGGTCATCTACGTGGGGAAGGCCAAGAGCCTGCGGCAGCGGCTCAACTCCTACTTCGCCGACTTCTCCGCGCTGCATCCCCGCACGCAGACGATGGTGCAGACCGCCGCCCGCGTCGACTGGACGGTCGTCTCCACCGAGGTCGAGGCCCTCCAACTGGAGTACTCCTGGATCAAGGAGTTCGACCCCCGGTTCAACGTCCGTTACCGGGACGACAAGTCGTATCCCTACCTCGCCGTCACCCTGAACGAGGATTTTCCGAGGGTGATGGTGATGCGGGGCGCGAAGCGGAGGGGCGTGCGCTATTTCGGGCCGTACTCCCACGCGTGGGCGATCCGCGAGACGGTCGACCAGCTCCTGCGCGTGTTCCCGGTCCGGACGTGCAGCGCGGGCGTGTTCAAGCGGCAGCACCAGCTCGACCGCCCCTGCCTGCTCGGCTACATCGGCAAGTGCTCGGCGCCCTGCGTCGGCCGCGTCTCCCCGGACGAGCACCGCCTCCTCGCCGAGGACTTCTGCGACTTCATGGCGGGCAACACGTCCCGGTTCATCAAGCGCCTCGAACGCGACATGCGCGATGCCGCCGCGTCGCAGGAGTACGAGCGCGCCGCCCGGCTCCGCGACGACGTCCGCGCGCTGGAGCGGGCGCTGGAGAAGCAGGCCGTCGTCCTGCCCGACCGCACCGACTGCGACATGATCGCCTTCGCGGAGGACGAGCTGGAGGCCGCCGTCCAGGTGTTCTACGTGCGCGCCGGGCGCATCCGCGGGCAGCGCGGCTGGGTCGTCGACAAGGTCGAGGACGTCACCACCGCCGACCTCGTCGAGAACTTCCTCATCCAGATCTACAGCGAGAGCGAATCGGTGCCGCGGGAGGTGCTCGTCCCGGCCCTGCCGCCGGAGGAGGGCGCGATGACCGAGCTGCTGGAGGAGCAGCGGGGCGGGCCGGTCCGGCTGCGCGTCCCGCAGCGCGGCGACAAGAAGGCCCTGCTGGAGACGGTGGCGCGCAACGCGCACGAGGCGCTCAAGCAGCACAAGACGCGCCGCGCGTCCGACCTGACGACCCGCAGCCGCGCCCTCCAGGAGATCCAGGACGCCCTCGAACTCGACGACGCGCCGCTGCGCATCGAGTGCTACGACGTGTCCAACCTCCAGGGCAACGACGTGGTCGCGTCGATGGTCGTGTTCGAGGACGGCCTCGCCCGCAAGAGCGAGTACCGCCGGTTCACGATCAAGGCCGTCCAGGGGCAGGACGACGTCCGCTCCATCCACGAGGTCATCACCCGCAGGTTCAAGCGCTACCTCGCCGAGAGCGAGAAGATGGGGGAGCTCGACCACCTCGGGGATCCGGACGAAGAGGGTGCGCACCAGCCGATCGACCCGGAGACCGGCAGGCCGCGCAAGTTCGCCTACCCGCCCAACCTGGTGATCGTCGACGGCGGCCCGCCGCAGGTCGCCGCCGCGCAGCGCGCCTTGGACGAGCTCGGCGTCGACGACATCGCCGTCTGCGGCATCGCCAAGCGGCTGGAGGAGATCTGGCTGCCCGGCGACGCCGACCCGGTGATCCTGCCGCGCAACAGCGAGGGCATGTTCCTCGTCCAGCGGGTGCGGGACGAGGCGCACCGGTTCGCCATCACCTTCCACCGGCAGCGGCGGTCGAGGTCCATGACGGTGAGCGAACTCGATAACGTTCCGGGTCTGGGCCCGGCGCGGCGCGCGGCGCTGCTGAAGCACTTCGGCTCGCTGAAGCGGCTGAAGGACGCGACGCCCGAGCAGGTCGCCGAGGTCCCGGGGATCGGCATGCGCAGCGCGGAGAGCATCGTCGCCGCGCTGCACGGCGCCCCGCCGCGCGGCGGCGCGGGCGGCGGCACGGGGAATGGCGGCGACGGGGAGCACACGGGGAGACGGTCATGACCAGCGAGACGAAGATCCCGGACATCGTGATAGTCACCGGTATGTCCGGGGCCGGCCGCAGCACCGCGGCCAAGTCACTCGAAGACCTCGACTGGTTCGTGGTCGACAACCTGCCGCCGGGGCTGCTGGCGACGATGGCCGACCTCGGCGGCCGGGTGAAGGACGCGGTGCCCCGCATCGCCGTCGTCGTCGACGTGCGCAGCCGCGCGTTCACCGAGGACCTGCACTCCTCCATCGCCGAGCTCGAAGCGCGCGGCGTCCACCCGCGGGTGGTGTTCCTGGAGGCGAACGACGCCGACCTGGTGCGCCGGTTCGAGAGCGTCCGGCGGCCGCACCCGCTGCAGGGCGACGGCCGCCTCGTCGACGGCATCGCGCGGGAGCGGGAGCTCGTCCGCGAGGTCCGCGCCGAGGCCGACCTCGTGATCGACACGAGCGGGCTCAACGTGCACGAGCTGCGCAACAAGATCATCGGGTTCTTCGGCAACGACACCGGCGAGTCGAGCCTTCGCGCCACCGTCGTGTCGTTCGGATACAAGTACGGCTTGCCGGTCGATGCCGACCTCGTCGTCGACTGCCGGTTCCTGCCGAACCCGCACTGGGTGCCGGAGCTGCGCCCGAAGACGGGCCGCGACGCCGCCGTCCGCGACTACGTGCTCGGACAGCGCGGCGCGAAGGAGTTCCTGGACTCCTACACCGACGTCCTGCGGCTCCTCGCCGACGGCTACGAGCGGGAGGGCAAGCACTACGTGACCCTCGCCGTGGGATGTACCGGCGGCAAACACCGTAGTGTGGCCATGGCGGAACAGATCGCCGCGCGGCTGCGGGACGAGGGCATCGAGGTGCAGGTCGCCCACCGTGACCTCGGCCGCGAGTGACCTTCCCGGCGGGGCTCCGCGCGGGACCCCGGACGAGGAGGCGATCGGCACGGTGGAGACCGGCGGACCGAAGGTCGTCGCGCTCGGCGGCGGCCACGGCCTGTACGCCTCGCTGTCGGCGCTGCGCCGCGTCACCGACCGGCTGACCGCCATCGTCACGGTCGCCGACGACGGCGGGTCCAGCGGCCGGCTGCGCCGTGAGCTCGGCGTGCTGCCGCCCGGCGACCTGCGCATGGCGCTCGCCGCCCTGTGCGGCGACGACGAGTGGGGCCAGACATGGCGCGACGTCGTCCAGCACCGGTTCCGCAGCGAGGGCGACCTGCAGGGGCACGCCGTCGGCAACCTCCTCATCGTCGCGCTGTGGGAGCTGCTCGGCGGCGACGCGCCCGGCTCGACCGTCGCCGGGCTCGACTGGGTCGGACGGCTGCTCGGCGCGCACGGCCGGGTGCTGCCGATGGCGGCCGTCCCGATGGACATCGTCGCCGAGGTGCGCGGCGCCGACCCGTGCCGCCCCGACGAGATCACGCACGTCAAAGGGCAGGTCGCGTGCGCGAAGACGCCCGGCAGCGTGCTCGGGGTGTCGCTCGTGCCCGCCGACCCGCCCGCCTGCCCCGAGGCGCTCGCCGCGGTCGAGGACGCCGACTGGATCGTGTTCGGCCCCGGGTCCTGGTTCACCAGCGTGCTGCCGCACCTGAAGGTCCCGGCGCTGGCCCGCGCCCTCGTCTCCTGCCGCGCGCGCCGCGTCGTCGCGCTGAACCTCGCGCCGCAGCCCGGCGAGACCGACGACTTCTCCCCGCAGACCCACCTGGAGGTCCTGCGCGCCCACGCCCCCGACCTGACCGTGGACGTCGTCCTCGCCGACGGCGGCATCGTGGACGACCCGGCCGCCCTCGACAAGGCGGCGCAGGAGATCGGCGGGCGGCTCGTCCTCGCCGACGTCGCCGCCGACGACGGGTCGCCGCGTCATGAACCGGCTCGACTGGCCCAAGCCTTCGTACAAGTTTTCAGCCAGTGACGACCGGCGCGGCCGGGATCGGCCAGACTGCTGGGAGTCCGATAGGGGGAGGGGTCAACAGATGGCGATGACCGGTGTGGTCAAGGACGAGCTGAGCAGGCTCACGATCATGAAGCCGTGCTGCCGCAAGGCCGAGGTCTCGACGCTGCTGCGGTTCGCGGGGGGGCTGCACCTGGTCAGCGGGCGGATCGTGATCGAGGCCGAGATCGACACCGGGGTCGCGGCACGGCGCCTGATCAAGGACATCGCGGAGGTGTTCGGGCACACCTCCGAGGTCGTCGTGCTCGCGCCGAGCGGACTGCGTAAAGGCAACCGGTACGTCGTCCGCGTCTTCCGGGACGGCGAGTCGCTCGCCCGGCAGACCGGCCTGATCGACAACAACGGGCGGCCCGTCCGCGGGCTGCCCCGGCACGTCGTCGCGGGCGCCGCCTGCGACGCCGAGTCCGCGTGGCGCGGCGCGTTCCTCGCGCACGGCTCCCTCACCGAGCCCGGCCGGTCCATGTCGATGGAGGTGACCTGCCCCGGCCCCGAGGCGGCGCTCGCCCTCGTCGGCGCCGCCCGTCGCCTCAAGATCCACGCCAAGGCCCGCGAGGTCCGCGGCGTCGACCGCGTCGTCGTCCGGGACGGCGACGCCATCAGCGCCCTCCTCACCCGGCTCGGCGCCCACGACAGCGTCCTCGCCTGGGAGGAGCGCCGGATGCGCCGCGAGGTCCGCGCCACCGCCAACCGGCTCGCGAACTTCGACGACGCCAACCTCCGCCGCTCCGCCCGCGCCGCCGTCGCCGCCGGCGCCCGCGTCGCCCGCGCCCTGGAGATCCTCGGCGACGACGCCCCCGAGCACCTCGTCAACGCCGGACGGCTCCGCCTTGAGCACAAGCAGGCGTCCCTGGAGGAACTCGGCCAGCTCGCCGACCCGCCCCTCACCAAGGACGCCATCGCCGGACGAATCCGCCGCCTCCTCGCCATGGCCGACAAACGCGCCGGAGACCAGGGAATTCCGGGAACCGAGGCGAATCTGACGGCGGAAATGCTGGCGCCGTAGTCTACTGGGGGGCGACCCCCCAATCCCCCCGTTGCGACGCAGGCGATCCTCGCGGCGCCGTTTCGGGTTTCGTGCCTGTTGCGGTCTCTGTGGCGTCGCTGCGGTCGCCTGCGTCGTCGGGCAGGGCCGCTGCGCTCGCTGGCGCTCGCTCCGCGGCCCTGCCCGTGGCCCCGGCTGAGGTCTTGTCCAAGAAAGCCCGGGGGCTACTGATCGCCTCTTTGGATTCTTTCGATTAGGTCTTCGCGTAGTTGGCCGTAGCCGGTTTGGGACCAGACGCTTTTGGTGGGGTCTTTTTCGTAGTAGGGGACTTCGCGGCCGTTCTCCGTGTCCATGAGGACGTCGGGGAGTTTCTTGTCGCGGGTCTTCTGGGCGCAGGGGCGGCAGGTGCGGACGCGGAGGCGGTCGCGGGAGCCCAGGGGGCGCCAGTCGATTCTCGTCGTGGCGTCGCCGTGGAGCGGGTTGAAGAAGCAGAGGGGGACCGGCGGGATCTCCGGGCCGCCCTTCGCGACGGACTCGGCGGAGGCCAGCGCGTCGCGGCCCTGGTCCAGGAGGACCAGGACGCCTGCCAGGTCGGGGACGCCCTGGGCGGCGTCCAGGGTCTTCCCCGCGGCCTGGTAGGCGTCCAGTGCTCTGGTCATCAGGGTTCGGGTGCGCTCGTCCTTCGTCGGGACGGTCGTCTCGTCCAGGAGTTCGCCGAACGCGACCACCTCGCGGGTCGCCTGCTCGCGGAGCTGGTCCTCGTTCGCGCGGTTCGCGGTCGTGAACACCGTGCGGGGCAGGAGGAGGCCGTTGCCCTCGCGGCGGACGGACCTTATCCGGCGGTGTCGCCAGACCACGAAACCGACGGCGCCCGCGACGGCTGCACCTGCTACTGCCGCGGTGAGGGGGACCTTCAGGTCGCCGTCGTCCGAGTGGCGGGGCTCGCTGAGGGCGGCGCGCTTGTCGATCTCGGCGCTGACGCGGTCGTACTCGCGGACGGCGGTGCCCGAGACGATCAGGTCGACCACGCGGGACAGGCGGGACGCCAGCGGCTGGTCGTCCATCGCGCGGTCCAGGGTGACCGCCCAGGCGGCCTTGCGGGCCTGATGGTCGCCGCCCCACTCGCGGGCGGTGAGGTCCTCGGTGGCGTCGTGGAAGGTGATGAAGATTCCATCCCGGCCCATGCGGTCGTGGACGACCGTGGCCAGTTGGTCGGAGTCCGTCCAGGTGCCGCCCTTCACGAGTGGGACGAGCACCACGTAGATCGGCGCGGGGGCCGTCCGGAACTTGGCGGCGAGCCTGCGCCGCTCGGCTGTGGGGAGTGCCGACGCCAGGGACGGGTCCACGTGGATCGGGAAGCGGCGCAGGGCCGCGGCGAGCCGTTCGCCGGGGGAGGGTTCAGTCGACACCGAGGTACCTCATCACACGGGGGAGGACGTTGCCGTCGCGGGCGCCCCACGCCGTGTCCCGCCAGACGCCGGGGATCGCGGTGTGGCGGCGCGGGGCGTCCGGGCCGGGCACCCGGAGGAGGTCCCGCTCCTTCAGCCTGTTCCGGGAGTGGAGGTCGCGGCACGGGCCGCAGAGGGGGCATCGGGCGGGCAGGACGCGGTCGACGTCCAGGGCCTTCGCCTTCCGGCGGACGACCGAGTCCCCGTGCAGCGGGTTGACCAGGCACGGCGGCGGCGGGGTCGTGAAGCGCCCGGCGAGCGCGGCTCTTCCTTGGCGGGCCAGGACGATCACGCCGACCAGGTCGACGGCGCGCCCCTCGTCGTCCTCGGCGTCGTCGTAGAGGATCTGCGCGGCGTCGAAGGCGGACACGGCGTAGGTCCGTCCTTGATCGGAGTCCTCGGCGAGCTGGTCGCGCAGGCGGGCGAGCTCCGCGGCCGCGTGGCGGCGCAGGTCGCGCATGCCGGGCGCCGTCGGCGCCCAGAGGCGCTCCGCGGCCCGTCTCCGGCGGCGGACCAGGGCAAGCACGCCGAGCACGGCGCAGTAGAGCGTTCCGGCGGTGATCGGCCCGGCGAGGATCAGGCCGGTGACGAACGGCGCCGCGCGGTCGGCCCCGCGCGGTCTGAGCGTGTCCTCCTGGCCGAACGGGTCCGGGCTGGAGTACAGCCTCGGCATGGTCGGGGACGCCGAGCGCGCGGCCGCGTAGCCGTCCATGCGCTTGACCAGCCGCTCGGTGAGCCCGTCGAACGGGCGGTCGCGGTCGGCCGGACGCGACCCGCCGAGGCCCTCCGCGTCGAACGGGTCGTAGTCGCGGGGGACGCCGAACGCCTCCGACTCCAGGTGCCCGTACGCCCCGGCCATCAGGTAGAGGCCGTCGCGGTGCGAGCGGTCGTGCAGCGCGAACAGGAAGGCGTCGTCGCGGCCCTGCGACTCCGAGTCGATCGGGTTCGGGATCACGACGACGTACACGGGCGTGCCGAGCCGCGCCGACGTCCCGCGCAGCGCCGTGCGGACCTCGGCCCGTTCGTGCTCGTCGAGGGCGGCGGCGAGGTCGGGGTCGACGAACAGCGGGTCGCGGGCGAGGGCGGCGGCTACGCGGTCCAGGCGGTGGCGGGCGTATGGAGGCATGTCCGCGGCGGCGGGCGTCGGCGGCCAGGCGACCAGGAACGCGATCAGCGCGAGGACGGCTCGTCTCACCGGCGTGCCCTCCGCGCGCGGCGGACGCGGAATCCGACCAGCAGGGCGAGGATCGGGAGGCCGCTGAGGGCCGCGCCGCCGCCGAACGCGGCCTTCTCGGCGCGGTCGGCGCGGCGGTCGGCGGCGTCGTAGGCGTCCAGCGCGACGCGGGTCTTCGACCTCGGGGCGGGACGCGGATGCCTGCGCCGCTCCTCGGCCCGGCCGGAGAGCGCGATGTCGACGAACCGCGCGATCACGTCGGGGGCGCTCGCGTCGGACGCGGACTCGAACTCGGCGGCCAGCCAGGCGTCCTTCAGCGGGAGCCGCCGCCCGGCGCCGAACTGGCGGGCCTCGCCGTCCCCGCCCCTCGGGGCGACCACGATGTAGACGCCGTCCCGGCGCATCCGGTCGTGCAGCAGCGCCGCCAGGGAGTCGCCGGGGTTCCACGGGCCGACGCCGGTCGTCGGCGTCACCGCGACGTAGACCGGGCCGCCGAGCCGGGCGGCGGACGCCCTGATCCGCGCCGCCGCGTCAGGGGGCAGCGACCGCGGCGAATGGTCGGTGACGTAGACGGGGTCGCGGCGCAGCGCGGCGGCGAGGTGGTCCGCGCGGGACGGCGCTTCCGCGGGCGCCGCGGCGGCGGGCGCGGACGGGATCGCGCACAGCAGCGCCGATATCACGAAAACCGACCATCCGCGCCGCATGGACCGGGAGTGTAGTGATCTCCGCCGGGACGTCCCCGACCGGGGCGAGCACTGCCGCGCGCGCGATTTCCCGCGCCGCCCGTGTCCGGCTACCGGCCGGTCATTGGATAGGGTCGAAGGCGGGGGAGAACCCCGGATGACCGTTGCCGACAGTCCGGCTGACACCGGGCGACACCACGTGCGAGGAGAGCCGTTCCGTGACCATCCGAGTAGGCATCAACGGGTTCGGCCGGATCGGCCGCAACTTCTACCGGGCCGTGAAGGCGTCGGGGGCCGACATCGAGATCGTGGCGGTCAACGACCTGACCGACAACGCCACGCTCGCCCAGTTGCTGAAGTACGACAGCATCCTCGGCCGTTTCCCCGAAGAGGTGCGCGCCACCGAAAGCGAGATCGTGGTCGGCGGCAAGTCGATCAAGGCGTTCGAGGAGCGCGACCCCGCCAACCTGAAGTGGAGCGACGTCGGCGCCGACATCGTCGTCGAGTCCACCGGTTTCTTCACCGACGCCACCAAGGCGAAGGTGCACGCCGACAACGGCGCGAAGAAGGTGATCATCTCCGCGCCGGCCAAGAACGAGGACCTCACCGTCGTCCTCGGGGTCAACGAGGACAAGTACGACCCCGCGAACCACACGGTGATCTCCAACGCGTCCTGCACCACGAACTGCCTGGCCCCCCTCGCGAAGGTGCTGCACGACAGCTTCGTCATCGAGAAGGGCCTGATGACGACGATCCACGCCTACACGCAGGACCAGAACCTCCAGGACGCCCCGCACAAGGACCTGCGCCGCGCCCGCGCCGCCGCGATCAACGTCGTGCCGACCTCGACCGGCGCCGCGAAGGCGATCGGCCTGGTGCTGCCCGAGCTGAACGGCAAGCTCGACGGGTACGCGCTGCGCGTCCCGGTGCCGACCGGCTCCGCCACCGACCTCACCGCCACGCTGTCCCGCGAGGTGACGGCCGAGGAGGTCAACGAGGCGTTCAAGGCCGCCGCCGAGGGACCGCTCAAGGGCTACCTCACCTACACCGAGGACCCGATCGTCTCCAGCGACATCGTCACCGACCCGGCGTCCTGCATCTTCGACTCGGGGCTCACCAAGGTCATCGGCGACCAGGTGAAGGTCGTCGGCTGGTACGACAACGAGTGGGGCTACTCCAACCGGCTCGTCGACCTCGTCAAGCTCGTCGGCTCGCAGCTCTGACCGACCCTCGTCCCGCCGTGGCCGCGCCCGCGCCGACACGCGCCGCGCGGCCACGGCGCGCCCGTGTACGGAAGGACACCGCATCCCGATGCGCACCATTGACGACCTCGACGTCGCCGGACGGCGCGTCCTCGTCCGCTCGGACCTGAACGTCCCGCTGGAGGACGGCCGGATCACCGACGACGGGCGGATCAGGGCCAGCCTGCCGACGATCGAGGCGCTCCGGACGCGCGGCGCCAAGGTCGTCGTCTGCGCCCACCTCGGCCGCCCGAAGGGGCAGGTCAAGCCGGAGCTTTCGCTCGCGCCCGTCGCGGCGCGGCTCGGCGAGCTGCTGCGCGCCGACGTGGCGTTCGCGACCGACGTCGTCGGCGACTCCGCCCGGGCCGTCGCCGCCGCGCTCCCGGACGGCGGCGTCGCCCTGCTGGAGAACCTGCGCTTCGAGCCCGGCGAGACCAGCAAGGACGACGCCGAGCGCGGCGCCCTCGCCGACCGGCTCGCCGCCCTCGCCGACCTCTACGTCGGGGACGGGTTCGGCGCGGTGCACCGCAAGCACGCCTCCGTGTACGACGTGCCGCGGCTGCTCCCGCACGCGGCGGGCGGGCTGATCGCCGCCGAGGTCGAGGTGCTGAAGCGGCTCACCGAGGACGTCGAGCGGCCCTACGCGGTCGCGCTCGGCGGGTCGAAGGTGTCCGACAAGCTCGGCGTGATCGACAGCCTGCTCGGCAAGGCCGACCGCATCCTGGTCGGCGGGGGCATGGTGTTCACGTTCCTGAAGGCGCAGGGCCACGAGGTCGGCAAGAGCCTCCTGGAGGAGGACCAGCTCGACACCGTCCGCGGCTACCTGCGGCGGGCCGAGGAGACGGGCGTCGAGTTCGTCCTGCCCGTCGACGTGGTCGCGGCCACCGCGTTCAGCGCCGACGCCGACCACGGCGTCGTCGCCGCGGACGCGATCCCCGCCGACCGGCTCGGCCTCGACATCGGTCCCGAGTCCGGCAAGCTGTTCGCCGCGCGCCTCGCCGACGCGCGGACGGTCTTCTGGAACGGCCCCATGGGCGTGTTCGAGATGGAGCCCTACGCGAACGGCACCCGCGCCGTCGCGCAGGGCCTGATCGACTCGGGCGCGTTCACCGTGGTCGGCGGCGGCGACTCGGCCGCGGCCGTCCGGCGGCTCGGCTTCGACGAGGCCGCCTTCTCGCACATCTCGACCGGCGGCGGCGCCAGCCTCGAATACCTCGAAGGCAAGACGCTGCCCGGCCTGCAGGCCCTGGAGGACTGACCGATGGCCCCCGCGACCCCTTCCCGCAAGCCGCTCATGGCCGGCAACTGGAAGATGAACAACAACCACCTCGAGGCGATCGCGCTCGTCCAGAAGATGGCGTTCGCCCTCAAGGAGGCCGACTACGACGCCGTCGACGTCGCCGTGCTCCCGCCGTTCACCGCGATCCGCTCCGTGCAGACGCTCGTGGACGCCGACCGCCTCGGCATCCAGTACGGCGCGCAGGACGTCTCCCAGCACGCCTCCGGCGCCTACACCGGCGAGATCTCCGCGTCGATGCTCGCCAAGCTGAAATGCTCCTACGCGGTCGTCGGGCACTCCGAG
Organism: Actinomadura decatromicini; assembly: GCF_008121305.1. Taxonomy (NCBI): domain Bacteria; kingdom Bacillati; phylum Actinomycetota; class Actinomycetes; order Streptosporangiales; family Thermomonosporaceae; genus Actinomadura; species Actinomadura decatromicini. The sequence continues at coordinate 560,978 of NZ_VSRQ01000007.1, read as the reverse complement.
CGCCGCCAGTACCACGCCGAGACCGACGAGATCGTCAACGCCAAGGCGCGGGCCGCGCTGGCCGCCGACATCTCGCCGATCCTGTGCGTGGGCGAGGGGCTCGACGTGCGGAAGGCGGGCGGGCAGGTGGCCCACGTCCTGGCGCAGCTCGACGGCGGGCTGGCGAAGATCCCCGCCGACCAGGTGCGCCGCACGGTGATCGCCTACGAGCCGGTCTGGGCGATCGGCACGGGCGAGACCGCCACCCCGAAGGACGCCCAGGAGGTCTGCGCCGCGATCAGGACGCGGCTCGCCGAGCTCTACGACGGCGGACCGGCCGACGAGGTGCGTATCCTGTACGGCGGTTCGGTCAAGGGCGGCAACATCGCCGGGATCATGGCGCAGGACGACGTGGACGGCGCACTGGTCGGTGGTGCCAGCCTGGATCCGGGAGAATTCGTCAAGATCTGCCGGTACCGGGATCTCCCCGTCTGAGCAAAACTGATCAATTCCGCGTGAACTGGGGGTTCTTGCCGAACCAGCGGGCCATCCGTCGTACCCTTCGTAGCTGACGGGTAAACCGCCCGGCCAGACCCTCGGTCCTTACCTACGAGACAAGGCGCTGAAGAACCGTGATCATCGCAACGTCGATCGTGCTCATTCTCGCGAGCCTGCTGATGGTCGTCCTCGTCCTTATGCACAAGGGCAAGGGCGGGGGACTGTCCGACATGTTCGGCGGCGGCATCTCGTCGTCGCTCGGCGGGTCGTCGGTCGTGGAACGGAACCTCGACCGGCTGACGATCGGCGTCGGGGTGGTCTGGTTCGCCTCGATCGCCGTGCTCGCCCTGCTTTTCAAGCACAAGGGCGTCGGCTGAGCCACCCGTTCGACCAACAATGCGAGCGCCGCGCCGTCCCAGGAGGTCACGGGCGGCGGCGGAAGACAGACGAGGGAGTACTCCGTGGGTAGTGGCAACGCGATCCGGGGCAGCCGTGTCGGGGCCGGTCCGATGGGAGAGGCGGAACGCGGCGACGCCGCCCCCCGCGTATGGGTGACCTTCTACTGCGCCAACCGGCACGAGACCCGCCCGAGCTTCGCGACGGACGTCGCCGTCCCGGAGACCTGGGACTGCCCGCGCTGCGGCTTCCCGGCCGGGCAGGACTCGGAGAACCCGCCGGCCCCGCCGAAGACCGAGCCGTACAAGACGCACCTCGCGTACGTGAAGGAGCGGCGCAGCGACGAGGACGGCGAGGCCATCCTGGAGGAGGCGCTCGCCAAGCTCCGCCAGAAGCGCGCCGCCGTCAAGAAGGCTCTGGAGGCCGCGGGCCGCTGACCGCCCGCACCTGCCCGACCGCATGGCCCGACCCCGCGAGGGGGTTGGGCCATACGTGTCTCCGGGGGCGATGCGCGTCAGCGCCCGCTAGGACGTCCACAGTTCGGCGAGCGCCGCGTTCACGGCCTCGGGACGCTCCACGTGCGGGTAGTGCGCCGTGCCGGGGACGCGCACGAGCCGCGCCCCGATCCGCTCGGCGGTGACCCGCGCGCACGCCATCAGCGGCTCCCCGCCGCGCTCCCGGTAGGGGGCGGGCGCCGTCTCCCACGTCCCGGACAGGACGAGCTTCGGCCACGTCCCGGCGGCCAGTTCCGCCACCGGGATCGGCGCCTCCCAGCACACCCGCTCGCGCAGCGCCGTTCGCACGGCGCGCAGGCGGCGGGGCGTCGGCTCCAGCGGCGGCAGCCCGGCCGCGTCCGCCGCGGCCCTGAGGTGGACGTCGGCGGGCAGGTCCGCCGGGACGTTCGCGATCGCCTCCCGGTTGGCGCGGAGCGCGGCCGCGACGACCGGGTCGTCCGCCGCCGCCTGGTAGCAGCCCGGTTCGATCAGCGCCAGCGACAGGACCGCCTCGGGACGCCGCGCCGCCGCGAGCATGGCGCCGACCGCGCCGTAGGAGTGGCCGACGAGGTGCGCCCCGTCGCCCATCAGCGCCGCGATGTCGGCGGCGTCGGCCTCGTAGTCGCCTGCGTACTCGGCCGAGCCCGTCTCACCGCTGGCGCCGTGGCCGCGCCGGTCCATGGCGAGGACGCGGAACCGGTCCGCCAGCGGGCGCTGCGCCGCGAACCCGAGGACCGGGTCGTCGCCCCAGGCCGTCGAGCCGTGGACGAGGATCGCGGGCGGTCCCGTCCCGCCCGTCTCGTCCCAGACGGTCACGTGCACGTCGCCTCCGGACATCTCCGCCTCCTTGAACATCGTTCAGCTTGCTTGAACAATGTATAAGAGAGTGAACGGCGTATGACAAGGGGGCTAGGGTGGGGGCGTGCCCACGCCTTCGCCTTCCGTCTGGCTGCGTCCCGAACGTCCGTCCCGCGACCGGCGGCTGAGCCGCGCCCGGATCGTCGCCCGCGCCGTCGCCGTCCTCGACGCGGAGGGGGCGCGAGGCCTGTCCATGCGGCGGATCGCGTCCGACCTCGGCGTCACGGCGGGGTCGCTGTACTGGTACGTGACCACGAAGGACGAACTGCTCGAACTCGCGCTGGACGACGTGCTGGGCGAGGTCGTCGGGGACGGGACGGCATCCGCCGACGGCTGGCGCGACGCGCTCGGCGGTCTGGCCCGGCGGCACCGCGCGATGCTGCTGCGCCACCCGTGGGTGCTGTCCGGTCTCGCGGGGCGGCCCAACCTCGGGCCGAACGCGCTCGCCCTCGCCGAGGCCGGGCTGACGATCCTGTCCCGGGCCGGGTTCGCGGACGGCGACCTGGACGCCGCCCTGGCCGCCGTCAACGACCACGTCGTCGGCGCGGTGACGGCCGAGACGTCCTGGCGCGCGGCCCTCGACCGGACGGGCGGCGCGGAGTGGCGCGAGCAGGCCGCCGAGCACCTGCGCCGGATCGCCGAGGAGCATCCGCTGCTCGGCGCGCGGATGTCCGCCGCAGCCGGAGCGGAGATCGACGTCGACCGCGAGTGCGAGCGCCGGTTCGCGTTCGCGCTCGACTGCCTCCTGGACGGACTGGAGGCCCGGCGCCCGTCCGCGCGCGGGGATGTCGAATAATCTTCGGAGGACGGGACGCCGACCCGCGGGCTGGTCGTGGTGTCGGTGGTGCCCATGAAGAGACGTTCCGCGGAACGGGGCGCCGGCGGAGTGGAGGGAGCCGTGCCGGTCGGGGGCGTGCGGGTCGCCCCCCGGAAACGAGTGGGCCGGTATGATGGCGCGCACGCGACTGGCGCAGTCAAGGTGGAGACGACCACCGGGGAGCGAGACTAGTCCGCACACCGCGCGCCTGGGTGTACGGGCCCCCTTCGCCGGGGCGCCCGATCCCCGGCGCGAGCAGCGCGGAGGCTCCGATGCACGAACCCGCCGTCCCCCATCTGAAGGACCAGGACCCCGAGATCGCCGGGCTGGTCGAGGACGAGGCCCGCCGCCAGTACGAGAAGCTGCGGCTGATCGCCTCGGAGAACTACGTGTCGGAGGCCGTGCTGGAGGCCACCGGCACGGTGCTGACCAACAAGTACTCCGAGGGCTACGCGGGCAAGCGGTACTACGAGGGCCAGCAGAACGTCGACCCGATCGAGACTCTCGCCGTCGAGCGCGCGAAGTCGCTGTTCGGGGCCGAGCACGCGAACGTCCAGCCGTACTCGGGGTCGCCCGCGAACCTCGCCGTCTACATGGCGTTCCTGGAGCCGGGCGACCCGGTGATGGGCCTGTCGCTGCCGATGGGCGGGCACCTCACGCACGGCTGGTCGGTGTCGGCGACGGGGAAGTGGTTCCGGCCCGTCCGGTACGACGTGCGCGCCGACACCGGGCGCGTCGACATGGACCAGGTGCGCGACCTGGCGCTCAAGGAGCGTCCGAAGGTGATCTGGTGCGGCGGCACCGCCATCCCGCGCACGATCGACTTCCCCGCGTTCGCCGAGATCGCGCGGGAGGCGGGCGCGGTGCTCGCCGCCGACGTCGCGCACATCGCGGGCCTGATCGCGGGCGGCGCGCACCCGTCCCCGGTCGGCCACGCGGACGTGATCACCACGACCACGCACAAGACGCTGCGCGGCCCGCGCGGCGCGATGATCCTGTCCACCGTCGAGCACGCGAAGACGGTCGACAAGGCCGTCTTCCCGGGCCTGCAGGGCGGTCCGCACGACCACACGACGGCCGCCATCGCCGTCGCGCTGAAGGAGGCGGCGCGGCCGGAGTTCGCCGCGTACGCGCGGCAGATCGTCGCGAACGCGAAGGTGCTCGCCGCCGCGCTGACGGACCGCGGCTACGACCTGATCTCCGGCGGCACCGACAACCACCTCATCCTGATCGACCTGACGAACAAGGGCGTCGCGGGCAAGCCCGCCGCGCAGGCCCTCGACCGGGCCGGGATCGAGCTGAACTACAACGCCGTCCCGTTCGACCCGCGCAAGCCGTTCGACCCGTCCGGGCTGCGGATCGGCACCGCCGCGATCACCACCCGCGGGCTGGACGAGGCGCGGATGCCGCAGGTCGCGGCGTGGATCGACGAGGTCGTGCAGGCCGCCGCCAAGCAGGACGAGGCGGTCGTCGAGCGGGTCGCCTCGGAGGTCCGCGAGCTGCTCGCGGGCTACCCGATGCCGGGCTGGGCGCCGACGCCCTGACCCGGCGCGGCGGCCGGCCGCAGCACGGTGATCATGCGCCAGGCGCCGGGGTCGGCGAGGGGCACCGCGTCCTCGCCGACCCCGAAGTCGCCGTACTGCGCGACGGCGTCCAGGCCGCCCGCGAGGCGGATCGCGGCGTCCAGCTCGGTCGCCGTCCAGAACCGGTAGGGGACGACGTCGCGGACGACCCGCGTCCCGCCGTCCGCGGTGATCGTCACCGTGACGTGGTCGGCGGACACCTGCGTGATCGGGTCGAGCCGGTCGCCGGGCTCGCCCCACCGGACGCCCGCGTGGACGCCGTCGCGCTCGACCGTCCAGCCGGTGCTGACGCTCGGGTCGTCGGTGAGCCGGTCGCGCGGGTGCGACATCTCCACGATGTAGAGGCCGCCGGGGGAGAGGTGCGCCGCCACCCCGCGCAGGTGCGCGACGAGCGCGTCCAGCGTCATCAGGTGGGACGTCGAGTCCAGCATGGTCACGGCGAGGTCGAACCGGCGGCCGAGGTCGAGCCGCGTCATGTCGCCCTCGACGACGTCCACGGCGACGCCCTCGCGCGCCGCCTCGCGGGACGCGTAGGCGCACATCCGCGGGTTCAGGTCGAGCGCGGTCGCGGCGACCCCGCGGCGGGCGAACTCGCGGGCGTGCTCGGCGGGCCCGGCGGCGAGCTCCAGCACCGTCGCAGGGCCCGCCCCGGACGGAGCGGCGCCCCCGGCGTCCGCGCCATGCCCGATGTCCGCGGCGCGCCCGGCGCCAGTGGCGGGCCCCGTTTCCGCGGCGTGCCCGGCGTCGGTGGCGGGCCCCGTGCCCGTCGCGCGCCCGGCGTCGGTGGCGTGCTCGGCGTACCAGCCGAGCAGGGCGTCCACCTCGGCGGGGACGTCGCGGAACGCGCACGCCAGCTCGTACGCCCAGGGGTCGTCGTAGATGCCGCTCATCCGGGACATCCTGCCAGCGCGCGGGGCCCGCGGGGCGCCGGTTCGGCCGGGTTACGCGACCGCCACCTCATCCTGCGCGCGAGGTTTCACATTCCGGACGGGGCTTGAGCCGCCCCGGCGGACCGCCTAGCGTGCGGTAAGTGATCGACCCCGTGAGCGGTGAGCGCGTCAACGATCGACCCCGGCCCGGTCCGGTCCCCGGCCCGTCCTCGGCGCGGCTCCCCCTGCTGCTCCCCGGCTCGCTCAGCGACGAGCAGCGCGCCGTGTACGAGGCGGTGACCGGCGGCCCGCGCACGTCGGGCGGGCCCCCGCCCTACGGCCTGGCCGACGAGTCCGGACGCCTCCTCGGCCCCTTCAACGCCATGCTGTACAGCCCGTCGGTGGGGCTGCCGCTGCAGGACCTCGGCGCCGCGCTGCGCTTCCGCACCGCGTTCACCAAGCGCGAACGGGAGATCGCGACGCTGGTCGTCGCCGCGCACGTCCGGTCCGACTACGAGTGGTACGCGCACGAGCGGATCGGCCGCCGGCACGGCCTCACCGACGCCGAGCTGGACGCGCTCCGCGAGGGCCGCGCGCCGATGCTCGGCGACGTCCGCGAGCGCGTCGTGCACGAGGCGGCCCGGCAGCTCGCCGCCGAGGGCGACCTCGCCGACGCCGTGTTCACCGAGGCGGCGGCGACGCTCGGCCGCACCGCCCTCGTGGAGCTGGTCACGCTCGTCGGCTACTACAAGGCGCTGGCGGTGCAGCTCCGCGTGTTCCGGGTGGGCGTCCCGGACGGCGAGGCCCCGCCCGCGTGGCCACCGGTACCGGAGGACGGGCATGAGTGAGGTGCTGCGCACGGTGCGGCTCGTCCTGCACCCGGTGACGGCCGACGACCGCGCCGCGCTGCTCACGCACTGGACGGGCCCGCTCGTCCGGCGCCACCTGTTCGACGACCGGATGGTCTCCGCCGTCCAGGTCGCGGAGATCATCGACGCCAGCGAGCGGGACTTCGCCACCGAGGGCTACGGGCTGTGGGCGCTGCGCCCGGCCCGCTGGGACGGCGGCATCGACGCGGTCTCTCCGGGCGACCCGCTGATCGGGGTCGCCGGGCTCAGCCACCACGACGGCCCGCTCGGCAACGGCGCGGACGTCGAGATCCTCTACAGCCTGGAGCCGGACCGGTGGGGGCAGGGCCTCGCCGCCGAGGCGTCCCGCGCGGTGCTCGACTACGCGTTCGGGGTGGTCGGCGTGCACCGCGTCACCGCCGAGATCGACACGGCGAACCCGTCGTCGGCGGAGATCGCGCTGCAGCTCGGCATGCGCCGCAGGCCGGACGGCCCGCGCGGCCCGGACGGCGCCGCCTACTACGCCGCCGACCGCTCCCGCTGGATCGGATCCCGCCGCATCGTCGACGCCGTTCCCTAGCGTCCGCCGCCCTGGAGGAGCGCCTGCACGTCCGCGTACGAGGGGACGGGACGGTCGGCGCCCTCGCCTCCGGCGACGCCGAGCGCGGTGACCACCGCCGTCCGCAGCGCCGTCCGGAACAGCAGCGATCCCGTGCTGACCCGGTGCACGCCGAGCCGGGCCAGGCGCTCGTACTCCGTCCTGCCCGGGAGGAGGAGGACGTTCAGCGGCACCGGGGCCGCGTCCAGCACGGCGGTGATGTCGGCGTCGTCCGCGATGCCGGGGACGAAGACCCCGTCCGCGCCCGCCTCCGCGTAGGCGCGCGTCCGGCGGAGCGTCTCGCCGCGGTCGGGCCCGCCGAGCCAGAGCGTGTCGGTGCGGGCGTTGAGGAAGACGTGCGGCGCGGCCCGCTTCACGGCGGCGATGACGGCGGTCTGGTGGTCGAGCGGGGCGAGCGTCCCGTCGGCGCGGCCGTCCTCCAGGTTGATCCCGGCGACGCCGAACGAGGCCAGTTCGGCGACGAGGTCGGCGACGTCCGGGGCCCGGGTGGAGAACCCGCCCTCGACGTCGACGCTGACCGGCACCGGGAGCCGGGACAGGGCGCGGGCCAGCGCGACCGTCTCCGCCCGCGTGCGCCCGGCGGCGTCGGGCTTCCCGGCCGCCGCCGCGACCCCGAGGCTGGTGGTGCCGATCGCGGCGAACCCGGCGTCGGCCAGCGCGGCGCCGCTCGCGAAGTCCCAGGCGTTCGGCAGCAGCAGCGGACGATCACCGTGGTGCAGGTCGTGGAAGCCCATTGGTCGTCCCCCCTTTTCGGCACCCTCCCGACCCTAGGCGCGGCTCGTTTCGACGCCGGACGAATCGTCCACCGGGCCGCCGCGCCAGGCGGGGAGCGGACGCGCGCCGACCGCCGTCTCGAACGCGGCGCGGGCGAGCAGGCGGGTGGAGTCGAGCGTCGGCAGCGGCGACTCGTCCGGGGCGACGAGCAGCGGGATCTCGGTGCAGACGAGCGCGACGGCGTCGCAGCCGCGCTCGGCGAGCCGCTCGATGACGCCAGCGTAGGCGCGCCGCGACTCGGCCGTGAAGACCCCGTTGACCAGCTCGTCGAAGATGATCCGGTGGACGGTCTTCCGGTCGTCCGCGTCCGGGACCTCGGCGGCGATGCCGCGCGCGGCCAGCTCGCGGGGGTAGACGGGGCCGTCCATGGTGTAGCTCGTGCCGAGGACGCCGACGCGGGTGCGGCCGTCGCGCGCGGCCTGGTCGGCGACGACCCGCGCGATGTGCAGGCCGGGCAGGGCAAGGTCGGGGCCGGGACGTTCGAGCGCCATGTGCGCGGTGTTGTCCGGGCAGGCGAAGAAGCCCGCGCCCGCCGCCGCGAGCCGCCGGACGCTCTCGGCGAGCGTCGTCCGGATCGCGTCGTGGTCGCCCGCGTCCCAGGCGGGCATGCTCCGGGCGAGCGCGATGAGGTCGAGCGTCACGTCCGGGTGGTCGTCGGGGCCGAGCTCGCGGAACCCCTCCTGGCAGAAGGTCCGGAGGCACAGCGTGGCGCCCTCCATGCTGTGGCCGAGGATGCCGAGATGCTCCATGCCGAGTCCTCCGTTCGGTGTGGCGAACATTCGTCCACTAGCATGAACAGTGGAACGCTTGTTCGTCAAACCGAACCTCCGGACGTCTGGAGCGAACACATGGGGAACGCCGACCTGATCGGACGGATCGCCGCCGCCATCCGCCGGGAGCGGGAGCGCGCCGGGCTTTCGCAGACCGACCTCGCCCGGCGCGCAGGTCTCGCCAAGTCGACGCTGTCCCAGTTGGAGGCGGGCGGCGGCAACCCGAGCGTCGAGACGCTGTGGGCGCTCGGGACGGCGCTGGAAGTCCCGTTCAGCCGCCTGGTCGAGCCGCCGCGCACCGCCGTCCGGGTGGTCCGCGCGGGGGAGGGCCCGGCCGCGCGCGCCGAGCGGGCCGACTACGCCGCCGCGCTGCTGGCGGCCTGCCCGCCGCACGCCCGCCGCGACCTGTACCGCGTGACCGCCGGGCCCGGCGAGCCCCGCGTCTCGGACCCGCACCCGCCGGGGACGGTCGAGCACGTCGTCCTCGCCTCGGGACGCGCCCGCGTCGGCCCGCCCGGCGAAGCGGCGGAGCTGGCGCCGGGCGACTACGTGACCTACCCCGGCGACGCGCCCCACGTGTTCGAGGCGCTGGAACCCGGGACGTCGGCGGTGTTCCTCATGGAGTACGTCTAGACGGTCCGGAAGTGGGTGGTCAGGCGGCCGTCGTCGTCCAGGACGTGGAGCGCGAAGCCGGGCGGGGCCGTCTCGTCGGCCACGGCCCCGGCCTCGCCGGGCAGCCGCAGCGTGGACACGACGCCGGGCGCGACGAGCAGCGGGCGTCCGGCGAACGTCGTGGCCGCCGCCGTGTGCGCGTGCCCGCACAGGAGGGCCACCACCTGCGGATGCCGCTCGACCACCGCCGCGAGCCGCTCCTCGCCGGACTGGCGGATCTCGTCCACGTAGGGGATGCCCACCGGCACCGGCGGGTGGTGGAAGCAGACGAACGCGGGCGCGTCGGGATCGGCCGCCAGGCGCTCGTCGAGCCAGGCGAGGGTCTCGTCCGCGAGGAATCCATCACCCCGGCCGGGGATCGTGGAGTCGCACATCGCGAACACCGTCCCCGCCACGGTGTGGGCCCGGTCGATCGGATCGTCGGAAGGGGGCTCGCCGAGCAGGCCCGTCCGGTACGGGGCTCGGGCGTCGTGGTTGCCGGGGCACGCCAGCACCCGGTGCCTGGACGCCAGCGCCTCCACGGCCTGCTCGTACTCGGCGGCCTCGCCGTGGTCGGCGACGTCCCCGGTGACGAGGACGGCGTCGAGCGGCAGCCCGTCCAGGTGCGCCATGACCCGGGCGGCGCGCTCGGCCCGGTGGTCGCCGCCGTCGAGGTGCGTGTCGCTGATCTGCGCGAAAACAAGCATGCCCATGAATTTAGGCGGCGACCGGCCCATGAATAAGATCCAGTTCCATGCCGCAAGATTGGACCGGTTCGGGCGTCGACCTGCACTTGGACCTCGATCCGTCGCGAGGCCGCCGGGCGGGGCTCGAACACGCGCTCCGCGCGGCGATCGCGACCGGCCGCCTCGCGCCCGGCGCCGCGCTGCCCTCCACCCGCGCGCTGTCCGCCGAGCTGGGCCTCGCGCGCGGGACGGTCACCGCCGCCTACGACCAGCTCGCGGCCGAGGGGTACCTCACGGCGACGCCCGGCTCGCGGACCCGCGTCGCGGAGACCGCCGGGCCCGCCCCGGCGCCCGCCGCCGGACGCCTCGCGCCGCCCGCCGAACCCGCGCACGACCTGCTGCCCGGACGCCCCGACCTCAGCGCGTTCCCGGCGGAGGCGTGGCTGCGCTCGACGCGGCGCGTCCTCGCCGCCGCCCCGCCGGGGGCGCACGCGCTCGGCGACCCGCGCGGCCGTCCCGAGCTGCGCGAGGCCCTCGCCGCGTACCTCGGACGCGCCCGCGGCGTCCACGCGACTCCGGACCGGATCGTCGTCACCTCCGGGTACGCGCAGTCGCTCGGCCTGCTCACCGGGGTCCTCGCCGAGGCCGGGACGGCGGCGGTCGCGATGGAGGAGCCCGGCCATCCCTTCCACCGCGAGATCGTCCGGCGGGCGGGGGCGGAGATCGTCCCGCTGCCGGTGGACGAGCGCGGCGCGCTGCCCGGCGCGCTCGGCGGGGCGGGTGCGGCCGTCCTCACCCCGGCGCACCAGTACCCGTCCGGCGCGACCCTCGGCCCGGACCGCCGCCGCGCCTTCGCCGCGTGGGCCCGGCGCACCGGCGGCGTGATCGTCGAGGACGACTTCGACGGCGAGTTCCGCTTCGACCGGCGGCCGGTCGGCGCGCTGCAGGGCACGGCGCCCGACCACGTCGTGTACGCGGGGACGGCGTCGAAGACGCTCGCCCCCGCGATGCGCCTCGCCTGGACGGCGCTGCCCGCGCGCCTGGTCGAGCCGTTCGCCGAGGCGAAGCGGCTCGCGGACGCGCACACGCAGTCGCTCGCCCAGCTCGTCCTCGCCGACCTGATCCGCACGCACGCCTACGACCGGCACGTGCGGGCGTCCCGGCTCCGCTACCGGCGGCGCCGCGACCTGCTGGTCGAGACGCTGCGGGCGCGGGCGCCGCGCGTGCGGGTGCGCGGCGTCGCGGCCGGGCTGCACGCGCTAGTCCTGCTCCCGGACGGAGGCCCGTCCGAGGACGAGGTCATGGCGCGCGCCGCCGCCCTCGGCCTCGCGCTGATGCCGCTCCGCGGCCACTGGCAGGACCCGGACGGGCGGCCGCAGGGGTTCGTCGTCGGGTACAGCACGCCGTCCGGGGCCGCGTACCGTCCCGCGCTAGCCGCGCTCTGCGCCGCCCTCGACCCGTGACGCCATGACCACGAGCGTGGTGTAGGACATGGTGAAGCCGCCGCCGAGCCGGTCGATCGCCTGCCCGGTGAGCTCGGCGACCTCGGCCAGCCGGTCCGGCGCGAGGCGGGTGAAGACGCCCGCCGTGGGGAGCTGGTCGAGCCATTCGTCGCGGGTGTAGGAGCGCGTCCATTCGTGCGGCCACTCGTCGATGGGGCCGAACGCGCCCGCCGCGCGGACGCCGTCCGCGACCTTGCCGATCAGCGCCGGGTACGTCTCCTCGATCGGCCGCTTCATCGCCGTGACGTCGACCGGGATGTCCGGGACGACCCGGCGGACGGCCTCGGCGAGCGCGTCCACGATCTCGTCCGGCGGCCGGGGCGCGTTCCAGAACGCCGCCAGCACGCCGCCGGGACGCAGCACCCGCGCCGCCTTCGCCGCGCCCGCGACCGGGTCGACCCAGTGCCACGCCTGGCCGGAGACGACGCCGTCGAACGTCCGTCCCGCCGGGTCCCAGTCCTCGATCGTCGCGACCTCGACCTCGGTGCCGAGCCGCCGCGCGAGCGCGGCCATCCGGGCGTCCGGCTCGACGCCGAGCACCGTGCGGCCCGCGGCCTGGAACCGCCGGGCGGCGATGCCGGTGCCGCACCCGACGTCGAGGAGCTCCGGGCCGGGGCAGGCGGCGGCGATCCGCTCGATCACGGCGTCCGGGTAGCTCGGGCGGGCGCGGTCGTAGCGTTCGGCGTCGGCGCCGAACGACTCCGCCATCCGCCGGTCGCGGTGGAGCTGGGGATCGGAGGGAGGGCCTGGCTCCGGCGATATAGTGGGCATGCGCCCACCATAGTGGGCAAGTGCCCACTCGTCCATCGGGAACCAAGGAGACGCGTACGGTGCCGACCGGGGTGGCCCTCCGCGACGTGCGGGAGCAACTGTTCGACGCCGCCGACCGCATCCTGCTCAGGGACGGTCCGAGCGGCCTCACCAGCCGGGCGGTGACGACGGAGGCCGGGTGCGCCAAGGGCGTCCTGCACCGGCACTTCGAGGACTTCGACGCCTTCCTCGCCGAGTTCGTCCTCGACCGCGTCGGCCGGATGGACGCCGAGGCCGCCGCGCTCCGCGACGCCGCCGGGACGGGCACCGTCACCGGCAACCTCGCGGACGCCCTGTCGGCCCTGTTCGGGTCGGTCGCCGTCGCGATCGTCGCGCTCGTCACGTTCCGGGTCGCGCTGCGCGTCCGGCTGCGCCGCACCTGGCCCGCGGGCGTCCCCGTGCTGACCGAGGCCGCGGTCATGGTCGAGGGCTACCTCGCCGCCGAGCGCGACCTCGGCCGGATCGCGCCCGACGCCGACGTCGAGACCCTCGCCCCGACGCTCATCGGCGCGGGCCACCTGCTGTTCGCCGACCGCGCCGCCGGACCACCGGACGCGGCCGCCGTCCACCGGATGGTGACCACGGTGCTGACAGGCGTCCTCCGGTAGGCGGGGCCGCCCGTCAGCCGCGGCTCCGGTAGCGGGCGCCGACCACGGCGCCTGCGAGCGCGCAGACGATCGGGACGACGACGAACGCGGCCAGCAGGACGCCGGTGCCGTCGACGTCCAGGGTGCGGTCCAGGACGAAGGTGAAGAACGCGCCGACCGTCTCCGTCAGCAGGAAGCCCGCCGCTCCGCCGACCAGGAACCCGACCATGGCGCCCGAGATGCTCATGCCGCCCAGGTTTGCCGCTCGGGACGCCGGGCCGCGTCCGGCCGGGGCGGTCATTCCGCGATACGCCGCCGGTCGCGGGGCGGCGGCGCGGCTACCGCTCCGGTCGTATCCAGCCGGGGCTGACCATGCCCGACTCGTAGGCGAGGATGACGAGCTGCGCGCGGTCCCGCACGTCCAGCTTGGACATGATGCGGCTGACGTGCGTCTTCGCCGTCGCCGGGCTCAGCACGAGGTGCGCCGCGATCTCGTCGTTGCTCAGCCCCGTCGCGACGAGCCGCATCACCTCGCGCTCGCGGGCGGTGAGGGAGCGCAGCCGCGGGCCCGGCCGCGGCGCCTGGACGCGCCCGGCGAACTCCCCGATCAGCCGCCGGGTGACGGACGGCGTGATCAGCGCGTCCCCGCGCGCCGCGACCCGGACGGCGTGGATCAGCTCGGCGGGCTCGGTGTCCTTGAGCAGGAACCCGGTCGCCCCGGCGCGCAGCGCGCCGTAGACGTACTCGTCCAGGTCGAAGGTGGTGAGGATGACGACGCGGACGCCGTCGAGCCGCGCGTCGCCGATGATCCGGCGGGCCGCCTCCAGGCCGTCCATGCCGGGCATCCGGACGTCGAGCAGCGCCACGTCGGGGCGCAGCTCCCGGCACGCGGCGAGGGCCTCCTCGCCGTTCGCGGCCTCGCCGGTGACCGTGATGTCGTCCTCGTCGTCCAGGATGGAGCGGAAGCCCGCGCGGACGAGCCGCTGGTCGTCGGCCAGCAGAACCTCGATCATGGTGGTCCGTCCCGGTAGGGGAGCCGCGCCCGGACGACGAACCCGCCGCCCGGCCCCGGCCCCGCGGTCAGCTCGCCGCCGAGCGCGCGGGCGCGCTCGCGCATCCCGTCCACGCCGCTGCCCGGCCCCGCCGGGACGGCGGTCGCGCCCCGGCCGTCGTCGGCGACCTCGACGAGCAGGCCGCCCGGACCGTCCGCGACGCTGACGACGACCTCCGCCGCCCTCGCGTGCCGCGACACGTTCGTCAGCGACTCCTGGACGATCCGGTACGCCGCCAGCCCGACCTCTGTCGGCGGGTCGGCCGCGCCGTCCAGCCGGGTGCGGACGGTGAGCCCCGCCGCCCGCGCCGCGCCGACGAGGTCGCCGATCCGGTCCAGGCCGGGCGCGGGGGCGGTCGGCGCCTCCTCGTCGGCCTGGCGCAGCACGCCGAGCGTCGCGCGCAGGTCGCGCAGCGCGTCCCGGCTCGACTCCTTGATCGCGGCGAGCGCGGTCTCGCCCTGCGCCGGGTCGCGGTGGTAGCGGTGCAGCGCCGTGCCCGCCTGGACGTTGATCAGCGAAAGGTGGTGCCCGACCACGTCGTGCAGCTCGCGGGCGATGCGCAGCCGCTCCTCGCCCGCCGCACGCCGCTCGGCCTCCCGCAGGTAGGCGAGCCTGCTGTGCCGGACCCAGCCGAGCGCGACCATCGCCACCACCCAGCCGGTCAGCATGAACAGGGCCACCCCGTTGACCTGCTTGTTGCCGGACAGCGTCCCGATCGCGGTGAAGATCACGGTCAGCGCCCCGAGGGCGAGCGCGACCCGCATCCGCCCCTGCGCCGCGACCAGGTACAGCGCGGCGATCAGGGCCATCATCAGCGCGCCGTCGTAGGTGCTGGTGAGGTAGAACGCCATGGTCAGGACCAGGACGGCGAAGCCGACCGGCACGGGGTGGCGGCGGCCGAAGTAGAGCGCGCCGCAGGCGGCGACGAGCATCGCCCAGGACGCCGCGGTGACCGCCCACGGCTCCCGGCGCGGGCCCACCAGCGAGTCGATGCTGCTGAGCGCGACCGTGACGAACACGCTACCGGCGAGCGCCGCGTCCCGCGTGCGCCCGCGCGGCGGGCGCGGAAACCGGCGACCACCCATGCGGCCAGCGTAGACGGCGTTCGAGGCGCCATGATCGGCCGCGCGGCCGATCGTGCCGCCCGCCGGACCGCAACCGCGGGTGTAGCCGGACGCCCCCGCCCCGCAACCCCGGTCGTAGGCCCCCGGCGCTCGTAGCGCGGTCAGCCCTCGTAGGTGTGGACGAACCGGCCGAGCAGACGGGCGAACTCGGCGCGCTCGGCGTCCGTCCAGTCGGCCATGGCCTGGGCGAAGTGCTCCTGGCGGGTGCGGCGGGTGGCCTCCACGACGGAGCGGCCCGCGTCGGTCAGCTCCAGGTGGATGCGGCGCCCGTCCTCCTGGGACGCGACCCGGCGGACGTACCCGGCCTTGACGGCCTCCGCGACGATGCGGCTGCCGCGCGAGGCGTCCACGCCGAGCCGGGCGGCGACGAGCCCGACGCTCATCTCCTGGCCGGGCCGGTCGGGGCCCTCGTCGACGACGTCCACGACGTGCAGGACCTGGACGTCCACGGGGAGGTTGTGGTCCCGGACGGCGGCCTTCCCGAGCCGCTGCCGCGCCATGCCCCGGCGGAGCCTCACCATGCTCCGCTCGACGGCGTCCAGTGCCTCGTCGCTCATGACGGCAAGTCTAGCTAGGTTGCGCACCTCATCTAGATGTGCTTAGCATCTGCATGCGTAAAGCATATAAATGTGAGGTGCAGATGAATTCCGCGATCGTCACCGGCCCCGCCGTGCGGATGAGCCGCCGGGACCGGCTGCTGGTGTTCGGCGGGCTGATGCTCGCCGGGCTGATGTCGTCCCTGGACGCGACCGTGCTCGGCACCGCGCTCCCAGCGATCGTCGGCGACCTCGGCGGGCTCGACCGGCTCGCCTGGGTGTCCACCGCGTACGTGCTCGCGACCAGCGTCACCGTCCCGCTGTCGGGGCGGCTGGGCGACCTGTTCGGGCGCCGTCCCGTCCTGCTGACCGGCCTGGTCGGGTTCATGGCCGCGTCGGCGGCTTGCGGGGCCGCGCCGTCCATGAACTGGCTGATCGCGCTCCGCGTCGTGCAGGGCGCGGCGGCCGGGTGCCTGATGAGCTCGATGTTCGCACTGACCGGCGACCTGTTCGAGCCGCGCGAGCGGGCGAAGTACCAGGGGTACTCGGCGCTGGTCTTCGCGGTGTCGAGCATCGCCGGACCGCTGATCGGCGGGTTCCTCACCGACCACGCTTCCTGGCGCTGGGCGTTCTACGTCAACCTGCCGCTCGGCCTCGCCGCCACCGCCGCGACCGCGCTCCTGCTGCGGCTGCCGAGGCCGGAGCGCGAGCCGCGGATCGACTACCGCGGGATCGTGCTGCTCGGCGCGGCGGTCACCTGCTTCACGCTGTTCACGAGCTGGGCCGGGACGCGGTACCCGTGGGGCTCGCCGGTCGTGCTCGGGCTGGCGGCCGGGTCCGCCGTCCTGTTCGCGGTGTGGGTCCTCGCGGAGCGGACGGCGGCCGAGCCCGTCGTCCCGCCCCGCCTGTTCCGCGACCGGTCGTTCGCCGTCGCCTGCGCCGTCGCGGCCGTCGGCGGCGCCACCGGGTTCGGGCTCGCCACCTACCTGCCGATGTTCTTCCAGGTCGTCGGGGGAGCGGGGGCGACGCGCTCCGGCCTGCTCGTACTGCCGATGATGATCGGCCTCCTCGCCTCCTCGATGGGCGCGGGACGCCGCATCCACCGGACCGGCCGCTACCACCGGCTCCCGGCCGCGAGCATGGCGGTCAGCGGGCTGGGCGTCGCGCTGCTCGCCACCATGGACGCCCACACCAGCCTGCTCGTCGCGGGCTGCTACATGGCCGTCCTCGGGTTCGGGGCGGGCCTGTCGCAGCAGGTCGTCGTGCTGATCGCGCAGAACGCGGCGCCGCCCCGCGACCTCGGCGCCGCCGGCTCGGGGGTGTTCGCGACGCGGATGCTCGGCACGGCCGCCGGGATGGCGGTGTTCGGCGCGATCATGTCCAGCCGGTTCGCCGCCGAGGTCGGACGGCGCGTCCCGGACGGCCGCGTCCCCGCGTTCGACGACGCCGTCCGGCCCGGCGCGCTCGACGCCCTGCCCGGCCCGGTGCGGGACGGCGTCGCCGAGGCGTTCGCCGCCGCCTTCACCGACCTGTTCCTCGCCGCGCTGCCGCTGCTCGCCGCGGGTCTCGCCGCCGCGCTGCTGCTGCGGCACGTTCCGCTCGCGCCCCGCGGCCCCGGCGGCGGCCCCCGCGACTAGGTGTCGAGGGCGGCGTCGTGGACGAGCAGCGCCACCTGCACCCGGTTGTTCAGCTCAAGCTTCGTCAGCAGGCGCGACACGTACGCCTTCACCGTCGCGACGCTGAGCGACAGCTCCCGGCCGATCTCGCCGTTCGTCCGGCCCTGCCCGACCAGCGCCGCCACGGCCCGCTCGCCCTCGCTCAACCGGCCGAGCAGCTCGCGGGCGCGGGCCTGCCGCGGGTCCGCGCCCGCGTCCGCGACGTAGGACATCATCCTGCGCAGCACCGCGGGCGACATCATCGGCTCGCCCGCCGCGACCTGCCGGATCGCCTGGACGATCTCCGGCGGCGGCGTGTGCTTCAGCAGGAACCCGCTCGCCCCCGCCCGCATCGCGCGGACGATGTGGTCGTCGCTGTCGAACGTCGTCAGGATGATGATCTCGGGCGGGTCGCGGCGGGCGCGCAGCAGCTCGGTCGCCGCGAGGCCGTCCAGCCTCGGCATCCGGATGTCCATCAGCACCACGTCGGGTCGGTGCAGGTTGACGGCGGACACGACCTCCGCGCCGTCGGCGACGTCGGCCACCACGTCGAGGTCGTCGGCGTTCGCCAGCATCATCGACAGGCCGGCCCGGACGAGCGCGTCGTCGTCGACGATCAGGACGCGGATGGCAACGGAGTCCATCCCGCCACCCTATGGCTCGGAGCGGCCCGGCCCGTCCGCTACCGGCCTGTCCGTTACGGGCGGCGCAGGCGGCGGCCGCTGACCTCGTGCGCGGCCAGCCGGAACCAGGCGTCGCGCTCGCCGCCCGGCCACGGCCGGACCTGCGCCACGTGCGGGATCTCGTCGTCGGTCAGGGGATGCGCGCCGCCGCGTACGAGCACGCTCCACCCCTCGTGCGTCGCCTGGTCGAACTGGTCGACCTCGAACGCCGCGCGGATCTCGCCGCCGGTCACGAGCGTGTGCAGGCTGCGGTTCAGGCGCCCGGCGGCCGAGGTGCGGAAGATCACGGCGTCGCCGTCGACGGCGTGGTTCACCGGGACGACCGTCGGCCCCTCGCCGTCGTCGAACGCGACCCGGCCGACGTCCGCGGCGGAGACCAGCCGGAGGCATTCGGCGCGGTCCAGTTCTTCGAGCAATGGCCGGTCAGCGGAGTTCGGTGCCATGGGGGACACCCTTCCCGGCATCCCCGCCGGCATGCGGGCCGCCGAGCGGCAGCCGGGCCCGCAGCCGGAACCGGCCGTCGCCGGTGCGGCCGTGCTCCAGCGTCCCGCCGAGCAGCGCGACCCGCTCGGCCAGGCCGACGAGCCCCGCGCCCGCTCCCGGCAGCGGCCGGGCGGGCGGGCCCGGCGGCAGCGCGTTGACGATCTCGATGTCGAGGTCGTCCGCGGCGTCGAGCGTGACGCGGACGCGCGCCCCCGGCGCGTGCTTGCGGGCGTTGGTCAGCCCCTCCTGGACGATCCGGTACGCGTGCCGCCCGACCCGCGCCGGGACGCGCCCCGGGTCGGGGACGCGGTCGTCCAGCGTGACGCGCCCGCCCGCGCGCTCCGACTCGGCGACGAGGCCGGACACGTCCGCGAGCGTCGGCTGCGGGCGCTCCGGACCGGCGGAGCGCGGCGAGTCGTCCCGCAGCACGCCGATGACCTCGCGCAGGTCCTCCATGGCCTCGTAGGCGCTCTGCCGGATGATCCCGGCGGCCTCGCGCTGCTCGGGCGGCGAGTCCTGGCGGAACTCCAGCGCGCCCGCGTGCACGGCGAGCAGGGAGATGCGGTGCGCGAGGACGTCGTGCATCTCGCGCGCGATCCGCTCGCGCTCCAGCAGCCGCGCCTCCTCGACCCTGAGCTGCTGCTCGGTCTCGGCGGCGCGGGCCCGCTCGCGCAGCGACTCGATCAGCATCCGCCGTGACCGCACCAGCATCCCCGCCGTGACGAGCACCGCGTACATCAGCCCGAAGACGACGACGCCCTCGCGGAAGTCGCGCGCCGACAGCGGCGCGATCCAGAACTCCAGGGCGACCACGCCCATGGTCGCCGCGCCGATCGGCAGGCTCGTCCGCCACGGCCGCAGGACGGCGACCGAGAACACGGCCGCCGCGGCGGTGCCGAGCACCGTCGACGCGACGAGCTGCGCGAACATCATCGCGATCGCGAGCGCGACCGGGTAGCGGCGGCGGAACAGCAGGACGGCGACCCAGCTCACGGCGCCGATCACCAGGTCCCGGGGGACCGAGAGGTCCTGGCCGTCCTGGAGGTCCTCCAGCGACGCCTGGAGCATGAGCAGGCCGAGCACGACGGCGCCCGCGGTGACGCCCGCGTCGCCGAGCCGGTCGCGCCACGCCCGCCTGATCTCCACACACTCCACGGTATCGGCGGCCCCGGTTGCCGGCAGTGGCCGCAGGTCGGCGGCCCGTCGACTTTGGTATCGGCCGCGTCCGGCGGCCCGGCCGACGAGCGAGGCCGACGCCGCCGGGCGGCTCACCGTCCTGTTCGACGACCTCGACTTCGATCCGAAGCCCGCCGACGGCGTGATCCGGCTCCGGCACTGCCCGTTCCTCGAACTGGCGGAGGAGTACGGGCCGCTCGTCTGCGACGTCCACCTCGGCCTCATGCAGGGCGCGCTGGAGGAGCTGGACGCGCCCCTGTCCGCTGACCGGCTGGAGCCCTTCGCCGAACCCGGCGCCTGCGTCGCCCACCTGCGGCGCACCCCTCGATTATCTTCGAAAGCCGCCGGAGGCCGATGATCCCCCGCAGGTCAGCGCTTGGCGACCGTCAGCAGGACGGCCGAGTCCTCCAGCGCCTCCAGGGCGTGCCGCGCGTCCGGGACGATCAGCAGGTCGCCCGCGATGCCGTCCCAGGCGTCGTCGCCGCTCAGCAGCCGCACCCGCCCCAGCAGGACGTGGACCGTCGCCTCGCCCGGGCTCTCGTGCTCGGCCAGGGACGTCCCGGCGGTCAGCGCGATCAGCGTCTGGCGCAGGACGTGCTCGTGCCCGCCGTACACGGTCTCGGCGCTGCGCCCGGTGGACCCGGCGGCGGCGCGCTTGAGCTGGTCCCGAACCTGTGCGTCCAGCGAGAGCTTCTGCATGGCACCCAGTGTGCCAGCGCCCCCGGAGGCTCACCGGGGCGGGTCAGTTCAGCGGCGCGCCGGTGACGGGCCTGCCGGTCGCGCTGCCCTGGAGCCAGGCGTCCCACGACTTCGCCCACGGGGTCGGGCCGTTGCCGAACTGGAGCTTGCGCGTCGTCCCGGTCACCGTGACGACGTCGCCGCGGTTCGTGAAGTCGAAGAACCACTTGGCGTCGGACGGGGAGGCGTTGACGCATCCGTGGCTGACGTTGTCGTTGCCCTGCGAGTCGGTCGACCACGGCGCGGAGTGGACGAACGTCCCGCTGTAGGTCAGCCGGACGTTCCACTTCGTCGGGATCCGGTACTCGCCCGGGTCGCCGGTGGTCGCCGAGTCCATCACGATGTGCGCGCTCTTCTCCTGCGCGATCATCGTGCCGCTGTAGCTGTCGTGGCCCGGCTTGCCGAGGCTGACCTTCATCGTCCGGACGGTGCGCCCGCCGTCGGTGACGGTCGCGGTGTGCTTCTTCGCGTCGATAGTGGTGACGTGCCGGGGGCCGACCGTGAAGCCGGTGCTGCGGTCCTTCATCCCGTACAGGCCCTCGCCCGCCTTCAGCCCGGCCAGGTGCGCGACGACCTCCACCTTTTGCCCGGACGGCCAGTAGTCGCGGGGCCGGAAGTCGACCTCCCGGTCGCTGACCCAGTACCAGGCGCCCTCGACCGGCTTGGACATCCGGACCTCGAGCGCCTTCTCGACCGCGACCTTCCCGGCCTTGGTGGAGACCGGCTTGGACAGCAGCAGCTGCACCGGCATCCCGACGCCGACCTTCTCGCCGTCGAGCGGGGACATGCCGCTCTCCAGCTTCTTCGGCGGGGTCAGCGTCGTGAACGTGGACGTCGCCGTGGCCTCCTTGCCGCCCTCGCCGGTGCCCTTCGCGGTGACCGTGTACGTCGTGGACGGGCGGAGCGTCCACGACGACTTCCACGACTTGCCGTCCGCGGCGAGCCGCCCCTGCGCCTTCGCGTTCTTCTGGCCGTAGGTGAGGGTCACGCTGGTCAGCCGCCCCTTGTCGGCGGTGACGGTGACGGGCTGGTCGGGCGCGACCCGCTGGGCGCCGGTGACGGGGGTGATGGCCAGCTTGACCGCGTCCGCGGCCTTGCCGCCGCCCCCGCCGCCGCCTCCGCCGCCCCCGGACGAGCAGCCCGCGACGGCGACGACCGCCGCTCCGATGATCGCCGCGCACGCCGTCCCGGTCCGACCCCTGAGCACTGGGCACTCCTCACGCTCGACGGGCATTCCCACCGTCAGGGTATGCACGGTTTTGCCGAAGACATTCGAATGCGCGGGCTTGGTTCTGCTTCTCGCTGGTCAGGGCCGTCCGGACGTGTCGGCCCCCGGGAGCTTCGCGGCGGCGGACCGGTCCAGCAGGAACAGCGTGCGGTTCCGGCCGCGCACCCCGGCGACGGGCGCGGCGGCGACGTCCGCGCCCGACAGGCCGAGCCGGACCGCCTCCGCCTTCGACTCCCCGGCCGCGAGGACCCACACCTCGTCGGCGGAGTTGAGCGTCCCGAACGTCAGGGAGACGCGCGTCGGGGGCGGCTTCGGCGCGCCGTGCACGGCCACCGCCGTCCCGTCCGCGTCCAGGCCGGGCATGTGCGGGAACAGCGAGGCGACGTGCGCGTCCGGGCCGACGCCGAGCAGCACCACGTCGAGCCGGCCCCCGGCCCCCGCCAGCTCGGCGCCGTACCGGGCGGCGGCGGCCTCCGGGTCGTCGCCGTCCGGGCCGTCCGGCGCGGGCATCGCGTGCACCCGCGCCGGGTCGACCGGGACGTGGTCGAGCAGCGCCGCCCGCGCCCCGGTCTCGTTGCGCTCCGGATCGCCCGTGGGCAGGAACCGCTCGTCGCCCCACCACACGTCGAGGCGCGTCCAGTCGACCGCGTCGCGCGCATCGGACGCGGCGACGGCGGCGAGGACCGCCGTTCCGACGCCGCCGCCGGTCAGCGCGACCGACGCGGCGCCCCGCTCGGCCTGGGCGTCCGCGATCCGCGTGACCAGCCGCGCCGCCGCCGCGGCGGCGAGCACCCCCTGGTCGCGGTGCACCAGGACGGACGGCGGAGTCATGCCTCCTCCGATCCGCCCGCGCCGCCCTCGCCGGTTGCGTCGCCCGCGGCGTCGCCCCCGGCGGCCTCGGCACCGGCGGCGGCCTCGCGGTCGGCGACCTCGCGTTTCGCGGGGCCGGTCTTCGCCGCCTCGGCCGTCGCCGACACCGGGTCGCTCGCGACGCCCTCGCGGGTCGTCCCGCCCGCGAGGTCCTTGGCGAAGCGGGCCGCGGCCTCCCGGTACACCTCGTCCGGGTCGAGCCGCCGCAGCTCCTCGGCGAGCAGCTCCGCCATCGGCCGCCGCATCAGCGCGACCTGCCGGTCGGGCTGCCCGGGACGGCACAGCGTCGCGACCCGCCCGTCCGGACGGTGGATGACGATGTCCCCGGCCGTGGTCGTCAGCGTCACGCCGGTGATCCCCGGCCCCTCGGACACCGCACGGGACATCGGGACGCCGAGCCGGATCGACAGCCACGCCGCGAGCAGCTCCGCGCTCGGGCTGTCCGGCTCCGCCGCGACCTCGCCCGAGACGATGTCCTCGTGGTCCTGGTCGAGGGCGGCGGCGAGCAGCGACCGCCAGGACGTCAGCCGCGTCCAGGTGAAGTCGGTGTCGCCCGGCCGGTAGCCGTCCGCGAGCTGGGCCAGCGTGCCGAGCCGGTCGCGGGCCGCGTAGGAGTCGGTCACCCGGCGCTGCGCGAGGCGGCCGAGCGGGTCCCGCGCGGGCGCCTTCGGCACCTTGCCGCCCGGCCACCACGTCACGACCGGGGTGTCCGGCATCAGCAGCGGGACGACGACCGAGTCGGCGTGCTCGGCGAGCGGCCCGTACATGCGCAGCAGCACCGTCTCGCCGGGGCCGGTCTCGCCCATCCGGATCTCGGCGTCCAGCCGGGACGTCCCGCCGCGCGGGTCGCGGGAGATGACGGTCAGCACCCGGCAGGGGTGCTCGCGCGCCGCCTCCGTCGCCGCCCGCACCGCGTCGTACTGCGCCGACTCGTCGGTCACGATGATCAGCGTGAGCACCATGCCGACGGCCGGGCCGCCCATCAGGTGCCGGGACTGCGTCAGCGCGTCCTGGATCTGCCGGGTCGTCGTGCCGGTGAGGTCGATGTTCATCAGAGCCTCCTCCAGGTGCGCCCGTCGCGCGCCATCAGCTCGTCGGCGCTGTCGGGCCCGTAGCCGCCGGACTTGTACTGGTCGAGACCGCCCCGGCTCGCCCAGTACTCCTCGATCGGGTCGAGGATCTCCCAGGACAGCTCGACCTCCTCCTGGCGGGGGAACAGCGGGGGGTCGCCGATCAGCACGTCCAGCAGCAGCCGCTCGTACGCCTCGGGGGAGGTCTCGGTGAACGACTCGCCGTAGGCGAAGTCCATGTTGACGTCGCGGATCTCCATCGAGGTGCCGGGCACCTTCGAGCCGAACCGGACCGTGATGCCCTCGTCCGGCTGCACCCGCATCACGAGGGCGTTCTGCCCGAGCTCCTCGGTGTCGGTCTCGGAGAACGGCAGGTGCGGCGCCTGCTGGAACACCATCGCCACCTCCGTCACCCGGCGGCTCAGCCGCTTGCCGGTGCGCAGGTAGAACGGGACGCCCGCCCAGCGCCGGTTGTCGATCTCAAGCTTCACCGCGGCGTAGGTCTCGGTGCGGGAGTCGGCGGGAATGCCGTCCTCCTCCAGGTAGCCGCGGACGTTCACGCCGCCCTGCCACCCCGCCGCGTACTGCCCGCGCGCCGTGGACGCGGACAGGTCGCCCGGCACTCGCACCGCCGACAGGATCTTCGCCTTCTCCGCGCGGACGGCCTCCGCGCTGAACGACGTCGGCTCCTCCATCGCGGTCAGCGCCAGCAGTTGCAGCAGGTGGTTCTGGATGACGTCGCGGGCCGCGCCGATGCCGTCGTAGTACCCGGCCCGGCCGCCGATGCCGATGTCCTCGGCCATGGTGATCTGCACGTGGTCGACGAACGACCGGTTCCAGATCGGCTCGAACATCGAGTTCGCGAACCGCAGCGCCAGGATGTTCTGCACGGTCTCCTTGCCGAGGTAGTGGTCGATCCGGAAGATCGACTCCTCGGGGAAGACGCGGTGGACGGTGTCGTTCAGCTCCTTGGCGGTGCGCAGGTCGCGGCCGAACGGCTTCTCGATGACGACCCGCCGCCAGGACCCCTCCGTGCGCTCGGCCAGCCCGCTGCGCTGCAGCTGCTCGACGACGAGCGGGAACGCCTTCGGCGGGATCGACAGGTAGAACGCGTAGTTGCCGCCGGTGCCGCGGCTCGCGTCCAGCTCCTTGACCGCCATGGCCAGCGCGTCGAACGCGCCCGGGTCGCCGAACTCTCCGGGGACGAAGTGCATGCCCTCGGACAGGTGCGTCCAGACGTCCTCGCGGAACGGGGTGCGGGCGTGCGCCTTGACGGCGTCGTAGGCGATCTGGCGGAAGTCCTCGTTCTCCCAGTCGCGGCGGGCGAACCCGACGAGGGAGAAGCCCGGCGGGAGCAGCCCCCGGTTCGCCAGGTCGTAGATCGCCGGGAGCAGCTTCTTGCGCGACAGGTCGCCGGTGACGCCGAACAGCACGAGCACGCACGGGCCGGCGACCCGCGGCAGGCGCTTGTCGCGGGGGTCGCGGAGCGGATTGGCTGGGTCGGTCACGTGGCTCCACCTTTCCTCGGGGCTTCCCCCGGGCCCCCGTGGCGGCGGCCCGAAGATCCTCGCTTCGCTGCGGTCATCGGGGCCTCTCCGGCCGTCCGGCCGCCCGCCCGGTCCCCGCCGGGCGCGCGGCGCGCTGTCGTCCTCGTCCTGCAAGCATCCTGCCCTCTCTGCGCATTCTTCGGTCGCCACATCTCCGGTCCCGGGCCGCCGGGGGCGGCGCGGGGCGTCCACGGGTACGCGCCGCGGGGGGCGTCGCGCTCATCCCGTGCTCCATCCGGTTCCCCATCCGGTGCTCGGCGCCGTGCCCGGTTCCCCGTCCGGTCCGGGGCGGGGGCCCGGCTCGCGCGCGGCGTCCAGGAGCCGGGCGAGCCCGGCCCACCGGTTCCGCAGGTGCAGCCGCAGCACCGGGCGGCCGGCGGCGCGCGCGTCGCGGACGTCCCCGAGCGCCCGGGCCAGCCGCAGCGTCCCGAGCCGGTGCCCCCGTCCCGGGACCGGCACGTCGCGGTCCACGTTCCCGGTCACCATCAGGTATACGCACCCGTCCGGGTGATCATTCCCGCGCGCGGGCCGCCGCGCGCCCCAGCCGACCGCCACCGGGCGGCCGCTGCGCGCCGCGAGCAGCGCGGCCAGCCTGCGGACCTGCGCGCCCTGCCCGCGCGCCTCGTCCGGGTCGAGGTAGGCGAGGATCGTGAGCCCGCCGCCCGGGCCGGCCCCGGCGGCGAGCGCGGCCAGCGCGGTCATGAGCGCGGGCAGCGTGCCCGCCGCCGCGAGCTCCGGGACGGTCGTGTGCGCCTCGACGGCCCGGTCCGGGGCGCCGTCGGCGAACAGCGGCCCGCCCGTCCCGTCGTCGAGCGTCGGCGGGGCGGCGGGCGCGCGCGGGGCCATCGGGTCGGCGCCCAGCAGGTACGCGGCGACGGCCGCGGCGTACTCCCACACGAGGAGCTGGGCGGCGAGCGGGCCGGTGACGGTGGCGTCGTCCTGGCGCGGACGGCCGCCGAACGTCACGAGGAACAGGTCGTCGGCGGGCGCGAGCGGGAGGCCGCCGTCCTGGACGACCGGCGTCAGCCGCCCGCCCGTCGCCTCCGCCAGCAGCGCCGCCGCCCACCCGGCGAGGCCGGGCGGCGCGGCCGAGTAGCCGCCGAGCACGGCCGTGCGGCGCCCGGCGCGGGCGGCGCCGCCGAGGATCGCGCCGAGGACGAGCCCCGGGTTGTGCTCCGGCCGGGTCAGCGCCGGCAGTACGGCGGTCGCCTCGCCGAGCAGCGCTCCGACGTCCGCCCCGGCGAGCGCGGCGGGCACCAGCGCGTACGGGGACAGCGCGCCGAACGCGGTCGGCGCGGGCGCCTCGACCAGCGGGCGTCCCGCCTCCGCGGCGAGCTTGGCGGCCGCCGCGCCCGGCTCGGCGACGGTGACGATCCGCCGCGCGACGTCGGCGGGGGAGAGGCCGAGGCCGCCGAGCATCCCGCCGAGGACCTCGCGGAGCGCGCCGGTGCCGGGGTCGTCGCCGGTCACCACGACCATCGTCCGGGCCAGGCGGTCGGGGTCGTCCTGGAGGCGGAGCAGCGGGCCGGGCTCCGGGCTGTCGAGCAGCGTGAGCGCCGGGACGTCGACGGCGGCGACCTCCTCGTCGGGATCGTCGGGCTCGACGTCGTCGGGTGCCGCGTGGCGCCGGGACGCAACGATCAGCTCGGCGGCGCGGGCCGGGGCGCCGTCGCCGAGCAGCACGACCTCGGTCAGCCCGTCCGCGCGGGCCCGGTCGCGCAGCTCCCCGGCACGGTCCAGGACGGCGCGCCCCGGCCCCGGCTGGCTGGGCCAGCACAGGTCCCGGCCCTCCAGCGCCGCGGCGGCGGCGGACGGCCACAGCGACGCGTCCTCCGACGCGAGCCGGACCGGCACCTGGTCGATCCACAACCGGCCGAGCACCCGCTCGGCGGCCGCCCGCAGCGGTCCGCGGGCGGTGATGGCCGTCTCCCCCGAGACGACGGCGGTGAACGTCACGGCCTGCGCGCCCCCGCGACCGCCCGTACCGCCTCGGTGAGCCGTCCGGCGCCCTCGACCGGGTCGCGCAGGTGCAGCCTGATCACCGGGAGCCGCCGCTCGCGCAGCGCCCGCAGCTCGCCGAGGGCCCGCGCCACCTGCAGCTCGGCCAGGCTGTACGGGCGGCCGGGGACGGGGTGCGCGGCGAGGGCGTCGCCGGGCGCCGGGTCGCCGGTGATGATGAGGAACGCGCCGTTGCCGGGACCGTCCTTGTGTACCGGCCCCGTCGCGTGCGGGAAGGCGGGCCCCGGGCCGTAGACGACCGGACGGCCCGACGCGCGGGCCAGCGACGGCGCGAGGTAGCGCCCCGAGAAGTCGCCCGACAGATACGACATGACGGATAGGTACCCGTCGGACGGGACCGACGCCACGAGCCCGCCGAGGACGGTCATCAGCTCCGCGCCCGGCGGCCACGGGAAGTCGGCGTGGACTTCGATGCCGTCCTCCACGTACACCGGGCGCTCGGCGGTCAGCGCCGTCCCGCCCGGCGCGCGCAGCAGCGCGGCGGCGTCGTCCTCCGCCTCCTGGACGACCGCGCTGCCCGCCTCGAACGGGTTCACCCCGAGCAGCCACCCGGCGACCGCCGTCGCGTACTCCCACAGCAGGAACTGCGCGCCGAGCGGCGCCCACACCGAGGTGTCGGCGTCCTCGTCGGCCGCCGACCGCGGGTTGATCGACACGCCGTGCACGTCGGGGAAGCCGCCGCGCCCGCCCGGCGGCTCGAACACCAGCACGCCGCGGCCCCGCTTGCCGGTGCCGACCGCGAGGAGCTGGGAGATCCACGCGGTCAGCGCGCCGGGCCCGCGCAGCAGCACCTTGTCGCGGGCGAGGCCGCCCGGGGTCTGCTGCGCGCAGCCGCCGAGG
The DNA here is from genome assembly GCF_008121305.1 of Actinomadura decatromicini. Lineage (NCBI taxonomy): Bacteria > Bacillati > Actinomycetota > Actinomycetes > Streptosporangiales > Thermomonosporaceae > Actinomadura > Actinomadura decatromicini. The sequence goes on along the minus strand of NZ_VSRQ01000007.1, from coordinate 533,216 downwards.
ACCGCGCCGAGCAGCAGGCCCGGGTTGTCCTCGTCCTTGCCGAGCGACGGGACGAGCGAGGCCGCCTCCTCCAGCAGCCGCTCGGCGTCCGCGCCCGCGAGCACCGCCGGGACGAGCCCGTACGCCGACAGCGCGCCGTAGTGGCCGGGCAGGTACGGGTCGGTCAGCCCGATCCGGTAGCCGCACTGCCGGGCGAAGTCGTGCAGCGGGCTGCCGTGGTCGGTGATCACCAGGAACCGGGACGCGATCTCCCGCTCGGACAGGCCCCGCTCCCGGAACGCGGCGGCGAAGATCCGCCGGTAGGCGTCGCCCTCCAGCGACACGCCCGCCTTGCTGGCCAGCACGACGAGCGTCCGGTCGAGGCGCTCCAGCGCGAACGCGAGCGCGGCGGTGTCGCTGCCGTCCAGCACGGTGAGCCCGCCCGCCGGGCGGTCGTCCCCGGCGGCGGGCGCGTGCGACTCCACGATCGCCTGCGCGGCGAGCGTCTCCGCGCCGACGCCGATCAGCACGATGTGGTCGAGCCCCGAGTAGCGCGCCTCCGCGACGAGGGCGTCCACCTGGCTCAGCAGGCCGCGGGAGGCGAAGGGCAGGTCGAGCCAGCCGAGCCTGCTGTGGTCGACCGCGCGGCGCCCCCACAGCTTGGGGTCCTTCGCGGCCAGCGCGGCCGGGACGCCGCAGCTCACGAGGTAGTCCCTCGCCTGCAGCGCCGAGTCGAGCACCTCGCCCCGCGTCAGTACGTCGAATCCGGACACCGTTCCCCTCCCGGCCCCCATCGTTTCAGGAGAGAAAGGGCATTGGCGACCATCTCCGTCGATCTTCTTCGTCGCGATTCGGGTTCGTGCGGTCGCCCTGCGTCCCGCCCGTTCCGTCCCAGGTCGTCCGGGTCGTCGAGGGCGGTCGGGCGGCGGGCCGCCGAGCAGGGGATCAGGCGAGGGCCTCGGTGAGCTGGGCGAGGCCCTCCGCGCGGTCGCGCAGGTGCAGCCGGACGGCCGGACGCCCCAGCGACCGCACCGTCCGCAGGTCGCCGAACGCCTGCGCCAGCTCCAGCTCGCCGAGCGTGTAGGGCCGCCCCGGCACCGGGACGTCGTCCACCACGGCGCCCGTGATCTGGAGGAACGCCCCGTTCGCCGGGCCGCCCTTGTGGTACTGGCCCGCCGCGTGCAGGGACCGCGGGCCCCAGCCGAACGTCACCGGCGCCGGGTCGCGGCGGAGCTTGCCGCCGCGCGCGGCGAGCAGCGGCCGCAGCCCGGCGGCCGCCGCGTCCCCGGTGCGGTCGAGGAACGCCTGCACGGCGAGGTAGCCGCCGTCGGGGACGTCGTCCAGGAGCATGTCGAGCGCCTCGGTGAGCGTCCGCGCACCGCGCAGCGCGCCCTCCGGGGCGTGCACCTCCACCGCGCCTGACACCAGCTCGGGCGGACGGGTCACGACCGTGGGCGCGGCGCCCTCCTCCGAGCGGAGCAGCGCCGCCGCGGCCTGCCGGGAGGCGTCCGCGTCGGGCTCGTCGAACGGGTTCACGCCGACCACCCGCGAGGCCACCGCGACCGCGTACTCCCAGAGCAGGAACTGCGCGCCGAGCGGCCCCGCGACGCTCACCCCGGCCTCGCGTCCGGGGCCGGGCTCGTCCGGACGGCGGCCGAGGATGACCCGGCGCAGGTCGCCGGTCAGCTCGAAGCCGGGCGCGTCGACGCTCTCCACGACCACCGGCAGCAGGCCCCTGCCGTCCTTGCCGAGCGACCCGGCGACGAGCTGCTCCATCCACCCGGACAGGCCGTGCAGCCCGGAGCCGTGGTCGGCGATCACCAGCTTGTCGCGGGCGCCGAGCGCGGACGAGGCGAGCACCGCCCCGAGCGCCAGCGCCGGATTGTCGTACGGCTGGCACAGCACGCCCGCCAGCCGGGACGCCTCGTCGAGCAGCCCGTCCACGTCGACGCCCGCGAGCGCCGCCGGGACGAGCCCGCGCGCCCCGAGCGCGCCGAAGCGCCCGTCGGTGCCCGGCTCGGCGACGACGAGGTGGTGGCCCGCTTCGCGGGCCGTCCGCTCCAGCTCGGAGCCGTCGTCGGCCACGACGACGAACCGCAGCGCCTGCTCGGCGGCGCTCAGCCCGGTGCCGCCGAACGCGTGGGCGAAGACCCGGTGGAGGGCGTCCGCCTCGGGGCTCTCGCCGACGACGACCACGATCGTCCGGTCGACCCCGGCGGCGAGGACGCCGCCCACCTCGTGCGGGTCGGCCGTGTCGAGGACGACCAGGTCGGCGCCCGTGGCGTCCCGCCCGCCCGCCGTGCGGAACATCGCCTCGGCGGCGAGGGCGGGGCCGCCCGCGCCGGCGAGGACGATCCGGTCGAGCCCGGCGTCGCGGGCGTCGGCCGCCGCCTCGGCCAGCCGGGCCGCCACGGGCCGCGCGGTCTCCGGCAGGTCCAGCCAGCCGAGCCGGCGGGCGGCGAGCGGGGCCGCGTCCGGCCCCCACAGCTTGGCGTTGCCGGACGTCAGCGAGCCCGGCACGCCGTCGGAGACGAGACGGTCGAGGACCGTCTCGCTCTCGTCGACGACGGCGCCGCGGATGGTGACCGAGATCCCCCCGGCGGTCACCACCGAGGTCACGCGCCGGCCCTCTTGGCTTCCAGCTCGCCGGTGATGGAGTCGAGCAGCTGCTTCCAGGACGCGGCGAACTTCTCGACGCCCTCGTCCTCCAGCACGCGGACGACGTCGTCGTAGTCGACGCCCGCGTCCTTCAGCGCCGCCATGTGCGCCCGCGCCTCGTCGTACGAGCCGCGGACGGTGTCGCCGCGCACGTCGCCGTGGTCGGCCACGGCGTCCAGCGTCGCCTCCGGCATGGTGTTGACCACGCCGGGCGCGACCAGCTCGTCGACGTAGAGCGTGTCCTTGAGGTCCGGGTCCTTCACGCCGGTCGACGCCCACAGCGGGCGCTGCGGGCGCGCCCCCGCGTCCTTCAGCGCCTTCCACCGGTCGGTGCCGAACTTCTCCTCGTACAGCGCGTACGCCAGCCGCGCGTTGGCGACGCCCGCCTTGGAGCGCAGCGCCTTCGCCTCGTCCGACCCGATCTTGTCGAGCCGCTTGTCGATCTCGGTGTCGACCCGGCTGACGAAGAACGACGCCACCGACGCGATCCCGGACAGGTCGTGCCCGTTCCGCCGCGCCTGCTCCAGGCCCTCGAAGAACGCGTCGATGACCTTGCCGTACCGCTCCAGCGAGAAGATCAGCGTCACGTTCACGCTGATGCCCTCGGCGAGCGTCGAGGTGATCGCGGCGAGGCCCTCCTCCGTCGCGGGGATCTTGATGAACAGGTTCGGCCGGTCGACCAGCCACCACAGCGCGCGCGCCTCGGCGGCCGTCTTGCGGGTGTCGCGGGCGAGCCGCGGGTCGACCTCGATGGACACGCGGCCGTCGAGGCCGTCCGTCCGGTCGTAGACGGGGCGCAGCACGTCGCAGCCCCAGCGGATGTCGTAGGTGGTGATCGCGCGGGACGCCTCCTCGACGTCCACGCCGCGCACCGCGAGGTCGCGGACCTGGTCGTCGTAGGCCGTGCCCTTGCTCAGCGCCTTGGCGAAGATCGTCGGGTTGGACGTGACGCCGACGACGTGCCGGTCCTTGACCAGCTCCGCCAGGTTGCCGGTGCGCAGCCGGTCGCGGCTGATGTCGTCCAGCCAGATCGAGACGCCCTCGTCCGAGAGCCGCTTCAGGATGTCGCTCATCGCTCTGCTCCTCACGCTCCTAGTTGCCGGTGGTCTCGCCGCGTCCCGCGTCCTTCACCGACGCCCTGATCAGGCTGGCCTTCGCCGCCGCGACGACCCGCTCGGAGGTGATGCCGAACTGCAGGAACAGGGTCTTGTAGTCGGCCGAGGCGCCGAAGTGCTCCAGGCTCACCGACTCGCCGGCGTCGCCGACGTAGGCGCGCCAGCCGAGCGCGATCCCGGCCTCGACCGACACGCGGGCCTTCACCCCGGGCGGGAGCACCTCCTGCCGGTAGGCGTCGGTCTGCGCCTCGAACCACTCCACGCACGGCATCGACACGACCCGGGTGGGGGTCCCCTCGGCCTGCAGCGTGTCGCGCGCCTCCAGTGCGAGCTCCACCTCGCTGCCGGTCGCGATGATGATCACGTCGGGCCGCCCGCCGTCGGCGTCGGCGAGCACGTAGCCGCCCTTCGCGACGCCCTCCGCGGACGCGAGGCCGCCGCTCCGGTCGAGCGTCGGCAGCTTCTGCCGGGTCAGCGCCAGCCCGGCGGGCCGGTCGGTGTGCCCGAGGACCGTCCGCCACGCGACGGCCGTCTCGTTCGCGTCCGCCGGGCGGACGACGTCCAGCCCGGGGATCGCGCGCAGCGCCCACAGGTGCTCGACCGGCTGGTGGGTCGGGCCGTCCTCGCCGAGGCCGATCGAGTCGTGCGTCCACACGAACGTGACCGGCAGCTTCATCAGCGCGGCCAGCCGCACCGCCGGGCGCATATAGTCGCTGAAGATCAGGAACGTGCCGCCGTACGGGCGGGTGCCGCCGTGCAGCGCGATGCCGTTGCAGATCGCGCCCATCGCGTGCTCGCGGACGCCGAAGTGCAGCGTGCGGCCGTACCGGTCGCCGGGGAACTCCTTGGTCTGGAACTCCTCCGGGATGAAGGACGGCTGGCCCTTCATCGTCGTGTTGTTGCTCTCGGCCAGGTCGGCCGAGCCGCCCCACAGCTCCGGCAGCACCGGCGCCAGCGCCGCCAGCACCTCGCCGGACGCGGCGCGGGTCGCGAGGGCCTTGCCCGCCTCGAACTGCGGCAGCGCGGTGTCCCAGCCGGGGGGCAGCGTGCGGGTCGAGATCCGGTCGTACTCGGCGGCCCGCACCGGGTTCGCCGCCCGCCACGCCTCGAACGCCTCGTTCCAGGTCGCGTGCTCGGCGCGTCCCCGGTCGCTCACCTCGCGGGCGTGCGCGAGGACGTCGTCCGGGACGACGAACGTCTCGGCCGGGTCCATGCCGAGGATCCGCTTGGTCGCGGCGACCTCGTCGGCGCCGAGCGCCGAGCCGTGGATCTTGCCGGTGTTCTTCTTGTTCGGCGCCGGCCAGCCGATGATCGTGCGCAGCGCGATGAACGACGGGCGGGACGTCTCGGCCTTCGCGGCGGCGAACGCGGCGGCCAGCGCGGCGACGTTCTCTTCGTAGTCGCCGTTCTCCGTCCAGTCGACGTGGTGGACGTCCCAGCCGTACGCGGCGTACCGGGCGCGGACGTCCTCCGACAGCGCGATCGCGGTGTCGTCCTCGATCGAGATGTGGTTGTCGTCGTAGAGCAGGACCAGGTTGCCGAGGCGCTGGTGGCCCGCGAGGGAGCTCGCCTCGTGGCTGATGCCCTCCTCGATGTCGCCGTCGGACGCGAACGCCCAGATCGTGTGGTCGAAGGGGGACTCTCCCTCCGGCGCGTCCGGGTCGAACAGGCCGCGCTCGCGGCGCGCCGCCATCGCCATCCCGACCGCGTTCGCGATGCCCTGGCCGAGCGGCCCCGTCGTCGTCTCGACGCCCGCCGTGTGGCCGTGCTCGGGGTGGCCGGGGGTGAGGCTGCCCCACTTGCGGAGCGACTTCAGGTCGTCCAGCGTCATCGGGTAGCCGGACAGGTACAGCTGGATGTAGAGGGTCAGGCTGGAGTGGCCGCAGGACAACACGAACCTGTCGCGGCCGGGCCAGTGCGGGTCCGTCGGGTCGTGCCGGAGGAACCGCTGGAACAGAAGGTAGGCGGCGGGCGCGAGGCTCATCGCCGTCCCCGGGTGGCCGGAGCCCGCCTCCTCGACCGCGTCCATGGCCAGGGCGCGGACCACGTCCACGGCCCGCCGGTCCTGGTCGGACCACTCAAACGTGCTGTTGTTCCTGCTCACGGAACGCCAGGCTCCTCTCGAACCGATGTGAAGATCCACACTGTGATGTTGTGCCGCGCCCGTCCCCGCCCGCGCTCTCATGGGCGGTGACGTCCGGCGGCGCGCCGCGCCTCCCCGGCCTCCCGGCGCCCCGTGACGACCCCGTTCGCGGCCCGCGAAGATCACGCCGCGGCCCCCTCGGCGAGCCTATCGCGCGGACGGGCCGCACCACCCTTGCCCGGACGGCCCGCGCGCTAACCCCCGCGCGGCGGATCGGGGACGGGTCCGCGAGGGGGACGCGCCGGGGCGCGTCCGCACGACCCGGTGCGAGGGTGGCGGAGGGGGCGGACTACAGTGATTGCGCGGTTGACGACAGCGGCCGCGGCAGGAAACGAAGCGAGATCGAATCCCAGCCGAGGCCGGCCCGGATCGCGGGGGCGCCGCCGAGCTGGTACGCGATTTCCCCATCCCTAGTTGGACGTGGACCCGATTGTGACGGTGCTCAGTAACAAGCGCGGGGTCGAGATCGACCTCGACTCGCAGGCGCCGGGGGCGCCGGCGGCGCCGCTCGTGCCGGTGGCCGCCGCCGAGCAGGCGGAGGCGCGGACCCTCGGCGCGCGGCTGCGCGCGTACGTGGCGCTGACCAAGCCGCGGGTGATCGAGCTGCTGCTGATCACCACCATCCCGGTGATGTTCCTGGCGGACGGGGGCGTCCCGCCGCTGTCCACCGTGCTGCTGACGCTGGCGTTCGGCACCATGTCCGCGGGCGCCGCCAACGCGATCAACTGCTACATCGACCGCGACATCGACGCGAAGATGCGCCGCACCCGGCGCCGTCCGCTGGCCCGCCACCAGGTCACCCCGGCCCGCGCCCTGATCTTCGGGATCACGCTCGCGGCGCTGTCCACCGCCGGGTTCCTGGTCGCCGTCAACCCGGTCGCCGCCGCCGGGTCGCTGTTCGCGATCCTGTTCTACGTCTTCGTGTACTCGCTGCTCCTCAAGCGCCGCACCTCGCAGAACGTCGTGTGGGGCGGGATCGCCGGGTGCATGCCCGTCCTCATCGGCTGGGCCGCGATCACCGGCGGCGTCGCCTGGACGCCGCTCGTCCTGTTCGGCGTCGTGTTCCTCTGGACGCCGCCGCACACCTGGACGCTCGCGATGCGCTACCGCGACGACTACGCGGTCGCCAAGGTCCCGATGCTGCCGGTCGTCGCGAGCGAGCGCCGCGTCGTCACCGAGAGCCTCGTCTACACCTACGCCACCGTCGCGTGCTCGCTGCTGCTGTGGCCGGTGGCCGGGATGGGACCGGTGTACGGGGCGGTCGCCGTCGTCCTCGGCCTCGTGTTCCTCGCCGAGGGGCACCGGCTGCTGCGTGCGGTGCGGGCCGGGGTGACGGGCGTCCACCTGCGCCCGATGCGGTTCTTCCACCTGTCGAACGTGTACCTCGCGCTGCTGTTCACGGCCGTCGCCGTCGACCCGATCCTGCGCTGAGCCGGGTCGCCGGGCGGTCACCGTCCGTGTCGGGCCGGGCTTAGCGCTCCGGCCGACCGGCGGTTACGCTCGGCGGCATGGCGCAACTTGACCCCAAGGCGGTGCTGGAGGGCCGGGTTCCCGGCCGGCCCCCGGTCGGCATGATCATCGGTATGACCGTCTCGGGGCTGTGCGTCCTGATCGCGCTCGGCGCGGACGTCGCCATCGGGGGAGCGGGCTTCTGGGTCGGGGTCGTCCTCGCCATCCTGCCCATCCCGGTGCTGGTCGCCCTCGCGCTCACCCTCGACCGGCTGGAGCCGGAGCCGCCGCGCGCCCTGGCCTTCTCCTTCCTGTGGGGCGCCGGGATCGCGGTGCTCGGCGCGCTGGTCCTTAACACCCTCGGGCTGCTGTACGTGACCGTCCCCGTCTTCGGCGAGACGGAGGGGCACTTCGTCAGCGCCACGTTCGGCGCGCCCGTCATCGAGGAGACGCTGAAGGGCGCCGTCCTGTTCGGGCTGCTGTGGTTCCGCCGCAACGAGATCGACGGGTTCGCCGACGGGATCATCTACGCCGCCATGGTCGGCCTCGGGTTCGCCATGATGGAGAACATCACGTACTACATGCGGGCCTTCGAGGAGGGCGGGGCCCAGCAGCTCCAGGCCGTGTTCATCCTGCGCGGGCTCGTCGCGCCGCTCAGCCACCCGCTGTTCACCTCGATGACCGGGCTCGGCGTCGCCTACGCCGCCACGCACCGGCGCTGGCAGCTCCTCGCCCCGCTCGCCGGGCTGCTCGGCGCGATGGTCCTGCACGGGCTGTGGAACGGCGCCGCCTCGTACGGGCTCGGCGGGCTCGGCGTCGTCTACCTGCTGGACTTCTGCGTCCTGGTGGTCCTGATGGTCATCGTGCTGGTGGAGCGGCGGGGGACCGTCCGGCGCATCGAGGCGTACCTGCCCATGTACGCGGGGACGGGCCTCGTCACGCCGCAGGACGTGCGGATGCTGCGCTCGCTGCCGTCCCGCCGCGCCGCCCGCCGGTGGGCCCGCGCGGTCGGCGGCCCGCCCGCCGCCCGCGCCATGACCGACTACCAGCTCGCCGCGACCGAGCTGGCGCTGCTGCACAAGCGCGCCGACCGCGGCGTGGCCGAGCCCGCCTGGTTCGTCACCCGGCGCGACTCGCTGTTGAACCTGATGTCGCTGGCCCGGCAGGCGTTCCTGCGGACGCCGCCGCGTCCCGGCGCGAGCCGCCTCGGCGGCCCGCCGTGGGCGGGGCCGGGGCCATCGGGCTTCACCCCACAGGGCCCTTACGGAGGTCCACCGGCCCCGCGCTACTGACCGATCGGAGGCCGGTGCGGGTCCGGGCCGGGCGCTTGCCGGGGGGCGGGGCGGGGGCGCGGTGGGGCGGCCATACGATTGGTGCCGTGGCAGAGCGTCGGACCTCCTCCCTCCTGACCCGGACCCGGGACGCCGTGTGGCGCCCGACGGCCGGGTCGCTGCGGCTGCTCGCGCTCGTCGGCGTCCTCGGCAACGTGGTGATCGTCGTCAGCGGCGGCGCCGTGCGGGTGACGAAGTCCGGGCTCGGCTGCCCCGACTGGCCGCGCTGCTCCGGCGACAGCCTCGTCCCGACGCACGACCCCGAGCACCACTGGCTCAACATGTCGATCGAGTTCGGCAACCGGCTGATCACGTTCGTGGTGCTGGGCGTCGGGGTGCTCGTGTTCGTCGCCGCGCTGCGGCTGCGGCCCCGCCGCAAGGACCTCGTGTGGTGGGCGCTGGCGCAGCCGATGAGCGTGGTCGCGCAGGCGGTCATCGGCGGGATCGTCGTCCTGACCAAGCTGCACCCGGCGGCCGTGTCGCTGCACTTCCTGGTCTCGCCCGCGCTGCTGGTCTTCTGCGTGGCGCTGTGGGTCCGCGCAGGCGAGGGCGACGCGCCGCCGCGCCCGCTCGCCGGGCCGTGGACGCGCCGCCTCGCCGCCGCGCTGCTCGTGTCGTGCGCGGCCGTGCTCGTCGCGGGCACCGTCGTCACCGGCACCGGGCCGCACGCGGGGGACGCCGAGTCCCGCCGGTACGGCTTCGACATCACCGACGTCGCCCGCGTTCACGGCGAGCTGGCCTGGGTCACGATCGGGCTGACGCTGGTCATGATCCTCGTCCTGCACCGGACCGGCGCCCCGGCGGCGGCGCGCCGCCGGGCGCACGAGCTGGCCGGGATCATCGTGGTCCAGGGCGCGATCGGCTACATCCAGTACGCGCTCGGCGTCCCCGAGGGACTCGTGCTGCTGCACATGCTCGGCGCGGTGCTCATGTGGATCACGGCGTTCCGGCTCTTCTTCGCCCTCCGCGACCGGGGGCAGGTGCCGACCGCCGCTCCCGTGGTGGAGCCCGTGCAGGCGGAGGCCCCGCAGCCCGCCTGACGGCCCTCAGCCCGCCGACGGCCCGCGCTCAGCGCTTCTTGAGGAACGCGCGGAGCCGGTCGAGCGGCCAGGTGTTGATCACATCGTCCGGGGTGAGCCAGCCGCGCTGGGCGGTGCCGACGCCGTAGCGGATGTTGCGGTGGTGCCCGAGCGAGTGCGCGTCGGTGTCGACGGAGAACTTCACGCCGAAGCGCTTCGCGCGGCGGATCAGGTCGGCGGGCAGGTCGAGCCGGTCGGGGAACGAATCGATCTCCATGGCGGTGCCGGTGCGGGCGGCGGCGCGGAACACCTCGTCCCAGTCGGCGTCGACCGGCGGGCGGCGGCCGATGCTGCGGGCCGTCGGATGTCCGATGACGTGGACGTGCGGGTTCTCGCACGCGCGGACGAGCCGCCGCGTCATGGTCTCCTGGTCCTGGGTGAAATGCGAGTGGATCGACGCGACGCACACGTCGAAGCCCGAAAGGAAGTCGGCGTCCCAGTCGACGCCGCCCTCCGGGCCGATGTTCAGCTCCGTGCCGTGCAGGAGCGTGAGGTCGCGGTACTCCTTCTGCAGTTCGGCGACCTCGGCGCGCTGGGCGAGCATCTTCTCGTCCGTCATGCGCTGCATCACGAGGTCGGGCGCGTGGTCGGTGATCGCGTAGTACTCCAGGCCGCGGGCGTGCGCGGCGGCGACCATGTCGGCGAGGGAGGCGACGCCGTCGGTCAGGTCGGTGTGGCTGTGCAGGTCGCCGCGCAGGTCGTCGACGGTGACGAGGCGGGGAAGGTCGTCCTTGAGGGCCGCCTCGATCTCGCCGGTGTCCTCGCGGAGCGTCGGGTGGACCCAGGGCAGGCCGAGCCGCTCGTAGACCTCCTCCTCGGTCGCGGAGACGATCAGCTCGTCCGTCTCGGCGTCGAACAGGCCGTACTCGGAGAGCTTGAGCCCCGCCTTCACCGCGATCTCGCGGGTGCGGATGTTGTGGGCCTGCGAGCCGGTGAAGTACTGCAGCGCCGCGCCCCACGACTCCGGCGGGACGACCCGCAGGTCGACCTGGAGCCCCTTCGCGGTGCGGATCGACGTCTTCTTCTCGCCGCTCGCGACGACCTCCGCGACGAACGGCAGCGCGGTGAACGCCGCCATGATCGGCTTCGGGTCGCGGGACGCGGCGAGGACGTCCACGTCGCCGATCGTCTCCCGCATCCGGCGCAGCGAGCCCGCGTGCTCGCACCGCTCGACCTCCGGCAGCCCGGAGAGCATGGCGACGACCTCGTCGGCGACGCTCGCCGCGGCGTCGAGCAGGACGCGCTCGCCCGAGCTGCGCATCAGCTCGATGCCGTGGAGGATGTTCTCCTCGGTCTTGGCGCCGAAGCCCTTGAGGCCGCGCAGCCGCCCCTCCTTGATCGCGTCGGCGAGGTCGTCCACGGACGAGATGCCGAGCTCCTCGTAGACGGTGAGGGCCTTCTTCGGGCCGAGGGTGGGGATGGCGGTCAGCGCCCGCACCCCGGCGGGGATCTGCGTCCGCAGCTCCTCGACCTGGCGGATCGTCCCGGTGGTCGTGTAGTCGAGGACCTTCTTCGCGATCGCCTCGCCCACCGTGGGGATCTTGCGCAGCCCGGCGAGGTCGAGCTCGGAGACGTCGCCGGGATGGCCCGCGATCGCCCGCGCGGCCTTCTCGTACGCCCTGATCTTGAAAGCGTCGCCGCCGGTGATGGACAGCAGGTCCGCAAGTTCCTGGATGAGGGCCGCAGCCTCGTCGTTCGCCCGTGCCATGCCTTCGAGTCTAGGAGCCGGGTACGACGTTTCCCGGCCCGCACCCGGCCCCCGGCGCGGGGTCAGCGCAGCGGCGCGACCGGGCCGTTCGGGGCGTCGAGGCGGGCCCGCAGGACCTCGTCGGCGATCGCGGCCACCTGCTCCTCGGGCAGCCGCCGGTAGCCGTCGGCGGTGACGACCGCGATCGTCGGGTAGATGCGGCGCGCCGGGTCGGGGCCGCCCGTGGCGGTGTCGTCGTCGGCCGCGTCGTAGAGGGCCTGGACGCAGACCGTCGCGGCGTCCTCCAGGGACAGGTCGGTGCGGTAGAGCTTCTTCAGCGCACCCGTCGCGTGGGGGGAGCCGGAGCCGTCCGCGTGGAAGTGCCGGGCCTCCTGGGGCGCGCCGGTGATGTCGTAGGTGTAGATGCGTCCCTCGTCGGCGTCCGGGTCGTACCCGGCGAGCAGCGGGACGACCGCGAGCCCCTGCAGCGCCTGCGCCAGGTTGGCCTGGATGACGGCGCCGAGCCTGCGGGCCTTGCCCGGCAGCGACAGCGGGACGGTCTCCATCTTCTCGTAGTGCTCCAGTTCCACCTGGAACAGCCGGACCATCTCCAGCGCCAGCCCGACCGTCCCGGCGAACGCGACGGCGGAGTACTCGTCGCCGCGCTGCACCTTGTCGAGCTCGCGGTAGGCGATGCGGTTGCCCTGCGTGGCGCGCCGGTCGCCCGCCATCATGACGCCGCCGGGGAACGTCAGCGCGAGGACGGTCGTCCCGTGCGGCAGCTCGGGCACGTCGCCGTCCGGCACCCGGTTCACCGGCAGCAGCTCGGGGGAGTGGGCGCGCAGCAGGTCGACGAACGACGGCGACCTCGCCTCGAAGAACTCGGGCGGCATCCCCTGCTCCTCGTTCCGGCCGGCCACGGCTGCTCCCCTCGCTGGACGATCACTACGCCTCCGATCCTTCCACGCCCCGCCGGCCTCCCGCCACCGCGCCCGTCCGCCGCCCGCGAACGCCCGGATGGTTGATCTATCAACATCAATAAGACAGGTTTCGGTCAATTTGAGTTGATATCAAGCGGTGCCGATATTGCCGCGTCCTGGGGCGATGGCACGTTCCAGGGAAAAACGATCATGACTCTTGTGCCGAAATTCCGGACCGTTCCATGATCGCTCCAACCGATCGGCCGGGACCCGGCCGGAGAGGACACGCCATGTCGCGCATCGCCGACAAACTGCTCGCACGCATCGCGGGCAAGGCCGCCGCCGAGGCCGCCTGCAGCACCACCGCCATCTGCCGCTTCGGTCACATCTACCTGCGCACCTGCTGCCTGAACCAGGGCTGCTCGGAAGTCCGTACCCGCGACCTCTGCTAGCCGGTCCGGCCGTGGGCCGGGGCGGCGGCATGCCGCCGCCGACAGACCGCTTCACGATCGTTCCGACTGACCGGCCGGGACCCGGCCGGAGAGGAGACACCACCATGCCGCGTATCGCCGACAAGCTGCTCACCCGTATCGCGGGCAAGGCCACCGTCGCAGCCTCCTGCACCACCACCACCTACTGCATCAGCAACCACATCGTCTATCGCACCTGCTGCCTGAACCAGGGCTGCACGGACCGCCGCACCGGCAACATCTGCCACTGGTGATCCGGTCGTAGGGCGCGGGCGGCGGCGCGCCGTCGCCCGTTCCCCATAGACCGCCCTGGAAGAACCGCTCTCAATGGGGAGGACGGCGTGGGGTACCTGCACGTGGGGTGCGCGAGCCTGGTCGGGCTCGTCTTCCTCGTCGGGGTCGTGTCCAAGCTCCGGGACCTGCGCGGCTTCGCCGCGTCCGTGCCCGGTCTCGTCCCGGGCCTGCCGGGGCGGTGGACGATGCCCCTCGCCGTCCTCGTGGTCGCGCTCGAAGCCGTCGTGGCCGCCGGGTCCGTCCCGCCCGCGACCCGGCCCTACGCGCTCTGCCTGGCGGCGGCGCTCCTCGCCGCGTTCGGCGCCGCCATCGGACGGGTCGTCGCGGGCGGCGGACCCCGGGCAGCGTGCCGCTGCTTCGGCACCCGGAGCGCCCCGCTCGGGGTCCGGCACCTCGTCCGCAACGGGGTGCTGTTCGCCGCCTGCCTGCTCGGGCTCACCGCCTCCCGGCCCACCCCCGTCGCGGGCGCCGTCGTCGCCGCGGCGGCGGGCGCCCTCGCCGCCGTCCTCATCGTGTCGCTCGACGACCTCGCCCACCTGCTCACGGGAGGCTCCTGATGCCCTACCTCGCCGCGGCCGTCGTCCTCGTCGGCCTGATCGCCGTCCTCAACCTGCTGCTCACCCTCGCGCTCGCGCGGCGGCTGAAGGAGCCGGCCGCCGCCGGGACCACGCACTCCGGCCCCCCGGTGGTCCTGCGTCCCGGCTCGCGGCCCGCCGCGTTCGCCTCCAGCACCACCGACGGCGAGCCCGTGACCGACGCGACGCTCCCCGCCCTGGTCGCGTTCTTCTCCGCGGGCTGCGGTCCGTGCCACGCCCAGGCGCCCAGCGTCGCCGAGCACGCCCGCGCGGCCGGCCGGGAGAACGTCCTCGCGGTGATCGCCGGGGACGACCCGGAGCTGGTCGCGACCCTCGCGCCCGACGTCCGGCTGGTCGTGGAGGAGGACCAGGCGGGCCCGGTCTCGGCGGCGTTCCAGAACGAGTGGACGCCCGCGCTCTACCTGATGGGCGACGACCGGACCGTCCTCGCGACGGGTGGCCGTCTGACCGACCTCCCCCTACCGGCCCGCGGATGACCGCGCTCGTCCCGGCGTCCGCCAAGGGGCCGCGGTTCGGCCTGCGGGACGCCGCCACCGCCGCCGCGACGGCCGTGCCGCTGGTCGTGCGCGCCGCGCCGCGCGGGGCCGCCGGGCATCTGCTGCTGACCGTGTCCGCGGCGGGCGCGCCCGTCGCGACCGCCTGGCTGACCAAGGTCGTGATCGACCGGCTGGCCGCGCCGCAGGGCGCGGTCGGCGGGGTCGCCGTCGCGCTGGTCGGGGCGGGGCTCGCGACCGCCGCGACGCCGCCGCTCGTCCGGTACCTGAGCGCGCAGACCGGCCGGGCGGCGTCCGCCGTCGCGACCGACCGGCTCTTCGCCGCCACCGAAAGGCAGGTGGGCCTGCGCCGCTTCGAGGATCCGGCCTTCCTCGACCGGCTGCGGCTCGCCCAGGACGGCGCGGCGGGCGTCGGCCAACTCGTCGAGGGCGTCGCCGGGACGCTCCGCGGGGCGCTGTCGCTGGCCGGGTTCGTCGGGGCGCTCCTCGTCCTCAGCCCTGTGATGACCGGGGTCGTCCTGCTGGCCGCCGTGCCGGTGCTGGTCGCGGAGCTGCTGCTGGCGCGGCGGCGGGCGGCCGTCCAGTGGGGGAACGAGATGGCGCACCGGCGCGAGTTCTTCTACAACGGGCTGCTGACCGGGGTCCAGGCGGCGACGGAGATCCGGCTGTTCGGCATCGGCGCGTTCCTGCGCTCCCGGATGATGGCCGAACGGCTCCGCGTGAACCGCGCCGACCGCCGGATGGACCTGCGCGAGCTCGCCACGCAGGGCGGCCTCACCACGCTGAGCGCGGTCGTCGCGGGCGGCGGGCTGCTGTGGGCCGTCACCGCCGCGCGGCACGGCGCCCTCAGCGTCGGGGACGTCGCCCTGTTCGTCGCGGCGGTCGCCGGAGTCCAGTCGGCCCTCGACTCCGCCGTCATGTCGGTGGCCGTCGTCCACGCGCGGCTGCTCGCCTTCACGCACTTCGCGGCCGTCGTCCGCGCCGAGCCCGACCTGCCGCGCGCCGCGGACGGCGACGCGCCGCCGCTGCGCGAGGGCGTCCGGCTGCGGGACGTGTGGTTCCGCTACAGCGACGACCACCCCTGGGTCCTGTCCGGGGTGGACCTGCTGATCCCGGCGGGACGGGCGGTGGCGCTCGTCGGGCTGAACGGCGCGGGCAAGAGCACCCTGGTCAAGCTGCTGTGCCGCATGTACGACCCGACCCGAGGGGCCATCCTCTGGGACGGCGTCGACCTCCGCGACATCCCGCCCGAGCGGCTGCGGGACCGGATCAGCGCCGTCTTCCAGGAGCACATGCACTACGACATGACCGCCGCCGAGAACATCGGGCTCGGCGACCTCCCCGCCCTGGACGATCCGGAGCGGCTGCGGGCGGCCGCCGTCCGCGCGGGGATCCACGACGAGGTCGCGGGCCTTCCGCGCGGCTACGACACACTCCTGACCAGGATGTTCTTCTCCGAAGCGGACAAGACCGACCCCGACACGGGGGTGGTCCTCTCGGGCGGCCAGTGGCAGCGGCTCGCGCTCGCCCGCGCGTTCGTCCGGGAGGGCCGCGACCTGATGATCCTGGACGAGCCCAGCTCCGGACTCGACCCGGAGGCCGAGCACCGGGTCCACGCCGAGATGCGCGCCCACCGGGACGGCCGGACCAGCCTGCTGATCTCCCACCGGCTCAACACCGTGCGGGACGCCGACCTCGTCGTCGTCCTCGCCGACGGGCGGATCGCCGAGCGCGGCACCCACGACGAGCTGCTCGCGGCGGACGGCCCGTACGCCCGCCTGTTCCGCCTCCAGGCCGCCGGTTACCAGGCGCCGGAGGTGGCGGCGGGATGAGGACGATCGGGTGGGCGGTGCCGGGCGCGGCGGTCGCGGTCGTCCTCGTGGCCCTCGGGATCCGGCGGCGCCTGCTGGTGGCGACGGTGTCGGGGCGGAGCATGGAGCCCGCGCTGCGCTCCGGCGACCGGCTGCTGGTCCGGCGGACGCCGCGGGCCCGCCGCGGGCAGATCGTCGTGGTGCGGGCGCGCGTCCCGCTGCTGGACGGGCCGCCGCCGGAGGCCGCGACCGCCGTCGAGGTGGAGCCCTCGGCGGCGGAGCTGGAGTCGTACGCGAAGCACGGTCTGCTGCTGATAAAGCGCGTGGCGGCGGTCGGCGGCGACCCGGTGCCGCGCGAGGCGTGCCCGGCGCTGCGCGACGTCCCGGAGGACGTCGTGCCCCGCGGCGCGCTGGTCGTGGTGGGCGACAACCGGCCGCTGAGCTGGGACTCCCGCGAGTTCGGCTACGTCCGTCCGGGGGACTGCGTGGGCGTCGCCATCCGCCGGATGAGGCTGTGAGACCACCCGCCGGAGGCCACCACACCCCGGGGCGTCACGCCTCGGGGGCCTCCGGCGGGTTCTGCTGGCTGCGGGTCGCCCCGGCGCAGGCGACGATGACGCAGCAGATCGCGATCCACTGCCGTCCGGTGAGGACCTCGCCGAGCAGCGCCAGCCCGACCAGTGCCGCGACGGCGGGCTCCAGGCTCATCAGGACGCCGAACACCCGCGCCGGCATCCGGCGCAGCGCCTCCAGCTCCAGCGAGTACGGGATCACCGACGACAGCAGCCCGACGCCGACGCCGACCAGCAGCAGCCGGGGGTCGAGCAGCGCCGTCCCGGCGGACGCGACGCCGAGCGGCAGGATCGCGAACGTCCCGACGATGCTCGCGACCGCGAGGCCGGTGGAGCCGGCGAACCGCTTGCCGGTCGCGGCGGTGAGCAGGATGTACCCGGCCCAGCACGTCCCGGCGAGGAGCGCGAACGCGATGCCGGCCGGGTCGAGGCCGCCGGAGCCGCCGCGCGCCAGCATGACGACGCCCGCCCCGGCGAGGACGACCCACAGCGCGTCCCGCGGCCGCCGGGACGCGACGATCGACACGGTCAGCGGCCCGAGGAACTCGATCGTCACCGCGACGCCCAGCGGGATCCGCGCGAACGACTGGTAGATCGAGAAGTTCATCAGCGCCAGCGCCAGCCCGAACCCGGCGGCGATGGCGAGGCTGGAGCGGGAGTGGTCGCGCAGCACCGTCCGCAGCGCCCGCCGGGCCAGGAACCCGAGGACGACCGCGGAGGTCAGCAGCCGCATCGTGACGATGGCGCTCGGCGGCAGCCGGTCGAACAGGTGCTTGGCGAGGCCCGCCCCGACCTGCAGCGAGATGATGCCGAGCAGGATCAGCGCGGGCGGCGGCACCGACCCGAGCGACAGCGTGCGGACCGACAGTGCGCGGACGCGGAAGCGCCCCGCCGCCGGCCGGGACGCTCCCCCGTAGGACCCCGGCGCCTCAGCGGAAGCCATCCCCCACCCCCGTCACTCCCATCCGAACCCGGTCACTCCCACTTGAAGAACTTGGCGGCGAGCGCGAGGCCCGCGACGGCCCACACCGCGAGGACGATCATCGGCGTGCCCGGCAGTGCCGCGCCGTCCTGGAGGACGTCCCGCAGCCCCTCGGCCAGCGCCGAGACGGGCAGCAGCTCCAAGGCGTCCCGCACGCCGCCGGGGAACTCGTCCAGCGGGAAGACGACGCCGCCCACCGCGAGCAGCAGGATGTAGACGAGGTTGGCGGCGGCGAGGGTCGCCTCCGCCCGCAGCGTGCCCGCCATCAGCAGCCCGAACCCGCTGAACGCCGCCGTGCCGAGCAGCAGCAGGAGCAGCACCGACCCCGGGTCGCCGTGCGGGTGCCAGCCGAGCGCCAGCGCGACCGCGCAGATCACCACGGCCTGCACCGCCTCGACGGCGACGACGCTGAGCGTCTTCGCGGCGATCAGCCCGCCGCGCGGCAGCGGCGTGGCGCCGAGCCGCTTCAGGACGCCGTACCGGCGCTCGAAGCCCGTCCCGATGGCCTGCCCGGTGAACGCCGTCGACATCACCGCGAGCGCGAGAACGCCCGGCGCGAGGAAGTCGACCCGGTCGCCGGGCCCGAGGTCGAGCAGCGACGTGGCGCTGAACAGGGTGAGCAGCACCACCGGGATGATCAGCGTCAGCAGGAGCTGCTCGCCGTTGCGCAGCACCGCGCGCACCTCGTAGGCGGCCTGGGACAGGATCATCCGCGGCGGCGGCGCGGCCCCCGGCGCGGGCGACAGGTCGAGCGGGGCGGTCACGGGCGCAGCTCCCGTCCGGTCAGTTCGAGGAAGACGTCCTCCAGGGTGCGGCGCTCGATCCGCAGGTCCTCGGTGAGGACGCCGTGGGACGCGCACCAGGCGGTGACGGTGGCGAGGAGGCCGGGGTCGACGTCCGCCTCGATGAGGTAGTGCCCGGCGGGCGACTCCTTCGCCGCGCTCCCCGCGGGCAGCGCGGACAGCAGCTCCTCCAGCCCGAGCCCGGGACGCGCCCGGAACCGCAGCTGCCGCTCGGCGCCCGTCAGCTCCTCGGGCGCGCCCTCGGCGACGACCCTGCCGTGGTCGACGATCACCACGTGGTCGGACAGGCGCTCGGCCTCGTCCATGTTGTGCGTGGTCAGCACCACCGACACCCCGGCGGCGCGCAGCTCCCCGACGAGCTCCCAGGTGGCGTGCCTGGCCTGCGGGTCGAGGCCGGTGGTGGGCTCGTCGAGGAAGACCAGCTCGGGGCGTCCGACCACGGCGACGGCGAGCGACAGGCGCTGCTGCTGCCCGCCCGACATGCGCCGGTACGGCGTGCGGGCGTGCTCGGTGAGGCCGAGCCGCTCCAGCAGCGCGGCCGGGTCGAGCGGCGTGGCGTGGAACGAGGCGACGAGCCGCAGGAACTCGCCCGCGCGGGCCGTGCCGGGCACGCCCCCGGACTGCGGCATCACGCCGACCCGCGGCCTGAGCGCGCGCCCGTCGGCGGCGGGGTCGAGGCCGAGGACGCGGACGGTCCCCGAGTCGGCCCGGCGGAACCCCTCGCAGATCTCGATCGTGGTCGTCTTGCCCGCGCCGTTCGGGCCGAGCAGCGCGGTGACCGCGCCCCGGGCGGCGCTCAGCGAGAGGCCGTCCACGGCCCGGCGTTCGCCGCCGGCCGCGGCGTAGCGCTTCACGAGCCGGTGCAGCTCGACGGCGCCGTCTCCGGGGGGTGTCATGCCGACGAGTCTAGATCCGGGACGGGCGCGCTCCGCGCCCGGTCCCGCCGCCCCGGCCGGGAAAGGTCGGGCAAAGCCGCGGGGCTGAAGTCGATCTAGTTTCGCCCGCCTGAGCGGGGGGAATTTCCCGCCGTGTCGGCGGGCCCGTCCCGGCGGCCGGGGCGGGGTGCGGCGGCGTGGCCGCGCCGGAGGAGGTGGGGGATGCCGTTCCATGTCGGTTCGGAGGTCGGGCGGCTGCGGGGTGTCCTGATCCACCGGCCCGAGCTGTCGCTGAAGCGGCTCACCCCGTCCAACGCCGCCGGTCTGCTGTTCGACGACGTGCTGTGGGTGCGGCGGGCGATGGAGGAGCACGAGGAGTTCGAGGACGTCCTGCGCTCGCAGGGCGTCCGCACGTACCTGTTGCTCGACCTGCTGCGCGAGACGATCGGGATCCCGGAGGCGCGCAAGCACGTCCTCGACGCGGTCGTCGACCCGCACTGGTACGGGCCGCTCGCCACCGACGCGATCCGCAACTGCTTCGACGCCATGGAGGTCGACGAGCTGGCCGCCTTCCTCATCGGCGGCATCACCAAGCGGGAGATGCTGGAGCGGATGGAGGAGCCCGCGTCCATCGCGTTCCACTCCATCGGGACGGACGGGTTCGTCCTGACCCCGCTGCCCAACCACCTGTTCACGCGCGACACGTCCTGCTGGATCTACGACGGCGTCTCGATCAACACGATGCGCATGAAGGCGCGGATGCGCGAGACCGTGAACATGGAGGCGATCTACCGCTGGCACCCGCTGTTCGCGTCCGGCTACGGCAGGCCGGAGGCGGGCGGGTTCCACGTCTGGAACACCGGGACGGCGATGGCCCCGGCGACCCTGGAGGGCGGCGACGTCCTGGTGATCGGGAACGGGGCCGTCCTGGTCGGGATGAGCGAGCGGACGCAGCCGCAGGCGGTCGAGATGCTCGCCCAGTCGCTGTTCGCCTCCGGGTCCTGCCAGAAGATCGTGGCGCTGCGGATGCCGCAGAAGCGGGCGTTCATGCACCTCGACACCGTGATGACCATGGTCGACCACGGCGTGTTCACCAAGTACGCGGGCATGGGGATGCTGCCCTCGCACACCGTCGAGCCGGGAGACACCGAGAAGGAACTCAAGATCACCGACCATCCGCCGGAGGACATGCACCGCGTCATCGCGGCGGCCCTCGGCCTGGACGACGTCAAGGTGCTCGTCCCGACGCAGGACGTCTTCTCCGCCGAGCGCGAGCAGTGGGACGACGGCGCCAACGTCCTCGCCGTCTCGCCCGGCGTGGTCGTCGCCTACGAGCGCAACGCGACCAGCATCGACCACCTCACCCGCAACGGCATCGAGGTGATCACCATCCGGGGCAGCGAGCTCGGCCGCGGGCGCGGCGGCCCCCGCTGCATGACCTGCCCGCTCGAACGGGACGCCTGACCGCGGGACGATCCCGCACGACCAAGACGATCCCGCACGACCAAGGAGTGGACGATGGCGTTCGACCTTCGCGGGCGCAGCTTCATCAGGGAGCTCGACTTCACACCGGAGGAGTTCGGGTCCCTGCTCGACCTCGCCGCGGATCTGAAGGCCGCGAAGCGCGGCGGCACCGAGGTCCCGGCTCTGACCGGCCGGAACATCGCGCTGATCTTCGAGAAGTCGTCCACCCGGACGCGCTGCGCGTTCGAGGTCGCCGCGCACGACCAGGGCGCCCACGTCACCTACCTCGACCCGAGCGGCACGCAGATCGGCCACAAGGAGTCGATGAAGGACACGGCCCGCGTCCTCGGACGCATGTACGACGGCATCGAGTACCGCGGGTCGAGCCAGAAGCTGGTGGAGGAGTTGGCGGCGTACGCGGGCGTCCCGGTGTGGAACGGCCTGACGGACGAATGGCACCCGACGCAGATGCTCGCCGACCTCCTCACCATGCGCGAGCACAGCGGCGGGCCCCTGGACGGCGTCACGTTCGCCTACCTGGGCGACGCCCGCAACAACATGGGCCACAGCTACCTGGCGGCGGGCGCGCTGGCGGGCATGAACGTCCGCGTCGTCGCGCCGCGCGCCCTGTGGCCGGACGAGGAGACCGTCGTCACGCCGTCCGCCGAGGTGGCCGCCACGACCGGCGCCGACCTCCGCTTCACCGAGGACGTCGCCGAGGGCGTCCGCGGCGCCGACTTCGTGATCACCGACGTGTGGGTGTCGATGGGCGAGCCCGCCGCGCGGTGGGACGAGCGGATCGCGCTGCTCCGCCCCTACCAGGTCAACGCCGAGGTCATGCGCGCGACCGGCAACCCGGACGCGAAGTTCATGCACTGCCTCCCCGCCTTCCACAACCGGGACACGGTCGTCGGGGAGCAGATCTTCCAGAAGACCGGCCTGGACGCCCTGGAGGTCACCGAGGAGGTGTTCGAGTCGGACGCCTCCATCGTCTTCGACGAGGCGGAGAACAGGATGCACACCATCAAGGCGGTCATGGTCGCGACGCTCGGCTGACCGGCCGGAGCGCGGAAGGGGAAGGGGGCAGGATGCGCGTCGTCGTCGCGCTCGGTGGGAACGCGCTGGTGGAGCGGGGCGACACGCCCGACGCCGACCTCCAGCGCGGCAACGTCGACCGGGCGGTGCGGGCGCTGGCGCCGCTCGCCGAGCGGCACGAGCTGATCGTCACGCACGGGAACGGCCCGCAGGTAGGGGTGCTGTCGCTGGAGAGCGTCAACGACCCGAACCTGACCCGGCCGTACCCGCTGGACACGATCGGCGCCGAGACCCAGGGCATGATCGGCTACTGGATGCTGCAGGCGCTGCAGAACGCGCTGCCCGGCCGCCAGGTCATGGCCATGATCAACCAGACGCTGGTCTCCGCCGTGGACCCGGCGTTCGAGAACCCGACCAAGTTCGTCGGGCAGGTGTACGAGCGGGAGGAGGCGGAGAAGCTCGCCGCCGAGTACGGCTGGACGGTCCGCCAGGACGGGGAGCTCTGGCGCCGCGTGGTGCCGTCCCCGCGCCCGCAGCGGGTGATCGAGACGCGGCTGATCAGGGAGCTGGTCCGGCTCGGCACGGTGGTGGTGTGCGCGGGCGGCGGCGGCATCCCGGTGTTCCGCAACGACGTCGGGCGGCTGGAGGGCGTCGAGGCGGTGATCGACAAGGACCTCACCGCGTCCGTCCTGGCCGAGAGCATGGACGCGGACGCCCTGCTCATCCTCACCGACGTGTCCCGCGTCATGCGCCACTACGGGACGCCGCGCCAGGAGGAGATCGTCCACACCACGCCGCACGAGCTGCGCGCCGAGGAGTTCCCCGCCGGGTCGATGGGCCCGAAGGTCGAGGCGGCGGCGAGCTTCGTCGAGCGGACCGGCGACATGGCCGCGATCGGGCGCCTCGACCAGTGCGTGGAGATCCTCGACGGGACGGCCGGCACGATCGTCACCCCCAACGCGACCTGGCCGCTGGCGAGCACGCTGTGACCGCCCCGCCGAAGCCCGCGCCCGTCTCGTTCGCGCGGAGCCTGCTGCGGACCAAGCCGGTCGACCGGATCGTCGCCGAGGGCGGCCAGGGCGAGGGCGGCGAGCTCAGGCGGACGATGGGCCTGCTCCAGCTCACCCTGTTCAGCGTCGGCGCGACGCTCGGCACGGGGATCTTCGTCGTGCTCGGCGAGGCGGTGCCGCTGGCCGGGCCCGCCGTCGTGCTGTCGTTCGTCCTGGCCGCCGTCACCGCGCTGTTCTCGGCCTTGTCGTACGCGGAGCTGGCCGGGACGATCCCCGTGTCCGGCTCGTCCTACTCCTACTCGTACGCGACGCTCGGGGAGCTGGTCGCGTGGGTCTGCGGCTGGTGCCTGCTGCTGGAGTACGCCGTGTCGGTGTCGGCCGTCGCGGTCGGCTGGGGCGCCTACCTGAGCGCGTTCTTCGACGACGCGGCGGGCTTCACGATCCCGGCGGCGCTGGCCGGGCCGCCGGGGGAGGGCGGGGTGGTCAACGTCCCGGCGGTGGCCGTGGTGCTGCTCGCGATGTTCCTGCTCCTGCGCGGGACGTCGGAGAGCGCCACCGCCAACACGATCATGGTGTTCCTCAAGATCGGCGTGCTGCTGTTCTTCTGCGCGGTCGCCTTCACCGCCTTCAAGTCGGGCAACCTGAGCCCGTTCGCGCCGATGGGCTGGGCGGGCATCAGCGCGGCCGGGTCCAAGGTGTTCTTCTCCTACATCGGCTTCGACGCCGCGTCCACGGCGGGCGAGGAGGCGAAGAACCCGCGCCGCGACCTGCCGCTCGCGATCGTCCTGTCGCTGGCGATCGTCACGACCGTGTACGTGCTCGTCGGGCTCGCCGCCGTCGCCGCCATGCACTGGACGAGGTTCAGCCTCAGCGGCTCGGAGGCGTCGCTCGCCGAGGTCCTGAACGAGGCGACCGGACGCACCTGGCCGTCGATGATCCTCTCGCTCGGCGCGGTGATCGCGATCGCCAGCGTCGTCCTCACCGTCATGTACGGGCAGACCCGCATCCTGTTCGCGATGTCGCGGGACGGGCTCGTCCCCGACGTGTTCCAGAAGGTCAGCCTGCGGCGGCGCGTCCCGGTCGCCAACACCGTCATCGTGGCCGCGTTCATCGGGACGCTCGGCGCCGTCGTCCCGCTCGGCCGCCTGGTGGACGCCACGAGCATCGGCACGCTGTTCGCGTTCGCGCTGGTCAGCGTGGGCGTGATCGTGCTGCGGCGGACGCGCCCCGACCTGCCGCGCAGCTTCCGCACCCCGCTCTACCCGGTGACACCGCTCGCGGGCGTCGGGTTCTGCGTCTACCTGATGGTCGGCCTCGGCGGGGTGACCTGGACGGTGTTCGCGCTGTGGAGCCTCGTGGGCCTCGCCGCCTACTTCCTCTACGGCCGCCGCCATTCGCGGCTGGCGGGCGAACCGTCCGGACGGAGCGCCCGGTGAACGGGCCGCGCGTCCTCCTCGGCTACTCGCCGGACGAGCGCGGCGACGACGCGCTCGCGCTGGCGGCGCTGGTCGTCCGGTCGGCGGGCGGGTCGCTGGTGGTCGCGAACGTCCACCCGCCGCCCTGGCCCGCGCGCGGCCCCGGCTCGGTCGACGCCGAATGGGTCGCCTACCTCAGGGAGGAGTCGCGGTCCGCGCTCGACCGGGCGGCGGCGCGGCTTGCCGGGACGGGCGCGCCGGAGCCGACGTGGCGCGTCCACGCCCACCGGGGCAGCGGGCGCGGCCTCATCGAGATCGCCCGCGACACCGCCGCCGACCTGGTCGTCATCGGGTCCGCGCCGCGCGGGCGGCGCGGCCGGATCGCCATCGGCAGCACCGCCGACCAGCTCCTGCACGGCTCGCCGGTGCCGGTCCTGCTCGCCCCGCGCGGCTACGCCGCCGACCCGCCCGACCGGCTGGCGCGCATGACCGTCGCGTACTGGCGGCGGCCGGGCGCCGAAGGCCCGCTGGCGAGCGCCGCCGCGTTCGCCGCGTCGCTCGGGGTGCCGTTGCGGCTGCTCACGCTGGTGCTCAGGCCGCCCGGCCTCGCCGCCAGGTTCCGCGACGCGGACGCGATGATGGAGCGCCGGCGGGTCCAGGCGGAGGAGGACCTGCGGGACGCCGCCGCCGGGCTCCTCGACGCGGCCCCGCGCGTCGAGCGCGAGACCGCCGCCGGGACGGGCGTCGCCAAGGCGCTCGGCGCGGTCGATATGCTGCCGGGCGAGGTGCTGGCCTGCCTGTCCAGCCACGACGGGCCGCTCCGCAAGGTCTTCCTCGGGGAGAGCTCCGGCAAGATCGTCCGGGCCGCGCCCTGCCCGGTGCTGGTGCTGCCGCGCGGCGCCGCCCGGCGCCCCGCCGCGGCGCCGGACGCGCAGCCGCGTGTTAGGTAAGGCTTACCTGCGTGAGCTACGACATCGGCGTTCCGGTGTTTGCCGGGAAGGAATTACGGCACACTGATGTTGTGAAAAACGTGAGCGAGGATCGGGCGAGCACGGAGACCGCAGGTACGCGGTCCGCCGGCGTGCCGTCCGCGCCCGGCCGCACCGAGCGCGACACCCGCGCCCGGGTGGCCCGGCTGATCCTCGAGCACGGACCGGTCACGGCGTCCACGCTGGGGGAGCGCGTCGGCCTCACGCCCGCCGCGGTCCGCAGGCACCTGGACGCGCTGCTGGCCGAGGGCATGATCGAGGTCCGCAAGGCGCGGACGCCGCAGACCCGGCGCGGCCGGGGGCGTCCCGCCAAGTGGTTCGCCATAACCGACGCCGGGCGCAACGCGTTCGTGCACGCCTACGACGACCTGGCGACGAGCGCGCTGCGCTTCCTCGCCGAGACGGCGGGGGAGCGCGCGGTCGCCGAGTTCGCCCGGCGGCAGATCGCCGACCTGGAGCGCCGCTACCGGCCCGTCGTGCAGGAGGCGCCGCTCCACCAGCGGGTCCGCACGCTCGCCGAGGCGCTGTCCGGCGACGGCTACGCGGCCGCCGCGGCCAAGGCGCCGCAGCCGGGCGGCGGCGAGCAGCTCTGCCAGCACCACTGCCCGGTCGCGCACGTCGCCGCCGAGTTCCCGGAGCTGTGCGAGGCCGAGACCGAGGCGTTCAGCCGCCTGCTCGGGACCCCCGTGCAGCGGCTGGCCACGATCGCCCACGGCGACGGGATCTGCACGACCCACGTCAGCCCGCACTCGCTCTGCGGGCCCGGCGAGAGCGGCCGGAGCGGCGGCGATGCCGCCGCGAGCGAAGAACTGACCAGTGACGAGGAGTCCGGAGGGACCTCCCTATGACTACGGCAGCCCACCCCGAACTGGAGGGGCTCGACAGGTACAAGTTCGGCTGGGCCGACTCCGACGAGGCCGGGGCCTCGGCGCGGCGCGGCCTGAACGAGGACGTCGTCCGCGACATCTCGGGCAAGAAGGGCGAGCCCGAGTGGATGCTCGACCTGCGCCTCAAGGGGCTGCGGCTGTTCAGCAAGAAGCCCATGCCGACCTGGGGCTCCGACCTGTCGGACATCGACTTCGACAACATCAAGTACTTCGTCAAGTCGACCGAGCAGCAGGCGGCGTCCTGGGAGGAGCTCCCCGAGGACATCAAGAACACCTACGACAAGCTCGGCATCCCCGAGGCCGAGAAGCAGCGCCTGATCGCGGGCGTCGCCGCGCAGTACGAGTCGGAGGTCGTCTACCACAAGATCCGCGAGGACCTTGAGGAGAAGGGCGTCATCTTCGTCGACACCGACACCGGCCTGCGTGAGCACCCGGAGATCTTCCAGGAGTACTTCGGCTCGGTGATCCCGGTCGGCGACAACAAGTTCGCCGCGCTGAACACCGCCGTCTGGTCGGGCGGCTCGTTCATCTACGTCCCGCCGGGCGTGCACGTCGAGATCCCGCTCCAGGCCTACTTCCGGATCAACACCGAGAACATGGGCCAGTTCGAGCGGACGCTGATCATCGCCGACGAGGGGTCGTACGTCCACTACGTCGAGGGTTGTACCGCTCCGATCTACAAGTCGGACTCGCTGCACTCCGCCGTCGTGGAGATCGTCGTGAAGAAGGACGCCCGCGTCCGCTACACGACGATCCAGAACTGGTCGAACAACGTCTACAACCTGGTGACCAAGCGCGCCGTCGCCTACGAGGGCGCCACCATGGAGTGGGTCGACGGCAACATCGGCTCCAAGGTCACCATGAAGTACCCGGCCGTCTACCTGCTCGGCGAGCACGCCAAGGGCGAGACGCTGTCCATCGCGTTCGCGGGCGAGGACCAGCACCAGGACGCGGGCGCCAAGATGGTGCACGCCGCGCCGAACACCTCGTCCAGCATCATCTCCAAGTCGGTCGCGCGCGGCGGCGGGCGGACGTCCTACCGGGGCCTCGTGCAGATCCAGGAGGGCGCCGAGCACAGCAAGTCCACCGTGAAGTGCGACGCGCTGCTCGTCGACCAGATCAGCCGGTCCGACACCTACCCGTACGTCGACGTCCGCGAGGACGACGTCGAGATGGGCCACGAGGCGACCGTCTCCAAGGTGTCGGAGCAGCAGCTCTTCTACCTGATGAGCCGCGGCCTCACCGAGGACGAGGCGATGGCGATGATCGTGCGCGGGTTCGTCGAGCCCATCGCGCGCGAGCTGCCGATGGAGTACGCCCTCGAGCTGAACCGGCTGATCGAGCTGCAGATGGAAGGAGCCGTCGGCTGATGGGGCTGGAGCAGAAGCCTCTGTCGACGCTGCACGACAAGGCGTCGTACGAGGTCGCCGACTTCGACGTGCCGACGGGCCGCGAGGAGGAGTGGCGGTTCACCCCGCTGCGCCGCCTGCGCGGCCTGCACAACGGCACCGCCGAGGAGGGCGGCAAGGTCCTGGTCGAGGCGGAGGCGGCGCCGGAGGTGACGGTCGAGACCGTCGGCCGCGACGACGCCCGCCTCGGCAGGGCGTACGTCCCCGCCGACCGGGTCAGCGCCCAGGCGTGGAACTCGTTCACCGAGGCCGTGGTCGTGACCGTCCCGAAGGAAACCGCCGCGTCCGCGCCGACCGTGCTGCGGCTGCGCGGCGAGGACGCCTCGGCCGCCGCCTACCGGCACACGACGGTGATCGTCGAGCCGTTCGCGCAGGCGACCGTCGTGCTCGCGCACCGCGGCGTCGCGACCTACGCCGACAACGTCGAGTTCGTCGTCGGCGACGGCGCCCGGCTGTCGGTGATCAGCCTCCAGGACTGGGCGGACGGCAGCGTCCACGTCTCCCACCAGCACGCCCGCCTCGGCCGCGACGCCCGGTTCGTCTCGCACAACGTGTCGCTCGGCGGCGACGTCGTGCGGATCTCGCCGTCGGTGTCCTACGACGGTCCCGGCGGCGACGCCGAGCTGTACGGGGTGTACTTCGTGGACGGCGGCCAGCACCTGGAGCACCGGCTGCTCGTCGACCACGCCGTCCCAAACTGCCGCAGCCGCGTCGACTACCGCGGCGCGCTCCAGGACCAGGACGCGCACGCCGTCTGGATCGGCGACGTCATCATCCGCGCCGAGGCCGAGGGCACCGACACCTACGAGCTGAACCGCAACCTCGTCCTCACCGACGGGACGCGGGTCGACTCCGTCCCGAACCTGGAGATCCTCACCGGCGAGGTCGCGGGCGCGGGGCACGCCTCGGCGTCCGGACGGCTCGACGACGAGCACCTGTTCTACCTCCAGGCGCGCGGCATCACCTTCGACGACGCGCGCCGCATGGTCGTCCGCGGGTTCCTCGGCCAGCTCGTCGAGCGCATCGAGGTCCCCGACGTGCGCGAGAAGGTCCGCGAGGCGATCGAGGCCGAGTTGGATCAGGGAGCGTCCCGATGACCGGAGCGAAGCGAGGATCATCGGGCGCCCGCCTCGGGGGTCTGGGGGTCGTCCCCCAGAAGGGCAGGTCGCGGTGACGTACGTGAAGGTGTGCGCGCTCGGTGACGTCCCGGCGGACGGGGCGGTCGCCGTCGAGGTCGACGACACGCCCATCGCGATCGCGCGGAGCGGCGAGGACGTGTTCGCCGTCAACGACATCTGCTCGCACGCCGAGGTCTCGCTCTCCGAGGGCGAGGTGTACGACGGCACGATCGAGTGCTGGCTGCACGGGTCCTGCTTCGACCTGCGCAGCGGCAAGCCCACCAACCCGCCGGCCACGCAGCCGGTCGCCACCTACAAGGTCAAGGTCGAGGACGGCGACGTCTACGTCTCGCTCGCCGCCGACGACTAGGCCCCACGATAAGGACAACGACGCACTATGGCCACGCTTGAGATCCGCGACCTCCACGTCTCCGTCGGCGACGGCTCCGACGGGTCGAAGGAGATCCTCCGCGGGGTCGACCTGACCGTGCAGGCCGGCGAGACCCACGCGATCATGGGGCCGAACGGCTCCGGCAAGTCCACCCTCGCGTACGCGGTCGCCGGGCACCCGAAGTACGAGGTGACGTCCGGCACGGTGACGCTCGACGGCGAGGACGTCCTCGCCATGTCGGTCGACGAGCGCGCCCGCGCCGGGCTGTTCCTCGCGATGCAGTACCCGGTCGAGGTGCCGGGGGTGTCGGTCTCGAACTTCCTGCGCTCGGCGGTGACCGCCGTCCGCGGCGAGGCGCCGAAGCTCCGCGAGTTCTCCAAGGAGATGAAGCAGGCGATGGACGACCTGTCCATCGACCCGGCGTTCGCGCAGCGCAGCCTGAACGAGGGCTTCTCCGGCGGCGAGAAGAAGCGGCACGAGATCCTGCAGCTGGAGATGCTGAAGCCGAAGGTCGCCGTCCTGGACGAGACCGACTCCGGCCTCGACGTCGACGCGCTCAAGGTCGTCTCCGAAGGGGTGAACCGGTTCGCGTCCGGCGACACCGGCGTGCTGCTGATCACCCACTACACCCGCATCCTCCGCTACGTGAAACCCGACTTCGTGCACGTGTTCGCGGGCGGCCGGGTCGTCGCCGAGGGCGGGCCCGAGCTGGCCGACGAGCTTGAGGAAGAGGGCTACGAGAAGTACGTGAAGGCGGGCGCGTCGCTATGAGCCTGAGTGAGGCGAACCGGGCGGCGTGGGAGGCCGCGTCCCCGGAGGGCGCCGGGAACCTCCTGCCAGAGGAGCTGAAGAAGGACTTCCCGCTCCTGCAGCGCACGGTCCGCGGCGGGCACCCGCTCGTGTACCTCGACTCGGGCGCGACGTCGCAGAAGCCCCTCCGGGTGCTGGACGCCGAGCGCGACTTCTACGAGCGGCACAACGCGGCCCCGCACCGCGGCGCGCACCTGCTCGCCGAGGAGGCGACGGAGGCGTACGAGAACGCGCGCGCGTCGATCGCCCGGTTCATCGGCGCGACGCCCGCCGAGATCGTGTTCACCAAGAACGCCACCGAGGGCATCAACCTGGTCGCGTACGCGATGAGCAACGCGGCGACCGCGGGCCCGGAGGCGGAGCGGTTCAGGGTCGGCCCCGGCGACGAGGTCGTCGTGTCGGAGATGGAGCACCACGCGAACCTCGTCCCGTGGCAGGAGCTGTGCCGCCGGACGGGCGCGACCCTGCGCTGGTTCGGCATCACCGACGACGGGCGGCTCGACCTCGACAGCCTCGACGACCTGGTCAACGAGCGGACGAAGATCGTCGCGCTGACGCACCAGTCGAACGTGCTCGGGACCGTCCCGCCGATCGAGCTGATCGCCGCCCGCGCGCACGCGGTCGGCGCGCTGGTCCTGCTGGACGCGGCGCAGTCCGTCCCGCACCAGCCGGTGGACGTCTCCCGGCTGAACGTCGACTTCCTCGCCTTCTCCGGGCACAAGATGCTCGGCCCGACCGGCATCGGCGTCCTGTGGGGGCGGAGCGAGCTGCTGGAGGCCATGCCGCCGTTCATCACCGGCGGCTCCATGATCGAGGTCGTCCGGATGGAGGGCACCACGTTCATGCCGCCGCCGCAGCGGTTCGAGGCGGGCGTGCCGATGACCGCGCAGGCCATCGGGCTCGGCGTGGCGTGCGAGTACCTCGCCGAGATCGGCATGGACCGGGTGCACGCCCACGAGGAGGCCCTCATCGGCTACTCGCTGGAGCGGCTCACCGAGATCCCCGGCGTCCGGATCGTCGGGCCCGGCACCACCGAGGCGCGCGGCGGCGCCGTGGCGTTCACCGTCGACGGCATCCACCCGCACGACGTCGGGCAGGTGCTGGACGACCTCGGCGTCGAGGTCCGCGTCGGCCACCACTGCGCGTGGCCGATCTGCCGCCGCTTCGGCATCCCGGCCACCACCCGCGCGACGTTCTACCTCTACAACACCCTCGACGACATCGACGCGCTCGCCGACGGGGTGCGGCAGGCGCAGCGGTTCTTCGGGACGGTCTGACCCGGGTCCGACCCGCCCGGAACACGCCCACCGCCCGCCCTGTTGCAGTGAGAAAGGCTTGGAAAGGACGACATGCAACTGGAGGCGATGTACCAGGAGGTCATCCTGGACCATTACCGCAACCCCCACCACAAGGGGCTGCGGGAGCCGTTCGAGGGCGAGGCGCACCACGTCAACCCGACGTGCGGCGACGAGGTGACGCTGCGCGTCCACCTGGACGGCGAGGGCCAGGCCGCCACGGTCGCCGACGTGTCCTATGACGCGATGGGCTGCTCCATCAGCCAGGCCAGCGCCTCGGTGATGTCCGACCTGATCATCGGGAAGTCCGTCAAGGAGGCGATGGCGGTCGGGGACGAGTTCCTGGCGCTGATGCAGTCGCGCGGCCAGGACGTGCACCCCGACGAGGACCTCCTTGAGGACGCCATCGCCTTCGCGGGGGTCTCCAAGTACCCCGCCCGGATCAAGTGCGCCCTGCTCGCCTGGATGGCGTGGAAGGACGCGACCGCCCGCGCACTCGGAGAGACAAGGTAGGGCACCATGACCGAACCGACCGGCACGGCCGTCCCCGAGGAGGAGATCCTCGAAGCCCTCAAGGACGTCGTCGACCCCGAGCTCGGCATCAACGTCGTCGACCTCGGCCTGGTGTACGGCGTGGACATCGCCGACGAGGTCGCCGTCCTGGACATGACGCTCACCAGCGCCGCCTGCCCGCTCACCGACGTGATCGAGGACCAGGCGCACAGCGCCCTGGAGGGCCTGGTCAAGGACGTCAAGATCAACTGGGTCTGGCTGCCGCCGTGGGGCCCCGACAAGATCACCGACGAGGGCCGCGACCAGCTCCGCGCCCTCGGCTTCAACGTCTGACCGGCATCACCTGTGAGGCCGCGCCCCGCTCGCCGGGGTCGCGGCCCCACGTGTCTTCGCGGTGCTGATCGTCAGTCTTGGCGCGCGGGGTCGGCGGGCTTCCGGGCCTTCTTGGGCTTCGCGGGCCAGAGGGTGTGGGTGATGGGCCACAGGGACCAGATCGCGAGGACGAGGCCGAGGCGGGCCGTCCAGCCGAGGAGGGCCTCGGTGCGGTCGGCGTCGCCGATCCAGGCGATCATGGCGAGGAGCAGGGCGCAGCCGATCGCGGTGGCGACCGCGGCCTTGCCGAACTCACGCCACTCGTAGCGGGTCCGGGCGGCGCCGTGCCCGGGCTTGCCGCGCGGCGGCGGGCCGCCCGCGAAGCGGTGCGCGAACCGCTCGTCCGCCCAGCGGACCATGCTGTGCCCGAACGCGACCGAGTAGCCGAGGTAGGCGGCGGCGAGCCCGTGCGCGAACCCGGCGGTCGCCCCGCCGCGCAGGTCGGCCGCCGTCGCGACCAGCAGCACCAGGTCGACCAGCGGGACGCAGAGCAGCAGCGCCGCGCCGGTCCGCCGCAGGCGCAGCGGGTAGCGGGCGGCGAGCCCGGACGCGAGAACGACCCAGAAGCCGATCTCGCAACCGGCGATGACCGCGATGAGCACGGGAGACCCCTTTCCGTCGGTTCCATGGTCCGGGGCCGGGGGCCGGGAATCGTCGTCCGCTGTGCGGGTTCCGAGGGTCGTCCGAAGGATGTACGGGGCATCCTCACCCGGACGGACGAGCCACGGCGCCGGAGATGCTGAGATGGGACGGTGCACCGCATCCGACGCCTGACCACCCGCCAGGACGCGCTGATCGTCGTGGCGGCGCTGGCCGGCGGGCTGACGATGCTCGCCGCGCACGGCTACTCCACCTGGTCGGAGGACTGGGACCCCTCGTTCCGGGCGCGGCTCGTCCCGCTGCTCGGGCTGTGCACGGCCATGCTGCTGCGCCGGACGGCGCCCCTCACCGCCCTCGCGCTGGCGACGCCGTTCAACTTCGCCGACGTCGCGTTCGGGCCGAGCATCGCCACCGCGATGATCTACGGCGACGCGCTGTACGCGGCGAGCCTGTACGGGCGGCGCCGGACGGCGGAGTGGCTGCTCGGCGCGACCGTCCTCGCCGCGCTCGGGGTCGCCGTGGGCGCCGCGATCGGGCTGCGCGGCGTCGCGCCCGGGGTGGTCGGCGGCGCGGTCGCCGGGCTGGTGTGGGTCGCGCCGGTGCTGACCGCGATGGCGGTCCGGGAGCACCGGTTCCGGGCGGAGGCGGAGCGGGCGCGCGCCGAGCAGGTCGCGCGGCTCGCCGAGCTGGACCGGCGCGCCGCCGTGACGGCCGAGCGCGCCCGGATGGCCCGGGAGCTGCACGACGTGATCGCCAACCATCTGAGCGCGGTCGCGCTGCACTCCTCGGCCGTCCTGAAGGTGCGCGACCTGGACCGGGACGGCGTCGACCGCGCCATGGAGGTCATCCGGGAGAACAGCGTGCAGGGACTCGCGGAGATGCGCCGGATGATCGGGCTGCTGCGGGAGGGCGACGGCGACGACCCGGCCGCCCGGCCCCGGCTCGCGGAGCTCGACCGGCTCGTCCGGCACACCGCGCGGTCCGACCTGTCGGCGAACCTGGAGGTCAGCGGGGAGCCGCCGGAGCTGCCCGCGGCGGTGGAGCTGGCGGCGTACCGGATCGTCCAGGAGGCGCTGACGAACGCGCTGAAGCACGCCGGTCCCGGCCGCGCCGACGTGCGGGTCGCCTACGCGCGGCGGCGCGTGGTGATCGACGTGCTGAGCCCGCTCGGCCGGGACGGCTCCCGGCTGCCGGGCACCGGCAGCGGCCTGGTCGGGATGCGCGAGCGCGCCGTGATGCTGGACGGCGAGTTCGACGCGGGCCCGGACGGCGAACGCTGGCGCGTCCACGCCGAACTGCCCCTGGACCAGGTGATCGAAGGGCGGGCGTCATGACCGGAGCGGAGCGAGGACCATGGCGACCGCCGTCCGGGGACCTGGGGGCCGTCCCCAGGAAAGGCGGGGCGTCGTGATCGATGTGCTGGTGGCTGATGATCAGGCGGCGGTCCGGGCGGGGCTGGTGCTGATCCTCGGGGCGGCGCCGGGGGTCCGGGTGGTCGGCGAGGCGGCCGACGGGCGGCGGGCCGTGGAGCTCGCCAGGGAGCTGCGCCCGCACGTGGTGCTGATGGACGTCCGCATGCCCCGCCTCGACGGCATCGCCGCGACCCGCGAGATCGCCGGGTTCACCGACGTGCTGGTGCTCACCACGTTCGACATGGACGAGTACGTGTTCGGCGCGCTGCGGGCGGGCGCGTCCGGGTTCCTGCTCAAGGACGTCGACGCCGACCGGCTGGTGGAGGCGGTGCGGACGGTCGCCGCGGGCGAGGGGATCATCGCGCCCCGGGTGACCCGGCGGCTGATCGAGGCGTTCTCCGCCGCCCCCGCGCCGCCCGCGCCGCCCGCCCTTGAGGAGCTGACGCCGCGCGAGCGGCAGGTGTTCGCGTGCCTCGGCGAGGGCCTGTCCAACGGGCAGATCGCCGCCCGCCTGGACATGGCCGAGACGACCACCAAGACCCACGTCAGCCGGATCCTGCAGAAGCTGGGGCTGGCCAGCCGCGTCCAGGCGGCCATCCGCGCGCAGGAGACGGCCGCCTCCGGACTTTCCGGGCCGGACCCCCATAAGGGATCACCCGGGACGAGCTGACCCCGTAGGAACGATCTCAGCCGGACAGGCTGCGGATCAGGTCGGCGACGCGGACGATGCCGAAGCACCGGCCGAGCTCGTCCACCACGACGAGGTCGTCGTAGACGCGGTCGTCCTCCCGCCCGGCGGCCCGCAGCGCCGCGACGGCGGGCACGGTGCGCGGCACCAGGCGGGGCGGGTCGGCGAGCCGCGCCGCCGGACGCCGGGCGTGCAGCGCGTGCCCGTACGCCCCCGAGAGCCGCAGCAGGAACCGCGTCCGGTCGACGGTGCAGCGGGGGCGCTGCCGCTCGTCCACGAGGACGATGCTGGTGATGCCGGTCTCGCTGTTCAGCGCGGTGAGCACCTCCCCGGCGGTCGCCGTGTGCGGCATCGTCACCGCGGGCAGCGTGAACTCCGAGACGCGCGGGCCGAGCCCGAGGTCGTGCCGGGCGGGCTCGCCGGGCGCGGCGACCGGGATGTGGATCGGCATCCCGGGCCGCCACTCCGGCGGGGCGAGCGCGGGACCCTGGACGAGCCGGACCCCGGCGTCCCGCATCCGCAGCACCTGCTCGCGGGTCGTCATCCGCGGCGCGAGGACGTGCGTCTCCAGCCGGTGCGCCAGCTGGACGAGGCTGTCCACGAGCGAGGCGCGGCGCGGCTCCGACATCGCCCTGCGGGCCAGGTCGGGATCTAGTTTCAGGAGGTAGCAGGCGCCGTCGACGAGCAGGTCGAGCGGCGCGTGCGCGGCGCCGAGGCCCGCGAAGCCGACCAGGTAGCCGGCCCTGCGCAGCCCGCCGAGCGCGGCGGTGAGTGGGGGGCGCACCGCGGGCGGGAAGCCCCCGGACACGCAGAGGATGATCTCCTGGGGGCGGCGTCCGGTCTCGGCCAGCCCGCGGTGCAGGCCGGCGAGGACGTCCTCGCCCTGGCAGAGGGTCTCGGCCCGGAGGCCGATCTGGATCGGCAGCGGGCTGCCGAGGTCGGCGCCGGCGCGGGCGGCCTCGACCGCGCGCCGCACGTCCTCGGAAGCCGGATCCGCCCGCATCGGGACGCGGGACGGGCCGATCGGCGCGGCATGCGCCTCCACGGCGACGACGGTGCCGGTGCCGAGATCGACCACCGGATGGAACACCGCCCGCGCCGGAAGGAGGGCGTCAATCGCTTCGACAGCGGACACAACGGCATCATGTCGCCCGTCAACCCTCGAAACTAGATACGTCAGGAGAAGTTAACGCATAATTCGCGCTGCTCACAGGCCCCGACCGCCGACGAACGCGGAGAGGAGGTAGGTGGCTCCGGCGAGTGCCGCGAGCCACGCGTACGCGGTGATGTCGGCGCCGCGGAGCGCCTGCACGGTCAGCCCGCCGACCACGGCGACGGTCAGCACGTCGCCGGTCATCGCCGCCGCGCGCAGGTGCGCGCGGGCCCGGGTGCCCGAGCCGAACCCGTCGCTCAGCGGCAGCGCGGGCTCGTTGCGCCGGTACGCCAGGTAGCCCGCGTACCCGGCCAGGGCGACGAGGGCGACGAGGGCCGTCCCGGACCGCCCGTCGGCGGCGAGCACGACCCCCACCACGACCCCGGCGCCGAGGACGACGCCGGGCACGGCCCACCTGCTCAGGCTGCGGCGTTCGGGAGCGATCCACATGGTCCTCATCCTTCCCGATCTACGGAGCGGCGGACCGGCAACGCGCCGGGCTGTATCTTCTCGCTTCGTGGCTCGATTTCGATTGAACGGCTCGAAGATGCTCGCCGTCGACCTGGCGGGCGAGACGGTCCGGGCACTGAACGGCTCCATGGTCGCCTACGAGGGCCAGATGGCGTTCAAACGGCAGGGCATGACGGGCGGCGAGGGCCTGCGCGGCGCCCTCAAGCGGAGGATCGCGGGCGAGGGCATGACACTCATGGAGGTCACCGGCCAGGGGACGGTGTACCTGGCGAGCGAGGCGACGGAGGTCACGCTCGTCCAGCTCGGCGGCGACACCCTGTTCGTGGAGTCGGAGAGCCTGCTGGCGCTGGACGGCAACCTCCAGACCGGCGTCCAGTTCGTCGGGCTGCGGGGGATGGGCACGGGGCAGGGCCTCGCCACCACCAAGGTGGAGGGCCACGGGACGGTCGCGATCCTCTCCGACGGCCCGGCGATCGCCCTTGAGGTGACGCCGCAGACGCCGCTGTGCGTCGACCCGCACGCCTACGTCTGCCATCACGGGCAGCTCCAGCAGGACGTGGTGACCGACGTCAACTGGCGGACGGTGATCGGCCAGGGATCAGGGGAGAGCGTGCAGTTCCGGTACCAGGGGCACGGGCTGGTGTACGTCCAGCCGGCCGAGCGCGGCGGGATTCTGGAGATCTGATGCCCGGATATCAGGCGATCAACTCGAAGATGCTCCAGGTGCCGATCGGCCCAGGGCAGGAGGTCTACAGCAAGCGCGGCGCGATGCTCGCCTACACCGGGCCCGTGTCGTTCGCGCCGACCACGACGGCCGGGCAGGGCGTCGGCGGCGCGCTCGGACGCGCCGTCGCGGGCGAGCACAGCGCGATGATGCACGTCACCGGTCAGGGCAGCGTGATGTTCGGGCACGGCGGGCTGGATGTCACCGTCATCGACCTGAACGGCTCCG
The DNA here is from genome assembly GCF_008121305.1 of Actinomadura decatromicini. Classification (NCBI taxonomy): domain Bacteria; kingdom Bacillati; phylum Actinomycetota; class Actinomycetes; order Streptosporangiales; family Thermomonosporaceae; genus Actinomadura; species Actinomadura decatromicini. The sequence goes on along the minus strand of NZ_VSRQ01000007.1, from coordinate 495,974 downwards.
ACACCCTCTACGTGGAGGCCGACCGGCTGCTGGTCCACGACACGTCCCTCCAGGTCGGGACGATGTTCATGGGCGAGCAGGGCGGCGTCCGGGGGATCGTGCGCGGCGCGGTCACCGGGCAGGGCCTGTTCACCTCGACGCTCGCCGGTTACGGCTCGTGCGCGGTGCTGTCGCACGGCGGCGTGCTGGAGCTGCCGATCGGGCCGCAGCGCCCGGTGCACGTCGACCCGCAGGCGTACGTGGCCCACCGCGGCCAGGTGCAGAACAAGCTCACCACGGCGGTGGGCCTGCGCGACCTGATCGGACGCGGTTCCGGCGAAGCGTTCCAGCTGGAGCTGAGCGGATCCGGGGTCGTCTACGTCCAGGCCAGCGAGAGGAAGATCTGACCGTGAGCATGTTCGGCACGCAGACCTGGAACCCCGGGACGCTCCCCGTCAACGACAACGTCAACCCCTACGCCTTCAGCGTCGACCTCAACGGCCAGTGGTTCGCGCAAAAGGGGAAGATGATCGCCTACTACGGGCAGATCAGGTTCGAGCAGCTCTCGGCCGGGCCGCTCGACTCGCTCGTCGCCCACACGTTCAACTCCCCGCTGTACGCGCAGGACTGGATCGTCGCGCAGGGGCAGGGCAAGCTCCTCCTCGCCGACCGCGGGTTCGACGTCAACTCCTACGACCTGGACGAGGGCAACCTCACCGTCCGGGCCGGGAACCTGCTCGCCTTCGAGCCGGGCCTGGAGCTGAAGCAGTCGATCATCCCCGGGTTCCTGACGCTGATCGGGACGGGGCGCTTCGTCGCCGCGTCCAACGGCCCCGTCCACTTCGTGGAGCCGCCGATCCGGGTCGACCCGCAGGCGCTGCTCGGCTGGGCCGACTGCCCGTCGCCCTGCCACCACTACGACCACTCCTACATGCGCGGCGCGTTCGGCGCCGCTCGGATGGTCTTCGGGATCGGCGGGTCGTCCGGCGAGGAGCACCAGTTCGACTTCACCGGGCAGGGGACGGTGCTGCTGCAGTCGTCCGAGACCGTGATGAACGAGGACGTCCTGCTCCGCGATCTCGAAGGGCAGATCGGGCTGGTCGGCGCCAACGGCCTCCAGCGCCTCCACCGGACGATCTCGCAGCGGCTGTCGTCCGAGCGCCAGGGCTGACACGGCGGTTCCAGGGCCGACCCGGCGTCCCAGGCCCACGGCGTTCCAGGGCCCCGGCGGCCCTGGAACGTCCGGTCACGACTCCGGCTCGGGCGCGGGCTTCATCACGCGGAACGGCACGCCGAACGGGTCGCGGACGGACGCCGACCGCCCGTACGGGCTGTCCCGCGGCTCGCTGTCGACGGAGCCGCCGCCCGCGCGGACCTCGCGGACGGCCTGGTCGGCGTCCTCCACCGAGAAGTACGTCAGCCAGGAGGGGACGGCCTCGCCGCCCCCGCCGAGCACCGTCTCGGCCCCGCCGAGGATGCCGCCGACGTACCGGCCGTCCGGCCGCTTCAAGGCGGTGTAGTCCATCCCGGGGACGGGCTCGAACTCGTAGCCGAACAGCGTCCCGTAGAACTCGCGGGCGGGCCCGGCGTCGGGCGTCACCAGCTCGTTCCAGACGAACGAGCCCGGGTCGTTCACGATCGCCGACCCGACGTGCGCCTCGCCCTGCCACAGGCCGAACTGGGCGCCCTGCGGGTCCTTGAGCACCGCCATGCGGCCCTGGCCCATGACGTCCATCACAGGGACGACGACCTCCGCGCCCGCGTCGGCGGCCCGATCGGCGGAGCGGTCGCAGTCGTCGGTGGCGAAGTAGACGTTCCACCAGTACACGTCGGGCTGGTCGTCGGGGTTCTGCATCATCCCGGCGACCGGGAGGCCGCGCACCTTGCACATGTTGTAGTGGCCCGCCTCGGGGCCCGCGTCCTCGAACCGCCAGCCGAAGAGCGCCCCGTAGAACGCGCGGGCCCGGTCGATGTCGGGGACCCCGATGTCCAGCCAGTTGGGGGTGCCCTCGGGGGCGTTGCTCGTGACCTGGGTCATCTGCACTCACTCCTTCGCGCTGGGACCCACCGGTCCCGGTGTCGTCCCGTCGCACGCCCCGCCCCTTCCATCCTGGCCCCTCCCCGCGAGTTCACACATCGCCGTCGGCCATCGGCATGGCCGGGACCGGCCCGCGGTCACGTACACTTGACGGATGGTTCCGCTCCCGAACTGACAGGCCGCCCAGCGCGCCCGCGTCTCAGGACCGCGTGGCGCGCTTTCTCGTGCCTGTCCACCGAGCCGTCCGTCAGGGGAGCCCTGTCACTGTGATCATCGCGAAAGACATCGAGCTGCGCGCCGGGTCCCGGCTGCTCATCGAGGCCGCCACGTTCCGGGTGAACCCCGGCGACCGGGTGGGCCTCGTCGGCCGCAACGGCGCGGGCAAGACCACCCTCACCCGGGTGCTGGCGGGGGAGGGGCTGCCCGCTCAGGGGGCGGCGACCTCGTCCGGCACCATCGGCTACCTCCCGCAGGACCCGCGCGACGTCGACCTCGACGAGCTGGCCCGCGACCGCATCCTGTCCGCCCGCGGCCTGGACGAGGTCATCCGCGACCTGCGCGCCGCCGAGGACGCCATGGCGACGGCGGGCGGCGCCGAGCGCGACAAGGCCGTCCGCCGGTACGGCCGCCTCGAGGAGCGGCTGCACGTGCTCGGCGGCTACGCCGCGGAGGCGGAGGCGTCCTCGATCGCGTCCAGCCTCGGGCTGCCCGACCGGGTGATGACCCAGCCGCTCGGGACGCTGTCCGGCGGCCAGCGCCGCCGGGTCGAGCTCGCCCGCATCCTGTTCTCCGGCGCCGACACCCTCCTGCTGGACGAGCCGACCAACCACCTCGACGCCGACTCGATCGTCTGGCTCCGCGACTTCCTGAAGTCGCACCAGGGCGGCCTCGTGGTGATCAGCCACGACGTCGACCTGCTGGACGCGGTCGTCAACCGGGTCTTCCACCTGGACGCCAACCGCTGCGTGATCGACGTCTACAACGTCGGCTGGAAGAAGTACCTCGACCAGCGCGAGACCGACGAGCGGCGGCGCAAGCGCGAGTCGGCGAACGCGCAGCGGCAGGCGTCCGCGCTGCTGTCGCAGGCCGACAAGATGCGCGCGAAGGCCACGAAGGCGAAGGCGGCCCAGCAGATGGACCGCCGCGCCCGGCAGCTCCTGGCGTCCGCGGAGGGGGAGCGGCGGGCCGACAAGGTCGCCAAGATCCGCTTCCCGGAACCGGCTCCGTGCGGCCGGACCCCCCTCACCGCGGAGGGTTTGTCGAAATCGTACGGATCTTTGGAGATATTCACCGACGTGGACCTGGCCGTCGACCGGGGCAGCCGGGTCGTGATCCTGGGCCTCAACGGGGCGGGCAAGACGACGCTGCTGCGCCTGCTGGCGGGCGTCGACAAGCCCGACACCGGGTCGGTCGTGGCCGGTCACGGCCTCCGCGTCGGCTACTACGCGCAGGAGCACGAGACCCTGGACGTCGACCGGTCCGTCCTGGAGAACATGCAGTCGGCCGCGCCGGGCCTCGCGCCCGTCGAGGTGCGCAAGATCCTCGGCTCGTTCCTGTTCTCCGGCGACGACGTCGACAAGCCCGCGGGCGTCCTGTCCGGCGGCGAGAAGACCCGGCTGGCGCTGGCGATGCTCGTGGTGTCCAGCGCGAACGTCCTGCTGCTGGACGAGCCCACGAACAACCTCGACCCGGCGAGCCGCGCGGAGATCCTCGGGGCGCTCCGGACGTTCACCGGGGCCATCGTCCTCGTCACGCACGACGAGGGCGCCGTCGAGGCGCTCGCCCCGGAAAGAGTGATTTTGCTGCCCGATGGTGTGGAAGACATCTGGAGTGACGAGTTTGCCGATCTGGTGGCGCTCGCGTGACCTGCGGAACGACTTCCGCAGATCTTTTCTGGCCGAGTGGGTAGCCGAACAGCCGGGAATGACTGATCATGGCGGGGGATAACGCAGCGGTCACCACATCACTACGGGAGGTACTCGTGGCCGAGACCCTGAAGAAGGGCACCCGCGTGACCGGTGCCGAGCGCGACAAGCTGGCGTCGGACCTCAAGAAGAGGTACGACTCCGGCGAGAGCATCCGCGCCCTGGCAGCCGCCACCGGCCGCTCGTACGGTTTCATCCACCGGATTCTGACCGAGTCCGGCGTCAACCTGCGCGGTCGCGGTGGCGCGACCCGGGGCAAGAAGTCCTGACCGGACACCGGCCCCCGGATGAGCGCACCGCCTGAGCCGTTGCCGCGGCCGACCGAGTAGGGTTCGGTCGCGGCGGCGGACAGGTGCGGCGGGTCCCGTCCCGTGGACGGCGGGACGGGCCCGGCGCCGCTCATTCGAAGGGACGGACCCATGGCGGACGCGCAGACCGCCGGGCGACCGGAAGCGGTCACCGGCATCGGCCCCGGCACCGACGAGGCGGCCCTCCTCGCTGAAGGAGGGCTGCGCCTGGACGTGTCCGGCGCCGTCGCCACCATCACCCTGGACCGTCCCGAGCGGCGCAACGCGATGACGTTCGCGACCTGGCGCGGGCTCGCCGCGATCGGCCGCTCCCTCCCCGCCGAGGTGCGCGTCGTCGTCCTGCGCGGCGAGGGCCCCTCGTTCTCGGCGGGCATCGACCTCGGCATGTTCTCCGGAGCGGGCGGGGGCTTTCCCGACACGTCCGACCCGAAGGCCGCCGACCGCCTCATCGCGGAGCTCCAGGAGGGCTACACCTGGCTCCGCCGCCCCGATTTCGTCACCGTCGCGGCGGTGCAGGGCCACGCCATCGGCGGCGGCTTCCAGCTCGCGCTGGCCTGCGACATCCGCGTCGCGGCCGACGATGCGAAGTTCTGCATGAAGGAGCCCGCGCTCGGGCTCGTCCCCGACCTGACCGGCACGAAGCCGCTGGTCGAGATCGTCGGCATCGGGCGGGCCCTGGAGCTGTGCCTGACCGCCCGGACGGTCCCCGCCGACGAGGCCGCCCGGATCGGGCTCGCCGAGATCGTCGTGCCGCGCGACGGGCTGGACGGCGCCGTCCGCGACCTGGTGGACGCGCTTCTCGCCGTCAACCCCGGCGCGGCGGTGGCGACGAAGCGGCTGCTGTGGCAGGCCGCGGAGAACAGCCTGGAAGAGCAGTGCGCCGCCGAGCGCCGGGAGCAGATCGGCCGGCTCCGCGAGCTGTTCGGCGGGTGACCGGCGGGCCGGGGTCCTGGGCTTCCCGGCCCGCCGGCCGGCCTACCCGAGCGACTCGCGGCCGCCCCGCGCGAGCGGCAGCAGCACCTTGCTGGCCCCCGGACGGACGGTGACCTTGGTCCCGGCCGGGTAGCGCAGCGTGTAGTCGTAGTCGGTGGACAGCAGGATCACGCCGAGCCGGTGACCGGCCTTCACGACGTAGTCGGTGGGCACGAAGTCCCACGTGAACGTGTACGTCTTGCCCGGCTTGATCGGCTCGGTGCGGCTGAAGTCGTGCCGGTTGCGGGCGTCCAGCCAGCCCCGCGTGATGATCTTGAAGGGGGCGGTCTCGGTCCGCAGCGTCTGCCGGATCGTGCAGCCGGGGTCGCCCTCCACGCTCTGCCCGAAGCACACCTGCTGGTCGGTGTTGTCCCGGGCGCCGGTCGGGCGGGTGTCGGTCCCGTAGTCGACCAGCAGGGCGGTCAGGAACGGCGACCGGCCGTCCAGCGACGCCTGGATCGAGGCGGACGGGATGCCGTCCACCCGGACGGGCTCCTCCAGCGGTCCCGTCAGGTACGCGAGCCGGTTCGGGTCGGCCTGGTTCTCGTTGGCGAGGAGCTGCTCGGCGGTGCGGGTCTTGCCCGCGTCCACGAACGACTGCGGGGCGCCGTGCCGGGCCTTGAGACCGAGCGTGCCCGGCTGCCCGGACGGCCCGGCGTTCAGGCTGACCGGGACGGTCCGCGTCCCCGGCACGGGCCAGTCGGACGCCGTCTCCCACGAACCGTCCGCGCGCTCGACGTCGACCTTCGGCTCGCGCTCGATCCCGTTGCGGATCCCGTAGAGGTAGCGGTCGAACCAGTGGTGCGTCTGCCGCAGCCACTCCTCGACGCGCCAGCGGAACGGCGTGGAGTGGTTGCCCTGGTGCAGCCACAGCTTGCGCGGGACGCCCGCCTTCTTCAGCGCGTTCCACCACTGGACGGAGTTCTTGACCTTGACGTTCCAGTCGTTCACGCCGTGCACGACCATGACGGCGGCGCGCACCTTGCGGGCCTGCCCGACGTAGTCGCGCTGGGCCCAGACCTTGCCGTAGTCGCCGGTCTCGCGGTCCTGCGCCTTCTCGATCTCGTCGATGATCTTGGCGCAGACCTCGGGGTTCTGCCGAGTCAGCACGATCTTGGCGAGGACGTCCAGGTCCTCGCCCTGGAACCCGCCGGGCGCGACCACGCCGCCGCCCGCGCGGTAGTAGTCGTACCAGCTGGAGATCCCGGCGATCGGGACGATCGCCTTCAGCCCCTCGACGCCGGTCGCGGCGGCCATGTTCGGCAGCGTCCCGTTGTAGGACTGGCCGATCATGCCGACGTTCCCGGTGGACCAGGTCGCCCTCACCGGCGAGCCGTCCGGCGCCCAGCCGCGGGCGCGGCCGTTCAGCCAGTCCACGGCGGCCTTCGCGCCCGCCTGCTCGCTGCGGTCCCCGGACGTCGGGCAGCCGGTGGACCCGCCCGTCCCGATGCTGTCGAGGTCCGCGATCGCGTACCCGCGCGGCAGGAAGTAGTTGTCGTAGTAGCCGGGGAAGACCTCGGCCATGTTGCGCGGGGCCGGCTTCAGCGCGCGGCTCTGCGGGTCTCCGATGTCGACCGGGTGGTTCGGCACGCTGTGCGTCCCCGCCCAGTACGGGCTCGCCTCCATGATCGTCGGGACCTTGAGCCCGGCGGTCTCGGTCTCCTTCGGGCGCATGATCCGCAGCTGCACGCGGTCCCGGACGCCGTCGCGGTCGCTGTCGGCGGTGGTCTCGATCATCACCGTCTGGGTGACGGCGTCGGCCCGGGAGAACACCGGCTGCGTCTCGCCGTTCCGCACGGTGACCTGCGGGGACGCGGCGCGTCCCGGCGACTCGGGACCGGCGGGGGGCAGCGCCGCTCCCGCCGGGAACGCGGTGAGCGCGAGCAGCGCGGCGGCGAGGGTGATCGCGCCTGCGCCGCCCCTTGTGAGGGGTCGTGTCACTGGGGCTCCTGGGGGGTGCGAAGCCTTGAGGGTGTTGATCACAGTCGCACTAGCGGGCCCGCTTGTCCAGACGCGGTTACGCCCTGAGCGGAGCCGGGAAGCCCGACGGGCGGGGCGGCGTTGTCCGCTCCGACTGAGATGCTTACTTGATTACCGCGCTTGATCATCCGCACTCGGCCACCCGCTCCGTCCGGACGACCGCGCCGGTCGGGACGGGCCGACCGGGCCGATCGGGAAGGTGGGGCGCGGCACGCCGACCACACGATGGAGGCACAGTGGGAATGCCGGGAACGCCGGGCAACGGCTGGCAGGTGATGGCCTCGTTCCGCCGGGACAGCTCCGTCACCCAGCAGAGGCTGAAGCCCGGCACGGTCAAGCGGATCGCGGGGTACGCCCGGCCCTACGTCCGCGAGCTGGTGCTGTTCCTCGCGCTGAACTCGGTGTCCGCGCTGATCGTGGTCGCCAACCCGCTGCTGCTGAAGGGGATCATCGACCGCGGCATCGTGCCCGGGGAGCAGAGCGTCGTCGTCTGGCTCGCGGTCGCCGTCGCCGGGCTCGCCCTCGTGGAGGCCGTGCTCGGCCTCGGGCAGCGCTGGTACTCCGCGCGCATCGGCGAAGGGCTGATCTACGACCTGCGCAGCCAGGTGTTCGCGCACGTCCAGCGGCAGCCCGTCGCGTTCTTCATGCGCGCCCAGACCGGCTCCCTGGTCAGCCGCCTGAACAACGACGTGATCGGCGCGCAGCGGGCGATCACCACCACCCTGTCGTCGGTGGTGTCCAACGTGATCAGCCTGGTCGTGGTGCTGATCACCATGATGATCCTGTCCTGGCAGGTCACGCTGATCGCGCTGCTGCTGCTCCCGGTCTTCGTCCTGCCGGCCAAGTGGGTCGGCAAGCGGCTGCAGCGGGTCAGCCGCGAGCAGATGGTGCTGGACGCCGAGATGGGCTCGCTCATGACCGAGCGGTTCAACGTGGCGGGCGCGATGCTGGCCAAGCTCTACGGGCGCCCGGCCGAGGAGGAGGAGAACTTCTCCAGTCGCGCCGCCCGCGTCCGCGATATCGGTGTCGTCGCCGCCATGTACGGCCGGGTGTTCTTCACCGCGCTGACGCTCGTCGCGGCCCTCGCCACCGCCATGGTCTACGGCGTCGGCGGCTCCCTCGTCGTCGGCGGCACCTTCGAGCTCGGCACGCTCGTCGCGCTCGCGACCCTGCTCACCCGGATGTACGGGCCGCTCACCGCGCTGTCGAACGTCCACGTCGACGTGATGACGGCGCTCGTCAGCTTCGACCGCGTGTTCGAGGTGCTCGACCTCAAGCCGCTGATCCGCGACCGCGAGGACGCCCGGCCGCTGACCGAGGCCCGCGCGTCCACCGCTCCCGACCTGTCGAAGTCGCCGTCTGAGCCACTGTCGAAGTCGCCGCTGAAGGCGCCGTCGATCGAGTTCGACCACGTCCGGTTCGCCTACCCGTCCGCGGAGGAGGTGTCGCTCGCCTCGCTGGAGTCGATCGCGCGCACCGACACCGCGCCGGGCCGCGAGGTCCTGCACGACGTCGACTTCACCGCCGCGCCGGGGCAGCTCGTCGCGCTGGTCGGGCCGTCCGGCGCGGGCAAGTCGACGATCACGCACCTCGTGTCCCGGCTGTACGACGCGTCGGGCGGCGCGGTCCGGATCGGCGGCGCCGACGTCCGCGACGTGACGCTGGAGTCGCTGCGCGCCGAGATCGGCGTCGTCAGCCAGGACGCGCACCTCTTCCACGACACGATCAGGGAGAACATGCGCTACGCCCGCCCGGACGCCTCCGACGGGGAGATCCTGGACGCGCTCGCGGCGGCGCAGGTCGGCGCGCTGATCGCGGACATGCCCGAGGGCCTCGACACCGTGGTCGGCGACCGCGGCTACCGGCTGTCCGGCGGCGAGAAGCAGCGGCTCGCGATCGCGCGGCTGCTGCTCAAGGCGCCGTCGGTGGTCGTCCTGGACGAGGCCACCGCGCACCTCGACTCGGAGTCGGAGGCGGCCGTCCAGCGGGCGCTGCGCACCGCCCTCGCCGGGCGGACGTCGCTGGTCATCGCGCACCGGCTGTCCACGATCCGGGAGGCCGACCAGATCCTCGTGATCGACGAGGGCCGGGTCGCCGAGCGCGGGCGGCACGAGGAGCTGCTGCTCGAAGGCGGCCTCTACGCCGAGCTGTACCGCACCCAGTTCGCGCACCAGCGCGACGAGGAGCGGCGGACCGAGCCGCTCGGCGCGGAATAGCCGCTTCCGGTCGGCGGTCCGCCGGGAACCGCCGGGCGGTCAGCGGTCGGAGCCGAGGCGGTAGCCGAGCCGCCGCAGCTCCGTCCCGGCGACCTTCTCGACCTGGGCGAGCTGCCGCGGGGTGAGCCGCTCGCGCCACGCGCCGACGCCGCCGTCGTCCCTGGTCCCGGCGGGGACGAGCCCCGACAGGACGGTCCGCGGGATCGCCGCGTCGAGGTACTCCGACAGGTCGGCGGCGACCCGGCGCGGCGCGGCGACGAGGTCCTCGTAGCGGACGGTGAGCAGCTGCTCGGCCGGGACCTGGAGGCGCAGCCGCGCGCTGAGCCGCACCGACCCGCGCCAGCGCAGCGCGCACTTGACGGCGGTCGCGGCGGCGGGCCACCGGCTGCGCTCGGTGTGGTCCTCGACGCCGAGGAACGGGTTCGGGAACACCGTGTCGAGGTTGGCGAGGCCCGGCTTGAACCAGGCGAGGCAGCGCTCGTCGGCGAGCATGTCGGCGACCGCGTCCCGGCCGTCCCGGATCACCTGGACGAGCTGCGCGTCGGGGAAGGCGTCCAGCAGCACGTCGGCGCTGTAGATCAGGTCGGGGGAGGCGTCGGCGAAGCGGGCGATGCGCCCGGGGTCGACGCACGGCCCGGCCGGTTCGCCGGGCGAGGTGAGCCCGGCCATGTCGCGGCACTCGTCCGGGCACTCGGCGCAGGCCCGCGCGGACACGAGCCACGCCTCGGCGCAGGCGTCCCGCAGCACCCGGGCCGCGCCCTTCCCGCGCTCGGACGCGATCGCCGGCTGCCGGGCGAACGCGTAGGTCACCCGCAGCACGCCGTGCCGGCCGGTCGTGAGGTGGAAGCCGGGCGACCGTTTCATCGCACGGGCCAGCGGCTCCACACCCGAGTGCGGAGCTCCGAGGATGAACACCGGGCGGCGGACCTTGGTGCCGTTGACCACCAGGATGTGGGGCGTCGAACTCATACCGGGCCCAAGTTTGTCACCTTTTGCGGGCTGCTCCGGCCCGCGACGCTCCGAGCCGGCCTCGGCGAATTCCGGGCGGGGCCCCGCCGGGATCTACCATAGGGCGAATGGAGGCTCCCCAGACGCTCGCCGGGTTACTGCCCGAGACGGCGGCGATCACCGTCCTCACCGGAGCCGGGATCTCCACCGACAGCGGCATCCCCGACTTCCGCGGCCCCCGGGGCGTCTGGACGAGGGACCCGGCGGCGGAGGCGCTGTCCCGCATCGACTCCTACCTCGCCGACCCCGACGTCCGGCGGCGCGCCTGGCGGGCGAGGCTCGACGACCCGGTCTGGAAGGCCGAGCCCAACGCCGCGCACGCCGCGCTCGCCGAGCTGGAGCGGGCCGGACGGCTGCGCGCCCTGATCACCCAGAACATCGACGGCCTGCACCAGCGCGCCGGGTCGTCGGACGCCAAGGTCATCGAGATCCACGGCTCGGTGCGGGAGGCCGTGTGCCTGAACTGCGGCCTGCGCACGCCCATGCCCGACGTCCTCGCGCGGGTCGCCGCCGGGGAGGACGACCCGCCCTGCGCGGACTGCGGCGGCGTCCAGAAGTCCGCGACGATCTCCTTCGGGCAGGCGCTCGACCAGGACGTCCTCGACGCGGCGATCACCGCGTCCCGCGAGTGCGACCTGTTCCTCGCGGTCGGGACGTCGCTGACCGTCCAGCCCGCCGCCGGGCTGTGCCTGGAGGCGGTCGACCACGGCGCCCGGCTGGTGATCGTCAACGCGGAGGAGACCCCCTACGACGGGATCGCCGACGCGGTCCTGCGCACGCCGATCGGCGAGGCGCTGCCCCGGCTCGCCGGGCTCGCCCTCGGCGCCGGGGGAGGGCCGAGATGATCTGTTGGCGGGTCGTGACCGGACGCCCCTTCCGCTTGGGTCCGGATCCTGACAAGCTCTATCCGTCGCGGTGCGAGGAGGGATCGGGTTGAACAGCGGGGGCGCCCGCGCGGAGGCGGCCGAGGAGCCGTCCGACGCGCCCGCCGCCCGGCCGCCGGGCGGTCCGCCGTGTGCGCCGGAGCGCCGCAGGTACGAGCGGTTGCGGCGCGGCGACCGGATCGCCGTGGTCGCGCCGAGCGGACCCGCCGAGCCCGCGCGGCTGGAGGCCGGCTGCGCCGTGCTGCGCGACCTCGGCCTTGACGCCGTCGTCGGCAAGCACGCGCTGGACCGTGTCAACCTCGGCGCGCCAGGACCCGTCCGCGACGATTGGCACCGGCTCGCCGGAAGCGACGCCGACCGGGCCGCCGACCTGCAGGAAGCCTGGTGCGACCCGCGCGTCCGCGCGGTGGTCTGCGCGCGCGGCGGCTACGGCGCGACCCGCGTCCTCGACCTGCTCGACTGGGACGCGCTGCGCGCCGCGACCGGCACGCCGTCCGGGCGCGGGCCGAAGATCCTGCACGGGTCCAGCGACATCACCGCGCTGCACGTCGCGTTCGGGACGCGGCTCGGCGTCACCACGTCCTTCGGGCCGATGCCCGCGGGCGTCCTCGCCGGCCCCGGCCCCGGCCCCGGTCCCGCCGCCGCGGACGGCGCGTCCGACGAGCGGCTGGACGGCCTGCGCGCCGCCCTGTTCGGCGGCCCCGTCTCGCTGCCCGGCACCCGCGCGCTGCGGCCGGGCCGCGCCGAGGGCCCGCTGACCGGCGGCACCCTCTCGCTCCTCACCGCGCTGCTCGGCACCCCGTACGCCCCGCCGCCCGCCAGGGGCCGCGTCGTCTTCCTTGAGGACGTCACCGAGGCCCCCTACCGGATCGACCGGATGCTCGTCCAGCTCCTCCAGGCGGGCTGGCTCGACGGCGCCGCCGGGTTCGCGCTCGGCTCGTGGCGCGACTGCGGCGACCCCGCCGAGCTCGACGCCGTCTTCGCCGCGCGGCTCGGGCCGCTCGGCGCCCCGATCCTCGCGGGCGTGCCCGCGGGGCATGGACCGCGCCAGCGCACGCTGGAGCTCGGCGCGCCCGCCGTCCTGGACGTCCCCGCCGTCCCGGACGCGCACGAAGCCCGACCGCACGAAACCGATACGCACGAAACCGATAAGCAGGAAGCCCGACCGCAGGACCCCGCCGTGCCGGACGCCGGCGCGCTCACCCTCCAAACGCTCCCGGGAGGCGCGCGATGAGCGGCCGCCACGCCCGCCCCGTCCCTTCGGACGACGGCACCCTCGACTCACTCCTCGTGCTGGTGGCCGAGAGCCTCGGCTACACCTGCCGCCGATGTCCCGGCGAGATCGTGATGCTGGAGGATCCGCGCCGGCTGCCGATCACCGCGCGCCGGCTGCCCGTGAACATGCGCGACGTGCGGCAGCTCGCCCGGCTGGTGCCGCCCGCCGACTGGCCCGCCGTGGTGTCCGACTACGTCACGACGATCGTCACGTCGATGGAGGAGCCGCTCGACCTCGACGACTTCGACCTCGCCCAGCACCTGCTCCGCACCCGCATCTACCCCGACGAGGCCGACAACGGCGGGCTCGCGTCCCGGCCGTTCGCGCCCGGCCTGATCGAGGTCGTGGTCGTCGACACCCCGACGTCCGTGCGGACGGTCAGCACCATGGACATGAACGGCTGGCCGGTGTCCGGCGACGCGCTGTTCATGCTCGGGCGCGCGAACGTCCGCGCCGACGGACCCCTCCAGGTGGACGAGCAGGACCTCGGCGGCGTCCGCGTCTCCGTCCTGCACGGCTGGACGTTCTACGTCGCGACGCATCTGGCCTGGCTGGAGGAGTACCTCCAGATCGGCCCGCACGGCGCGCTCGTCATCGCGCCGAACCGGAGCCTGATCGTCGCGCACCCGCTCCGCGTCGCCGAGGGCGACGCGCGGACCCGCCACCGCACGGCCGTCGCGGCCGCCACCGAGCTGCAGGCCCAGGCGCACCGCGCGTACGAGGAGGGGCCGGGGTCGCTCAGCCCGCACCTGTACTGGTGGCGCGCCGGCGAGCTGACCTACCTGGAGACCCGCTACGAGGGCTCGACGCTCGTGCTGCCGGAGGAGTTCTCCGCCGTGCTCGCGACGCTGACGGCCGAGCGGTGACCTCCGGATGGTGACCGGCCCGCGGATCGTCGTCGCGCCCGACTCGTTCAAGGGGAGCCTGTCCGCGTCCGGCGTGTGCGCCGCCGTCGAGGCGGGCGTCCTGCGCGCCGTGCCCGGCGCCGACGTGGTCGCCGTGCCGATGGCGGACGGCGGCGAGGGCACGCTCGACTGCTTCCTCGGCGCCCGCTCCGGCCGGGTGGTCGCGGTCGCCGCGGCGGACCCGGCCGGGCGTCCGGTCAAGGCCCGGTACGCGCTGTCCGGCGACGGCGGGTCGGCGGTGGTGGAGCTGGCCGCCGCGTCCGGGCTGCCGCTGGTGGAGGACGTCCCGCCCGACCCGATGAACGCGGGCAGCGCGGGCACCGGTGAGCTGATCATGGACGCGGTGCGGCGCGGGGCCCGCGACGTCCTCGTCTGCGTCGGCGGCAGCGCGAGCACGGACGGCGGCGCCGGGCTGCTGGGCGCTCTCGGCTTCCGCTTCCTGGACGCCTCCGGCGCGGAGCTGCCGCCCGGCGGCGCGGCGCTGGCCCGGCTCGCGCGGATCGACGGCTCCGCCGTCCCGGCGGAGGTGCGCGCCGCGCGGTTCCGGGTGGCGTGCGACGTGACGAACCCGCTCGTCGGCCCGGACGGCGCCGCCGCCGTGTTCGGCCCGCAGAAGGGCGCTTCCCCCGCGCAGGTCCGCGAGCTGGACGCCGCCCTCACCGTGTTCGCCGACGCCGTCGCCGCGCACACCGGCGTCCGCGTCCACGACCTGCCCGGCGCGGGCGCGGCGGGCGGCGTGTGCGGCGGGCTCGCCGGGCTGCTCGGGGCCGTGCCCGCCGACGGCGCGGCGCTGGTCGCGGAGGCGGTCGGGCTCCCGGCCGCGCTGACCGGCGCCGACCTGGTGATCACCGGTGAGGGGCGGGTGGACGCGCAGAGCGCGGCGGGCAAGGTCGTCTCGGCCGTCGCCGCCCTCGCGAAGGAGCGCGGGATCCCGTGCGTCGCCCTGGCGGGCGGCGTCACCGGGCCCCTGGACGATCTGCACGAACTCGGCCTCACCGCCGCGTTCAGCCTCGCCGACGGGCCTCGCCCGCTGGCCGAGCTGAGGGCCGAGGCCGCGCCGCTGCTGGCGGCGCTCGCCGAGCAGGCCGTCCGCCTGTTCGCCGCCCGCTAGCTCCGGACGGGCTCCGGCTCAGGCTCCGGCAGGGCGGCCGGAGCGGGCGGCGCCTTGATCGTCAGCGCGGGCAGCAGGACGTGCGTGAGCGGCCCGATCGCCACCGCGTAGAGGACGGTCCCGAGCCCGACCGTCCCGCCGAGCAGCCAGCCCGCGGCGAGGACGCTCAGCTCGATCCCGGTCCGCACGACGCGGATCGAGTGGCCGCGCGCGGCGAGCCCGGTCATCAGGCCGTCGCGGGGGCCGGGGCCGAGCCCGGCGCCGATGTAGCAGCCGGTCGCGAACCCGCCGACGAGGACGGCGGCGACCAGGAACGCCCAGCGGGCGGCGAGCGCGTCCGGGGCGGGCAGCAGCCAGAGGAACAGGTCGGCGAACACGCCGACGAGGACGACGTTGCTGATCGTCCCGATCCCGGGCCGCTGCCGGAGCGGGATCCAGGCGAGCATCACGAGCGCGCCGACGATGATGATCCAGACGCCGATCGACAGGCCGAGCCGCCGGGAAAGACCCTGGTGGAAGACGTCCCACGGGTCGTTGCCGAGCCCGGACGACACCTGGAGGGCGATCCCGAGCCCGTACAAGGCCAATCCGAGGTAGAGCTGCACCAGGCGGCGCGCGAGCAAGGCCATTTTTCCGCTCTCCAAGCAATATCACACGATAGTACGCACCAACCTGCCCTACTCTCTGGCAAGTGGTCTGGTGATGACAGGGCCAATGTGGAAAAGTGGCTTATGTGAGCACACGGTATGTGAGCGGCCCGAACCTGGCCCGCATGGTCGGGGACGTCGGGCGGGAGCGCCCCGTCTACGCCTCCCTGGCCCGGTCGGTGCGCGCCCTCGTCCTGGACGGCCGCCTGGCCCTGCGGACCCGGCTGCCCGCCGAGCGCGACCTCGCCGCCGCGCTCGGCCTGAGCCGCACCACGGTCACCGCGGCCTACGACCGGCTCCGCGACGAGGGCTACGTCGAGAGCCGCCAGGGCGCGGGGAGCTGGACGGCGCTGCCGCCCGTCCGCATGTCGTCGGCCGAGCCGCGGCCCGCGCCGCCCGGCGGGCGGTACGGCAAGGTGCACCCCGTCCCGGACGACCCGTCGTTCATCGACCTGGGCTGCGCCACCCCCGGCGCCCCGGCGATCTTCGACGCGGCCGTCGCCGCCGCCGTCGCGGAGCTGCCCCGCTACAGCTCGGGCCCCGGCTACGAGCCCGCCGGGCTGCCCGGCCTGCGGGAGGTCATCGCCGACGGCTACACGGCGCGCGGCGTGCCGACCCGGCCGGACCAGATCGTCGTCACTACCGGGGCGCAGCACGCCTTCACGCTGCTGACCCATGTCCTGGCCGAGACGGGCGACGCCGTCATGGTGGAGCGGCCCACCTACCCGCACGCGCTCGGGGCGCTGCGCCGCCGGGGCGCGCGGCTCGTTCCGGTCGGCGTCAACGAGGGCTGGGACGTCGAGCTGATCGCGGGCACGATGCGGCAGGCCGCCGTCCGGATGGCGTACCTCGTCCCGGACTTCCAGAACCCGACCGGGCTGCTGATGTCGGCGGACGACCGGGCCGCGCTCGTCGACGCCGCCCGCCGCGCGGACGCGTTCCTGGTCCCCGACGAGACGTTCGCCGACCTCCCGCACGATCCGGGCGCGCCGCGCGTGCCGCCGCTCGCCGCGTTCGACTCCGGCGGCCGGGTCGTCACGGTCGGGTCGGCGTCCAAGCTGCTGTGGGGCGGGCTGCGGATCGGCTGGATCCGCGCGACCGCGCCGCTCGCCCGGCGGCTCGTCCTCGCCCGCGAGCCGTTCGACATGGCGAGCCCGGTGCTCGACCAGCTGATCGTCCGGGAGCTGCTGCTGCGGGTGGAGGAGGTCCGCGCCGAGCGCGCCGAGACCCTGCTGCGCGGCCGGGACGCGCTCGCCGCCGCGCTGCGCGAGCTGCTGCCCGACTGGGAGTTCCGGCTCCCGGACGGCGGCATGTCGCTGTGGGCGCGGATCGGCGCGCCGGTCGCGACGGCGCTCGCGGAGACGGCCGAGCGGCTCGGCGTCCGGGTCGTCGCCGGACCGGTGTTCGGCGCGGACGGCGTCCTGGAGGACTACGTCCGCCTCCCGTACGTCCTGCCGCCGGACACGCTCCGGGTCGCCGCGGAACGCCTCGCCGTCGCCTTCCACGAGGTGGAGGCGGCCCCGGCCGCCCGCCCGCTCCCCGCCTACGTCTAGGCGCCGGTCGCCGCGGGGCGCGGGCGGGGGCCGCGGTCGGCCTAGGGGACGTTCTGGATGTAGCCGACGAGGTGTTCGCGTTCGCTCTGCAACTCGTCGATCGCGCTCTTGACCACGTCGCCGATGCTGACGATGCCCGCGAGGCGCCCGTCCTCGACGACGGGGACGTGGCGGAAGCGGTGCTCGGTCATGGTGCGGCGCAGGTCCTCGACCAGGTCGCCGGGGCCGCAGCTCCGCACCTCGGCGGTCATGATCTCGGAGACGGGGCGGTCGAGCAGGCCCGCGCCCCGCTCGTGCATCCGCCGCACGACGTCGCGCTCGGACACGATCCCGGCGATGGACGCGCCGTCCGGCGAGACCACCACCGCTCCGATGTTGTGCTCGGCCAGGACGGCGAGCAACTGCCGCACGGTGGCCTCGGGCCGCACCGTGGCCACCGTGTCTCCCTTCCTCCGCAGGATGTCGCGAATCCGCATGCCTCACGCTCCGGTGCCGGTTCGGACTGGTGGGACGACGGCCGCCCGGGGCCTGGCCCCGGGCCTGTTCCTGCCAAGGTCGCATGTTCCGGGCCGCGGTGGAACCCCGCGCCGGTAAACCGTTCCGAGGCGCCGCCCGGCGAAACGCCCGAACCGGGACCGGCGGGGCCGTCAGTTCGCGCCGACGCGGGCCAGGACCCGCCTGAGGCGCGGGGGGAGCCGCGACGCCGCGTGCGCGAGCCGCCCCTCCGGCGTGACGGGCCCCAGCGACATGTCGCGCAGCACGGCCGCCACGACCTGCTCCGCGACGTGCTCGGGGTCGTGGCCGCGCCGCCCGAACCCCCGGCCGCCCTCGCCCCGGTCCTCGAACAGCCGCGACTCGTGGACGACGTCCCAGAGGTCGACCTCCAGGACGCGCTCACAGTCCGGCGCGGTGTGGTCGAGGAACGACCCGGCCATCCCGGTGCCCACGTTGTTGACGACGACGTCCGGTGCCCCGTGCTCGTGCACGACGGACTTGGCGAAGTCCTCCATCGCGGCGGGGTCGGACACGTCCACCTGGTAGGGGTGGCCCTCCGGCCCGAGCAGGCCCGCCAGGTCGGCGGTGCGCCGCGCGGACTCCGGGTCGGGGTCGGCGGCGACGACCTCCGCGCCGCGTTCGGCGAAGGCGAGCGCGGTGGCGCGTCCGATCCCGCCGCCCGCGCCGGTGACGACGACGAGCGAGCCGTCGAACGGCCGCCGTCCCGGACGGACGCGGGCCCGCCGCAGCGAGCGGGCCTCGGCGGCGCTCAGCGGGCCGCCCAGCACGCCCGTGACGTGCTCGGTGATCCAGCGGGCGACGGGCCCGGGATGGCTGCGCGGCACCCAGTGCCCGGCGGCGATCGGCCGCAGCGACAGGTCCGGCACGCGCCCGGCGAGCCCGCCCACCAGGTGCGGCGACACGAACAGGTCCTTGGTCGGGACGATGACCTGCGTCGGGACGTCCGTCCGCCGGTCGGCGGGGGCGCGCAGCCGCCGCAGCATGTTCGCGCGGTAGAGGCCGACGCCGGCGGCGGCGTCGCGCCCCATCGTCCGGGCGGGGTGGCCGGGACGTGCCGCGATGCCCTCGCCCAGCTCCAGCGCGCGCATGAACGGCTTCGACATCCCGCCCCGCCAGAGCAGCTCCGGCAGCAGCGGGGTCTGGAAGAAGTAGATGTACCAGGACCGGGCCATCTGCCCCGCCGCCCGCTTCAGGTTGCCCGGCGTCGGGCGGGAGAGGTTGCGCCGCATCCAGCGCCCGGCGTGGTCCAGGCACGGCCCGGAGATGGACGTGAACGACGCGAACCGGTCGGGCATGGTGAAGACCGCCTCCCACGACTGGATCGAGCCCCAGTCGTGCCCGACGAGATGCACCTTGCGGTCGGGCGCGGCGGCGTCCAGCACGGCGCACATGTCGGCCATCAGGTACTCGAACGCGTAGCGCCTCCGCCCGAACGGACGCGACGACGCGCCCGCGCCGCGCACGTCGTACCGGACGACGTGGAACCGCTCGGCGAGGAGCGCGGCGACCTCGTCCCAGACCGCGTGGGTGTCGGGGTATCCGTGCACCAGCAGGACGGTCGGCCGCGCCGGGTCGCCCTGTTCGTAGACGGCCAGATCGACCCCGTCACCCCGAACCCTGCGCCGCGCAACGGGGGATGTCATCTGGCGGCCTCCAAGCTGGCCCAGCGGTGGACGTGGGGGAGGTCGTCGTCGAGCCAGTAGGCGTCGTCCTCGGTGACGACGAGGATCTCCTCGAACTTCACGCCGACGCCGCGAAACGCGATGTGCGGCTCGACCGCCCACAGGCCGGGCGTCGGGGGGTGCTGCGACCGCGCGGCCCCGCTCCAGAGCGGGGAGCGCCCTTCGAGGCGCTCCTTGACCAGCTCGCGGCCGATGGTCTGCAGGAACCGTACACCGAACGGGAATCCGACGCGCTTCGGGAGGATCCCGCCGATGACGCCGACCTGGTGACCGATGACGCGGCCCGGGTACTTGCGGTGCCGGTTCTGGTATCCCTGCCGCTCGATGAGGGCGTCCACCTCGGCGTAGACGTCGGCGAACGTCCGCCGCTCCCGGACGAGGCCGAGGATCAGCGTCCGGTAGGCGGCGAGGTCGGCGTCGATCCGGTCCCAGATCCGGTTCTCGCCGAGGACGCCGCCGTACCCGATGTCGGCGGCGTAGCCGTCCCGCACCGGCGCCATGTCGAGGATGTAGGGCATGCCCTCCTCCAGGCGCGCCCCGCTCGGGAGGAATTGGGTGGGGAGCCGGAAGCCGCGGAACGCGGTCCGGTCGCCGAACCAGGCGAACGGGGTGTGCAGCCAGTCGTCGACGCCGCGGGCGCGCAGCCAGCGGCGCATGCGGCGGCACGCCTCGCGCTCGGTCACGCCCGGCTCCAGCGTGGCGGCGACTTCGTCCGCGCACCGGTAGCAGAGGCGCTGGACGTCCCGGAATCGCTCGAGCTCCGCCTCGTCGTGCACGCGGGCGAGCGTCACATTATTGGACACAGAGTTAATAAATCCCCGGAACGGGGGCCCGGTCAAGGGGCGCGCGGACGTGAGACGGGACACGCAGGGACGACCGGCGTGCGGTCAGAGGGTGATGCGCTCGGCGCCGGTGTAGACGTTCATCGTCTCACCGCGCAGGAAGCCGACGAGCGTCATGCCCGCGTCCTCGGCGAGGTCGACGGCCAGCGACGACGGCGCCGACACGGCCGCCAGCACCGGGACGCCCGCCGTCATCGCCTTCTGCGTCAGCTCGAACGACGCCCGCCCGCTCACCATGAGGACCGTTCCGGCCAGCGGCAGCCGCCCCTGCCGCAGCGCCCAGCCGACGACCTTGTCGACCGCGTTGTGGCGGCCGACGTCCTCGCGCAGCGCGAGCAGCTCGCCGCCCGCGTCGAACAGCCCGGCGGCGTGCAGGCCGCCCGTCCGGTCGAAGACCCGCTGCGCCTTCCGCAGCCGTCCCGGGAGCGCGGCCAGCACGTCCGGCGTCAGCCTCACGGGATCGCCCGCGACGTCGTACGGACGGTCGTCGCGCAGCGCCTCGATGCTCGACTTGCCGCACACCCCGCACGCGCTGGTCGTCGTGAACGCCCTGGTCATCGAGTCGTCCGGGGGCGGGACGCCGGGGCCGAGCACCACGTCCAGGGTGTTCTGCTCGGCGGTGTCGGCGCAGTAGCGCATCGTCGCGAGGTCAGCGGCGGAGCCGATCACGCCCTCGGTGGCGAGGAACCCGGCCACGAGGTCGAAGTCGTGGCCGGGCGTGCGCATCGTGATCGTGAGGGGCTTGCCCGCGACGCGGATCTCCAGCGGCTCCTCGACGGCGAGCGTGTCGGGACGCCGTCCCCGCCCGCCGGAGGTGCTCAGCTTCAGCACGGGCCTGCGCACGGTGATCCGCCCCATGCCGGACACGGTACCCGGTTCAGTCCGGAACGCCGCGGGGCAGGGGCGCCCGCCAGCCGTACCGCATGGCGAGCACCCGCAGCGCGAACGCCGTGACGGCCGCGCCCGCCGTGACGGCGCCGCCGTGCAGATCGGCCGCGTCCGCGGCGGCGACGGCGGCGGCGCCGAGCAGCGCGGGCAGCGCGTACAGCTGCCGGTCGTACAGGACGCTCGGGATGTGCCCGGCCAGCACGTCGCGCAGGACGCCGCCGCCCACCGCCGTCACGACGCCGAGCAGCACGGCGTGCACCGGCGACAGGCCGTGGTCGAGCGCCTTCAGCGTCCCGGTCGTGCAGAACAGGCCGAGCCCGGCCGCGTCGAACAGCAGCACCGCCGGGAACAGCCGTGTCACCTGCGGGTGCCAGAAGAACACCAGCGCCGACGCGGCGAGCGGCACCAGCACGTACCCGAGGTCGGTGAACGCCGCGGGCGGCACCGCCCCGATGATCAGGTCGCGGACGATCCCGCCGCCGAGCGCGGTGATCTCGGCGAGCACCACCATCCCGACGACGTCCAGCCGCTGCCGGACGGCGGCGAGCGCGCCGGACACCGCGAACACGAAGATCCCGGCGAGGTCCAGCGCGGACGCGACGGCCGGCCCGCTCACCCGCGGCGGTCCAGGTGGTCCGTGCGGTCCGAGTCGTCCGCGCGGTCGGTGCGGTCGATGTTCCAGTTCGCCACGATGACCGCGACGGGCGGGATGACCAGCGCCGCCATCGACATCGCGAACGCGGCCTCGCCCGAGTACCGCCGGACCACCGCCCACGCCAGGACGAACAGGGTGAGGCAGGTCCCCATCATGATCCCGTACGCCACCTCGCGCCGCCTCATACCCTCACGTTACGTCGCGCGTCCGGCGCGGGACGGGGGAGCGGAGGCGTACGGGAATCGAACCCGCCGTCCCGAGATCCTCGGGACCGTCGGCTTTGAAGGCCGGGGAGGCCACCAGGCGCTCACACGCCTCCGCCGGTGATCTTAGCGGTCGTACAGGCCGTCGAGGGCGGCGGCGTACTTGGCGTGCACGACGCGCCGCCGCAGCTTGAGCGTCGGGGTGAGCTCCTCGCTCTCGGCCGTCCACTCGGCGGGCAGCAGCCGCCACCGCTTGACCTGCTGGACGCGGGCGAGCCGCGCGTTCGCGTCCTCGACGGCCTTGCCGACCTCCTCCAGGACGATCGGGTGCTCGGCGAGCGCGGCCAGGTCGGTGGTGTCGGCGCCGTGGGCGGCGGCCCAGACGGGGGCGACCTCGCCGTCCAGGGTGATCAGCGCGACGACGTAGGGGCGGCGGTCGCCGAACGCGAGGGCCTGGCCGATGAGCGGATGCTCCTTCAGGCGGTTCTCCACCAGGGACGGCGCGACGTTCTCCCCGCCCGCCGTGATGATCAGCTCCTTCTTGCGGTCCACGACGGTGAGGAAGCCGTCGGCGTCGAGGCGGCCGACGTCGCCGGTGCGGATCCAGCCGTCCGGGTCGATGAGGTCGGCGGTCGCCTCCGGGCGGTTCAGGTAGCCGGGCGTGCAGGTCGCGCCGCGGACGAGGATCTCCCCGTCCGCGGCGAGCCGCAGCTCGACGCCGTCGAACGGGCGCCCGACCGTGCCGAGCTTGAACGAGTCGGACAGGTTGGCGGTGACCGCGCCGGTCGTCTCCGTCATCCCGTAGGCGTCGAAGATCTTCATGCCGAGCCCGGCGAAGAACCGGGCGACCTCGACGGGCAGCGGCGCGGCGGCGCTGGACGCCTGCCGCACCCGGTCCAGCCCGAGCAGGGCGCGCATCGGGGCGAGGACGGCCGCGTCCGCCGCCTCGAACGCGGCGGTGACCTCCGGAGTGGGGGAGCCGCCGTACTCCTGCGCCGCGACGTACGCGCGGCCCGCGTCGAGCGCGGCGGCCACGGCCCGCCCGCGCGCCTCGTCCGGCTCGGCCGCCAGCACCGCCTGGATCCCAGCCATGATCTTCTCCCAGACGCGCGGGACGCCGAAGAACGAGTGCGGCCTGACCTCGGCGAGGACCGTCGTGAGCTGGGCCGGGTCCGGGCAGAAGTGGACGTGCGAGGCGAGCCCGACGGGCAGGTAGTAGCTCAGCACCCGGTCGGCGATGTGCGCGAACGGCAGGTAGGACACCCCGGACGGGTGCTCGGGCAGCACCGACGTCCGCCGCACCATCTCCGCCTCGTGCAGCACCATCGAGTGCGTGATCAGGACGCCCTTGGGGTCACCGGTCGTCCCGGACGTGTAGAGCAGCGTGACGGTGTCGTCCGGCGCGACGGCCCGCCAGCGGCGGTCGGCCGCGTCGGGGTCGGCGGCGAGCCGCTCGCGGCCGAGCGCGGTGAGGGCGTCCCAGGTGAGGAAGCGGTCGCCGGGCGGGCAGGCGCCGGCGTCCACGACGACGACCGTCCGGAGCCCGGGGAGCCGGTCGAGCACCGGCAGCCAGCGGTCGAGCTGCGCCTTCCCGTCCAGGACGGCGTACCGGGCCGCGCAGTCCCCGGCGACGAACGCGACCTGGTCGGGCGCGAGCGTCCCGTACACGGTCGTCGGGACGCCGCCCGCGTGGACGGCGCCGAGGTCGGCGAGGACGTGCTCGGACCGGTTCGGCATCATCAGCGCCACCACGTCGCCCCGCTCCAGCCCGAGCGCGGCGAACCCGGCGGCGGTCTCCAGCGCCCGCGTCCGGGTCTCGGCCCAGGTCAGCGTCCGCCACTCGGCGCCGACCCGGTCGGAGTAGGCGGGCTTGTCCCCGTGCCGCTCGGCGGTCGCGGCGAGCGTCGTGCAGACCGTCCGCCCGGCCACGGCCTGATCGAGGTGCTGGCCGAGGTCGAGGCCGCGCCGCTGCTCCTGGATGCCCATGTCGCCCCTCGCTGTCGGTTCCCGAATGTAAGTGAGGACTTGCAGAGGGGAATCGCATCATGCCGAACGAGGTTCGGACAAGCCCCCGGCCCGATTCCGTCCCAGGTCGGACGCCGGTCGCGGGCCGGCCGCGGCGGATCTCGCCCGTCGTGACCGGACCCGTACTGTCCGGTTGTTGATCATTTGAGGTAGTTGTGCGTTAAATTTTCCGGTGACCCGCCTCGCTCCGGCAGCCCGCCTCACGCAGTACGCGCACGGCGGCGGCTGCGCCAGCAAGATCCCCCCGGCGGAGCTGGAGCGCGTGGTGGCCGGCCTCACCGGCGGCGGCCCCGCCGACCGCGACGGCGCGCTGCTCGCCGGCGGGCAGGACGGCGACGACGCCGCCGTGCTGCGGATGGACGGCGGCCGGGCCGTGGTGTCCACCGCCGACTTCTCGACGCCCGTCGTCGACGACGCCTACGACTGGGGCCGCATCGCCGCCGCGAACGCGCTGTCCGACGTGTACGCGA
The DNA here is from genome assembly GCF_008121305.1 of Actinomadura decatromicini. Lineage (NCBI taxonomy): Bacteria > Bacillati > Actinomycetota > Actinomycetes > Streptosporangiales > Thermomonosporaceae > Actinomadura > Actinomadura decatromicini. Next base: position 471,891 of record NZ_VSRQ01000007.1, on the reverse strand, counting down.
TCGGCGGCGAGCCGCTGATGGCGCTGAACCTGCTCGGCTGGCCCGTGGACGCGCTGCCCGCCGAGCTCGCCCGCGAGGTGCTGCGCGGCGGCCGGGACGTCGCCGCGCTCGCCGGCTGCGCGATCGCGGGCGGGCACAGCGTCGACGACCCCGAGCCCAAGTACGGCCTCGCCGTCACCGGAGTCGCCGATCCGGACCGGCTGCTGCGGCTGGACGCGGGCCGTCCCGGCGTCCCGCTGTCGCTGACGAAGCCGCTCGGCGTCGGCGTCCTCAACGCGCGGCACAAGGCGACCGGGGAGGCGTTCCCGCACGCCGTGGAGACGATGACCGCGCTGAACGCGGCGGCCGGGCTCGCCGCGCTGGAGCGCGGCGTCGTGTGCGCCACCGACGTCACCGGGTTCGGGCTGCTCGGCCACCTCTACAAGCTGGCGCGGGCGAGCGGCGTCACGGCCGTCGTGGACGCCTCCGCCGTCGAGTACCTGGACGGCGCCCGCGCCGCGGTGCGGCACGGGTTCGTCCCCGGCGGGACGCGGCGGAACCTGTCGTGGGTGTCCCCGCACACCGACTTCCGGCGGATCGCCGAGGAGGAGCGGCTGCTGCTCGCCGACGCGCAGGTCTCCGGCGGCCTGCTGATCGCGGGCGAGATCCCGGGCGCGCCCGTCATCGGGGAACTGGTCGCCCGGCAGCGCCGCGCGCTCATCGTCCGCTGACACCGCCGGGCCCTCGGTCCGCGCGCCCGGGACTTTGCCCGGGGCGCGAACGACCGGCGGGCTCGTGTCGGGACCGATACTCCGGGTAGGGCTTCCCTTGACCGGGTGTTCGCCGCCCCGGGAAGCGGAGGGACGAGATGAGCGTCGGGGGGCTCGCCGCGGCCGTCGTGCTTGGCGCGGTCGTCGGGGTGCTGGGACGGTTGATCGCGCCGGGCCGGGAGACCATGCCGGCCTGGTGCACGGTCGCGGTCGGCGTCGTCGCCGCGTTCGCCGGGACGGGCCTCGCCCACCTGTTCGGCCTGGGCAGCGGCGGCTGGAGCGGCTGGAGCTTCTGGGAGTTCCTCTTCCAGCTCGGCATCGCCGTCGCGGGCGTGTTCCTGGTGGCGGTGTGCTGGCCGAAGCGGATCGTCCCGCCGCCGAGGCAGACCCGCCCGCCCCGCTCGCCTTAGCGCGCCCGCCAGGGGCTCCTAGGGGGCCTTGCGCAGGACGGGGCGCAGCTCGTCCAGGACTTCCGGGTCCTCGATCGTGGACGGGACGCTCACGTCCTCCCCGTCGGCGATGCCGCGCATCACCCCGCGCAGGATCTTGCCCGACCGCGTCTTGGGCAGCGCTCCGACGACCGTGATCTCCTTCAGCGCGGCGACCGGCCCGACCTGGTCGCGGACCATCCCGACCAGCTCGGCGCACACCTCGCCCGGCTCGGCGAGCACCCCGCTCTTCAGCACGACCAGCCCGCGCGGCACCTGCCCCTTGAGCGCGTCCCGGACGCCGATCACCGCGCACTCGGCGACGGCCGGGTGGGCGGCCATGACCTCCTCCATCGTCCCGGTGGACAGCCGGTGCCCGGCGACGTTGATGACGTCGTCGGTGCGCCCCATCACCCAGACGTAGCCGTCCTCGTCCATGTGGCCGCCGTCGCCGGTCAGGTAGTGGCCGGGGTGCTTCGTGAGGTACGACTCGACGAAGCGCTCGTCGTCCTGCCACAGGGTGGGGAGGGTGCCGGGCGGCAGCGGCAGCCGGATCGCGATGTCGCCGTCCTCGCCGGGCGGGACGGCGGACCCGTCCGGGCCGAGGACCCGCACGTCGTAGCCCGGCACCGGCACCGAGGGCGACCCGGGCTTGACCGGCATCGGCTCCAGCCCGCGCAGGTTCGCGACGATCGGCCAGCCCGTCTCTGTCTGCCACCAGTGGTCGACGACGGGGCGGTCCAGCACCCGCGCCGCCCACCGGTAGGTGTCGGGGTCGAGCCGCTCCCCGGCGAGGAACAGCGTGTCCAGCGCGGACAGGTCGTGCCCGGCGAGCAGCGCGCCCTCCGGGTCCTCCTTCTTCACCGCGCGGATCGCGGTCGGCGCGGTGAACAGCGCTTTGACTCGGTGCTGCGCGGCGACCCGCCAGAACGCGCCCGCGTCGGGCGTGCCGACCGGCTTGCCCTCGTACAGGACGGTCGTGCACCCGGTGAGCAGCGGCGCGTACACGATGTAGGAGTGGCCGACGACCCAGCCCACGTCCGACGCCGCCCAGAACACGTCGCCGGGCCCGACGCCGAACACGTTCTCCATCGACCAGCGCAGCGCCACCGCGTGCCCGCCGTTGTCGCGGACGACGCCCTTCGGCCGCCCCGTCGTCCCGGACGTGTAGAGGATGTACAGCGGGTCGGTGGCGGCGACCGGGACGCAGTCGGCGGGCTCGGCGGCGGCGACGGCCTCGTCCCACTCCACGTCCCGCGGCCGGACGAGGTCGGCGTGCAGCTGCTCCCGCTGCCGGATCACGCACCGCTCCACCTTGTGCTTGGCCAGGTCGAGGGCCCGGTCGAGCAGCGGCTTGTACGGGACGACCCGGCCGCGCTCGATCCCGCACGACGCCGAGACGACGGCCTTCGGCCGTGCGTCGTCGATCCGGACGGCCAGCTCCCGCGCCGCGAACCCGCCGAACACCACCGAGTGCACCGCGCCGAGCCGCGCGCACGCCAGCATCGCCACGACCGCCTCGGGGATCATCGGCAGGTAGAGCACGACCCGGTCGCCGCGCTCGACGCCCTGCGCCCGCAGCGCCCCGGCGAACCGGGCGACGAGGCGGGTCAGCTCCCGGTAGGTGTAGGTCCGCACGGTGCCGGTGACGGGGCTGTCGTAGATCAGCGCGGCCTGGTCGCCGCGGCCCTCCTCGACGTGCCGGTCCAGGGCGTTGTCGCAGGTGTTGAGCTCGCCGCCGGTGAACCAGCGGTAGAAGGGGGGCGCCCCGTCGTCCAGCACCCGGTCCGGCGGGACGAGCCAGCGCACGTCCCGCGCGGCCAGCCCCCAGAAGCGGGTCGGGTCGGCGATGCTCCGTTCGTACGCGGCCGCGTAGGCGCCCATGTGGTCCTCCCGGTGGCGGGTTCCTGGCCCCGCCCTGCGATTCGGCCCGTCCGGCGATGCGGCCCCGATCTCGGATTGGGGCCGCATTCCCTATAGGGCACGTCGGAGGGCCCGTTCGTCAAGGCTCGTTGCGGCATCGTCAAGGCGCGTCGCGGCTCGTCCCGGCCGGAGGGACGGCGAGTCGGGGTGCCGCAGGCCGTGCCCCACGGCGACCGCGGAGGCGAGCACGGCGCCCGCCGCGACGATCCAGAAACACAGTTCGTAAGCGCCGAGGGCGGGCATCTCCGTCCCGGCGACGACCTGCCCGGCGAGGATCGACGCGGTGACCGCGCCCGCGATGCTGCCGCCGGTCACGCGGACGAGCGAGTTGACCCCGGAGGCGATGCCGCTCTGGTCCATCGGGACGTGCTGGACGGCGAGCGTCCCGAGCGCCGCATAGGCGATCCCGAACCCGACGCCCTGGATCGCGCTGAACGCCAGCATGTCGTAGCCGTGCGAGTTCGACACGGCGAGCCAGCCGTAGCACAGCCCGGCGAACGCCGACCCGACCGCGAGGGTGAAGGCGGGGCCGACGCGGGCGGCGATCGGCCCGGCCAGCGTGGAGAACACCAGCATCGTGACGGTGCTCGGCAGCATGTAGAGGCCGACGTCGAGCACGGAGCCGGACAGGCCGTAGCCGACGTCGGCCGGGCGCGCCTGCACGAAGCCCGCGATCAGCGTGAACGCCGCGAACATCGAGAAGCCGAGCAGCGCGGACGCGGCGTTCGCCGACAGCGACCGAGGGCCCGCGAGCAGGCTCAGCCGCACCAGCGGCGCGCGGACCCGCCGCTCGACCGCGACCCAGACCGCGCACAGCGCCGCCGCCGCGGCGAAGAAGCCGAGTACGCCGCGCGACGTCCAGCCCCAGGCGTTGCCCTGGCTGATGCCGAGCAGCAGGCACAGCAGCCAGCCCGCGAGCAGCGCCGCGCCCGCGAGGTCGGGCCGCCCGCCCGGCCGGGCGCCGACGTCGCGCGCCGCCGCCCCGACGAGCACCAGCCCGGCCGCCGACAGCGCGGCGGCGATCCAGAACACCGGGTGGTGGCTCGAGGTGTGCGCGGCGATCAGCCCGGTCACGATCATCCCGGCGCTGCCGCCGACGCCCATCGTGGCGCTGACGATGCCGATCGCCGTGGTGATCCGGTCCCGCGGGAAGGTGTCCCTGATCATGCCGATGGCGAGCGGGATCATCGCGGACGAGACGCCCTGCATCGCGCGCCCGGCGATCAGCACGGCGAGCGACCCGGACACCGCGCACACCACCGACCCGGCCAGCAGCAGGACCAGCGCCAGCATGATCATCCGCTTCTTGCCGTACAGGTCGCCGAACCGCGACAGCAGCGGCGTGGCGACCGCCCCGGCCAGCAGCGACGCGGTGAACACCCAGGTCACGTCCGTGATCGGGGCGTCGAACGCGCGCATGAGCTGGGGCAGCAGCGGCAGCACCAGGGTCTGCTGCACGGACACGACCATCCCCGCCACCGCGAGCGCCAGGAGCGTGCGGCCGGTGCGCGCGGGGGCGGGGTCCGGACGCCCCGCGGTCGCGCACGCCTCGGTCGGGGCGCCGGTCATCCGAACCTCCAATAAATTTACTTAGCTTAAGTAAATTGTACGGATAGGGCGGGAAGCGCAGCGCGCGCCGGGTCCGTTCCAGGGACGCGGGGGGTCGTCCCCCCACACGAGAGCGGCCCGGTTTTGCGCGGGCGTCGCGCCTCCCTAGGCTTGCCCTCCGTGGACCTTCGTCTGCGCCACCCCGGTACCGGCCTCCCTCGGGAGGCCCGCTGCGTCCCGCCCCGGAAAGGACGCTGATGCAGGTCGTCACCACCGCCGGCCACGGTGGGCACGGCAAGTCCGCGCTCGTGCGCGCCCTCACCGGCAGGGACACGAAGGAGCCCGAGGCGTGGACGGAGCTGCCTTCCGGGCGCCGTGTCGCGTTCGTGGACGTCCCCGGCGACGAGCGGTCCGTCCCGGCGATGCTCGCCGGGGCCGCGCCCGCGTCCGCCGTGCTGTTCGCCGTCGCCGCCGACGAGGGCTGGATGCCGCGCTCGCAGGAGCACCTGGACGCGCTCGCCGCGCTCGGCGCCCGGTTCGGCGTCCTCGCCGTCACCCGGTCCGACGCCGCCGACCCGAAGCTCGCGCTCCGGCAGGCCCGCGAGCGGCTCGCCGGGACGGCGCTGCGCGGCGTCGAGACCGTCGCCGTCAGCGCCGGGACCGGCGCCGGGATCGACGAGCTGGCCGCCGCGCTCGACCGGCTCGCCGGGCGGCTGCCCGTCCCGGACGCCGCCGCCCCGGTCCGGCTGTGGATCGACCGCGCGTTCACCGCCGGGCGGCAGACCGTCGTCACCGGCACCCTCACCGCCGGGACGGTCGCCGTCGGCGACGAGCTGCTGCTCATGCCCGCCGGGTCGCGCGTCCGCGTCCGGACGATCGGCTGCGCGGGCGAGCCCCGGGACTCGGTCAGGGGCGTCTCCCGGGTCGTGCTGACCCTGCGCGAGGCGGGGCGCGTCGACGCCGGGATGGCCCTCGTCACCCCCGGCGCGTGGACCCACACCACCAGCGTCGACGTGCGCACCCGGAACGGCGAGGCGTCCGGGCGGCTGGCGCGGCGGATGACGCTGCACGTCGGGTCCGCGGCCGTCCCGGTCCGGCTGCTGCCGCTCGGCCCCGACACCGCCCGGCTGACCCTGAACACGCGGCTCGCGCTGCACCTCGGCGACGCGGGGGCGCTGCGCGACCCGGAGCGCCGGTCGATCGCCGGGGTGAGCGTGCTGGACGTCCGGCCGCCGACGCTCGTCGGGCGCGGCGCGGGCGCCGCCCGGGCGCGCGAACTGGCGTCCTGGCCCGACCGCCCGGACGGCGCGCTCGTGCTGCGCCGGCACGGCGTGCTCCGCCGCTCCGAGCTGGCGCTGATGGGCTGCGCCCCGCCGCCGGACGCCGTCGCGCTGGACGGCGGGTGGCTCGCCGACCCCGCCCACTGGCGGTCGCTGTTCGAGCGGCTCGCGGAGGAGGCGGCCCGGCACGCGGCGCGGAGCCCGCGCGCCCCGGGCGTCCCGCTGGAGACGGCCCGGCTGCGGCTCGGGCTCCCTTCGCGGCAGCTCGTGGCGGCGCTCGTCCGGCCGCCGCTGCGGGTGGAGGCGGGGCGCGTCCACGGCCCCGCCCCGGCCCCGGCGCCCGCGCCCGCCTGGGAGGCCGCCGTGCGGCGGCTCCGCGCCGACCTCGCGTCCGCGCCGTTCGCCGCCCCGTCCGCCGAGCGGCTGGACGAGCTCGGCCTCACCGGCGCGACCCTCGACGACGCGGTGCGCGCGGGCGCCGTCGTGCGGATCGCCGCCGCCGACGACGGGGACGGGGACGGCGGCGAGATCGTCCTGCCGAAGGGCGCGGAGGAGGCGGCGCTGCGCGTCCTGTCCGCGCTGCCGCAGCCCTTCACCCCGGGTCAGGCGGCGGAGGCGCTGTCGACCGGCCGCCGCGTCGCCGCCGCGCTGCTGCGCCATCTCGGCGGGCTCGGCCTCACCGAGCGCCGCCGTTCCTGACCTTCCGGCGGGGAATAAACCGGTTGAACCGCGGCCGGGCGCTCTGGCGTCATAGATCACGGTTCGGTTCCCGTCGATCGAGGAGAAGGCATGCCGTACCAGACTCTGAAGGGCGGCCGCGTTCCCATCCGCATGTGGACCGACCCCGCCACCGTCGAGGACCTCGCCCTCGACCAGCTCCGCAACGTCTCCGCCCTGCCGTGGGTGGAGGGCCTCGCTGTGATGCCCGACGTCCACTACGGCAAGGGCGCCACCGTCGGCTCGGTGATCGCGATGCGGGACGCGGTGTCCCCGGCGGCCGTCGGCGTCGACATCGGCTGCGGGATGACCGCCGCGAAGTCGACGCTCACCGTCGAGGACATGCCGGACGACCTGTCCGGGCTGCGCGGCCGCCTGGAGAAGGCGATCCCGGTCGGGCGCGGCTCGCACAGGAGCGCCGTCGACCCGTCCGCGCTGCCGAACCTGAAGGAGCGCGGCTGGTACGACTTCTGGAAGGCGTTCGACGACCTGCACCCGGCGGTCCGGTCCCGCCTCGGCCGCGCCCACCAGCAGATGGGCACGCTCGGCGGCGGCAACCACTTCCTGGAGCTGTGCGCCGACGACGACGGCGCGATCTGGCTCGTCCTGCACTCGGGGTCGCGCAACATCGGCAACGAGCTGGCCGAGCACCACATCGAGGCCGCCCGCAAGCTGCCCCACAACCAGGACCTACCGGACAACGACCTCGCCGTCTTCGTCGCGGGCACCGCGAAGATGGACGCCTACCGGCACGACCTGTTCTGGGCGCAGGAGTACGCGCGCCGCAACCGCGCCGTCATGCTCGCGCTCGCGCAGAACGTCGTGACGAAGCGGTTCGGCGAGAAGCGCTGCCGCTGGGAGCAGGTCATCTCCTGCCACCACAACTACGTGGCGGAGGAGGAGTACGAGGGCGTGGAGCTGCTCGTCACCCGCAAGGGCGCGATCCGCGCGGGACGCGGCGACCTCGGCATCATCCCGGGGTCGATGGCGACCGGCACCTACATCGTCCGCGGCCTCGGCAACGAGACCGCGTACAACTCGGCGTCGCACGGCGCGGGACGCAGGATGAGCCGCAACAAGGCCCGCAAGAGCTTCACCGTGGACGACCTCATCGAGCAGACCCGCGGCGTCGAGTGCCGCAAGGACACCGGCGTCATCGACGAGATCCCCGGCGCCTACAAGGACCTGGAGACGGTGATCGAGGAGCAGTCCGACCTGGTGGAGGTAGTGGCCCACCTGCGCCAGCTCATCTGCGTGAAGGGCTGAGAAGGACGGTCAGAGGGGACGGCCGAGGACGCGGTCTACGAAGGCGGTCACGTCGGCGAGGACCGCGTCCCGGTTCGTCTCGTTGAAGACCTCGTGGCGGGCGCCCGGGTAGAAGCGCTCGGTGAAAGCGGGGCCGCGGATCGCCTCGATGCCGACGCGGGTGTCGGTCGGGCGCACGATCTCGTCGGCGTCGCCGTGGACGTGGAACACCGGCAGGCGGCCGAGGGAGCCCCGCTCGTTGACGCGGCGCAGCGCGGTGTCGAGGGCCCTGACGGTCGTCTTCTTGAACGGGCCGTGCCAGACGAGCGGGTCGGCGGCGTACGCCTTCCCGACTGCCGGGTCCCGCGACAGCAGGGACGTGTCGATGGGCTCGTCGGGCATCTCGTCCAGGGGGAGCAGGGCGTCGACGACGTGCCAGCGACCGAGCACCGGCCCGGACAGCACCAGCGCCGCGAGGACATCGCCGTGCAGTTGCGCGTACCGGGCCCCGATGAGCCCGCCCATGGAGTGGGCCACCATCACGACGGGCAGTTCGGGGCGGTCTTCGCGTGCCGCCTCGACGACGGTGTGCAGGTCTGCGACGACGTCGTCGTAGTCCTCGACCAGGACGCGCTCGCCCGCCGAGCGGCCGTGCCCCATGTGGTCGGGGCCGCAGACGACGGCGCCGTGCCGGACGAGGGCGTCCGCGACGTGGTCGTAGCGGCCGAGGTGCTCGCCGTAGCCGTGCACGAGGACGGCCGCGTACCGGGGCTCGGCGGCGTACCGGGGCTCGGCGCCGTCCGTCCAGATGCGCGCGGAGACGGCGCCCCGCGTCCCGGCGAACTCCCACTCGCGTACGGCCGTCACGGGACCCCCTCCGCTGATCTACGGACTGTCACGGTCTCCCGCGATGCGACCGATCGTCAACCGCCGCAATAGTCTGGGGAGTCCGACCGCAATCCCCGGCGGCCCGCGGGACGGGCGCCGGTCAGCAGGAAGGGGCCTCCGTGCTGGTCGACACCTTCGGCCGTACCGCGACGGACCTGCGGGTCTCCCTCACGGACCGCTGCAACCTCCGCTGCTCGTACTGCATGCCGCCCGAGGGGCTCGACTGGCTGCCGAAGCCGGAGCTGCTGACCGACGACGAGGTGGTCAGGCTCGTGACGCTCGGCGTCCGCGACCTCGGGGTCACCGAGGTCCGCTACACCGGCGGGGAGCCGCTGCTGCGCCGCGGGCTGGCCGACATCGTCCGGCGGACGGCGGAGCTCTCCCCGCGCCCGCAGATCTCGCTCACGACGAACGGCATCGGCCTCGACCGGCTGGCCGCGCCGCTGGCGGCGGCGGGGCTCGACCGGGTCAACGTCTCGCTCGACACGTTGGATCGTGCCACCTTCCGGCGGCTCGCGCACCGCGACCGGCTCGGCGACGTCCTCAAGGGCCTCGCGGCGGCGCAGGCCGCCGGGCTGGCGCCGGTCAAGGTCAACGCCGTGCTGATGCGCGGGGTGAACGACCACGAGGCCGTCCCGCTGCTGCGGTTCTGCCTCGACCACGGGTACCGGCTCCGGTTCATCGAGCAGATGCCGCTGGACGCCCAGCACGGCTGGACCCGCTCCGGCATGGTCACCGCCGACGAGATCCTCGACCGGCTGTCCGCGGCGTTCGCGCTCGCGCCGGACGCCGCGCACGACCGCGGCAGCGCGCCCGCCGAGTCGTTCACCGTCGACGGCGGCCCGGCGACGGTCGGCGTCATCGGATCGGTGACGCGGCCGTTCTGCGGCGCGTGCGACCGGGTGCGGCTCACCGCCGACGGGCAGGTCCGCAACTGCCTGTTCGCCACCGAGGAGTCGAACCTGCGGGACGCGCTGCGCGGCGGCGCCGACGACGCCGAGCTGGCGGACCGGTGGCGGAAGGCGGTGCTGCGCAAGCGCGCCGGGCACGGCATCGACGACCCGTCGTTCCTGCAGCCCGCCCGGCCGATGTCCGCGATCGGCGGCTGACCTCCGGTGGACTTCGACGCCGTGGTGCTCGCCGGGGGGCGGGCACGGCGGTTCGGCGCCGACAAGCCCGCCGCGTCCGTCGGCGGGCGGACGCTGGTCGAGTGGGCGGCCGCCGCCGCGGCCGGGGCGTCCCGGCTGGTCGTGGTCGGGCCGCCGCGCGACGTCCTGCCGGGGGCCGTGCTCGTCCGGGAGGACCCGCCGGGCGCCGGGCCGGTGCCCGCGCTGCGCGCCGGGCTCGCCGAGGTCCGCGCGCCGCGGCTGGCGCTGCTGGCGGCCGACCTGCCGTTCCTGCGTCCCGGGCACGTCGCCCGCCTGCTCGGCGCGGCCGCCGGGCGCGCGGGGGCCGTGCTGGTCGACGACGCGGGCCGGGAGCAGTGGCTCGCCGGCTGCTGGGACGCCGCCGCGCTGCGCGAGGCGCTCGGCGCGTACGGCGGCGCGTCCCTGCGCGGGCTGCTCGGACCGCTCGGTCCCGTCCATGTCGCGCTGCCCGCCGAACCGCGTCCCGCCTGGTACGACTGCGACACCCCGGACGACCTCGCCGCCGCCCGCCGCCTGCTTTGATCGGACGAGAACGGGCAGATCCGCCCGGACGACGCCACAAGGAGGACCCATGTCCGTGCTGGAGGACTGGATCAACGCGGCCTGCCTCGAACTGGGCCTCGACCGCGGCGACATCGACCGCGACCTCGTGCTGGACCTCGCCCGCGACGTCGCGCACGGCGTCGCCCGCCCCGGCGCGCCGCTGACCGCCTACCTGCTCGGCCTAGCGGTCGGGCGCGGCGCGCCCGCGCGGGACGCCGCCGCCCGCCTCACCGAGATGGCCGAGGGCTGGCCGGACGCCGCCGGCCGCGCCGCCGGGACGCCCGACGTGCCCGGACCGGCGGGGGAGCGGGTGCTCGGCGAAGCCTGACCCGCCGGGGCCCGCGGGCCCGGACGCCGGTCAGCGGCCGTCGGGAGGCGCGTCGAGGTCGGCCACCGGGACCACGTCCTTCAGGAAGTCGCGGCGGCCGAGGAACGCCGACAGGCTCTCGCGGTGCTCGTCGCAGGCGAGCCACACCTTCCGCCGGTCCGGCGTGTGGATCTTCGGGTTGTTCCAGCGCAGCGCCCACACGGCGTCCGCGCGGCAGCCCTTCGCCGAGCATTGCATCTCGTCGCGCTGCGTCTCGTCGGGGACGGCCCCCTGGCCGGAGTCGGGCATGGCGCAACTGTTCCACAGCACGTCCGGACACGGTCGCGCGCCCCGGCGTTTCGTCCCCGTGATCGCCGGAAAGGAGCCTGCCGTGCCGACCGAGGCGACCGACTCCGACGAGCGCGAGACGCGGCGGCGGCGCTGGCAGGCGCTGTCTGTCTGCCTCGTGGCCGCGTTCATGACGCTGCTGGACGTCAGCATCGTCAACGTCGCGCTGCCGTCGATCCGGGACGGCCTGGACGCCTCCGACGCGCAGCTCCAGTGGATCCTGTCCGGGTACGCGCTGACGTTCGGCCTCGTCCTGGTGCCGTCCGGGCGGCTCGGCGACGCGCGCAGCCGCCGCGCCGTGTTCATGGCCGGGCTTGCGCTGTTCACGCTGGCGAGCGCCGCGGCCGGGATCGCGCCGACGATCCTGTTCCTGGTGCTGGCGCGGCTCGTCCAGGGCGTCGCGGGCGGCATCCTGAACCCGCAGGTCGCGGGGCTGATCCAGCAGCTGTTCCGGGGCGCGGAGCGGGGCCGGGCGTTCGGCGCGCTCGGCGCCGTCATCGGCATCGCGACCGCCGTCGGGCCGCTGCTCGGCGGCGGTCTGATCGCGGTCGCGGGCCCGGCCGAGGGCTGGCGCTGGGTGTTCTACGTCAACGTCCCGGTCGGCGTGATCGCGCTGGTGCTGGCGTGGCGGCTGCTGCCCGCCCCCGTCTACGGGGAGCGGCAGGGCCTTGACCCGCTCGGCGTCCTGCTGCTCGGCGCGGGCGTGGTGTGCGTCCTTCTGCCGCTTGTGCAGGAGCAGAGCTGGCACAGCGACCTGAAGTGGCTGCTGATCCTCGCGGGCGCCGTGCTGATCGCCCTGTTCACCGCGTGGGAGCGGCGCGCCGCGACGCCCATGGTCGACCTCGCCCTGTTCCGGCTGCGCTCCTACGCGCTCGGCACGGCGATCGCGCTGCTGTACTTTGCCGGGTTCACCGCGATCTTCTTCATCTTCACCCTCTACCTGCAGAACGGCCTCCACTACAGCGCGCTGGAGGCGGGCCTCGCGATCACGCCGTTCGCGGTCGGGTCGGGCGTCGCGTCCGCCGCCGGGGGACGGGTCGTCGCGCGGTTCGGCCGCCCGCTCGTCGCCGCCGGGCTCGTCATCGTCGTTGTCGGGCTCGCCGCCGCGTGGGTCGCGGTCGAGCTGGTGCCCGGCCGGGGCGTGGCGTGGGCGACGGCGGGCCCGCTGCTCCTCGCGGGGCTCGGCAGCGGCCTCGTCATCGCGCCCAACCAGACGATCACGCTGTCGGAGGTGCACTACACCGAGGGCGGCAGCGCGGCGGGCGTCCTGCAGACCGGGCAGCGGGTCGGGACCGCGACGGGCATCGCCGCGGTCGGGTCGGTGTTCTTCGCCGCCCTCGCCGGGACGCGCGGCGACTGGGCCGCCTCGTTCCGGCACGGCCTGATCGTGATCCTCGGGTTCGTGCTGGCGGCGCTGGCCGCGGCCGTCGCCGACCTGCTCGCGACCCGCCGCGCCGCCCGCTAGTCCCTTCCGCCGGCCCCCTCGTCAGGACCTCCGGCGGCGCAGCAGGCCCGCCAGCCCGAGCGCGCCCGCCGCGCCCGCGACGGCCAGGCCGAGGACGCGGTTCTGCCGCCGGATCCGCGCCGGGATCTCCGCGTACGGGACGGTCGAGAACGACACCAGCTCGTACCGGGACACGTACCGGCCCGCGAGCCGCCGCTCCAGCGCGTGCGTCGCCGCCTGCTTCGCCCGGTACACCCGGGACGAGACGCGGTCGCGCATCTCGACGAAGTTGTCCAGCGCCATCTCGGCGATCGCGTCGGTGTTGGCCTTGCGCCGCTCCTGGTAGAGCGACAGGGCGCGGGCCCAGTCGCCGCCGGTCTCGGTGAGGCACCGGTCGATCTCGATGCAGTCCTCGAACGCGCAGTTGGCGCCCTGCCCGAAGAACGGGACGATCGCGTGCGCCGCGTCCCCGAGCAGCGCCACGACCGCGCCGTCGCCGTACCGCGTCCACGGCCAGCACCGGACGGTGACGAGCGACCCGACCGGGTTGTGCGCGAAGTCGTCGGCGAGGTCCGGGATCAGGCCCGCGACGTCCGGGTACTCGTCCTCGAAGCGCGCCGTGACCTTCTCCGGCGTGTCGAGCGCGGCGAAGTCGTCCTTGTCCCAGAACAGGGTGCAGGTGAACGACCGGTCGAGGTTCGGCAGCGCGATCATCATGGACGTGCCGCGCGGCCAGATGTGCAGCGCGTCCGGGTCGAGCGCGAACCCGCCGTCCCGCGGCGGGATCGTCAGCTCCTTGTACCCGTGCGCCAGGAAGTCGGCGTCCTCGTCCAGATGGAGGGAGCGGCGGACGGCGCTGTACGCCCCGTCCCCGGCCAGGACGACGTCCGCGGGCTCGGGGTTGGCCCCCTCCAGGAGAACCATGCCCGCGTCGACGTCGACGCCGGCGACCCGCTGGGAGAACCGCAGCGTCACGCCGGGCGTGCCGTCCGCGGCCTCCAGCAGGGCCCGGTTCAGCTCGCCGCGGCTGATGGAGTTGATGGCGCGCTCGCCGTCCGCGCTGTAGGGCTGGAAGTTCTGCGCGCCGCGCGCCGGGTGAACCATCCGCCCGTGCATGGGCAGCGCCTGCTTGAGCGCGTGGTCGCGCAGGCCGACCTGCTCCAGCGCGGCGAGGCCGCGCGCGGAGATCGCGAGGTTGATCGACCGGCCGCGCTCGGCGCCGGCGATCCGCGGGTCGGGGCGCCGCTCGTACACCGTCACCGGGACGCCCCGCCGGCCGAGCAGCACCGCGAGCAGGCAGCCCGCGAGGCCCGCGCCGACGATCGCGACCCGCTCGCCGCCGGGCTCGCGGGCGGAGCCGTCACGCGCCATGGACGGGGGCCTCCTCGGTCCGGGAGCGGACCTCCCACAGGTCCGGGAACGCGGGCGCGAACAGGGTGCGGCGCAGGTAGTCGGCGCCCGCCGAGCCGCCGGTGCCGAGCTTCGCGCCGATCGTCCGCTCCACCATCTTCAGGTGCCGGTACCGCCACTCCTGGACGCCCTCGTCGACGTCGACGAGGCCCTCGCACACCTCGGCGGCGGGGCTCGACTCGTCCGCGTAGACGGCGAGGAGCGCCTTCTGCACCGACTCGTCCGGCTCCCACGGCTGGGACGTGTCGCGTTCGATGACCTCGGGCGGCACCTCGTACCCGTGCTTGGCGAGGTAGCGCAGCAGCGAGTCGAACATGGACGGGCGCGCCACCGCCGCCTGGAGCCGCTCGTCGCCGCGCAGGTCGGAGGCGGGGAAGGAGCGCCGCCCGAGGACGGCCTCGATCTCCCGGAACTGCTCGCTCTGGAACCCGCTGGAGCTGCCGAGGACGTCCCGGAACGCGGCGAACTGGCGGGGCGTCATCGTCTCCAGGACGTCGAGCTGCCCGACCACCGTCTTGAGGATCTTGGCGATGCGGCGCGCGGTGTGCAGCGACCCGGCGCTGTTGCCGTCCTCAAGGCGGCGCTGCAGGAGGGCCGCCTCGTGCAGGATCTGCTTGAACCACAGCTCGTAGACCTGATGAATGATCACGAACAGCATCTCGTCGTGGGCCGCGGTCTTCGGCTCCTGGCAGTCCAGGAGATCATCGAGCCGCAGATAGCCGCCGTACGTCATCGCCTGCGAATCCGCCATCGGGCCTCCTCGCCCACGCCGTCGTGTGATCCGCAGGATATGGGATCCGTTTCCGGACGACCGGGCAGGGGGAGCCCGGGAACGCCCGAAGCCCGCGGGGCGGGACGTCAGTCGAGGTCGCCGGCGGAGACGCGGACGGCGCGGAGCGCGGTGGTGATGTCGGCGGCCTGCTCGGCGGGCAGGTCGGGGATGCCGAACCCGGACTCGTTCAGCGCGAGCGTCGCCTCCTCGGCCAGCTCGCGCCCGGCCGGGGTGATGCTGGCGAGGACGACCCGCCGGTCGTCCGGCCAGGACCGCCTGGCGACGAGTCCGCGCTGCTCCAGCCGTCCGATCACGTTGGTGACGGACGCGGGATGCACCATGAGCCGGGTGCCCATCTTGCCCATCGGGAGCGTTCCGGTGCGGGCGAAGGCGAGCAGCCGCAGCGCCTCGTAGGCGGCGAACGTCAGCCCGTACGGCTTGAGGACGGCCTCGATCCGGCTCAGCAGGAGCTGCTGCGCCCGCATCACCGAGGTGACGGCGGCCATGTGGTCGGCGTGCTCGGGCCAGCGGGCGCTCCACTGGCGGTGGGCTTCGGCGATCGGGTCGGGGGTGTCGGGCACCGCCCCACCGTATGTGGTCTTGACCTGGTGGCGCACGCAAACTATTTTAACTTCCAAATATTGGATGTCCAAGGGTCGAGGTGGAGACGGTGACGGGGGACCTGCACGCGCCGGAGCACCCGGTGCGGTTCGTGACGGCGGCGGCGCTGTTCGACGGCCACGACGCGGCGATCAACATCATGCGCCGCATCCTTCAGTCGCAGGGCGCCGAGGTCGTGCACCTCGGGCACGACCGCGCGGTCCGCGAGGTGGTCGACGCCGTCCTGGAGGAGGACGCGCAGGGCGTCGCGATCAGCTCCTACCAGGGCGGGCACGTCGAGTACTTCGAGTACCTGTCGCGCAGCCTGAAGGAGGCGGGCGCCGAGCACGTGAAGGTGTTCGGCGGGGGCGGCGGGGTGATCGTCCACGAGGAGATCGCGCGGCTGTCCGGCGCCGGGGTGCGGATCTTCTCGCCCGAGGACGGCCAGCGGCTCGGCCTGCCCGGCATGATCAACGAGCTGGTGCGGGAGTGCGACGTCGACCTCGCCGCCGAGCCCGTCCCGGCGGACCAGGTCGTCGCGGGGGAGCGGCGCGCCCTCGCCCGCGCGATCACCTGCCTCCAGGCCGGCAAGCTCCCCGACGCCGACCGCGCGCTGCTCGCGGAGGCGGCCGGGCGGCGGAGCGTCCCCGTGCTCGGCATCACCGGGACGGGCGGGTCCGGCAAGTCGTCCCTCACCGACGAGCTGGTGCGGCGGCTGCGCGTCGACCAGCGGGACGAGCTGCGCGTCGCGGTCATCGCCGTCGACCCGACGCGGCGGCGCGGCGGCGGCGCGCTGCTCGGCGACCGGATCCGGATGAACTCCCTGGACGGCGACCGCGTTTTCTTCCGCTCCCTCGCCACCCGCGGCGCGCGCGAGCTGCCCGAGAACATCGAGGACATCGTCAACGCCTGCAAGGCCGCCGGGTACGACCTCGTCATCCTGGAGACGCCCGGCATCGGGCAGGGGGACGCGGCGATCGTCCCGCTGGTGGACGTGTCGCTGTACGTGATGACGCCCGAGTTCGGCGCCGCGTCCCAGCTGGAGAAGATCGACATGCTCGACTTCGCCGACGTGGTCGCGATCAACAAGTTCGAGCGGCGCGGCGCGGCCGACGCGCTGCGCGACGTGGGGCGCCAGCTCGTCCGCAACCGGGAGGCGTTCGGCAAGAAGCCCGACGACATGCCCGTGTTCGGGACCAGCGCCGCCACGTTCAACGACGACGGCGTGACCGCGCTCTACCAGCACCTCGGCGGGCTCCTCGCCGAGCACGGCCTCCCGTTGGCGGACGGCGTCCTGCCGGCGGTCGCGACGAAGGTCTCGACCAGCGCGGCGACCGTCATCCCGCCGGGCCGGGTGCGGTACCTGTCCGACATCGCCGAGACGGTCCGCGGCTACCACGCCGACACGGTCGCGCAGATGGCGGCGGTGCGGCGCGTCCAGCGGCTGGACGACGTGCGCGCCGAACTGACCGACGGCGCCGAGGTCGAGGCGCTGCTGGAGAAGGCCCGCCGCGACGTCGCCCCGGCGAACGCCGCGCTGCTCGACGAGTGGCCCGCCGTCGTCGAGGCGTACTCGGGCGACGAGCAGGTCGTCCGGATCCGCGACAAGGAGCTGCACACCAGGCTGACCCGCGAGTCGCTGTCCGGCAGCCGGATCCCGCGCGTCGCGCTGCCGCGCTTCACCGACCACGGCGAGCTGCTGCGGTTCCTCCGCAACGAGAACCTGCCCGGACGGTTCCCCTTCACCGCCGGGGTGTTCCCCTTCAAGCGCGACAACGAGGACCCGGCGCGCATGTTCGCGGGCGAGGGCGACCCGTTCCGCACCAACCGCCGCTTCAAGCTGCTGTCGGAGGGGCAGCCCGCGACGCGGCTGTCCACCGCGTTCGACTCGGTGACGCTGTACGGGCGCGACCCGGACGAGCGTCCCGACGTGTACGGCAAGGTCGGCACGTCCGGCGTGTCGATCGCCACGCTCGACGACATGAAGGCCCTCTACGACGGGTTCGACCTCTCCTCGCCGACGACGTCGGTGTCGATGACCATCAACGGCCCCGCGCCCACGATCCTGGCGTTCTTCCTCAACACCGCCATCGACCAGGGGTTGGACGCCTTCTACGAGGAGCACGGGCGGGAGCCGACCGAGGAGGAGGCCGCCGCCGTCCGGGCGCGGGTGCTGTCGACCGTGCGCGGGACCGTCCAGGCCGACATCCTCAAAGAGGACCAGGGCCAGAACACCTGCATCTTCTCCACCGAGTTCTCACTGCGGATGATGGGCGACATCCAGGAATGGTTCATCGCCAACAAGGTCCGCAATTTCTATTCGGTGTCGATCTCCGGGTACCACATCGCGGAGGCCGGGGCGAACCCCATCAGCCAGCTCGCGTTCACCCTCGCGAACGGGTTCACCTACGTCGAGTCGTACCTGGCGCGCGGAATGGACGTCGACGACTTCGCGCCCAACCTGTCGTTCTTCTTCTCCAACGGGATGGACCCGGAGTACAGCGTCCTCGGACGTGTCGCCCGCCGCATCTGGGCCGTGGCTATGCGCGACCGGTACGGCGCCAACGAGCGCAGCCAGAAGCTCAAGTACCACGTGCAGACGTCCGGCCGTTCCCTGCACGCGCAGGAGATGGACTTCAACGACATCCGCACGACGCTCCAGGCCCTCATCGCCATCTACGACAACTGCAACAGCCTGCACACCAACGCCTACGACGAGGCCGTCACGACCCCGACGGCCGAGTCGGTGAGGCGGGCCCTCGCCATTCAGCTCATCATCAACCGCGAGTGGGGCCTCGCGATGAACGAGAACCCCCTGCAGGGGTCGTTCATCATCGACGACCTGACCGACCTGGTGGAGGAGGCCGTCCTCGCCGAGTTCGACCGCATCAGCGAGCGCGGCGGCGTGCTCGGCGCGATGGAGACCGGCTACCAGCGCGGCCGCATCCAGGACGAGTCGATGCTGTACGAGCAGCGCAAGCACGACGGCTCCCTGCCGATCGTCGGCGTCAACACGTTCCGCGCCCCCGGCGCCGGGGACGGCACGCCGGACACGATCGAGCTGGCCCGCGCCACCGAGGACGAGAAGCGCTCCCAGCTCGACCGCGTGCACGCCTACCAGCGGACGCACGCCGGGGAGTCCGAGGACGCGCTCGCCCGGCTGAAGGACGCGGCCCGCTCCGGCGAGAACGTGTTCGGCGTCCTGATGGACGCGGCCCGCGTGTGCAGCCTCCAGCAGATCACCGACGCCTTCTTCGAGGTGGGCGGGCAGTACCGCCGCAACGTATGAGCGGAGCGAACCGGGGGGCGTGGGGCATCGCCCCCATAGGGAACGCGTATGACGTTTGGTGTTGACGACACCGGTGTTCCGGTTCCTGTGCCGGAGCGGGTGCGGCGGGTCGTGTCGATCGTGCCGTCGCTGACGGAGACTGTCGCGGTCACCGCGCCCGGTCTCCTGGCGGGCGCGACCGACTGGTGCACGCACACGGCGGGGCTGGACGTGCCGAGGGTGAGGGGCACGAAGAATCCCGACGTGGAGCGCATCGTGGAACTGCGCCCGGACGTCGTGCTCGGCAACACCGAGGAGAACCGTCCGTCGGACGTGGCGGCGCTGCGGGCGGCGGGCGTCCCGGTGTGGATGACCGAGATCCGCACCGTGGACGAGGCCCTGGCGTCGCTGCGCCGCGTCCTCGAAGAGGCGTGCCGGGTGCCGGTGCCCGGCTGGCTGGACGAGGCGTCCCGCGCCTGGTCGGACGTGACGCCGGACGGGCGGCGCGCGGCCGTCGTCCCGGTGTGGCGGCGGCCGTGGATGGTGGTCGGGCGCGACACGTTCACCGGCGACGTGCTGTCCCGGCTGGGGGTGTCCAACGTGTACGCGGAACACGCCGAGCGCTACCCGAAGGTCCCGCTGGACGAGCTGAACGCGGCGGGCGCGGACCTCGTCGTCCTGCCGGACGAGCCCTACCGCTTCACCGCGGACGACGGCCCCGAGTCGTTCCCCGGCCTCGACGTAGCGCTCGTCAACGGCCGGTACCTGACCTGGTACGGCCCGTCCCTGGTGGACGCGCCGGGCGTCCTGTCACGGCAGCTCGCCGCCGCCCGCTGCTACTGACCGTCAGCCGGGGAAGCCCCGTCAGACCTGGAGGTCCTTGGCGATGATGGTCTTGAGCACCTCGCTGGTGCCGCCGTAGATGCGGGTGACGCGGGCGTCCGCGTACAAGCGCGCGATCGGGTACTCCAGCATGTAGCCGTAGCCGCCGTGCAGCTGGAGGCACTTGTCGACGACCCGTCCCTGCACCTCCGTGCAGAACAGCTTGCACACGGCGGCGTCGGCGGGGGTGAGCTCCCCGGCGTCCAGGGCCTCGATGCAGCGGTCCACGAGTGAGCGGGCCGCCTCCACCTCGGTGGCGCATTCGGCGAGGACGAACTTGGTGTTCTGGAAGGACGACACCGTCTTGCCGAAGACGGTCCGCTCCTGGACGTACTTGCGGGCGAACTCCACGGCCGCCGCCGCGGACGCGTACGAGCTGGTCGCGATGCCGAGCCGCTCCTCGGCCAGGTTGTGGGTGAGGTACTCGAAGCCGCGCCCCTCCTCGCCGAGGAGGTCCTCGACCGGGACGCGCACGTCGGTGAACGACAGCTCGGCGGTGTCGGAGCTGCGGAGCCCGATCTTCTCCAGCTTGCGTCCGACGGCGTAGCCCTCGCTCTTCGTGTCGACCGCGAGGATCGACAGCCCGGCCCGGCGGTTCTCCGGCCCGGCGGGCGAGGTGCGCGCGACGACGAGCACCCGGTCGGCGAGGACGCCCCCGGTGATGAACGTCTTCGCGCCGTTCAGGACGTAGTGGTCGCCGTCGAGCCGCGCGGTCGTCCTCATCCCGGCGAGGTCGGACCCGGTGCCGGGCTCGGTCATCGCGATCGCCGTCATCATCTCGCCGGACGCGAACGGCGGCAGCCACCGCTTCTTCTGCTCCTCCGAGCCGTACTTGAGCAAGTAGGGCAGGACGAGGTTGACGTGCACCCCGTAGCCGCCGAAGCTCACCCCGGCGCGGGCGCACTCCTCGGACACGACCGCCTGGTACTTGAAGCTGGTCTCGCCCCCGCCGCCGTACTCCTCGGGCACCTGCACGCCGAGCACGCCGAGCTCCCCGAGCTTGCGGTAGAAGTCGCGCGGCGGGTGCCCGGCGTCCTCCCACTCGCCGTACACGGGCACGACCTCGGCCTCGACGAACGACCTGATCATCGCCCGGAACGCCTCGTGGTCCTCGTTGAACAGGGTGCGGCGCACGCGGTGCCCCTTTCAGTGCCTGACCCGACGGGTCGCCAACCTAGCCCGAACAGAATTCTAGAATCAAATACGGATCAGGTGGGCGCGGTGAGGCGCCTTCGAGGTCGTCTCGCCGCCTGTGATGTTCGTCTCAGCGAGGCCCGTCCCCGCGGCCGGTCAGGGACCTGCGGGGACTTCGGCGAGCAGCCGGGTGAGGCGTGCGGCGCGGTCCGGCGCCACGTCGCCGGGGGCGCGTCCGGCGAGGGCCGCGCGCAGTTCCGCGACGCGGGGGCCGAGGCTCACCTTCTCGCCGCCGTCCACCTGGTTCAGCAGCGTCGTGACCAGGGTGGCGAAGTCGCCGCCGAACCGCGCCCCGACCTCGCCCGCGGCGATGCCCACGTCGATCGCGCGCCGCAGCCGGACGAGCGCGTTCACCGCCGCCGCGCGCGTCCCCGCCGGGACGGCCATGGGCGACGGCGGCGCGGGCGGAACCGGCGACCGGGTCACCGGAGCGGAAGGCTCGGCGGAAGGCGCGGCGGACGAGGGGGCCGACGAGGGGGCCGACGGCGGGACGGTCGGCGGGACGGCGGTGGCGCCGCCCGGCGGCGGCGTCAGGGCCACCCCGCGCGGCGAGTCCGGCAGCGACGGGACGATCACCGCGAGCGGAGCGAGGACCAGCGCCAGCGCCGCCGCCGCGCCGCCGCCGAGGAGCAGCGCGCGGCGCGTCCGGCCGAGCCCGCGCCACCGCGACCCGCGCGCGGCGGGGGAGCGGGACGCGTCCGGGACCGGCCGCGCCGTCCGCGCCGCGCCCAGGGCGAGGGCGCGGGCCGCCTCGGCCGCCGCCGGGCGCTCCTCCGGGTCGGCGGCGCGGCAGCGCCCGGCCAGCTCGACCAGGTCGGCGGGGACCCCGGCCGCCGCGGCCGAACCGGGTCCGGCCTCCGGATCGCCGGTCAGGCACTCGGCGAGCAGCAGGCCGAGCGCGCGGACGTCCGCCGCCTGGCCGGGCGCGATCGGCTCCGTCGGCGGCCCGTCCGCAGCGGTGTCCGGCTCGGGTCCGGCCTCGTCGGCGGCGTCCGCGACGGCGCCGGAGAGGCCGAGGCCGAGGAGCCTCACCCCGTCCGCGGTGAGGAACACCTGCGCGGCCCTCAGATCGCCGTGTGCGATCCCGCAGGCGTGGACGGCGGTCAGGGCGTCGGCGACCTGCGCGCAGACGCTCACGGCCTCCCAGACGGGCGGACGGCCCCCCGCGAGGCGCGCGGCCAGGGACTCGCCGTCCAGGAACTCCGTCACGGTGTAGACGAGCGCGTCGCGGTCGTCGCCCTCCGCCTCGCCGTAGTCGTAGGTGGTGACGACGGCGGGGTGTTCGAGGGAGGCGGCGGCGCGGGCGGCGTCCCCGAGCCGCCGCCGCAGGTCCCGCCGCGTCCGCGGGACGGAGACGAGGGTGACGGCGACGCTCCGGGCGAGCAGCTCGTCGCGCGCCGCCCACACCTCCGCCGGGCCGGGCCGCCCGAGACGGCGGCCCATGCGGTAGCGGTCGTCCAGGCGGAATCCTGGCTTCACGGGGACCTCCCCCGGCGTGGGGACGGTGGGGTGTGTCGCGTCCAGCAGTACGCACCGGGGCCCGGTTCGGATCGGCGCGGACGCCGCACGAGTGCGAAGGAGGAAAAGTTCGCCTCCCCCGGGTTTCGGCCTCTGGCCGGACCAGGCCACCGCCGGGGGTTGTCTTCCCGCCCGGATGTGCCTATGGCCGGGAGTCGCGGGGCCGGGGCGCCGCGGACGGGCCGGTCGGGGCCGGGTGCGGGCGTCTGCGGGTCACGCGCGGGTCATCGGCTTCTCGCGAAAGACCCAGGAGAAGGCCCCGGACATTGAAAAGCGGCGCCGGGTGGATACGGGGGCAATCCACCCGGCGCCGCATCATCGGTGTTCCGACGGGGGCCCGGAACACCGGCACGGGCGCTCCGACGGGGGACCAGAGCGCCGGTACAAATCGTACACCGAAACCCCCCGCGGTTAGTCAAGAGAATGTCACGACCCGATTTCCGGTCGCTGTCCGGAAACCGGCTTCTGTTCGCGCGCCTCGTCCCGTCCCGCGGCGTCGCCGAAGGACGCCGAGGCCGTCGGCTCGCGTCCGCCGTTCGCGACGATCACCGCGACGTAGGGCAGGAAGAGCGCGCCGACCACGAGAAGGATCACCAGCCAGACCGGCGCGCCCGCCACGGCGGCGAGGATCGCGCCGACGAAGCAGCCGGTCCGCACCGCCATCGACATCAGGTACCGGCGCTGGCGGTGGCCGATGTCCTCCGACATGGGGCGGGGAGCGTCGGTGACCGTGTAGACCGCCGGCTCGCGGTGATGGTGGTGATTGACCCTCACGTTTCCACGGTAAGCCCAAGGCGTCCGACTGGCGACAGGAGTACGGGTCAAGACATGGGAGGAACGCCATGACCGATCGCACGTACCGGGTGACGGAGATCGTCGGGACCTCGCCGGAGTCGGTCGAGACCGCCGTCCGCAACGGGATCCGGCGGGCCTCGGAGACGATCCGCCACCTGGACTGGTTCGAGGTGAAGGAGGTCCGCGGCCACATCGAGGACGGCGAGGTCGCCCACTTCCAGGTGACCCTCAAGGTCGGCTTCCGCCTCGAAGACACCTGACCGGCCCGCCGCCCACCCCCCTGCGCGGGCGCTGAGGACGCCCGAGCGCCCCGCGGCCCGCCCCGGCGTGCACGGAGCCGGGCCGGGCCGCGGGAGCGGCGTCAGGACGCCTGTGACACCGTCGACATGTTGAAGTCGGGGACGCGCAGGGCGGGCATCGCGGCGCGGGTGAAGTAGTCCGACCACTCGCGCGGCAGCGTCGGGCCCGTCGAGCCGACCTCGGTGAGGCGGGACAGCAGGTCGACCGGGCTCTCGTTGAACCGGAAGTTGTTCACCGCCCCGACGACCTCGCCGTCCTCGACGAGGTACACGCCGTCGCGGGTCAGGCCGGTGAGCAGCAGGCTCTGCGAGTCGACCTCGCGGATGTACCAGAGGCACGTCAGCAGCAGCCCGCGCTCCGTGCGGGCGACCATGTCCTCCAGCGACGCGCCGCCGTCCGGCCCGGTCATCGTCAGGTTGTCGACGGCGGGGGTGAGCGGCAGCCCGGTGCGCTCGGCGGAGTGCCGGGTCTGGGTGAGCGCGGCGAGCGCGCCGTCCGCGATCCAGTCGGTGCGGCCGAGCGCGAGGCCGTTGTCGAACACCGACGACTCGCGGCTGGACGCGTGCGCGATCACGAACGGGGCGCACTCCAGGCCGGGCGCGGCCGGGTCGCTGGACAGCGTGACGGGCAGGTCCGCGAGCTTCGCGCCGACCCGGGTGCCGCCGCCGGGCGCGCTGAACACGGTGCGCCCGTCCTGCGCGTCCTGCGCGCCCGCCGACCAGTACAGGTAGATCATCAGGTCGGCGACGGCGGACGGCGGCAGGACCGTCTCGTACCGCCCGGCGGGCAGGTCGACGCGCCGCTCGCCCCAGTCCAGGCGGCGGGACAGGTCGGCGGCGAGGGCGGGGACGTCCACGTCCGCGAAGTCGGCGGTGCCGACGCCCGCCCACGCCGAGCCGCCCGAGCCCTTGGCGTTCAGCTCCAGCAGCCCGGTCGGCTGGTCGTGCCGCAGCCGCAGCCCGCCGGAGCTGCCGACGAACGTCGAGGTCAGCTCGTGGTTGGCGAACCCGTACAGGCGCCGGTCGGCGGCGCTCGCCGCGGCGAACGCCTCGCCGAGCGCGGGCGCGACGCCCTCGAACACACCGATGCCGGTCTCGGCGGGGTCGTCGTCCCAGTTCGCGGAGGCGGCTGCGGTGACGAGCGGGGCGGCGTCCTCGGCGGGCTCGTTGCCGGCGGCGTCGGCCTCGGCGGCGCGGACGAGGTCCTCGATCCCGTCGGCGCCGACCGCCGACCGGGACACCACGCCCGCGGCGACGCCGCCCGCGGTGTGCCGCAGCGCGATGACGGTGAGGCGGTTGGAGCGGGTGACGCCGTTGGTGGTGAGCGTGTTCCCGGCCCACCGCAGGTTCGCGGTGCTCGCCTCGTCGGCGATGACGACGCACTCGTCCGCGCGGGACAGCGCCAGGGCCCGCTCCACGGCGTCCTGCGGCCTGATCGTGCTCACTGTCCGGCCTCCTTCAGGGCGTTGAGGATGTTGACGCCGCGGAACAGCGCGGACGGGCACCCGTGGCTGACCGGCGCGACCTGCCCCGGCTGTCCCTTCCCGCAGTTGAACGCGCCGCCGAGCACGTACGTCCGCGGCCCGCCGACGGCCTCCATCGAGTTCCAGAAGTCGGTGGTGGTCGCCTGGTAGGCGACGTCGCGGAGCTGCCCGGCCAGGCGCCCGTTCTCGATCCGGTAGAAGCGCTGCCCGGTGAACTGGAAGTTGTACCGCTGCATGTCGATCGACCAGCTCTTGTCGCCCAGGATGTAGATGCCGCGGTCGACGCCGGAGATCAGCTCGTCGGTGGACGGCCCGCCCTCGGCGGGCTTCAGCGACACGTTCGCCATCCGCTGGATCGGCATGCTGGACGCCGAGTCCGCGAACGCGCACCCGTTG
Source organism: Actinomadura decatromicini (assembly GCF_008121305.1). Taxonomy (NCBI): domain Bacteria; kingdom Bacillati; phylum Actinomycetota; class Actinomycetes; order Streptosporangiales; family Thermomonosporaceae; genus Actinomadura; species Actinomadura decatromicini. Next base: position 446,705 of record NZ_VSRQ01000007.1, on the reverse strand, counting down.
GACCGGTCGGCGCCGGTGAGGCGCGCGATCCGCCGGTCGGTCTGGTACCCGGTGAACCGGCCCTCGGCGATGATGTCGAACGCCTGCGCCTGGACGCCCTCGTCGTCGTACCCGATCGTCGCGAGGCCGTGCTCGGCGGTGCGGTCGCCGGTGACGTTCATGACCTTCGAGCCGTACTGGAGGTTCCCGAGCTTGTCGGGCGTGGCGAACGACGTCCCCGCGTAGGCGGCCTCGTAGCCGAGCGCCCGGTCCAGCTCGGTGGCGTGCCCGATCGACTCGTGGATCGTCAGCCACAGGTTGGACGGGTCGACCACCACGTCGTACACGCCCGGGTCCACGGACGGCGCGGCGAGCTTCTCGGCGAGCAGCTCGGGGATGCGGGCGAGTTCGCCGTCCCAGTCCCAGTGCGCGCCGGACAGCCACTCCCACCCGTACCCGGCGGGCGGCGCGAGCGTCCGCATCGTGTCGAACAGGCCGCCGGAGATGCCGACGGCGTTCACCACCGGGTGCAGCCGGACGCGCTGCTGCGTGGTGACCGTCCCGGCGAGGTCGGCGTAGAACTTGTTCTCCTTGACCTGGAGAAGGGTCGCGTCGACGTGGTCGACGCGGTCGTCGCCGAGCAGGCGGCGGCTCCAGTCGGCGAGGAGCGCGACCTTGTCGGCGGTCGGGACGGTGAACGGGTCGGTCTCGTACGCCGACACCCACGTCCGCTCGCCGTGGACGGGCTCGGGGGCCAGCTCGATCGGCTCGCGGTTGACGGCCTTCGCGACGGCGGCGACCTCCACGGCCCGCGCGGCGACGCGGGCCGCGCCGTCCGGGGTGAGGTCGATGCCCGCCGCGAACCCCCATGTGCCGTCCTTGACGACCCGGACCGACAGGCCGACGTCGTCGGCGTCCAGGGCGGTCTCCAGGGCGGCGTCGTGCAGCCTGAGGGTCTGGCTGCGGATGCGTTCGAGACGGAAGTCGGCGTGCTCCGCGCCGAGCTCCCGGGCGCGGGCGAGGGCCGCGTCCGCCAGCGCGCGGAGCGGCAGCGAGAGGAAGGTTGGATCGATGTCATGCACCCTTGGCAACCTACCCGCCGCGCCCATGCGGGATACCGTGCGGGACATGCGGGTGAGACCGCGCGGCGGCCTGAACAAACGGGGTGCGCGGATCTTGTCGGGTCGGTACATCCGCAGTGCCGCCCGGTGCCGCTAGGGTCGACCCGCAGCCACAGCGGAACAGTCGGTGAAATGCACGGACGTGCAGCAGACGAGAGGGTCGTGATGAGTCGCTCTGTCCTCGTGACCGGGGGGAACCGGGGCATCGGCCTCGCGATCGCCCGGGAGCTCGCCGCGGCGGGCGACGCGGTCGCCGTCACCTACCGGTCGGGCGAGCCCCCCGAGGGGCTGTTCGGCGTGCGGTGCGACGTCACCAGCGCCGAGGACGTCGACGCCGCGTTCGCGAAGGTCGAGGCGGAGCAGGGCCCGGTCGAGGTGCTGGTCGCCAACGCCGGGATCACCAAGGACACGCTCCTCGCCATCATGAGCGAGGACACCTTCATGTCCGTCCTGGACACGAACCTCACCGGCGCGTACCGGGTCGCGAAGCGCGGCGTGAAGGGCATGATGCGCAAGCGGTCGGGACGGATCGTCCTGGTCTCCTCGGTCGTGGGGCTGATGGGCTCGCCGGGGCAGTCCAACTACGCCGCGTCCAAGGCGGGCCTGGTCGGCTTCGCCCGGTCCCTCGCCCGCGAGCTCGGCTCGCGCGGCATCACGGTGAACGTGGTCGCGCCGGGGTTCGTCGACACCGACATGACGGCGGTCCTGACCGAGGACCAGCAGAAGTCGATCACCGCGGCGGTGCCGCTCGGCCGGATCGCGCGGCCGGAAGAGATCGCGAAGGCGGTGCGGTTCGTGGCGAGCGAGGACGCCGCCTACATCACCGGGGCCGTGATCCCGGTGGACGGCGGCCTCGGCATGGGTCACTGACGGGGATTGGGGCACTGACGGTCATGGGCATTCTCGAAGGCAAGCGGATCCTGGTCACCGGCGTCCTCACCGACGCGTCGATCGGCTTCCACATCGCGCGGGTCGCGCAGGAGCAGGGTGCGGAGGTGGCGCTGACCGCCTACCCGCGGCCGACGCTGACGCAGCGGACGGCGAAGCGGCTGCCGTCCGGGCCCGACTCGCCGCCCCCGGTGATCGAGCTGGACGTGACGAACTCCGAGCAGCTCGGCGCGCTCGCCGGGAACCTGCGCGAGCACGGCTTCGACCACCTGGACGGCGTCGTCCACGCGATCGCGTTCGCGCCGCAGACCGCGCTCGGCGGCACGTTCCTGGAGACGCCGTGGGAGGACGTCGCGACCGCCGTGCACGCGTCGACGTACTCGCTGAAGTCGCTGACGATGGCGTGCCTGCCGCTGATGAAGGACGGCGGGTCCGTCGTCGGGCTCGACTTCGACGCCTCCAAGGCGTGGCCGGTGTACGACTGGATGGGCGTGGCGAAGGCCGGGCTGGAGTCGTGCTCCCGCTACCTCGCCAAGTACCTCGGGCCGCAGGGCATCCGGGTGAACCTCGTCGCCGCGGGCCCGCTCGCCACGATGGCGGCGAAGAGCATCCCCGGCTTCGAGGGGCTGACGGACATCTGGGCGCAGGCGGCGCCCCTCGGCTGGGACCTCAAGAACAGCGAGCCGACGGCGCGCGCGTGCGTGGCGCTGCTGTCGGACTGGTTCCCGGCGACGACGGGCGAGATCGTCCACGTGGACGGCGGCCTGCACTCGGTCGGCGCCCCGGCGATGTAGCACGGCCGTGTGAGCCTCTGACGCGCCGTACGAGCCTCTGAACGCGAGGAGAGGCCCCTCCCACCGCGCGGGAGGGGCCTCTCGTCTTCGCGCCGGTACCGGCCGTCTCCGGGACGTCAGCGGCGCCCCGGGGCGGCGCGGCGGCGGAGGGCGCGGCCCGCGACGCTGAGGTGCAGCGCGGCGACGGCGCCCGCCGCCCCGGCGGCCGCGGCGACCCACGGCGTGCGGGCGGTGCCGCCCTCGGTGGCGGCGACGGGGGAGATGAGCCGGGTCCGCGGCGTGCCGGACGTCTGGTAGACGTCCGGGTCGGCGACCTCCGGCGACGGCAGGACGCCCGGCGGCGCGCCGGGCGGGACGAGCGACCCGGACGGCGGCGCGGCGCCCCCGTAAGGGCGCAGGCCGCGCGCGTCGGTCATCGTGGACGGCGCCGGAGCGCCGGGCGGCGCGGCCCGCCGGGACGGTGTCCGCGCGGGCAGCTTGTGCGGCGTCGTCTTCGAGGTCTTCTTCGGCGCGGTGCCCGCGGTTCTGGTCGGGGCGGGCGCCGGCGCGGCCGGGCTCTTCGGGAGAATCGCGTCGCGCAGGTTGCCGAGGTTGCACTTCCAGTTCTCGACCGTGCTCGCCGGGTCGGTTCCCTTCTTGCAGATCTCCGCGGCGGCCGCGTCGGCCGGGCCCGCGGAGATGACCAGGACGATCGCCCCGGCGGAGACCGCCGCCGACGCCGAACCGAGCCGCACGAGCCGCTGGGGCATGTTGGTCCTCCACCCGATGCCGTCCCTCACCCTTGTTGACATCGTGTCCCATAAGAGGGGGTGAGTAAACCACGGCACGGCGGTTTCTTTACTCCGCCGCGACCCTCGGGCGCCCTACCGCACAACGAGTTACCGCACGACGAGTCTCGCCAGGCGGGTGCGCCGTCCGGGGGCCTCCTCCTCGCGGACCGCCTTGGCCAGCGCGGGCCCGGCGGCCTGCACGACCGACAGGTGCCGCCGCGCCAGCCCGAACGCCGTGGCCACGAGCGGCCGGGACAGCCCGTCCGGCGTCAGGACGGCGACGACGCCGGGACGGCGCGTCCCGCGCGCCAGCGCGACCGGCACCGCCCAGCCGTGCCGGAGCCGCGCCGCGTCGGCGGGAGCGACGACGGCCGCGCCGCCGGGGAATTCGACGTCCAGGCCGTGCGGTCCGCCGCCGGTGACGACGCCGGTCTCGCCGGTGGGGGCGCAGGGGAGCGGCGCGGCGACGACGACGCGGTCGCCCGGGTCGAGCCCGGCGAACCGTCCGGGGCCGGGGTTCAGCCGGGCCTTGAGCGCCGCGTTCAGCGCGCCCGCGCCCGCGTCGCCGCCCGCGGCGGGCGTCACGATCTGGACGTCCTCCGCCGGGATGCCGAGCGCCCGGGGGATCGAGTCGGTGACGAGTTGCACGGCCCGGTGGACGGCCTCGCCGGGGCTCTCGGCCGGGACGATGACGACCTCGCGTCCGGGGGCGTCCACGGCGGCGAGGTCGCCGCCGCGCACCGCCTCGGTCAGCGCGCCCACCGGGCCGGACGGCGCCGCGTCCAGCGTCACCACCGGGACGGTCTCGGACGCCTCAAGGTCGTCCAGCGGGCGTCCGGGACCGGTGGGCGGCGGCGCGCCGGGCTCCGCGCAGAGCACCAGGTGGGCGCCGTCGGGGCACGCCTCGACCAGCACGGCGCACAGCTCGACGTCGAGCGCCGCCGCGTCCGCGACGACGACCAGGTCGAGCTCGAAGGGCTCCCGCTCGCCGCGCCCGTAGACGACCGCGCCGGGCGCGGCGGACGGGTCGTCGCGCGGCTCCAGCAGCCGGTGCAGGCTCGCCACCGTCACGCCTTCCGCGTCGGCAGCGAGGTCGGCGGCGAGGTCGGCGGCGGCGCGGTCGGTGGGCGTCGCGACCGCGACCCGCAGGCCCTGACCGGCCGCCGCGGCGGCGACGCCGAGCGCGGCGCGCTCCAGGTCGCCGGGCGTGCCGCGCAGGACGCTCACCCCGGTGCGCAGCGCGGCGGTGAGCGCGAGGGAGCGGTCCTCGGGCAGGCCGTCGCGCAGTTCCTTGAGGGCCGCGTCGTCCAGCAGCGGGACGGCGGTGAGCGTCAGCCGCTGGAAGCCCTCGGCCGCCGCCTCCTCGGCGAGCGCCCACCGCGCGGGGCCGAGCGTCTCCTCCGGCTCGGGCGGCTCGGCGTCCTCGGCGAAGGACTCCTCGTCGAACTCGGGCTCCTCGGTGAGCGCGAGGACGTCCGCCTCGTCCAGCGCCGCCTCGACGGCCCGGCGCGGGTCGCCGACCCGCACGCGCTCCAGCGCGGACACGACGTCCGCCACGGGCGTCACCGTGTGGCCGCCGCGCGCCGCCTCCGTCAGCAGGTGCAGGACGAGCGCCCGGCCGCGCCGCGGGTCGTCCGGCCGCGCGGCGTCGCCGAGCACGGCGCGGGCGAAGTGGTCGGCCTGCCGGGGCGCGACGCCGGGGACGCGCAGCAGCCGCCACGGGTCGTCGCGGAGCCGTCCGGCGGCGCCCGGGCCGAGGCGGGCGGCCGCGCGGGCCGCGAGCGGCGCGGGCACGCCCGTCGCGGCGAACAGCTCGGCCAGGGCGGGAAGGCCGTCCTGCGCCGCCGCCGCGCCGTTCCGGGGGGCGGGCGCGCGGTCCTCCTCCGGCTTCGGCTCCGGCGCTCTGCCGGGAGCGGCAGCGGCGGCCTCGGCGGCGCGCATCGCCTCGGCGGCGCGCGCCGCCCGCTCGGCGTGAGACGGGCCGTCCGGTCCAGGGGCGGGGCGGGGTGTGTCGGTCACGGGCTTCCCGTCGCGGTGTCGGAGACGTCGTCCAGCGCCGCCCGGATCTCGTGCGGCAGCGTGAGGTCCTCGCTCTCCAGTATCACGCCGAGCTGCGCCGCCGTGCGCGCACCGACGATCGGCGCGGCGACGCCCGGCCGGTCGCGGACCCAGGCGAGCGCGACGGCGAGCGGGGAGCGGCCGAGGCCCTCGGCGGCGGTCACCACCGACTCGACGATCCGGGAGCACTCCTCGTCCAGGTACGGCTTGACGAACTCGGCGTAGTGCGCGGCGGCGGCGCGCGACCCGGCGGGGATGCCGGTGCGGTACTTGCCGGTGAGCACGCCCCGCCCGAGCGGCGACCACGGCAGCAGCCCGGCCCCGGCGTCCAGCGCGGCGGGCACGACCTCCCGCTCGATGTCGCGGCTCAGCAGCGAGTACTCCTGCTGCGCGGACACGACCGGCGCGCGGCCCGGCCAGGCGCGCTGCCACGCGGCGGCCTTCGCCACCTGCCAGCCCGCGTAGTTCGACACGCCGACGTAGCGCGTCCGGCCGGACGCGACGGCCTCGTCCAGCGCGGACAGCGTCTCCTCCAGCGGCGTCGCCGGGTCGTAGACGTGGAGCTGCCACAGGTCGACGTGGTCGAGGTCCATGCGGTCCAGGGAGGCGTCGAGGGCGCGGAGCAGGTGCCGCCGGGACCCGTCGTAGCGCCCGTTCGGCCTGATCGCGGCCTTGGTGGCGACGACGAGGCCGTCCCGGTCGACCAGCTCGCGCAGCAGGTGCCCGAGGATCCGCTCGCTGTCGCCGTCGTTGTACACGTCGGCGGTGTCCACGAGCGTGCCCCCCGCCTCGGCGAACGCGACGAGCTGCGCCGCGGCCTCGTCCGGCTCGGTGTCCTGGCCCCAGGTCATGGTGCCGAGGCCCAGCCGGGACACCAGCAGCCCGCTCCGCCCGAGGTGACGCTCCTTCATAGGCGGCAAATGTAGCGGTCCGCGGGACGGCTGTTGCCGCCGCCCGCCGCCGCGCTAGGGTGCGCGACCATGGCGCCACCTCCCTTTTCGACGGACTCCCCGGACGCGCCGGAAGGCGGCGGCGGACCGGGCGCGGCGCCCGCGTTCGGCGCCGGTCCGGGCGACGACCCCGGCTACCTCGCGTCCCTGCGCGGCCGCACCGAGCTCGGCCGGATGCGCCTGCTGATGCTCGTCCTCGCCGCCGCGCCGGTGCTGATCCTGGCGATCACGCCGCTGATCGTCGTCGGCGGCCCGGACGACCCGGCGCCCTGGCTGTTCGCCCCGCTGGCCGCCGCCGCCGGGGCCGCCGCGCTGGCCGGGCCGCGCACGCCGCGCCCGATGGCCCCGGAGGACGACCCACGCCGCGCCGCCGCGGCGGCGCTGCCGCTGTTCCGGCAGGCGCTGCTGGCGCGGTTCGCGCTCGCCGAGGCCGTGATCGTGCTCGGTATGCCTCTCTCGATCGCCGGGCAGAGCGAGCTGGTGTTCGCCGCCGGGTTCGTCCTCGGATACCCGCTGCTGCTGTGGCTGGCGCTGCCCACCCGCGGCGGCGTCGAGCGGCTGCGCCGCAGGCTGGAGTCGCGGGGCGCCGAGTCGCACCTGTGGGCCGTCCTGCTCGCCGAACCCGCGCCGCGCGACGCCGTCCCGCACGACACCGTCCCGCACGACACCGTCCCGCACGACGCCGTGGACTAGAGCCAGCCGCTCTTGCGGAGGCGGCGGAACAGCAGCGTGCACGCGACCGCCATCGTCACGATGACCAGCGGGTATCCGTACTTCCAGTGGAGCTCGGGCATCTGGTTGAAGTTCATGCCGTAGATCCCGGCGATCGCGGTCGGCACCGCGATGATCGCCGCCCACGCGGAGATCTTCCGCATGTCCTCGTTCTGCCGCTTGCCGAGCAGCGCGAGATGCGCGGTCAGGACGCTGTTGAGCAGCTCGTTGTGCGCGTCGACCTGCTCGTCCACGCGTAGCAGGTGGTCGAGGACGTCGCGGAAGTACTCGCGGGTCGAGCCGCACTCGGCGACCCGCCCCTTCACGATCTCCGTCAGCACCGGGACCAGCGGGTCCTCCGCGCCGCGGAACTCCAGCACCTCCCGTTTCAGGGAGTAGACGTCCTCGGTGACGTCGCGCGCGGACGGGTCGAACACGGCCCGCTCCAGCCCGATGATGTCGACCTCGACCTCGTGCGCGACGATGCCGTACCGGTCGACGACCTCGTCGCACACCGCGTACAGCACGCTCGTCGCGCCGTGCATGAGCATCTCGGGGGAGTCCTCCAGCCGCTTGCGGACGGGCCCGAGCGGGTTCCCCGCGCCGTGCCGCACGGTGACGACGAAGTCGGGGCCGAGGAACACCATGATCTCGCCGACCTCGATGTCGGACGTCTCGTCGATGTAGGTCAGCGTCTTCAGCACGATGAACAGGGTGTCGTCGTAGCGCTCCAGCTTCGGCCGCTGGTGCGCCGACACGGCGTCCTCGGCGGCCAGCGGATGGAGCTGGAGCTCGTCCTTGACCAGCTCGAACTCCTCCTCGTCGGGTTCGAACAACCCGATCCAGACGAAGCAGTCGCCCTCCTCGCGGGCGAGGTCGAAGGCGTCGCTGATGTCGCCCTCGATGTCGCGGCGGGTCCCGTCGGCGTAGATGGCCTTGTCCACGATCACAGCCCGCATTGTCCCGCATCCGCGGCGCGCCCGGGCCGTGCCGGACGTTCCGTGATCTCTTAGAGTGGCCGGTGTGACCACCCTTCTCCTGGTGCGGCACGGCCTGACCGCGATGACCGGCCCCGTGCTGGCCGGCTGGACGCCCGGCGTCCGCCTCGACGAGCGCGGCCGCGCGCAGGCCGCCGCCCTCGCCGCCCGCCTCGCGCCGCTGCCGCTCGCCGCCGTCGTCGCGAGCCCCCTCGACCGCTGCGCCGAGACCGCCGAGGCCGTCGCCGCCGGCCGGACGGGCCCCGCCGGGAAGGTCGAGACCGACGACCGGTTCGGCGAGGTCCGCTACGGCGACTGGACCGGCCGCCCCCTCAAGGAGCTGGCAGAGGAGCCGCTGTGGCGGGTCGTGCAGGCCCACCCGAGCGCCGTCCGGTTCCCCGGCGAGGACGGGGAGTCGCTCGCGGGCGCGCAGCACCGCGCCGTCACCGCCGTCCGCGACTGGAACCAGCGGATCGCCGCCGAGCACGGGCCCGACGCCCTCTACGCCGTGTGCAGCCACGGCGACATCATCAAGGCGGTCGTCGCGGACGCGCTCGGCCTCCACCTCGACCAGTTCCAGCGGATCCAGGCCGACCCCGCGTCGCTCACCGTCATCCGGTACACCGAGACGCGGCCGTTCGTCGTCCGCGTCAACGACACCGGCGGCGACGTCGCCGCCCTCGTTCCGGAACCGCCGGGGGAGGGCGCCGGAAAAGCCGGACTCGGGCCGGGTGACGCGCCCGTCGGCGGCGGCGCGTAGGGTCGGTGTCATGCCCGTCATCTCCTACGACCCGCCGGAGCGGTTCGTCGCCGGCGCCGTCGGGCGTCCCGGCGACCGGGCCTTCTACCTGCAGGCGCGCTCCGGCCGCCGGGTCACCAGCGTCGGACTGGAGAAGTTCCAGGTCACGCTGCTGGCCGAACGGCTGGAGGAGCTCCTGGACGAGGTGCTGCGGCGCAGCGGCGGCGACGCCCCCGTGCCCGCCGTCACGCCGTCCGAGCTGCTCGACGACGGCCCGCTCGACCAGCCCGTCGAGGAGGAGTTCCGGGTCGGCACCATGGCCCTCGCCTGGGACCCCGACGACGAGCAGGTCGTCATCGAGGCGCAGGAGGTCACCGAGACCGAGGAGGAGGCCGAGGTCGGCGAGGACGACCCCGCCATCGCCGTGCTCCGCGTCCGGATCAGCGCCGCCCAGGCCCGCGCGTTCGCCGAGCGCGCCCTGAAGGTCGTCGCCGCCGGGCGCCCGCCCTGCCCCCTGTGCGGCCTGCCCCTCGACGCCGAGGGCCACGTGTGCCCCCGGCAGAACGGATACCTCGGCTGAGATGACGACCCGTTGTGCTGGATCATGGACGGCGCGGCCGGGAGAATGAGGCCATGACGCAGTCCTCCCGCGACCGGGCCCCCGCCGGCGACGCCGCCGGGCAGGGCGCGTCCGAACGCCCCGTGCACCCCCGGGACGTCGCCGCCGCGGAGGGGCTGCTGTCCGCCGGGCGGATCAGCGTCGAAGGCCGGCTCGTCCAGGCGTCCAACGCCACCCTGTACTGCTCCATCGAGCACGACGGGCGCACCGCCGCCTGCGTCTACAAGCCCGTCGCCGGCGAGCGCCCCCTCTGGGACTTCCCCGACGGCACCCTCGCCGAGCGGGAGGTCGCCGCCTACGAGGTGTCCAAGACGATGGGCTGGGGGACCGTCCCGCCGACCGTCCACCGCGACGGCCCCTACGGGCCCGGCATGGTCCAGCTGTGGGTCGAACCCGACCCCGACATCGACCTCGTCGGCCTGTCGCGCTCCGACGACGACGCCATCCGCCGCATGGCCGTCTTCGACGCCGTCGTCAACAACGCCGACCGCAAGATCGGCCACCTGCTGCCCCCCGGCGACGGCCACGTCTACGGCTGCGACCACGGCGTGTGCTTCTCCGTCGAGTACAAGCTCAGGACCGTCCTGTGGCAGTGGCGCGGCAAACCCCTCACCCCCGAGGCCCTCGACGCGCTCGGCCGCGTCCACGCCGCCCTGCGCGGCGGGCCCCTCGCCGCCCGCCTCTCCGAACTCCTCACCCCCGCCGAGGTCGACGCCACCCGGCGGCGCGTCGAACTGATGCTCAAACACCGCATCCACCCGTACCCGCCCGAGGACTGGCCGGCCATCCCTTGGCCGCCCCTTTAGTGTGGGGGGCGACCCCCCACGCCCCCCGGGCGACGCAGGCGATCCTCACGCCGCTGTTTCCGTCTTTTGCGCCTGTGCGGGTGCCCTTCGCGTCGCTGCGGTCGCCTGCGTCGGCGGGGTGGGCGGCCTCCGGCGCTGGGGCGCCTCCGGCCGCCCACCCCGTGACCCCGGCTGAGGTTTCGTCCGGGGAGGGCGTTCGGCTCGGCGGGACCCGGGGGGTTGGGGAAATGTCGCTGGTGTTGGAATTGGGGGATGTGTACGGCGATCGTTCATGTTGATCCGGGGTCTGTGGTGCCTGTCCTGGTTGTGGGGGTTCGAGACGAGTTCGTTGCTCGGTCCTGGGAGGCGCCTCGGGCTTACTGGGGGGATCGGCCTTCGGTCGTCGGGGGGCGGGATCTGCGGGCCGGGGGGACCTGGCTCGCTGTGGAGCCCGGGGCGCCTCGGGTCGCGACCGTGCTCAACGGGCGGGGGCGGCTGGCTGATGAGGCGGTTCGGGTTTCGCGGGGGGAACTGCCCCTGGTCGCTGCTTCCGAGGGGAAGTTGGGGGAGCTCGATCTTCGCGGGTTCGATCCGTTCCATCTGCTGGTGGCTGAGCCTGGGCGGGTTCGGCTGTGGAGTTGGGACGGGGCCGAGGTCAGCGAGCGGGAGCTGGGGGCCGGGCTCCACATGATCGTCAACAGTGGGCTTGAGGGGGAGGGGCAGCTCGAAGGGGCCACTGAGGACGCCTACATGGCTGCGCGGCTTGATTACTTCCGGCCTCGGCTGGAGGCTGTGGGGCGGCCTTCACCTGGGTTTGGGGACCCGGTCGATGTTGCTTGGGGGGAGTGGCTGCCGTTGCTGAACGGGGGCGGGCTGCCTCGGGCGGATCATCGGGCGCTGCTTCCGCTGCTCGACCTGGGGGACGGGCGGGTCTGGGGGACCACCTCCGTCAGTCTCGTGGCTCTGGGGCGGGACGGGGTGCGGTACGACTTCTCCGCCGCGCCCGGGGACGCCGGGGCCTGGACGCGCGTGCTGTAGCCGTTTTCCGCCGAGTGGGCGCGGGCGCGTGACGCTCGGTGCTAGGTTTGCTACTCATCGCGATCTTCGTGGGGCGGCGGGGACCGCCCGGTCATCGGCAGACGGGGAGTGCGGCGGATGGCAGGTGGGGCACGGGGGCAGGGCGACGTCCTCCCCGTCTTACCGCGGTCGCCGGAACGGGGCGCCGCGCCGCCGCCGGTGCGGGGGCGCACCCCGGTGCAGATCGCCTGGACGCGGTTCCGCCGCGACCGGGCCGCCGTCGCCGCCCTCGCCGTCCTGTTCGCGGTCGGGGTGTTCGCGCTGCTCGCGCCGCTGTGGGCGCACCTGACCGGGCACCCCTACGACGCCACGTTCCCGGCCACCGGGCTCGACGTCGACGGGCAGCCGCGCGGGCCCGGCGCGGAGTTCCCGCTCGGCGCCGACCAGCTCGGCCGCGACGTCCTCGTCCGCGCCGCCTACGGCACCCGGATCTCCCTGGTCGTCGGGGTCTGCGCGGCGCTCCTCGCGTCCGTGGCGGGAACGCTCGCGGGGACGCTCGCCGGGTTCGCCGGGGGGCTCACGGACACCCTTCTCGCCCGGCTGATGGACATGACGCTCGCGCTGCCCTACCTGCTCGTCGCGATCACGCTGGCGACGACGTTCCAGGTGTCCTCCGCGGGCGCGGGGCTCGCCATGACCACTCTGGTGATCGCGTTCTTCTCGTTCGCGGCGTTCGGGCGGGTGATCCGCGGGCAGGTCCTCGCGCTGCGGCGGCGGGAGTTCATCGACGCGGCCCGCGCGGCCGGGTCGTCCAACGCGCGGATCATGCTGGCGGACGTCCTGCCGAACCTGGCCGCCCAGGTCACCGTGCTGACCTCGCTGCAGATCCCGGCGGCGATCGGGTTCGAGGCGACGCTGTCGTTCCTCGGCGCGGGCGTCCGGCCCCCGATGCCGAGCCTCGGGTCGATGCTCGGGGAGGGCGGCGACGTGTTCCGCACGGCGTGGTGGCTGCTCGCCGTCCCCGGGGCGCTGCTGCTGCTGACGACGCTGTCGTTCAACCTGATCGGCGACGGGATCCGCGACGCGCTCGGCCCGGGCGGCCGGGCCCGGCGCGGGAGGTGACCGGGGCGGTGCCGCGCCACGTCCTCCGCCGCCTGCTGTACTCGGTCACCGTGCTGTGGCTCGTGTCCACGCTGGTGTTCGTGTTCCTGCACGTGTCGCCCGTCCCGGTGGAGCGGGTGATCGGCGGGCCGCGGGCGACCGCCGAGACCCTCGCCCGGATCCGCGGCGGCCTCGGGCTGGACCGGCCCGTCCTCGTCCAGTACTGGCGGTTCGCCGAGCGGCTGCTGCGCGGCGACCTCGGCGACTCCTACGTCAACGGGACGCCGGTGTCCGCGCTGATCGCCGAGCGGCTCCCGACGACGCTGTGGCTCGTCGGCGGCGCGGCGTGCCTGTGGTCCGCGGGCGGCGTCGCGCTCGGCGTGCTGAGCGCCACCCGCGCGCGCACCCTGTGGGACCGCGCCGCCACCGTGTTCGTGCTGGTCGGGCTGTCCACGCCGCCGTTCGTGCTGGCGCTCGTGCTGCTGTACGCCTTTGCGACGGGCCTCGGCCAGGCGGGCCTCCACCTGTTCGAGGCGGGCCCGCCGATGCAGGAGCACTTCCTGCGCCGGATGACCCTGCCGTGGATCGCGCTGGCGCTGCTGATGCTCGCGACCTACACCCGCCTCACCCGCGGCGCGATGCTCGACGTCCTCGGCGAGGACTACGTCCGCACCGCCCGCGCCAAGGGGCTGCCGGAGCGGCGGGTCGTCCTGCGGCACGGGCTGCGGGCGGCGCTGACCCCGGTCGTCACCCAGTTCGGCGTCGACCTCGGCGCGCTCGTCGGCTCCACCGTCGTCACCGAGAAGGTGTTCGGGCTGCAGGGCGTCGGCCAGCTCGTCTACCAGTCCATCGCGGCGGGCGACACCCCGGTGATCATCGGGGTGACGCTGACCGTGACGCTGTTCGTGATCGCCGCGAACCTGCTGGTGGACATCGGGTACTCCGTCCTCGACCCGCGCGTCCGGTCCGGCTGAACCCGGCACGCCGGGCGCTACGCGGCGCTTGGTGCGATCTCGCCGCGAACCCGCTGAGAGCGCATGGCTAAGCTTTCGATATGCGATCGTGGTCGGCACCCGAAGTCCCCAGCCTCCCCGCGTCGGGGCTGCCAGCGGCGGCCAGGCCGCTCAGCCTCCACGACACCGGGACGGGGACGACCCGGCCGACGGAGCCCGGCCCGACCGCCCGCATGTACGTGTGCGGCATCACCCCCTACGACGCGACGCACCTCGGCCACGCGAACACCTATCTGGCGTTCGATCTCGTGAACCGCTTCTGGCGGGACCTCGGGCACGGCGTCCACTACGTCCAGAACGCCACCGACGTCGACGACCCCCTGCTGGAACGTGCCCGCGACACCGGGCAGGACTGGCGCGTCCTCGCCGACCGGGAGATCCAGCTCTTCCGCGACGACATGACGGCGCTGCGCGTCCTGCCGCCGGACCACTACGTCGGCGCGGTCGAGGCCATCCCGCTGATCGTCGAGATGATCGAGAAGCTGCGCGGCCGGGACGCCGCCTACGAGCTCGCCGGCGACGTGTACTTCCCCGTCGCGTCCGACCCGTCGTTCGGGCAGGTCAGCCGCCTCACCCGGGACGAGATGGCGCCGCTGTTCGCCGAGCGCGGCGGCGACCCGGACCGCGACGGCAAGCGCGACCCGCTCGACCCGATGCTGTGGATGGCGCGGCGCCCCGGCGAGCCCGGCTGGGAGTCGCCGTTCGGGGAGGGCCGCCCCGGCTGGCACGTGGAATGCTCGGCGATCTCCATCGAGTACCTCGGGATGGCGTTCGACGTGGAGGGCGGCGGCTCCGACCTGGCGTTCCCGCACCACGAGATGAGCGCGTCCCACGCCCAGGTCGCCACCGGCGAGCGCCCGCACGCCCGCGCCTACGTCCACGCGGGCATGGTCGGGCTGGACGGCGAGAAGATGTCCAAGTCGCGCGGCAACCTCGTGTTCGTGTCGAAGCTGCGGAAGTCCGGCACCGACCCGATGGCGATCCGGCTGGCGCTCCTCGCGCACCACTACCGCGCCGACTGGGAATGGACGGACGAGGGGCTCGACGCGGCGGCCGCGCGGCTCGACCGGTGGCGCGCGGCCGTGGGCAGGGCGTCCGGCCCGCCCGCCGCGCCCGTCGCCGACGCCGTCCGCGCCGGGCTCGCCGACGACCTGGACGCCCCGGCCGCCCTCGCCGCCGTCGACGCCTGGGCCGCCGCCGACGGGCCCGACGAGGCGGCGCCGTCGCAGGTCAGAGCCGTCGTCGACGCGCTCCTCGGCGTCGCGCTCTAGCCCCGGCCGGTCATTTCAGGACGTAGCAGTCCCAGTCGGACGGTGTGGCGGCGTCGCCGTTCAGCCGCGCCTCCGCGTCGGGCGCGTACTGCGACGCGCACACCGTCGTCATCGTGATCGGGGTGTCGACGCCGATGTCGCCGTTCCGCGGCACGCAGTACCACTTGCTGACCCGGTAGACGGCGTTCCGGTCGCGCGCCCCGCAGTAGCGGTCCGGGTCGGGGGAGCCGAGCACGACCGGCTTCGGCGGCGGGTCGGAGGACGGCGGCGGCCGCCCGGTCTCGCCCCCGCCGCCGGGGCGCGTCCCTCCGCTCGGGCTCGGACGTGACGGCGCCGTCGTCGTTGACCGACCGGGACTGGGCCGTGCCGAAGAGGGTTTCGACGCCGTGGCGGTGCCGGGGACGGTCACCCGCCCCTCGCCCTGCGGCCCGCCCGCCTCGGCAGGGGCGTCGGGCGGACGGTCCAGCAGCATGTACCCGGCAGCTCCGGCGAGGGCGGCGGCGGCGAACGCGGCGACGGCGGCGGCGACCGCGCGCCCCCGCCTGCGCCGCCGCGCCTCCCCGGGGCCGTCGCGTCCGGTGTCCGGGGAGGTCTCGGTGGGCGCGGGCGGCAGCGTGTCCGAGCCGCCGCCGTCCTCGGGCGGGGGAGGCGGCGGCTGCGGCGCGGGCGGCGCGGGCGGCGCGGGCGGGGCGGCGGCCGCGGCGGTCGTGTCGAAGGCGTCCTCGTGCCCGACGAGCCGCAGCAGGAGCTGCGCCGCCGTCGGCCGCGCCGCCGGGTCCTTGGCGAGGGACGCGCCGACCAGCTCGCGCAGCTCGCCGTCCAGCCGACCGAGGTCGGGCTCGTGGTGCAGCACCCGGTACATCACCGCCGGGATCGAGTCGGACCCGAACGGCGGGCGGCCCGTCGCCGCGAACGTGATCGTCGCGCCCCACGCGAACACGTCGACGGCGGCGCCGACGTCCTCCCCGGACACCTGCTCGGGCGCCATGTAGGCGGGGGTGCCGACGGCGCGGCTGCTGACGGCGCTCGCCGCGTCCAGCACCCGCGACAGCCCGAAGTCGATCACGCGCGGGCCGTCCGGGCCGAGCAGGACGTTGTGCGGCTTCAGGTCGCGGTGCACGACCCCGGCGCGGTGGATGGCGGTGAGCGCGCTCGCGGTGCTGACGGCGAGCCGGTCCAGCGCGCCGCCGGCGAGCGGCCCGTCCCGCGCGACGGCCCGGTTCAGCGCCTCGCCGGGGACGTACTCGCTGACCAGGTACGGGGTGTCGCCGGCGACCTCGGCGTCCAGGAACTGGGCGGTGCAGAACCGGGCGACCTGCTTCGCGACCTCCGCCTCCCGGACGAACCGGGCCCGCGCGGTGGCGTCGTCGTCGAACTGGACCCGCAGCAGCTTGACCGCGACGTGCCCGCCGTCCGCGTCCTCGCCCAGGTAGACGGTGCCCTGCGCGCCCGAGCCGAGCCGTCCGAGCAGCCGGTAGCGGCCGAGCCGCGGCGGGTCGTGCGCACGCAGCGGCTGTGCGTCCGGCACCGGCGCTTCCTCCCCGTTCCCGTCGTGCTGGCGTGGCCCGTCCCGACCTGACGTGAACCGTCAGGGTAGGCCCGCCACCCTATACACGGCCGGCCAGCGAGGACGCCCGCCGCCGGGAAGGTCAGCCGGGGTCGCGGCGGCGCAGGTACCGCTCGAACTCGCGGGCGATGGCGTCGCCGCTCGCCTCGGGAAGCTCGGTCGCGTCCTTCTGCTCCTCCAGCGTCCGGACGTACTCGGCGACCTCGGAGTCCTCCTCGGCGAGCTCGTTGACGCCGTTCTCCCAGGCCCGCGCCTCCTCGGGCAGCTCGCCCAGCGGGACGGTGACGTCCAGGAGGTCCTCGACGCGGCGCAGCAGCGCGAGCGTCGCCTTCGGCGACGGCGGCTGCGCGACGTAGTGCGGCACGGCCGCCCACAGCGACACGGTGTCGAGCCCCGCCTTGGCGCACGCGTCCTGGAGGACGCCGAGGATGCCGGTCGGCCCCTCGTAGCGGGCGGGCTCCAGGTTCAGGGTGTTGACCAGCCCCGCCTCGGACGCGGCCCCGGTCACCGGCACGGGACGCGTGTGCGGCGCGTCCGCGAGCAGCGCCCCCAGCAGCACGACGTTGCGGACGTCCAGCTCCAGCATCAGCCCGACCAGCTCGCGGCAGAACGACCGCCACCGCATGTTCGGCTCGATCCCGTGCAGCAGGACGACGTCCTTGCCGCCGGGCAGCCGCGCCCACGACACGCGGGTCGTGGGCCAGGTGATGCCGCGCGTCTCGCCGTCGGACATCTCCACGATCGGGCGGGTGACCTGGAAGTCGTAGTAGTCGTCGGGGTCGAGCTCGGCGACCGGCACGGCCTCCCAGGCGGCCTCCAGATGCGAGATGACCCCGCTCGCGGCCTCCCCGGCGTCGTTCCATCCCTCAAAGGCGGCCACGAGCACCGGATCGACCAGTTCCGGCAGGTTCTCGATCTCGACCACGCGCTGCCTCCTTTCGACGCCTGGGTACAGCGTCACCGACGGGGGCCGTCATTCCCGGGGGCGGGGGCCCCGCTCATGATCGGTGGCTGTCAGCCTACGTCCTGACGGTGACCTACCCCACCCCCGCCGGACCAGACGCCCGCGCGCTACGCCCGCGGCGGAATACGGCACGGAGCGGACACCCCGCCGGGTCACCTCCCGCGCGGCGTGGTGTGCGCGATCAGCACGTCGCAGGGGGACCGATGCGACAGGTTCGCCGGGACGGACCCGAGGATCCGCCCGGCGAGGCTGTTCAGCCCCCGGTTCCCGACGACGACGAGGTCCGCGCCGCGCTCCTTCGCCAGCCTGCTGATGACGTCGACGGCGTCGCCCTCCACCGCGACCTGGTCGATGTCGCCCGCGCCCGCGGCGACGGCCCGCTCCCGCGCGGCCCGCAGCGCGTCGTCGGCCGGCGTGGACCCCTGCACCTTGTAGGCCAGGTCGCCGAGCCGGTCGGCGGCGCTCGCCCGCTCCCGCTCCGGCATCGGGCTGTAGGCGCTGGCGAGCAGGAGCGTGGCGCCGGTCGCGGCGGCGAGCTGGGCGGCCCGGTCGACGGCGCGGAACGAGGAGTCCGAGCCGTCGGTGCCGACGAGGATGATGCGGTACGCGCTCATGCCGATCCTTACCGGGTAGTAGTTTACTGGTGGCACGGTATCGGTCCGGTGACCCGTCCGTCACCGCCTCTTTGCACACGGCGTCCAAAAGGGAGCGCCGTGACCGGAGCGAAGCGAGGATCAGGGCGCTCCCGTCCCGGGGGTCTGGGGGTCGTCCCCCAGAAAGGACCGTGACCGGAGCGAAGCGAGGATCATGGCGCTCCCATCCGGGGGGCCTGGGGGGCGTCCCCCAGAAAGGAAGGGTGACGTGACTCGAGGTGGCCTGCGGGCGGTCCTGTTCGACATGGACGGGCTGCTCATCGACTCCGAGCGCGTGTGGCTGGAGGTCGAGTCCGAGGTGATGGCCTGGCTCGGCGGCGAGTGGAGCCCCGCCCACCAGGAGCGGCTCGTCGGCGGCTCGCTCGCCATCGCCGTCGAGTACATGCTGGAGCTGACGGGCTCGGACGCCCCGCCCGAGGCGATCGGGAGGCGGATGCTGGACGGTATGGTCGAGCGCCTCAGCGCCTGCGTCCCGATGATGCCCGGCGCGAAGGACCTGCTCGCCGAGGTCCGCGCGGCCGGGGTCCCGGCGGCGCTGGTGTCCTCCAGCCACCGGCGGCTCATCGAGCCGGTGCTGGACGCGATCGGCCGCGAGCACTTCGCGCTCAGCGTCGCGGGCGACGAGGTGTCGCGCACCAAGCCCGACCCCGAGCCGTACCTGACGGCCGCCGCGCGGCTCGGCGTCCCGCCGGGGGAGTGCGTCGTCCTGGAGGACTCCCCGAACGGCGTCGCGGCGGCGGAGGCGGCGGGCTGCGTCACGGTGGCGGTGCCGAACGTCCTGCCGATCCCGCCCGCGCCGGGGCGGACGGTGGTCGCGTCGCTGCGCGAGGTGAGCCTCGCGACGCTGCGGTCGCTGCCCGCGTTCGCCGGCGGAGCGTGACGTCCCGCCGGGCGGCGGAGAGGGCCTCCCGTCGCCCAACCGTTGCGGGAAATTCACCGGTATGCGCTTTTCGCCCGTCTTGTCCCGTGGGTGGGAGATGCATCGGAGGCGGTAGCGGCCCCTGATACCAGCGGGGCGGTCCCCAGGGGACGGGTCCCGCCGGAGGAGGAGGGACGCCTGGGGGCAAACCGTCCGCCGGGAGGATCGGAACCGGCCCCGGACGTGTGACGATGGGAGGAGCACCACCGTGACGAGTGAGGGGCCGGCATGAGCGACGCAGCCATTTTCGCGATCAGCCTCGGGGTGACCGTGCTGGGGCTGGTCATCAGCTGGGGGGCCTACCGCCGTCGGGGCGCGGGCACGGCCGTGCGCGGGGTCGCGCTGTCGCTGGTGCCGCTCGCGGCGGCGCTGACCGGGGTCACCGAGTTCTTCGTCGACCTCGCCTTCAGCCCGGTCAAGTGGGCGGGCGTCGCGCTGGCGGGGCTGGCGGTGGTCCTCTACATGGCGTCCGGGGCGATGCTGAGCCGCCGCGCGGGCGGCGCCCCCGCCGGGAACCGGGCGGCCGAGGACGGCGGCCGCAAGTCCGCCGGGCGGTCCGGCAAGCCGCGGGGCGCGGTGGAGGGCCCGGCCCGGGGCGGCGGCGACCCCGAGATGGCGGAGATCGAGAAGATCCTGCGCGACCGCGGCATCTCCTGACCGCGGCCCGGCGCCTTCGGGCGGCGGGCGGGTCTCCGAACGGCCACGGCGGGCCGGGACGTCCCCACGCGGGGGCGCCCCGGCCCGCCGTTTCTTGTGCGGACGCGGCTGACCTGCGGAGAAACGGTCTCGGAACGGACTCGGTACGGTAAAGCTTTCCGGTCTAGACCGGTTTTCGGTTGCTGGGCATGACGTGGGCGTACGTACTATTCGCACGATTTGTCCGATGCGAAGTCGGCGCGCGTGTTCCCCAGATGACGACGAGATCACAAGTCAGATACGGGTACTGGCGAAGGTCGCTTCACGGATGGACAGTCGTGCCCGAAGGACTACGTTTCCCTTCAGCGAACGCGGCGTAACGGGCACGGGGGCAGCGGATGATCTCCGCGGCCGCCGGTCACACGCCGGCGGCAGGGCCGAACCAGTGGCCGGACGGTAGGAGGTATGGAGCGTGGCCGCACCCATTGAGGTGAGCGGGTCCGACACCGAGGCACAGCCGGAATCGGTACTTGCCGGAGTCGACCGCAAGAAGATCCAGGGGCGCTCCCTAGGCCAGATCGCGTGGATGCGGTTGAAGCGCGACAAGGTCGCCCTCACCGGCGCGGTCGTGGTCGTCGTGCTGATCCTCATCGCGATCGTGGGTCCGTACTTCGTCCAGGACCCCCTCGCGTACCACCAGAACCTGATCGACCCCACCTACAACCGCCCGAAGAGCGGCTTCTGGCACTCGGGCATCAGCGCCGACCACCTGCTCGGCGTGGAGCCGGGCACCGGGCGCGACATGCTCGCCCGCATCGTCCACGGCGCCCGGATCTCGCTGCTCGTCTCGTTCCTCGCCACGCTGATGTCGGTCGTCATCGGCACGATCATGGGCATCACCGCCGGCTACTTCGGCGGCTGGGTCGACACCGTGATCAGCCGCGCAATGGACGCCTTCCTCGCCTTCCCGCTGCTCCTCTTCGCGATCGCCCTGGTCGGCGTCGTCGCGGACGGCGCGTTCGGGCTGAGCGGCAACGGCCTGCGCGTCTCGGTGCTGGTCATAGTCATCGGGTTCTTCAACTGGCCCTACATCGGCCGCATCATCCGCGGGCAGACGCTGTCGCTGCGCGAGCGCGAGTTCGTCGACGCGGCCCGCAGCATGGGCGCCCGCAACTCCTACGTGCTGTTCAAGGAGATCCTGCCGAACCTGGTCGCGCCGATCCTCGTCTACTCGACGCTTTTGATCCCGACCAACATCCTGTTCGAGGCGGCGCTGTCGTTCCTCGGCGTCGGCGTCATCCCGCCGAAGCCGTCGTGGGGCGGGATGCTCACCCTGGCGGTGCCGATCTACTCCTCGGACCCGATGTACATGATCATCCCCGGTATGGCGATCTTCATCACGGTCCTCGCCTTCAACCTGTTCGGTGACGGGTTGCGGGACGCTCTCGACCCTCGGTCAAGGTGACTCGGGTTCCTTCCGACCCGTCTATTTGAAGGGGTGCGCCTGCACATGAACAAGATGAGACCGATCGCGGTCGTCGCGGCCGGTGTGGTCGCGGCCGCGGGGCTCGCCGCCTGCGGCGGCGGGGATTCCGGATCGTCGGGGAGCGGCCCCGGCTACAACGCCGGAGTCAACGCCGTCGTCAACAAGTCGGACAAGAAGGGCGGAACTCTCAAGTTCGCCAGCTCCGACGACTTCGACTCGCCGGACCCGGGCAACACCTACTACGCCTTCTCCCAGAACGTCGCCCGCATCTACGGCCGCGGCCTGACGACGTTCAACCCGGCCGCGGGCGAGGAGAGCCTGAAGGTCGTCCCGGACCTCGCCACCGACCTCGGCCAGTCCAGCGACGGCGGCAAGACCTGGACGTACAAGCTGCGCACCGGCGTGAAGTACGACGACGGCGCCACGGTCACGTCCAAGGACGTGAAGTACGCGGTGGAGCGGAGCAACTACTCCGACGAGCTGCAGCTCGGGCCGAAGTACTTCAAGCAGTACCTGGTCGACAACAAGCCGGCGTACAAGGGTCCGTACAAGGACAAGAGCGACGAGGGCCTCAAGTCCATCGAGACCCCCGACGACCAGACGATCATCTTCCACCTGAACACGCCGTTCCAGGAGTTCGACTACCTGGTCGCGATGTCGCAGACCATGCCCGTGCCGAAGGCCAAGGACACCGGCCTGAAGTACGAGGGAGCGATCGTCTCGTCCGGCCCGTACAAGGTCGACAACTACACGCGCGGCAAGTCCATGTCGCTGTCGCGCAACCCGAACTGGAACGCGAGCACGGACCCGATCCGCAAGGCTCTGCCCGACAAGGTCGAGATCCAGCTCAAGCAGAACGCCGACGACATCGACCAGCGGCTCATCGCGGGCTCGCTGGACATGGACATCGCGGGCGTCGGCGTCCAGTCGGGCACCCAGCCGAAGGTGCTGGCCGCCGACCAGAAGCCGTACGTCGACAACCCCGTCCAGGGCTTCCTGCGGTTCATGTCGCTGAACCAGCACGTCAAGCCGCTGAACAACATCCACTGCCGCATCGCCGTGCAGTACGCGACCGACAAGGTCGCCGCGCAGACCGCCTACGGAGGCCCGCTGGCCGGTGGCGACACCGCCACCACGGTGCTGCCGCCGTCGGTCGCCGGGTACACCAAGTTCGACCTGTACCCGCAGAAGCAGGCCGAGGGAGGCGGGCTCGACCAGGCCACGCTCGGGAAGGCCAAGCAGGAGCTGCAGCAGTGCGGCCAGCCGAACGGCTTCAGCACCAAGATCTCGGCCCGTTCCGACCGGCCGAAGGAAGTCGCGATGGCGCAGGCCATCCAGCAGAGCCTCGCGAAGGTCAACATCAAGACCGAGATCGTGCAGTTCCCGGCCGGTGACTACTTCAACAAGTACGTCGGCGTGCCGAAGTACGTCCACGACCACGGCATCGGCATGATGATCATGGCGTGGGCGGCGGACTGGCCGACCGGCTACGGCTTCCTCGCGCAGATCGTGCACGGCAGCGCCATCAAGCCGTCCGGTGGGAACAACCTCGCCGAGCTCAACGACCCTGCGGTCAACAAGGGCCTGGACGACGCCATCGCCAACCCGGACGAGGCGGCCCGCCTGAAGGCCTACGGCGAGGTCGACAAGCTGGTCATGGGGACCGCCATGGAGGTCCCGCTGGTCTACGCGAAGGCCCTGATGTACCGGCCGAAGCGGGTCACCAACGCGGGCATCACCTACTCCTACGGCGGAATGTACGACTACCTCAACATGGGCGTGGAGTAACACTCCGCCTCGTCCATGCGTCCCTCTGAAGGCAGGTGAAGGCGACGCCCGCCGGCCGGGTCAGGACCCACAGGTCCGCCCGGCCGGCGGGTGGGGCCGCGCAATGTGTTCGCATACATCGTCCGGCGCCTCATCGGCGCCGTCCTCATGTTGCTGCTGGTCAGCCTCGTGACCTTCGGCATCTTCTTCTGGCTGCCGAAGCTGGCCGGCCAGACGACCGACCAGATCGCGGCGGCCTACGTCGGCAAGGCGCCGACCAAAGAGGCCATCATCGACACCAAGGAGCGCCTCGGCCTGGACGAACCGGTCGTCGTCCAGTACGGCAACTACCTGAAGGCGCTCGTCGTCGGCAAGGACTACAAGGCCGGCCCGGTCACCGACCACTGTCCCGCGCCCTGCATGGGGTTCTCGTTCCGCAGCAGCCAGCCCGTCCTGGAGACGCTGCTCGACCGCGCCCCGGCGACGGCGTCGCTCGCGCTCGGCGCCGCGGTCATCTGGCTGGCCGGCGGCATCAGCGTCGGCGTCGTCTCGGCCCTGAAGAGAGGCACGCTCTGGGACAGAGCGGCGATGATCATCGCGTTGAGCGGTGTGTCGCTGCCCATCTACTTCACCGGCCTGGTGTCGTTGGCGCTGTTCTCCTACAGCATCAAGATCTTCCCAGGCGGCGGCAGCTACCTGCCCCTGACCACCGATCCGGTGAAATGGTTCCAGTCGCTGGTGCTGCCATGGGTGACGCTCGCGTTCCTTTACGCGGCGATGTACGCGCGGCTCACCAGAGCGGGCATGCTGGAGACGATGAACGAGGACTACATCCGCACCGCCCGCGCGAAGGGCCTGCCGGAGAAGACCGTCGTCACCAAGCACGCGCTGCGCGCCACGCTGACGCCGATCATGACGGTGTTCGGCCTGGACCTCGGCCTCCTGCTCGGCGGCGCGGTCCTCACCGAGAGCACCTTCGGCATCCCGGGCCTCGGCCGGCTCGCGATCGACTCGATCAACACCGGCGACCTGCCCATGGTGCTCGGCGTCACGCTGATCACCGCCAGTTCCATCGTGGTGATCAACCTGATCGTCGACCTGCTGTACGCCGTCGTCGACCCGAGAGTGAGGCTGGGCTGATGGCCGGGACCGCACCCGTCGCGGACGCCGCGGGCGCCGGCGAGGCCCCCGGCGCGTTCCTCGAAGTCCGCGACCTGAAGATCCACTTCCCGACCGACGACGGCCTGGTGAAGTCGGTGGACGGGCTGACGTTCCAGCTGGAGCGCGGCCGCACCCTCGGCATCGTCGGCGAGTCGGGGTCGGGCAAGAGCGTGACCAGCCTCGGCATCCTCGGCCTGCACAACAAGCGCAACGCCGACGTGTCCGGGGAGATCTGGCTGAACGGCAAGGAGCTCGTCGGCGCCTCGCAGAACGAGGTGCGCCGGCTCCGCGGCCGCGACATGGCGATGATCTTCCAGGACCCGCTGTCCTCGATGCACCCCTTCTACACGGTGGGCAGCCAGATCATCGAGGCGTACCGGGTCCACAACGACGTGTCGAAGCAGGTGGCGCGCAAGCACGCCATCGACATGCTCGGCCGGGTCGGCATCCCGAAGCCGGACAAGCGGGTCGACGACTACCCGCACCAGTTCTCCGGCGGCATGCGGCAGCGCGCGATGATCGCGATGGCGCTGTCCTGCGACCCGGAGCTGCTGATCGCCGACGAGCCGACGACGGCGCTGGACGTGACCGTCCAGGCGCAGATCCTCGACCTCATCCGCGACCTGCAGCAGGAGTTCAACTCCGCCGTCATCATGATCACCCACGACCTCGGGGTGGTCGCCGAGCTGTCCGACGACATCCTGGTGATGTACGCGGGCCGCTGCGTCGAGTACGCCTCGGTGGACGACGCGTTCCACCGTCCGCAGCACCCCTACACGTGGGGGCTGCTCGGCTCGATGCCGCGGCTGGACCGGGAGCGGTCGGAGCGGCTCATGCCGATCCAGGGGTCGCCGCCGAGCCTGATCAACGTGCCGTCCGGGTGCGCGTTCCATCCGCGCTGTCCCTACGCCGAGCTGAACGACGGCAAGAGCGAGACCGAGCGGCCCGAGCTGGTCGAGGTCGAGCCCGGCCACAGGGCCGCGTGCCACCTGCCGCTGGAGAAGCGGCGGGAGATCTGGGCCGACGAGATCAAGCCGAAGCTGTGACGAGCGCGGGTGGGAACGTGAGTGTGAGCACATCGAAGACCCCTGCGGACGAGACCCGTCCGGTGCAGGAGGGCGAGCCGCTGCTCGAGGTCGAGAACCTCGGCAAGCACTTCCCCGTCACCGCGGGGCTGCTGCGCCGGCAGGTCGCGGCGGTGAAGGCCGTGGACGGCGTGTCGTTCTCGGTCCGCAAGGGCGAGACCCTCGGGCTGGTGGGCGAGTCGGGCTGCGGCAAGTCCACCACCGGACGGATGATCATGCGGTTGCTCGACCCGAGCTTCGGCAAGATCGTCTTTGAGGGGCAGGACATCACGAAGCTGTCGCAGGGGCGGCTCCGGCCGTTCCGCCGCGACCTTCAGATGATCTTCCAGGACCCGTACTCGTCGCTGAACCCGCGCAAGACGGTCGGCGCGATCGTCGGGGCCCCGTTCCGGCTGCAGAACATCGAGGCCAAGCAGGGCGTGAAGAAGGCCGTCCAGGAGATCCTGGAGCTCGTCGGCCTGAACCCCGAGCACTACAACCGGTACCCGCACGAGTTCTCCGGCGGGCAGCGGCAGCGCATCGGGATCGCCCGCACCCTCGCCCTGAAGCCGAAGCTGATCGTCGCCGACGAGCCGGTCTCCGCGCTCGACGTGTCGGTGCAGGCGCAGGTGGTGAACCTGCTGGAGGACCTGCAGGACGAGCTCGACCTCACCTACGTGGTGATCGCGCACGACCTGTCGGTGGTCCGGCACATCTCCGACCGCGTCGCCGTCATGTACCTCGGCAAGATCGTCGAGGTGGCGGACCGGTCGGACCTGTACGAGCGGCCGATGCACCCGTACACGAACGCGCTGCTGTCCGCGGTCCCGATCCCGGACCCGGCCGAGCGGGGCGAGCGGCAGCGGATCCGGCTGCAGGGGGACGTGCCGAGCCCCCTCGACCCGCCGCCCGCGTGCCGGTTCCACACGCGCTGCTGGAAGGCGCAGGACATCTGCAAGCAGGTCGAGCCGCCGCTGGTCGAGCTCAGCCCCGGCCACCAGGCCGCCTGCCACTTCCCGGAGAACACCACGGTCAGCGCGACCGACGCGGTCGCGAAGGCCGCGGTGGCGCCGGGCACCGCCCCGGCCGACGACCCCGAGCCGGCGGAGTAGCCTCCGCGGCCTGGGTAGGGCTCCCGCACGACGAAAGACCCGGCCCCCTCCTCCAGGAGGGGGCCGGGTCTTTTCCTTGCGCCTGGTGCGGTCACTCGGTGGCGATGGCCTTCAGGACGTCCATGCGCCCGGCCCGCCACGCAGGCCACAGCGCCGCCAGCACCCCGATCACCGCGGCGACCACCAGGTAGACCACCAGCGTCCCGTACGGGACGGCGAGGACCCCGAGGCCCTTGTCGGCGAGGGCGTTCTGCATCGCCGCGCCGAACGCGACGCCGATGCCCATGCCGAGCAGCGCCCCGAACACCGCGATCATGATCGACTCGACGCGGATCATGCGGCGGAGCTGGCGGCGGCTGATCCCGATCGCGCGGAGCAGCCCGATCTCCCTGGTCCGTTCGATCACCGACAGGGCGAGCGTGTTCACGACGCCGACCGCGGCGATGATCACGGACATGGCGAGCAGGATCGACACGAACTTCACGAGCCCGTCGATCTGCTTGCTGATCTGCTCCTTCAGCGCCGCCTGGTCGGACACGTCCAGCGCCGGGTAGTCCTTCAGCGCGTTCTCGATGCCGGTCTTGGTGGCGGCGTCGGCCGTCGCGGCGTCGACGATGACCGCGTCGATGAACGGGCGGACCGTGTGCTGCCGGTACGCCTGCTCGGCGATGACGTTCGCGCCGATCAGGTCGCTCTTGGTGTAGATGCCGGTGAGCCGCAGCGGCTCGGTCCTGCCGTCGGTGAACTGCACGGGGATCGTCGCCCCGACCGTCCAGCCGTGCTTCTTCGCGGACTTGTCGTCCACCATGATCCCGGCCGCGCCGAGGTCGCTGGAGCCCGCGACCATCTTCAGCCGCGCCGCCTTGGCGATCTCGGCGACGTCGCCGGACATCACCGAGTCCCGCTTCCCGGCGATCTTGGCGTCGGCGGTGTACGTCGGGGATGCGTTCCGCACCCCGGGCACCGCCTTGATCTTCCCGGGGACCTCCGCGCCGATGGAGCCCGCGCCGGTCGGCATGACGAGGTAGTCCGCGCCGAACTGCGCGTCGACCTTCGCGTCCATCGACGCGGAGGTGGACGAGCCGAGCACGTTCACCGTCGTGATCAGCGCCAGGCCGATCATCAGCGCGGCGGCGGTCGCGGCGGTGCGGCGCGGGTTGCGGAGCGCGTTCTGCCGCGCGAGCCGGCCCGGCGACCCCATCAGCCGCGCGAACGGCGCGCCGAGCACCCGCAGCACCGGGAGGCTGATCACCGGGGCGAGCATCGCCACCCCGATGAACACCGCGAAGACCCCCACCCCGACGAGCGCGATGGGGCTGCCGCCGGCGCCCGCGAGGCCGACCGCGATCAGCCCGGCGCCCGCGGCGGTCAGCAGCGAGCCGAGCGCCACCCGGATCCGCAGCGACCGCTGCGGCATCGCCACGTCGTCCCGCATCGCCGCGACCGGCGGGATCTTCGCCGCGCGCCGCGCCGGGAAGTACGCCGACACGACGGTGACGACGATCCCGACCACGTACGACCAGATCACCGGCCGCGCGGTGAACGTCAGCCCGCCCTGCCCGGCGTCGCCCATCTGCGACTGCAGCAGCGACGCGAGCCCCGCGCCGACGAGGAGGCCGAGCGTCGACCCGATCACGCCGACCGCGACCGCCTCGCCGATCACCGCGCGGGTGACCTGGCCGCGGGCCGCGCCGACCGCGCGCAGCAGCGCCAGCTCGCGGGTCCGCTGCGCGACCAGCATCGAGAACGTGTTGAAGATGATGAACGCCCCGACGAAGATCGAGATCAGCGCGAACACCAGCAGGAACGTCTGGAAGAAGTTCATCATCGAGGCGATGTCGCTCTTGGACTCCTCGCGGAGCTTCTCCCCGGTGACGGCCTCCATGCCCTGGGGGAGGACCTTCGCGACCCGGTCGCGCAGCTCCGCCTGCGACGGGCCCGTCGAGCCCATCTCGATGTCGCTGAAGTAGCCGGGCTTCAGCATCAGCGCCTGCGCCGTCGGGGTGTCGAACGCGGTGACCGTCGCGCCCATCAGGTTCCCCGTGTCGATCAGCCCGACGATCTTCATCCGCTGCGGCGGGCCCGCGGTGACGACCCGCGCGGTGTCGCCGACCGACAGCTTGCCCTTCTCGGCGGTCGTCGCGTCGATCACGACCTCGGCGGGGCCCTGCGGCGCCCGCCCCGCCTTCAGGTCGTAGGACCCGCCGGCCGTCCAGTTCGCGCCGATCTGCGGCGGCCCGTTCTGCGGGGTGCCGATGACCTTGCCGTCCTTGCCGACGACCGCCGCGTACCCGGTGACGTTCCCCCTCGGGTCCTTCACCCCTTCGACGCCCCGCAGCGCCGTCAGGACCGACGCCGGGACGGGCTGAGCCGCCATGCCGTCGTCGTCGCCGCCCACGACCTTCTTGGCCCGCACGTCCACGGCCACGTTCTTGCCGACCCGGCTGAACAGGTCGTCGAACTGCTTGTTCATGCTGTCGGTGAAGATCAGCGTGCCGGCCACGAACGCGACGCCGAGGATCACCGCGACACCGGTCAGCACCAGCCTGATCTTGTGCGCCGCGAGGTTGCGGAGCGTGACCTTGCCCATCATCGCGCCACGACCCCCGGCTCGTCACCGGACGGGCGGACGGGCGCGCCGACGGCGTCGAAGCCCTTCATCCGCTCCAGGACCCGCTCGGCGGTCGGCTCCTGCATCGTGTCGACGATCTGCCCGTCCGACAGGAACAGCACCTGGTCGGCGTACGCCGCCGCGGACGGGTCGTGCGTCACCATCACGATCGTCTGGCCCATCCGCCGCACCGAGTCGCGCAGGAACCCGAGCACCTCCGCGCCGGACCGCGAGTCGAGGTTCCCGGTCGGCTCGTCCGCGAAGATGATCTCCGGGCGGGCGGCGAGGGCCCGCGCGCACGCCACCCGCTGCTGCTGCCCGCCGGACAGCTCCGACGGGCGGTGCTTCAGCCGCGGCCGCAGCCCCACCGTGTCGATCACCGAGTCCAGCCACTGCCGGTCCGGCTTGCGCCCGGCGATGTCCATCGGGAGGGTGATGTTCTCCAGCGCCGTCAGCGTCGGCACCAGGTTGAACGCCTGGAAGATGAACCCGACCTTGTCGCGGCGCAGCCGGGTGAGCTGCTTGTCGCGCAGCCGGGTCAGCTCGGTGTCGCCGATGAAGACCTGCCCGGAGTCCACCGAGTCCAGGCCCGCCATGCAGTGCATGAGCGTCGACTTGCCGGACCCGGACGGGCCCATGATCGCGGTGAAGCGGCCGCGGGGAATGCCCACGGTGACCCCGTCCAGCGCGACGACCTGGGCGTCGCCGCGCCCGTACACCTTCGCGATCTGCTGGGTCCGTGCGGCGAAGTCGCCCGCCCCGGGCGCGGTCCGCGCGCCGGCGGTCGATGGGGCGGTGTTCGTCACGAGAAACTCCCGAGTGTGAGTGAGCTGGATTCCACCGAACCGCGCCTTTGCCCCCGGCGATCCGACTCTCAAAACAGTAGGAGTCCGGCACGCTCCTGTGATGCGCCCCAGGAACGGACTTGACCGTCCACCCATGGCAGGAGGCACACCCGGTTGATCGTCCTCCCGGAGTAGGCGCGTCCACCCGGAGGACAGGGGTCCCTCCGGGCCCATCCCTGAGGCCGCGCCCCCGGACCCCGCGCCCCGCCTGCGACGGAACGCCGACGGCGCGTCAGGGACGTCCCTGACGCGCCGTTGTCGCTCACTGTAGCCGTGGCACCGAAGTGCTAGAACCGAGGTGCCAGACCCCGGGTGCCAGGGCAGAGGGCCTGCCGGAGGCTAGCTCTGGCCCGGGCGGCTCAGGCCCGTCTCGTACGCGTACACCACGGCCTGCACCCGGTCGCGCAGCCCCAGCTTCGCCAGGACGTTCCCCACGTGCGTCTTCACCGTCGTCTCGCTGACCACCAGCTCGGCCGCGATCTCCGCGTTCGACTGGCCCCGCGCCACGTGCGACAGCACCTCGCGCTCCCGCTCCGTCAGCGTGTCCAGGCCGGGCGGCGGGGCCGCGTCCCGCACCGCGGGCAGCCGCGTCGCGAACTTGTCCAGCAGCCGCCGCGTCACGCTCGGCGCCACGATCGCGTCGCCCGCCGCGACGATCCGGATCGCCTGCACCAGGTCCTCCGGCGGCGAGTCCTTCAGCAGGAACCCGCTCGCGCCCGCCCGCACCGCCTCGATCACGTACTCGTCCAGGTCGAACGTCGTCAGGATCAGCACCCGCGGATCGTGCGACGCCGCCTCCTCCCGGATGATCCGCCGGGTCGCCTCGATGCCGTCCACCCCGGGCATCCGGATGTCCATCAGCACCACGTCGGGCAGCAGCGAACGGGTCATCTCCACGGCGGCCGCGCCGTCCCCGGCCTCGCCCACCACCGCGATGTCGGACTCGGCCTCCAGGATCAACCGGAACCCCGTGCGCAGCAGCGGCTGGTCGTCCACGAGCAACACCCGCACCGCGCTCATGCCGCTCCGCCCTTCTGGGGGACGACCCCCGGGCCCCCGAGAAGGGGCCGCGATGATCCTCGCTCCGCCGCGGTCATCGCGCCGCCCCGCGTCCCGGTGTGTCCATGGTCCCCGCTCCTCGCCTCACGCCGCCTCCGCCCAACCTACGGCCTCGCGCCGCATGCCTCACGCCTCGAGCGGGAACCGCGCCCGCACACCGAACCCGCCGCCGACCCGCGGCCCGATCTTCAACTCGCCACCGTACAGCGCGACGCGCTCGTACATGCCGACGAGCCCGTGCCCCGGATTGTCGCCGTCGTCCGCCATGATCGTCGCGGTGCCGTGCCCGTCGTCCTCGATCTCCACCGTCAGATCCCGGTCGCCGTAGTACAGCCGCACCCACGCCCGCGCCTGCGGGCCCGCGTGCTTCAGCGTGTTCGTCAGCGCCTCCTGGATCAGCCGGAACGCCGCCACGTCCACCCCCGGCGACGGCGGCCGCGCCTCGCCCTCGATCCACAGCTGCACCGCGAGGCCCGTCTCCCGGACGTGGTCGAGCAGCTCCCCGAGATCGCCGAGCCCCGGCTGCGGCGCCAGCTCCCGGCCCGCCCGCTCCGGGTCGCGGTCGGTCCGCAGGACGCCGACGATCCGCCGCATCTCGCTCAGCGCCGTCCGCCCGACCTCCTCGATCGTCGACATCGCCTCCCGCGCGCTGCCCGGATCCCGGTCGATGATCCGCCGCGCCGCGCCCGCCTGCACCGTCATCACGCTCACATGGTGCGCCACCACGTCGTGCAGCTCCCGCGCGATCCGCGACCGCTCCTCGATCCGCGCCGCCCGCGCGTCCGTGCCCCGCGCCCGCTCCAACCGGGCCGCGCGGTCCTCCAGCTCGGCGAAGTACGCCCGCCGCAGCCGCAGGTTCCGGCCCAGCACCCACACCCCGATGACCAGCGCGCAGTCCGTCAGCAGCGCCCCCGGCGACACCGACACCGGCAGCAAGGCCAGATACGCCACAAAATAGGCGAACGCCGCCGCCCCGCCCAGCGCGCTCTGCGCCAGCCCCCGGTGCGCAGCCACGCTGTACACCGCGATCAGGAACGCCCCGACGTCCGGCAGCGACGGCGGATACCCCGCCACCGCCAGCGCCAGCTCCCCGGCCAGCACCACCACCAGCACCGCCATCGGATGCCGCCGCCGCCACGTCAGCGCCATCGTCACCGCGACGACCAGCAGCCCGTCCCACACGTCGGGGGTCCGGAACTTCTCGAGGTCGGAGTCGGCCGGCAGGTTCTCCAGGAACAACTGCGGCAGCCCCGCCGCCAGCAGCCCGAACGCCAGCAGGGCGTCCGCCGCCTGCGGACGCCCCCGAAGCCAGGCGCGGAGGGAACGAAAACCACGGATGCGGGGTGACACGACTCTCACCCTAGGAGGTCGCGCCAGGTCGTGACCCCTCCTGTACGGGGATCCGCCGTCCTCCCCAAGGAGGACGCGCAGGCCCCGCCCCTACGCCGCTCCGGACCGGCCGACCCAGCGGGCGCGCCGGGGCGTCCCGATCAGAGGTCGTCGCGCTCGCGCGCCGACGGACGCGCCCCTCCCGCCGGCTCCAGATCAGCCGGGGACGGACGCCGCACCGGCGCCTCCGGCAGCGGCGGGGGAGTGCCCCCGAACTCCGGGCACCGCTCCCGGTGGTCGCACCAGTCGCACAGCCGCCCCGCCCGCGGACGCCACTCCCCGGTGTCCATCGCCCGCCGGATCGCCTCCCACAGCGCCTCCACCTTCCGCTGCGTCGCCCGCAGGTCCGCCTCGTCCGGCTCGTACCGCAGCACCTCCCCGTTGCCCAGGTACATGAGCTGCAGCAGCCGCGGAACCCGGCCCTGCCGCCGCCACAGCACCAGCGCGTAGAACTTCATCTGGAACAGCGCCCGCGCCTCGAAGTCCGCGCGCGGCGCCGTGCCCGTCTTGTAGTCGACGATCCGGACGTCGCCGCTCGGCGCCACGTCCACCCGGTCGATGTAACCCCGCAGCTTCAACCCCGAGTCGAGCACCGTCTCGACGAACAGCTCCCGCTCCGCCGGCTCCAGCCGCCGCGGATCCTCCAGCGTGAAGTACCGCTCCACCATGCGGCGCGCCTGCTCAAGCCACACCGCCCGCTCCGCGTCGCCCTCCTCGCCCGCCTCGAACAGCCCCGCCAGCTCCGGCTCCGCCGCCAGCAGCCGCTCCCACTCCGGATCGAGCAGCCCCGCCGCCGCCTCCGCCGTCCGCCCCTCCCGCGGCAGGTCGTACAGCCGCTCCAGCACCGCGTGGACGAGCGTCCCCCGCGCCGCCGCCGCGCTCGGCCGCTCCGGCAGCCGGTCGATCACCCGGAACCGGTACAGCAGCGGACACGTCATGAAATCGCTCGCCCGCGACGGCGACAACGACCCCACCACCTCGACCTCCGGCGCCTCCCCGCCGGACCCGCCGCGCGCGGACGGAACGGACGCCTCACTACCCGCCTCGGTCGTCGTCATGGCACAGCACACTAGGCGACGCCCCCGACGAAATCCCGCAACCCGGCGACCCCGCCCGCGTCCCCTCCCGGCCCTCCCGGCGGACGCCACCGGACCGCCCGCCCCACCGGGGCCGTAGCATCGGTGACGTGACACACAGCGCGCCCCCGACCCAGGGCAAGACGCCCGAAGGCCAGCAAGGCCCCGACCGCGGCCCCGCCGCACGGCCGGGCCTGCTCATGGGCCGCCCCTTCGGCGTCCCCGTCTACGTCTCGCCCAGCTGGTTCCTGGTCGCCGTCCTCGTCACCGTCATGTTCGAAGGACAGGTCCACGACGTCGTCGAACGCCCCCTCAGCTACCTCGTCGCGTTCGCCTACGCCCTCCTGCTCTACGGATCGGTGTTCGTCCACGAGCTCAGCCACGCCGTCACCGCCCGCGCGTTTCGGCTGCCCGTCCGCTCCGTCACCCTCCACGTCCTCGGCGGCGAGACCTCCATCGAACGCGAGGCCCCCACCCCCGGACGCGAGTTCCTCATCGCCTTCGCCGGGCCCCTCGTCAACCTCGTCCTCGCCGGCGCCGGCCTCCTCGCCCACGCCCTCCTCCCGCTCCCCGACGTCGCCGTCCTCCTCGTCGACGCCCTCACCTTCGCCAACCTCCTCGTCGGCGTCTTCAACCTCCTGCCCGGCCTGCCCCTCGACGGCGGACGCCTCGTCCGCGCCGCCGTCTGGAAGGCCACCGGACGCAGCCGCACCGGCGCCATCATCGCCGGCTGGGTCGGCCGCGGCGTCGCCATCGCCACCCTCGTCGGCGGCGCCCTCCTCGCCACCTACGGCACCGGCGCCGACGGCGGCATCGGCTGGCTCGCCCTCCTCTGGTCCGCGCTCGTCGCGTCCTTCATCTGGGTCGGCGCCACCCAGTCCATCCGCGCCGAGTACGTCCGCGACCGCATCCCCCTGCTGTCCGCCCGCCGCCTCGCCCGCCGCGCCACCCTCGTCACCGCCGACACCCCCCTCGCCGAAGCCGTCCGCCGCGCCCGCGACGACCACGCCGGCGCCATCGTCATCGCTGACCACGACGGCAGGCCCCTCGGCCTCGTCAGCGAGAAGGCCGTCACCGCCACGCCCGAGCACCGCCGCCCCTGGGTCACCGCCGGCGACCTCTCCCGCGGCGCCGACGACCTCACCCTCCCCGCCGACCTCACCGGCGAGGACCTCATGGACGCCCTCCGCCGCGCCCCCGCGTCCGAATACCTCCTCGTCGAACCCGACGGCCGCGTCTACGGCGTCCTCGCCACCGCCGACGTCGACCGCGCCTTCGCGGGCATCTGACCCGCGGACGTCCGGGCGCATCGGAACCAGCGGCTCCGCACGCCCCGCGAGCGGCCTGACCTGCCCGCGCCCGCCGCTAGCCTTGACCACCATGAGCGAACCCCAGCCGAACGACCCCCCCACCACCCCCGGCCGCACCCCCCACGGCCCGTTCCGGCCAGGAGACCAGGTTCAGCTCACCGACCCCAAGGGCCGCATCAACACCATCACCCTCCAGCCCGGCAAGCTCTACCACTCCCACAAGGGCTCCGTCCCTCACGACGACATCATCGGCAGCCCCGAAGGAACCGTCTTCCGCTCCACCGGCGGCACCGAATACCTCGCCTTCCGCCCCCTCCTCGCCGACTTCGCCCTCCGCATGCCCCGCGGCGCCGCCGTCGTCTACCCCAAGGACGCCGCCCAGATCGTCGCCATGGCCGACGTCTTCCCCGGCGCCCGCGTCGTCGAGGCGGGCGCCGGATCAGGCGCCCTCAGCTGCTTCCTCCTCCGCGCCGTCGGCGAACACGGCCTCCTCTCCTCCTACGAACGCCGCCCCGACTTCGCCGACATCGCCCGCGCCAACGTCGAGAGGTTCTTCGGCGGACCCCACCCCGCCTGGCGCCTCACCGTCGGCTCCCTCGAACACGCCCTCGCCGAGACCGACGTCGACCGCGTCATCCTCGACATGCTCGCCCCCTGGGAATGCCTCGACGCCGTCGCCAAGGCCCTCGTCCCCGGCGGCATCGTCTGCGCCTACATCGCCACCACCACCCAGATGTCCCGCGTCGTCGAAGACCTCCGCGCCCACGGCAACTTCGCCGAACCCCACGCCTCCGAGACCATGGTCCGCACCTGGCACGTCGACGGCCTCGCCGTCCGCCCCGACCACCGCATGGTCGGCCACACCGGCTTCCTCGTCACCGCCCGCCGCCTCGCCGACGGCGTCACCCCGCCCGCCCGGCGCCGCCGACCCGCCAAGGCCGCCCACCCCGAACCCCCACCCGCCGGGCCTGCCGCGTCGGCGAGCGCGCCGCCCGCCACGCCCGGACACCCCGCCGAGTCGTAGATCACACTCCCCGCGACCCGCCCGGCGCGCCCCTCCCCGCCGCGACACACCCGCCGCCCCTCCCAGACACCCCCGAACTCGGCAAACCCGTCACCACGACACGCCCGGAACCACGAACCCCCAGGTCCAGGCCCCGTAACCCCCCACCCCACCCCGCCCCCACAGCACCCCTCCCAACCCTCCCGGAACACCCCCGCACGACACGAACACCGAATGGGCAGGTTACGGAAGCCCTCCAGATAGGTAGGGTCTCAGTAGGTCGTCGGCTCTCTTCGTGAGGAGGTGACGGGGCGTGGCCGCTCGTGACGATGCCGGGGCGCGCAGGGCGCAGCACGAAAAGGAGGTCAGGGACCTCCAAACGCAGATCTCCTTCCTGGAGGAGGAGATCTCCGTGCTGCGCCGAAAGCTCGCGGAATCCCCGCGCCAAGTACGTGTGCTGGAAGAACGTCTCCATGAGGCACAGGCCAACCTGGCCGCCGTGACAGGTCAGAACGAGCGACTCGTAGCGACCCTCAAAGAGGCTCGCGAACAGATCGTGGCGCTCAAGGAGGAGGTCGACAGGCTCGCACAACCACCATCCGGATTCGGCGTCTTCCTCGAAAGCCGAGACGATGGAACGGTCGACATCTTCACCGGCGGACGCAAACTCCGCGTGAACGTCAGCCCCGCCGTCGACGTCGACGAACTCCAGCGCGGCCAAGAGGTCATGCTGAACGAGGCCCTCAACGTCGTCGAGGCGCTCGCCTTCGAAGAGCAGGGCGAAGTCGTCATGCTCAAGGAACTCTTCGACGACGGCGAACGCGCACTCGTCATCGCGCACGCCGACGAAGAACGCGTGGTCAAGCTCGCCGAGCCGCTCCGCGGAGTCCCCCTCCGCGCCGGCGACTCCCTCATGCTCGAACCACGCTCCGGATACGCCTACGAGAAGATCCACAAGGCGGAGGTCGAAGAACTCGTCCTCGAAGAGGTCCCCGAC
This sequence comes from Actinomadura decatromicini, assembly GCF_008121305.1. Lineage (NCBI taxonomy): Bacteria > Bacillati > Actinomycetota > Actinomycetes > Streptosporangiales > Thermomonosporaceae > Actinomadura > Actinomadura decatromicini. Next base: position 410,293 of record NZ_VSRQ01000007.1, on the reverse strand, counting down.
ATCTCCTACGACGAGATCGGCGGCCTCGGCTCACAGATCGAAATGATCCGCGACGCCGTGGAACTTCCCTACCTGCACGCCGACCTCTTCCGCGAACACCAGCTCCGGCCCCCGAAGGGCGTCCTCCTCTACGGACCCCCCGGATGCGGGAAGACCCTCATCGCCAAGGCCGTCGCCAACTCGCTCGCGAAACAGGTCGCCGAGAAGACCGGCCAGGAAGGCAAGAGCTTCTTCCTCAACATCAAGGGCCCCGAACTCCTCAACAAATACGTCGGCGAAACCGAACGGCACATCCGGCTCGTCTTCCAACGCGCCCGCGAAAAGGCGTCCGCCGGAACCCCCGTCATCGTCTTCTTCGACGAAATGGACTCCATCTTCCGCACCCGCGGATCCGGAGTCTCCTCCGACGTCGAGAACACCATCGTCCCGCAGCTCCTCAGCGAGATCGACGGCGTCGAAGGACTGGAGAACGTCATCGTCATCGGCGCGTCCAACCGCGAGGACATGATCGACCCCGCGATCCTGCGTCCCGGCCGCCTCGACGTCAAAATCAAGATCGAACGACCCGACGCCGAAGCCGCCCGCGACATCTTCTCCAAGTACATCCTCGGCGACCTGCCCCTCCACCCCGACGACCTCAAGGAGCACGGCAGCTCCGTCGAGGCCACCGTCGACGCCATGATCCAGCGCACCGTCGAACGCATGTACACCGAAACGGAGGAGAACCGCTTCCTGGAGGTCACCTACGCCAACGGCGACAAGGAAGTCCTCTACTTCAAGGACTTCAACTCCGGAGCGATGATCCAGAACATCGTCGACCGCGCCAAGAAAATGGCCATCAAGCAATTCCTCGACACCGGCCAGAAAGGTCTTCGCGTCAACCACCTCCTCGCCGCCTGCGTCGACGAGTTCAGCGAGAACGAAGACCTGCCCAACACCACCAACCCCGACGACTGGGCCCGCATCTCCGGCAAGAAGGGCGAACGGATCGTCTACATCCGCACGCTCGTCTCCGGAACCAAGGGCGCGGAGGCCGGACGGTCCATCGACACCGTCGCCAACACCGGCCAATACCTGTAAACCGGCACCACACGCCGACCCGCGCGGCGGCCCCCGACCAGGGGCCGCCGCCTCGGCATGCCCGCGACATCCGCCGCCGAACACCCGGCCCCGTGGCTCCACCCCCGCCGCCCCGATAGGCTCGACGATATGAGTGTTCGGCGGGTGATGGGCATCGAGACCGAGTACGGCATCTCCGTACCCGGGCAGCCAGGGGCCAACGCGATGGTGACCTCCTCCCAGGTCGTCAACGCCTACCTCGCGGCGTCCGCCGCGCGCGCCCGCAGAGCGCGCTGGGACTTCGAGGAGGAGAACCCCCTCCGCGACGCCCGCGGCTTCGACCTCGCCCGCGAGGTCGCCGACCCCACCCAGCTCACCGACGAAGACCTCGGCCTCGCCAACGTCATCCTCACCAACGGCGCCCGCCTCTACGTCGACCACGCCCACCCCGAATACTCCGCACCCGAATGCACCAACCCCCGCGACGCCGTCATCTGGGACAAGGCCGGAGAACGCGTCATGGCCGACGCCGCGCAACGCGCCGCCATGGTCCCCGGCACCCACCCCATCCAGCTCTACAAGAACAACACCGACAACAAGGGCGCCTCCTACGGCTGCCATGAGAACTACCTCATGCGCCGCGAGACCCCCTTCGCCGACATCGTCCGCCACCTCACCCCCTTCTTCGTCTCCCGCCAGGTCGTCTGCGGCGCCGGCCGCGTCGGCATCGGCGTCGACGGACGCGGCGACGGCTTCCAGATCAGCCAGCGCGCCGACTTCTTCGAAGTCGAGGTCGGCCTGGAGACCACCCTCAAACGCCCCATCATCAACACGCGCGACGAACCCCACGCCGACCCCGAGAAATACCGGCGGCTGCACGTCATCATCGGCGACGCGAACATGGCCGAGCTCTCCACCTACCTCAAGCTCGGCACCACCTCCCTCGTCCTCGCCATGATCGAAGACGGCTTCCTCACCGTCGACCTCTCCGTCGACATGCCCGTCGCCGCACTCCGCGCCGTGTCCCACGACCCGTCCTGCAAGCACCTGCTCACCCTCCGCGACGGACGCAAGATGACCGCCGTCCAACTGCAGATGGAATACCTCGAGCAGTCCCGTAAGTACGTCGAGGACCGCTTCGGCGCCGACGTCGACGAGATGACCAAGGACGTCCTCGACCGCTGGGAGTCCGTCCTCCACCGCCTCGGCGACGACCCCATGCAGCTCTCCCGCGAACTCGACTGGGTCGCCAAACTCGCCCTCCTGGAGGGCTACCGCACCCGCGACGGCATCGACTGGTCCCACTCGCGCCTGCAGCTCGTCGACCTCCAGTACAGCGACATCAGGCCCGACAAGGGCCTCTACAACCGGCTCGTCGACCGCGACCGCATCGACCGCGTTGTCAGCGAGGCCGAGGTCGAGTCCGCCGTCGAGGACCCGCCCGAGGACACCCGCGCCTACTTCCGCGGCCGCTGCCTGCGCCAGTACGCCGACTCCGTCGCCGCCGCCTCCTGGGACTCCGTCATCTTCGACGTCCCGGGCCGCGAGTCCCTGCAGCGCGTCCCCACCCTGGAGCCCCTGCGCGGCACCAGGCAGCACGTGGGCGCCCTCCTGGACCGCTGCCGGACGGCCGCCGACCTCGTCGCCACCCTGACCGGCCAGAGCTGACCAGAGCCCCGTCCAAACGCTCGGGGCTGGCGGGCGCACCCATTGGATAGCTTTACTATCGAGTGCCTTTCGATGTGCTGACCTGCGGCGACGGATCAGGTCTCGGTTTCGTGACCGGTATGCCCGTTTCAGTGTCCGGTCGGCGGGCGATAACCCGAGCATGCCCCCGGCCCCCGGGCGGAGGCGGCGAAACGGACGCTCAAGATCCGCTCGCCGTCGAAGATCGGAGATAGGGTCGGAGGCACCGGCAGAGCGGAGGTACGGAATGGCCACGAAGGACACCGGCGGTCAGAAGCAGACCACTCGGCGCACGGAAGAGGTCGAGGAGACCGAGGCCACGACGACCGAGGACGTGCAGGAGCGCCAGGAGAAGCTCACCGACGACGTGGACTCAATTCTGGACGAAATAGACGAAGTATTGGAAGAGAACGCAGAAGACTTCGTACGTGCTTATGTCCAAAAGGGGGGTGAGTGATCCCGGTTTGTCCGCTTTATTCAAACCGCGGATCCCATGGGCATAGCCGGACATAGTCCGCACAATCTCAAACAGACTTCAAAAGCATGGGCGAGACCGTTAAGGTCTCGCCCATGCGTTCGAAAAAATGCGGTGACTGCGGCGAGGTCAAGGCAGCCACCGAATTCTGGAAACTCAAAGCGGCCAAGGATGGCCTTGCCTATTACTGCAAGGCTTGCTTCGGTCGGCGCAACGGTCGGTCATACCGGAAGAAGCAGGCAGAGCAGGGAAAAGAGGTGCGGCCTTACCGTAGGCACTCGGATGTCCCGGAGGGGATGAAGTACTGCCCCGCCTGCAAGGAGATCAAGGCGGTCCACGAGTTCGGCAGCAACCGCTCCAACAAGTCAGGGCTCGCCAATCACTGCCGTCCGTGTCATTCGAAGGTCATGGCGGCGGGCAAGCGCCGTAAGCACGGCAGCGAGCGCAACTACCTCCTCAAGCTCCGCTACGGCGTGACCGAGGAGGAGGTGGAGCAGATGATCGCCGAGCAGGGCGGGATCTGCGTCATCTGCCTCAGGGACGAGCCGAAGCACGTCGACCACGACCACATGACGGGGCTCGTCCGGCGAGTCCTGTGCTTCAAGTGCAACGGCGCCCTCGGCCAGTTCGAGGACAACCCGGAGCGCCTCCGCCTCGCCGCGGAGTACCTGGAGCTCGACGGGTCGCACGCGCGACGGCTGGAGTTGGAGACCGGCGCCAGGGTCTTCGGAGGTCCCGACCGTGTGAGCTCTGACCCGAACTGGCGGAAGCCTTCCCCGATGGCCGGGACCGGAAGGCACTACCACCTTCGCCGGAGATACGGGATCAACGACGCGGACGCGCAGTGGCTGCTGAAGATGCAGGTCGGTTACTGCGCGGCCTGTTTCGACTACCCGGCGGAGCACGTCGACCACGATCACAGGACCGGTGCGGTGCGCGGGATCGCCTGCCACGGCTGCAACACCGGCATGGGGCAGCTTCGGGACGATCCGGTGGCGCTGCGGCGGGCGGCCGACTACCTGACGGGTGGGCTGGTGAAGACCGTTCCGGCGGAGGACGGCGGGACGCGCTTGTCGTTCACCGTCCCGGACATCGATCCGCTGAACGTGCCGCCCGGCGGCTGGACGGTGCACTGGGAGGCGGACGGGCGGCACCGCAAGGCGAATCCGGAGTTCGGGGTCCTCATCGGCGGTCCCGCTTGGACGGGGTGACGCGGGACGGCGCGATGGAAGGGTTCGCCGTGGGCTGACTCGGCGGAGGATCATGCGGCATGCGCTTGGGCGACCTTGAACAGTAGGGTCGTAGTCGTCCGCGCCGGTGAGGTTGCTGGAGCCGGTGCAATGGTGGAGGGAAGGGAGTCGCGTGGCGTCCCACGATTCGCACACCGGACGTCTGCCGGGGTTGTTCGCGAACCCGGACACGTCGTCGTTCACGGAGTTCCTGGGGGCGTACTCTCCGGAGTCGCTGCCCGGCAGGCGGACGCCGCCGGCGTCGCGGGCGGGGGACGAGATCCCGCACGGGACGACGATCGTCGCCGTGAGCTTCCCCGGCGGGGTGGTGATGGCGGGGGACCGGCGGGCGACGGCGGGCAACATGATCGCGCAGCGTGACATCGAGAAGGTGTTCCGGGCGGACGAGTTCTCGGCGATCGCGATCGCGGGGACGGCGGGCATCGGGATCGAGATGGTCCGGCTGTTCCAGGTGGAGCTGGAGCATTACGAGAAGCGCGAGGGCCGGACGCTGTCGGTGGAGGGCAAGGCGAACCGGCTGGCGACGATGGTGCGGCAGAACCTGGGCATGGCGATGCAGGGGCTGGCGGTGGTGCCGCTGTTCGCGGGGTACGACGAGGAGCGCGACGAGGGTCGTATCTTCTCCTACGATCCGGCGGGCGGCCGGTACGAGGAGCGGGACTTCTACTCGGTGGGTTCGGGTTCGGTGTTCGCGCGGGGCGCGTTGAAGAAGCTGTACCGGGCGGACCTGCCGGCGGAGGACGCGGCTCTGGTGTGCGTGCAGGCGTTGTACGACGCGGCCGACGACGATTCGGCGACGGGCGGGCCGGACCTGACGCGCGGGATCTTCCCGGTGGTGGCGTCGGTGACGTCGGAGGGGTACCGCCGCCTGGGCGAGGACGAGGTGGGCGCGTTGGCGCGGGCCGTCGTCGATGGTCGTTACGAGTCGCCGGGCGGTCCGACCGCCCCGCTGCGTTAGAAGGGATCCAGATCGGTGTCCATGCCGTTCTACGTGTCGCCCGAACAGCAGATGAAGGACAAGGCGGACTACGCGCGCAAGGGGATCGCGCGTGGCCGCAGCGTGGTCGTGCTGCAGTACGACGACGGGATCCTGTTCGTGGCGGAGAATCCGTCCCGGGCGCTGCACAAGATCAGTGAGATCTATGACCGGATCGCGTTCGCGGCGGTGGGGAAGTACAACGAGTTCGAGAATCTGCGGTTGGGGGGCGTCCGGTACGCGGACATCAACGGTTACCAGTACGACCGTCGTGATGTGACGGCGCGGGGGCTGGCGAACGTGTACGCGCAGTCGCTGGGGACGATCTTCACGGAGACGGCGAAGCCGTACGAGGTGGAGTTGGTCGTCGCGGAGGTGGGCGACGACGCGGAGACGGACCAGATCTACCGGTTGACGTTCGACGGGTCGGTGTCGGACGAGCACGGTTATGTGGCGATGGGCGGGCAGGCCGAGGCGGTGGCGCAGTCGTTGAAGGACGGCTACCGGGAGGGTTCGTCGCTGGCGGCGGCGTTGCAGACGGCGGTGCGGGCGCTGGAGGCGCAGGACGCGGAGCGGCGGCTGGAGGCGAAGTCGCTGGAGGTCGCGGTCCTGGACCGCAACCGTGAGCACCGGTTGTTCAAGCGGTTGACGGCGGCGCGGATCGGTGAGCTGCTGTCGGCGGCGGACGGCGGCGCCGGGTCCGGCGGCGCGTCCGGTGGCGGCAAAGCCGCGGCGGAGCCCGAGGGCACGTCGACCACGGATGACGACGGGGCGTAGCGAGAAGGACGTGCGGGTACGGGCCCGTCGCCGCGGGGTGGCCGTTGGGAGGCCCCGTGGTGGCGGGCCTGCGGCGTGTGCGGGGGTTGTCCGGTTCGTGGGAAGTGGTCGGGTGGAGAGACTGCCAAGTGGGGTCCGCGCCGCATAGGGTCGGGGTGTGGACAGGCGCATCTTCGGGCTTGAGAACGAGTACGGCGTCACCTGTACCTTCCGCGGTCAGCGGCGGTTGTCACCGGACGAGGTGGCGCGCTATCTGTTCCGGCGGGTGGTGTCGTGGGGCCGTAGCAGCAATGTGTTCCTGCGCAACGGGGCGCGGCTCTACCTGGACGTGGGGAGCCACCCGGAGTACGCGACGCCGGAGTGCGACAGTGTCGTGGATCTGGTGACGCATGACAAGGCGGGGGAGCGGATCCTGGAGGGGCTGCTGGTCGATGCCGAGCGGCGGCTCCGCGAGGAGGGCATCGCGGGGGACATCTACCTGTTCAAGAACAACACCGATTCGGCGGGCAACTCGTACGGCTGTCATGAGAACTATCTGGTGGGGCGGCACGGGGAGTTCGGGCGGCTGGCGGACGTGCTGATCCCGTACCTGGTGACGCGGCAGATCATCTGCGGTGCGGGGAAGGTGCTGCAGACGCCGCGGGGTGCGGTGTACTGCGTGTCGCAGCGGGCGGAGCACATCTGGGAGGGCGTGTCGTCGGCGACGACGCGGTCGCGTCCGATCATCAACACGCGGGACGAGCCGCACGCGGACGCGGAGCGGTTCCGGCGGCTGCACGTGATCGTCGGCGACTCGAACATGAGTGAGACGACGATGCTGCTGAAGGTCGGCGCGACTGACCTGGTGCTGCGGATGATCGAGGCCGGGGTGGTGATGCGCGATCTGACGCTGGAGAACCCGATCCGGGCGATCCGCGAGGTGAGCCATGACATGACGGGCCGGCGGAAGGTGCGGCTGGCGAACGGCCGGGAGGCGAGTTCGCTGGAGATCCAGAAGGAGTACTTCGGGAAGGCGCGCGACTTCGTGGACGCGCGCGGCGGGGACGCGACGGCGAAGCGGGTGCTGGAGCTGTGGGAGCGGACGCTCCGCGCGGTGGAGACGGGCGATCTGGATCTGGTGTCGCGTGAGATCGACTGGGTGACGAAGTACAAGCTGATCGAGCGGTATCGGCGGAAGTACGATTTGCCGTTGTCGTCGCCGCGGGTGGCGCAGCTCGATCTGACGTATCACGACGTGCATCGTGACCGGGGCCTGTACTACTTGTTGGAGAAGCGGGGTTCGGTCGATCGGGTGTCGCGGGATCTGGACATCTTCGAGGCGAAGTCGGTGCCGCCGCAGACGACGCGGGCGCGGTTGCGGGGCGAGTTCATCCGGAAGGCGCAGGAGAAGCGCCGTGATTTCACGGTCGACTGGGTGCATCTGAAGTTGAACGATCAGGCGCAGCGGACGGTGTTGTGCAAGGACCCGTTCCGTTCGGTGGACGAGCGGGTCGACAAGCTGATCGCGGGGATGTGAGGGGCTCCTGGGCGACACGCGCGGCGGGGGCTACCGGTGGGTCACCTGGGCGGTAGGGTGAGCGGCCAGGAGCGCTGAGCCACCCCCGGAGGTCCCCGTTGCGTCGTGTGTGCCGCCGTGTGAGCCGTCGTTCGCGGTTGTCGCCGCTGGTGGCGGTGCTGGCGGCGGTGTCGGTGTCGTCCGTGGCGTGTTCGGGCGGGGACGGCGTGGACGTGACGGTGCGCGGCGATTTCGGGAAGCTGCCGGAGGTGCGTTTTCCGAAGGGCGGCCCGTCCGGTTCGCTGGCGGTGGAGACCCTTCGACAGGGCAAGGGTGCGGCGGCGCGCAAGGGCGACCTGGTGGTGGCCGACTATGTGGGTTACCGGTGGGGTGACGACGGGCGGAAGCTGCTGGCGAGCAGTTACGCGCAGGGTCAGCCGGGCGCGTTCCCGACGGGTCAGTTGGTGCCGGGGTTGACGCGGGCGCTGGACGGGGCGCGTCCGGGGTCGCGGGTGGTGGCGCGGATTCCGCCGCGTGACGGTTTCGGGGAGAAGGGCGACCCGAAGCACCAGGTGGGCGCGGACGACACGCTCGTGTACGTCCTGGACGTGCGGGCGGTGTACGCGCGGACGTCGGGCCCGCACGGGAGGCGTGAGGCGCCCCTGGACGATCCGGCGCTGCCCAAGGTCGGAGACGCCCCGGCGGGCAAGGCCCCATCGGTGACGGTGCCGCGCGCGGTGCCGCCGAAGCGGTTGCAGGTTCGGACGCTGACGCGGGGCGACGGCCCGCCCGTCCGGAAGGGGCAGTTGCTGGCGTTGCAGTACGGCGGGTTCTTCTGGCGGGACGGGCGGGCGTTCGACTCGTCCTGGTCGGCGGGGCATCCGTACGGCGTGGTGATCGGCACCGGTCAGGTGATCAGGGGCTGGGACCAGGGGCTCGTCGGGCAGCGGGTCGGGAGCCGGGTGCTGCTGGTGGTGCCGCCGTCGCTCGGGTACGGGCCGAAGGGGCTGGCGCAGTCCGGCATCAAGGGCACGGACACGCTGGTCTTCGTCGTCGACCTCCTCGGCGCGCACTGACTCGACGGCGCGCACTGACCGCCGTCTCTAACTCCGGTCCTCGTTGTTCTTAGAATGGCGGGGTGGAGGACATCGAGGCGGTGGCGCTGCTGCAGGATCCGGTGCGGCGGCGGCTGTACGAGTTCGTGGCGGCGCGGGGCGCCGAGGTGGGGCGGGGCGAGGCCGCGGAGGCGGCGGGCGTGACGCGGACGCTGGCGGCGTTCCATCTGGACCGGCTGGTGGACGCGGGGCTGCTGGAGGCGGGCAGCCGCCGGTTGTCGGGGCGGTCGGGGCCGGGTGCGGGGCGTCCGGCGAAGGTGTACCGGCGGGCGGCGGGAGAGCGCGCCGTGTCGGTCCCGGCGCGGGACTACCGGACGGCGGCGGGCCTGCTGGCGGAGGCGGCGGAGGCTGCGGGCCTGGACCGTGAGGTGCAGGACGCGGCGCGTCGCAGGGGCCGGGCGCTGCGCGGCCCGGCCGAGTCCTGCGGAAACCTCGACGACCTCGCCGACCTCCTGAAGGCGCGCGGTTACGAACCGGTCGTGGACGACGGCGAGGGCGTCCTGCGGATGCGGAACTGCCCGTTCCACGCGGTGGCGGAGATGTTCCCGCCGCTGGTGTGCGGGATGAACCTGGCGCTGCTGGAGGGCTTGGTGGAGGGTTCGGCGGTGCGGGTGCGGATGGACCCGCGGCCAGGCTGGTGCTGCGTCGCCGCGGCGCCGTCCGGCGCCACCCCGGATTCTAAAAACAATGAAGATTGACATAGAAGAAGGCGGCGTGGTGAGCTGATCCCATGACCGATGAGAACGCCCCCGGACGGCACCTGGCCCAGTTCAACGTCGCCACCCTCATCCACCCCCTGGACGACGCGCGCATGGCGGACTTCGTCGCGCTGCTCGACCCCGTGAACGCGCTCGCCGACGCCGCGCCCGGCTTCGTGTGGCGGCTGGTCGAGGAGGGGCGGCCCGACGCGACCGGGATGCGTCCCGCGGGCGCGGACGTGGTGGTCAACTTCTCGGTGTGGGAGTCGGCGGAGGCGCTGTGGGACTTCGTCTACCGCAGCGCGCACCTGGAGACGATGCGGCGGCGCCGCGAGTGGTTCCGGCGGCACGCGGAGGCGCACCTCGTCATGTGGTGGATCCCGGCCGGGCACGTCCCGACGGTGGACGAGGCCCTGGAGCGCCTCGCCCTGCTCCGCGCGGAGGGCCCGACGCCCCGCGCGTTCACGTTCAACTCCGCCTTCACCGCCGAGGAGGCCGAGGAAGCGGCCGTCCAGCGGGCCTAGTCGGGCAGGACGGCTAGGTGATCAGGGCGGCTAGGCGAGCAGGGCGGCGGTGTGGCGGCCCGCGGCGGCGGCGGTGAGGAAGTAGGCGAGGTCCTCGTCGAGGCGGCGCCCCATGGTGGACAGCCGGACGCCCCAGTCCTTCTCCGCGGCGCGGAGAATGTCGTGGAGGCCGTCGACGGCGACGGGGACGAGCCGGTGCCGCTCGCCGAGCGGCGCGGCCCCGGCGGCGACGCGGGCGCCGAACCCGCCGCCGAGCTCGGGGACGGGGACGTCCGCGGCGGCGAGGGCGACGCGCCCGTAGGCGGTGAGGGAGTGGTGGGAGACGCCGAGGTGGCGCTCGCGCAGGTCGCCCTCGCTGACCCGGAGCGACCCGACGGGCCGTCCGCCGAGCACGGCCGCGGCGTTCACGGCCTCGCCCGCCGACACGCCGGAGAAGCCCCACCTGGTGCCGGTGCCGAGGTTGCCGGGGCCCTGGGCGAGGACGACGGCGTCCGCGCCGAGGACGAGCCGCGCCGCGAGCAGCCCGGTGTGGACGGTGACGGCCTCCAGGTCGCCGCCGAACGCCTGCCCGACGGTGACGGTGGCGGCGAGGGCGCCCGCGTCCTTGAGCCGGGCGATGGACATGGAGAACCACGCCGGGAGCGCCCCGCCGTCCGGCATGACGTACACGATCCGCGCGGACGGCCGGTCGGCGAGCAGCGCGGCGAGGATCGGCGGGAGCGCTGAGTGCAGGTCGGCGACGACGACGGGCATGCCGTCGAGGGAGTCGGCGTCGCGGAGGACGTCGTGGTGGGGGGAGTCCTGCTCGTCGGCGCCGAGGACGGTCGCCTGCAGCGGCGTGTAGCGGGCTTTGACGAGGTGCCCGGGGCCGGCCGGGTCGGGCGGCAGCCGGTCGGGGACCGCGACGACCATGGCGTAGCCGCCGGTGCCGAGGCCCATCGCCAAGGCCGTAGTGTTGAGCAGGACGGCGTCCCCCGGCTCGGGCCGTCCCACCAGGGCGGGATAGGCGAGGGCGCGGCAGGTGCCGCCGTCCTCGGTCGGGACGCCCCCGATCGAGTCGTCCTCGATCGAGACGTCCAGCTCGACCGCCCCGGGCCATTCGCGACGGATGCCCTCGACTGTGCCTTTGCGCCATCGGATCACACCGGGAAACGGTAGCGTCCTGAGCGGCGGTCGCGGGCGTGTTCGAGTCCGCGCGCGGGACGGCCGGGACGGGGCGGCGGTCCGGGGGCCGACGGAGCGAAGAGGTGATGGCGAAGTGTCGCGGCGCAAGACCGAGCGTCTGCTCAACCTGGTGGTCTGCCTGCTCGCCACCCGGCGTTATCTGACGGCCGAGCAGATCCGCCGGGCGGTGCCCGGCTACCCCGACTCCGACGAGGCGTTCAAGCGGATGTTCGAGCGGGACAAGGAGGAGCTCCGCGAGCTCGGCGTCCCGCTGGAGGTCGGCAGCGACCAGCAGGGCGGCGGCGGCGAGGAGATCGGCTACCGGATCCCGCCGCAGGCGTACGAGCTGCCCGACGTCCATCTGACGCCGGACGAGGCGGCCGTGCTCGGCCTCGCGGCGCGGGTGTGGCAGCGGGCGAGCATGGCGGAGGCGGCGTCGGGCGCGCTGCTGAAGCTGCGCGCGGCCGGGGTGGAGACCGACGCGCCGACCGCGGTCGGGATCGAGCCGCGCGTCAACACCCAGGACCCGTCGTTCCCGGCGCTGTGGGAGGCGGTGCGGGACGGCCGCCCCGTCGCGTTCGACTACCAGGGCATCGGGCGGACGTCGGTGGCGCGGCGGCACCTGGAGCCGTGGGGCGTGGTGAGCCGCCGGGGCCGCTGGTACGTGGTCGGGTTCGACCGCGACCGCGACGAGCAGCGGGTGTTCCGGCTGAGCCGGATCGTCGGGGACGTGCGGGCGGACGGCCCCGCCGGGTCGGTGACCGTCCCGGACGGCGTGGACGTGCGGCGCATCGCGTTCGACTGGGGCGACCCGCCGAGCGAGCCGCGCCCGGCGACGGTGCGGCTGCGGCGCGGCGCGGCGCAGGGCCCGCGCCGCTGGGCCCGCGACGTCCGCCCCGCCGAGGGGGACGGGCCTGAAGGGGACGGCGGGGCGTGGGACGAGGCGGTCCTGACGTTCCGCGACGCCGAGCGGTTCGCGCCGTACCTGGCGCGGTTCGCCGCCGACGTCGTGGTGCTCGATCCGCCCGATCTGCGGGAGGCGGTGATCCAGCACCTGAAGTCGGTGCTGGCGTGCGCCGGGCGCCCGGCGGCCGAGCCGGACGGGACGGTGAGCCCCCGATGACCGCGAAGACCGGCGGCGCGCGCGGCGCGGCCAGGTCGGCCGCGGCGAAGGCGGCGACGACGTCGACGGACCGGCTCGGGCGGCTGCTCGCGCTCGTCCCGTACGTGGTGAACCGCGACTCGGTGGCGCTCGGCGAGGCCGCCGCCGCGTTCGGCGTGACCGAGAAGCAGCTGATCGACGACCTGAACCTGCTGTGGTGCGTGGAGCTGCGCGCCCCCGACCCGTACTGCCCGATCGACCTGTCCTACGAGGGCGGGGAGATCACGGTGGCGGAGGCGGAGTCGATCGCGCGGCCGCTGCGGCTGAAGGTGGACGAGGCGTCCGCGCTGCTGGTGGCGCTGCGGATGCTCGCCGGGATCCCCGGTCTGGACGACCGCGACGCGCTCAGCCGCGTCATCGCGAAGCTGGAGGGCGCGGCGGGCGCCGCGGCGGCGGCGGTGTCCAGCCAGGTGTCGGTGGAGGTCGACGCGTGGGGCCGGTCGCCGGACCCGGACCGCTCGGCCGTGGAGCTGCTGCGGGAGGCGATCGCGGCGGGCCGCCGCGTCCACCTGACGTACTACGTGCCCGCGCGGGACGAGAACACCGAGCGCGACGTCGACCCGATGCGCCTGCTCGTCGTGGAGGGCACCACCTACCTGGAGGGGTGGTGCCGCCGGGCGGAGGCGGTCCGGCTGTTCAAGCTGGACCGGATCGCCGACCTCGCCGTGCTGGACGTCGCCGCCGAGGTCCCCGACGACGCCGAGCCGATCGACGTGGACGCGGGCCTGTTCCGCCCGTCGCCGCAGGACGAGGCCGTCACGCTGGAGCTGACGGCCCGCGGCCGGTGGGTCGCCGACTACTACCCGTGCGAGTCGGTGGAGGAGCTCGGGGAGGGGCGGCTCCGCGTCGTGCTGCGGACGCCGGACACCCGGTGGGTGCGGGGCCTCGCGATGCGGCTCGGCGACCAGGGGCGCGTCGTCGCGCCGGACCACCTCGCGGCCGGGATCCGCGACGACGCGGCCCGCGCGCTGGCCCTGTACGGGATGGGCTGAGCCCGCCGCCCGGATACGGGACGGCCTGAAACCGGGCGCGCCTTGCGCGGGTTCAGGCACGGTCCGCACAGACGGGGGTTGATCCAATCGGCTACCGTGGCGGGATGGCGTGGGTCGCGGTGTCGGTGTGTCTGGGATTCGCCGGCCTCGCCGTGCTCGCCTTCTGCGCGTTCAAGGTGTGGCTCGGCGTGCGGCGATTCGGTCGTGAACTGGAGCGCACCAGGCGGCGGCTCGAACCGAAACACTCGACGCTGCGCAGTGAACTGTCCCGGCTCGAACGAACGCGTGCGTCACAACGGCCCGGGGACGGCGTACGATCGTCCTGATGGACCCCTGCTGAGAAGGATTGTCATGGCTGGACTTGGCACGACCGAGATTCTGATCATCCTTGCGGTCGTCTTGCTCCTGTTCGGGTCGGCGAAGCTTCCGCAGCTCGCGCGGTCCTTGGGCAAGTCGGCACGGATTCTGAAGGCCGAGACCCAGGGCCTCCACGACAACGAGAGCTCCACCGCGAAGGCGCAGCCCGAGGCGACGGGTCAGGGCGCCGGTCAGGGCGCGGAGGACGCGCGCGAGAAGGCCGCCCGCCTGCGTGAGGAGGCCGCCCGGCTGGAGCGCGAGGCCGCCGACGGCGCGCAGCGCCCGCGCGGGGCGATCGGCTCCGGCGAGCCGATCCAGGGTGTTCCGGTGTCGGACCCGTCCCAGGTCCGCAAGGGCTGACCGCGGCCGCGAACCGGTTCCGGCCGGCCACCATCCCCCGCCCCCTAGCCTGAATGTCCACGATGAAGCTGAGCAGCCGCGACGCCGTCCCCGACGGCCGCATGTCCCTCATGGAACACCTCCGTGAGCTGCGGAACCGGTTGATCAAGGCGATCCTCGGGCTGGCGCTCGGTGGAGTCGTCGGGTGGATCCTCTTCCCCACGATCTGGGACTTCATAACGGAGCCCTACACGCGGATCCCGCCCGACCACTGCCTGGACGGCAAGTGCAGCCTGGTCGTCCACGGGATCTTCGACGGCTTCTTCATCCACCTGAAGGTCGCCCTGATCTTCGGCGCGATCCTGTCGTCGCCGATCTGGCTCTACCAGCTCTGGGCGTTCGTCGCGCCGGGCCTGTACCGGCGCGAGCGCCGCTGGACGTACACGTTCATGGCGGCGGCCGTGCCGCTGTTCGTGCTCGGCGGCGCCCTCGCCTACCTCACGATGGACAAGGGCCTGAAGATCTTCATCGGGCTCGCGCCGGGCGACACGCCCGTCCTGGTCGGCATCCAGGAGTACCTCGGCTACGCGCAGGCGATGCTGTTCATCTTCGGGCTGACGTTCGAGCTCCCGCTGTTCGTCATCATGCTGAACATGATGGGCGTGCTGAGCCACCAGCGGCTCCGCAGGTCGCGGCGCCTCCTGATCTTCGGGGTGTTCGTGTTCGCGGCGGTCGCCACGCCCAGCCAGGACCCGTTCACCATGCTGGCGCTCGCGCTCCCCACGATCGTGCTGTTCGAGATCGCCGAGCTGATCGCGTTCTTCCACGACCGGCGCAAGGCCCGGCAGCCCGACCCCTACGCGGGGCTGTCGGACGACGAGGCGTCCCCGCTCGACCTGGACGCCATGGACGCCGAACTGGAGAAGGGCGACCGCGCCCGCTGACCCGCCGCCCCGCCCCGCCGAGGCCCGCCCCGCCGAGGCCCGCCCCGGCCGGGACCCGGCGGGGGATCGCCACCGGATTGGGAATCGGGCCGGTCGAAACCGTAGGCTCGAAGACATGACCACCCCCGACACCGACACCGGCGCAGGCGCCGACACCGGATCGGCCGGGCAGACGCCGGCCCAGCGGTACGCCGCCTACCGCGCGCGCACCGCCGGGAACGGCCCCGCCCTGCTGGACTTCCGCACCCTGTACGACTTCGAGCTGGACGCGTTCCAGATCGAGGCGTGCCAGGCGCTGGAGGACGGCAGCGGCGTCCTCGTCGCCGCGCCGACCGGGTCCGGCAAGACGGTGGTGGGGGAGTTCGCCGTCCACCTCGCCCTCACCGGCGGCGGCAAGTGCTTCTACACCACGCCGATCAAGGCGCTGTCGAACCAGAAGTACGCCGACCTCGTCCGCCGCTACGGCGCCGACAAGGTCGGCCTCCTCACCGGCGACAACAGCGTCAACGGGGAGGCCCCGATCGTCGTCATGACGACCGAGGTGCTCCGCAACATGCTGTACGCGGGGTCGCAGACCCTCGCCGGGCTCGCGTTCGTCGTGATGGACGAGGTGCACTACCTCGCCGACCGGTTCCGCGGCGCCGTCTGGGAAGAGGTGATCATCCACGTCCCCGACTCGGTGCGGATCGTCGCGCTGTCCGCGACGGTCAGCAACGCCGAGGAGTTCGGGGAGTGGCTGCAGGAGGTGCGCGGCGAGACCGCGGTGATCGTGGACGAGCACCGTCCCGTCCCGCTGTTCCAGCACATGCTGGTCGGCACCCGCCTGTACGACCTGTTCGTCGACACCGGCAAGGGCAAGGACCGGCAGGCCCGGCTGAACCCGCAGCTCACCCGCATGGCGGTGGACGAGGTCCGGCGCGCCAAGGTCAACCAGGGCCGGCGCACCGGGCGGCGCCGCGCGCCCCGCCCGCAGCGGTTCCGGCCGCCCGCCCGGCCCGACGTGATCGAGCGCCTCGACCGCGCCGGGCTGCTCCCGGCGATCACGTTCATCTTCTCCCGGGCCGGGTGCGACGCGGCCGTCCTGCAGTGCCTGCACGCCGGGATCCGGCTGACGTCCAAGGAGGAGGCCGAGGAGATCCGCGCGCACGTCGAGCTGCGCACCGCCGACATCTCCCCGGACGACCTGCGCGTCCTCGGCTACGCCGACTTCCTCGGCGCGCTGGAGCGCGGCGTCGCCGCCCACCACGCCGGGATGCTGCCGACGTTCAAGGAGATCGTCGAGGAGCTGTTCACCCGCGGGATGATCAAGGCGGTGTTCGCGACGGAGACGCTCGCGCTCGGCATCAACATGCCGGCCCGCACCGTCGTGATCGAGAAGCTCGACAAGTGGAACGGCGAGGCCCACGTCGACCTCACCCCCGGCGAGTACACGCAGCTCACCGGGCGCGCCGGGCGGCGCGGCATCGACGTGGAGGGCCACGCCGTCGTGGTGTGGGGGCCGAACGTGGAACCCGCGTCCGTCGCGGGCCTCGCCGGGGCGCGCACCTACCCGCTGAACTCCAGCTTCCGGCCGTCGTACAACATGGCCGTGAACCTGGTCGGCGCGGTCGGCGCCGAACGGGCCCGGACGCTGCTGGAGGAGTCGTTCGCGCAGTTCCAGGCCGACCGCGCCGTCGTCGGCCTGGCCCGGCAGGTGCACAAGAACGAGGAGGCGCTCGACGGGTACGCCAAGGCCGCCGAGTGCCATCTCGGCGACTTCATGGAGTACGCGGCGATGCGGCGGCGGCTGTCGGACCGGGAGGCCGAGCTGTCCCGGGAGCGGGCGGGCGCGCGCCGCGCCGAGGCCGCGCGGTCGCTGGAGCACCTGCGGCCGGGGGACGTGGTGGTCGTGCCGTCCGGGCGGCGGTCCGGGCTCGCCGTCGTCCTCGACCCGGGGCTCGGCCGCCGCTCGGACGGGCCCGCGCCGCTCGTCCTCACCGTGAACCGGTCGGTGCAGCGCCTGTCGATCCAGGACTTCCCGCGCGCCGTGGAGCCGGTCGAGCGGATCCGCATCCCGAAGTCGTTCAGCCCCCGCAACCCGCAGGACCGCCGCGACCTCGCCGCGACGCTGCGCAACAAGGTCCCCGACGACGTCCGGGCGCGCAAGCGGACCCGCGGCGACTCCGCCGCCCCCGACGACGCCGAGATCGCCGAACTGCGCGCCGAGCTGCGCCGCCACCCCGTGCACGGCTGCGACAAGCGCGAGGAGCACGCCCGCTGGGCCGAGCGGTACCACCGCCTCGACCGCGAGACCGAGCAGCTCCGCCGCCGCGTCGAGGGCCGCTCGCAGGTCATCGCCCGCACCTTCGACCGGGTCTGCGGCGTCCTGGAGCAGCTCGGTTACCTCGCCGACGGGTCCGTCACCGAGGAGGGCCGCCGCCTCGGCCGCATCTACAACGAGCTCGACCTCCTCACGGCGGAGAGCCTGCGCGAGGGGCTGTGGGACAAGCTCGGCCACGCCGAGCTGGCCGCGTGCGTGTCCGCGCTGGTCTACGAGTCGCGGCAGCCCGACGACGCGACCCCGCCCCGCACCCCGGCCGGGCCCGCGCAGGACGCCCTCGCCGCGATGGTGCGGCTGTGGGGCGAGCTGGAGGCCGTCGAGCGCGACAACCGGGTGTCGTTCCTGCGCGAGCCCGACCTCGGGTTCGCGTGGACGGCCTACCGGTGGGCGCGCGGCGACGACCTCGACGCGGTCCTGCTGGAGAGCGACCTTACGGCGGGCGACTTCGTCCGCGCCGTGAAGCAGCT
Organism: Actinomadura decatromicini; assembly: GCF_008121305.1. NCBI lineage: Bacteria > Bacillati > Actinomycetota > Actinomycetes > Streptosporangiales > Thermomonosporaceae > Actinomadura > Actinomadura decatromicini. Next base: position 392,493 of record NZ_VSRQ01000007.1, on the reverse strand, counting down.
CCTCGACCTGCTCGGCCAGGTCGCCGACGCCGCGCCGCGCAACGGCCACATCCGCAAGACCGCGCGCCGCGCCATGGACGCGATGCGCCGCGGCGTCGTCGCCTACTCGTCCGTCGCCTGACCCGCGCGCCCCCGCGCCCGGCGGGCGCGGCGGGACGACAGGGTCCGGTCCACCCGGTGCGCCGCCAGCCTGACCAGGACGAACTCCGGCGGGCGGCGTAGCGGCCGCGGCGTGACGCGGTGCATGGCGCCCGCCGTCCGGAGCAGCGCGGCCGCGGTCCGCCGCCGCCGCTCGTCCCACGGCAGCCCGTACTGGGCGCGCAGCTCGTCGGGCAGCAGCGCGGCCGTGACGAGCCGGAACACGGCGAGGGCGGGGAACAGGACGCGGAGCCCGCGCGGCCACAGCACGGCCGCCGCGACCTCGCGGGCCGTGTCGGTGACCTCCAGCGCGGCGAGCGTCTCGGCCATGTAGGCGCGGAACGCGGCGAGGTCGGGCGGCTGCGCGTCGAGGGGGCAGCCGAGGACCTCGGCGACGACCCGGGCCTGCCGGTAGTACTCCGCGGACAGGGCGCGGTCGTCGCCGCGCGGCGGCATCACCCGCTCGTACATGTGCAGGGCCGTGTCGATGAGGGTCGCGTTCACCCACATCTGCAGGTCCGGGTCCGCGCCGGAGTAGCCGTCGCCGCGGACGGCGGTGTGGACGCCGCGGACCTTCGCGGCGATGCGCGCGACCTGCTCCGGCGTCCCGAACGTCACGACGAGCAGGAAGTCGAGGGTCCCGAACAGGCGGGCCAGCGGACGGTCGGCGAAGTCGCTGTGCTCGGCGACGCCGCGCGCGACGGCCGGGTGCGCGAGCTGCATCAGCAGGGCCCGTCCCGCGCCGAGGCCGACGAGCGGCTCGGCGGCCAGCGCGCGCAGCACGTCCCGGTCGGCGAGTCGCGTCGGGGTGGTGGGTGTGGCGGGCATGGCGCCTCCGGGCAGGTCGGGGTCCCGCCCGGACATCCTCCCCCTTTATTGACGGATGGTCAATAAGCGTCTGTGATCGGAAATGCACCGATGGTGGGGAAAACGTCGTGAACAGTGCGCTGAGGTGCCACAATCGGGAGGCCCTAAACCGATCAGGGCCGTGGGAAGCACGGTGCACGAGCGGCGCCCCCCGGGCCGGGTGAGGAGAGACCCCGGCCGCCCACGTCTCACACGAGAAAGGTCCCGACCGTGGCCATCCGCGACAAGATGCGCGCCAACGCGGCCCACGTCCTGCAGCCGGGCGAGAACATCCAGGCGGTGTTCGGCGCCCAGACGACCAGCCAGTACTTCGCGCTGCTGTCCATCTGGATCATCATCTTCTCCAACGCCTACCGCGTCGTCGTCGTGACCGACCGGCGCATCCTCGTGTGCCGGTCGGGGCGGATGCGGATGACCCCGGTCAACGAGGTCCTGCGGGAGCTCCCGCGCGGCACCCGCATCGGCCCGCCGAGCGGCCTGTGGTGGCGGTGCGAGACGCTCGGCGAGAAGCTCTACGTCCACAAGCGGTTCCACAAGGACGTCAACGCCGCCGACGGCGTCGCCGCCTGACGGCCGTCCGGGAGGGGCCCCGCCGCGCACGCGGGCGGGGCCCCTCCCGGCACTTCCGGACACTTTCGACAGCGCCGGGCCCCCTCCCGAGGTCGGAGGCATATCCGCTTCGCGGAGGAGTCGGGCATCCCCGGCCGGGCGCTAGTGTGATCACGATCACGGCTTCCGACGAAACCGCAGGATGTGTGCATGATCGAGGCGGAGAACCTCACCAAGCGCTACGGCGACAAGACCGCCGTCGACGACCTGACCTTCACGGTCCAGCCCGGCCGGGTGACGGGGTTCCTCGGCCCGAACGGCGCCGGGAAGTCCACCACGATGCGGCTGCTCCTCGGCCTCGACCGGCCGAACCGCGGCGACGCCCGGATCGCCGGCGTCCACTACACCGACCTGCCCGCGCCGCTGCGCGTCGTCGGGGCGCTGCTGGAGGCGCGTGCCGTGCACACCGGCCGCAGCGCCTACAACCACCTGCTGGCCCTCGCGCAGACGCAGGGCATCGGCCGCAAGCGCGTCGACGAGGTCATCGACCTGGTCGGGCTCACCGGCGTCGCGCGCAGGCGCGCGGGCGGCTTCTCGCTCGGCATGGGGCAGCGGCTCGGCATCGCCGCGGCGCTGCTCGGCGACCCGGCCGTGCTGATCCTGGACGAGCCCGTCAACGGCCTCGACCCCGAGGGCATCGTCTGGATCCGCACCCTGATGCAGCACCTCGCCCGCGAGGGGCGGACCGTGTTCGTCTCCAGCCACCTCATGAACGAGATGGCCGTCACCGCCGAGCACCTCATCGTCATCGGCCGCGGGCGGCTGATCGCCGACTGCTCCACCGAGGAGTTCATCGAGCGCAGCACCGAGAAGATGGTGGTCGTCCGCAGCCCCGAGGCCGACCGGCTCTCCGACGTCCTCACCGCCGAGGGCGCGAAGGTCGCCCCGTCCCCGGACGGGCTGCTCACCGTCACCCACATGGAGGCGCCGCGGGTCGGGGAACTCGCCGCCGCCGAGGGGGTCGTGCTGCACGAGCTGACCCCGAAGCGCGGCTCGCTGGAGGCCGCGTTCATGGAACTGACCCGCGAGAGCGTCGAGTACGGCGCGGGCGACGCGCCCGCCGCGCCCGGAGCCCCGCCGGGGGCCGCCGTCCCGGTGGCCGCCCCGCCCGCGGGTCCCGCCGGAGAGGGGGAGAACCGATGACCGCCGCCACGCAGCCCGCCGCCCGGCCCGCGGGCGGGCCCACCGCCCACGAGCGGCCCGGCTTCACCCGGCTGATGGTCGCCGAGTGGACGAAGATCCGCACCGTCCGGTCGACGCTGTGGTCGCTGATCCTGCTCGTCGTCCTCAGCATCGGGTTCACCGCCCTGTTCGTCGGGCTGACCGCAGGGACCTGGAAGGACATGGACGCCGGCGACCGCGCCCAGGTCGCCGCCGACCCCGTCAGCTTCATCCTCGGCAGCGGGTTCTTCCTCAGCCAGCTCACCGTCTGCGTGCTCGGCGTCCTCGTCATCGCGTCCGAGTACTCCACCGGCATGATCCGCGCCAGCCTGCTCGCCGTGCCGCGGCGGCTGCCGATGCTGTGGGCCAAGGCCCTGGTGTTCGCGATCATCGTGCTGGTCATCGGCGTCGCGGTGTCGTTCGCGTCCTACTTCATCGGCGTGGCGATCATGGGCGACAAGGTGCACGTCTCGCTCGGCGACGACGGCGTGCTGCGCGCCGTCCTCGGCGGCGGCCTGTACCTCGCGATGCTCGGCCTGTTCGCGCTGGCCGTCGGCGCCATCGTCCGGCACCCGGCGGGCGGCATCACCGGCGTGATCGGGTTCGTGCTCGTCCTCGCGCCGCTCGCCCAGCTGCTGCCCGGCAGCATCGGCGACCACGTGCACGCCTACCTGCCGTCCGAGGCGGGCGTCCTGATCGCCAAGGCCCACCAGGGGGAGGACGACCTGCTCACCCCCTGGCAGGGGTACGGCGTGTTCGCCCTCTGGACGGCCGCGCTCCTCGCCGTCGGCGCGTACCTGCTCAAGCGCCGCGACGCCTGACGTCCGCCGCGCGTGACGCGCCCGCCCCCGCGCTCCGGCGCGCGGGCGGGCGCTTCCGCGTCCGAGCCGGTCAGGCGGGGCGGGCGGCGACCCACGCGCGGTCGTCGTCGAGGAACCGGACGAGGCGCAGCCCGGACTCGGCCAGCACATCGGGCAGCTCGTCGTCCCCGAGCCGCCGGGACGTGAACGCGTGCGTCCAGCGCCGCCCGCCCGTCCGGTACTCGATCGTCACGGCGGCGGCGTCCGGCCCGGCTGGCTCGGCCCGCACGACCTCGAAGTCGACGCCGTCGTGCGACCACGCGCGCGGCGCGTCCGGGCCGAGCCAGGGGCGCGTCTCCCGCTGGAGCAGGACGAGGCCGCCGGGCGCGGCGTGCCGGCGGCACGCGTCCAGCAGCGCCGCCCGGTCGCCGTAGTTGACCAGGTACGACATCAGCAGCACGCAGCCGAACCGCTCGCCGAGGTCCAGGTCCTGGATGGCGGAGCGGACGGTCCGCGCGCCCTCGATCCGGGCGAGCATCTCCGCCGAGTCGTCCACCGCCGTCACCGGGTGGCCGAGGGCGAGCAGCGCGCGGGTGACCCGGCCCGCGCCCGCGCCGAGCTCCAGGACCGGCGTGCCCGCCGGGACGGCCGCGTGGACCAGCGCCGCGCGCGCCTCGTCCGGCGCCATGGCCGCGTAGAACTCGACGGCCGATCCGTCCGGCGCGATCGCGCCGGGCCCGCTTCCGGCGGTGCCGTCCCGGCTCCGTCCCGTGCCCGCCACCGGCCGGCCTCCCCGTCCCGCGCCTTCAAGATCAAGCGCATCGTCGGACGGGACGTCCCCGCCCGTCAAGCCCCCCACGCTCGCATAGGGCTTCCTCTCGGGGGAGCGAGGTCAGGAGACCGGGAACGTCTCCACCCGCGCGTCCGCCGCCCGCGCAACCGCGGTGGTGCTGACATTGGCATGGGCGGCTCCGCGCGCGGTAGAAAGTCGTCATGAGCGAGCACGCCGGGTCCTGCGCCGACGCCACCGATTCGGGTGACGACGTCGACGCGGTCACCTCGGCCGTGCTGACCGCGTCCCGGCTGCTCGTGGCGATCTCCGTGCGGTCCCTCGCCGCCGTCGAGGACGCCGTGACGCCGCCGCAGTTCCGGCTGCTCGTCGTGCTGTCCGCGCAGGGCCCGGCCAAGCTCGTGACGCTCGCCGGGCTGCTCGGGGTCAACCCGTCCACCGCGCTGCGGATGCTGGACCGGCTCGCCGCCGCCGGGCTCGTCGACCGGCGGGCCAGCCCGGACAGCGGGCGCGAGGTCCGGATCCAGCTCACCGCCGCCGGGCGCGGCCTCGTCGACGACGTCACCGCCCGCCGCCGCGCCGGGATCGCCGAGATCGTCGCGCGGATGCCCGCCGGGGAGCGGCGCGCCCTCGTCGCCGCGCTGCGCGCGTTCACCGACGCGGGCGGGGAGCCGCCGGTGCCGACGCTCGTCCCGCTCGGCTGGACCTGACCGCCGAGAACGCCGTCCGAAATTCCGCCGCGCGGGCGAACCAGGCGGTACGCCGATGCGTACCGCCTGGCAGCGTCCCCTCACGGAAAGGACGGCGGAGGATGCGACCACCCCGACCGGCATCCCGACCGGCCTCCGCACCGCAACACCGGAGGGCGTCGGCCGCGCTCGCCGCCGCCCTCCTCCTCGGCGTCCCGCTCGGCGGCTGCGCGCCGATGGGCGGCCAGGCCGCGGACGGAGCCGCGCAGCCCCCGCGCGTCGCGGCCGAGGCCGCCGAGCAGGCCACCGTGCCCACGCAGTGGGGGCCGCTCGGCCCCGCCGACCGCCTGCTCGTGGTGAAGGTCCGGCAGGCCGGGCTGTGGGAGATCCCCGTCGGGCGGGAGGCGGCGACGCGCGCGTCCCGTCCCGCGACCCGGCGGAACCTCGCCGAGATCGCCCGCCAGCACGAGCGGCTCGACGACCTCGACCGCCGGATCGCCGCGCAGCTCGGCGTCCCGCTGCCGGACGGGCCGACCGCGGAGCAGCAGAGCTGGATGTCGGAGATCACCGGCAAGTCCGGCACCGACTACGACAAGACGGCCGTGGCGCGGCTGCGGATGGCGCACGGGCAGATCTACCCGCAGGTCGCCGCGGTCCGCGCCAGCACCCGCAACACCCTGGTCCGCGACTTCGCGGAGCGGTGCGAGACGTTCGTCAGCACCCACATGCGCCTGCTGGAGGGGACGGGGTTCGTCACCGGCGACACGCTGCCCGACCCGCCGCCGGTCACCGGCGCGCCCGCGCCCGGCGGACCGGACCACGGCCACTCGCCCGCGCCCGCCGCGACGTCCCTGGTGCAGGGCTGAGGCGGGCTAGGCGGGCAGTCCGGCGAGGAGCGCCTGGAGCGTCGCGCCGAGCGGCGCGTCCAGCGTGACGAGCGCGTGCTCGTCGCCCCTGGTCGCGCCGTGGTTCACGATCGCGACGGGCACCCCGTGCCGGTCGGCGTGCCGGACGAACCGGTACCCCGACAGCACCGTCAGCGACGACCCCAGCACCAGCAGCGCGCCCGCGCCCTCGGTCAGTGCGTAGCAGTCCCGGACGCGGGGCGGCGGCACGTTCTCGCCGAAGAAGATCACGTCGGGTTTGAGGACGCCGCCGCAGCGCTCGCAGTCCACGACGCGGAACGCCTCGACGTCGGAGTCGGCGAGGACGGCGTCGCCGTCCGGGTTGACCGCGGCGGCGCGGGCGTCGAAGCCCGGGTTCGCGGCGCGCAGCCGCGCGTCCAGCCGGGTTCGCGGCGTCCGCTCGCCGCACCCGAGGCAGACGACCCGGTCGAGCGCGCCGTGCAGCTCGATCACGCCGTCCGCCCCGGCGGCCTGGTGCAGGCCGTCCACGTTCTGGGTGATGATCCCGGTGACCAGGCCGCGCCGCCGCAGCTCGGCGACCGCGCGGTGCCCGGCGTTCGGCCGCGCCGCCGCGATGTGCCGCCAGCCGAGGTGGCTGCGCGCCCAGTACCGCCGCCGCGCCGCCGCCGACCCGGTGAACGCCTGGTAGGTCATCGGGTCGGCGCGGCGGCGGCGTCCCGTCTCGCCGCGGTAGTCGGGGATGCCCGACTCGGTCGAGAGGCCCGCGCCGCTCAGCACCACCACGCCGCCGTCCGCGACGAGGGCGGCGAGCGCCCGCAGCCGGGCGCCGGCGTCCGCGGACCGGTCTTCAGCTACCTGCGTCACCCCTCCATGGTGCACGACGTGCCGCGATGCCGGGCGCGGCGCGCCGGGTATCGTCGGCGTCCACGCTGGACGGACGCCACGCCGGCGACGTCCCGCGGATCTTCGAGAACCGCACGCCGGGACCGGCGCCCCGATCGAAAGGAACGTTCCATGACCGACGCGGGCCCCTTCACCGAGGACGTCGTGCGCCAGATCGCGCGCCACATGAACGACGACCACGCCGCCGACTGCCTCACGATCTGCCGCGCGCTCGGCGGCCGCCCCGGCGCCACCTCGGCCCGGATGACCGGCCTGGACGCCGACGGCATCGACTTCGCCGTGATGGACGGGGGCGTCGAGCACGACGTCCGGATCCCGTTCGGCCGACGGCTCACCGAGCGTGCGCAGGTGCGGCTGGAGGTCGTCCGGATGACCGAGGAGGCCCGCGCCGCGCTCAGCGCCTGACCGGACTCTTCCCGACGTGACGTCGGAAAAGTAACCGACGTCACGTCGGGAACCTTGCGGCGCCGCCTTCCCAGGTGATTTAGGTAAAGCTAACCTAAATTCTCCTGGAATAAGGAGGGCCGTAATGGACACCACCCCGACGGACGAGCCGTTCTCCGCGCGGCTGCGGGCCGCCACCCGGAGCGACCACGGCGCCAACGAGACCTCGGCCTACATGAGCGCGCTCGTCGAGGGACGCCTCGGCCGCGACGAGTACGCCGTCCTCGTGGCGCAGCTCCACCCCGTCTACGACCTCCTCGAAGAGGCCGCCGACCGGATGGCGGCCGACCCGGTCGCGGGGCCGTTCGACCTCCCCGGCCTGCGCCGCCGCGAGGCGCTGGAGGCCGACCTCGCCTACTTCTACGGCCCGCGCTGGCGGGACAGGATCGAGCCGGGCGAGGCCGCGTCCCGGTACTGCGCCCGGCTCCGCGAGGTGTGCTTCGACTGGGCGGGTGGCTTCGTCGCGCACGGCTACACCCGCTACCTGGGCGACCTGTCGGGCGGCCAGTACATCGGCCTCCAGGTCCGCAAGGCGCTGGACCTCGGCGCCGAGGACGACGGCGTCCGCTTCTACCGCTTCACGGGCAGGCCCAAGGCGTACAAGGACCGCTACCGCGCCCTCCTGGACGCCGCCCCCTGGGACGACGACGAGCGGCTCCGTGTCGTCGACGAGGTGAAGACGGCCTACCGGCACAACGCCGCCCTCGCCGAGGAGCTCGGCGAGGTCCTCCGGCCCGCAGCCTGACCCTCCTTGTGATCTACATTGTAAAGGCGGTGGGCCGCGGCCGCTCCGGCGAGCGCGCGAACTCGCGCAGCCGTGCCACGTCCACCACGGTGATCCGCCGCCGGCCGGTGCGCACCAGGCCCTCCGTGCGGAGCGTGCCGAGCGCCCGCGCGACGGTCTCGCGGGAGGCGTCCATCCAACTGCCGAGCTCCTCCTGGGAGAGCGGCGGGCCGATCGCGACGCCGCCGCCGGGGGCGGGCGCGCCGTGCCGGGCGGACAGCTCGGCGAGCTCGGTCAGCAGGATCGCCAGCCGCCGCGCGCCGTGCGCGGACACGTGCGCCCGCAGCCGCCGGTCGGCGTCGTCCAGGCGGCGGACGAACGTCTCGCTGACCAGCAGCCACACGCGGGAGTGCGCGTCGAGGAACCCGGTGAACCGGGCGGCGGGCACGACCAGCGCGGGGATCGGGCTGAGCGCCGTGACCGTCGCCGACCGCTCCCGGCGGCCGAGCACCGCGCTCTCGCAGACGAGGTCGCCCGGCCCGCGCACGGCGAGCACGACCTCGCGGCCCTCCTCGCTGGTGGACGTCACCTTCGCCCAGCCCGACTCGATGATGATGATGTGGTCGGAGTCGTCGCCCTGGTAGCACAGCGGCGTCCGGGGCGAGAACCGGCGCGGCCGCGCCACGGCGCGCAGCGCCGCCCGCTCGGCCGGGCGGAGCGCGTCCCAGAAGCCGCGGCCGGGATCGGACTCGGGATCGGAGCCGGGGTCCGGGTCGGGAGCGGCGCCGGGCGCGCTCCGCCGGATCTGCGGTCGGTGGTTCACGGGTGCGCGTCTCCGCTTCCGGGGTTCGGGTGAACCGGTACCCACGGCAGATGGGGGGAGTGGGGCGTTGAGGCCCAGTGCCGCGGATACCGGTCGCTCATGCGGGCGCCGCCCGGACGTCCGTCCTCGTCCGTCCCGCGGCGGTGCACTGCCTTTCACCCCTATGAGAGCGCCTCACTGATCCCGATGCTGCACGCGGGGGGACGGGCCGTCTGCGTCATCCGACACTTTTGCCGAAAATTGCAGCGGTATGACCCGTCAGCGGGTGAGGGCGTTCAGCAGCCGGTTGACCGGGCCGCCGAGGTTCCAGCGGTCGGCGAGCGCGACGAGCTTCTCCGGGTCGCGGGCGCCGGCGGGGAGCCGGTCGTCCAGCGCGGCGAGCTCCGGCGCGTCGATGTCGGTGACGACCCGGACCACCGTCTCGGCGGCGGCGAGGTACTCGCGGGCCGCCTCCATCCGGCGCCGCGCGCCCGCCGGGAACCCCTCGTCGGTCCCGGCGTCGAGCGCGGCGAGGATCCCCTCGACCGACCCGAACCGGGTGACCAGCGCCGCCGCGGTCTTGTCGCCGACGCCGGGGACGCCGGGCAGCCCGTCGCTAGGGTCGCCGCGCAGCGTCGCGTAGTCGCCGTAGCCGCGGCCCGGGATGCCGTACTTGGCCGCGACCTCCTTCTCGCCCATGATCTGGAGGTTCCGGATGCCCCGCGCGGTATACAGGACGCACACCGGGCCGCCGTCGTCGACGAGCTGGAACAGGTCGCGGTCGCCGGTGACGATGTCGACCGGGCCGTCCGCCGCGCCCCGCACCGCGAGGGTGCCGATGACGTCGTCGGCCTCGTAGCCGGGGACGCCCGCCCGGGCCAGCCCGAATGCGTCCAGGACCTCGTCGATGACCGGGAGCTGCGCCTCCAGCGCGTCGGGCGTCTGGTCGCCGCCGTCGTCGGCCACCCGGTGCGCCTTGTAGGACGGCAGCGCCGCGACCCGGAACGCGGGCCGCCAGTCGGCGTCCATGCAGCAGACGAGCCGGTCGGGGGAGCGGTCCTGGACGAGCCGCGCGATCATGTCGATGAGCCCGCGCACCGCGTTCACCGGCGTCCCGTCGTCGGCGGTGACGGACTCGGGCACGCCGAAGAAGGCGCGGAAGTACAACGACGGCGTGTCCAGCAGCATCAGCCCGCTCATGGGGCACATCGTGCCACGCGGGCGGCGTCGTCGGCGCGCCGCCGCTCTGCGATCCTGGTAGCCGCACGGACGACCGGTCCGGAAGCGGACGACCGGAGAATGGAGACGGGTGTGACAACGGAGTTGTATCCGCGCGAGCGCGTCGGCCTGGTGCGGGAGGCGGCCGCGAAGGCGGGCCTCGGGGCGGTGCTGCTGACGCCCGGCCCGGACCTGCGCTACGTGACCGGCTACGACGCCAAGGAGCTTGAGCGGCTCACCTGCCTGGTCGTGCCGGCCGAGGGGGAGGCGTTCCTGGTCGTCCCGCGCCTCGAGCTGCCCGCCGCGGAGGTGTCGCCCGCCGGGTCGCTCGGCGTCGAGCTGGTGCCCTGGGACGAGACCGACGACCCCTACGCCCTCGTCGCCCGGCGGCTGCCGTCCGGCCTGCCGAAGGTCGGCGTGGCCGACCGGATGTGGGCGGTGATGGCGCTGCGGTTCCGCGCCGCGATGCCCGCCGCCGAGCAGGTCGCCGCCGGGGGAGTGCTGCGCGGGCTGCGGATCCGCAAGAGCGCCGCCGAGGTCGCGGCGCTGCGCGAGGCGGGCGAGGCGATCGACCGGGTGCACCGCCGTGTCCCGGGCCTCCTCGCGGCCGGGCGCACCGAGCGGGAGGTCGCCCGCGACATCGCCGACGCGATCGTCGCCGAGGGCCACTCCCGCGTCGACTTCGTGATCGTCGGGTCGGGCCCGAACGGCGCGAATCCGCACGCCGAGCCGTCCGACCGGGTGATCCGCGCGGGCGAGCCGGTCGTGGTCGACATCGGCGGGACGATGCCGAGCGGCTACTGCTCCGACTCCACCCGCAACTACTGCGTCGGCGAGCCGCCCGCCGAGTACCTGGCGTACTACGCGGTGCTGGAGGAGGCGCAGCGCGCGTCGAGCGCGGCCGTCCGCCCGGGGACGACGCCCGAGGCCGTCGACGCCGCCGGGCGCGACGTGATCGCCGCCGCCGGGTACGGCGAGCACTTCTTCCACCGCACCGGCCACGGCATCGGCCTGGAGTCGCACGAGGACCCCTACATCGTCTCGGGCAACCGGGAGCCGCTGGAGCCGGGCATGGCGTTCTCCATCGAGCCGGGCATCTACCCCGGCCCGCACGGCGCCCGCATCGAGGACATCGTCGTCTGCACCGAGGACGGCTTCGACCCGCTGAACGTGACCGAGCGCGGCCTGGTGATCGTCGGCTGAATTCCCAGGTCACGGCCCGAAAAGCACGGTGATGAGGGCGCGGACGGATTTCCGTCCGCGCCCTCGCCTATTTTCGGACGCCTGAAAATCGCGCGGAATGCGGGTGAAAAACGGCCCGGTAACGATCTCTGCACCAAAACCGTCAGCGTTCTCCCCGCGTATTGCAACGCGGCCGATCCGCCCTGTAGCTAGTCATAGCTACGCGGGAGTAAGTCACGTTTCCTCCGCATCGCGGGGCCTGGCCTCGCCGGGGCGGGGAGGCGCGTGCCGCGACGAGGGCGTGACGTGGAGCGACGGGAAAGAGGGGACGCCGTGGCAGAGGTCGACCTGACCAGCGTCGGGAAGGTCTATCCCGACGGCACGCGGGCCGTGACCGACCTGAGCCTGCACATCGCCGACGGGGAGTTCCTCGTGCTCGTCGGGCCGTCCGGCTGCGGGAAGACGACCGCGCTGCGGATGGTCGCCGGGCTGGAGGAGATCTCCGAGGGCGAGGTCGCGATCGGCGGGCGGGTCGTCAACCGCGTCCCCGCCCGCGACCGCGACGTCGCCATGGTGTTCCAGAGCTACGCGCTCTACCCGCACCTGTCCGTCCGCGACAACATCGGGTTCGGGCTGTCGCTGCGCAAGCTCCCGAAGGCCGAGATCAGGGAGAAGGTCGACCGGGCGGCGGAGATCCTCGGGCTGACCGAGCACCTGTCGCGCAAGCCGCGCAACCTGTCCGGCGGGCAGCGGCAGCGGGTCGCGATGGGCCGCGCGATCGTCCGGGAGCCGCAGGCGTTCCTGATGGACGAGCCGCTGTCCAACCTCGACGCCAAGCTCCGCGTCCAGATGCGCGCCGAGATCGCCCGGATCCAGCGCGACCTCGGCGTCACGACGATCTACGTCACGCACGACCAGACCGAGGCGATGACGCTCGGCGACCGCGTCGCGGTGATGAAGAAGGGCGAGCTGCAGCAGGTCGCGCCGCCGCAGGAGCTCTACGACCGGCCCGCGAACCTGTTCGTCGCGGGGTTCATCGGCTCGCCCGCCATGAACCTGCTGAAGGCGACCCTGGCCGGGGACGCGGGCGACGCGCGGCTGGAGATCGGCGGGCAGACGCTGGCGCTCCCGCCCGGGGTGCTGGCCGAACGGCCGGACCTCGCGTCCCGGCTCGGCGGCGAGGTCGTCGTCGGGATCCGTCCCGAGGACATGCAGGACGCCGACCTAGTCGAGGCCCCCGCCGGCTCCGCGCTCACCTCCACGGCCGACCTGGTCGAGGCCATGGGCTCGGACGTGCTCGTCCACTTCGCGCTGGAGGCCGACCAGGTCGTCACCGAGGACACCAAGGAGCTCGCCCGCGACGCGGGCACCGACGTGCTGGGGCATCTGGAGCGGCCCCGCACGGACCTCGTCGCGCGGTTCAGCCCGCGCACCCGCGTGAAGGTCGGCGACCCGGTGACGGCCCGCGTCGACACCGGCCGCCTGCACTTCTTCGATATCGAGTCCGGCGCGGCGATCTGGGGATCGGACGCCGCCGGACCGTCCAGGGAGGATGAGAATGAGGGTCAGTAGGCGTGTGCTAGGCGCGGCCGTGGCGGCCGGGCTGGTGGTGTCCGGCGCGGCCGCGTGCGGCGGGGACGACGACGGCGGAGACGGCGGTTCGACCCCGTCCGGCGGGGGAGCGCTGAAGGGCACCACGATCGAGGTCGCCGCCAAGTGGACCGGCCCGGAGGAGGCCAACTTCCGCAAGGTGCTCCAGGCGTTCGAGAAGAAGACCGGCGCGAAGGTCAACTACGCGTCGACCGGCGAGAACACCGACGCCTACCTCGGCCCGCGCATCTCGGCGAAGAACCCGCCGGACGTGGCGCTGCTGCCGCAGCCCGGCCTCATGCAGCAGTACGCGAAGAAGGGCGCGCTGAAGCCCCTCGCCCCCGACGTCGTCACCGAGGTCGGCAACAACTTCTCGCCGTACTGGAAGGAGCTCGGCTCCGCCGACGGCAAGCCCTACGGCGTCATGGTCAAGGCCGCCTACAAGTCGATCCTGTGGTACCGGCCGCAGGTGTTCTCCGACGCGGGCGTCCAGCCGCCCGCGTCGTGGGCGGACCTCGTCAAGGCCGCGGGCACCCTCCAGGACGCGGGCACGACCCCGTTCACGCTGGCCGCGGGCCCGCAGGACTCCTGGACGCTCACCGACTGGTTCGAGAACGTCTACCTGTCGCAGGCCGGGCCGGACAACTACGACAAGCTCGCCAAGCACGAGATCAAGTGGACCGATCCGACCGTCGGGAAGGCGCTGGAGACCCTCGCGCAGATCTGGGGCAAGGGCGACTTCCTCAACGGCGGCGTCGCCACCGCGACCAAGACCAAGTTCGACGAGTCGGTCACCCAGGTGTTCGGCCAGGAGAAGGCCGCGATGGTGTACGGCGGCGACTTCGCGGCCGCGAACATCGCCACCACCAAGGCCAAGGTCGGCACGGACGCGCAGGTCTTCGCGTTCCCGGCGGCCGGGACCACGCCCCCGGCGATCCTCGGCGGCGACGTCGCCGTCGCGCTCAAGGACGGCAAGGGCGCGCAGGAGTTGATGAAGTTCCTCGCGTCGCCGGAGGCCGGGAAGGTGTGGGCGGGGCTCGGCGGCTACCTGACGCCGAACAAGAACGTCCCGTCCAGCGCGTACTCCGACCCGATCGCCAAGCAGCTCATCGAGCAGATCCAGAAGTCCGGCGACGCCGCCCGCTACGACATGTCCGACCTCGCGCCCGCCGCGTTCGGCGCGACGCCCGGCAAGGGCGAGTGGGAGGCGCTGCGCGCGTTCGTGCAGCACCCGACGGACGTGAAGGGCACGCAGGCCAAGCTGGAGGCCGAGGCCGCCAAGGCGTACAAGTAGGAGACCCCGCATGAAGGCTCCGAACGAGGAGGCTCCGAAAGAGGGTGCGCCGCCCGTGGTCACGGGCGGCGCCGCCCCCGGCCCGCGCGGCCGCCCGGCCCGGGAGCGGCTGAACCCGCCGTCCTGGCTGGCGCTGACGTTCCTGCTGCCCGCGCTGCTGCTGCTCGGCTTCCTGGTGGTCTACCCGATCGTCTACTCGGTGATCCGCAGCTTCTTCGACGCCTCCGGCGACGGGTTCGCCGGCGTCGACAACTACACCGGGGTCTTCAAGGGGCACGACAACCTCGTCGCCGTGCGCAACACCGCCATCTGGGTGGTGGTCGCGCCGACCGTGGTGACGATCGTCGGGCTGGTGTTCGCCGTCCTCACCGAGCGGATCCGGTGGGGGACGGTGTTCAAGCTCGTCGTGTTCATGCCGATGGCGATCTCGTTCCTCGCGTCCGGCGTGATCTTCCGGCTGGTGTACCAGCAGGACCCGGACAAGGGCGTCGCCAACGCGGCGCTGGTCGCGATCCACGACACGTTCGCGCAGGGCACCACCTATCCGGGCGCGGGGCCGCGCAACGGCGGGAACCAGCCCGTCCGCGCGGAGGGCGGCGGCGTGGTCACGGTGAACCAGGTCGCGGCGGGGCAGAGCGCGCTCGTCCCGCTGCTGAAGGTCAAGCCGGAGTACCTGCCGAAGGACGCGAAGCCCGCCGCGCAGGCGCCGCCGGCGAAGCCGGGCCGGCTCACCGGGACGGTCTGGTTCGACTTCACCAGGGGCGGCGGCGGCCGGCCGAACGCCCCGAACGCGGGCGAGTCCGGGCTGCCCGGCATCAAGGTCGAGGCGGTCAAGGACGGCAAGGTCGTCGCGAAGGCCACCACCGGGGCCGACGGCACGTTCACGATGAAGAAGGTCCCGGACGGCAGCTACACGATCCGGCTGCCCGCCGGGAACTTCACCGCCGCCTACAACGGCGCGGAATGGCTCGGCGGGACGCTGATCACGCCCGCGATCATCGGGTCGTACCTGTGGGTGTGGGCCGGGTTCGCGATGGTGCTGATCGCCGCCGGGCTCGCCGCCATCCCCCGGGACGCGCTGGAGGCGGCCCGCGTGGACGGCGCCACCGAGTGGCAGGTGTTCCGGCGGGTGACGATCCCGCTGCTCGCGCCCGTCCTCGTCGTGGTGCTGGTGACGCTCGTCATCAACGTGCTGAAGGTGTTCGACCTCGTCTACATCATCGGCGGCGGCGACCCGGACGCGAGCGTCCTCGCCCTCCAGATGTGGACCGAGTCGTTCGGCGGCGGCGACGACCAGGGCGCGGGCAGCGCGATCGCGGTGCTGCTGTTCGTCCTGGTGCTGCCCGCCATGCTGTTCAACGTCCGGCGAATCCGGCAGGAGCGCTCATGAGCACCGCGGAAGAGGCCGCCACCACCCCGGCACCGGCCCGGAACGGGGCGGCGGGCGCGCCCCGCCGCAACCTGGCCGCCCGCCTCGTCGGACGGCTCGGCGGCGGCGCCGCGCAGACGCTGCTGGTCCTGGTCGCGCTGTTCTGGCTGGTGCCGACCTTGGGGCTGCTGGTCGCGTCGCTGCGCTCCAACGCCGACAACAACGCGAGCGGCTGGTGGACGGTCTTCACCGAGCCCGCCCAGCTCACCGCCGGCTCGTACTCCGCCCTGCTCGACAAGGGCGACTTCGTCGACTCGTTCTGGAACACCGTGCTGATCACCGTCCCCGCGACGGTGCTGGTCGTGGTGATCGCCTCGCTCGCCGCCTACGCGTTCGCGTGGATGGAGTTCCCCGGCCGGGACTGGCTGTTCCTCGCCGTGGTCGCGCTGCTGGTGGTGCCTGTCCAGGTGGCGCTGATCCCGGTCGCCAAGCTGTACGGGCACGTCGAGTTCGGCGGCTTCCACATGTTCGGGTCGATCACCGGCGTGGTGCTGTTCCACGTCGCGTTCGGCCTGCCGTTCGCGATCTTCCTGCTGCGCAACTTCTTCGCCGCGATCCCGCGCGACCTCCTGGAAGCGGCGCGGATGGACGGCGGCTCCGAGTGGACGATCTTCCGCCGGGTGATCTTCCCGCTGGGCGGCCCGGCGATCGCCTCGCTCGGCATCTTCCAGTTCCTCTGGGTGTGGAACGACCTGCTCGTCGCGCTGGTGTTCGCCGACACCGAGTCCCAGCCGATGACCAAGTGGCTCCAGTCGCAGATGCGCCAGTTCACCGGGAACATCGACATCCTGGCCCCCGGCGCGTTCCTGTCCCTGATCGTCCCCCTGGCCGTCTTCTTCGCCTTCCAGCGCTACTTCGTGGAAGGCGTCCTAGCAGGCTCCGTGAAGTAGGAACCTGAACCGGCGTCACGGGTCGGGCGGCCGTAGGCCGCCAAGGCCGCAGGTCGCCCGACCCGACGAGCGAGGGGCCGTTTCCCGAGAGCGAACGCGATTCGGGAAACGGCCCCTCGCTCGCTGACGGGGGTTCCAGGGGGTCGCCCCTGGGTTAGACAGCTAGGCCGCTTGCCGGGTCGAAGAAGTGGAGGCGGCGGGTGTCCACCGCGAGTTCCACCTGCTGGCCCGGGCGGACGTGGGAGCGGGAGTTGACGCGGGCCGTCCACAGGGCGCGGTTGTCGGTGAGGGGGATCGCCATGTCGCCGTCGCCCTCGGCGGCGTCCTCGGCGAGGTCGGCGGTGTCCTTGTGCTCGACCGGCGGGGCGTCGATCGTGAAGATGACGTTGATCTCGCTGCCGAGCTCCTCGGTGACGGTGCTGCGGACGGACATCGGCGCCCAGTCGGGCTGGGCGTGCGCGGCGTCCTCGAAGTCGGACGGGCGGATGCCGAGGATGATCTGGCGGCCGATGTAGTTCTGCAGGTGCGGCCGCTCGTTCAGCGTGGCGGCGGGGACGGGCAGCGTGTACCCGGCGAACGACACGCGCGCGCCGCCGTCGCCGGCCGACAGGTCGGCGGACACGAAGTTCATCGAGGGCGAGCCGATGAAGCCCGCCACGAACAGGTTGACGGGGTGGTCGAACAGCCGCTGCGGCGTGTCGACCTGCTGGAGCCTGCCCTCGCGCAGCACGCACACCCGCGACCCGAGGGTCATGGCCTCGACCTGGTCGTGGGTGACGTAGACGGTGGTGACGCCGAGCCGCTCGTGCAGCTGGCTGAGGGAGGCGCGCATGGAGACGCGGAGCTTGGCGTCGAGGTTGGACAGCGGCTCGTCCATCAGGAACGCCTGCGGCTGGCGGACGATCGCGCGGCCCATCGCGACCCGCTGCCGCTGGCCGCCGGACAGCGCGGCGGGCTTGCGGGACAGGAACTGCTCGAGGCCGAGCATCTTCGCCGCCTCGCGGACCTTCTGCTTGATCTCCGCCTTCGGCGTGCCGCGCAGCTTGAGGCCGAAGGCGAGGTTCTGCTCGACGGTCATGTGCGGGTACAGCGCGTAGTTCTGGAAGACCATCGCGATGTCGCGGTCCTTGGGCGCGAGGTCGTTGACGACCTGGTCGCCGATGGAGATCTTCCCGGCGGAGATCTCCTCAAGGCCGGCGATCATCCGCAGCGCGGTGGACTTGCCGCAGCCGGACGGCCCGACCAGCACCATGAACTCGCCGTCGTGGATCTCCAGGTCGAGGCCGTCCACGGCCTTGACCCCGCCGGAGTACACCTTGTCGACCTTGTCGAGAACGATCTTCGCCATTCGGACCCCTCGCTGGAAACGTTTCCATAGCCCCCCTGTCGAGCAGGGGTTTTGCGGTACAAACTGGAGTAAACCTCATGGAAACGTTTCCAGGGGAGTCGAGATCGTGAGAAGCTGCCCGGAACCGGGCGAATGGGGTGGAACGGATGGCGGAGCGGCGACCGGCCACGGTCAAGGACGTGGCGGCCTCGGCGGGCGTCGGCGTCGCGACGGTGTCGCGGGTCTTCTCCGGGACGGGCTCGGTCAGCGCCCCCACTCGCGAGCGGGTGCTCGCCGCCGCCCGCGCCCTGGACTACCGGCCGAGCGCCCTCGGCCGCGGCCTCAAGCTGCGCCGCAGCGGCGGCATCGGGCTCATCGTCCCGGACGTCACCGACCCGTTCTGCGCCGAGCTCGTCGCCGGGGTGCTCGCCTGCGCCCGCACCCTCGGCGAGCACGTGATCGTGGACGCGGCGGGCGGCGACCCGGCCCGCGAGGCCGAGATCGTCGAGCGGCTCGTCGAGCAGCGGGTGGACGGGATCATCGCCCTGCCCGCCGGGGACGAGGCCGACTGGCGCGGCGCGGCGCGGGTGTGCTCCAGCGTCGTTTTCGCGGGCCGCACCCTGCCGGGGATGCCGGACGTGCCGGCCGTCCTCGCCGACGACGCGGGCGGCGTCCGGTCCCTCACCGAGTACCTGGCGGGGCTCGGGCACCGCCGCATCGGGTTCCTCGGCGCCACGCCCGGCGGGCCGTCCCGGGTGCGGGAGCGGGCCTTCCGCGGCACGCTCGGGCGGCTCGGCGTCCCGGTCGAGGAGGACCTCGTCGTCGCCGCGCGCCCCGCCCGCGACGCCGCCTACGCGGCCGCCGCCGGGCTGCTGCAGCGCCGCGCCGACGTCACCGCCGTGCTGGCCGCCGGGCACATCCTCGGCGAGGCCGCCGTCCTCGTGGCCCGCGAGCTGGACCTGCGTGTCCCCGCGGACGTGTCGATCGCGATGGTCGACGACGTGGCGTGGGCCGAGCTGTGCGACCCGCCGCTCACCGCCGTCGCCCGGCCCGGCCGCGACATCGGCTACCGGGCCTGCGAGCTGCTGCTGCGCGAGCCCGCGCGGCGCGGCCGGGGCGGGCCGGTGCTGCTGCCGACCGAGCTGGTCGTGCGGGGCAGCTGCGGCCCGCTGCGCGCCCCGCGCCGCTGATCATCGCGGGCGGTGCCGGGGCCGATATCGCGGTGGATCGCGCGGAATGAGCCGATCGGTGATCTGATCGGGGTCCAGTCGCGCTAGATTTCCCGCGTGGAGGAGATCGATCGTCAGATCCTGGCGCTGCTCGCCGACGACGGGCGGATGAGTTTCACCGACCTCGCCAAGGAGACCGGCCTGTCGGTGTCGGCCGTGCACCAGCGCGTGCGGCGGCTGCAGAAGCGCGGGGTCATCACCGGGTTCGCCGCCCAGCTCGACAGCCGGGAGATCGGGCTGCCGCTGACCGCGTTCATCTCGATCAAACCGATCGACCCGGCCGCGCCGGACGACGCGCCGGAGCGGCTCGCCCATCTCCAGGCGATCGAGGCGTGCCACTCGGTCGCGGGGGACGAGAGCTACATCCTCAAGGTGCGGGTCGCGTCCCCGAACGAGCTGGAGGACCTGCTGCAGAAGATCCGCGCCGCCGCGAACGTCGCGACGCGGACGACGGTCGTGCTGAGCACGCCGTGGGAGGCGCGCCGCCCGCCCCTCTGACCCGCCCTTCCGGCCCGCCCTTCCGGCCCGGCTCAGCGGCCGGGGGCGAGGGCGCCGAGGGCCTCCATGGCGCGGTCCAGCGAGGCGCGCGGGTCGGCGTCCGGTCCGGTGATCTCGGGGTCGAAGTTCAGGTCGGCGAACACCTCGGTGACCCCCTGGCCCGCGAGGTCGCGCAGGTCGGCGCGGATCTCGTCGAACGACCCGGTGAGCGGGCGCCGTCCCGCCGCCCCGGCGGGCCTGACCCGCACGGCGCCCCGGCACACGAACCGGAGCGCGGACGGGTCGCGCCCGGCCCGCTCGGCGGCGTCCCGGACGATCCCGATCGACCGTCCGATGGCGCCGAGGTCGGCGCGGCTGGAGCTGACCCAGCCGTCCGCGAGCCGCCCGGCCCGGCGCAGCGCGGCCTCCGCGCCGCCGCCGAGCAGCACCGGCGGCCCCGGCGACCGGACCGGGCGCGGCTCCATGACGACCGGCGGGACGTCGTAGAACTCGCCGTGGAACTCGGCGGGCCCGCCGCTCCAGAGCGCCCGCAGCACCGCGAGGTACTCCTCGGCGCGTGCCCCGCGCCGCTCCATCGGCGCGCCGACCGCCGCGAACTCCTCGCGCATCCAGCCGAGGCCGAGCCCGAGGTCGAGCCGCCCGCCGCTGACGCGGTCGAGGGAGGCGGCCTGCTTGGCGAGGATCGGCGGCGCGTAGAACGGCAGGTTCACCACGGCGACGCCGAGCCGCACGCGCGAGGTGTGCGCGGCGAGGTAGGCGAGCGTGATGAACGGGTCGGTGACGCTGCGGTACGTCGCGTCGGACGACCCCGCCGGGTTCAGGACGCGCTGCAGCGTCCACACCGAGTGGTAGCCGAGATCCTCGGCGCGCCGCGCGACGAGCGCCTGCGCCTCCGGGGTGGCCCAAGCGCCCGTCGTCGGAACGCCGAACCCGATCTCCACGGCCCGCTCCCTCCCAGCCCCGACCAGCGCGACCTTACAACGTCAAGGCCACCGGCCGGTGGCCCGATGATCCATCCAACCATCCGGCGGGAGGAGCGATCAGCGGGGGCGGCGGAACGCTGCGCGCAGCGCGTCGTGGGCGGCGGCCGGGACGCCGAGGTGGTCGAGCCCGAGGAGCGCGGCGCCGAGCAGCGGCGGGTCCGCGGGGACGATGAGCCGCGCGCGCGGGGCGAGCGCGGCGTAGCGTTCGGCGACGGCGTCCATGAGGAGCGGGCGGCGGGCGGCGAGGACGCCGCCGCCGAGGACGACGTCGGCGGGCGCGTCCAGCAGGTCGAGGCGGCGCAGCGCCACCGAGCCGAGCAGCGCGACCTCCTCCGCCAGCCGGGACACGACCTCACGGGCCACCTCGTCGCCCGCCTCCGCGACGTCCAGCAGGACGGGCGCGAGCGCGGTGAGGTCCCCCTTGGAGAACTCGCCGTGGTGGATGCCGAGGCCGACGTCCAGGGCCCGGGCGACGCCGAAGTGGGCCGCGACCGCCGCGGACAGCGCGGTCTCCGGGCCCCGGCCGTCCTCGCCGCGGATGCCGTGCCACAGCGCCGAGCGGCCGAGCGAGGAGCCGCCGCCCCAGTCGCCGGTGTGCGGGCCGAGGGACGGGAACCGCGCGGTCCGCCCGTCCGGGCCGACGCCCGCGCAGTTGATGCCCGCGCCGCACACGACGGCGACGCCCCACCCGGCGGTGACGGCGCTGCGCAGCAGCGCGAACGTGTCGTTCCCGGCGGTGACGCTCGCCGCCGTGCCCCGGTTGAGCAGGAGCTTCTCCAGCCGCTCCTCCTCGCCGGGAAGGTCCACGTTGGCGGTGTAGACGGCGAGGTGGGCGACCGGGCCGGGCGCGGCGCCCGCGCCGCGCAGCGCTTCGGCGATCACGGCGGTGAGGGAGTCGACGGCGGCGTCCAGCCCCACGGCGTGCGGCCGGAACCCGTCGCCGCGGACCGTGGCGAGCAGCTCGCCGCCGGTCCCGACGACGGCCGCGTCGATCTTGCTGTTGCCGCCGTCGACGGCGACGAGCACGCCGCCCTCCGGCGCGGGGACGTTCCCGGGAGCGGCCATCACGCGGCCCAGGGGAGGTGGGCGCGGTTGGCGGCCACCAGGTCGCGGGCGAGCCGGTCGGCGATGTCGGCCTGCCCGACGAGGGGGTGGGCGAGCAGCGCGGTCGCGACGCGGTCCACGCCGCCGCGCAGCGCGGCGTCGAGCGCGAGCTCCTCGTAGGCGGACACGTGCGCGATCAGCCCGGCGAACAGCGGCTCGAACGCCGGGACGGGCAGCGGCACCGCGCCCGCCGAGGTGATCCGGGCGGGGACCTCGATGACGGCGCGGTCGTCCAGGAACGGCAGCGTGCCGTGGTTGCGGACGTTCACGACCTGCGCGTCGCCCCGCCCGGTCAGCAGGGACGCGGCGAGCTGCACGGCGGCCTCGGAGTAGAACGCGCCGCCGCGCTCCTCCAGCCGGGCGGGCTTGGTGTCGAGCGTCGGGTCGGCGTAGAGGTCGAGGAGGTCGCGTTCCAGCGCGGCGACCTGCTCCGCCCGGGTCTCCGCCCCGCGCAGCTCCTCGACGACCTGGTCGTGCTGGTAGAAGTACCGCAGGTAGTACGACGGGACGGCGCCGAGCCGCCGGACGAACGACGCCGGGAGCCCGGACGCCTTGGCCAGCTCGTCGGGGTGCTCGTCGAGCAGGCGGGGGAGCACCTCCTGGCCGTCCAGCAGCACCGACCGCACCCAGGTGAGGTGGTTGAGCCCGGCGTGGCCGAGGCTGATCCGGTCGGGCGGGACGTCCAGCAGCGCGGCGGCGCGCCGCTGCACCCCGATCGCGACGTTGCACAGGCCGACGGCGCGGTGCCCGGCGTCCAGCAGCGCGCGGGTGACGATGCCGACCGGGTTGGTGAAGTCGACGATCCACGCGTTGGGCGCGAGGGCGGCGACCCGGGCGGCGAGGTCCAGCACGACGGGGACGGTGCGCAGCGCCTTCGCGAGCCCGCCCGCGCCGGTCGTCTCCTGCCCGACGCACCCGCATTCGAGCGGGATCGTCTCGTCGAGGTGCCGCGCGGCCTGGCCGCCGACGCGCAGCTGCAGCAGGACGACGGTCGCGTCGGCGACGGCCTTGTCGAGGTCGGCGGTCGTCGTCACGGTGGCGGGGTGCCCGGCGCGCGACAGCATCCGCGCGGCGAGGCCGCCGACGAGGTCCAGCCGCTCGGCGTCCGGGTCGTGCAGGACCAGCTCGGACACCGGCAGCGCGGTGTGGGCCCGCGCGAGCCCGTCGACGAGTTCCGGGGTGTAGGTGGACCCACCCCCGATGACAGTCAGCTTCAACCCTTCACTCCCGTCAAGGTCACACCCTGGATGAACACTCGCTGGGCGAGGAAGAACACGATGAGCACGGGCAGGATCGTCAGCAGCGTCGCCGCCATGGTGAGGTTCCACTCGACGCGGTGCGCCTGGCGGAACGTGGCGACGCCGATGGCGAGCGTCCAGTGGTCGGGGTCGGCGTAGACGAGCGGCCGGAAGTAGTCGTTCCAGCAGTAGAAGAACTGGAACAGCGCGACCGCGGCCAGCGCCGGCTTCGCCATCGGCAGGATGACCCGCAGCATGGTGCGCAGCTCCCCGCAGCCGTCCACGCGGGCCGCGTCGGCGTACTCGCGGGGGATCGTCACGAGGAACTGGCGGAGCAGGAAGATGGAGAACGCGTCCCCGAACAGCTGCGGGATGATCAGCGGCCAGAGCGTCCCGGTCAGCTCGAACCGCGACCAGACGATGTACAGCGGCACCATCGTGACCTGCGGCGGCAGCATCATCGCGGAGATCACCACGACCAGCGCGGCGTTGCGGCCCCGGAACCGGAACCGGGCCAGCGCGTACGCCGCGGGGACGCTCGACACCAGCATGAACACCGTCGACAGGGACGCGTAGACGAGGCTGTTGACCGTCCAGCGGACCATGTCGCCGCTGAACACGTCCACGAAGTTGCCGAACTCCCAGTCCCGCGGCCACAGGTCGCCGGTCAGCGCCTGGCGATCGGTCATCACGGCGGTCAGCGCCATGAACGCCAGCGGCGCGAGGAACATCACGCCGATCGCGACGGCGGTCGCGTGCACCGCCACCCACAGCAGCGCCCGCCGCGCCCTGCTCCCCGACTTCGGCATCCGCCGGGACGTAGCGGCGGCGGTCATGAAGCCTCCTCACCGGCGAACGCGCGGAACTGGCGCAGCAGGAACATGGTGAACACCATCGCGGTGGCGAACATGACCAGCGCGAGGACGCAGGCGTATCCCATGTTGAACTGGCGGAACCCCTGGTCGTAGAGCCATTGGGGGAAGGTGAGCGTGGAGCCGTCCGGGTAGCCGGGGGAGTACTGCGTGCCGGGCAGGTCGGCCCGCCCGGACGCGACCTTCCCCGCCACCATCGGCTGCGTGAAGTACTGGAGCGTCTCGATCACGCCGGTGACGGCGGAGAAGGCGAGGACGGGCGAGATCGTCGGCAGTGTGATGTGCCGGAACCGCGACCATGCCCCGGCGCCGTCGATCGCGGCGGCCTCGTACAGCGACTGGGGCACGTTCAGCAGCGCCGCCAGCATGATGATCATGACGTCGCCGACCGCCCACAGGCCGAGCAGGGTCAGTCCGGGCTTGGCCCAGGGGGCGTCGTTGAAGAAGTCCGGGAGCGGGACGCCGAGCCGGTCGGTGATGGTGTGGAACGGCCCGGTGCCGGGGTTCATGAGGAACACGAACGCGACCGTCGCCGACACCGGCGGGATCAGGTACGGCACGTACAGCACGGACCGCAGCACGCCGCCGCCCCGCTTGATCTTGGTGAGGAGCTGGGCGGCGCCGAGCCCGAACAGCACCTTCAGCGGCACGAGGACGGCGACCAGCCACAGCGTGTTGCGCATGGCCGTCCAGGCCTCGCCGTCGTGCAGCAGGTACTTGTAGTTGTCCAGGCCGATGTACTCCAGCGTGAACAGGTTGTACCGGGTGAAGGAGAAGTAGACGGTCGCGGCGAGGGGGTAGGCGAAGAACAGCGCGAAGCCGACCAGCCACGGGGACAGGAACGCGAGGACCCGGAGGCGTCGGCGGCGGCGCGCCCGCGCCGCCGCCGTCCCGGTCCGCGTCCCGGTGAAGGGGACGCGCAGTGAACCGGGTGCCACGGGTCAGCCTCCGGCGAGCTTCAGCGCGCCGTCGACGTCGCCGTCGAGCTTCTTCAGCGCCGCACCGGGGTCGCCGACCTTGCCGGGCTCCCACTCCTCCTGGACGAACTTCTGGAACCGGACGACGTAGTCGTTGCCGTTCGGCGTGGGCGGCGTGGTGCTGCTGGCCGGGTTCTTGAAGACGTCCAGGAACGTGTGGAACTGCGGCGGCAGCGTCAGCTTCGTCGACGACAGCGACGGGATGGTGGACGGCACGTTGCCGAGCGCGTTGGCGAACGTGACCAGCGCCTCGGTGTTCGTGGTGAGGTACTGGACGAACTCCCACGCGGCCTGCGCGTGCTTGGCGCCGCGCGGGACGCCGATGACGGTGCCGGTGACGAACCCGCCGCCGTAGGAGGACGCGCGGTCGTCGGAGACCGGCGCGGGCGCGGTGCCGTAGTCGAGGCCGGACGCCTCCTCCTGGATGAACTTGGTGCGCCATTCACCGTCGATCGCCATCGCGACCTTCCCCTTCTGGAAGGGGTTGGACGACTCGAATTCCTGCCCGAGCGAGCGCAGGAACTTCTTCACGTTCTTGTAGCCGTACCAGTCGATGAGCTCTTTGTTCCATTTCAGGTACGCCTGGAACTGGGGGTCGCCCGCGAAGTTGGCCTTTCCGTCGTCGGTCAGCCATTTCACGCCGAACTGCGGTGCGAGGTGCTGGACCTGGTGCTCGTAGTACTGCGCGGACGGCATGAACCCGGCGACCTTGATGGTCCCGTCGGGGTCGCGGACGGTGAGCTTCTTGGCGAGTGCGGTCAGCTCGCTCATCGTCTTCGGCGGCTGCTCGCCCTTCATCAGCTTCTTGTTGTAGTACAGGCCGTAGGCGTCGGCGAGCAGCGGCATCGCGCAGCGGACGCCCTTGAACTCGGTGTACTTGCGGACCGCCGCGGGGAACTGGTTCAGGTCCAGCTTCGACTTGGTGATGTAGGGCGACAGGTTCTGCCAGGCGCCGCTCTGGCACCACTGGCCGACGCTGTCGGTGGTGAAGGACGACACCACGTCCGGCGGGTTCCCGCCCCGGATGGCGTTGGTGATCCGGTCGTCGGTCTGCCCCCCGACGAGCTTGACGGTGATGTTCGGGTGCTGCTTGTTGAACCCGGCGACGGCGTCCTGGAACGCCTTCACCTCGTGCGGGGCGTTCCACCCGTGCCAGACCTGGATCGTCTGCTTCTCGTCGGCCTTCGGGCCGTCGTCGGTCTTGTCTCCGCCGGCCGTGCAGGCGGCGGTGAGGCCGAGCCCGGCGGCGGTCAGGGCCGCCACGAGCCGGCGCGTGCTGATGATGGTGGCCACTCCGGTTCTCCTTATGGGGGGTCGGGGTTTCCGGGGTCGTCAGGGGACGGTGCTGGAGAAGACCTCGTCGCGGGTCTCCCGGAGGGCCTGCTGGAGCGCCCCGGCCAGGACCGGGTTCCCCTGGACGGAGCTGAGCCGCACCTCGGGACGGGGGATCGTCAGGCTGTGCAGGTGCTGCTCGACGCGGGCGCGCAGCGGCTCCCCGCCGGCGCGCAGCACCTCGCCGTTCAGGACGACGAGGGCGGGGTCGAGGACGCCCACCACGGTGGCGAGCGTGACGCCGAGCCGGGACGCGAGCTCGGTCAGGGCGCGTTCGGCGCGGGCGCCCGCGTCGGTCGCGGTGCGGGCCCCGGCGGCGCGCGCGGCGCCGACGTCGGCGGCGGCGCGGCCGAGCGCGGTGACGGCGTCGCGGCCGCGGAAGCCGTGCTCGCGCATCAGCTTCAGCACGGCGAGGCCGCCGACGAGGCTGTGCACGCCGCCGGTGTGGGTGCGGCGGACGTCCCGCATCAGCGGCGCGCCGATCGCGGGCATGTAGCCGATCTCGCCCGCGCCGCCGGTCGCGCCCCGGTGCAGCGCGCCGTTCAGCACGACGGCCATGCCGACGCCGTCGGCGACCCACAGCAGGACGAAGTCGCCCGCGCCCGCGGCCTGCCCGCCCGCCCGTTCGGCGAGCGCGGCGAGGTTGACGTCGTTCTCGATCGCGACCCGCACGCCGAGCCCGTCGCTGAGCGTCGCGACCAGGTCGGGGATGTGCCAGCCGGGGATGTGGGAGGCGTAGCCGAGCCGTCCGGTGGCGGGGTCGACGGCGCCCTGGATGCCGATGACGGCGAGGCCGAGGGCGCCGCGGTCCAGCCCGGCGGCCGCGGCGGCGCCGTCGAGGGCGGCGGCCATGCGGGCGACGACGTCGACGCCGGTGCGGGCGGGCGTCGGGAGGGTGTGCTCGCCGACGACCGTCCCGGCGAGGTCGGCGACGCTGACCCTGATCCGGGCGGGGGTGACGTCGGCGCCCGCGACGTGCGCGGCGGACCCGTTGATCCGGTACAGCTCGGCGGTGCGTCCCGGGAGGCCCTCGCGGATGCCGTCCCGGACGACGAGCCCGGCGTCCTCCAGCCGGGCGAGGAGTTGCGACGCGGTCGGCTTGGAGATGCCGGTGAGGTCGGAGATCTGCGGCCGGGTCAGCGGCCCCCGGTCGAGCAGCGCCTCCAGCGCCGCGCGGTCGTTGATCGCCCGCAGCAGGCTCGGGGTCCCGGGCACGGGCGTGGACACGGCGGCGCCTCCGCGTTAAGAAGGTTTCCTAACTTGGAGGAGAAAGTAAGGACTCTTAACGAAAGCGTCAAGACCTTCGCGGGGCGCTTCTCAGGCGGCGGTCCTCAGGGGGCGGCGACGATGAAGCTGGAGTTGCCGAAGCCGACCTCGTCGCCGGGACGGACGCGGGCGGGCCCGGTCAGCCGCCAGCCGTTGACCCGCGTCCCGTTCATGGACCCGAGGTCGGAGATCATCCAGCCCTCGTCCGCGCGGTAGATCTCGGCGTGGAACCGCGACACGGTCAGGTCGGTGAGGATGAACTGGCAGGCCGGGGCGCGGCCGACGACGATGCGCCCGAGGTCCTTCGGCGGCAGCGTGAAGCGCGGCAGCCGCGGCGCCCGCCAGGCCGCCTCGAACCGCGCGGTGGCCTGCGAGACCGAGGAGACGATGCCGGTCAGCCGGTTCAGCACCCGGTTCCCGGACGGCAGGTCGTGCACGATGTCGGCCAGCTCGGCCTGGCTGCGGGCGCGCAGCACCTGGTCGACGCGCCGCTCGAAGGTCTCGTGCGACATGCGGCCCTCGGCCACGCGGTCGCTCAGGGCCCGCAGCACGCGGTCCCGCTCGGTGTCGGACGCTCTCACCGGGAATGAGGGCTGACCGTCCATGTCGTTGAGTATCCAGTCCCCATCGTCGGCTTGTCCATCTGTGGCCGTCAGGCGAGGGAGGGCGATCGCCCTCACCCACCCTCCCCCTCTTCGATGCGGTCCGTCCGCCGGAAGTTCGCGGCGTGTTCGCCGCGGAACGCCCGCCCGGACGGGGCTCTGGGACCGGTTCCCGGACGGTTCAGCGCGACAGCAGGTCACGGGCGATATGGGTGACCTGGATCTCGTCGGTGCCCGCGTAGATCTGGAACGACCTGGCGTCCCGGGCGAGCTGCTCGACCCGGAACTCGCTCATGTAGCCGTTGCCGCCGAACAGCTGCACGGCCTCCTGCGCGGCCTCGCTCGCGGCCTGCGCCGCGTACAGCTTCATCGCCGACGCCTCGGCGAGCGTGGGCGTCCGCCCGGCCCGCTGCATCTCGATGTGCCGGAACACCAGGTTCTGGACGTTCAGCCGCGCGACCTCCATCTTGGCGAGCTTGAGCTGGATGAGCTGGAAGTCGCCGATCCGCTGCCCCCACAGCTCGCGCGCCTTCGCGTACTCGACGGACAGGTGCAGGCACTCCTCGATGACGCCGAGCGCCATCGCCGCGACGCCCGCGCGCTCGGTGACGAAGTTCTGCCGCGCCGACTCCCGGCCGCCGCCCTCGCCCGCCGCGAGGAGCCGGTCGGCGCCCGCGCGGACGTCGGTGAGCGACAGCTCGCCGGTGGGGGAGGAGTGCAGGCCCATCTTGCGCAGCGGCCGGCTCTGCTCCAGGCCCGGCATGCCCTTGTCCAGGACGAACGCGAGGATCTCCCGGTCGCGCGGGGCGCGCCCGTCGTCGAGTTTGCAGTAGAAGACGATGGTGTCGGCGTAGGGGCCGTTGGTGATGAACGTCTTGGCGCCGTTGATGACGTACTCGTCGCCGACCTTGCGCGCGGTGGCCTGCATGCCGCCGAAGGCGTCCGACCCGGAGTTCGGCTCGGTGATGGCCCACGCGCCGATCTTCTCCATGGTGAGCAGGGGGAGGGCCCAGCGCTCCCTCTGCTCGGGCGTGCCGCGCTTCATGATCGTCCCGGCGGCGAGGCCGAGGCCGACGCCCATCGCGGCGACCAGCCCGGGCGCGACCCGGCACAGCTCGATGACGGGGATCATCGTCATCGCCGCGCTGCCGCCGCCCGACTCCCCGGCGTCCCCGTCCTTCCGCGTGCGGGACCGGAAGGACGAGCGGGCCAGCTCGTCCATCCCGAACGTCTTGTAGAGGTTGCGCAGCAGGTCGTAGGGGGGCAGGTCGCCGGACTCCAGCGCGTCCAGGTTCGGCCTGACCTCGGCGTCGATCCAGCCGCGCACCGCGTCCCGGATCATCAGGTCTTCGTCGGACCACTCGATCATGCTCGTCCCGCCCTCCGCCGGATGCCTGCGGGACCATCCAAGCAGAAGACGAAAGCGAGCGCTTACTCGGGGAGTCTGATCACGTCGGCGACGACCCCGCCCCGGTCGGTGAGCCGGTCGGGGGACGGGCTGTCGTACACGACGAGCAGGCGGGTGCCGGGCGCGCCGGGCTCGTCCAGGACGGCGATCCCCTCGGCGTGGTCGTCGCCGTCGCCGTAGGGCAGTTCGCCGAGGACTTCCAGCTCGTCCGCGGTGACGATCTCCGCCGCGTCCGCCCTGGCCGCGCCCGGCCAGCGGACGAGCCGCACCGGGCCGTCCAGGTCCATGCTGGGACCGGTGAGGACGAGCAGGTCGTCGCCGTGCGGGCACAGGTCGCGGATGCCGAGGCCGCCGAGGTCGAGGAAGTGGGTGCGGTACCGGTCGCCGCCGTCGCCGACGGGCAGCGCGCGCAGCCGGCGCGGGTCGTCGGGGTGGGTGTCCGGGCGGATCTCGACCAGCACCGCCCAGCCGCGCAGCACCGGCCCGCGCAGCCCGATGTAGAGCCGGTCGCCGTGCGCGGCGACGCCCTCGATGTCGAGGCCGTTGTCCTTGCTCGGGATGGCCAGGAACGGCGCGAGGTGCGGGTCGCCGGCGAGCAGGTCGGTGATCGAGTCCTTGTCGAGGCCGAGGACGGCGGCGGTGCGTCCGCCGTCCTCGCGGACGACGTGCGGCAGCCCGTCCGCGCCGGTCGCCAGCGGCAGCCGCACGAGGACGAAGCGGTTGTCCTCGCGGACGACGGTCGCGAGCCGCTTGCGCGCCTTCGCGTCGCGCTGCCCCGGCTTGATCTTCTTGCGCTTGAGGCTGTGCGAGCCGATCGCCCACAGCCAGCCGTTGGCGCGGGCGAGGCCCTCGATGTCGGCCTCCTCGTCCGGCCCGGCGGGCAGCGGGACGAGGTCGGCGAGCGCGACGGTCTCCTGCGCCGCGTAGCCGGTCACCCGGCCGTCGCCGTCGAGTTCGGCGGTGAGCCGCTCGATGGTGGCGGTCTCGTCCCCCGCGACCCACAGGCAGCGTCCGTCCTGGCGGACGGCGGACAGGTTGGTGTGCGTCTCGGCCTCACGGCTTTCCCGCCCGAAGCGCAGCTCGACCCGGCGTTCCACGATCATTCGGAAATGCTCCCATATGCGGGGCTCAGACGTCCCACCGGACATGCAGGTGGGGCGGCTTTCGGAACACCAGTCCGCGCGGCCGGGCGGGGCGCGACGGGTCGAGCTGCAGCCCCGGCAGCCGCTCCAGCAGCGCGGCGAGAGCGGTGCGCGCCTCCAGCCGGGCGAGGTGGGCGCCGAAGCAGAAGTGCGGGCCGCGCGCGAACGCGAGGTGGTCGGCGGCGTTGCCCCGCCGCACGTCGAAGCGGTCGGGGTCGGGGAACACGGACGGGTCGCGGTTGGCCCCCGCGATCGACACCCGCACCAGGTCCCCCTTGCGGATCTGCGCCGCTTCGAGGACGGCGTCGCGGGTGGCGTACCGGTCGACGACCGACGCGGACGGCTCCAGCCGCAGCGACTCCTCGATCGCGGCGTCCAGCAGTCCGGGGTCCTCGTGGACGAGTTGAAGCTGGCCGGGGTGGCCGAGCAGATGCAGCGCCGCGTTGGCGATCATGCCCTCGGTGGTGTCGATGCCGCCGAACATCAGGATCGCGGCGTTCGCGACGACCTCGGCGGTGGTGAGCCCGGCCTCGTCCCGCGCGGCCCCGGCGAGCAGCGAGCCGGGGCGGGACGCCCGGATCGCGTCCTCGACCGCCGCGGTGAGCAGCCGGTACGCCTCGTCCGCCGCGGTCGGCGCGGCGCCGCCCGCCGTGATCGCGGACACGGCGTCGACGAACGCGCCGTACCAGGAGCGGACGGTCGCCGCGTCCACGCCGTCCAGCCCGAGGGCCTCGGCGACGACCGCGACGGCGAGCGGACCGGCGAGGTCGCCGCGCAGCTCGGCCCGTCCGGCGGGCGCGATCCCGCCGACGAGCCGGTCGACCTCGGCCGCGACGAACGCGGTGAACCGCTCCCGCGTCGGCGCGGGCCGGAACGGGCGGGCGAACGGGTCGCGGTGCCGGGTGTGGACGGGCCCGTCCAGCGACAGCATGCTCGGCCCGACGACCTGCGCGGTGGAGAAGCGCGGGTCGTCCACGGTGAACGCGGCGGCGTCGCGCAGCACCCGCTGCGCCGGGTCGCGGGCGGTGACCAGCCAGCCGCCGAGCGCGGGGAGCCAGGAGACCGGCTCGCGCTCCCGCAGCCGCGCGAGGCTCGGGTGCGGGTCGTCGTCCAGTTCGGCCGTCGTGACGGCGGCGCCGAGCGGGAAACGGGAGGTCAGGTCGGTCGTCATCCGTCCGAGCATAGATCGCCGAGCTAATGATCTACAACGTAAAGGTATCGAGCGGTGCGACTGATCAAGCGCGACACGACCGGTCAGGCGGCGTCAGCCTGCCGCCGCCACCATTCCCGGCCCGGCTCCGGCAGCGTGTAGATCGGGTCGTGGTACTCGTACCGCCGGGTCAGCGCGTCGGGGTCGGACGCCTCCAGGGCGGTGCGGTAGTTCTTCGTCCAGTAGGAGATCCCGCGCTCGCGGTCGTAGTCGGCGAGCTGGTGCACCCAGCGCTTGCCGACGTAGGGGACGTCGCAGACGATCCGCGGGGTGGCGAAGCCGGGGAGGTAGCCCATGATCGCGTGCTGCAGCTCCTGCGCCTCCCAGACGGCGAGGCGCCAGTGCTCGCTGTAGGGGATCATGTCGCACATGTACAGGTAGTAGGGCATGATCCCGGCCTCGTCGAGCAGCGCGAACGACAGGTCGAGCAGCGCGGCGGGGGTGTCGTTCACGCCGCGCAGCAGAACGCCCTGGTTGCGGACGTCGCGGACGCCGGTGTCGAGCATCGCCCGCGCGGCCTTCGCGACGAGCGGCGTCACCGAGCCGGCGGCGTTGACGTGGGTGTGGATCGCGATCTGCGCGCCGCGCTCGCGGGCCTTGGTGGCGAGGCGCTCCATGCCGGCGCGGACGTCGTCCTGGAGCCAGTGCTGCGGCAGGCCCATGAGCGCCTTGCTGGCGAGGCGGATGTCGCGGATGTTGTCGATGTCGAGCAGGTCGCCGACGAACGACTCCAGCCTTGGCCAGGGCATGTTGGCGACGTCGCCGCCGGACACGACCACGTCGCGGACGCCGGGCGTGCGGCGCAGGTAGTCGAGCATAGCGCCGAGGCGGTCCGGCGGCCTGACGGTGAACTTGTGCTTGTCGACGTTCGGGGTGGAGTTGCCGACGAGGTCCATGCGGGTGCAGTGGCCGCAGTACTGCGGGCACGTCGGCAGGATCTCGGCCAGGACCTTGGTGGGGTAGCGGTGCGTGAGGCCCTCGACGGCCCACATCTCGGCCTCGTGCAGCGAGTCGCGCTCGGCGAGCGGGTGGGACGGCCAGTCGGCGCGCCGGTCGCTGAACACCGGGAGCATGTAGCGGCGGACGGGGTCGGCGTAGAAGGCGCCGGTGGACGAGGTGTCCATCGTGTTGAGCATCTGCGGGGGCAGCAGCATCGACATCGTGGCGCGCTCGGCCTGGTCGCGTTCCAGGTCGGCGTAGAAGGACTCGTCCAGCAGGCCGCCCATGACCGAGCGGAGCTGGCGCAGGTTCTTCACGCAGTGGGCGCGCTGCCACTGCGCGGACTCCCACTCCTCGCGGGTGACGTCGCGCCAGCCGGGCAGGCGCCGCCAGTCCGGCTCCTCCAGGGGCCGGCGCCGGTACTCGTACGGCTGGGCGGTCTCGGCGGACCGGGCCCCGCGGCCCGGCTCCGGATGCAGGGCAGTGGTCATCGTCGACCGCCTCCTCGCCTCACGGGTGTTCGCATAAAACTCTTGTACGAGGCCGACGTTACGGGAAGACTTTCGATGAAACCAGTGGTACCCGGTACATCTTGCGGAAACACATCCGGTCGAGGGCGGGAGGCGCGATGAGCGAGGGCGGCGGCGCGGGCGCGGGGACGGACACGGGGACGGGGACGGGTACGGCGGTGGGGCTGCACCGGGTGCTGGAGCCCGCGGGGGTGCTGCCGCAGGCGGCGCTGCGGCTGGACGCCGACCCGCGGATCCGCCCGGACGAGGTGCGCGTCGCCGTCGAGCGGCTCAACCTGGACGCCGCGTCCTTCCGGCAGCTGCGGACCGCGCACGGCGGCGACCCGGACGCGGTCCGCGCCGAGGTGCTGCGGATCGTCGCCGAGCGCGGCAAGATGCACAACCCGGTCACCGGGTCGGGCGGCATGCTGGTCGGCACCGTCGCCGAGGCGGGCCCGGAGTCGCCGCTCGGGCTGAAGCCCGGCGACCGGATCGCGACGCTCGTGTCGCTCACGCTGACCCCGCTGGCGATCACCGACGGGCTCGCCCGCTGGGACGGGCTGTCGGAGCAGGTGCCCGCCGAGGGGCACGCGATCCTGTTCGCCCGATCGATCGCCGCCGTGCTGCCCGGCGACCTGCCCGTCCCGCTGGCCCTCGCGGTCATGGACGTGTGCGGCGCGCCCGCCCTGACCGCCCGCGTCGTCGCGTCCCGGGAGCGCGCGCCGGTGGTGGCGGTGCTGGGCGCGGCCGGGAAGAGCGGCTCCCTGGCGATGGCGGCGGCGCGGCGGGCCGGGGCGTCCCGCGTGATCGGGCTGGTGCCGACTGAGGCGGAGGAGGAGCTTCTGGCCGGGACCAGCCTCGCCGACGCCGTCGTCCGCGCCGACGCCCGCGACCCGGTCGCGGTCGCCGCGGCGGTCGGGGAGCCGGTGGACGTCACCGTCGTGTGCGTGGACGTCCCCGGCTGCGAGCACGGCGCGATCCTCGCGACCGCGCCCGGCGGCGTCGTGGTGTTCTTCTCGATGGCGACGTCGTTCCCCGCCGCCGCGCTCGGCGCGGAGGGCCTCGCCGCCGACGTCACGATGCTCATCGGGAACGGGTACGTGCCCGGCCACGCCGAGACGGCGCTCGACCTGGTGCGGACCGAGCCCGCGATTCGCGCGTTGTTCACCGCCCGGACGGGGGCTGATTCGGCAGAATGACCGGAACGCCCCGGAAGCGGGCGGGGAGCACCCGGACATCGAGGGAGACGGCATGGGGAGCATCAC
Organism: Actinomadura decatromicini; assembly: GCF_008121305.1. Lineage (NCBI taxonomy): Bacteria > Bacillati > Actinomycetota > Actinomycetes > Streptosporangiales > Thermomonosporaceae > Actinomadura > Actinomadura decatromicini. The sequence continues at coordinate 358,196 of NZ_VSRQ01000007.1, read as the reverse complement.
CGAGGAGCTGCGCGGGCGGGACGCGAAGGAACGCCAGGCGCAGATCGTCGACGTCCTGGTCGACGCGTTCTCGGACCTGATGGAGCGCAGCCCCGCCGAGTTCCGCCGCCGGTTCCGCAAGATGGCCTCCGACCCGTTCGCGTTCTACCGGGGCAGCGCGTGCCTGTTCTACGCCGACATCGTCCACGACGACGACCCGTGGGCCGACGAGCGCACGTCCCGCGTGTGGATCCAGGGCGACCTGCACGCGCAGAACTTCGGCACCTACATGAACGACGACGGCGTTTTCGTGTTCGACGTCAACGACTACGACGAGGCGTACGTCGGGCACTTCACCTGGGACGTCAAGCGCCTCGTCGCGAGCCTGGCGCTGCTGGCCTGGCAGAAGGCGATCTCCGACGCCGACATCAGGCGGCTGATCGAGACGTACGTGCGCGCCTACGTCGACCAGGTCCGCAAGTTCGCGGCGCACGACGGCGACGAGCGGTTCGCGCTGACGCTCGACACGACCGACGGGTACGTCCGGGACGTGCTGGTCGCCGCGATGGGCGGCACCCGCATCGGGCTGCTGCAGGGCATGACGGTCGTGGACGGCCCCGACCGCCGGTTCCGCGACCGCGCCGGCGTCCGCCGCCTGGATGCCGCCGAGCGCGCCAAGGTCGAGGCCGCCTACCACGAGTACCTGACGACGATCCCGGTGGAGAAGCGGTTCGGCAGCCTCACCTACGGCGTCAAGGACATCGTCGGCGCGTCCGGGTTCGGGATCGGGTCGGCCGGGCTGTCGGCGTACAACATCCTGGTCGAGGGCAACACGCAGGCGCTGGAGAACGACGTCATCCTGTCGATGAAGCAGGGCAACGTCGCCGCGCCGAGCCGGGTCGTCGACGACGCGCGGATCCGCGAGTACTTCAAGCACCACGGGCACCGGACGGCGGTGTCGCGGCGGGCGCTGCAGGCCAACAGCGACCCGTGGCTCGGGCACACCCAGATCGACGGGGTGGGGTTCGTCGTCCAGGAGCTGTCGCCCTACGAGGAGGACCTCGACTGGAGCGGTCTCACCGAGCCGGACGAGATGCTGTCGGTCCTGGACGACCTCGGCCGCGCCACCGCGAAGGTGCACTGCGTGTCCGACACCGACTCCGACCACAGCCTGGTCGGCTTCCAGGTCGAGGACGCGATCGACGCGGTGATCGGCCCCGACGAGACCGCGTTCGTCGAGGCGATGGTCGCGTTCGGCATGAGCTACGCCGAGATCGTCCGCGATGATCACGAATATTTCGTTGACGCCTTCCGTTCTCGTCAAGGCAAGTTGTCTGTACTTTTGACGACGTGACCAAAGACGGACTTGCGCACGCCGCGCTGAAGGCCGGACAGCCGCTGGTCGCTGCGCTGTACTCCCGGGTCAGCAAGGACGACCGCAACGACCAAAGGTCCGTGTCAGATCAGGACGGCGAGAACCGTGACGTCTGCGAGGACGAGGGCTGGGAGGTTGGCGAGGCGTACTGCGACAACGACAAGTCGGCGTCGCGGTTCGCCACAAAGCAACGTGAAGATTGGGACCGGTTGTTGGAGGACGTGGCCATCGGCCGGTTCCATGTCGTGGTGCTGTGGGAGTCCTCGCGTGGGGACCGGCGGTTGGCGCATTGGATCGCGTTCTTGGACACCTGCCGGGACCTGGGTGTGCTGATCCATATCACCTCCCACGAGCGGACCTACGATCCGGGGAAGCGCCGCGACTACAAGACCCTCGCCGAGGAGGGCATGGATTCGGCGGACGACTCGGAGAAGACGTCGGAGCGAGTGAGACGAGACAAGCGGAACGCCGCGAGGAAGGGCCTGCCTGCGGGCCGGATGCTGTACGGGTACCAGCGGATCTACGAGGTTGCGCCGAACGGGAAGAAGAAGCTTGCCAAGGTCGTGTTCGACGAGGAGGTCCACACTGCGGTCGGTCAGGATGGCAAGGAGTACGAGTACACGCGTGCTGGGCTGGTCCGGGAGATCGTGGAGAGGATCGCGTCGGGTGACTCGCTGCGGTCGGTGGCCGTTGATTTGAACCGGCGGGGTATCCCGACGTCGCGGAACGGGCGGTGGGGGTGGACCCCGACCCGTATACGTGAGATCTCGGTGAATCCCGCGTATGTCGGGCAGCGGGTCCATCAGGGGGTGGTGTTGCCCGGGGTGCAGACGGTGTGGGAGCCGCTCGTTCCGATGGAGCAGTTCCATGCGTGCGTGGCGAGGTTCAACCGTACGAGTCGGAGTTCGCCTCGCGAGGGTGCGGTGTCGCGGTTGTTGACGGGGTTGGCGACGTGCGGGGTGTGCGGTCGGGTGGTGCGGCGGATGGGTTCCACGCGGGCCCCGACGTATGTGTGCGCGCCGGACAGCCGGTCGGGGTTTGGGCCGACGACGGGGTATTGCGTGTCGCGGAAGATCTCCGCGGTGGATGGGTACGTGGAGCGGTCGGTGTGTCTGCGGTTGAGCCAGCCGGATCTGTTGGAGGTGTTGCAGCAGGACAGGTGGGCGGATGAGCGGCTGGCCCGGTTGAGTAGGGAACTGGCGGAGAAGCAGGCGCTGCTGGAGGATGCGCGGGGTAGGTGCGCGCAGGGCACCTTGTCGCTGGACAGTTTGGCGAGCTTGGAGGGTCTGCTGTTGCCGCAGATCGAGAAGGCGCGGCAGCAGATGTCGGAGACCCGGGTGGCGCCGGTGCTGCGGGGCCTGGCCGGTGGTGCGCTCGATGATGTGGTGGCCGAGTGGGAGCGCCGGAGTATCCCGCAGCGGCGTGAGGTCATCCGGGCTCTGTGCGAGAAGATCGAGATTCTTCCGCTGGGGGGCGGCGCGAAGAGGTACCGGCCGGAGGAGTCGGTTCGGATCGTGTGGCGGCAGCCGAACCGTCCGGCCGGCGACGGCGATGCGGGGTCAGTGGCGTCCGCGTCCGCGTAGCGGGCGGGGCTTGTGGTGCTTCCCGTGCCGGTGGGCGTGCGGGTTCGGGGCCGCCGTGGGTGACGCCTCAGGTGCGGGCGGCGGCTGGTCGGGGACGATCGAGGTCACGGGTTCGTCCTGACCGGTCGGCGCGGGCGTAGGCGTGGACATGGCGGGCGGCGTCGTGGACGGCGCGGGTGCGCGAGCGGGTTCACGGGCGGGCTTGGGCCCGGCAGGCTGCCTGGGTGCCGTACGCCTGGTCGGCGTCACGGCGGGCGGGGACACGGTGTCGACCGCGGGTGTGTCCTTCGGCTCGGGCAGCGCGGGGGGCGTGGGCGGGGTGAGGATGCCGTGTTCGGGGTGGGACGCGCCGAGCCACGGCAACGGTGGCCGGGCGATCTCTCCGTTCATTTCCCGCACGACCGGCGGGGCAGGTGGCGGCGAGTGTGGAGGGATCGGCGGGATGGGGGCGATGGCGATACCGACCGCGGTCGCGGACCCGGCCACGGGCTGGAGGAGTGTCCCGAGGAGCGGCAGCGGGGACAGCGCGGTGAGGCGGCGGCGGAGGCGTTCGCGGGCGCGGCGAAGGTCTAGCGCGGTACCAGGCCGACAGAGGAGGATCTCGCGGCCGTCGTGCTGCCGGACGGCCATGGTGAATTCGCAGGGGAGCTCGGGCTGGATGCCGTCAAGGGTGGCGTCGCGCATGGCCACGCGGAGCTGCTGCCAGATGGCGCGTTCCCGGTCCGGGTTGTAGGGCGGGGCGCCGGCCCGGGCGACGGCGACGTGGACGGCGTGCTCGTCGTGGGTGACTTGGTAGCGGACGCCGGGTGTGCCTGTGCGGAGCGCGGTGATGAACGCGGCGGGAACGTCGGAGTTTGCGGAGCCGGCGTTCCAGTCGTGGACGGCGGCGGCAAGGAGGTCGTGGTCTCCGGTGTCATCGGCGCTGATCGACATGAAGGCACACTCTTCTAGTCCGTGCCGCGCAGGTGCGCAGCGGTGTTATGTGTGCCAGCCCCGTGTGTCGATGAGACGTCGGTCGGTGGTGTTTTGGTGACGTTTCAACGAACACGTTATGTATCCGTTACATGACATTTGGTGTCAGAAACGTGCGATCACAGTCGATGCGACGGTAGGGACCTACCCGGCGGCGGGCGGGTCCTCCAACTCCTTCAGGTTCTTCCTCAGGTGGCGGGCGACGACCTGGTTCAACGCGTCCGACAGCTTCAAGAGTGAGGCAAGGTCGTCGGTGAGTTCACCGCGCTCTAGCCGTGCGAAGCGGATGAGACCGCGGCGCTGCTCGACGGTCATGTCGGGCGTGAACCAGATGTGCTGCTCCCAGGGTTCGAGGGCTGAGAGGTGCACGTCGCCTGGGATGTGGACTGAATGGGCGGCGGTGTTGCCGTTGGGGGCGATCATGCGGGTCGCGTCGGCGTAGCCACCTGCGGCGAGGATCTCTTCTCGCTTGATGCTGAGGTTGGGGTGGTGTTCCTCGATGGCTCGCGCGAACGCGAGGAGGCTCTCGTACCTGGGGCGGCTGCCGCCGGACTTCCAGCGGCTGAATTGGGACTGATCCATGGGTACGAGTGCGGCGAGTTCGACTTGGGAGAGGCCGGTCTCTTTGATGACACGGTCGAGGGTGTCGATGAAGCGCTCCACCGGCCAGTCGCTCTTGGCCATGTACATGAGCCTACTGGGTGCAGTTCGCGCCCGTCCACTTGCATGAACGTCAAGACGCCTGCTCGCAGGGCGTGTCGCGAATCTACCCCCAGGTAGGCGCGGTTCTTCGAACGCATGATCCACAAGGATTGGGCCCCTTGCGGCCTTGCATTGCGCTAGGTGCATAGCTAACTTGGCCTTGCACATATCGCAAGGAGCGTGCCGTGTCAGCCCACACCCGACGCATCAATGCGCCGACCGTTCGGCTCCGCCACGGAGCCAACGACATCCTCCGCGAGATCTTCGAGGCCCGGACCGACGGCGAGGTCGCCGGCTACATCGGCGTCGACGCCTCCACCTACAGCCGCATGCAGAACTGGGCGTCCCATCCCGGGCCGCTGTTCACCGCCCGGCTGATCCTCGCCGCGCGCAACGTTGTTGAACTGAAGGGCGACGAACTCAACCTCTCCGACCTGTTCGAGATCGTCACCGAGGACGGCACCACCGTGCCGCTCTGCCTCAACTGCCCGGAGCACACCCCCGGGCCGCTCCTCACCCGGCAGGCGTCATGACCCGGGCGCAGAGCTTCGACTTCTACGGCGACCGTCTCCTACTCGTCGACGTGCAGGGTCAGCCGGAGATCGTGCTCCGCACAGCGCTCGATGCCTTGGGAGTCGACTACTGGCGCCAGGTCGAGAAGCTTCGCCGCCGCTCGTGGGCTGTGACCCACTTGAGTGGGGTGCAGGTCTCTGAACAGGCACAACGCAGGGAAATGTTGACCTGCACTGTGCGGACGTTCTTGATGCTGCTCGCCACGATCGACGAAGCCAAGGTCTCCGAGCGGATCCGGCCCAAGCTCATCGCCTACCAGGCCGAGGTCGCAGATGCGATCCACGAGTACTGGACTGCGGGACGGGCGACCAACCCGCGCGCTATGGCGAAGCAGGAACCGCTGACGTTCACCTGGGAAGAACTTGCGACGGTTCTGAGCCAGCGGCATTTCATCAGCCTGTCCGTCACCTCCCTGACGCGGGCGCTCCGCTCGGCTGGTGTGTTGAAGCAGAACGGGTCGCCGCGTAAGGACTTCGCGCACCTGTTCTGGTTCTCCGGGACCGCGTGGCTGATCAACCCCACTGCCGTCGCGTTCCTGGCGGCGAAGGTCTACGACACGATCACCCGTCTCGAAGCTCGCGGGTTTCTGCAGATCGGGATGTCTGAGGTCGATGCCGCTGCGGCTCAGCTTGAGCTGGAGGCGACATGACCGCGCCGCGCGAGTCGCGGCCTTGGTGGACGCCCGGCATGCCCGCTGGGGAGGTCGCGATCTGGGAGGCCGCCGAGCGCGCCGCCGAGTCCGCTCCGACGCTCGGCCCGGGCGACGACGTGTACCAGCAGATCCGGCAGTCCATGGGCGGATGCCTTGCCCCTTCGGCTCGACGTGAGGAACGCGGAGCCGCATGAACAACGAGCCCCGGCCGGATTCCGCCCGACCGGGACTCACCGCCAACCGACAAACCCCAACTCGAAATCAAGGAGTCGGCCAGCAATGACAGAGCCTAACGGGACGACGCCCACGAGGTGCGCGTCATGACCCTCGACACCACGGTCTACGTCCTCGACCGAATCCCGCACCGCGACGTGTTCGTGAAGTGCAACCAGATCCTCGGCGCAACCGAGGCCACACTGTCCCACGATGAGCAGCTCAGGACGTGGCGGAGGGGCGTCTGCAAGCCCGAGCCTGGCAACGCCTGGCACATCGGCAATGACATCAACCAAGGGCTGTGCGCCCTCTTGGACGTCTACTACCGGCCGGACATGCCGCTCCGCGCGGCCGACAACGGCTGCGAGTGGTACTGCGACCCCGGCTGCGGCGACGAGCACAGCAACCCGGCGTGCTGGCTGGAGGTGTCCTTTGACACCACGTACGGCTACCGCGACGAGCAGGGCCGGGGCTGCGGTGACCTGCACGCCTCTATCGTCGCCGACCTCGGGCGATGGCTGGACGAGCGCGGCGTGCGTTGGCTCTGGCAGAACGAGTTCACCGGCGAGATCCACTCCGGCTACGAACGGCTGATCGACCTGTGCACGGGTGGCTTCGAGGCCACCGCATGGTTCCAGACCACAGTGCTTCCCGCGATCAACGGGGGCCGGTCGTGACCGCCTCCAAGCACGCCGACCAGAACGCCTGCGGGACCTGCCGAGCGCTGACCGCCGACGGCAAGCCTGTCGAGCACGAGGAGTGCGCTGCCCGCGCCCACCTCATCGAGCCCCCGGACATGCCCGACTACGAGGACCTCAGCGCCTTGACGCTGGAGGAGAGGGCCAAGCTGCCCGCCCGCTTCCACCTGCCCCGGTTCGACGACCTCGGCAGCCCGAACCTGTGGTACTGCGCCGTGTGCTGGGACGAGGGCATCGTGTCCGGCTGGCCGTGCGCCACCGCTTCCGAGAAGGGAGCGGAGGTGTTCACGCAATGACCGACGAGCGCCAGCGGTGTGGGATGCCGTGCCTGATCCACGACCACGACTGTGACCGCAGCCCGCGCCACACCGGTGTGCACCGTGACGTCCAGCAGAAGGGCGACCACTCCTGTGAGTGGGGCCCGCCGGGTCCGGAGGACGTGCCCACGCTGCTGGCCGTGGTGGCGCGTCTCCGCGCCGAGTTGACCGACGCCACGGGCGTCGCGTTCAAGTGCGCCAACTGCGGCCTCTGGCATCACGACGACGAGCCCGGCAACCAAGACGCGCGCTGCGACGAGTGCGGTCACGCCCAGCCGCGAGGCGAGGCCGAGTTCCTGCCCGCGCTCGCCGCCCTCAAGGCCCAGCGGGACACGTTTCGGCTGGAGGCGGTCGCCACCGCCGGGAAGCTCGCCGAGGCCGAGGCCCGCATCCAGGAGCTGGAAGACGGATGGGAGCAGGACGCCAAGCGGCTCCGCGCCGAGCTGGCCAAGCGGTGTGACCTCGACGACTGCGAGCGGTTCCGCGAGTGGCTGGCCGGTGAGAAGGCCGAGGCGGACAAGCGGGCGCGGCGGGCCGAGACCGAGCGGGACAAGGCGCGCGCCGACCTCGTGGAGGAGCAGGCGCGGCACGGCGAGTTGATCGCCGCGATGCAACGCCTCCAGCATGCCGCGGAGCAGGCGCGGGTCGACCGCGACGCTGCACGCGCCGAAGCGGACCGCATCACGCAACAGGTGCGCACTTTCGCTTCGGAGTTGGATCCGGGCCCCGACTGCGCCCCGGAAGACCGCTGGGACCGCGGCTGGGACGCCGCCATGCGGCGGGTCGCCAGAAGGCTTCGCGCCCTCGGGGGCGAGGAAGAGGCGCCCAACGAGCGCGCCGGGCTCAAGGCCGAAGCGATCAAGACCCTTCGCGACGCCATCGAGGTGCTGGAGCAGCAGCCCTGCGTGTTCTGGGCCTGCAAGGGCCCAGATGCGCCGTTCGAGGACATGGTCACTTGCCAGCTCTGCGCAGCGGTCCAGGACCTTCGCAAGGTCCTCGCCACCGCCGGTGACGGTGAGGAGGCGACCCGCGATGTCTGAGGCCGTCCTGTCTGCCCCGGTGTGGGGTGTGGAGTTCGGGGGTTCTCCGTCCCCGGATCACGTGGACGTCCGCTCGGATGAGGTGGACGCGCGCTGGTGGCTGCGCGCCCTGGCGTTCTGCGGCAACCAGGACGCCCGGCTGGTCGTGGATGAGGGGCGCGGCTGGCGTGCCGCTGAGGCGGTGGCCCGATGATCACGGGACTCCTCATCGCCGCCGGGGCCGTCGGCGTAGCCACGGTGCTGGGGGAGGCGCTGGCCATGGCGGACCGGCAGGCGCCTGCACGGCCGGTCCCGCCCCGCCACCGTGGCGCCCTGACCGTCACATGGACCGACCCGTGCCCGGTCGACTCGGCCGCGGAGTGGAACGACCCGGAACACCCGGACTCCGCTCCTGACGGTGACTCGGTCCCAGGGCCGGACGGCCCTGACCACACCACCCCCGCAGACACCACCGCGAGCATCCCTGACACCTCTTCGCCCGACCACCTTCCCCAGGTCGCCGAGGCACTCCAAGGAGGCACCCGATGACCGCGTTCTCCCGGCAGCAGGTCGAGCAACTCCTCCGCCCGATCAACCGCAACCGCGTCCTCCGGGACGGCAAAGGCCACTCCCACGTCTCCCAGCAAGACGTCACCGCCCACCTGATCCGCATGTTCGGGTTCGGGTCGTTCGACACCGACGTCGTCTCCGTGGAGTGCGTGTTCGAGCAGGAACGCATCAACCGCAACACGGGAGAGCCGAGCGGCCGGTGGGACTGCTGCTACCGCGCCCTCATCCGGTTGACGATCAAGGACCAGGACGGCAAGGAGATCTGCCACTTCGAGGACGGGTCGACCGCGACCGCGCAGAACCAGACCCGCGGGGACGCACACGACCTGGCCTACAAGTCCGCGCTGTCGCTGTCGAAGAAGCGCGCCGCGATCAACCTCGGGGACCAGTTCGGCCTCTCGCTCTACAACAAAGGTCAGCTCGAGGCTCTGGTGAGGGGGACTCTCGTCGTGCCGGAGGGAGAGCCCGCCGCAGCCGACGTCCAGGACGGCGTCCCGCAGCAGGTGTCGCTCGGCAACGACGAGATCGACCGCGACCTGGACGGCGGGGCGCCCGGTGATGGCGCCGCCGACTGGTTCACCGATGTCGAAGGCCGGATCAAGAGGGCCGGGGACCTCGACGTACTGGAGACCCTCGCCAATGAGGTCGAGGAGAAGAAAGCCACTGGCCAGTGCAGCCAAGCCCAGTACGACCATCTGTACACGGTCGGGGCCCAGCGGCACGCGGAACTGTCGGGGGTGGCTGCCTGATGCTTCCTGCCGTCATCGCCCAGCAGCTCGGCCAACTCGGTGTCGACCTGGACGCCGCGGTCCGCCGTCTCGGTGAACTCGAAGCGACCGCGGTCGACGCCGAGGCTACCTACAAGACCAAGTTCTCCCGGATCTTTCGCGATAGTTCCGGGTCGGTGGAGGACCGCAAGCAGCAGGCCGTCGCCGAATGCGACTCCGAGTGGCGGCAGTGGTCGCTGGCCGCGTCCGCGGTCCACATCCAGAAAGAGCACATCAAGGCGCTGCACGCCCGTATTGACGTGGGTCGGACGTTGGCGTCCACGGCCCGCGCGGAGGCGTCCCTCGCCGGATCGGGAATCACACCATGACCGCCCTGTCGCCGCGTGAAGCCCGGCTGGCGTTCGCGCTGCTGAAGCTGCAGCAGCGCCGCCTCGCCGCCGCGCTGAAGAGGTTCGAGCCGTTCATCGACCAGGAGCCCGGCGACAAGAACACCGCCCGGCTCGGTGAGGCACGCCTTGGGAAGGTCGCCAAGACCGAGCCCGTCGAGAAGCCCGTCGTTGCGGACCGGGACGCATTCACCAAGCACGTCGCCGCGCTGTGGTCGACGGAGGTGGAACAGGTCGAGCAGGTCCGGCCGGCGTTCGAACGGAAGCTGCTCGGCGAGATGCAGGCCCGCGGCTGCGCGGTCGATGAGAACGGCGAGGTCGTTCCCGGGATCCGGTTCGAGACGTCGACACCGCAGCAGCGGTTCTACCCAGAGGACGGCGCCGAGGATCTCCTGACCGTCATCGACGCGGAGGACCTCCCAACGGTCGATGGCGTGGACTGGCGGCAACTCCTCCCGGTCCGGCCCGTGGCGGGTGAGTCATGACCCGCACCCACGCCGCGGCGTACTCCTCCCCGTCGGACCCGTACGCGCCGCTCCGCTGCCCGGACTGCCGGCACCTCCGCTACGCCGACGAAAAGCCGGGTGACCCGTGCCGGATCTGCGGGGACTCGTGCCCGAACCACGAGACGCAGATCGAGCGGGCCCGCCGAGAGGAAGCGTCGTGAAGCGGGCCGGGCGGCTGCAGCGCCGCACCCCGCTCACCGCGAGGACCCCTCTCGCCCGCCGGGTGCCGCTGCGTGAGGTGTCCGCCAAGCGCGCCGCCGCGACCGGGAAGCCGACCCGGCCGCGGGACACGGGACCGGACCGCACCACACGTGAGCTCGTCCTCGAACGCGACGACTGGGCCTGCTTCTGCTGCGGCGCGACGATCATCGGCCAGCAGTACAGCCTGCAGCATCGCCTTGCGCGACGCCTCGGAGGCACGTCTGACCCGCTGATCAACTCTCCGGCGAACCTCGTCACGCTGCTGGGCTCGGCCACGACCGAATGCCACGGCCGTGTCGAGGGACGACACTCCGCCGACCACGTGGCGGGCTACCGCCTGAAGACCGGCCAGGACCCGGCGAACACCCCGGTCCTGCACTGGCGGTACGGGCCTGTGTTGCTCGGCCACGACGGCTCCATCGAGCCGGTCGGGAGGGCTGCCGCGTGACCGCTCTCGAACCTTCGCTCCCTGTCCCTGCCGCGCCTCCCGCCATCGATGCAGAGGAGAGCACCGTGCTGAACGGCCTCGTCGAAACGGACCTGCCGCTGACGGTGGACGTCCCGCAGATCACCGTCGCGATCGGCGACAAGATCGTCCGTCATCCCGTCGACGGTTCAGAGGTGGCGTGGAAGGTTACCGCCCGCCGGACCGATGAGGACGGCCGCCTGGTCGTCGAGTTCCGCGACGGTGACGGCGGCGGCGAGTTCACGTTCCTAGACCCGGATGTGTGGCCGCGGGTCGAGGTCGGGCAGGTGCTCCAGTGAGCGGCCGACACCGGGTTCAGCGGCGCCGCCGGGTGCGGCTGACGCTCGTCATCGTCCCGTCCCGGCTGGTGTGGCGGAGTGCGCGGGCCGCCTGGTCGCCGGTCGGACGGTCGTGGCGACGGCTGGTCGAGCGGGCGCAAGCCAGGTTCGAGCGACGGGATCCGTTCGCTGAGGTGCGGCTCGCCCCGCAGCGGACGTCCCCGGACCCCGTGCCCGCTCTCGCCGCCGCCCCGGTTCCGCCAACGGCCGCGCCGGTCGAGCAGCCGTCGACGCCGGAGCAGGCGGTGCGCGCCCTGCACGGCCAGCATCCGCACCTGCCCGGCGCCAAGCTCCATTGGCGGTTCGGTGTCAACGCCGTGGCAGGCGAGGTGAACGCGCTCGACGCAGACGAGGCCGGGCAACGGGACATCGTCACCGCGTATGCCGGAGTACTCGCCGCCCCGGTGGACGAGGTCGCCGAGGGCGCGCACGTGACCGTGTCCACGACGGGTGCGTTCGCGAGCGTCGCATTCACCATCACCGCGGTGCTGCTACTCGACGACACGATGCCGCTGCCCGTGTTCGAGGAGGCCGCAGCCGATCCCACGGTGGGCGACGACACTCTGTCGACGCAGGCGATCCCGGACAAGGTGCTGGCCGAGGTGGTGTCGGCGTGAGCATCCGCATCCCGACCCGCGTTAACAAGGCACTGGACGCAGCCGAGCGGCACCAGTGGGCTGCGGTCGCCGCGGTGATCGCCTACGCCGTGACCGTCCTCGTGGTCGCGGTGATCGTTGGCCATCTCACCGCCGGGTTCACCGCTATGGCACTGGGCGCGATGGCGTTCATCGTCCTGCACGACCGGGCACGTGAGGCCCGGCTGCGGGAGCAGCTCCGCCAGCGGGACTACGACCTGGCCGCTGAGCGGCGGGAGATCGAACGTCTGCGCGCGGGCGACCCATCCGCGCCGACCGCGCAGCTCCGTCCGATCGGCGAGAGCGGTGAGGCAACGTGAGCGCCGAGACGGACCGGACGGACATCATCCCGGGCCTGCGCCCCGACGACACCCCGCCGCTGGGCCTGCCTGGCCCGACGGGCCGTCACCGCGCCCGCCGTCGCTCTGTCCCTCAGGCGGCGCTGGTGGTTCTGCTCGGCGCTCCTACCGCCGCGGCGGGGCTCGCGGTCGGGCAGATGATCCCTGGCCTCTTCGACGGCGGCGCCCCGCAGGTGGCCGTGTCTCCGTCGCCGCGCGCCGCGGACCCGACGACCGCGGAGCCGGTCCCGTCGCTGCCGTCCCCGGTGCCATCCCGCGCGGACCGGTCCCGCCCGCGTGAGACCCGCCGCCCGGTGGGCGCCCCGTCGACATCCGCGACGCCGTCTCCGACGCGGACGACACCGACCCCGGAGCCCACGACCTCGACGCCCTCCGCGTCGTCGTCGCCGACCGAGTCGAGCGAGCCTTCAACCGAACCCTCGCCGTCGCCGTCGATCAGCGGCCTGCCGACCGCGGAGGCCACCCCATGACCGAGCTCGAACAGCTCCGCGAGGAGAACCGGCGGCTTCGCCTGCAGCAGTTGGCCCTGCGGAACGCCGCGAACGTGGCGGTGTCGCTCCTGGAGAACGGTGCGCCCCGGCAAGAAGTGATCAGCCACCTGGAAGCCGGGTTCACACAGGCCCCTTCCCGGGTGGAGAAGGCGGGGCAGTCGTGAGTCCCCGCCCCGTGTCGTCCCGCTCGCCGCGTGCCGCCTTCACCGCGGCGGGCGGGGCCTCCAACGTCGGGCAGGCGGGGCCGCCGGCCCCCGATGGTGACACCCCGCCTGCCCGGCCCACGTTCCTCGACCGCGCGTGGCGCGTGGAGATGCCGCCCGGGCAGGACCTGCTGAACGCCAATGACCGGATCCACTGGTCGAAACGGAACCGCATCACCCGGCAGCTCCGCTCCGACGCGCACGTCATGGCCCGCTACCTGAAGATCCCCGGGCTCGAACGCGCCCGCATCGACGCGATCTACGAGCCGCCGGACTCCCGCCGCCGCGACGCAGGCAACTGGTACCCGACCTACAAAGCGCTGATCGACGGTTTCGTGGACGCCGGTGTCTTCGCCGACGACGACCACACCCGTGTCGACGGCCCGCACATGAGCATCGGTGCCCCGTTTCCGAAGGGCCGCGTCGTCTTGATCATCACCGAACTCGAACCCCTCAACCCGGAGAACCCCTCATGAGTGTGCATACCCTCCGCGAGTACGACGGCATGGTCCAGATCGGCGCCGCTGTAACCAAGGCCGAAGCGCTCGCCGCTGGTCCGCAGATCCTCAAGTTCTGCTACGAGGTCAACGACCAGACGCCGCCGATCGTGTTGGAGCGGCTCAACTGGCACGGCGCCGACCGCACCGTGCACCACGTCAACGGTGTCAAGGTGAACCGCATCCGTGGAACTATCCACCTCTTCGGCTGCGAACTGAACGCGACGACGGCGCGACTCCTCGCACGGGTCCTCGCGGAGATGGCGGAGGACGCGGAGAACGAGCCCGACCCTGCGCAGGTCGAGATGCTCGCTGAGTTCTTCGACGACGAGATGGACGCCAGCCCAGAGGAGCTTGCCCGGCAGGTGCTCCGCCGCTTCAACGTCGAGGAGCGCGCGTCGTGATCACCGAGACGATCGTGTGCGTCATCCTCCACTGCTCGCGCTGTAACAAGCCGTTCCGCGACGACGTCGAGGACGACTACTCCGGCGTCGTCCACTGGCCGAACACCGAGTCCATCACCGAGGAGTTCAACAAGGGACTCGGGGAGCACGGCGGCTGGCGCCGCTTCGGTGACCGGTTCGTCTGCTCGCGCTGCCAGGTCTCCGGCGGCGACAACGAAGGCTTCGCCGACGACCTGGACGCCCGCGAGAACCCGCACCCGCTGCCCCCGGCCGAGGCCGACAAGGTGGCGCGGACACAGGCCGGTTACGTGTCGTACGCGGCAGTCGCGCGGGTCCTCCACAACGTGGGCGCGGCGGGGGCGTCGTGAAGATCGTTTACCGGAGCACTCACCCGGACGTCCTCGATCACTGGCGCAACACCGGTTCGGCCGAGGCGCAGCAGGCGTGGCGTGCCCGCGTCGAGGAGACCCTGACCGATCTCGGTCTTGCGGGCTGCCGCCTGGTGCTGAAGGGCGAGACCCGCGTCGTCGGCGTGGAGTACGACGGCGAACCGCCGGAGGGCTGGCGCCGCAACCGCGACCTCGCCGGGTCGATCGCCCCGGCCCGCCGCACCGCCGTTGGTAAGGAGATCGGGAAACGCCTGGACGACCTGCGCCGTCCTGACCCGCGCCGCGACCTGCCCGGCGGCATGCCTGACGTCGCATTCGCCAAGCACACGTTCATGCGCTGCGGGATCGCCCCGCACGGCGACGCCGTGTACGTCACCTGGCCCGATGAGATCGACAAGGGCGACGGCTCCTACATCGACCCCAACGTGTGGGACCGGATCAAGTTGTCGGAGTACTACGCGCTCCTCGAAGCCGAGGAGGCGAACGCGTCGTGACCGTCCCGTACTCCTACGCCGACCCGGACGGCGACTCCCTCCAGATCCTTCCCGCGCAGGCAGGTGGGGTCCGCGTCGTCTCCTACGACGCGTTCGACGGCAACTCCATCGCCGTGCGTGTCCTTCCGGACGCCGTGCCGGAGATGGTCGCTGCTTTGTATCGGGCGGCTGGCCAGACGACCCCGGTGTTGATCAATCCGGGTGAGGTCGCGGACGACTGGGCGCACGTCACCGGGACGGGCGGTACCGCGCCCACACAGGTGCTACGCGCCGCCGTCCACCTGTTGCGCAACCCCTACAACTGCCTGCCCGGCAAGGACCAGCTGGCCGACCTCCTCGACGCGGTCGCCGAGGGCACCCCGGCCCGTGTCTGGACGGCTGCTCTCGCCATCGCCCGCGCCCAGTACGGCATCGATGACGTCCTCGCCCGTTCCGTGAACGACACCACGGGAGACCCGGCATGACCGCTGCCGAGGAACTGCGCACCGCCGCCCGGCTGGTGCGCGAGACGGCGAGCAAGGCCACCGAGGGCCACCCCGCGCCGTGGCACATCGAGCCCGAGTTCAACGGATGGTGGCTCGTCGGCACGCCCGCGCCCCACCTCGTCACCAGTGCGGCCAGGAAGCCGGTCGCGGACTGGATCGCGCTGATGGGCCCCGACAAGGCCGAGCCCCTCGCCGACGCGCTCGACGACCACGCCGACGCCCACAGCGCCTACGACTGCACGTGGCCTGAGGACGAGTGCCCGCATGTCCGTCTTGCCCGCTCCATCACCGGCACCACGGGAGACCCCTCATGAGCGACAACACCTCTATCGAATGGGCGGACACCACCTGGGGCCCTGTCCTCGGCTGCGACCGGGTCTCGCCCGGGTGCGACCACTGCTACGCGATCACCCAGGCCCACATCCGCGCTGCCAACCCGCACCCTCGTGTCGCCGAAGCGTTCGCTGGCCTGACCGAACGAACCGAGCAGGGCACCGACTGGACGGGAAGGATCAACCTCCTGCCCGAGCGACTTGCCCAGCCGCTCCGCTGGCGCAAACCCCGCAAGGTGTTCGTCAACAGTCTCGCCGACTTGTTCCACGACGGTGTCTCTGAGAACTTCATCGCCCGCGTGTTCGCGGTCATGGCGGCCACGCCGCAGCACACGTACCAAATCCTCACCAAGCGCCACGGGCGGATGCGGTCGCTGCTGAACTCCCCGGACTTCGTCGAGAGTTTCCAGGACGCCGTCGACGCACTCGTCGGGGACGAGCGCGACTTCATTCCGCAGTGGCCGCTTCCGAATCTGTGGCTGGGTGTCTCGGTAGAGGACCAGAAGCGCGCAAACCTCCGCATCCCTGCACTGCTCGACACCCCGGCCGCCGTCCGGTGGATCTCGGCAGAGCCGCTCCTCGGGCCGGTCGACCTGACGCGGATCGGCCGCCCGAACAAGCAGCAGCCCGAACTGGTCTGGGACGTCCTCAACCAGCGGTACGGAGTGCCCGGCCGCTGGCAGGTGCCGATGAAGGCGGAGGCGCGCCTGGACTGGGTTGTGGTGGGCGGCGAGTCCGGTCCCGGCGCCCGGCCCATGCACCCCGACTGGGCGCGCGACCTCCGCGACCAGTGCACCGCCGCCGGTGTCTCGTTCTTCTTCAAGCAGTGGGGTGCCTGGGGACTCGGCGCCGGGCATCCCGAGGGCGAGGAGGGCCCCGGCGACACGTTCATAAACCCGGACGGCGAGACCGGCCACGTCTGGTTCAACGAGGACCTCGGCTACCCCACGAACTACGCCGGTCCGTGGGGCGAGGGCTCGCAGATCGTGTTCCGGCTCGGGAAGAAGCGCGCGGGCCGCGAACTCGACGGCCGCACTTGGACCGAGTTCCCCGACACCCGCACGGCGGTGGCCTGATGAGGACCCGCACGGGGCCGGTGGACGCCCAGGTCGCTACTGTTCACGCCGTTCGCCAGGCCGAGGCGAAACCTCTCGCGGGCAAGCACCTGGACATGGCGACTCCGCTGCTGACGATGCCAGCGGTGGAGGACACGGTCGAGGCCGCCGAGCGTCGGGAGGCCGCGACGAAGGCTGCGGACCTGGCGTTGCAGCACCCGTGCGAACTCGACCCCGCCAACAACGTCACCGTGTGCACGCACCCCGACCACGGGCGGGACGCCGACTGGCTCCGCGTCGCGCTGGACGTCCTCGCGCTCCCCGGCCACGACCCGTACACCGACGAACCCGCCACGGCGCCCACACCGCCGCCGCGGAAGCCCGCACCCCGCCCGGCCGCCAGTCCGGGACGGCCGAGCTTCTCCTGGCACGACCAAGCCGCGTGCCGGCGCATGGACCTCCTCCTGTTCTTCGGTCCTGTCGGCGAACGCAACTACGAGCGCGCCGCCCGGGAGCGTGAGGCCGCCGAGGTGTGCATGTACTGCCCGGTCCGCGACGAGTGTTTGGAGTGGGCGTTCACCAACAACGAGGCCCACGGCGTATGGGGCGGGCTCGGTGAAGAGGTGCGCCAGGAAGCGCGCCGCAAGTGGCTGCGCCGACGGCAGAGGAATGCGGCGTGACCGCCCCACACGAGCTCGACGCCCTCGTCGAGGAACTCCTACCGACGGCGATGCGCCTGGCGATCGTCGTCCACGACCGCGACCAAGAAGGCGCCGCAGAAGTCCTCGCCCCACTCGCCGAAGCCGGTGACTGGACCCGCGTCATGGCCTTGTGCGTTGCTCTCGCCGCGATGACCCCCGTCGACGTCCCCGCGACAGACCTTCTCGCGTGGTCGTTCGGACCACACGTCACCCCAGAGCAGTACGCCCAGATCCTCCGCATCATCCCCGAGGGCATGAAGCGCTGCACGTCATGCCGTGAGGTGTTGCCGCTGCGGGTGTTCCACCGGGACGCGACCAAGCCGGACGGCCGCAAGGCCCGCTGCCAGTACTGCATCTCCGAGACCCGCCTCGCCTCGCTCGGCAGGGGAGAGGGGGCGGCGTGAGGTCAAGACTCAGAGGAGGGGCGTCGTCCGCGCTTGCGGGGACCGCGGTACTTACGGATCAGCCGGCCCACGTAGTCGGGCGAGTAGGTCAGGTCGATCTCAACGGCGATCTCAGCGTCGGTCGCCCCGTCGTCGGCGGCTTCGAGGATGGCGTCTCGCAGCTCAATAGGTGCGGCCTTGTATGCCACAGCGGCCTCCCGCAGTCGTGTCTTCACCCTTTCCTCCACGGGTCCGAGGTTGCCAGATCGTGTCCCTTGTACCCGATTCTACGCCCTGTATCTTATTCCTGTTCTATAAACCTGTACTCAGATCAGATTAACGAGTACTCTCGATCCGTCTGCGGAGTCACCCCTGGACAAGCACGTCGCATGACAGGGCGGTGCTGGCTGGTGCGCGGAGTGGCATGGCCTGCCCGGGTTCGGCGCGGCAGGGAGCTCAACAAGTGAAAACGGGACCCCGGAATGTCCGGGGTCCCGCTCCATCGACAGGAGGAATCATCGCATGAAGGTTCGGCTCACGGCGACGGGCACTCGCCCTCTGCTGCTGCACAACGTGCAGTTGGCCTCGCCCCTCAACCCGTACGCCAAGCGGCTGAAGGCGCTCAACTCCAAGCGGACCAAGACCGACGAGGACCGCATGGAGATCGCCCGCGTCGAGTTCGAGGGGTCCCTGTACTTCGACGACGTGGTCGGCCCGTACATCCCCGGCCAGAACCTCTTCCGTTCCCTCGTCGGCGGGGCCCGGCTGAACAAGGCCGGCAAGAAGGTCGAGCGGGGCGTGTCCATCGCGGACTTCCAGTGCCCGTTGATCTACGACGGCCCCCGGACCGTGGACGGGCTGTGGGGCGGCGGCGAGTCGGAGTACGTCGACATCCGCCCCGTGACGGTGCAGCGGAACAAGGTCGACCGGTGCCGTCCGATCTTCCGGGAGTGGGCGATCGAGGCAGAGATCGTGATCGACCCGAAGGCCATCGACCCGGACGAGTTCAAGGAGGTCGCACGCCTGGCTGGCGAACTCGAAGGTCTCGGCGATTTCAGGTCGATGTACGGGCGCTTCGCGGCTGAGGTCGAGGAGATCTGATCATGGCGAGGCGGGGTCTGGTGGGGCGAGGGTTGGCCGGGCTTGGCATGCCTTGGCACGGCATGGACTCCTCTTCGTCTCCCGTCTCGGACGACACAACGCCTGCTCGTGGCATGGCGAGCCTGGGTCGGGCGCGGCAGCGCACGGCAAGGCGTGGCGAGCTTCCGGGGACGGCGGCTGGCTCCGGGCACGTCCCGGGGCTTCCCGCCATCCCCGGATGGTCTGGGCAGGGCAACGGCAGTGCTGGCTCCGGCATGGCTCGGTTGGGCGCGGCAGTCCCTGGCAAGCCCGGGCAAGGAACGGGTGACAGGCAGGCCCCGGGGTTCGAGCCCCCGGCACCCGCTCATCGGGGCGAGGCCTGGTCTGGAGCGGATGGGCACTGTCGGGCCAGGCGAGGTCAGGCGAGGTGTGGCGCGGATCCGGTGACGGAGGTTGGTCGGGGGCTTCGGGCCCGGACCTTCCCCTGCCTCCGGGCAGCTTCGACAAGGCACGGCCGGGTGCGGCAGTTCTGGGTTTGGCATGGCCAGGCAGGTCAGTGCATGGCCAGGCGCGGCTCAATTGGGCTTGGAGGGCCGACGGTCTTCGGTGAGGTTCGACTCCTCGCGGCCCGCCTTGTACGGCGGGGCAAGGTTCGGCTGGGCAGCGCCTGGTTGGGCAAGGCTCGGCGTGGTGAGGCAGGGCGCGCGGTCGCAGCGCGGGTTCGACTCCCGCGCCGCCCTCTCCTCAGGGTGAGGCTCGGCAAGGCGAGGCATGGAAATGCCGGGCTCCGTCTGGCTAGGCCGGGATGGGCGCGGCAAGGCAGGGATTCACGGGCGATCGGCAACCACTGGGGTTCGAGGCCCGAGCGCCCACGTCCTTGGCGGGGCCAGGCCGGGCGCGGTCTGGCGCGGCCGGGCTCGGCGAGGCGAGGCAGGGAACTCAGGGCGACCGGCAGACACCACGGTTCGGGTCCGTGGCGCCCACGCACGGCTCCGCACGGCCCGGATGGGCTCAGCAAGGCATGGCGAGGTCGGGCCAGGCGAGGCAGGGATCTACGACCATCGGGAGGAACAGTGAAGCCGTTCGAACCCAAGGGTGATCTGCCCGAGTGGCGGCTCATCTACCAGCGCGTGTCGGCCCTCGATGAGGGGACCGTGCTGACGTACGACGACCTGGACGAGATCCTCGGCCGCGACTTCCGCGACGACCGGTCGCCCGTCTACCGGTGCATCAGCGAGCTGGAGAAGTGCGACCACCGGACGCTCGCCACGGTCCGCGGTTCCGGGTACAGGATCGCCGCCGCGAACGAGCACGAGCGTCTCGCGGTCGGACACCACCGCCGGTCCCGGAAGCAGATGCGCAAGGCCGTCTCCAAGGCCGCCAGCGCGGACCGGTCGAAGCTCACCCCGGAGGAGCGGAAGCGGATCGACGGGCTGGAGATGAGCCTCCGTCAGCACGCCGACATGATCCGTCGGTTGGAGGCCCGGGACGAGCAGCGGCAGGCCGAGATCAAGGCGCTCCGCCGGGACACCTCGGCGGACGTCGCGGAGATCTCCGAGCGCGTCGACCGGCTGGCCGAACTCCTGGAGCGCCACGGGGTCACGGCGCCGTCGAACCCGGCCGCATAACGCAGGACTTCACGCGGCCGGGCCGGAATGGCATGGCAGTGGCTGGCTGCGGTTCGGCCTGGTCCGGAGTGGCTTGGCATGGCTTGGACCTCGACATCTCTATCCGCGATCTCACTGGAGGGACGCCTCATCTGATGGCTCGTATCCGCAGCGTCAAACCAGAGCTCCGGACGTCGTTGACGGCGGCCGAGTGGCCGCGTGAGGTCCGCTACTTCTGGGTGCTGCTCTGGGGGTATCTCGATGACACGGGCCGGGGTGTGGACGAGGCGCGCCTGATCAAGGCGGATTGCCTTCCGCTCGATGATGACCTGACCGCGGGTGACATTGACAAGTGGATCGGGTTGATCGCCGACTCCGGGTCGCTGTGCCGGTACTCGGTGGGGAACCGGCGGTACCTGCACGCTCCGGAGTGGCGGAGTCATCAGAAGCCGCAGCATCCGAGGCCGTCGAAGATCCCTCCGTGCAATCGGACTGATTGCGGAGCATCCCGGAGCGATCTTCATGAGGACTTCATGAACGCCTCCGGAGGGCCTCACGAGTCTCTCTCCGGTAACGGCATTTCCAACACTCCCTCTCCCTCTTCTGTAGGTGAAGAAGGAGAGGGAGAAGGAGAGGGAGCGTCGGACGACGCCTCATCGGAAGCTGCTTCGCAGCGTTCCGACCTCAACGAGGGACGAGAAGACGTCGAACGACTCTGCACTCACCTCGCTGACCGTGTTGAGCAGCACGGCTCCAAGCGTCCGTCGATCACGAAGAAGTGGCGTGACTCCGCCCGTCTGTTGATCGACAGCGACAAGCGCTCGGAAGAACAGATCCACCGCGCCATCGACTGGTGCCAGGACGACGAGTTCTGGCGCGGCAACGTCATGTCGATGCCCAAGCTTCGCGAGCAGTACGACAAGTTGCGGCTCCAAGCCCAGGCCCAGGCGCAGAAGGGGCGCGCATCGCCCAACGGGAGTGGTTCAACGCAGCCGAAGATCAACCCCCGGGATGAATGGATGTACCGCTCATGACCACACACCACGACCTGCCGCCCCCCGTCGCTGATGACGAGTTGGACACTCTCCAGCCGTGCGATATCGCTGCTGAACAGGCGGTGCTCGGCGCGATGATGCTGTCGGTCAACGCGACGGAGAAGGCGATCTCCGCGTTGTCGGCGGGGGATTTCTACCGGCCCGCGCACGGGACGATCTTCACGGCGTGTGCGGCGGCGCACCGCGACAACCAGGCGCCCGACGCGATCACGGTGAAGGACCGCCTCGAAAGCGTCGGCGCGCTGGGGCAGGTGGGCGGGCCGCCGTACCTATTCCGGCTGATCGAGCAGGTCCCGTCGGCGGCGAACGTGGAGCACTACGCCGCGATCGTGCGTGAGCGTGCCGTACGGCGCCGCCTGGTTGCTGCCGGGCAGCGGGTGGTGCAGATGGCGCGGCAGCAGGGCGTGGAGGCGCACGGCATCGCGGAGCGGGCGGTCCGGGAGATCGAGGCGGTCCGGGACTTCGACGCGGACGAGGACATCACCACCCCGACGATCAAGGAGTTCCTCGCCGTGCCCGACGAAGACTACGACTGGGTTGTCCCGGGCCTGCTAGAGCGCGGTGACCGGATGATCCTCACCGGGCAGGAAGGCGCCGGGAAGACGACGCTGTTCCGCCAGCTCGGCGTGACGATCGCCGCGGGCATCCACCCGTTCACGGGTGCGCACATCGCGCCGAAGCGGGTCCTGATCGTGGACTGCGAGAACGGACCCGCGCACACCCGCCGAAAGGTCCGACCGCTGGTGGTGCAGGCTGGCGCGCAGGGCCGGCCGGTCGACGAGGCGAACCTGTGGCTGGAGATCCGCCCCGAGGGCCTGGACCTGGCGTTGGACCGGGACGTGTCGTGGCTGATGCGCAGGGTCGCGCTGATCCAGCCGGACGTGGTGATGGTCGGTCCGCTGTACCGGATGGTGCCGCGGGCGTTGAACACCGACGACGATGTCGCGCCGATCATCGCCGTGTTGAACATGATCCGGGCGAGGGGCGCGTGCGTGCTGGTCGAGGCGCACGCCGGTCACTCCCTCGGCGTGGGCGGGCGCCGGGACCTGCGTCCGCGGGGTTCGTCGGCGCTGCTCGGGTGGCCGGAGTTCGGGTACGGGATCCGGTTCTCCGACAACGCGCAGGCCAAGCAGAAGCGCACGGTGGACCTGGTGCCGTGGCGCGGTGACCGCGACGAGCGGGACTGGCCGGAGTGCCTGACGGCGGGCGGGGACTGGCCCTGGACGGACTACGTCCCCGGCCTGGATGACGTTCCCGGGGGGCAGTGGTGACCGCCTCGCACGAGAACCCCACGGGCATCAGGTCGTTCGACCATCACGAGTTCGCGTCCCGGCCGGAGTACTGGCAGACGTCCCGCGCGATCGTCAGGCTGCGCCGAGCGCTGATCGAGGTGAAGGCGGACCTGCCGCAGGACGACTGGCTGCAGATCCTTCACGACATGGCGTGCGCGGTGCATTTCGTGGACGGCTGTCCGGGCTGCATCGAGCGCCGGGAAGTCCCGTACGCCGCCGCCGTCGACGGCGGGAGCGTCACGGGCGGCTACCAGTGCCAGCGGTGCGGGCACCGGTGGACGTGCACGTGGTCGGCACGGTCGCCGCTGACCTGGTTCGACGGTGATGCCGCATGAACCGCCGCCGGTCGCCTAAGCCTCGCCACGTCCCGCTGGCCGAGTTGGAGCAGCCGTGTGGCCGCTGCGGCCACCAGAACGCGGTGCACACGGGCGGGGCGAAGAAGGAGGGGTGGGCGATCTACGACCCGGTGTGGGCGACTGCGTCCGGCTGGTGCAACGAGGTGGGGTGCGACTGCCCGGGGCGGGTGTCGGTTGCCGTGGAGCGGCCCAAGCCGTCGGGGGACGCGCCTGTGAGGTGGTCCGCGTGACGGGCGGGTGGCGTTGCGACTCCCACAGGCCAGGGAGGCGAACGTGAAACCCCCGATCGCCTACTACGGCGGAAAGACCCAGATCGCAGGCCAGATCGTGTCGCTGCTTCCCGAACACAAGCACTACGTGGAGCCGTTCGCGGGGTCGTTGGCGGTGCTTCTGGCGAAGCGTCCGTCGCGGATGGAGACCGTGAACGACTTGGACGGCGACATCGTCGCGTTCTGGCGGGTGCTGCGGTCCCGGCCGGCGGAGTTCGAGCGGGTGTGTGCGTTGACACCGCACGCCCGCGCTGAGCACGCCGCCGCGTACGAGGCCGCGGCGGATGAGCTGGAGCAGGCCCGCCGGGTGTGGGTGAAGCTTACCCAGGGCCGCGCCGGGACGCTCCGGACGACGGGGTGGCGGCATTACGTCCGCCCGGTCGGAACGACGGGGATGCCGGACTACCTGGCCGGCTACGTGAACCGGATCGCGGCCGCGGCCGAGCGCCTCAAGCGCGTCTCCCTCGAATGCCGTCCCGCCCTGGACGTCATCGCCCGATACGGGCAGCACGCCGAAGTGCTGCTGTACGTCGACCCGCCGTACCTGGCAGAGACCCGCACGTCCACGAACTACAAGCACGAGATGCCGCGACCAGACCAGCACATCGAGGTGGCGGAAGCGCTGACGGACTGCGCCGCCTCGGTGGTGCTGTCGGGGTATGCGTCGCCGCTGTACGACGACCTGTACCGCGACTGGCATCGGTGTGAGATCGACACGTTCACGGGCCAGGCGGCGCAGCGGTCCCCGCGCACGGAGGTGCTGTGGTCGAACCGTCCGTTCCCAGCGTTGCATGACGCGCTGTTCGAGGACGTGATCGCGTGACCGACGAGACGCTCGCCAGGTTGCGGGATCAGGTGGCGGGGCTGCTGTCGCAGATCGACACCGCCGCGAAGCCCCGCCCGACCGTGATCACCCGGGCGCCGGAGCGGAACGCCGGGGCGGCGTGGCACCCGGTGAAGGACTGGACGGTCCGCACGATTAACGACGAGCTGCTTGAGCCGTGCTTCGTGTACGTCACCTACCCCGAGCACGTCCGGACTGAGGTGAGCGGCGACTTCGATGCGCTCACCACCGACGATGCCCGCCGTCTGGCGATGGCTCTATTGGCTGCCGCGGACTGGGCGGACGGCCTCGCGGCCGATGTGACGCCGCTGGACGGTCAGCGGCCCGACTACCCCTCGAAGGAGATCTCATGAGCAACCCCCTGAACGACATCGCCCCGTACCCGCGCCGTGAGTCGGAGGTGACCGCAGAGTCGCTGGCCCGATCGCTGATGGTGCAGGCCCAGGCGAACCGACACCGCATGGTCCACGGCCGAGACGCCGACGACGCCGTGGCGGGCGGGAACCGGCTGGTCGACGTGTACGGCCTGGTGAAGCTGCTGAAGGTCCTGCAGACGGTCGCACCTGACGCGGCGGACCAGGTGGCGCGGGATCTGTGGCGTGACTGGCACGACGGTGCCGCGGTCTGGGAGTGGCTGGACTCGTGGCTGAGGGCTGCGGGGATCGCTCCCGAGCGGGTGGACGCCGCGGCGGCTGACCTGATGCGGGCCGCGGCGTGAGTGCGCTGGCGGCCGAGCGGTCCGTGATCCGCTGCCAGAACTGCCCCCGCACCTTCGACAACCCCCGGGCCGGTTCCCATTCGCTGCCCGCCCCCGACGCCGCACGCGTCGCCGGATGGACGGTCTGGTCAGGAACCACCCTCGGCGGTGAGCAGGTAAAGCGGGTGTTCTGCCCTCGCTGCGCTGGGCGTGTTCCCGAGCCGGAAGAGGACGACCCCACCTGGGACGCGGTGTGCCACACCTGCGACGCCCGGGCCACGGAGGAGTGGGAGGACGAGGTTCCGCTTTCCGAGGAGGACGTGTGCGCCTGGAGAGACGACCACCGGTGTGAGCCGGACGTGGAAAAGATCCGTCCGGAGACGACGAGCCGTGGGGAGGCGGCGTGAGCGCCCCCGAGCCGAGGACTGGTACCTGCCACCGGTGCGGGCAGACCCGCCCGCTGTTCCGAGCCGACCCGAAGTGGGGCGAGACCCCGGTGTGGCTGTGCTCGCCGGACTGGCAGGTGTTCGCCGAGGCGCGAGCGAACGGCACGTTCGTCGACTGGGACGACGCCTTCGACAACGCGACCGACGAGCAGATGAACGAGGCGCTTGACGGGCGCGTGCCCGGCGGCGGCCTGGCCCGGGGCGGTGCCGTGGCATGAACAACGGCGACGTGTTCTGCATCCTCGCCACAGGGTCCCGCCACCACGAGGACGCGGGCCTCATAGGCGAAAGCCTGTACGAGGTGATCGCCGGAACGGGAGCCCGGAACATCGTGATCCGGCACGGCGCGTGCCCCGGCGGCGCCGACCAGATCTTCCAGGAGTTCTGCGAGTCGGAGGCGGCTTGGTTCGACCGGGAGGGCCGGAGCCTGATCGTGGACCCGGTGCCCGCGGACTGGGACTTCTGCGGCCCGGACTGTCCGCCTCGCCGTCACCGGGTTCGGAAGAAGCCGGGCGACGTGTTCCACCCGGGCGTACTCGACGACTACTGCCCGGGGGCGGGGCCGCGGAGGAACCTGGCGATGGTGGAGAAGCTGCCGCGTCCGGATGTGGCGGTCGGGTTCCCGCTCGGGCGGTCGTCCGGCACGGAGAACTGCCTGCGCGCGGCGAAGGCCGCCGGGATTCCGGTGCGTCGGTTCACGACACGCGCCCGCCGGGGCGGTGATGCCGCGTGATCACGGGCGACATCCATTCCCTTGAGGATGGCATGCGCGAGGTCGCCGCAATGATGCGGGCCCACCACGTGTGCGGGGCGTGGGCAGGGGTGGCGGAGCGGATCGAGCGGGTGGCCGCTGATCCGGGCGCGTGCCCTGTGGCCCGGGATGACGCGATGCGGGCGGTGCTGGCCTACCTGGGCGGGCGCGAGCTGGTGGAGGCCGCAGCATGAGGTACGAGCACGGAACGCTCGGCGCGGCCAAGATCGACGGCTGCAACTGCGACGCATGCCGCGCAGCCGACCGCCGCTACATGAACCGCCGCTACCGGCTCATGGCCTACGGGCAGTGGCAACCGTACGTTGACGCCGCCCCGGTACGTGATCATGTCCGTCGGCTTCAGGAGTTCGGCGTCGGGTGGATGACGGTCGCGAGACTCTCCGGTGTCCCGCGGGGGTCGATGTCGAAGCTCCTGTACGGCGACGGGCCTCGCGGGATGGCACCGTCAAAGCGCGTCCGTCCCGCGACCGCGGCGGCGCTGTTGGCGATCGAACCCTCGATGGACGTCCTCGCAGACGGCGCCATGGTCGACGGGACAGGCACCCGTCGGCGGATGCAGGCGCTCGTCGCTATCGGGTGGCCGCAAGCGCGGCTGGCGGAACGGCTCGGCGTGGACAGGACGAACCTGAACAAGGCGCTCCGGGGAGACATGCCGGTCCGCTGCCGCACGGCTCGGGCCGCCCGCGCCCTCTACGACGAACTGTGGGACGAGCCGCCGCCGGCCGACGGGCACCGGGAGAAGATCGCGTCGAACCGTGCGCGGAACTATGCCCGGGACCGCGGCTGGGTTCCGCCGTTGGCATGGGACGACGACACCATCGACGACCCTGCCGCCGTCCCTGATGTGGGTGCGGAGACGTCCAGGCAGGACGCTCTCTTCGAGAACTGCGAGGAACTACTCAGGCAGGGCTTCACCCTGCGTCAGGTGGCGGAGCGGCTTGGTGTCGCCGAGTCCTACTTGCAGCGGGTTCGGGTCCGTGGCCGCCGGAACCTGGAGGCTGCGTGATGCCGCGCCGTGTGAAGGTGCAGGGCGACTTGTTCCACGGCTCAGTTCCGGTCGGTGCCGTGTACGTGGGCCGTGCCGCGCCGGGCCTGCGCCAGTCGCCGTTCCGGAACCAGCACAGGGTGGGGAAGCCGTGCCGGGAGTGCGGCGGTGAGGTGCACACGCTGCGGGAGGCGCTCGACTTGTTCGAGGAGGACTTCCTCGGCGACGAGACGCTACTCACCCGAGCCCGCGCCGAGTTGGCGGGCTGGGATCTCGCGTGCTGGTGCCGTCTCCCGGAGCCCGGTGAACCGGATCTTTGTCACGCGGCGCTGATGCTCGGGCCGGTGAACGAGCCGCGTCCCCGTGCCGTGTACCCGCCGGGCCCGAAGCCGTACGGGTGGCCGGTGCCGTGTCATGTGCCCGCCGCTGACGTCACCGTTCAAGGAGGACTGCTGTGACCACGCTCGACGCCGTGCGGGAGGCAGGATGAAGCCCAGCGAAGTGCCCGCCGAGTTCGAGGGGTGTGCGCGTGAATGCCGTAAGGCGGGCGAGCACACGCTCGTCTGGGGACGTTGCGGACACGCCCCTGAACCGGTCCCGCCGAGCAAGGACGACCTGCGCGGTCTCCTGGTCGCGGCTGGCCTCACGTCCCACACGGTGACCGCCGATGACGGCTATCCGGCTGTGGTGCTCCACTCGGCCGACGAGGCCGCTGATCGCGCCCTCCAAGTGTTCCAACGATGGATGTTCGGAACGCCGGAGGAGATCGCCGACCGGGAGACCGAGGCCGCCCAGCGGACACCGGACGACACGGTCCGGCTGTGTGAGATGGCGAGGCCTGGCGAGCACGAGCGGCGAGTCCGCGAGCGTGTGGCCGCCGCACAGGTCGCGAGGCTCGAAGCGACCATGCGCGAGTGGTCCGCTCCGGAGCCCCAGGAGGTGAACCCGTGCGACGCCGGTGACGAGCACAACTGCCACCGCGTCGCCGGTGAGGCGGCGTTCAACGAGGCGATCCGGCAGGCCCGGGAGATCGGGCGGGGCGAGTCATGACGGGGGACCGCATGCCCAGCAGGCGCTGGCCTCCCGAGGAGAACTGCTACTGCGGCGGTCCGGAGTCGGCTCTCTACCCGCACCGCAGGGGCTCTGGTCGCCACTGCCGACGCGATACGACCGGAACGGCGGTGACCGTCGACCGCACGGGCGAGCCCACGGCAAGGGCTCAGCACGGCTGCCTGTTCTGCGACCGCTCCGCGCACACCATCCTCGGCGAGTCCGCCTCCTGGTACATCCGCCTCGACGCCTACCCGGCCAACCCGGGGCACGTCGAGCTGGTCACCAAGCGGCACGTCGTCTCGACCTTCGACCTGGACGGCGCCGAGTCCGCCGAGCTGTACGGCGTCCTCTGCTACGCCCGCAACCTGGTCGAGGCCAAGGTCGGCCGCCCAGACGGTTGGACGATCGGGATCAACGACGGTGAGGCCGCCGGGCGCAGCATCGACCACCTGCACGTTCACCTGATCCCGCGCCACAACGGCGACGTCCTCGACCCGCGCGGTGGGATCCGTCAGTGCGCCCCGAACTGCGACCCGGACGCGTGGACGGGCGGGGACCTGACCGCACACCGCGACGTCCACCTGGAGGGATGATGAAGCGCCTTCGCATCATCCGCATCGTGACCATGGTCGTCGCGGTCAGCGTCGTCGGCTGGGCCGCCAGGGACCCGCTCCACGCGAGCATCGGCGCGGTGGCGACCGGCCTCGCCGCGATCATCTACGCCGAGATGGCCGAGCTGGAGATCGACCGCCGCACGACGAAGGCCCCATGCGCGCCTCAAAGCCACCGGGAGACGCGGTGACCGACTCCCGTACACCAGGCACCGGCCCAGCGCGCACAGCGCCGAGCGACATCTGCGCAGCCGACGGTTGCAAGAAGCCGCGTGGCCGACGCCTCGTCATCCTCCTCGACCCCGATGGGGGCGACGGCAACACCTTCGGCCCGTACTGCGACGACGAGACCGACCGGCTGATCAAGAACCTGATCCCGCGCTACAGCGACGGTCGCCCGACCTACCGTGTCGAGGAGATCCCTTATGCCTGAACCGACTGTACCCGAGCCGGACAGTGACCAGCTCTGCGACAACTCGGACTGCATTTGCCACCGGATCAGCGAACCCGAACCCGAGGTCCAGCCGCTCGCGTCAACGTCAGACACAGCGCTCCGCGATCGGCTGGCAGAGGCGCTCAACAAGTGGACGCTCAACGCGGCGGGGACGGCCCGCACGTCCCCGCCGGTCCACCCGCGCACCCTGGAGAACCTCCACGCGAACTCCCTCGCCCGCGCCGACGCCGTCCTGCCCGTCGTTGAGGCCGAGATCGCCGACCTGCGCCGAGCGCTCGCCACCCAGATCGGCCTGTACAAGTCCGCCGAAGAGGACGTCGACAAGGCCGAGGCCGCGCTCGCCGAGCAGACCCAGCGCGCCGAGCAGGCCGAAGCCGAAGCGGCGTCCGCGTGGCAGAACGCAGAGGACTGGAACGAGATAGCCAACGGTGCGCGCCTCGGACGACAGCAGGCCGAGGATGCGATCGCACGCGTGCGCAACGTCATGGCCTACAAGACCATGCTCGCCGGACCGGACGCCGAGCAGGTCGTCCGAGTTGCGGACCTTGAAGCCGCCCTCGACCGGGGGGCTAGTAGCACCTGGCAGGCCCGCGCCGAGCAGGCCGAGCGGGCGCTCGCAGCGATCCATGAGGGTGAGACCGAACCACCAGCCGAACGTCCCGCCGCCGTGTACACGCCGGGCGAGTGGCTCCACTGGTTTAACCGCGCCGACCCTGCGGAGCGGCTCGCGACCATCGAACGGATCTACACGGCGACCCGGTACATGAGCGCCTGCATCACCAGCCGCCACGAGGAGCGCCTCCAACAGGACGAAGCCGCCGTGCATGGGGTGCGCAAAGCCCTGGAGCCGTCACCTACCGGCAGGGCGTTCGCGATCCACCGGGGAGGCGAGGGCGAGACCCACGTGCAGGTAGTTGTTCCTCGCGACGCCATCCTCGCTGCCCTTGACCAGTCGAAGGAGCTCACATGACCTGCCCGCCCCCGAGCCGCCCCGAGCACCACCCGCACCGCGCCCGCGTTGCCTGCCCCCGCTGCGGCCGGACCTGGGTCGCGACCGGCCGGTACCCGGCATGGCGGCCCGCCCGCTGGTGGCACCGCATCACCGCGCCGAAGCCGAAGGAGACCCGTTGAGCCACCCGCGCCCCTGCGAAGGCTGCGGCCGACAGGCCAGTGTCGACACCTGGACCGTCGCCGTTGAAGTCCCGCTCAGCCTCCCCGCCGACATGCGTCACGACCTGTTCAGCATGATCGCCGCCGCCGTGAGTCGCTGGGAGCCCGACGACCGTGACGGTTGGGATGCCGACGTGAGCGGATACCCGACCGCGGACAGTCTTCGCGCCTGGGAGGCCCTCGCCGCTGCCGAACGGGTGCGGGCCCTTGCCACAGCAGCGCAGGAGAAGGCCGCGAACGGCCCCGGCTTCATGCTCGGCGGCGTGCCGTTCCCCGCGCGCGTGCCCGCCGCCGATGTCCTCGCCGCCCTTGACCAGCCGGAGGCGACGCCGCCCGCCGAGCACACCGGCGGCAACGCCGAGGACTGCCCCGCGTGCTCCGGACGCCGCGACCTGCCGTACCCGTTCATCTGCCCCGGCCCTGAGGAGACCACGTGAACGTCCGGCTGATCGCCGGGGTGGCGATCTTGGCTCTGGTGTTCGGCGGACTCTTCGCCGCCTGCGCGAGTGACTTGGGCTGGCTGGCCGCCACCATCACCATGGCGGTCACCGTCTGCATCGCCGCCCTCGTCATCGCGGGAGTGATCCTGCTCGTGGACGGCATGGACCGACGTTGAGCGGCGCCTGCGACTACCTGTGCTGGGCCGACGAACTCGACCGCGAGGAGACCCTGTGATGGCCACCGAAAAGACCGTGAAGGCCGAGGCCGCCGACACCAAACACGGCATGACTCTGGACGAACTTGCCGCGTTCGTTCAGGAGGCGATGCGGGCCGAGATCCCGGGGACCACGGTCGTCCGAGCGACTGCGACGTGGCGGTCGAGCATCAAGCGCATTGAGGTCAAGGGCTGAACCAGCCCGCGAGCAAGCATGGGGGGACCATGACGAACGCGATGGACATCGAGTTGGACACGCCAGCCGCCGGCGGCTCGATCTGCCCGGGGCGCTGCAATGCGGGCTACCGCAGAGCTCTCGCCACGTACGAGGAAGCCCGGCAGGAATGGGACGCCGAGTGCAGCGCCCTCCCAGAGGTGCTCGCTGAATGGCGGGCTGCCGTCGCGGAGCACGGGGAGGACGTTGCTGGGCCGCGCCCAGAACGTCCCGAGGAGCCTGAGCCGCCCGGCTGGATCCCCCGGCCAGGAGAACCGGTGTGGTGCGCGTCGTGCGTGGCGTCCATCCGCCGTTCTCTCGCGGACCTCGACGAACTCGCCTCGCTGCGCCTCACGATGACCGACGGATACCAGGCACCTGGCCAGGCCATCACAGACCGGGTCTCTTCGACGAAGTCAGCGCGAACCCCGTCACCTGGGCAGGACGACCTTGATGACCTGCTCCGCTGGCTCACCTCCTGGGAGATCGCATACCGGGACACGCAAGGCTGGCCACATCCGCCTTACCGTGGCGCGAACGCTCCGGCCCTCACCTCCGCCATCGCATGGATGCTGCAACGCGTCGATGCCGTCCTCGCCCACCCTGACCTCGCCGAGGACTTCGGCCGGGAAGTCCTGATCGAGCACTCGAAACTCCAAGCGGCGACGTCCACCCGTCCACCGCTCCGACACAAGCCGCTGCCGTGCCCCCGGTGCCGCCGCCGGTCTCTGTTCCTCCACGACGATGACCGCATCCACTGCAACAACGAGGACTGCCGCAGGGTGATGTCGAAGGAGGAGTACGAAGAGTACGAGGAGGAGGCCGATCAGCAGGTGACGCGCTGACAACGACAGCCCGAAGGTTCCGGCCGGAGCGTTAATTTGCTCGGGAACGCCGTTACGCGTATTGTCCCCGGTTAGGACCCTTCTGCCCTCAGCCCGAAACTTGCGGCTGGGGGCCTTCGTCGTGTCTGGGGGCGATCCGTGAGCAGAGACGACATCGAGATCCCCTCGTCCGGACTGGTGAACTCTGATCTCGCCGCTCAGATCGCCGGGGTGAAGCCCGGCACGATTCGGCAGTGGAAAAACCGCGGGCACCTCAAAGTCGCGAAGGACACCGACGGCACGGAATTCCGTGATCCGAAGGGGCGCCCACTGTTCGATTTCCGTGACGTGATCGAGGTGGAGTACAAGCTCCGCGAGAGGGCCCGCCGGGGCCCGGTTAGTTACGCGGCGGCTTAAGCACCGACGTTTCTCGATCTTCTAGGCGCACACCCTGGCCCTGCCGCTGGTCACATAGTTACGGGCCTGTCTGGTGTGCTGCGCGCCGCCCCGTGGTGCGCCCCCTGCGCGGTTCCCGGTTCCCCACCGGCCGCGCGCCGGGTGCCTGTCCCGCAGTTTTGAGGGGTCTTTACCGCGGGGCAGGCACCCGCCCCGAGACCAAGGCTTCCCGGGAGGTTGTTGTGGCCGCTGACCCTGAGTGGCTGGAACGGATGCGGTCGATCGGGTCGATCTCCCGCCGCTCCGGCGACCAGGTCCGCGCGGGCCGCGACGAGGCCGGGCAGCGGTTCAAGGCGACGACCGACGAGCTCGGCAACACGGTCACCGAACGGTCTGGCGACCGGCAGGACGTCACGATCAACGCCCCTCGCGTCACCGTGCAGACCACGACTCACGAGGAGCGGTAGATCATCATGGCCTGGTCCGGCAGCGGCCTGTTCGTCGCGACACTCATCGACGTCCTCGACGCCACCCAGCTCGCTGTCGACCTGTCGTCGACGAGCAACAAGTGGGCGCTGTTCGACAACGCCGTCACTCCCGACTTCGATGCGTCCGCGGCGAACGCCGCGTACGGCGCTGGGGTGTGGGCGTCCGGTGAGGTGTCCGGCACCGGCTACACCGCAGGCGGCACCGCGGTCGCTTCACCGACACTGACCGGGGCGTCCGGCGTGATCACCTACGACCAGGCGGACACGTCCTGGTCGAACTCAACGATCACCGGCGCCCGGGGCGTGCTGCTGTACGCCGACGGCCTGGCGGGCAACAACGCGATCTGCGCGATCGACTTCGGCCAGGCTTACAGCACCTCCGCAGGCCAATTCCTCATCCAGTGGAATGCCGCTGGGGTTTTCGCTGTCGACCTCGTACCTTGATCGTCTTGCTTGCGGCGTGAGGTGATCCGCCGTGGCGATCTCCTACGTCTCCTCCGCCACCGCCGGCGGGAACATCGCCACCCTCTCGGTCACCTGGCCCGCGGGCGGGTCCGCGCCCGCAGCCGGGGATGTGGCGCTGCTGCTGTGGGCGAACGGCACAGCGCAGACGATCACCACAGACCCGCCCGGCTTCACCCTCGAAGCGACGCTGAACTCGGCGCAGGGCTCCATGCGGACCCGCATCTACTCCCGGGTGTGTACCGGCTCGGAGTCCGGGTCGTTGTCGATGGTGATGAGCGCCGCGAACCGCCAGTCATGCTGCCTGGTGATCTACCGCGGCTGCGACCAGACCGACCCGGTGAACGCGCTCACGAGCCGCAACGAGGGCAGCACCCCGGTGGCCGCGCATGCGTGCCCGGCGGTGACGCCGGCGGTCGCGGGCTGCTCGATCGTGTCGATGGTCGCCGAACGCGCCACCTCCGGGTCGACGGGCTACAGCACGATCTACACCGAACGCGCCGACACTGATGGCCTGGCGACGGGGACGGGCGGCACGATCTGCGCCGTCGCCGACGACGGGCTCGCCGCGACCCACGCATCGGGTGTGGCGGTCACGCCGCCGGACTGGACAGGGACCGTCTCCGCGGCGGGTGTGACGACGTGGTCGTTGGCTCTGCTCGCCGCGTCTACCGCCGCGACGGCGGCTCCGGGCGCGCTGACGCGGGCGGTTTCGACCCCGGCACCGGCAGTGTCCGCTGGGGCGTCGACCGTACCGTCTCGCCCGGCCGCTGCCACATCGACACCTTCGGTGTCGGTGTCGGCGGGCAGCAGCACGACCCCGGCCCGCGCCGCCGCATCGGCTTCGGTTCTCGCGCCGACGGTGCGGACCGGCGCAACGGTTGCACTGAGCCGTGTCCAGGCCGCCGCGGCGTTCCAGACGGCTGAACCTTCAGCCTCCGCGACCGCATCACCGTCGTGCTTGGAAGCCTCTAGCGCCGCCCCGGCGTCCTCAATCAGGACAGGGGCAACCGCCGCGCCGGCGGTCGCACCGGCCGCGGCGTTGTTCGCGGGGCCTGCGCTCGAAACATCGTCCGGTACGACGATCACCCCGGGCCGGGTCATCGCGACCACGGCGGTTCCTGTCCCGGAGCTGATCACCGATGCGGCTACGGCGCCAGCGACCGTGGCTGCGGCGGCGACTATCGTAGCCCCGACCGTTGAGGCGAGTTCGACGGCCACGGTGGCGCCGCCGACCCTTGACGCGGCGGTGACCGTCCAGGCGCCCGCACCCTCAACAGAGGCCGCAGCGGAGCCCTCAAGGCTCCACGCCGCGGCACAGACGTTCGCGCCGACACCGAGGCTGGGAACGTCTGCTTCACCCGTGCTGCTCTCCGCCGCGGTGACGGTCCCAACGCCAGCTGTGCTCGCCCAGACCGCGGCACAGACCGCGCTACTGGCTCTCACAGCGACGGTCCCCGTCCCGACGGTCACGGTCGGCGCTCGACCCTCGCCCGCCCTAGCGACGGCTTCGGTGACGTTCCCTGCCCTGCTGGTGCACGCCGACGTCGCCGAACCCCCGGACATCACGGTCGGGTCTCTGGCCCGCTCATGGTCGTGCGGCTCGCTGACGCGAACGTGGCGCGGCGGTGCCGCCTCAAGGACGTGGAACGCGGGCCCGCCCACCCTCTGAGATCACGGGAGGGCGCGTGCTGATCATCCCGTCGACGAGCCGCGAGTACATCCACGTCCCCGTGTCCGGCGCGACCGCAGACCAGCCCGTGGAGCTCGCGGTCGTCGACATAGGCGCTGAGGAGCCCGCAGAGGACGACTGGGTGCCTGCGGACGTGTGGGACGGCTCGACGGCGAAGCTTCTGATCGGCCCTGGCGGCACGCTGCTACTCGCGGACGGCGCCTATCGGGTGTGGGTCCGGGTGACCGCCGAGCCGGAGATCCCGGTCCTCCGCAGCGGCCTCCTACGCATCACATGAGGAGCATCTGTGCCCGCCGACCTGCTCATGATCGTTCCGTCGCGTGGCCGCCCCCACAACATCGCCGACCTGTGGGACGCCTGGTCCGCCACGACCACCGGCGCCGCCGAACTGCTCGTCGCAGCGGACGACGATGACCCAGCACTGGACGGCTACCGCGAGGTGTGCGCCGAACGGGGCATCGAGCTGACGGTCGGGCCGCGGCTTCGGATGTGCCCGACGCTCAACAAGGTCGCGCTCGAACGAGCCGCCGATCACTACGCGATCGGGTTCCTCGGTGACGACCACCGCCCGAGGACCCCTGCGTTCGACGAGACCTACCTGGCGGTGCTGGCATCGCTCGGCGGTGTAGGCATGGTGTACGGCGATGACGGCTACATGGGGGAGCGGCTCCCAACCCACGTCGCGATGACCGCGAACATCATCCAGACTCTCGGATACATGGTCCCACCTGGCCTTTTGCATTTGTGGGCCGACAATAGCTGGCTCGATCTCGGCCGGGCGATCGACCGGATCCGCTACCTCCCGGACGTCCTCGTGGAGCACATGCACCCGATCGCGGGAAAGGCCGAGGACGATCATGGGTACGCCGAGGTGAACCACCCGGACGCCGCGGAGCGGGACCGGCAGGCGTACGCACGGTGGTTGGAGACCGGGTTCGACGCGGACGTCGCGAAGCTCCGGGCGCTGCTGTGAGGCTGATCTCCTACGCTCTGTTCGGCACGGACCCGCTGTACCAGCGCGGCGCGGTCGAGAACGCAAAGATCTGCGCCACTCTGTACCCGGGGTGGATGCTCCGCTTCTACGTCGGTGACTCGATCCCCACGGAAGTGTGCGAGGAGATCGCGGCGTTCGGGAACGCCGACCTGGTCGCGATGCGCGGGCAGGTGGAGGACTGGTGGTCGACGTTCTGGCGCCTCCGAGCCCTCCGCGACGACTACCTCGACGTGATCATGTTCCGGGACTGTGACTCCCGCCCGGACGAACGTGAACGCGCCGCCGTCGAGGAGTGGCTCGGGACGGGCGCCGAGTTCCACATCATGAGGGACCACCCTGAGCATGGGATGCCGATCCTCGCGGGCATGTGGGGCTGCACACGCCACGGCGCACGCCGGGTCCGCGACCACGTCCCGTACGAGCCGGGCCCGGTCGAGCACTACCAGGCGGACCAGATGTGGCTTCGGGATGTGGTGTATCCGGTGGCGGTGTCCCGCGCGGTGATCCACGCCTCCCCGGAGTCCCCGCGGATGGACGACGACGTTCGGGGTGATCTTCGGGGCTGGCCGACGCGCCGGATGCCGGGACGGTTCGTGGGGCAGGGCTTCAACGGTGACGGCACGCTCCGCATCCCGTCTGACGCTCTCAGGGTGTGAGGAGGCCGCCGTGGACGTTGTCGTAACCGGAGCGCGCGGGTTCCTCGGACGCCATCTCGTCGCCGCCCTGAACGAACGTCCCGATGTTGATTTCGGGCTGTATCTCGACGTGCCCTGCTCACCGAAGGGCCAAGACGCGCTTTCGTTCTTTCGCGAGGACGACCAGCACTGGGATCTGCTGATCCACTGCGCAGCCGTCACGCCGCACCGCGCCGCGATCGACGGGCGTGCGCTCGCGGTCGGCGCAGGGAACCTCGCGTTGGATAGTGCCATGTTCGAGTGGGCCGCCCGCACCAAGCCCGGCCGAGTCGTATATCTGAGTTCGAGCGCCGCGTATCCGATCGCCTTCCAAGAGGGCGACCGTGCCTACCGTCTCACGGAGACGGACATAGACCTGCTTGGCCCGGACAACCCGGATGCGATCTACGGCGCCGTGAAGCTCATGGGGGAGCGTCTGGCGGAGGCATACCGGGCTCAGGGCGGTGCTGTGACGATCGTCAGGCCGTTCTCCGGTTATGGCGAGGACCAGTCGAGCGACTTCCCGTTCGGTGCGTTCAGGGACCGCGCACGCCGCCACGAGGACCCGTTCGTCATCTGGGGCGACGGCTCCCAGGTCCGCGATTGGGTGCACGTGGACGATGTCGTGGGTGCTGTTCTCGCGGCTGTGGATAACGCTGTGGACGGCCCCTTGAACATCGCGACGGGCGTGGGCACGTCGATGGCGGACCTTGCAGCCATGTTCGCGGCGGAGGCGGGCTACGCGCCGCGCTTCGAGTTGCACCCTGAGAAGCCTGCTGGGGTGGCGTA
Organism: Actinomadura decatromicini; assembly: GCF_008121305.1. NCBI lineage: Bacteria > Bacillati > Actinomycetota > Actinomycetes > Streptosporangiales > Thermomonosporaceae > Actinomadura > Actinomadura decatromicini. Next base: position 320,610 of record NZ_VSRQ01000007.1, on the reverse strand, counting down.
CCGGGTCGGCGACCCCACCCGGCTCAACGAGCTGTACACGCCGCGCGTGACGCTGGCAGAGGGCGTGAAGAGGGCGCTCGCCGCCCGGTCCGTCAACATGTGATCACTGCGCCTTTCTGGGACAATGGGCGTGTGATCAGCAGGGACTCCGATGGCTGGCGATGAACCCCGAGTGGTGGCTGCCTTCTGCAATTACCTCAAAGGGCACGGTTGGGACCTAGCCGAGGACAGCGGGGACTGTGACATCGTCGCGGCGAGAAGCGGTCAGGCGCTGTACGTGGAAGTCAAAGGCGACGCCGGTGACTTCGGCACGGACCTCGACATCGCCTACGGCCAAATCTTGCGCCGCATGACCGATCTAAGTGCCTGCTTCGCAGTCGTGGTGCCGACCAAGGGCGTGACGGCTGCGCTCAGAGTCCCGGCTGCAGTGCGAGAACGGCTCAATATTCACGTCTACGAGGTCTCAGACGCCGGTACCGTCCGGTGCGTGGGACCCGACGGTTCAAATCCGTTGTAGCTGGTCGAGGACCCTTGCCCGTAGAACTACCGCTCGCTGTCGGACGTTTACCGTACGGTGTGGCCCGTGTCCAAGCAGAATCCCGCCTCCCGTCTTCGGCCTCCGACGCCGCTCCAGTGGTCAGAGTTGCACCGAGGTATCGTCCTAGCTCACGCTGTCGGCCTAAGCAAGACGGTCGAAGCTGGCATGATCATTAGTGAGCTACTCCGGGCAACCGAAGATCGAACAACTGAGCAGCAGTTCACGACCAACCACTTCGTGCCCTTGACTGACCTGAACCGGCTCGGCAGGTTCGGAGTTGGCGTCAAGTCGGTACTTCAGATCTCCGATCAGCCTCAGTTTGATCCCCGCATCGAGTCTCGCCTGGGCACGACCGCCCCGAGACGTGAAGCTCTTGGTGAGGCAGTGCGACAGGGGCTGACCCGCGAGCCGGACCCAGTCCTCCGTCAAGCTGTCGAGCGGCGCGGGGTCGAGGTGGCTGCCGCCTGGTACCGCGAACGAGGCTGGTCCGTCACCGTGCTCGGCAAACCCTTCGATCTGCTCGTTGAAAAGCAGCACGGCAGCCGCACGGTCGAGGTCAAGGGTTCACGGAGCCGGGTCGACAAGGTCATTGTCACCCGCAACGAAGTGAAAAACGCCCGCACCGCGACAGCCGACCTGGTGGTCGTCGACGAGATCACCTGGTCCCGCGACTCCTGCGGGCGCATCGTCACCAGCGGCGGCAGGCTACGCCGATGGGCCGGATGGCACCCGACCGACGACGACCTGACCCCGCTCACCTTCGAGTGCCGCCTCCCCGAAGGGCCGCAGCAGAACGACTGACCCGCTGGAGGGCAGGTGATCGTCGTGGTCCCGATCATCTGCCTCACGAACGGCCGCCCGGAGTGCATCTCCAAGACGATCCCGTCCGCGCAGCGCCACCTGTCGGGCGTCGCGGGCATGGTCATCGTGGACGACTCCGGCGACCCGACCTACGGGCAGTGGCTCGCAGATGAGTTCATCGGCGGCCCCTGGGACGGCAAGGTCCTTCACCTCCCAGAACCCAACGGCTACTGGCAGGCGATGCGCCAGGTGTGGGCGCTGGCCCGTCATTGGGCCGGCCCCTACGACACCACTTCGTTCTTCTTGCTGGAGGACGACTTCACGTTCAACGCGGACGTGAACCTGGACGCCCTCGTCGGTGTCCTCGACAGCCACCCGTACCTGACGCAGATCGCGTTGAAGCGCCAGCCGTGGTTTGGCAACGAGCATTCACACGGCGGGATGATCGAGGCCCTCGAAGCGCAGGGCCAGACCTTCACCGAGGCCACGGACGGCGAGCACACCTGGATCGAGCACCGCGCCTGCTTCACCGGGAACCCGTGCCTGATCCCGCGTCGGACGTTCGAGCGTGACTGGCCAGAGGGCGACTGGTCCGAGAGCCGGTTCGGGAAGCTTCTCTTCGCCGATGCAGGGGCCCGTGGGGCGTACTGGGGCCGCCGTACGGACCCTCCGCTTGTGGAGCACATCGGCCACCACCGCGTCGGCACTGCGTATTGAGAGAGGTGACGCGTACATGCCGCGCACGTTCAGAGCAAAGCGCAGCTTCAAGGTTGAGCGCGGCTTCCCCCACGACCCCTACGTGTGGGTCTACTCGCGCAGCTACAGCCTCGCGATGCGAGTCCTGCACGCATTCGGCGGCCACTGGCGCACAACGACCGGGCCTAACCGCGAGATCCGCTGGTGTCACTGGTGCGGCGACCGGACGGCCGTAAGCCCCTGAAGACTCCCGGTCTGTGTTCTGCCGCTCTTGGAGTGGGTGGTGCTGGACGCAGACCGGGCCCAACCCACTCCAACCCGGAAGGCTCCGCCATGAGCGAACCCACCGACACTGGCTCGTTCCGCCCCTCCGACGCTCTGAACAAGATCTTTACGGTGGACGATGCACGCACCACAGCGAAGCGTCTCGCCGCGTACCGCGACGAACTCCGCGAAGCAGGGTTCGACGAGGACCAAGTCCGCGACATGATCCAAACCGCGGCACCGCTCCCGGACGACGTCGTCATCCAAGCCGACGTGGACAACGAACCCACCTCGGTCGGTGAGGTGGTCGTCCGGTTCGTGCCGGAGATCGACGCCGAGGAAATCGAACGGGCCGCGAAGCGAGCCCATGCGGCTGCAACCAAGGCTGTGGGGCTGCAGTGAGCGACAACATGCCCGCGGACCCGATCACCGAGCTCGCCGCTGGCGCGGCTCAACTCCACGAGGCTTACGAGGCGTTCGTCGCGGCCGGGTTCACTGAGGGTCAGGCAATGCAGATTGTGTGCGCGGTCATCACCAGCGCCCAGAACAGCGCGTCGTGATCCGCGCCTACATCCGCGAGGACCTTCCGTCCCTGTCGCTCGCCGTGTACCTGGTCGACCAACAGGACGGTGAACGCCCCTCCCGGATTCTCCGCATCATCGAGGGCGGAGACGCCACAGCGGTCCAATGGGCCGACCTGCCCACAGAACGGTTTGACGTTGAGCCAACACTTCGGATCGGCGACAGCGAAGCACGCGCTCTTCTAGAGGCTCTCGCCGGCCACTACGGCGGTACCACCGACATGCGGACGCTCCGCGCTGACCTGGACTATGAACGCAGGCGGGTGGACGAACTGATCGCGCTCATGGGTGCTGTGATCACCAACGGGATGCGCCGCCCGCCGCGTCGCCCTCCGGAGGCGCTGATGCGGAAGCTGACGGAGAACCAGCCGTGACTAGTCTCACCGAGCGTGCCCTGCGCCGCTTCACAGCCCGTCCGAAGCAGGTCCCGGACTACGCGACCATCCGCCGTATCGAGCGGGACCTGGACGCGGAACGCCACGCGGAGGAACGCGAGACCAGACACCTCGCCGCCGTGGAGGCGTGCTCCCGTGAAGGCCACATCGAACCCGACGACGACATGGGGTCACCGACTCCGCTTCGCGCCTTGATCTGCCCCCGCTGCGGTGCACCTACCGACCGATTCCCGGCGGAGCAGCGTGAGGCGTACCTGTTCCTACGCGCAGCGAGTCGGCGATGACCCGCGTCCTCGTCGGCATCCCTTGGCGTTCTCAGCCTCACCGCGTGTACGCCCATGATCTGACGGTCCAGCGGTACCGGGACCTGCTCCCGGACGCCGACGTGATCGACGTTGACACCGACCACGAGCCGTTCTGCCTCGCCGCGTGCCGCAACAAGGCCGTCCGCACTGCTGAGGTCGGCGGGTACGACGTCGCGGTTCTCGCCGACGCGGACACTCTCCCCGAGCGTGAGCCGCTCCTCGCCGCGATCCACGACGCGGAAGGCGACACCCGAGTCCACTTGCCCTACGACCAGTACCGTTCTCTCCGCCGCGACGGCACAGACCAACTCCTGGACGGCATCCCGCTCGAACGCTGCGCACACCTCGTCGTCCTCGCTGCCACGTCGGGTGTGTACGTCACCACCCCGGCCACCTGGTGGGCGTGCGGCGGGCAAGACGAGCACTTCCGTGGCTGGGCGCCCGAAGACGTCGCATGGCTTATCAGCCACCGGCTTCTACTCGGTGCGGAACCCGTCCGCCACGAAGGCCGCGTGTACGCGCTGCACCACGACAGCCCACCGAAGTCGGGCCCGGCGTACGACGCAGCCGTCGCCCGCTACCAGCGGTACCTCGCAGCCGGTGACGCGGGCGATGTCGACACGATCCGTGCCCTGACCTCCGAGCCTGTGACCTGCGACAAGTCAGCAGTCGCCACCCGCGGGTAACGGCGATCTTGGCGGGTGGTGCCTGATGCCGAACGGGCAGTGGAAGACCAGCACCCGGAAAGCGACACTGCCCACTGGATGGGACAAGATCCGACGCCGGATCCTCACCCGCGACAACCACACCTGCTACAAGTGCGGCAACCACGCCACACACGTCGACCACGTCGCCAACAGCGCAGCAGGCGGCGACGACAGTGACGCCAACCTCGCAGCGATCTGCTTCGACTGCCACCAGACCAAATCATCGGCCGAGGGCGGACGCGCAGCCCAGGCCCGCAAGCCGAAGCGCACTAGACCAGCGGAAGCTCACCCAGGCATTGTCAGATAGCCAACGATAGGCAATTTGTCTGCCATAATTAGAATGTGCCAAACAAGCCTAAACGTGTCTGTGGCGTTGAGGGCTGCGTTCGCCCTCACGATTCGCATGGATGGTGCTCCCTTCATGTGAGGCGTTGGAAGAAGCACGGAGACCCTGGCGGGTTGGAACTCCGGCACAGGCCGAACGGGCAGGGCAATCTCCGTCCAGACGGCTACATCAGGAAGATGGTCGTGAACCACCCGCTCAGCAACAAGCGGGGTTACGTCTATGTTCACCGAGCGGTTCTGTACGACGCCATTGGTCCCGGGACGCACGCCTGTCATTGGTGTGAGCGGATGGTGTCGTGGGAAGACGGCACCCTGACGGCCGATCACCTGGATTGGGATCGAAGTAACAACACACCAACGAACCTCGTTCCGACGTGCCTTCGATGTAACTCCCGCCGCTTTGAGTCGCGGACAGACCTCGGATCCGACAACCCTGGCGCGAAGCTCCAGGAGGCCGATGTCCTTGAGATCCGCGCATCATCGGCACCACATGCCCTCCTGGCCGATCGGTACGGGGTTAGCGAGTCTCTGATAAGACAAATTCGCAACGGCAAGGTTTGGGCCTGGCTCAAGAGCGCCTGACCGCAGGGGCCAACCGGCCGCCAGACCAGCGCTGAAGTTGGAGGTGACCACGGTGGCAGCGAAGAAGTCCAGCAGCGGCAAGTCCAAGAGCGGCGGTACGAAGGGCAAGGCCCCCAAGCTCGGCTCCGGGAAGCGGTTCAAGCAGGTCGCCGCCTCGGCCGCCAAGTCCGGTGCCCGCGACCCGAACGCCGTCGCCGCGAGCGTGGGCCGCAAGAAGTACGGGGCGAAGAAGATGGGCGCCATGTCCGCGGCCGGCCGGAAGCGCAAGGGCAACGGCAAGCGGAAGTGACCGAACCCCCCAACCCCGACGACGTCACGTTCGGGGTTTTCGAGCCCGAGCAGGTCCTCCGCTCCGACACCCAGCCCCCGATGATCGTGCTCCGCCCCGGAGACCGTGTCCTCCTCGCCATCGCCGATGAACCATCCGACGACGACCGCAAGGCGATGCTCGCAGGGCTACGCGACTCGTTCCCAGGCGTGGAGTTCGTCATCGCCACAGGCATCGCAGGTGTCCTGGTGCAGGCGCTCCCAGCCTGCTGACCACAGGAGGTGATGACAGTGGCCAAGCGCGGCGGCAAGTATCACGGCTTCCGCAGCAAGGCTCAGTTATCCAGTGGAGATGGGCCTTCGCCACTCACAAGTCTTGGGCTAGGAAGCATGCACACGCCACGCCAGGCGGCAAGGGTGTCCGATACCGAAGGCTCCCAACCCGCAAGGGCATGAGGAAGAAGGCCTGACGTGCCACCTCGGACCGTGAGGCCAACCGCACCCCAGCCCCAGCCCCACCCCCACCCGTACCTCCACCCCAGCCAGGGCACGGTGTGCCTGCCACGCAGGGCACAGGTCGCCTCGACGCCCATCGACGACCGTGATCGACACCTGATCGACTGACCGCAAAGCATGATCGATCTTCGACGCTCAAGATCGCTGATCAGCAGCATCGACCATGATCCAGAGTCGGTCACACAGAGTCACACGACCAGTTATTGCAGGTCAGAGCGCCAAAGCCCGCATAACGGCAGGTCAGAGCCTTGACACCCTGGGGCGGTAGCCCCCTCCCCGCCGGAACCCCGCCCGGCCCCATGTAGCCGCAGCCTGTGCGTACAGGTCTGGGGCCCCTTGATGATCTTGCGTTGCCCGAGGGGTGGTGACTCTCTGTGGCTGGACACGGGCCTGCTCCGAAGGACCCGGCGAAGCGCCGGCGGCGCAACGCGGACCCGAAGCCGATGACGGAGCTCGCGGTCGATGGTGTGGTTCGCGGTGCTGACCTGCCGGAGGGTGTGCTGCCCGATGGGGAGTCGTGGCATCCGCGGACGGTGATGTGGTGGGAGACGTGGCGGCGGTCGCCGCAGGCGCAGACGTTCACGGCGACTGACTGGGACTTTCTGGTTGATACGGCGCTGATGCATCACGTGATGTGGACGAAGGGCCGGTGGGAGTTCGCGTCGGAGTTGAGGTTGCGGGCGGCGAAGTTCGGGGCGACGCCGGAGGATCGGCTGCGCTTGCGGATGGAGGTGCTGCCTACGCCGGCGGAGCCGGGGCCGGATGCGCCAGTTGATGGCGGGTCGGTGACCGACATTTCGTCGCGGCGGGCTCGGCTGTCGGGCTGATGCCGCGCACGCTGGTCCGGGCCCCCGGGCATGACCGTCACCGGTCGTTGGGGTGGCTGGCGACGGTGTGGATGGAGTACTTCGTCGTCCACGGCCGGGGCGACGTGCAGGGCCAGCCGGTCAGCCACGGTGATGAGCTCACGGGCTTCATCGTCGACTGCTACGCGATTGGCGACGAGCCGGAGAACACGCAGCGGTTGTATGACTCGGCGTTTTTCTCGCGGCCGAAGGGCTGCGACAAGTCGGGGCTCGGTGGTCGGCTCGCTGTGTTCGAGGCGTTGGGGCCGTGCCGGTTCGCGGGCTGGGCGTCCGGCGGTGAGGTGTACGAGGACCCGTGGGGGTTGGGGTTCCGGTATGTGTACGAGCCGGGTGAGCCGATGGGTCGCCATGTCACGTCCCCGTTCATCCGGTGCATGGCCACTGAGGAGGGCCAGACCGGCAACGTCTACGACACGGTGTTCTTCAACCTCACCGACGGAGACGCGCTGCTGTCGCACATCCCGGGCATGGACGCGGGCTTGACGCGGATCTATCTGCCGGGGGGCGGGGAGATTCGTCCGTCGACGGCGTCGTCGGCGTCGAAGGACGGCGGCCTGGAGACGTTCGTGGTGTTCGACGAGACGCACCTGTACAACCAGCCGGAGTTGCGGCGGATGTACGACACGGTCACCCGGAACCTGCGGAAGCGGAAGAAGGGCGCGGGCACGTGGTTCTTGGAGACCACCACGATGTTCGCCGCCGGTGAGGAGTCGACCGCGGAGGCGACGTTCCAACTGGCCGAGCACATTCAGGAGGGACGGTCGCGGCGGGCCCGGCTGCTGTATGACCACCGGTGGGGTGAGTGCGAGGACTTGTCGGCTGAGGATCAGTTGCGGGCGGCGATTCTTGAGGCGTTCGGTGAGGCGATCGAGTGGAACGACTTCGACGGGATCGTCGACGAGTTCTACGACACCCGCAAGAACCCGGTGGATTCGCGGCGCTATTTCCTGAACGCGCAGACCGGCGCGACGGATGCTTGGCTGGCGCCGCACGAGTGGGCGGGTTGCGCGGACCCGTCGAAGACGGTGGCGCCGGGGGATCGGATCACGCTGGGGTTCGACGGGTCCAAGCACCGCAACCGGGGCGTGGCTGATGCGACCGCGCTGATCGGGTGCCGGGTGTCGGACGGGTTTCTGTTCGAGGTCGCGGTGTGGGAGCAGCCGAACGGTCCGGCGGGCAAGGACTGGTGGGTGCCGACCGCGGAGGTCGAGGCGGCGGTCCGGTCGGCGTTCCAGAGGTACAAGGTCGTCGGGTTCTACGCGGATCCTGCCGCGGACTGGCGGTCGTTCGTGGCGGAGTGGGAGTACGCCTACGGGCGTCGGATGCGGGTCCGGTCTTCGCAGGCGCACCCGATCGAGTGGTGGATGAACCGTCCGCAGGCGGTCGTGCGGGCGTTGGAGCAGTTCCACGCGGCGGTGATCAACGGTGAGCTCACCCATGACGGGTCGTTCACGTTGACGCGGCATGTGCTGAATGCGCGCCGGCGCCCGTCCCGCGCCGGTTTGCAGATCGCCAAGGAGCACCCGGATTCGCGGCGGAAGATCGACGCTGCGGTCGCGGCGACACTCGCGTGGCAGGCGCGTATCGACGCGGTGAGCAAGGGCATCGGCCGGCGCGGCAAGGGCAGGGCGGTGGTGCTGGCGTGACCGTCACGATCCCGGACCTGCCGCTGCTGAACCTGTCGGACGACGAGTCGAACCTGCTCGACGCGCTCCGCACGGACCTGATGGCGTGCCGGTGGCAGATGGAGCTGCGGGACTGCTACTACAACGGCGAGCAGCTCATCCGGGACCTGGGGATTTCGATCCCCCCGCAGCTCAAGGGCCTTCACACGGTGATCGGGTGGCCGCAGATCGGTGTGGACGCGCTGGAGCAGCGCCTCGACATCGAGGCGTGGCGGTACGCCGACGATCCGGAGGAGTCGGGCGAGCTTGAGGACCTGTGGGAGCCGAACGAGCTGATCGCCGAGTCGCAGCTCGCGCACCTGGACTCGTTCATTTACCGCCGGTCGTATGTGGCGGTGGGGTCGGCGGACGAGGACGGCGACCCGCCGGTGATCACGGTCGAGTCGCCGCTGGACATGACCCTGTTCTATGACGCGCGGAAACGGGCGGTGACGTCGGCGCTGCGGCTGTACAAGGACGCCGACCGGCAGGCGGCGGTGCTGTATCTGCCGGAGCAGACAGTCCACCTGGAGGAGTCCACGGACGGCGGCTGGATTGTCGTCGACCGCGACTTGCACGGCCTGGGTGTCGTCACGGTGGTGCGGATTGCGAACCGGCAGCGGGTCGCGGACCGGTCGGGCCGGTCGGAGATCACCCCGGCGGTCATGTCGATCACGGACGCGGCGTGCCGCACGTTGCTGGGGATGGAGGTCGCGCGGGAGTTCTACGGGGCGCCGCAGCGGTACATCCTCGGCACGTCCGAGAGCGCCTTTCAGGATGCTGAGGGGAACCCGAAGAGCGCGTGGGAGACCTACATCGGCCGGGTCCTTGCGTTGGAGCGGGACGAGGACGGTGAGATCCCCACGGTCGGGACGTTCGCCGCGTACGACCCGTCCGCGTACACGAAGATCGTTGACCTGTATGCGCGGATCATGGCGACCCAGCTTGGTCTGCCGCCGCACTATCTCGGTTACACGACCGACAACCCGGCCTCGGCGGACGCGATCCGCTCGACGGAGGCACAGCTCGTGAAGCGCGCCGAGCGGAAGCAGACGGTCTTGTCCGCAGTGTGGGGAAACGTCCTACGCCTGGCGCTGCTCGTCGCGAACGGCGAGGTACCGGACCGTGCGCGGCGGATCGAAACGGTATGGCGGAACGCCGCAACCCCGACCATCGCATCCCAGACCGACGCGGCTGTGAAGCTGGTGCAGACGGGGATTCTCCCGGCCGACAGCGATGTGACGTTGGAGATGGTGGGTCTCACCGAGTCGCAGAGGCAGCGGGTCCAGTCTGATCGGCGGCGCGCCCGCGGTGCGACGCTGTTGGACACGATCGTGAACGGCCCCGAGCAGTCCACGCCGCCGCAGGGATCGAGTGGGGTGGCTGGTGAGCCTGCAGTCGCGGGCGGCTGAATACCACCGCCAGCAGCTCAAGATCCTGCAGGAGATCGCTAAGCAGATCGCTGCGTCGTTTCGGCTGGTGAGGCTCGGGTCATTCGGGTCGACGGTGCCTGCGTGGCTGCGCGCGGCGGACGCGGCGATCACCAAGCACGCTGACATGGCAGGGTCGCTCGCCGCCGACTACTTCGAGAGCGAACGCGAACTCGCCCGCGTGCCGGGGACCTTCCACATCGACGTGCCGGATGTGCCGGAGACGAAGATCGACACGTCGCTGCGGTGGGCGACGAAGGACCTGTGGATCCCGCAACGTGACAGCCCGCCGCCGATCGAGCGGCGCCTCGCAGACGCCGAGACCAAGGTGATCGGCGCCGCGCAGAAAGCGGTCGCGGACACCGCACGCGACACCATCCATCAGGGCGTCCTGAAGGATCGCCGCGCGATTGCGTGGGCGAGGATCACAGACTCTGACCCCTGCTACTTCTGCGCTTTGATGGCGCTCCGCGGCGCGGTCTTCAAGTCGCGGCAGACCGCCGGCCGACGAGCGAACCGGAACTTCGAGGGCGAAGGCCAGTACAAGTTCCACGACCACTGTGTGCCCGCCGGGACGCTAGTTGATGGCCCTGCCGCGGAAGTTGGCTATCGACGGGATTATGAGGGGGAACTGGTCGTCCTGCGCACCGCCGCAGGCCACGAGCTTCGCATCACCCCTAATCACCCGGTACTCACGGTGCAGGGTTGGCTGCCTGCTGGACTCCTCCGCGAAGGCGACGACGTACTCAGCAGCCTCAATGCACAGGGGAGCTTGCTGTCTGTCCCAGATGAAGAGCATGTTCCAGCCCTGGTTCAGGATGTATGGCGTGCGATGGGCATGCTCGGCCTTGTAAGCGTGCCAGGTACCCCCGAGGATTTCCACGGCGACGGAACCGACAGCAAAGTCGACGTTGTAGGGGCCGATCGCTTTCTGCGGGATCACATCAGGGAAGCTGATGTGGCGACCGAACTGTCGTTCACGGCCAGTCGCATGGGATTGGGTCCGTTCCCGCTTCTGCGAGCGCAAGATGCGTTCTTCCATGGAGACGTCGCGCCCGCGGACTGCCGCGTGAGCATTTTTGACCATGTCGGCGCGCTGTTCGTCGGTGAGCGCAGCCATCGCGAGCGTACTGGCCGCACTCCGATCGCGCGGTTGAACCCCTTGCTCGACCAAGATCCGCCGGATCACTGGTCGCGAGGTTCCGTACCGGGTAGCGAGCGAGAGTTGGCTTTCACCGGCGAGGTATGCGGAGACCACGTCGGCAGATGGGATGTTTGTTCTGCGGCTGCGGGCAGGAATCCCACGTTTACGCAACTCCCGGTGGAGCGTGCTGGTGGATATGCCGATGGCGTCCCGGACCTCGGGTCCGGTCATGCCGCTGACGTACAGACTGACCGCTTGGTCAAGCATGGCCCTATCAGCGGTAGCATGTCGCGCTTTGACCCCGCGACGGGTTATGGCGACGTAGGCGGTGCTGGCGTTTACGCCAAGTATGGCCGCGACCTGTTGGAACGTCTTTCCGGACGTGTAGAGAGCGACCGCATCGTCGATCTCTCTCACCGTGAGTTTCGTGGCCAAGTTTTCAACTTTCAGACGGAGTCGGGCTGGTACCGAGCTAATGGAGTAATTGTATCTAATTGCTCCTGCACCGTCGCGCCCGTGTTCGAAGGAAAGCTGTGGGTCCCGCCATCCCATGTGCAGGACTGGGAGCAGCTGTACGAGCAGGCCACGGCCCATGTGGGCGACAAGATGCATGCGTGGCGGAAGGCATTTGACGCCCGGGGGTGATCGTGCGTCGGGTCGTGTTGGTGTGCGGCCCGCCCGCTTCCGGAAAGTCGACCTGGGTCGCCAAACAGGCATCTGACGGCGACACCGTCATCGACTTCGACCGGCTCTGCCGAGAGCTCGGGTCCACCGCTCATCACGACCACGCCCGCGAGGTGGCGGACCGGGCGCATGTGCTGCGGTCCGCGCTGGAGCGGCAGGTCTCGGCGATGGAGTCGGGGACGGCGTGGGTGATCCGTTCCGCGCCGGATCCGCAGCAGCGCAGGAGCCTCGCCCGGTCGCTGCGCGCGACCGAGACGGTTGTGATCGCGGCATCGGCTGAGCAGGCGCGGGCCCGCGCCGCCGCCGACAACCGGCCCGATTGGACGGGCCGCGCGATCGACCGCTGGTGGTCGCTGTACCGCCCAGATTCTTCCCGCCTGGAGCGGGAGTTGTCCCTATCCGAACCCCTGGAGGGTTACCCGATCATGCCCGACGACACCGCGGACACCGAGCAGACGACCGCGCAGGACGACAGCACCGGCGACGACACGGCGACCGAGGAGCAGGAGCAGGAGACCAGCGAGGTCACCGACACCGGCGCCGACGACACCGAGGACGACAAGCCCCAGGCGGGCGGCGCGTTCGACGAGAAGGCCGCCAAGGCTGAGCTCCGCAAGAAGAACTCCGAGGCCGCGAACCTGCGGAAGCGTCTGCGTGAGCTGGAGCGAAAGAACCAGGAACTGGAGCCGCTGGCCAAGCGTGCCCGCGAGGCGGCCGAGGCCGACCAGACCGAGGCGCAGCGTTTGCAGGCGCGGCTGACCGAGCGCGAGCAGGAGATCCACCGGATCCGGCAGCGGGCTGTGAAGTCCGAGGTCCGTGCGATGGCCGCGGACGGGTTCGCCGACAAAACCGACCCGGAAGCGCTTCTCGACCTGGACGCCTACATCGGCGACGACGGCGAGATCGCTACCGACCGGATCAAGGCGGACCTGGAGGACCTCCTCGACCGCAAGCCGCACCTGGCGAAGCCGAAGCCGGACACCCCGCAGCGGCGCAAACCCGCACCGGACCGGACGCAGGCGTCGGGCGCCAACCAACCGAGAGCTAAGGACCCCGCGAGCGAATTCGCGGGGTTCGTGAATTCGCGGCTCCTGAAGGGACGCCGCTAGAAAGGGGTTGAGGTGGCCACCACCGACCCGATCCTCCTGTCGGATGTCAACGACAATCTCCTCCCGCGGACGCTCGCGGGCCCGATCTTCGAAAAGTCGGTGGAACAGAGCGCGATCATGTCGCTGGCGCAGCGTGCGCCGCTGTCGATCGACGCGAACACCTCCATCCCGATCCCGCTGGACGTCCCGACCGCAGACTGGGTCGGGTCGGGTGCCCGCAAGCCGCTGTCCTCGGGCGGTATCGACGTCAAGCAGATGTCGCCGAAGAAGATCGCCGTGCTGATTCCGGTGTCGGAAGAGGTCGTGAAGACCAACGCCGGTGGCCTGTGGACGCAGTTGCAGCGGGACCTGCCGACGGCGTTCGCGCGGGCGTTCGACCACGCCGCGATCCACGGCAAGTCGATGAAGGGCGCTGCGGGCCCGTTCGCCGAGCACCTCACCGCGACCACCAACGCGATCGAGCTCGGCACCGCCTCCCAGGCCAACGGCGGTCTGTGGGCGGACCTGGTGAACGGCATGGACCTGGTCGTCGACGACGACTGGGACTTCACCGGCACCGTCGCGGACCCGCGGCTGAAGCCGAAGCTGCTGCTCGCCACCGACACCACGGGCCGGCCGATCCTGGTCGACACCACCACGCCCGGCACGAACATGGCGAACGCCGGCACCCTCATCGGTGAGCCGCTGGCGTACTCGCGTGGCGTGTCCGGCAAGCAGCGCCGACAGTCCACCTCCACGGACTCGGGTCTGCGGGCCCTGGGCGGTGACTGGTCGCAGGCCGCGTACGGCGTGGGCATGGACATCACCATCCGGATCTCCGCGGAGGCGACGTACATCGATGAGGAAGGCGGCGTGCACAGTGCCTTCCAGGAGAACCTGGTGCTGCTGCTCGCGGAGGCGTTCTACGGCTTCGTGATGGGTGACGCGCAGGCGTTCGTGAAGTACACCAGCGCGGGCGTCACCTCGTGACCGAGGCGCCCCGCCGCGCCAGCCGACCCCGCAAGCCCAGAGCCAAGCCGCCCGGGAGGCCCTCGGGAAAGTCGACCGCCGGTCAGGACGAGATCCTGGACCCGGCGGTTTCGCATTTCCGGGGGCTCGGCACCGCGGCGAAGCCACTGCGGGTCGTCGCTCGTGTCCACGCTTACCCGCCGCGGCACAACGCCGGTTCGGAGTGGATGCTGCACTCGATGCTGCGGGCCCTGGTGGCCCGCGGCCACGAGGTGACGGTGTGGCTGTCCCGGTACTCGCCCGACCACGAGGCTTACGACGTCGACGGGGTGAAGGTGGTGCCGTTCGCGGCGAGCCTCGACTTCGCCGCTGCAGCGAAGGCCAGCGACGTGATCGTGGCGCACCACGAGAACGTCCCGGCGGCTGGTGCGCTCGCCCGCGGGCTCGGACGGCCGTTCGTCGCGGTGTGCCACAACACCCACCCGACGATCTTCCGGAACGTCGGCCGCGGGTCGACGGCGCTGGCGGTGTACAACTCGCTGCACATGCAGGCCGAGGCGGAAGGCTACTTCTGCGAGTACACCGAAAGTCTCCGCCCCACCAGCAGCATCGTGGTGCGCCCGCCGGTGTTCACCAGCGACTACGCCACCACCCCGGGCGATCGGATCACCCTGGTCAACCTGAACGCCGACAAGGGCGGCGAGGTGTTCTGGCAGCTCGCCGAGCGTCTTCCCGACCTTGAGTTCCTCGGCGTGAAGGGCGCCTACGGCACCCAGGTCGAGCGCCGCGGCGGACTCCCGAACGTGGAGGTCATCGACCATCTCCCCGGCGACCAGATGCGGGAGCAGGTGTACGCCCGCACCCGGATCCTGCTGATGCCCTCGGCGAGCGAATCATGGGGCCGTGTCGCTGTCGAGGCGATGGCATCGGGCATCCCGGTGGTCGCGAACGGCACCCCGGGCCTGTCGGAGTCGCTGGCCGAAGCGGGCATCTTCGCCGAGCGCGGCGACCTGCAGGCGTGGGTGTCGGCGGTCACGGCGCTGCAGGACCCGGTCCAGTGGGCGGAAGCCTCCGACCGGTGCCTCGCCCGGTCAAAGGCCCTGGACCCGGCCGCGGACCTTGCCGCCTGGTGCGAGGCGGTCGAAGCCCTCTGACCTGAGCGAGGTGCATCGCCGTGGCCCTAGCCGTGGACGCGGAGCAGCTCCGCGTCTACCTCAACATGTCCGAGATCGACCAGGCCCGCGCCAACCTGATGATCGAACAGGCGGTGCTGCTGGCCGAGTCGATCGTCAAGCCGCTACCGGACGCGGCGTCAGCGGTGGTGCTGGCGGTCGCCGGCCGCGCCTACGCCAACCCGCAGGGCATCGCCTACGAGACCGTCGGCCCGATCAGTGTGCAAAGGCCCCAGGCGGGCCTGTACATGACCCGCGACGAACGCCGCACCCTCCAGCGCCTCGCCGGACGCGGTGGAGCATTCACCGTCGACCCGACACCTGCGGACGCGGACCCGACGGTGACGTGGCCGGTCACGTGGGGCGACGAACCCGACCCGCGCGGAGTGTGGGAAGACCTCGGCCCCGGCGACGGGTGGTACTGACATGCCGCCCCCATACCCGCTGGGGAAGACGGTCACGATCCTGCGGCCCGGACCGCCGTCCCGCGACGCGCACGGCAACAAGGTCCCCGGCCCCGACGTGCCCACCCCGGTGGAGGGCTGCGCGGTGTGGGCGCGCGGATCCCAGGAGAACACCGACGCCCGTGACCAGGTGACCATCGGGCTGAGCGTGGTGATGCCGCACGGCACCGACGTCCGCGCCACCGACCGGATCAAGGTCGCAGGCGTGATCTACGAGATCGACGGTGAGCCCGGCGTGCACGAGTCCCCGCTGACCGGTTCGCGGATGGGCGTGCAGGTCGCCCTGACGCGCGTCACCGGCTGACCGAGAGGGGGCGTGGTCGTGGAGCGTCCGAAGTTCCGGCCCAGGTACGGCGGCATCGGGAAGATGCTGCGGTCCAAGGAAATGAAAGCGGCGATGGTGGTCCGCGCCGAGCGAATCCAACAGCGAGCTGAAGGATTCGCGCCGCGCCGCACCGGCGACTACGCCCGCTCCTTTCGGGTGAAGTCGGGACAGTCCCGTGGGCCCGGCGACGGACGCCGCGCCTGGGCGAAGGTCATCAACACCTCCGATCACTCGACGGCCGTGGAGTGGGGCGCGAGCCGCACACCCCGGTATCGGCCGCTCGGCCGCGCTGCAGCCGCTGAGCGGGGCCGTTGATGGTCGACGCCGAGACCCTGCTGGTCGGGTGGTTGTCGTCCTGGCTGGAGGGCGAAGAGCAACCCGGCACCGTCTCCACCGAGACACCCGCCGGGTTCGAGACGCAACTGCCGTGGATCCAGGTGGTCCGTATCGGCGGCGGCTACGACGGGTTCAGACTCGACCGCCCCGAGATCGACGTGGACGCCTACGCCGCGGACGGTGTCGCCGCCGCCGCGCTGGCGCTGCGGATCCAGCAGGCCCTCCACGACGGGCTGGCCCGCACCGCGACCGGCGGCGCCGTCGTCACCGCAGTCGACACGATCACCGGTCCCCATCAGGTGCCGCACGACAACCCTGCGCTGCGCCGGTACACCGCGACCTACCAGTTCACCCTCCACCCCCAATAGCCCGCCGCGGCCGTCAGGCCCGCAACGACAAGCACTGAACCTCCGACCCCGTCCTGCTGGGCGGGGTTTTCGCATGTGAAGGGGAGCCTTTCATGGCCACCATTGAGCGCAGCGCCGACCTTGTCGCGGTCGGCGCGAACGGCGGCGGCTGGGTCGGCCCGGCCGGTACGGCGCAGCCCACCGACCTGATGACCGCGCCCACGTCCCCCTGGGACCCGATGGGCGCCATCTCCGACGACGGTCTGAAGCTCGGGTTCGACGAGGACTCGCAGGAGTTCACGCCGTGGGGTCTGACCACCCCGTTCCGCACCGTGATCACCAAGTCCGTGCGGACCTTCCAGCTGACGCTGTGGGAGACGCTCCGCCCCGCGGTCGTGTCGATCATGTACCGGGTGCCCGTCGCCGACCTCGTCGCCGACAGCAACGGCGTCTACTCCTTCTCCGAGTCCTCGTCGCCCGCCCCCGACCGGAGGGCCTACCTGTTCGACGTGTACGACGGGAACACCCTGCAGCGGTTCTACATCCCGCAGGGCGAGGTCACCGACCGCGACGACGTCACGTTCAAGCAGGACGAAATGTCCGGGTACGGCGTCACGATCTCCACCTACCCCGACGATGCCGGCATCACGATGTACCGGCTGTTCAAGCCCGCGGTCGCGATCGGCGGTGGTGGTTCCTGATGACGGTCACCCACGACCAGATCCCCGGCGCGCCCGCCCCGTCCCACGACGGGACCGGGCAGGCACCGCACCAGGCCGCGATCAGCGCCGGTCACCCGTCCCCGGCGAACGGCTACCCCGCCGAGGGGCTGACGCCCGCAGAGGCGCAGGAGGCCGAAGCGGTCGGCGAGTACGTGACCGTCCCGGTCGGCGACACCGGTGTCGCCGTTCGGATCCTTCCGCAGGGCCAGTGGCGGATGTCGCACATGCGGCTCCTCAACACCGGCGACCTCGACGGCTGGGCCGAGTGCGTCATCCACGAAGACGACCTCGACGCATTCCTCGACCTGGACCTCACCGTCGACGAGTTCCAGGACTTCTCCCTCGCCGCGGCGAAGGCGTCGGGTGATGACATGGGGAAATCTCGTGGACGCTCCAGGTCGTCGAGGCGCATGCGGAGGCGGTAGAGGGCGACTTCGCCCACCAGTACCCGCGGGACGCCGACCAGATCGACGCGTTCTGGCGAGGCGAAATGTCGTTCCGCAGGTTGCGGGTGCTGCTGGAGCGTCTGCCGCCGGAGTCGGCGACGATGACCGCGATCCGCAACGCGGCCCCCGCCCTCCCGAAGCCCGGGGACTTGGCGAAGGCGCCCTGGTCGGCGCTGGAAGTGCTCATCGGCACCCTCGTCAACGAGCACCGGCTGTGGCGGTACGAGCAGACACTCCGCAACCTCCCCAAGGGGCAGAAGAAGCCGGACGAACCGGAACTGCTGCGGATGCCGGGCGACGACAAGGCCAAGAACAGCAAGGGCCGCCCCCGCGCGCCGCTGACGCTCGACCAAGCCGACTGGCTGTTCCGGCACATCAACGGCCTGAACTAGCCGCCTACGCCGCCCCACCCTTCTGGATCGCGGAGGAGGGTGGGCGTGCCCGAGTTCGTCGCAGGTAGTGTCGTTGTCCCCGTCGTCCCCTCGACCCGCGACTTCGTCCGGCAGCTCCGCGAAACGCTGCTACCTGCGGCGACCCGCATCGGGAACCAGGTCGGGGAACGCCTCGCCGGCGCGATCAACCAGCACGTCAACAACATCCGCGTCGAGATGGACCAGGCGCAGGTCGAGCGCCTCGGACAGCAGGTCGGTCAGGAGATCGGCCGTGGGATCCGGCGTGGTCTCGGCGACGAGGACGTGTTTCGCCCGTTCCGGGAGCAACAGCAACAGCAGCGGCGCCGCGCCCCCCGCGACGGTGACGACGTCGCCGGCGGGTTCGCCCGCGGGTTCAAACGGCGTCTCGAAGTCGCGATGCAGAGCCTGCCGGAGATCGAGCTCGGCGCGGACTCCACCGACGCGGACCGGAAGATGGTCGAGCTCCGCGCCAGGCTCGCGGAACTCTCCGGCAAGGAGATCGGCGTCGACATCTCCGACGCCGAGGCCCTGGCGCAGATGGCCGCGATCCAGACCGAGCTGGAGCGGCTCCGCGCAGAGTCACCGAACATCCAGATCCAGGCCGACATCGCCGGTGCGCTCGCGCAGATGCAGGCGGTCCAGTCGCAGGTGCAGCGCCTGGAGCGGGAACGCGCCGAGATCCGTGTCGAGGTCGACGTGGCCGCGGCTCGGGAACGCCTCGCGCAACTGAACACCGAGCTGCAGCGCATCAGGTCGCAGTCGTCGGATGTGCAGGTCCACGCGGATGTCGCGTCGGCCGAGGAGAAGATCCGCACGCTCCACGCCCAGTTGTTGGCGCTGGGCGCCGAGTCGCCGAGCGTACAGGTCCAGGCCGATACCGCGCGGGCCCTCGCGCAGCTCGCCGAACTCCAGACCGAGCTCGCACGGATCGACGGCGAGACCCCGGAAGCCGAAGTCCGCGCGAACGTCTCTGCGGCGCTGGCGCAACTCCAGACCATTCAGGGTGAGGTCGACCGCCTCGAAGCCGAACGCGCTGACGTGCAGGTCGAGGCGGACACCGGACGCGCGAACGCTCAGTTGGCGGCGACGAACGCCGAGGTGTCACGGCTGGACGGGCGCCGCGCGAACATCAACGTCGTCGCGGACGTCGGTGCCGCGTTGGCGTCGTTGGCGTCGCTGCGTCTCGCGCTGATCGGGCTCGGTGCCGCGGCCGCGCCGGCGCTGGTCGGTGTTGGCGCGGGCGTGATCGGGCTTGCCGGGCCCCTCGCCGCGGCGGGTGCCGGGTTCGGCGGTCTCGCGGCCGTTGCTCTGCCTGCGATCAGCAACGTGTCCAAGGCGTTGCAGGCGGAGAAGACCGCGTCACAGCAGTCATCGGCCGCGTCGGGCCAGGCCGCGTCGAGGGCGTTCGCGGAGGCCAGCGCCCGGCAGCAACTCGCGTCTGCGATCCGGAACGCCGCGTACGCCCACCAGCAGGCCCTGGACCAGGTCCGGCAGGCCGAACAGCAGTACCAGGCGAGCCTGCAGGCCGAGGCGGACGCGCAACGTGCGCTCGCGTCGGCGCGGCTCCAGGCACGCCGGTCCATCGAAGACCTGAAGAACCAGGTCATCGACGCCCAGCTGGCGGTGGAGGAGCAGCGGCTCACCATCGAGCAGTCGAAGGCGACGTGGGACCAGGCCGCCGCTGCGGCGCAAGCGGCGGCGGGGAAGGTCGCCGCCGCGCAGACGGCGCTCGCGCAGGCGCAGGCGGCGCAGGCGAAGGTGCTCGCCGACCCGGGATCGACCGACGCGGCGAAGCAGCAGGCGCAAGCATCGGTGGACGCTGCGAAGTCAGCGGTCAAGGGCGCCGAGGACCAGCAGAAGGCCGCCGACCTCGCCGCGAAACAAGCGGAGATCAACTACCGGCAGTCGGTACAGCGACTCAAAGAGCAGCAGCTTCAACTCCGGCGGCTGGGGCAGGACGAGGGCAACGCCGCCAAGGCCGGAGTGGAGGGCTCCGACCAAGTCCGCGCCGCGAGGGAACGCCTTGCGCAGGCCAACCAGCAGGTCGCGAACTCCGAGCTGGCGTTGCAGCGGGCGAGGCAGAACGTCGCTCGTAGCGATCAGCAGTCTGCGGACCAGGTCGCGTCGGCGCGGCGTGCGATGGCGCAGGCTGCGCTGCAGGGAGCGTCCGCGAACGCTGCGCTCGGCGCGTCCATGGCCAAACTCACGCCCCTCGAACAGCAACTCGCAACCGCGTGGAAGGGCCTGACCGGCGCGTTCACCGAATGGGCGCGTTCGCTGCAGCCCGACGTGATCCCCGTGTTGATCCGCGGGATCGGGCTGCTCCGCACGAGCCTGCCGCTGCTCACGCCGATCGTGCACGGCGCCGCCGGCGCGGTCGGGCAGCTCCTTACCGAGGCGACCGCCGCGGCGAAGTCGCCGTTCTGGACACAGTTCTCTCAGTTCCTCGGCGCGGCGGCGGGCCCGGCGATCCTCGGTTTCGGGCACCTGCTCGGCAACCTTCTCACCGGCCTTGCCGGGCTCGCTCAAGCGTTCGCGCCGATCGGGTTCGCGTTCCTGCAGGTGCTGAACACGGTCGCGCAGCGCTTCGCGGCGTTCATGACGGGCCTGGCGAGCAACCCCGCGTTCAAGCAGTTCACAGCTCAGTTCATCGCGTTGGCGCCGCTGATGGCGCAGACGTTCCTGAGCCTGGGGCGGCTGCTCGGAAGCGTGTTCGCCGCGCTCGCTCCCGCGCTGCAACCGGCGCTCGGGCTGATCAACACGTTGGCGTCCGCGCTCGCCGGGGTCCTGCGCAGCGTCGGGCCCGCGCTGCAGTCGGTGCTGTCCACCCTCGGCACCAGCCTGTCGGCGGTCATCGTGTCGCTCGCACCAGTCGTGACGCAGCTCGTGCAGGCGCTCGCTCCGCTGCTGAACCAACTGATCAACGGGCTTCGCCCGATCCTGATCTCTCTCGTCCCGGTCCTCGGACAGATCATCGCCGGGCTCGCACCCGTGATCTCCGCGCTGCTGTCGGGGCTGCAACCGGCGATCGCGTCGCTGGTGCCGGTGGTGGGGCTGCTCGTCGGGGCGCTCGCGAAGATCTTCCAAGCGGTCGCGCCGGTCCTGCCGCTGGTCGGCCGGTTCATCGCGAGCCTCGTCGCGGGACTGATGCCCGCGCTGACCCCGATCGTCAACGTCATCGCGCAGGTCGCGCAGCAGATCTCCGGCGTGCTGATCAAGGCACTGACGCAGTCGGCGCCAGCGCTGCAGCAGATGATCCTCGCGATCGCAGGGCTGCTCCCGGAACTGGTGCCGCTGGTACCGCTGTGGGGCCAGTGGTTCACAGCGATCGCGCCGCTGCTGCCGGTGCTGATCCAGCTCGCTGCGGTGATCCTGCAGGCGCTGGTCCCGGTGCTCCGCATCGCGATCATCATCGTGGTCAAGTACTGGACGACGATCTTCTCACTGCTGATCCCGGTGTTCCGGCTGATGGTCACCGTGATCACCTGGGTCGCTCAGATCCTCACCCCGGTGTTCCAGTTCCTCGGCTGGCTGATCCGCGGCATCGGCGCCGCAGCCCAGTTCCTCTGGAACATCATCAAGATCGCGTTCGCGGGAATCGTCCTCGCCGGCAAGATCCTCGCCGCAGTGATCTTCGTGGTCGTCGTCGCGCCGCTGCTCCTCGCCTTCAAACTGCTCCAAGCCGCGGCGATGTTCCTGTGGCAGTACGTGTTCGTTCCCGTGTGGCACGGGATCGTGTGGGCCGCCACGCGGGCGTGGGCGCTGCTGCAGCCGGTGTTCGCCGCGATCCGCTCCGCGCTCCGCACGGTCGGCTCGTGGTTCACGTGGCTGTACCGCAACATCGTCGTTCCGGTCTGGAACGGCATCAAGACGGCGATCAGCTTCGCGTGGGGCCTCATCCGGGCGGTCTTCAACCTGATCGTCACCTACCTGCGGGTGACGCTCGGTCCAATCTTCCGGTGGCTGCGCGACAGCGTGATCCGCCCCGTGTGGAACACGGTCGGGTCGATCATCCACTCGGTATGGACCTCCACGATCCGCCCGACGTTTGACGCATTGAAGGCGGCGGTCGGTAAGGTCCGCGACGCCTTCCACACTGCGGTCACCGCGATCGGGAAGATCTGGGACGGGCTCAAAGCCAAGACCCGCGGGCCCGTCGCGTTCGTGGTGAACACGGTTTACCAGCACGGCATCAAGAAAGCCTGGGACACCGTAGCTGGGCTGGTCAAGCTGCCCAAGCTCCCGGACTTGAAGTTCGCGACCGGCGGCGTGTTCCCCGGGTACACGCCGGGCCGTGACCCGCATGTGATGCCGATGGCGGCGTTCTCCGGCGGGGAAGGTGTCATCCGCCCGGAGGCCACGCGGGCACTCGGCCCGGCGTGGGTGTACGGCATCAACGCCGCCGCGATGCGCGGGGGAGTGTCCGGCGCCGCCGGCTTCGCCGCCGGCACGATCGGCCAGGCGTTCGCCGGCGGCGGCATCATCGGCAAGATCGGCGGGATCCTCAAGGGCGCCAAGAACCTCGTCGTGCACGGCGCGTCGTCGCTGCTGGCGAACGGCGCGTCGTTCGCGGCGAAGAAGATCCTCGACCCGATCCTCAACCGGATTCCCGCGGGCACGTCGCCGTGGACCGAGGCGATGGCGCGGCTGCCGAAGAAGATGATCGACTCGTTCCTCGGCTGGTTGAAGAACACCATCGACCCGAAACTCCTCGGCTCCGGCGACGGCGCGAAAGCAGTCGCGTTCGCGATCAAGCAGCTCGGCAAACCGTACGTGTGGGGCGCGACAGGCCCGGCCACGTTCGACTGCTCCGGTCTGACGATGCGGGCGTGGCAGGCAGCCGGGAAGGAGATCGGCCGCACCACCTACGACCAGGTGAAGGCTGGCCGTGCCGGATCTCGCGGGTCGGCGAGGCCCGGCGACCTGCATTTCCCTGACCCGGGGCACGTGATGATGTTCGTCAAACCCGGGTCCGGGAGCGGGCAGGAGATGATCCACGCCCCGCACACCGGCGACGTCGTCCGCTACGCCCCGTTCCGCGGCGGCGGCAAGATCCGCCTGATCGCATCGAACGCGGCGGGCAGGTCCGCGCAGTCCGCTGCCGCGGCACGCGCGTACGCCCGCTCGCAGATGGGCGAGTTCGGCTGGTCCGGGTCCCAGTACGACCCGCTGAACAAGCTGTGGATCCGCGAGTCGGGCTGGCGGTGGAACGCCCGCAACCCGGGCAGCGGCGCGTACGGGATCCCGCAGGCGCTGCCCGCGTCGAAGATGCGCTCGGCGGGCGCCGACTACCTCACCAACGCCATCACCCAGGTGAGGTGGGGCCTCGGCTACATCAAGGGCCGCTACGGCAACCCCGCGGGCGCGTGGGCGCATTCGCAGCGGACCGGCTGGTACGACAACGGCGGGTTCCTCCCACCAGGACCGTCGCTGGTCTACAACGGCACCGGCCGACCGGAGCCGGTGCTCACCAATGCGCAGTTCGCCGCGCTGGCTGACGGTTCCTCCCGCGGCGGAGACACCTACAACTTCTATCCGCGGACGTTGGACTTGACGGTGCAGGACCTAGAGGTTCTGCAGCGCAAGCAGGAAGCACGGGCACGGGTCGGCAGGCCCCGGTGAGGGACGGGGGCCTGTAAATGCCGCTGCTCGCACAACCGGGGACCGTCCAGCCGCCCGTCCAGATTCCCGGCGTCGGATTCGCGACCGCGCGATTCGTCGAGGCGAATGGCACGATCTGGCCGTTGACCTCCCCAACCTCCGGGTGGTTTACCCTTTCGGAGGGGGTGTCGGGGCTCGGCGCGGCACCATACGAGTTGGCGAAGGACGACCATCCCCGCGGCGGCTCCCGACTCCGCAGTTCCCGGCCGAACGACAAGACGATCGTCTGGCCGATGCACGTCTTCGGTAAGGATCATCTCCAGTTCGTTGCGAGGTGGCGGGCGCTCGCTGAGGCATTTACGCGGACACTTCGGATTGGGGCGGGCTGGCTAGAGATCACTCGCCCGGACGGCTCCCGGCGCCGCATTGCCTGCTACTACGAGGATGGGTTCGAGGGGCAGGGCAGGCAAGGCACCGGCGTCGCATCTGACTCGGTGATCCTGTCGCTGTACTGCGAGGACCCGTACTGGATTGACCCCGTTCCGGTCACCGGATACCGCGCGTACAGCGTTGGCGTCCCGTTTCTGAACCCATTCCCCACCGTTTCGTCGGGGCAGGTACTCGGCGCGACCACTCTGACCAATCCTGGCGGCGTGGAGGCGTGGCCGACGTGGGTGGTCACAGGCCCGGCGTCGCTGGTGACGTTCACGAACGAGGACACCGGTGAGTCGTTCGCCTTCAACCCTGATGCCACGGCGATCGGCCACGGTGACCTGTTGGCGGGGGAGAAGGTCACGATCACAACGAACCCGCCGCGTGTGACCTTCCAGGATGGATCCAACTGGATCGGAGGGCTGGACTGGCCGGGCGCGGTTCTGTGGGCCTTGCCGCCCGGTGAGTCAGCGATCACTTTCCAGCTTGATGGCGCAGGCCCTGGGAGCCGTGTCGACCTGTCGTACAACGCCCGGTATGAGACAGCCTGATGGCAGTCACAGTGCTCATCACGGACCAGAACCTCAACGTTCAGGGCTATCCCATCGACGGGTGGACGTCCCTGGACGTGACGCGGAAATTCAACGAGCCTGCATCTGGGACGGTGGTGCTCCCCGCGCGGCCGGAAGTGCTCGCGCAGATTGTGGAGGGCAACCGGTTGCGGGTGATCCGTGACGGTCAGGTCTGGTGCGCGGGCCCGATGGAGGTTCCGCGGGAGATCGAAATGGGCTACGGCGGCGGGGAAGGCAGCGCCGAGCCGCAGCCTGGCAAGGTGACGATCAACTTCACTGATGACCTCGGCCGTATCGCTGGTTACTTCACATGGCCGAACCCGGCGGTGGCGTGGACGTTGCAGCCGATCTCGACGTGGCGGCAGATTACCGCAACGAACGCCGAGGTCATCATCCGGACGTTGGTGGACGAGTCGTGCGGGCCGTCAGCGTTGGCGGCCCGGCGGATCCCAAGCTTTGGCCTCGGGGCGCTCGCGAGTGTTGGGACGACGACGAGCGTGCAGACGCGGTTCGAAGGGCTCCTGGATGTGTGCCGCCGCGTCGCGATCGACGGCGACGGGCTCGGCTTCCGCACCCGTGAGGACGCAGACCAGATCGTCTTCGAGGTGTACGGGCCATCCGACCTCACTGCGACGGCCAGGTTCTCCTTCGGCCTCGGCAACCTCCGTTACCTGCGAGCGAAGATCTCCGCGCCGACAGTGACACACGCGCTCATCGCCGGGACCGAGGACGACACAACGGGCGCGCGGACGTTCGTGGAGGTGGCCGACTCCGCGGCGGCGAGCAACTGGTACCGGGTGGAGAAGTTCGTGGACGGTTCGGCCGCCAACGACACCAACGGGGAACTGACCCAGGCCGGGAACGAGGAGATCGCAGGCGGTGCGGCTCCGGTCGAGTTGGCGACGGTAACGGTCGACGTCCCGGATCGGCCCGGTCAGCCGGGGATGATCGCGGGCCGTGACTTTGACCTTGGCGACAGGGTGACGGTGGCGCTGCCTACGGGGTTGGAAGTCGCGGACCTGGTACGCAGCATCCATTTGCAGGCGACTCCGAAGGGCGGCGAGTACGTGACGTCGTTGATCGGGTCGTCGGAGGCGACGACTGACCTGCAGACGGTCAAGCTCGTCAGGGAGTTGGGCCGCCGCCTCGGCCGCCTCGCGGCACGGTAAGCGCGGGCTAGGGCTTCCACTCCGCCTGATAGTCGGGGTGTTCGGCGTACACCGCTGCGGCGTCGTGGATCGCGTCGAGACAACCTTGCCGGTATCCGTCGTCCTGGCCGCGCACGAAGCCGGAGATTGACGCAGGAATGGTCGCCGCGCGCTCATATCGCTCGATCAACCGTCGCTTTGCCTCGACCTCGCGCAGCACCCGCCCGGGGTTGTGGCGGGCCGGGTGGGCGCGTGCTGCCGTGTCCGGATTGCCGAACGGCAGCCACGACTTGGCTGCCGCCTCGTCCTCCCTTAGCCGCTGCCGCAGGAACTCCACCAGATCCATTCCACCATTGTGCCCCTCGACGGGAGGACGTGTGGCCGAAGCATCCTGGCCCGTATCGACCTACAACGGCGGCGCGGTCACTGAGGCCGAGTTCGAGCAGGAGGCCGCACACTTTACCGAGGACGGCTGGTACATGGACCCCAACGGGGTCTACCTCGACACCGCTGGCGGCCCCGTCTACGCCGACAGTTCAGGCATGACAGTAAAGGTCCGCGCCGACAAGTACGCATCCGTACGCGGGTTCGCGTACCACAGCGGCGGAACCGACGTCAGCCTGTCGATCACCCCGAACTCGTCGGGCGCTACCCGCTATGACCGAGTGGTCCTGGAACTGGACCGCTCGACGTGGGAGGTACGCGCCGCCATCGTCGAGGGGTCTCCGGGCGCGGGCGTCCCGCCGGTGACCCGCGACGAGGGCACGACCGGGGTGTGGCAGATGCCCAGCTCGGTGGTCACCGTGGGCAGCGGCGCCGCGACGATCAACGCCGGGGACGTGTACACCGACGGGCATCGGGTGGGGTCCCGGGTGCGGGCATGGCTGAAAGCCGCGGACATGCTCTACCCGAAGCTCGGCGAGATCGGCTTCGACGCCACTGCGCGTGGCTGGTTCGGGTGGGACGGCACTGCCCGCCGCACCCTGTACTCCAACTCCGGCACGGTTGCCCTGTCCTTGACGTCGGGGTGGGCGGCGGACGGAGCGAACTCTGGGCGCTGCTTGAACGGCTGGGTGGAGATCACCATGAATCTTCGCCGGACCGGCAGTGCGGTCCCTGAGGGCGGCTCGACAGTGATCACGACGTTGCCTACTTCTCTGCGGCCTGTCGATCAGCACAAGTACTGCTTCGTCCACGTCACCGGCGACAACAACGGTCGCATGGATTTCGAGACCAACGGCACGGTCAATCTGCGGCACCTGTGGCAGGGCGTCGGCACCGGTGAGTACATCCGGTTCACCTTCACCTATCTGCGCGGAGGCGACTGATGGCGCGGCACTGGTTCGGGCAGAGCCCCAGCGACTGGACGTTCTCCGTCGATGCGGGGGACGGGGTTGTCCTCGCGGGAAGCGTGACCGTCACGCTCTGGAATGCGGCGGCTGGCGGGACGCAGTACACCGACCTGTTGGACGCGGCCGGGACACCGATCACCGAGGTCGTCACGGGCGACGGCAGCACCCTCCCCAAGGGGACGATCCCGCAGTTTCAGGGCCCGGACGGCATCGGCGAGCTGTGGGCGGACGCGGGCGGCGGGATCCGCTACCGGCTGACCCCGACGGATCTGGGCGGTGATGTCGTCGAGTTGCAGTCGGCGGTCGCAGACCTCACCACAACGGTGACGGCACTGACCACGATGGTGCAGAACTCGGGCGGCATGGTCGTCTATAACGCGGCGACGTCGTCGTGGCCACAGCGCCCGGCCGGGGACTCGCGCCTGTTCCAGTGGGTCGGCCCGTCGGTGCCGACAGCAGGCACCCCGTATATGGAGGAGGGTGACCTGTGGGTCAACACCTCGGCCGCGTGATGGGCGCCTGATGCCCGCAGCGAAGGTGTATGTGCTGTCGGGCGGTCGGCTGCTGCCGCTCGCGGGTGGCCCAGCGATCATCCCGCCGACCGCGGGCAGCGGCAACGGCGGCACCCCCGGAGGCGGCGACCCAGGCACGGGCAACCGGAACGCGATGCTCGTTGGCGCGGCCGGGACGAGCCTGTCCGGCAGCGACTTCCCTGCTCTCGACCAGGCTGCCGGGCCTTTCACCGTCCGCCGGTCTTACGACACCGCGCTCCCGGCAACATTTGCTGCGAGCGTCGCAGGCATTGACGTCAACAAGCGGGCATCCGTGTGGAGCTGCAAGCCGGACCTCGGGCAGCTCGCCGCCGGGACGCTGGACTCTGCGATCCGCGCGTTCGTGCAGTCGATCCCGGACACACACGTGTGCTGGTTGACCTGCTGGCATGAGCCGGACGGCAAGATTCGTAAGAGCCAGTTCACCCTCGCGCAATACCTTCCGGCGTTCCGGCGTTTCTGCCAGGTCGTGAAGTCGGTGGGCAAGGCGCACGTCTACACCACGCAGATCCTGGAGGCGTGGTCCGGGCAGCAGCCGAAGGCGGGCAGTACCTACTCCGACCTCTGGCCGGGCGCGGGCTATGTGGACTGCTACGGTGTGGACGGCTACTCCAACACCGGCAGCGGCTCCACGCTGTGGAAACCGGCCGTCGACTTCGCGACGAGCAAGGGCATCCCGTGGGGGATCGCTGAGGTCGGGTGTGCAACGACAGCGGACACTGCCTGGATGCAGGCTCAGGCGGATTACGCAGGGGCGACGTCGGCGGGCGGCGGGCGCAGCAGGGCGGCCTATTTCTGCTGGTTCTCCAACTCCACGGGCGGCGTGCTCCCTACGCCGGGGAGCGACCCGTCGATGCAGGCGAAGGCGAAGACGATTTCGCAGGCGTACTTCACCGACGTCAACGCCTACCTGCTATGAGTCGCTGAGCCGCTTCTCCAGGCGGCTCAAGTGGTGCGCCATCACCGCCTCCTGGTGCTCCTCTTCGGGCAAGCAGCGCTCGTGTGTGGCGGTCACGGTGCCGCTGTTGTGGTCCGTGACGAACGCCTCCCCGCCCACGGGCCGCCCGCACTCGTTGCAGGTCAGCGCCGACTCGGAATCGGCGGACGCGAAGACCCGAACGTGCGGCAGCCCTGTGTCGACCCAAGCGGTTCCCGGCGTGGCATCCATGCCGTCCAGTATGCGCCCCTGCCCTGAAAGGAGCCTGTCCCTTGACGATCGCTTTCCGGGCGGCCACGTCCACCACCCCTACCTCCGGATCGGCAACGATCACGATCCCCGGATCCATCCAGGCCGGGGACCTCATGTGCATCGCAGGCGGCTTGAACAACGGCGGCGACCCCGCCAAAGACTGGACGACGCCGTCTGGCTGGACCCTCAAGGACGGCCGCGACGTCAGCAACCTCTACGCCGCCCTTTACCTGCGCGTCGCACAGCCAGGGGATCAGGGATCCACCGTCACGCTCCCCACCTCGGCGCTCGGCAAGAGCGGTGTCGGCTTCGCCTCCTGGTCAGGCGGCGACCCGTCCGCCTCGGTCGACGACTGGGACGTCCGCGTCGAGAACGTCAGCGCCGCCTCGCACGCGACCCCGGCTGTCGACACGACCGGCACCAACCGGCAGATCGTCATCATCGGTGTCCAGTCCGACTCGGCCGTGCAGTCCTGGAACACCCCGTCCGGGTACACCAAGCAGCTAGACGTGATCGACAACGTCAACACCAGCGGCCACGTCACCGTCACGATCCAGGACAAGCCCGCGCCCACAGTAGGCAGCTACGGTGGAGAGTCCCTCGTCGCCGGGGCCGCCTCCGTCAAGGCCGTGACGTGGACGCTGGCGATCACCCCGGCGAGCAGCACGCAGACTGCTCGGCCTGCGTCCGATGTCTCCTCCAGCCTCGCCACGGCCATCCCCGCCCTGGGTGCGGGTGAGAGCCTCGCCACCCGGCTCGCCGCGAACGCGGACACCTCGTGCGTTGAGGTCCAGAACGGCGGCTACACCGAGGAGAAGTTCTCCGCGCTCGTCGACCCGCTGTCGAGCTCCGGCCACACGATCCGCTACCGGCAGCAGTTTGTCGCCGGTGCCACTGCCGCCACGGTCCTGGTCGAGGTTCGCGAGGGCGGCACCGTCCGCGCGTCCTGGACGGACACCCTCTCGGGCACCTTCACCGCGTTCTCGCACACGCTGACGAGCACGCAGGCGAATTCGATCGTCGATTACACCGACCTGCGGGTGCGGTTCACCCCGACGGTGAGCTGATCCGATGGCGCACCTCGGCACCATCGGCACTGCGACGCTGTCCACCACGAGCAGCAGCATCACCATCACGCTGTCGGCGGGCGCGCCCGTCGGCTCGACGGTCCTGCTCGGCATCGCCTGGGACGCGGCGGCGGGCGGTGTGCCCACGATCGCGTCGGTGACGGACTCGCGCGGCAACTCCTGGAGCACCACGCCGGACATGTCGGTCGCTGCGGGCACGACGGTTGCCGTCGGCGGCCTGCGTGCGCGGGTCACGACGGCGCTGCTGACCGGCGACACGATCACCGTCACGATCTCCGGCGCCGCCCGCGGCCGGTGGGCGGCGCAGGCCGACGCGCACAGCGAGGTCAACACCACGCCGTTGGATAAGACGGCCAGCAACGCGCCTGGCTCCTCGGCCAGCCTGTCGACGGGCGTCACGGCTGCGACCACCCAGGCGAACGAACTGGTGGTCGCCGTCTTCGCTTTCGGCAGCGGCCGGACCGTCACTGTCCCGAGCGGATGGGCCGCCGGTCCGAAGGTCGAGACGACCGCAGGCAGCGGCGACCGGGCGCTGCTCGTCGCTCACCGCTATGTCTCCGCGACCGGGACGCAGGAGGGCACGCTCGGCCTGTCCTCAGCCAGCACGTACGCGGCGGCGGTCGCGACCTACAAGTACACGCCGTCCGGTCCGCCAGCGGTGCGGATCTCGCAGGTGTCGTTCGAGGTGCCGAACCCAAGCGACGCGCCTCTGGTCAGGATCTCGCAGGTCGCCTTCGAGGTACCAGCGGCGACGGTCGGCGCGGTGCGCATTGCACAGGTGTCGCTGGAGGTACCGGCGGCGCCAGGGCAGCGCCCTCCGACAGGGATCAAGGTGTTGTCCGACGGTGTGCTGCAGGAGGCCGGCCTGTCCGTCGCCACACAGGGAGAGGTGTAGGCGAGGTCTTGAACGGGACACCGCTAACCGATGTTGATGTCCAGCGGTTCGCCGCCGCTCCGATCCGAGAGAGAACGAGGTGAGCGCGTGTGGCGTGGCCGGGACTGGGTGAAGGTCGTGCGAGACCTGGCGTTGATCGTGCTGCCCAGCACCGCGTTTGTGTGGGAGGCGCTGAAGGACAAGCCGTCCGTGGAGCTGCTGCTGCTCTACATGGCCCTGATCTCATTCCCCGGACTCAGCGGCGCGTGGTTCTTGGCCAGGCATGGCGGTGGCGGCACCGGGTCACTGCCACCGCCGCCTCCGGAGCAGCCACCTTCTCCGCTGCCGCCTTCATCATCGTCCACTGCGTCGTGAAGGGATGAGCGTGCTGACGCAGACGGGCGCGTTCCGGGCGTGGTGGTCACTAGTGATCGTGTTGGTCGTGGCGGTGTTCATCGCGGGCAGCAGCGTGTTCTACACCAACCGCGAGCAGCGGCAGTCAGACCAGCGGTGGTGCGCGCTGCTGGCTTCGCTGGATCAGCCGCAGGCGCCGGCGACGACGGAGCGGGGTCGCGTGATCCAAGCGCAGATCCATGAGCTCCGTGTTGATCTGGGCTGCGTCTGATGCCACTCGTCGCGAGAGGAGCAGCAGTGGCCGGTCCCATCTACGGTGTCGACGTCGCGTCGTATCAGGGCAACCCGAACTGGGCGTCGGTGTTCCACGCCGGGATCCGATTCGCGTTCTCCAAGGTCACACAGTCCACGAACTACACCAACCCGACGTGGGCCCATAACCGGGCGGGGATGCTCGCGCTCGGCGACGGTTTCCTCCCGGGCGCGTACCACTTCCTGCACGGCGGGAACGGCGCGGCGCAGGCCCGGTTCTTCTTGTCCAAGGCAGGGGATGTGTCGAGGTTCGCCGTCGCGTTGGATGTGGAAGCGTCCGGCGCGGACGCCGCGACGGCGCGGGAGTGGGTGAAGGAGTTCAAGGCCAGGACCGGTGGGCACCCGGTGATCGGCTACTACCCGCGCTGGTACTGGGAACAGACCGGACGCCCCGATCTGAGCTTCTTCGACACGATCTGGCAGTCCCACTACGTCACCGGCTCCGGCTCACCAGCGGCGCTGTACGGCAAGGCGCCCTCGACGTGGTGGTCGACGTTCGGCGGTGAGCCGATCAGCATCCTGCAGTTCTCATCCAGCGGCACCGTGTCCGGCATCTCCGGGCAGTGCGACGTCAACGCCTACCGCGGCACGCTCGATCAGTTGAGGGCGCTGGCCCTCGGGGAGGAAGACATGGCGCTCACCAAGACCGACGCTGAGGTGGTCTGGCAGACCGATGGGATCCTCGACAACCCGACGGGCGACAAGACGAATCCGAAGGTGCGCGCGGCGTGGCTGCTGACTGACACCAACCAGCAGATCCGGAACGTGGCGCTGATGGTCGCGGCGCTGGGCAAGCAGGTGCCGGACGTGGATGAGGACGCGATCGTGCGTGGAGTGCTCGCGGGTCTGGCGCCGGCGGCGATCGCTGCAGCGGTTGTGACGGCGCTGCCCGCGGACCTCGCGCGGCAGGTCGTGGACGAGATCCAGGGCCGCCTCGCCGAGTAGCCTCGCTGGTCGCGGGGGATTGTCGGTGTCGCCCGGTATCTTGGGATGATCCCCTCGAAAGCTCCCACGGCCCGCGCACGGGCCGCTCTTTGGAAGGCCCCTCCGATCACCCTCGACGATGTCATGCACCGGTTCGCTGCCCTGTCCGACATGGAGCAGCCTGCCGAGCACGCGCATGTGCGAGGGACGTGTCTCGCGATCGGAATGGAGTGGGTGGTTCGCCTACCAGCCGGTAAGGCGAAAGACGCCGCGTTGGAACGCCTTGCTGAGGCCGCGGAGTTGGCGTGCGCGGCGTACGACCTCGCCGTCGACTGACCCGTATGACACGGCGCAACAAGTAGCGGCCTATCAATTGGCCGTCAAATGCGCTGACCTGCGGTTCTAAACAAACCGGCTCCTGACTTGAAGTCGGCCATCAAGATCTCAAGTGCCCGGCCTTCAGGCCGGGCTTTCACGTTTTGGGGGCCACGTTGCCCGTCACGTTTCAGGGTGGTCGGCTCGCGCCGGTCCGCACCAAGCCGCGGCTGAAGCTGCGTCCGTTCCTCACTGCGGCGCCCGCGCCGCTGGCGTCGGTGGACTGGTATTCCAAGGTCACCGGCTGGCCGATGTTCTTGAACGACGAGATCGGCGACTGCACCGCCGCGATGGTCAGCCACAACATCCAGAACACGAGCACGTACGGCGACGGCGAGACCGTGACCGTGACGGACGACGACGTCCTCGCGGCGTACTCGCGGGTGTCGGGCTACCGCCCCGGCCGTCCGGACACGGACCGCGGCGCGGTCCTCCAGGACGTGTACGCCGACTGGCGCAAGACCGGCATCGCTGGGCACAAGGCGCTCGCGTTCGCCGAGGTTGAGCCGTCTGACGTCGCCGAGGTGAAGACCGCTATCCACACGTTCGGCGCGGTCGGCGTCGGGATGACCGTGACCGAGCGACTCATGGACGACTTCAACGCCGGGCTCGGCTGGACCCGCACCGGCGGGCGGTCCCTCGGCGGGCACGCGGTCGTCGCGGTCGGCTACGACGCGGACGGCCTGGACGTTGTGACGTGGGGCCAGGTCATCCGCATGTCCTGGGCAGTGTGGCGCCGGGCCGTGGACGAGGCGTGGATCGCCGTCGTCCCCGAATGGATCAACGACACGACCAACCTGTCGCCGCTCGGGGTGGACCTATACGGGCTCGGTGAGGCGATGAGCGCGCTCACCGGTGATGCCAATCCCTTTCGACCCGACCCCGACTCGGGGCCCGTCCCTCCTGGACCGGCTCCTCGCCCTGATGAAGCAGATGTGGCGCTGGCTCGCTCGATGAGGCAGTGGCTCCAGACCCGGGATCTCTAACCGCGGGTCCTCTAACCAGCGCGGCCTGCCGCCCGGCGGGCCCCTTTCAGCATGCCGGGAGGTATGCCCCATGAAGATCCTCGGGTTCCGAGCCGAGCCTGCCGTGATTGCCTACGTGGTCAACGCTGCTGTCGCTCTTCTCGTGTCGTTCGGGCTGCCGTTCTCTGACGGGCAGGTCGACGCCGTCACCGTGATCACTACGGCGCTCGCAGCGGCAGTGACTGCGGTGATGACTCGCCCGATCGTGGTGTCCACGCTGACCGGGGCGCTGGCTTCGGTGATGGCCGCGCTCGCCGCGTTCAAGCTGGATTTCTCTCCTGAGCAGATCGGTCAGAGTGTCGCGTTCGCGAGCATCGTGCTGGCGCTGCTGCTGCGGCAGAACGTGACGCCCGCTCCGGCGGTGAAAGCGGGCTCGTCGTAGTAGGCCCGACCGGCATGCGAACGCCCTGTCTCCTTCGCTTCGGCGAATGGAGGCAGGGCGTTTTTGTCGTGTTTGCGGAACCACGGGTGTCGCCCCGCTGCTGCTCCCGCTCTGGTCGTTGTGAACCCTGTAGAGCCGATGAGGATCTGCTCTGGGACGGCGGGGCAAGCCGGGCGGTGAGTTGCGAACCCTCGTAGGGGCGATGAGGACGAGGTAGCGCGGTGGCCCGACCACGGGCACAACCTGTTACGAACCCTCGCAGGAGAGGATGGCACCGGGGTCATGCCTAGCGTTCTCGCAGTTGCGAACCCCTGCAGGGACGAGGAGACCTGGAAGAGGATCTCGCGTCCACTCGGCAGCCCCACGTCTTCATAGCGGCGGCAGTCTTTCACCGTGTTATCCACAGGTTGGCGCTCGGCCGTGCTGAGCACAGGTCGCCGTCTACCGTGCCAGTCATGGACATCTTCGCGCCTCTTGCCCTGCTCAGCCGCACTCTTGCTGGATTATCTCGAATGTCTGTTCTAGCCTCGCGGTCTATGGCGCATCACCAAGACCCGGACCGGCTAATCACGGCGAGTCTGTTCGCTGTAGCGACTCGGCACGGAGGGCGGACGCCCACCGAAGACGAGCGGAAGAAGAGGGTCGCGGAGCTGCGGGAGATCGCGACCGTCCGGGCAAAGCCACGGCGTGGCTCGCTGCATCCTCCGGCCGAGGAGTTCCGGGTCGATCTGCTCGGTGAGGTCGCCGGGATCCTGATCGGGTTTGCGCCTGACTCGCACCCCGAGCATCACCTGATCGCTGCGGACCTTCTCCGCGAGGCAGGTGCGGACGAGGACGTGGTGCAGCAGTGGATCCCGGTTGGTCGGGAGCGGCGGGAAGGTGGCGGGCCCGCGTTTAGTCGGGCCGAGTCGATCGGGTTCGTCGCCTCACCTAGGCACTGGCCCTGAGCAGATCGCCTCTTGTCATTGGCGCGGCGCTGGCTGAAGATGTGGGCCCCGGCCGGGTCGAAGCTGGCACTGCCGTGACCCGGCCGGGGCGTTACCACGGGACCGTTCCGGTCCCACGGAGGGCGCGGGGACGCCCCCACACTTTGTGCTGAGGGGATGCGTGACCGGGCTGCAGGGCGGCTTCGCGCCCGGCCACGCACCCTCCCCCCCAGGGGTGGACGCGCCCCGAGCAGGGTGCTGCACGGGGTGTGAGGCGCGTCCACGCTCACAGGCCAACCTCCCGGTCGACCTCGAACCACAGGCACGTTCCACGCTCGTCGGCGTCGGATTTCCACCGCGGGGCGAGCGCATTGATGATCGCGAGCCCGCGCCCGTGATCGACACGGCCAGCGATGATGAATCCTGGGCCGTGGTCACGGACCTCCACTCGCAGGGCCTTTTCGGTCACGATGACCGTGACGAGGGCGCCGCCGAGACCATGGATGAGCGCGTTGGCCATCGCCTCGGACACCATCAGCTCGACGTCGTCTGCTGCGTCGGCGCTGACGACGGAGGCGGCGAAGTTCCGGATCTTGCGGCGGGCGGCGGGGACCTTCGCGGCCGAGGTGATCTGTAGGGGAGCGATCGCGAGGTCCATGGTGGTGGTCACGTCGACGGGTGGTCGTCGCGGTGTGCCGTCGAAGCCCGGTCCGTAACCACCGAGGATCACCACCTGTGAGTGGACGTGTCGTGCAAGCAGTCTCTACCGTAATCATTACGGAATGCAAGGAATCATTAGCGATGACCTTGGCTGATTACGGCCATCTATCTCCGCAGTAACGACCAGCACAGGAACACTGGAACCATGACATCCCCGCCATACATCCCGTCCGTCAGAGCCCGCAGCCTTGGACGCCGACTCCGAGAAGCCCGCGAGGCCGCTGACATCCGAGTCGGCGCCGCCGCAGCCAGCCTCGGCTGGAGCCAAGGCAAGGTCTCCCACATCGAATCCGGCCGCAATCGCCCCTCCGAGCGCGACGTCGAATTGCTCCTCGACCTCTACGGGGTTCGGCGCCCGCAGCGCGACGAACTCCTCGCACTCGCACGCGAGGTCGACCGGCGCGGCTGGTGGAACGACTACACCGACGTCCTTCACGGCCCTTACGTCGCGCTCGAAGATGCCGCCCACACCGTGCTCGGCTGGGCGCCGCAGGTCGTTCCTGGCCTGCTCCAGACCCCGGAGTATGCGACTGAGATCATGCGGATCGCGCACACCGATGATGAGGATGTCGAACGCCGGGTGCGCGCGCGGGTCCAACGCCAGTTGCTCCTGACTCGTCCGAGCAGCCCAGCGAGTCTGCACGTCGTGCTCAGCGAGCAGATCCTCCACAACCCTGTCGGCGGCCCGGATGTGATGCGTGACCAGTTGTACCGGCTCGTCAGCGAGGCACACCGCCCGAACGTGACACTTCAGATCCTGGAGACCGCGTCCGGTGCGCACGCCGGGCTCGAAGGCATGTTCATCGTGTTGAAATTCCCCGCCCCTGACCCGGACGTTGCCTACGTGGAGGGTGTCCACGGCGTGGTTTATCTGGAAAGTCCCCAAACAGTCGCGGACTGTAATGTGAGGTTCGAGTCCCTGCATAAGCAGGCACTCGACAGCGATGCGTCCGCTGAGCTGATCAAGGCGGTCGCTCGATCCATGTGAGGTCCAGTCCATGTCCAGTCCAGACTTGTCCCACGCTCAATGGCGCAAGAGCATCCACAGCAAGGACGCCGACACGTGCGTCGAAGTCGCCCGTAACCTTCCCGGCGTCGTCGCGGTCCGGGACTCGGAAGACCCCGCAGGCTCGGCGCTGGTGTTCACTCCGGCAGAGTGGCGAGCCTTCCTCGACGCCGCGCGCTGATCTGAAGAGGAGGGGCCCCCGACCACGGTGATGGCCGGGGGCCTCTCTGTGCCCTGTCCAGTCCAAGGAGGGCACGCTGTACCTAGGATCCTAGGCGGTGAGGACTCTAGGCTGAGAGGTGTCTGGGCCTCCATACGGTGCCCCACATGCAACGGAGCATCGACTTCACATCTGACCGGGCCAGATATCGGCAACTTGCTGACATTCTCCGAGGGCGGATCGTCGCGGGGGAGTGGGAGCCTGGCCGGAATCTACCCAGTGAAGCCGACCTTGGCCACGAGTACGAGACCAGCCTGGCCACCGTCCGCCGTGCTCTGGCGGTACTCCGCATTGAGGGCCACGTCGAATCCGTGCGGGGCATGCCGTGGAGGGTCCGCGAGCGCGGGGAGGCGATCGTGGTGAAGCTCAAAGCAGGCGACAGAATTCGCGCTAGGTCGGCAAGCAAGGACGACCAAGAGCGGTACGGCTACCTGGAGGGGACCCTCCTGTTGGTGGTGTCCCATGAGGGGGACCCGGATCGGGTGTTCCCTGCCGATGAGGTCGAGGGGGAGGTTCCAGGCGAGGAGTGACGCCTGGCTCTCCGGTCGGGCTCCTTATGTGCACGAGGAGTCCGACTGAGTCAAGGGCCGCCTGGTAGCGCGACCTGCTGTCCACTATTGACGAGTCAAGCAACATCCGTGCACGTGCAGGACACGCTCCCACTCCGATTGACTTTTTGCAAGACTCAAAACCCGGTCTTGTGTGGGGTTATAACCTGCACCAGACTGAAGATCGCAGCAGGAAAAGACCTACGATTCGGGGCCCCGCCATGAGAACCAGCCCCGTCGGACGACGCCGCCACCTAAGCCGTGAGCTCCTACGACTCCGCGAGAGCACAGGCCAGACCGCCGACCAGGTCGCCCGCGCACTCGGGTGGACGCCGTCCAGCTTGACGCACATCGAGCGCAACGACTGGAAGCTCCCCAAGCTTCACCTGGTCGAGCAGCTCCTCGACGCGTACGGCGTCACCGAAGACGCCGAACCCCAGCGCCGCGCCGAACTCCTCACCTACGCAGAGGAGGGTAGGAACCGGGGGTGGTGGGAGAGGCACAAGCTAAAGCTGAGCGAAGCCGAATCGATCTACATCGGCCTTGAGCAGGAGGCGTCCCTGATCCGGATCGTGGCGCCCGTGCAGATCCCGGCGCTTCTCCAGGCACCCGACTACGCGCGGGCGCTGCACCAAGACCCCGCGCGGGGCGAGGCCGCAGCGGCGATGGGGACCGAGCGGCAGCGGCTCCTCCAAGAGCCAGACCCGCTCACCATGTGGGCGGTCGTCGGAGAGGGAGTGCTGTGGCAGCAGGTCGGCGGCCCCGACGTACACGCCGCGCAACTCGACCACCTAGCCAAACTCGCCTCCTCACCGAATGTGCGCCTGTCGATTTACCCGTTCGAGGCCCGCAGGCCCCTCCCGCCGGGGTTCGCTCACCTCAGTTTCGAGAACGTGATCGACCCCGAGGTCGTCTACATCCCCTCCGCCGGCGGCGAGACCTGGAGAGAGGACCCCAACCAGGTGACGCCCTTCGTCAACCTGTGGGAGGCGATCCTGCCATCAGCGTTGCCGGTCAAAGAGTCCCGGCGCCGCCTCGCCGAGATCGCGGCAAAGGCCCACTAGAGGCGCAGCACGGCACCGAGCAGCGCCATCGGCGGCTCCGGGACGCGCTCGTCAGGGCGCCATTCATGCACCGGGACGAGCCCCGGGTCCATCATCAACCCGCGGGGCACGGCGTTCAGGATCCGCTCGATCTCGTCACGCGACCGTACGTACTGGTACTCCGAAGCGTTCCGGAACACCGCATCCACCGCGGCGAGGGCCTCCGGTGACGCGCCTTCCGTGGTGGCGTGGGAGATTGCGACGTACCCGCCTGGGCTGAGCGGCCCGGTCAACCGCGCGACCAGGTCGGCGGGGTCATCGTTGCCGCCGACGAAATGCAGCACGGCCGCGATGATCAGCCCAACAGGTTGGGACAGGTCGATCAGCCGGTCGACCTCGGCCGTGGCCATGATCGTGTTCGGGGCGCGGACATCGGCCAGGACGAACGCCGTCTGCCCGGCCTGGTCCGTGTCGTCCAGGAGCGCCCTGGCGTGCACGTGGACACTCGGATCATTGTCGACGTACACCACGCGCGCGTCCGGGTGGTGCCGCTGCGCGACCTGGTGGACGTTCTCCGCAGTCGGTAGGCCCGAACCGATGTCGATGAACTGCCGGATGCCCTGCTCGCACATGTAGCGGACGACGCGCTTCAACCACGCCCGGTTGTAGACGGCGGTCTCCCTGAGCCCCGGCACGACTGCGAGCGCGGCGGCGCCCGCTTCTCGGTCGACCTGGTAGTTGTCGCGTCCACCGAGAGCCCAGTCGTACAGGCGGGCGGGGGAGGGGCGGGTGGTGTCGACTCCGGGGGGTGGGGTGGCGTCGGGCATGCACACGATCGTGACATGCCGCAGAGTGCCCGATCAATGACCTTATGCGGTCATGGCAGGTCGAACGGCCAAGAGCGGTGCCCCAGAGAAAGTCTCCGAGGCCCCACCTCCTCACGCCGCAGCCTGCTCCTCCCACGGCCAAGCAGCGTTCCGCCCAGCCTCCAGGAGCGGGATAAGCCGGAACGTCGCGTCGGTCATGCCGCCCAGCTCATGGCGGTTGTCTGAGCCGGACGGGATCGCGCCGTGCTTGTAACCGGCGAGGTTAAAGGCGTACATGGGCACGTGCTTCGGGGCCGCAGAGGTGACGGGCCCGGCCCAGCCTCCGCCGAAAGTCTGCATGTCGGACAGGATGATCACCCGGTCGTGCCCGGTGTAGGTCGCTCGGACCGACTCGGCGATCTGCGTGCCATGCCCGACCTCGCCGATCCGCCCACAGAACCGATCGACCTCCTTCAGCACGGACGCGCTGCGTCGGACGGCGTGACGGAAGGTGCCGGTGGCGAAGCCGTGGAGGTCGACGTCGTTGCCGCGAGCGGCGAGGGCGACGCCGAACAGGGCGGCCATCTGCGCGTACGTCATCTTCGACCGCTCCGAGACGCCCACGGAACTCATCGACGCCGAGGTGTCGACCAGGACGAGGGTGCGGCCCAGGAACGCCGGGACGTTCGCCGTGGCCGCCGTGAGCGCCTTGTCGAGGGCGTGGCCCCAGCGCAGCGACGGCGCCGCCAGGTACGCGGAGAAGAACCGGAACGGGAACTGCCGCGACCGCGCGACCTCATCCGGATCCGCCAGCCTCGCCGCGACACGCTCCGCGACCTCGTCGGAGACCCCCGCCTCGTCGAAGTTCCTCAGGTTCCGCAGCAGCGCCATGTACCCCATGGACGGGATGACCGCCTCCCACGCCGCGGAGTCCATCGGCCCCTGGAGCCAGCCCGCGAGGGCCTCCCAGGTGATGCCCGCCGCGCGCAGCCGCTCCGGGCCGTCCGCGGCGAGCAGCACGCCGCGGCGCTCGGCGACGGGCACCGCCATGAGCGTCTCGCGGGCCAGCAGCATCGGCAGCGCAGGCTCGCTGTCGCGGCCGTGACGCCGGTCGAGCGCGTGCTCGAACAGGGCACCCTGCCACGGCTTGTCCGCCGCCGGCGCCGGGTGGACGAGGTCGATCACGTCACCGAACCGGAATCCCTTGGTGGCTGTGTCGTACTTCAGCAGGGACCGCTCGTTGTAGAGCCGCTGCACAGCGTCCGCGATGCCGCGCTTCACCGGCTTCGGCACCGCGCGACCGTAGGTCGAGGTCCAGTAGGCGAGCGCCTCGCCAGGCTCGTCGGCGCGCTGCAGCACGTTCGCGACGAGCTGCCGGTTACCACCGGACAGGCCCGCGGCCAGCCGCGCCCGGACGGCCTCCAGCGCCGCGACGACGGGCGCCGAGCGCATGTTCGCCTCGCTCCGCAGCCACGGCAGGAACTCGGACATCCACTCGACGTCGTCGACGGCGACCTGGTGGACGAGGTCACGGAAACGGGCGTCCCGGTCGACGGCCTTCTCGTAGAAGTTGTCCTCGCCGACCATGTTCGCGACCGCGAGGAGGAAGAGTTCCGAGCGGGCGTCAGAGCGGGCGTAGCCGGGTGCACCCTCGTACGTCCGTCCGGACGGGACCTGCTCGGTCTTCACAGGGCTGAATGCCGCGGGACGGGTGCCGGTCTGGTTGAACTTGGCCATATGCGAAAAGCTCCTCTCGCAGGGGGGAGAGGAGCCTCACTGTTCGCGGTGGCGCCCGAGATCAGAAGTCGGCGACGGTCGACACGTTCATTGCTCTGCCGAACTGAGCTACACCGCCCGAAGACGGTGGTGGGATTTGAACCCACGACCCATGAATTAACAAGGAAGGAGCCGTTGCCTTCGCACCGGGCACCCGCGATGTATGTGCTCCTCCCGAGATCAAGTCGGCGTACGGGGATGCCCCCAACATGGGCGTCGCGAGCGGAAGCCTGACGGCGGCCCGCGACAGGAATCGAACCTGCGAAGTACCCGTTATCGCCTACGCACCGGGAGGTGCGTATTCAGTTGTGTTCAGAGGACGCGCCCGAGATCAAAGGTCGGCGAAGGAAACGTAAGCGACTTAGGCCACTCGTCCACACCAGCGTGAGCTGGCGGCGGGATTCGAACCCGCGTCTCTCCTTTTGCAGAGGAAGTAGCCCTCACCTATCGCACCGGGCGCGCTCTGAAGTTGTCGTGCCTCCCGAGATCAGAGACAGCCTCGGGTTGGGTTTCTGGGTGAAAGAAGTAACCCGTGGCCTTCGCACCGGGAGGTACTAGCTCGGAAGGTAACCCATCCCCGGCAAGTACGCATCTTGATATTGGCGGGGGCCTACTGCCGTGCGGCTTTCCGCAGTGCTTCCTTCGCGTCGAACCGGTTCTCCACCGTCTCCCAGAACGGATGCCCCTGCAACGCGACGACGACCTCCAGGCGCTTCGCACGCGCCTCGTTCAACGCGGCCTGCTGCTCGGCGATGGCGTCCACGTTCCCCTCCACGATCTCGACACCGGAGGGGATCGACGCTGAGATCTCCTGGCAGCGCCGCTCAGCCCGGTCGAAGTCGCGCTGGAGTTGGAGCAGGTCGTCGGGGAACGTGTAGTCAGCCACGGAACGATCATGCCACTAGGCAACCAGCTGCAGGTCAGCAGGGGTCGGGGGCTAGACGAACCTAGACGCCGGTATAAATGGGTAATCATCGGGCTCCAGACCGCCGCGCCAAAGAGCGCGAACCCGATCTACAAGATCGTCGGGTGCTGTTCCGATCGGCGCTGGGAGGTGTTCAGAGGCGACCAGCGCCGCCACGATCGCCTGAAACATCGGAGCGGTCGAGCCTGTCCACCGCGTGAAATCTGGGGTGGTAATGGTTGGGAACGCCCCCTGCGCCCGCGCAACGACGCGGTCGAGGTCGCGAAGCTGCCAAGCACTCCTCCTCTTCAGCAGAGCCGTCAGCACGTCACATGAGGTACCGGCCGGAAGCCCCAGTTGACTGTCGATGGAGGCAGCGAGGTCGGGGCCGAGGATGTTGTCGAGGGCTTCGGGGGCCAGCTTCAGGAGAAGCTCGACGATCCCAGGGGTTAGCAGGTCGCCTCGCTGCAACACCTCGATAAACCCCCTAACCTCTGCGCCCAGGACATCGGGCATTTCGAAGCCAGGGTGGTGAGCCGCGGTCAGCGCGACCAAACCGGTCGATGGCCGCATGACGCGGTCGTAGTCGTCCAGCACCGAGAGCGGCCCCATGCGACCATCGGACCGGAGCAGGAGAACGGTGAGCGCTTCGCGCACTGAAGGATCATCGGAAACCCAGTCGATAAAGTCCTGCCCCGACGCATCCATGCCAGCGCGTTCAGCAAGCGCTGCCCACGGACCGACCGCCACCATTCCCCACGGCACCAGCGCGAGATAGCGGGGAGCCACGTTCAGGTCGGTCCAGCGGTTGGCGAATACAGAGTGCACACGCCCAGCGAGCACCGTGTCAAAGCTCTTATCGGCCGCGGACCGTAGACGTCCCCACCTTGCCTGAGTGGATCGCCAGAGTTCTTCGCCTGCGGTTTCGCGCATCAGCATCAGGTGGGTGCTCCTGCTGAGCTTGCGGTCGCCGCATGAAGAATCGAACGCCTCATCTGGAGCGTTCATGATCTGCAGCATGGAGCCGTAGGCCGTCCGAGCCGCCTCGTTGAGTGGGATCGGCGTGATATCGCCTGGGGGGAGAGGCCCGCCCACGGCGTTGCGGACTTGGTGCGCGGCGTGCTCCCAAGCCGCGCGGTGGCGCTCCTGCCGAGCGAGCTGACGCTGATGCTCGATGTGCTTCCTGGCGGTGGCGGTGGCGGACTCGTTCAGGAGCTTTTCGCCCGCGATCAGGCGCCGAGTGATCTCAGCTCGTTCAGCCTCCTGGAGATCGCGTGCGGCGACTCCTTCGGTGATGGCCTCGATTCGAGGTATAACATCCGATGCGGAGAGTTCATCGACCCATGCCTTCACCCGCGGGACGCGGCTCTTCAGATGCCCTTGCAAGCGGGTTTTCAGCGGCCTGGTGGTG
The DNA here is from genome assembly GCF_008121305.1 of Actinomadura decatromicini. Lineage (NCBI taxonomy): Bacteria > Bacillati > Actinomycetota > Actinomycetes > Streptosporangiales > Thermomonosporaceae > Actinomadura > Actinomadura decatromicini. The sequence continues at coordinate 277,004 of NZ_VSRQ01000007.1, read as the reverse complement.
GCCCCGATGTAGCGGACGGCGTTGGTCCGCGGGTCGACGAGCGCGTAGACGGTTCCAGTCGCCTCGTTTGCCACGCGGTCACTCCTCGGTGTCGTCATCCGCCAGGGGCGGGGTAGCAGCCTGCGGCCCAGGGAAGTCCAGGCTGTCCACGGCTTCGCGTTTGACGCGCTCTGGTCGCCGATCGTAGGACGCGGTAGTGACAGGAGAGGCGTGCCCGACGAGCGCCTGCACCGTAGCCAGGTCCACGCCCTTGTCGAGTAGGTCACCGATGAAGGTGTGGCGGAAGTCGTGGGTGGACAGTGGCGGTAGCCCTGCGCGGGCGCGAACTCGGGCGACCACCATTCCGATCGCGCGCTTGGACATTGAGTCCGAACGCACATGGCCCCACCGGTCGACCGGGCGGAACATCGGACCGCGGCGCGCCCCGAGCAACGCCAGCCAGGCGTTGAGGTGGGGGAGTACCTGCGGATGGATGTACACGGTGCGTTCTTTGTTGCCCTTGCCGATGATGCGGAGCGCCCGGGCGCCAGCGTCGTAGCGCTCAAGCAGGATGTTCGCGACCTCTTCGCGTCGCGCGCCCGTGCACCAAAGGACAGAGATCAGAGCGGCATCGCGAACCCCTGACGCTCCATCAACGTTCGCGCACACGCGCAGCATCGAGAACAGTTCGTCCGAGTCGAGACTCCGGCCAGCTTTCTCCCGCTTAGCCTCTACGTTCTTGATTCGGGCAGCCGCGTCGTACTCGTCTGCTGTCATCAGGCCGAGGAACTTGCACTCTTCAAGGACCCGGCGAAGCGCCGACAGGTGCTTATTGACGTTGCTGGGTGACCAGCCCCTTGCTACCAGTAGGGCGCGGATACGTGAGGTGTGCTCATATCGCAGGAGCCACCAGGAACGCCCTGCGCCGGTCACCGGTGGGTGGTCTCGGGGGAGCGGCCCGCCGATCTCCGCCTCAAGAATCATTAATGCGATCCGGTCGAGGCACCTCGTCATGGTGGTCTTGGACTCGGGACTGTCGAGCGAGTCTTTGTAAGCCACGTAGGGGTCGGCGGTTCCCTTCGGAGGCCCGGTGATCGTGAGTAGGCGGGCCACCGGAAGACCTTCGGTGCCGTGGGGGACAAGTTCGGTCACGATTCGGCGACCTCGATTTCTATCGTCAAGTTCCCGGAATCCGCATTCTGTGAGCCCATACCTGCCGCCGTCCTAGCTGGACTTCGGCGGGTACTGGCGATGCGTACGCCAGCCCTCATCTGAGAGGCGGTAGACACCTTCTCTCCCTCCGCGGTCTCCCCGGACAGGTTTAACGATGAGGCCCGAGGCGATCAGCGGATCCAAGTAGCGCACTTGAACTGCGGTCAGGTTGGACGGGTACCACTGGTACTCGGCGGTGTCTCGCGCCTCCCCTCGCAAGATCGCGGATAGGTCGGTGTCAGGTCCGGCGTGGTAGACGAGGGTGCCGTGACAGTGGAGTTCGCCTGCGGCTGCCATCGCCAGGAGGCGCCGCTGCGTCGGATTGGGGTGCCCCGAGAAGGGATCGACCCAGTCGATCAATGGCTTGCGGGTGACGTCGGCGGCGATCCACTTCTCCTGGTACTCCATCGCGGAGTGTCGGCATGCTTGGCGGCCTGTGTGGAACGTGACGGGCGGCCCCGCAGGCAGGAACAGATTTTCCCCTGGGAACAGGATGACGCTCTGCCGGTTGGTGGTCATCTCCCGGCAGGACCAGCAAGCGCCCTCGGGAATGGACATGAGGTCTCTGGCGCGGCGTGAAGCGTGGACCGCGGCCCACTGCTCGCGGAGCCGTCGGCAGGGCACAGGTTCACCGCATTCCGCGCAGACGGCGTGGTGGGCGGGCAGGACTCGCCAGGAGCGCTGCTCGTCGCCCTCGAAGTGCTCGTCTGGGCCGGTGCGGTGCTCGGGGCGGAGCGTCCAATGCCAGAGGCCCTGACCGTCTTCGTTGCCGGGCGGGCTCACGGACACCACCCGGTAGACGCGGTCGTTATGAGCGATGAGACGGTTCTCAGGTGGCGCAATCGAGTAGATCGTCCTCTCGCTGAGTTGGTTCTGCGTGAAGCGATCGCTCATGCTCTATTCTCTCATTTTCGCAGGTCAGATGCAGGAAAAGTGCTGCCGTGAATTCCCAATCCCTAAGTTTCGTCGGTGCCACGGTCACGCTCCTCGGCCCGTGCGATCTCGTCCTTGACGATGTCATCCATTGCGTCCGGGAACATCGCGGCCAGGCGCCGGTAGGAACGCCAGATGATCGCGAACTGGCGGGCGTTGTGCTCGATCTCTGCGAGGTGGAGGGCGTGGTCGATCTCCTTGCGGAGTTGCGCAGGGACCTCGTGCTCGGGTTGGGATTGGCCGTTCTGCTGCTCACCTTGGGGCGCGCCAGACCCGGGGGTCTGAGTGCCGGCTTCCGGGTGTAGGCGGCGGGTAGCTTTCGCTTCTGCCTGGGCGGCCTGGCGGGAGAGCTGCTGCGATGCCCAGACCGTGAACGCGACGAGGACGAGGAACGCCACCACCAGGACGGCAATCGTGATCCATACGAGTACGACCATGGTTCCTCCTCGGCCGGTTTTCTGGCGGCGCGTGCTTCGGTGAGTACGGTGTAACAGCCAGTCATGCGCCGTCCACCGGGTCAGTCCTTTCCGGCGATGATGGCTGCGGTGATGGCGCACCATGCGATGTGCCAAGCCTGGTCAAGGTGCGCCGCGCCGGTGGCGGTGCGCATGTAGTCGTCCTTGCCGAACCGGCGGAGGGCGCGGCAGAGGACGGGCATGACGCCGTTGTCGCGGCGGTCGATGGCGTAGTGGGACACGGCGTTCACCGCGAGGCCGAGCACGGCACGGCGGACGTTGAGCTGCTCCCCGGTGGCGAGGCTGGCGCCGGCGAGGAACGCGGCCTGCGTGGCAGTGAGCGTGGCTACGTGGGTGGCGCAGGCACGTCGCCCGTCACGGCCAGGCTTACCCTTCACCTCCGCAGCCCTTGCCGTTTGAGCCCAGTAGTCGCCCACCATGTGGCCTGCGTGGAGAGCCGCGTACACGCCGCCGAGGCGTCCGAGGGTCACCGAGTCACCTCGTGTACTGGCACGCTCCCGGTGTGGCCCTCGGCCGAGTGTTTGCGTGCGGCGTTCGACGCGGCATGCAGCGTCGTGTAGTTGACGCCGGCGTGCGGGTCGGGGCCGCCGCGGCGGAAGGTGTCCAGGCATTCGCCGCACCGCCAGGCGAACCCATGACGGAGCGGGTTCCCGAACACGAGCGGCGCCTCTCCCACCGTGATCTGACCGGGGCCGGGTTCGGCTACGGCGTAGATGGCGTGGTCTGCGCCGGCCTTCGCGGCGGCGTCCATCCACAGTTTGCGGGCCTTGCCCGGGTCGTCTGCCCGGATGGCGTGGACGACGGTCTCAGCCCATGGCGGGGCGGTGCTGCGGGTGTAGGTGGAGATGTCGGTCATCGGGTTGGCTTTCGTCTCGGTGATCTAGGTCTGGTGGTCCGTGAGGCGCTCGACCACCCAGTGGTCGAGCGCCAGGACGCAGTACCAGGCGCGGTCAGGCGGCGGTGATCGCCGCGACCTGGTCAGCAGGCAGCGCGAGCCGGGCGAGAAGTTCCGCCGCAGTGTTCGGGTGCTCGCGCTCCAACTGCTGGAACAGGGCGCGGGCGCGGGCGTCGTCGCGTAGGCGGACGGCGGTTCCCAGGTCGGCGAGCAGGCGGTCACGGGACAAGACGTTCTCCTTCTGGTTCAGGCCGCGGCTCGGTGGCCGGGCCGGGTGTTGGTGTCGGTGAGGTCGAACAGCCGCTTGTAGCCCGCGACGGTGAGTTGGTAGCGGACACCGCCGTTCACGATCTGTGCGAGCAACCCGTTCCGGACGTGGACCTCGATCTGGTTCTTCACCAGGTCAGCGGTCAGTCCAGTCGCGTCGGCGATCTGACGGCATGTGGCTGAGACCTGGGCGGCGCGGAGGATGCCGCGGTCGACGGCGTCCCAGGAGCCAGGGCTGGCGGTGGGAGAGGGCATGAGGGGTCCTTCCTAGTCAGGCGGCGGCCTGGTAGCGGCCGTACCGGGGTTGGGTCAGATGTCCGGAGGCGACGAGTTCCTTGAGGAGGTCCGCGCACTGGCGGTGCTTGAGTCCGGTCGCGGCCTCGATCTCTTTGGGGCGGGTGGCGCCGGCGGCGACGGCCTGGACGACCGCGAGACGGGACCCGGTGAGCTCGGACAGGGGGCCGCGCGGGGCGAGCGGTGCCGTGGACTCCAGGTCTGCAGGGACGAGCGCGCGCGGGAACTCGATGAGTTTGCCCATCTCCCCCACGGACGCCCGCGCGGGCGTTGGCTGCGGGGCGCGCAGGTCCTCGGGCAGGGCCCCGGACCGCAGCGCCTCCACCCGCGTGGCTGACGCTGCACGGCCCGACGAGGTGGAGGTGTGCCGGTCCCGGTACGCCGTCCCAGCAGCGAGCGTCGCGGTGACCGCGAGAGTGTCCAGCCGCGGCTGAGGCTGCCGCGCAAGCCACTGCTCCGCGAGATCCTTCCGGCCTTCTGGCGTGGTGTTGCGGTTCCGGAACGGGGCGGTACGGGTACCGGTCTGGGGGCTGCCTTGCACGTAGCAGTAACCCGGGATGTTCGGGAGAGTCTGCGGGTCGACGTCCAAGCCCGGCATGAGCTGCCCTGCGGAGTTGGACGTGGTGTGCAGGACGATGGTGTTCCCCGCCATCACGTTCATACGGAGGGCTTCCTCGCTCCCGAACGTCTTCACCCCGGGGTACTGCGACAGGCAGAGCAGAGCGACCCCAACCTTGCGGCCTTCCCGGGCTATCCGGGTCCACAGCGGCGTCCACGTTGGCTGATCGAACGGGTCGTGGCATTCCTCCACCACGATCAGCAGGCCGGGGCGATCCGGTGAGGGGGTGAACCCGGTCCATCCCTCGATCGAGTTCTCCTCGCCGCGGGCGTCCAAGATTGCGACGGCTGCGTTCGCCATGTCTCCGGCGTCTCGCAGGGTGCCGAACCAGTCGGCGTGCTTGGCCAGGGCCGGGGATGAGGCGCCGCCCTGCGGGTCGAGATACCAGTAGACGGTGTCACCGCCAGACAGCGCGGAGATGACCTTGTTCTCCGCGACGCGGGACTTACCGCTGCCCGTTTCACCGATGATGACGGTGGACCACATCGACCCTTCGGTGTACAGCCGGGTCTGTGCCTCACCAGATCCGTCCGCCCACGGGCCAAGTCCGATCAGCCCGCCGTCACGGCGGGGCCCGTCGAAGTCCACGTTGCCGGTGACCGGCGATCGTGTGACCACCTGAAATCGGCAGCGCGACGGAAAGGACTTGCCGGTCACAGGGTCGGGTGGCGCGGACTCGGCGATGAGGTGCTCTAGCGGTTCCTCCAGCCCGGTGGAGATCATCGGGAGCGCGGCGACGACGCTCCGCAGGGATTGCTTACCGCGGGCGAGCTGCGCTGTGAAGGCGTAGCCGTGCTCGGTCGGCATCGGCAGCGTGAGCGCGGACCCGGGCAGCGCACAGCCTTGTCCGCCGATGTACGCAGCCCAGTCGCTGATGATCTGGGTGGCTCTATTGACCGGTTCCACTTCGGGTTCCTCCACGTTCGGTTCCTGGGGGGCGGGGTAGCCGAGGCGGACGTGCTGCCACCACCGCGCGGCGAGCGCGACCTCGACGGTGCCGAGCACGGCGAGGTCGCCGGCGCCGATGCCGTACGGGGCGAGGGTGAGCCAGCCCGCGGCGAACAGGCCGCCGAGCAGGACGCGGTGGCCGAGGCGGCGACGATGCCGCTTGGTGGCTTTCACCGCTGCGAAGGCGGATGGGAACGCGAGCCCGGCGAGGATGGTGGCCATACCGGGGGCGCTGACCGCGCCGGCGGCTGTGATGGCCTGTGAGGCGAAACCTCCGCCTGCTACGCCTCCGGCGATGAGGTGAGGTAGGAGAGGGCGGCGGCAGCGCCACGCGGTGGCGTGGAGGCTGCGTTGGAGGCGGGCGCCGACGCTCTCGGGCGCCCAGTCCCCGTGCTCCTGGTCGGCACCGTCCTCCGCGTCGTCGACGACATCGTCGACCTGGGGGACGGTGTCGGGAGTCTCGCGCTTGGGCGGGTCCACCTTGACGAACATCGCCTTGCTCCTCGGCTGAGTCTTGGGTGCGGGGTCTCCGGGGATGTGGCGTCGGGTGAGGCGCCCGTACGAGACGGGCGCCCGGACTCGACGTCAATCCCGCGCTACTCCTGCATTTGGAAGCTCTTGTCGCCAGCTTCGGGCGCGGCCTGGTAGGCGTCCTTGACGTTGACCTGACGCATCAGCGCGGAGTGCATGCCGAGGAAGTCGGCCTGCGCCCTCTGCAGCGACTCCTCTGCGTGGTGCAGACGGGTGATCGCTTCACCCGAAACCCCGCCCCCGGTGAGGGTCGCGCGGCTCGTCTCGCATGACACCGCACCCGCGGCGCACTGCTGGGCCATGCTCTGCGCGTATTGAAGGGCGGCGGCGAGGTTGGTGGTTTCTCCGGACTCGGACACGATGTCCTCCCTGGTGAGTGGTGGAGTGGCACCCTTGCTGCGCCACTCGGCGAGACTGGTGACAGTGCCGGTGGCGCCGTCGGGGTGGTCTGGAGCCGAGGGGACCTCGGTCTCGGGTGCGGGCTGTGTGGAGGCCCGGGCACGGACGACGTGCGTGTCGCTCTCGAAGGCCCGATCCGCGGTCTCCTGCTGGTCGCGGGTGGCTTGGAGACAGTCGGTGCAGGCGTTGACGTTGGCGCCTTCGTCGCCGGGACAGCTGAAGCAGGCGGCGTTGCGGAGGTCGGCCGGGTCTTTCAGGAATCCGCAGGCGTGGCAGCGCCGCCGAGTGTCCTTGGAGGTCTCCGCATCATCCGCGGCCTTGTCTGCGGTGGGCTCGGCGGGGGCGGTACGGCAGGTCCGGCAGAGCGGGTCACCGGACAGCGCGTACCCGGCGACCTCGGACTGCCCGATCTCGCGCTGGCAGCCACCGCACGTGAAGACCGGTTCGGTCGCCGGGCTGGCGACGCGGTCGTTGATCTCCCGCGCCTCGGCCTCCACAGCGTCGGCGTCGGCCTCAGCCCACTGGGCGCGGCGGCGTTCCGCAGCACGTTGCGCGAGCCGCGCCCGGCGCTCGTCCCCCGCGGCGCAGGCGTCCGCCCAGGCGTTCAACAGCAGGCGTCGGCCCGGCCCGTCGCCCTTGGCGCGTTTGGCCTGCTTGCGCTTCCACCGCTCCTGCTCGCGCCGGTACGAAGGCGGGTCCTCCCCGCGCGCCTTCCACGCCACATCCTGGGCGACGTTCTTGGTGAACTTCCCCGCGATGTACAGCGCGATGATCAGCGCGAAGAACGGGTCCATCACGCGCCGCCGATCTGACTGACGAGCATCGCGACCTGGCTAGTGACGGACTGGACGGCACCGCCGCCGGTCTCACCGAGCGTTCCGCCCACAACCAACGCCAGCAGCGTCGGCATGAAGAACGCTGAGAACTGAGCGCCGCCGTCCGCGCGCCTGTCCTGCGCGATGTCGACGACGGCGATCAGCACCGCCAGCAACGTCACCGCGATCACGAACCCAGCGCGGATGCCCGGCTCCCCGGTGATCCTCGCGAGACCGCCGCCAGCCCAGGAAGACACGATCGTGGCGATCCACCGTCCAGCGAACGTGTACGCGAGCCCACACCCGGCGATCCATGCCAGGGCCATCGTGGCGATCGAAACCATGGTCGCCAGGCCAGGGCGCTTGGGGCTGACCTTCCGGTTGATGACCCACCACACGGCGGCGGTGGGCAGTAGCACGACCCATCCCATCGGGTCTCTCCTTTCGGTTTCAGATGAGCCACGCCAGCGGCGGAACTCGGGACAGCAGCCACAGCAGGACCGCGGTGGCGGCGAGACGTGAGGGCCGCTCCACGACGAAGTCCACGGCCCGGGCGACAAAGATGATCGGGAGCGCGACGCCAAGGGCGTACACCTGACCGGCGGCGCGGAACACGCCGCCTTCGGTGGTCCACTCGCCGCGGGTGGCGTAGGCCCACACCTTTTCCAGGGCGGGACGGTCGGTCGACCAGAAGTCGGGCGGGGTGAAGGTGGTCCTGATCCACGACCCGACCTCGGCGGCGTAGTCACTCGCCGTGACTTTCGCGGGTTCCGCACTGTCGGGTTGTGACTGTGCGGTTTCGGCGGTACTCTCGCGCGCGCCCGCGCGCCCTGCGCGTTGGGCCCCGGCAACCGGCTCGTCTCCACTGTGCGGGCCGCACTGTGCGGACTGTGCGGTCCCCCGCCCGGTGTCACTCTGCGTCGACATACTTGTCGGCTCCGATCGACTGGATGAAGAGCCGGTTCCCGGCCTCCACGAGGAACGTCACGACTCGCTCGGCGCTCGCCTGGTCGTGGTGAGCGGCGAGCGCGGATCGGTAGTGGTCGGCGGCGATCACCACCCGCTCTCGCGGGTCGGTGGTCGCGGCGAGCGCCTGGTTGAGGCGCTCCATGCGGCGGTGGACCCGGTTGACGCGGCGGGTGGGCTTGCCGTCTGCGCGGCGCTTACCGGCCATCGGTGCGCCCCCTCGCCACCCAGCCCGCCATGTACAAGGCGGTGGCCGCAGCAACAGCTAAGGCAGCTGCCACGCACACTTCGGCGGGGATCGTCAGGGTGACCACCGCGAAGAAGCTCACGGCGACGCCACACAGGGACCATGCCGCAGCGGTCTTCAGCCCGGTCTTCGACGGAATCGTCTCGACTCTCACTGGTTCACCGCCTTCTGGTTCACGGCTTGGTTCACCAGTTCACGGGCCTCGGTCAGCCGGTTGTAGGCGGTGCCTTTCTTGAACCCGAGCTCGTTTTGAACCACGGTCAGGGTCACGGCGTCGTAGCCGCGGTCGTGGATCAGGTCCACGACGGCCTGAACCTCGCGCGCCTTCTTCGCAGCGCGGTCACCAAGGTTCAACGTGGGCCGCTGAACCTTCGTGGTCTGTGTAGGGCGCGGTTCATGAACCTGGGTTTCATCGGGTTCAGTGGACGCGGTCGGGTCGGGTTCAGGACCGGAGCCCGGTTCAAGTTCACGACGCTGCTCGTGGACCTCCTCGCCGTGGTTCTGAACGTCGGCGTGAACCTGGGCTTGGACCTCCGAGTGGACGGGCTCTTGAACCTCCGCGTGAACAACCCGCGTCGGCGCCGTGAACCTGACCGGCGTGAACTGGTGGCCTTGAACCGTGAACCCGGTCCGTTGAACCAGCGACGTGAACCCCTCCCACGGTGCGGCAGGGGACAGGTCCGCGAGCGCGTCCGCGTTGAACATCGAGCCGAGTTGAGCGATCAGCGCCTGCTGCCGCGCCGGGTCCGCGGCGAGTCCGGCGTGCGCGACGGCGGACCGGACAGCGCGGTCGAGGCGGTGCTGCGCGACCTCGATGCGCCAGTCCCGCGCGCCGTCGCGGCGGAGCGCCCGGACCTTCGCCGCGGCCTTTGCAACCCGGGTGAGGCGCCGGTGGGCGTCGACCTCGGACGCGGTCCGCCCGGACGGCTCTGCGATCCGGAGCCACACCAGCACCCGCTCTGGGGTGAGGCGCAGGTGGATGTTGGAGCCGCCGCGGGCCTTGCGGCGCTCGATCGACATGCCCCGTTCCCACAGCCACGCCGCCAGCAGCGGCATGATGAGCCGGAACACCGCGACCTCGGGGCCATCGGCGTCCATCGCGGAGAACGCCCCGGACAGGGCAGTCACGACCCACACAGCGACGCCGTCGACGCCGGCGCGGTGGTCGGCGGACTCGCGGACGTTGCGGCGGGCCCGCAACGCGCAGGTGAACGCGGTCAGTTCCAGGACCCCACCGACAACGATGACGAGGGTGAGCGGGAACCCGAGCTTGTCGAGGAAGAACCGGCCCATGCCCTGGGCGCAGACCCCGGCGATGATGATCGCGACGAGGAAGGTGAGCTTGTTTTCCAAGGTCATCTTCTCGCCGGTGCGCTCGGGCCGGCGCGCCAGGTACGCGGTCCAGCCGAGCGCACCGGCGAGGACGATGCCGCCCGACACCAGGTACGGCCACGCGCCGGTCGCCGCGGCGGAGATCTCGGCGGGGGTGGGGATGTTCATGCCGCGGCCTCCCGCTTCCTCTGGCGCGCTGCACGCTTGTAGGCGTCGAGCTGCGGCTTGCGGAGCGCGTTGCGCTCGGCGTCTCTCCGCTTCTCGCACGTCTTGCACTGGCTGCTGTAGCCGTCCCTGGCGTTCCGGTGGAACAGGCCAAGGGGCCGCACCATCTGGCAGCCGTGGCACTGCTTCGACCCGCCGCTGATCTGGTGGAGCCGCTCGTCGCCGGTGAGCCCGCCCCACACGCCGTGGTAGAGCTCGTGGTCGTTGGCGTAGGTGAGGCACGCCAACCTGGAGGGGCATCCGCCGCAGATGTTCTTGGCGGCTTCGATGTCGTCGGGGTCGTCGGAGAAGAACAGGTCCGGGTCGCGGCGGCATGGGTTGACCGGCCGCTGTGCGGGCGCCGGGTAGGTCGGCGTCATCGGCGGTCCGGAGGCGACCGGGGTCACGCGGCGGAGCTGGCGGGCGGTCATGACTAGGTCTCCTAGTAGGGGAGGGGACGACCGGACGGGGTCCGGCGATCGGTAGTCGGATCTGGCTTGCGGGGAAGCGGCTTCGGCTTCTGTGTCTGCCGGCTCATCGCGGCGGCTCCCGCAGTGCGGTCATGCCGCGCACTGGCATCCACTGGCGGGCGCCCATGAAGCGGACCTGGTGGCCGTGGTCGCGGACCTGCACGACCTGGGCGCTTTTCCAGTAGTTGTCGGCGCCGAGGAAGAGGTACCAGTCGCCGGTCTCGGCGTGGTGGCCGTCGCCGACCGGGCCGAGGTTGTCGAGAAAGCGCCCGTTCACGACGATCTGCTTGTCGGTCGGGCTGGTGCCCGCGGGCAGCAGGAAAGCTTCCATGGCTAGACCGCCTCCTTCGCCCACAGCTCCCGGTCGACCGCGGCGAGCCACTCCTCCTGCTCGGGCGGGAGTTCGGCGGTCATCGACTCGGGGTGGTCGGCGGGCGGCTCGTTCAGCAGCACGACGGTGGTGCCGCAGATCGGGCAGTACCGCCACGGTCCGAGGACCCGCCCGGTGATGTCGCGGTCGGCGGGCTGGATCTGCCAGGGGTGGCGGCCGGTGAGGGCGTGGATGAGGCGGCGGAGGATGTTCACCGGGTCACCTCCCGGTTCAGGTCCGCGGCCTGCACACGGTGCCCGCGCGGGCACCGGTACTGGACGTGACCGCCCTCCAGCTCGCAGCGGTGGTCCGGGCACAGCGGCTTCGGCCGGGTCGACAAGAGTCGGGAGCCGGTCATGTTCCGCTCGACCAGGGTGGAGACGCTGGGGATCATGACGTCGCCTCCGCCGTGAGCTGGTCGGCGAGGGGGCCGAACGGGTCGCGTTCGGGCTCCTCGGTGGGCAGGCCCGGCGGGCGGGTGTAGGCGAGGGCGCTGACGGTGAGCCCGGCGATGTGGCCGCCCTGCTCGATCTCGGAGGCGGCGACCTGGACGGTGTTATGTCCGCCGAGACCGTACGCGAGGAGGACTGCGGCGATGTCCTGCTCGACCGCGCGGAGATCTACGGCCGGTCCGGGGACGGTCATCGGTCCGCCTCCCCGTCCTCGGTGACGTAGGTGGGGGGCCGCTGGTCCAGGTCCTCGCGGAGGGTCTGCGCAGCCGCCTCGACCATGTGACTGTCGGCGTCCCTGTCGACCAGCGCGTTCAGCGTGCCGACGACCAGGCTCCGGCGCATGTCCAACAGGTCATTCCGCTTGACCCGGTCGGCCGGGTCCGCGTCCGAGGGGTACGGCAGGGCGAGCATGTCTCGGATGGCCGCGAGCAACTCACGGACTCCCGGGTCGAGGGCGGTCATTTCTTCCCGCCCCTTGCCAGCTCCGGGTACCCGCGGCCCTTCTTCCCCCACATGCTGGAGGTCGGCGCGGTCGGTCTGCCGTTGCCGTTCTTGGTATCCTCGGCCATGAGGCCAGTTCTCCTTCTTCATTTGCGTGGGGTTGGTGGCGGTCTCGTCGGCCCCGTCCCGGTGTTGCATCACCGGGCGGGGCTCACTGCTGTTCAGGACGGGCAGCAGGTCTGCGCGTCCGCGGCCTCGTCGAACGACGAACCGCACGTCGGGCACTCGTGCCACATGGGCTGCGCTCCTTTCGGGGTAGACCTCCGCCGCCCCGCCGCACGGGGCTGGCACAGGGCCCGGCAGGGCGACGGAGGAGTTCACGACGCGCGGTCCCGGAGGGTCGCGGCAGAGCGAAGTCCCTGCAGCCGCAGGGTCTCCAGCGATTCGCACGGCTCCGAGGCGAGCCGCTCCACGTCGGTCACCACGACGGTGGGCGCGTCATCCACCCATGCCACCCGGCCGGTGACCGTGAGGCGCTGCGGGCGGCAGTCCTTGATGGTCGGCCCCATGTCGGCGCCGAGGACCCGGTACTCGCGGGCGGTGAGGCGCGCGGGGACGGACGTTCCATCGATCAGTTGGAACGACGCCTCGTACCCGCCACGGTGCGCCTCGTGGAAGGCGAACCAGTTCGCGGTCGCGGTGACGGTCACGACGGTGCCGTCGGGGAACTGGCAGGCCGCGATGTCAGCAACGGTGGTGTTGGTGGCGGATGTCATCGGTTGTCCTCTCGCGGTGGGAAGACCGTTCGGAAGGCGTCGACCAGGGACTGGCCCCAGTACGCCCCGACACGCTCCACCCACTTCTCAAAGGGACTGCGCTCGTCGGTCGCCTCCGCGGCGGGCTGCTCGGCCGTGTCGTTGGCGCTCATCAGGCGGACGCCTTCTCGCAAGCGAGCACGTTGCCGTTGACGGCCGAGGACCGGATCACTTCCGAGCTGCCGAACGACAGAAGCGACAGGTCCAGGACCACGAGCCGGAACTTGATCCCGGCGCGGCGCGACATCCGCATCACCTGCTCGACCGCGCGGCCACGCCGGAGGTCACGCAGGACCGCGTCGGCGTCCGCGATGGTCACCGAGATCAGCGGCAGGTCGTGGCGCTGGTCGCCGACCGCGAACCCCTTGATCCCGAGACCGGCGATCAACTCCGCGCGGGAGTACGTCTCCGCGAGCAGGAATGCCAGGGTCTCGTCGATTTCGCCGAATTCGCGGACGTACCGGTCGACCTTGTGGCGGCACTCGGCCATGGCGAGGAACGGGTCGATCACCCAGGTCTCCACGCCGTCGCGTTCGAGGTCGTCCTCTTCCATGTAGGTGCGGGCGAGGCTGGTTTTCCCGGACCCGACGGGGCCGTAGAACACGTCGTGGGCGTTGAGGTCGTGGTCGGTGGTGCGGTCGCTTCTCCGACCGAACATGCGGTGGTCCTTCCGGTAGGGGTTCATGCCGCGCCGTCCGAGATGGCAAGGTCGAAGGAATCGGCTGGCACGTCGAACTCGGTGGCGACGAAGTCGCGGGCCATCTCCTCGATGTCGTTCCGGTCGCTGGCCTGGGTGACGCCCACACAGTCGACGTGCACCTCGTAGCCGTGCTCCCACGGGATGAGCCGGACGTTGTAGGTGGGTCGCTCGGCGCTCATGCCGCCACCTCGGTCACCGTGGCCACTCCCTCTCGGGCCTGGGCGATCCACTTGGCGGCGTAGTCCTCGAAGCTTGTCGTGAGGCCGAGTTCCACCACGTCGGCGATGAAGCTGCGGATGAAGGCTCGGGGGATGCCCCACGTGCGGCCGAACTTCACGCCAGGGAATCGGCCCTCGCGGAGTCCGGCGTAGAGGTACTCCTTCGACCGGCCGAGGATCACGACCACGTCCGGGACATCCATGAACGCCGGTTCGGCGGACATGGGCTCCACGGGCTCAGCGGTCGGGATGCTCGGTGCGGTCTCCATGCGAGGAACTTAACACATATGTCATAGGTACACAACGGCAACGTGTTTCTTGGCGCATGACCTGCGAAAACAGCGATTTGTGCCGTTGGCGCGCTAGGGTCCATGTCATAGCCACCTGACTAAGGGGGAGTTCGTGCCCGTGCAGCGGCCAAGATCGCGCTACCGGCAGGTCGCCGATGATCTCCGAGAAGCGATCTTTCGTGGGTCGTACGGCCCCGGAGCAGCCCTGCCGAGTCAGCCTGAACTCGCGCGCAAGTACGGGCTCAACCAGACTTCGATCAGCCGAGCGATGCAGGTCCTGGAAGGAGAGGGACTGATCCGCATCGAGAAGGGCGTTGGGTCCTTCGTCATCGAGGTCCCGCCTACGGTGAAGCGTGTCCGCCGCGTGCCGCCGCGCGGGCGTGGGTCAGGGAGCAGCTTCGCCGAGGGACTCCAGAAGGCCGGTCTCGTTCCTCGCACCGAACTCGTCCAAGCGGAGGAGATCGAGCCCCCGGCGGACGTGGCGAAACGACTTGAGCTTCCTGCCGGCGAGAAGACGCTGATCCGGAAGAGGCACATGTTCGCAGACGACCGCCCGGTGCAGTGGGCTGCCTCGTACACCCCAATGTCAGTCGCAGGCAGCGTCGACACGGCCTTCCCTGACACTGGACCTTCAGGGTTCTATGAGCGGCTGGCCGAGCGCGGCCACCGTGTCGTGCGCTTCATGGAAGAGATTGAGTCGCGGCGCCCGACGGACGAAGAGGCCGAATTCCTTCGCTTGAGCAGCGCCCAGTACGTGCTGGAAGTGACCCGGTTCGCCCTCGACCGGGCAGCCCAACCCCTCGAAGTAGTGATCAACGTTTTCCCCAGTCAGATGTGGAAGCTGGCGTACGAATGGACGGCCGAAGAGTGACCTCTGAGCTACCGCTGCATTCGGTCAGCGTGACGGGCATTGTTCGCCGCGAAGACGGTCGCATCCTGGCCATCAAGCGAAGCGACGATGGCCGGTGGGTCCCCCCTGGGGGAGTGCTGGAACTCGGGGAAACGCCCCAGGACGGTGTCGTGCGCGAGGTCCTTGAGGAGACCGGAGTCAAGGTCGAGCCTGAACGGCTGACCGGTGTCTACAAGAACATGAAGCTTGGTGTCGTCTCCCTGGCGATCCTCTGCCGCCCGATCGGCGGGGAGCCGCGGCCCACGGATGAAGCATCATCGGTGGCATGGCTTCTTCCCTCGGAGGCGGAGGCGATCATGCCGGAGGCAAGAGCTGTCAGGGTGTCCGACGCACTGCGTGAGGACGGCCCTTTCATCCGCGCCCACGACGGAAGCGCGCTCATCTAGGGCGCCTACGTCGGCGACGCTAGCCAGTAGTCGTAGCTGTCGCCGTTCCCGCGGTGCGCGAGGTACCCCTTCGCTTCCAGCCAGTGGAACGCGTCCATCAGCGTCATGAACGTGAACGCGTCGTACCGCAGCGGCGGATCATCGGGCTCGCGTTCCATCGCCCGCGTGACGTGCGCGTCGTAGAACACGCGGACGTTGAAGTCGAGAAGCGAACCGTCGTCGGCCGCCGCGAGCCGAAGCGCCTCCGCGACCACCGGCATCACCAGTTCCAGCGGCGACGGGGTGGGGAACTCGGCTGGCGTGACCATCTTGGAGCCCGCCGCGAGGCTGAAGCCGTCACCGGTCGTCTCGAACGGGGGGTCTGCCCCTAGGTCGCGCATGAGAGCCAACCTATGGGGTGGTCTGACGACATGTGGTGTACTCCTCGGTCGCTCGGTCGTCAAGTAGTGCAGGTCAGCCCGAGGTTTCGCCGTGCCATTTTTGGCACAAGATCGCGGTTCAGTGCCACTTTTGGCGCAGCCGCCAGGCTTGAGGTGTGCCATTTCTGGCACAAGATCATTGTGGTCTCCTGCGGTAGTAGGTTCGGCGGGAGATCCCGAGCTTGGTCGCGGCGGTCTTCGCGTCGGACTCCCAGATGCGCATCCCGATCGCCAGTCGAAGTTCGCCACCTGCGGTGGTCCCGGCGATCAACCCTTCAAGCCAGCCCTTAAGTTCTTCGAGTTCCTCGCGGGCCGATCGCTCCGCTGGGCTCTCAGCCGCCCGCGCGCCAGGGATCCAGGAGACGCAGCGCAGAGAGATGCCGCGAGCGGTCATCGCGCGCTTCACGTCGGCGGGAGCGCAGCCTCGATGGCACATCCAGATGATGCGCTGCGATCCGCCAGCCGTGAGGCTCAGCGTCCGCTTGTTCTCGTCTGGGCGAGCGCAGACCGGACAGCGCGCGGACCACTGTCGTTTGCCTTCCGCGGTCCTGCGCGCGCCGTCCAGGTTGGCGCAGATGTGGTCCGTCAGGCAGTCTTCGGCGTCGAGGTCACAACGGTGCACGACCACCGCCGGAACCGAGCGTCGATGACGGACCCGAGACGCTTCTTGGGCTATTCTGGCGGTGCTGGTTGCTGTGGAGGCGACCGAAGCGCTTACGGCTCTCAGGCTTGTCCTGGGGGCCGTTGCTTCTATCCGGCGGTGGCATGTTCACCTCCCTTGAAGGGAGGGGAGAGCAGGAGATCCGCGAGTTCCTGAAGGTCCTCTGCATCCAGCGTTGGCTGTTCCGAGTGCAGCCGTGCGATGTAGGAGCGGGCGTGCTTCAGCTTCAGATCGCGCCGAAGGTCAGCTACGAGTTCAAGGTCGTTCGGGTAGTACCGCTTCAGGGCGGCGAGTCGGGCGCGTGTGCTGCGCCAGTCATTGTCGGGCACCGGGGTGAGCCCCTCGAACCTTCAGCCTGCTCATCCCGCAGTCTGACGCCACAGCGGCGGAGGGAGTCCAATCTGCGCGTGGCGTCCCTTCCCCAAGGGGGCCACGCTGCAGTGGCTATGGATAACCGCTGCCACCTCCGGAGAGGCCGCCTCCCGTGTGGGAGGACTTTGGCTGGTCACTGCTTGTCATTTTAGCAGGATGACCGCCGTTCGCCAGTCGGCTGCACGCAGGGCGACACACGGGCATGGATGCCCTAGCGGCCCGACCGTGTACGGTCACGGCCGGTTGCACTTGCCCAGTTCAGCAGTGCTTGCCCACTCGGTTCGCCTAGCTTTAGCCTCATGCCGAAGGCGATGAGGTTATGGGACCTGAACCGGGCGCTCCAGCGGCACGACTGCGAGATCAAATCGGACAGGGGAAGGCATACCAAGTGGATCTGCCCGTGCGGTGAGCACTCGGCCAACGTCCCGAGGCATCGAGTGGTCTCGGCGGGCGTGGTGAGGGGCACCATCGACCGCATGGCCTGCCTTCCGGAGGGATGGTTGCAGTGACGACGACTTACACAGTCCGACCCAAGCGGTGGGACCATGGGTATGAGCTGCACATCGAAGGTCTGGGTGTCACCCAGGTCGATGACCTGTCTGAGGCTGAGGAGACGGCACGAGACTTCATCGCTCTTGACCTTGAGGTCCCGGAGGATTCGTTCTCGGTGGAGATCGCACCTGCTGTGCACGAGCACGTCGAGATCCCGGCTTCGGTCGATCTACGAGACCTCGCGGCGTGGGAACGTCATATTTGGGTCACGCCAGACATGAGCGTGGCTGAGCGGGAGACCATGATCGCCATCATGAGGGTCGTGCGCCAAGACACGGATTTTGAAGACTCTGCCGAGCGTCTCTGGCTCGCTCTCAACGATGTCAGGCAGAAGCAGCATCGGTCGGCTGGGTGAATTCGTCGGTCGGAGTGGGGTGCCCGGCGACGGTGATCGCTCCACGGTGGCGCCTGGCTAGTTGACGGACGGCTCCGTTTGTACGTGATCGGCGGGTTCGCTGTGGGTGGGGTTGCTTTGTGGCTAGCATCCGGCGGCGGGGGCCTTGGGGCGGCAGTTGTCGCCCCGATCCGTTGACGCAGAGGGGCGGCATGGACACGTCGGATTTGATCGCGTTGGCGGCTCTGGTGGTCGCTGCTGCTGGGTTCGGTGTGTCGGTGTGGGCGATTGTCTACTCGCGACGGTCGGCGGCAGCTTCGAGGGACTCGGCGGATGAGGCGCGTCGGCTCCGTGAGATCGAGTCTGACCGGCGCACCGACGAGAAGCAGCGCCGCCACGAGGAACTCGCTCCCGAGTTGCCACCCGAGATCGAGGCGGTGGTCGGGGGTGCTTGGCAACTGGGCATGGGCGCTCTCTACGGAACGATCAGGGTGCGCAGGTCGTACAGAGTCCGGGCCTACGGGCGGGCCGGGGAGTCCTTGACTCCGTTGTCCCTCCCGAGCATCGTGCCTGCGGGAGAGCCGTTGCAGTTCGTGATCGAACCTTGGACGAGTGCGCTACGAACTGGCGGTGAGCCGAGCATCAAGGAGATCCTGTTCAAGTTCTGGCCGCCGGTCGAGGGGGTCGACCATGGGGAGGTCTGGAGTTGCGGGTGTGGACGACCTGGCGGGGAGACTATGGAGGGGCCGGCGCACTGGGAACGGCGGGTTCGGGTCATCCTCGACACTGAGGACTGAGCCGCTGGTGGCAGCTAGGCTGCACCGCTAGCGCTGTGATGGGAGCTTGTGTCTGATCCACCACCAGAGGCGTTCCCACCATGGCGCGTACTGGGCGCCCCAAGGCCGTTCCGGTAGATCTCTCCAGCGTCGGCGGGCTTTGAGACACGCATCATCGTCGCTGTGCAGTTCTGCGAGTTGGTCGACGAGTGCATCAAGCTGCCGATGTTCGCCTTCGCGGATGTGCTTGATGTGTTGTCCAAGGCGACGGGCTTGTTTGAGGAGGTCGCGTTTCAGTTGAGCGCTGGTGATGATCTCGTCATCCGAGGCCATGCCTGGTTCGTGCCCGTGTGTGGTGATCGGTTCACGGCTGGGGCCGGTTGCGGCAGGCTAGCCAGGACTAGCCAGCGCAGGAATTGACGGCCGATACCTCGTACGCGACAGGCGATCCGGCCCGTAGCCTTAGCGCGAGATGCGAGACAGGGAGGAGGTGCTATGAGCAAGCCGTCACAGTCGAGAGAGTCCGCG
Organism: Actinomadura decatromicini; assembly: GCF_008121305.1. NCBI lineage: Bacteria > Bacillati > Actinomycetota > Actinomycetes > Streptosporangiales > Thermomonosporaceae > Actinomadura > Actinomadura decatromicini. The sequence goes on along the minus strand of NZ_VSRQ01000007.1, from coordinate 258,193 downwards.
ATGGCTGCGGACGACCCACTGCTAAGTGAACAAGCCGAGTCTGATGATCTTGTTCGTCTGGGGCCTCCCGGGAGCGGAAAGATGGAGGCTCTCGCGCGGCTCGTCGCTGCAGCCGCCGCTGCTCCTTCAGCATCGGCTTACGAGGCGCTGATCCAGTGGGCTCGGGAAGGACCCACGCCGACCGAGGCGGCGCTGCAAAATCTGGTTCTGCACTGGACGAGGAGTGAGCCGGCCGAAGGTGAAGTTCGACCGGGCGGGGATGCTGTCTCAATGCGGACAGTGCTGGTTGACGATGATCTCGCCGCTGAGGCTGAGGAACAGTCGGGTGACGAACCCTTGGGCAGCTTGGTCGAGCGATTGCTGCGTGACTGGTTGGCCCGGCAGCGAGTCGGTGACTTCCTGGAAGCCGCAGATGAAAAGGCTGGCCCGCTGACTGAGGACGAGTTGGAGAAGGGACGGCAGGTGTGGCGCGGGCAGGAGTAGAGCGCCGACCACCGGTGTTGCCGTCTCACGCGTTCGTTCTGGACGCCCAAGGGCTCGCTCTGCTCGCGGCCCGTAACCGAATGATGCGCGCGGTTCTGGTGGCTGCGGCCGAGGATGGGTTCGTTCCGGTGATCAGTGTGCTGACGTTGGCGGAACAGCACTACTCCGCGAGCAGTCCAGCGTTCGACTACGCGTTGTCTGTGGTGACGGTGGTGGATGCGACCCGTGCGGTGGCGGAACGAGCCGCTCAACTGCTGGCCGAGACCTCGTTGGATGGGCACGAGAACCTGATTGACGCGTTCGTGGTCGCTACGGCGTCGTTCGCCGAGGTGGCGGCGAAGGTCGCGAGTTCCGATGGTTCGCATATCCCGCCACTGTGTAAGGCAGCAACAGCGATTACGGGCCGGTCGGTCGCGGTCGTGAGACTGTAGCGGCGGGCAGCATGGACGTGCCCCCGGCGGGGGCGGGCCTTGATCAACGGGCGTACAGCGGTCTGATCTGGGACGATTAGTGTGTGACGAACCCGCTGTCGGTCCGCTGTGCCGCGTGTCTCGCGGCCCCGGGTGAGGCTTGTATCGCCACGAGTAGCGATCTGCCGCGTGAGGTTCCGCACCGTCTCCGTGCCTTGGCTACCGCGTTGGTGCTGCGCCGCTGCCCGGTGTGTGAGGGGTCGGCGTGGGCGCCGTCAGACGGGAGTTCTCTCGCCGCGGATAAGGCTCCCTGCACGGTGTGCGATGCGGCGCCGGGCGCGGCATGCACGGAGGCCGGCAAGGAGCGTGCGCGGGTGCACGTTGTCCGGGAGCGTGCGGCCGGGCGGGGGCTGTCCCGGTGCGGGGAGTGCGACGCGGTCGGCTGGGTCCCCGCCGAGTGACGCGCTGCTCACTGGTTGGTTGTCGCCGCGTCCGGGTGCGGCCGTTCCTCCTGGTTACGGAACCAGGCCGAGCCTGCGCGCTTCAGAATGGCGGTCTTCCCCTCACTGGAAAGAGCACCGTCTTGGGCTTGCCGCCGCTTCCTCGTGACCCGAACGACCCGTACCAGCCGCCGGCGCAGGCGCAGTACCCCGGGCAGATGCCACCGCCGCCCATGCCGCAACAGCAGCCTCAGGTCGTGTACGTGCAAGCGCCGCCTTCGCCGGTGCGGGCGAAGCGCGGCATGTCCTGGACCGGGCACGGACTCCATTGGACGTTGACGATCTTCACGTGCGGGATGTGGGGGATCTTCTACGTGTGCTGGTGGGTGACGGTCCGGTCGTGGCAGTCGTGGAGGAACTGGCGGAACCGTAAGAAGCACCACAAGGTGTACGGCTAGCCGACCCAGGTGATCCCTTGCACGATGACGATGCGGTCTTCCTCGTTGATCTGCAGGTGCACGACTCCGTCGCCGCCGTCGAACAACTCGAACCGGAACGACTCATCCTCTTTCAGAGGGTCGACGTGGGTCTTCTGCCACGGGTCGCGGCTGATCTCAACGAGTGTGTTGTACAGCGCTACCGAGGGCCGCTTCGGCAGACCCCGCACTTCCACGTCGGCCTCGGCGGTGAAGACCGTCCGGTAGGCGCTCACGCTTCGTGGCGGGAGAAGACCTCATCCATGGAGACATACTCTCCAACACCGTCGCGGACGTCCTGATAACGCTGATGAAAGTCCGGCTTCGCGTAAGCGGCGGCGAGGACGCTCCACGTCTTCAGCAGCTCGCGGAGTTCCCGGTACCCGCTCAGGTCATGTGAACGATCAACCGCGGCGTGGTACTCGGTGAGGAACTTGGCGCGCACGCTTTCGGGGAGCCGGTCGTGGATGACCTGCGGATCCCGGTCGTCCGGCTCCTCGTGGATGGGCTGCGCGCTCATGGTGTCGAGTGTAGGCCGCTACACACTCACAGGTTTGCTTAGCTTGGTATTGCCTGCCAAGATCGTTAGGTTGGACGGTCCTGACCTGCGGCAATGTCGGCTCTTGGTAATTGGGCAGGCAATAGTTGCAATGCGACGCCCCCCTTGTGCCTTCTGTGCCTGCCCGGTGCACACTTGGCGGATGGCGGGGAGCGGCTTCCTGGTGGGCCCGGACGGTGTCCGGGTCGAACCCGTCGAGCTCCAGCCCGTCGATGTGGCGTACGCGCGGCGCCGCCACCGCGATGCCAAGCCAGGGGACGTGTTTTTCCTAGTGACCCGCCACGGGCGCCTGCTCGGGTACTGCCGGGACATTGAGGAGGTCGCCGAACTGGTGGACCTCCGTCTGCTGCACGGCCCGGACGACGCCGCTGAGAGCGGCGGAGCCGCAGGGTAGCGCAGGGTTCATGGCCGGTCGACCACGAGTTCGGTGCAGTACAGGCTGAACTTGTCGGTGTAGTCCACGTGCCCAGCCGCCATCCTGTCCATGGACTCGACCTCGTTGATCAGCGCAGGGGGCTTTCCGAGCTCGGCCCGTTCCGCGTTTACCGCGTCGAGCATCACGTTCCGCTCGTACCGCACCCACTCGCATTCGGGGCCGTGCGGCGTGTCGATGATGTCCGGTCGCCGATCACGCTGCCGCTGCGCTCCGGTGAGGGTGGCCTTGAGACGGTCACGGATGGCGAGGCGCTCGCTGAGCGCGATAGTGCTCTCAGGCATGGTCACTCCTCCTGGCGCCGGGGTTCTCTGCGCAGTCGGTGTCGTGGTCTTCGGGCTCGGCGTCGTCGGGTGCCCAGCAGGTGCAGTCCGGGTAGCGCGTGTTCATGTCTCGACGGTGAAGTGTTCGGCGTCCTGCTGGAGCGTCTCCAACGCGACCAGCTTCTCCATGAGCATGCCCGCGGTGTGGAGGGCGCTGCGTCCGTCGCTTGTGGTGGAGCGGCCTCCGCGACGGAGGTCGTCGAGTATCCGGCGGACGGTCCGTTCCAGGTCGGCGGCCTCGCGGACGGCGCCATCCCGGTGCCGCTTGAGCGCGACGTTGTAGGCGCGAACGTCGAGCGGATCAGGCTTGGCCATGGCTACTCCTGTCGATGGCGTCCACGAATGCCTGCTCAAATCGGGCGTACTCACTATCGGTCAGCGGCACGTCCAGGTGGCGACACCCCTCCGGGATCCGGGTGTCCTGGCCGCACACATGAACGGTGATCCCGGCCCCCTGGACACCAGCGACCCACCGGCTGACCGGAAGGACCGTGTCCAACCATTGGCTGAAGGAGCCGAGGTCCCCGAACGGGACGCCGGGCAGTTCAACGCCACTGGGGGCGGCGAGCACAGACACGACGGGCATGCTCACGCCTCCTCGACTCCGCATGTGCACGCGCTCAGAGGGGACGGGGTATACCCGGCGGACCGCATCGCCGCGGCGTGTCCCTGCGCGTAGAGGGTGCCGCCCCGGCAGTCGGACGAGTGCCCGGCGGCGACGTGCCGGCGTTTGGCGTCGTAGAAGCACGCCGTGGCCTTGAAGTGCTCGTGGTCCCAGTTCCCGCGGAACCTGCTGACGAGCGCGGATTCGTAGATCGCGTGAGTGCACTGGGTGAGGAACTGCTCGTCGGTGAGTTCCGGTAGCTTGCGCGCCCAAGCGATCAAGCCGGGCTTGTAGTGGTCCTGGGCGCTGTCGAATTCCTGGGCCGCCACGGGCCCGACAATATCGATGATGCTGGCGTCGGCCATGGTTCACTCCTCGGTGGTCTCGTCTCGCCGCAGTGGGCGGCGGATCATCTCCAAGGCCCGCTGCCGGGCCCGGTCCACGGAACGCTCACGCATGGCGACCAGGATGGGCGCGATCTCCCGGACCCAGTAGTCGAGCTGCCCTGGGGACATCGCCGCGAAGCGATCCCCGCCATTGGCGCTCTCCGCGGTCACCGGACGCCCGCCCACTTCAGGTCTTCCTCGCTGCACTCGTGGGACGGCCCGCGGGGTGGGCCGCCCGGACGCAGCGTCAGTCCCGGAAGGCGCGGCGTCAGGCCATCTCCTGCAAGCTGAGGAAGCCATGTACGGCCTCGTCACGAACATCGTCGGCCCGGTCGTATTGGCTCACACGCTCGTCCTCAAGCACGAGCGTGAGCGCCGCGCCGAACCTGATGCCGCGCTCGACCATGAGGGCGGCCAGCAGCTTCGCGAGGTCGCGTCCGATCCGACCGTCACTCGTGTGGACCAAGGCGTAACGGGGGTCCGCGTACGCGCTGGCGATCTGGGCGGCGACATAGGTCGCGGCCTCGAAGGTCGATCGGGTTCGGTGGCCATGACCGTCATCTCTTCTCCCTGTCCGGTGCGCTCGGCGTTGCTCGGTGCATATGCACCACTGTAGCATGGTGCATATGCACCACAACTCCGAGAGTGAAGTTTCTGCAAATGCACCCGCTAAGATCCTGCGGGTGCCCAACAAGCCCAAGACACCCAACCGAGTCATCCGCGTAGACGACGATCTATGGCGCGACTACGGAGAAGCCTGCGAAGCAGAGGGCACGTCCAAGTCCGACGACCTGCGCGCTCACATGGCGCGGAAGGTCCGTGCATACAAGCGCCGCCAGCAGCGAACCGTTGGCGACACCGACGAGTAGTTGCCGCCGGGCGCAGGCCACCGGTTCCACCCGGTGTTTGAACGGGTCACGGGGGACGGCATCTAGATCAAGTCCCCTCTCCGGCCTTCGCTGCCCTGGGTCGTCGTGCCTCTAGTCATCTGGATCGAGGCAGGGCTGACGTTGACGCCCGGCGGCGAGCTGATGGTCACGGTTCCGCGGCCTTGTGGGGGAAGCGGGAACAACGTGAGGTTCTGAACGGCGTCGGCGAGCTCGCACACGTACGCGCCTTCGCGGGCGTCCCATTCGGTGACGAGGGTCCGCGTGTTGAGCGCTGCCTGTTCCAGGCCGACGCCGTGATTGCGGCCTCCGCACGCCCGGCAAACGCACTTTGGGTGTTTCGCGTCGTAGCACAGCTCGTCACACTGGCCCACAATGTCGGCCCCGCGGCGGACGATCAGCAGCGACGCCATCGAGTCAGCCCCTGGCCCTGGCGATCAGCCACCGATAGTGCTCACCGAGCGAGCAGTCGCATGTGCCGGGCGGGCCGTAAGAGCAGCGGTCCTCATGGAAACCAGCCGCCAGCAGTGCATCGGCTGCGTTTCGGAGAGCGCGCCGCTCGATCTCCGGGACGGCCTGCTCGGCGACGCGGTCGGCGATCTCGTACACCATCCCGCCGATGTTCGCCTCGGCGCCCGGCTGGTAGTCCCGCTTCCACATGGCGCGGGCGATGAGGGCACGCACGCCACCGTCGTTGCGGGCACGAACTATTGAGTCGGGGTCGGCGCTGGGCCAGCCCTCCGGGGCGTCGGGGATCTCGTCAGGCATGGCCGCCTCCGATGATGGCGTCCCATTGGGCGCGAACCCACGCGGCGTCACCAAGCGCGGTGTGCCGCTCGTACTTGTCCGGGTCAACACCGAGAGCCCGCGACACCTGGTCCGAGGACAGCGGCCAGTCCAGATCCGGCACCGCGGCGATGTCGCCGGGGCGTCCGTGCCGCCCGTACAGGAACCCGAACCCGACAGCGGTGATGCAGATCGGCCGGTAGTGCGCCGTGTAGGCGTGCCCGTTCGCGGCGAGGAACGGGCGCAGGAAGTCCCGGTCGAAGCTCGGGTTCGCGCCGACCACGACAGCGCCGTCGAGTATCCGCGCAAGGGTCTCAGCAACCACCGGGGCAGGCGACCAGTGAAAATGGCGGTCTTCCCCGATCATGTGCTTGAGCTGCGGGCACGCATCAGCAGCGAGGTCACACACATGCCCGGTTTGGACGTTCCCGTCGCCGGGCGTCCGCGTGTTCTCGGTGACCCGGTAGAACTGGTTCTTGGTGAGCGCGGCCGGGTCCGCCTTCGCGAGGTCGGGATAGATCCGCCACAAGTGAGCTTCGCTCATCGTCATGAACATGATGTCGCTACGCGGCGTCGAGTAGAGAGACGTGTCGATCAGACCGATCTCCCACACCTCATGCCGGGCCGGGTCGAGCCCGGTGGTTTCCAGATCAAGGAAGACGATGCGGCTCATAGCAGCCCCCGATACATGGCGAGTGGGATGAGTAAGGTCCAGCAGGCGACGGCCAGGGCCACGGCCTGAACACGCGCCCTCACGGCGACACCTCAGCCCGCTGGTGGACGGGATAGGTGACAGGCATCTCCGCCAACGCCTCCCGAATCGTGGCCGTCGCGGTTGACACGGTGGCGACGCCGTCGGTGAGGCCGCGCAAAGCGCCCCGCACTAGGGCGGCTCGTTCAAGCCGCAGCATCTCCTCCGCCAACCGGGCGCCGTGGCCGCTGGAATCGGCGACCGGTACGTCCAGGGCTTCGCGGATCGCTGTCGCTAGCTCCAGCACCTCCGAGTTCGGCGGGGTCATGACGCCTCCCCGAACACGTCCGGGTGCGCGGCCTTCCAGTCCAACCACCGCTCCGTCGGCTCACCACCGCCGATCGTGTGAACACGATCCATCACAGCCACCAGCGGAAGCGGACGGCTGCCGGGGAATCCAAGCTGCGATCCGCAGACATCGGCGCCTGCGATGAGCTCTGGCAGCGGCGACGTGCCGTTCGTGGGACCGTGGTCTTCAGGCGGTTGGCCAGGCACGCGACACCCCTCCGTAAAAGACGCTCACGGAGACAAGTTTGTCGATTCGTTCAGGAATCACCAGATCCCGGGGCTGTAGGCGGTCAGCGGGGGCGGTGCGCGGGGATGAGCTGCACCTGGACGTTCGCGTCGTAGGGCACGATCACCGTGCTGGAACCAGCCGTCCAGTGGGCGGGGATGAGGAACAGCCGTCCGTTGGACTCCAGCAGCAGGCGCAGGTCGCGGTACTCGTAGCGGAACGTCTCGCGCTTGCCCCGGTCCTCGGCCCGGAGGCCGAGGATCGGGGTCTTGGCGCGCAGCACGACCTCGGGCCGCCGGGAGAGCTGCAGCGCGTCGCGGTAGCCGCGGCTCTCGCCGTAGGCCCCGGCGAAGCTGGTGGCGGCCCAGAACAGGCCGATGACCGCGATCCCGGCGGCCAGCGCGACGGCGGCGATCTCGGGCCGGGTCCGCGCGGGGCGCGGGCCGCGCAGCCGGGCCCGCTGGTAGAGCGCGTAGACGAGGAGCGAGGGGCCGAGCGTCAGCGACAGCGGCGTGACGCCGGGCGTCTCCTCCTCCGACACGCGGGACACGAGGATCCCGACGAGCGCGCGGAACGCCAGGTAGACGCCCACAAGGGCGCAGCCGGCGAGCACGGCCCGGGGGATCCAGGCGCGGCGCGCCGTCCGCAGCCGGATCACGCCGAGGTGCGCGCCGAGCAAGGCGAGCAGGAATCCCAGCAGGACGGCCCCGAACGGGAGCATCGTCTCGGTGCCGTACAGCAGCAGGTCCTGGTTGGACAGGTCGGCCAGTTCGAGGTAGACGCCGAAGTAACGGAACCGCTGGTAGGTGGCGACGTAGCCGTACCAGAACAGGACGGCCGCGATCACCGTGGTCGGCGGGCCGACGACGGTGAGGAGCCCGAGGCGTTCGCTGAGCGGCGGCTGCGCGGCCTCCCGGCCGCCGTTCCCGCCGGGCTGCTCGGTCATCGGCGGTCAGCAGGACAGCCGGTAGCCGCTGAGGTAGTAAGTGCCGTCGTCGGAGCGGCTGACGCCGAAGGAGACCAGGCAGACCATCGTCCACCTGACCTTCACGGGCCGCTCGGCCGACGGCCGGTTCCGGCCGGAGAGCCGCGAGCACGGGTCCTCGGCGCGGGACTCGCAGTCGGTCGACAGCCGCCAGGTGACCCGTCCGCTGTAGCGGCCGGGACGCGACGGCAGGTCGGGCTTGACGATGACGCCGCACCAGCGCTCCGCCGACACCACGGCGCCGGGCTCGCAGGGGCCGGACGCGCTGTGCTTCTCGGGCACGCCGTCGCCGTCGGCGTCGAAACTCCAGGACGGCAGGCTGCCGTCCGCCCGGGGCCGCAGGCAGGCCGGTCCCGGGGTGAGGGAATTGACCGGCAGGCCGTCGCCGGACTCCGTTCCGCTCGGCTGGAACTGCGTCGTGGAGCCGATCGACAGGATCGTCGCGCGCCTTCCCCGCTGGCTCACCCAGAACAGTTTGCAGCCGCCCGCGTCGGGATTGGCGTTGCCGAGCGACGGCCCGCCCCAGCCGAGGTCGATCTCGGGCGGCGGCGGCGCCCCGGTCGCCGACGGCGTCGGGCTCGGCCCGCCCCGGCCGCCGCCGGGCGTGTGCCCGGGCTTCCCCGGCGGGCCGCCGCTCTTCGCCGTCGCGGAGCCGGTGGGTGCGCCCGGCCCCTCGGACCCGGGCTCCGGTCCGCGGCCGCCGGGCGTGCCGGTCGGCGAGCTCGCAGCGGGGGCGGGACCGCGGCGTCCCGTCCCGTCGCTCCCGGCTTTGCCGGCCAGACCGGTCAGATGGACGGCGCCGAAACCCGCCGCCGAAACGATCGCGAGCGCTGCGGCCGCCATTCCTAATCGACGTGGGAAATGCGGCACGATGAACCCCCAGAGTGACCCGTCGTTGGACGTACGGTAACAGCGCCGACGATTCCGCCCGCGGACCTGTCCGCCTCCGGTCGCCCCCGACCACGCGAAATGCGGAATACCGCCATTCCACCTCGACCGGTGAGGCCGGGCGACCGCGGGGTCAGCGGGGTCAGCGGGGTCAGCGGGACGGGGTCAGCGGGCGAAGGCGATCGCCGCGCCCGCGCTGATCACGATGGCGAGGACCGCCACGACCAGCGACGTGCTCAGCGGGTCGGGGCGCTTCGGCTGCTTGTGGAACGCGCGGGCCGCCGTGTGGGCAGGGGTGGGCGTCGCCTTCGCGGGCGGCCGCGAGGACGGCGGCGTGCGCGGCGGCGGCGGGACGGGCGCCACGGTCTGGGGGCGGGGCTTGGACGGCGGGTGGGTCGCGGGCGGCGGTGGCGGCTTGGGCGGCGCGACCGTCGGCGGTGGCGGCGGTTTCACGGTCGGCGGTGGCGGTGTCGGCGCAGGCGGTGTGGGCGCTGGCGGCGTCGGCACCGGCGGGATCGGGTGCGGTGGGATCGGGTGTGGTGGAACGGGATGCGGGGGCCAGTGCGGGGGAGGGCAGGGCGGCGGCGGGTGCGGGAGGCAGTCGCCGTTTCCTCCGCCGTGGCCGATCTGCAGGTCGATGCACAGGCTGATGCGGGGATGCGGGAGCACGAGCCCGGGAGGCGGGTCCGGGTCGGGGCCGGGCCCGGCGGCGAGCGCGCACGGCGCGGCCGCCAGCACGCCGCCGACCGCGACGGCCAGCACGGTGACGGCCCGTCCCGCGACCCGCGGACGGGGGGTGCGCACGGTCAGCCACCTCCCGCGATGCGCTGCAGGTCGGTGTTCAACGACGTGAACGCGTCCGGCCCGACGGCGAGGGCGCCGCTGAACACGTGCATGATGTCGATCGTCAGGTACGTCCCGGTCGCGAGCAGCGCCGCCATCAGCGCCAGCGGCACCAGCGTCATCCCGCGCGGGCGGGCGCCCGCGAGGAACGGCAGCAGGACGACGACGATCCCGGTGAGGACGGTGACGGCGAGCAGCCCGGCGGGCGGCTCGGTCGCGGCGTCGGCGGCGCGCTGCCGACGCGCGGCGGAGATCTCGGCGAGCCGGTCGAGGAGGGCGCCGCGGGCGTCCTTCAGCTCGTCGGTGTCGGTCTTGATCGCGAGGACCTCGCGGCGCAGCCCGTCGAGGACCGCCCAGCCGCGCGCGGTGAGCTCGGAGTGGTCGCGCATCCGGCGCCACTCGGGGCCGCGGACCAGGTCGACGTAGCCGCGCAGCTCGGCCTGGACGTGCGGCCCGGCGGGCGCGGGCAGCCGTCCGGCCGCCCAGTACGCCTCGGAGATCGACTGGCTCTCGGTGTAGGTGTTGGTGCGGGCGGCGTCCGACGTCGTCCACGGCACGACGATCGCGATGGCGAACGCCAGCAGGAACAGCGCGGACAGCATCGCGCCGGTGTGCCCGGCGGTGGGCCCGTCGGGGTCGGGGTCCTCCACGGCGCGGGTCCGGCGGACGAGTCGGCTCGCCACGATCACCACCGCGATCGCGCAGACCGCGGCGCCAAAGTAAATGAACATGCCCCTCCCCAGATGTGCGGATCGGCGCTTACTTCGGGTGATTGTAGATTTACGGAAAGTCGCTACCGATGGGTATGCCGTGGTCGTCACCTTGGGGTGAGGTGACCGGTCGGCCGGGGAAGATGGTTGTGGCCCGCGGCGCGGCTTCGGCCACGGGACATGAGGGTTTGCCGGTAGTTCTTGTGAAATACGGTGCTGATACCGGAAGATCTCCCGTAGAGAACCCGACATGAAGGACGATTGACACGACGGGCCGGTGCGGCCACGACCGGCTGGCGAGGGGAGGCGGCGATGGCGCCGCAGGGAAAGCTGGACCTCGACCCGGAGACGGTGCGCGCCGCCCGGCGGCTGGCCGCCCGCGCCGCCGAGCCGATCATCGAGATGGCGCGCACCCACACGACCGTGTCGGTCGAGCGCGCTCTGCTCCGCCTCGCCGGACTCGCCGGCGCCGACGACGGGGGACGGCCCTGGGCCAACCACCTCGCCGATGCCGTCCGCGACCAGGTCGGCCTGGAGCACGGCGTGGCCCTCCCGGTCTGGGACGCCCTGCTCACCGGCCCGCATGACACCCTCGCCGACCTGGCCGGGGCCGCCGCGCGGGGCCGGGTGTCGTTCCGGCTGCCGTCCGGCGCCGACGCGGGCCGCGCCCGCGCGGCGGCGGAGCGGGCGGCCCGCGCCGGCATCGCCCGCGTCGACCGCCGCCGCGCCGAGCGCGACGCGCTGCTCGCCGAGCTGCCCACCCCAGACACGGCCGACCCGCCGCGCCCGCTCGTCTACCTGATCGTGGCGACCGGCGACATCTACGAGGACATCCCGCAGGCGCAGGCCGCCGCCCGCGAGGGCGCCGACGTCGTCGCGGTGATCCGCTCGACCGGGCAGTCGCTGCTGGACTTCGTCCCCGAGGGCGCCACCCGCGAGGGCTACGCGGGCACCTACGCCACCCGCGAGAACTTCCGGCTGATGCGCGCCGCGCTCGACGACGTGTCCCGCGAGCTCGGCCGGTACGTGCGGCTGACCAACTACGCGTCCGGGCTGTGCATGCCGGAGATCGCGACGCTCGCCGGGCTGGAGCGCCTGGACATGATGCTCAACGACTGCATGTACGGCATCATCTTCCGCGACATCAACCCCCGCCGGACGTTCATCGACCAGCGGTTCTCCCGGCAGATCCACGCCCGCGCCGGCATCGTCATCAACACCGGCGAGGACAACTACCTCACCACCGCCGACGCGGTCGACGCCGCGCACACCGTCGTCGTCAGCCAGCTCCTCAACGAGCGGTTCGGGCACGAGGCGGGCCTCACCGACGCCCAGCTCGGCCTCGGACACGCCTTCGAGATCGACCCGTCGATCCCCGGCTCGTTCCGGCTGGAGCTCGCGCACGCCCAGCTCGTCCGCGAGCTGTTCCCGGGCGCGCCGCTGAAGTACATGCCGCCGACCAAGCACATGACCGGCAACATCTTCGCCGGGTACCTGCTGGACGCGTTCTTCAACCTCGCCGGGGTGATGACCGGGCAGTCGATCATCCTGATCGGGATGATGACCGAGGGCATCCACACCCCCTGGCTGTCGGACCGCGACCTGGCGCTGGAGAACGTCCGCTACGTCCGCGACGCCTGCGGGGACCTCGCCGAGGACTTCATGCCCCGCCCGGACGGCATGCTCGTCCAGCGCGCCAAGCGGGTCCTCGCCGAGTCGGTCGAGCTGCTGGAGCGCGTCGCCGACGACGGGCTCCTCGCCGCCATCGCCGCGGGGACCTTCGGCGTGACCCGCCGCCCGCCCGACGGCGGCAAGGGCCTGGACGGCGTGATCCGGCGCGCCGACGGCTACGTCAACCCCGCGATCGAGATCCTCGACGCCGAGGACCCGCACGCCGCCCGTCCCGCCGCCGACGCCGCCGAGCAGGAGGTGCCCGCATGACGACCCCAGCCCCGGGAACCGGGACAGACGCCCCGCCCGCCCCGCCCGCCGAACCCGCCGACACCCGGCAGGTGATCCGCCCCTACGGCGACACCACCGGCGACGGCATGGTGCAGATGTCGTTCACCCTGCCCGTCCCGGCGGGCAAGCGCGCCGACGCCGCCGCCCTGCAGCTCGCCGCGAAGATGGGCCTGGACCCGGCCAGCGTCGTCCACGCCAAGCCGATGGGCCCCGACTTCACGTTCTTCATCGTGTACGGCAAGGTGCGGCACCTGATCGACTACGCGTCCATCCCCGTCCCGGAGGAGCGCGCCTACCCGCTGCTGACTTCGCAGGAGGTGAACCAGGCGATCCGGCGGGCGCTGAACCGGCGGCTCGTCGTCGTCGGCGCGTGCATCGGCACCGACGCCCACACCGTCGGGATCGACGCGATCCTCAACGTCAAGGGCTTCGCGGGGGAGAAGGGCCTGGAGTACTACCGCGAGATCCAGGTCGTGAACATGGGCGCCCAGGTCACCGTCGCCGAGCTGGTGGAGCGCGCCAAGGCCGAGGACGCCGACGCCGTCCTGGTCTCCCAGGTCGTCACCCAGCGCAACGCGCACCTGCACAACACCAAGCAGATGGCCGCCGCGTTCCACGCCGAGTACCCGACCGCCGTCGCGGGCGGCATGGGACGCCCCCTGCTCGTCGTCGGCGGCCCCCGCTTCGACACCGTCACCGAGGACGACCTCGGCGTCGACCGCATCTTCGGCAGGGGCACCACGCCCGCCGAGGTCGCCAGCTACCTCGTCCACGCCCTGCTGCCCGGCGACACGGCCGATCCCGGCGAGGACCGGTCTGATGAGAACCGGTCTGATGAGAACCCGCCCATCGAGGAGGACGAATGAGCGACCCGCGCGTCGGGCTGGCCGTCACGCACCGCCGGTACATCCCCTACTCCCACGCCCACTACGCCGGTGACCTGGTCGACGGCGCCTACGTGCTCGGCCTGTTCGGGGACGTGGCCACCGAGCTGTGCGTCCGCACCGACGGCGACGAGGGGCTGTTCGCGTCCTACTCCGACGTGCAGTTCCGCGCCCCGGTCCGGGCCGGGGACGTGCTGGAGGCCACCGCCGTCCTCGTCCGCGCCGGGACCCGCAGCCGCGCGATGGAGTTCGAGGCCCGCGTGGTGTGCCGGGGACGCCCCGACCGGGGCGAGTCGGCCGCCGAAGTGCTGCCGGAGCCGGTCGTCGCGGTCACCGCGTCCGGCACCGTCGTCGTCTCCGCACCGCCCGCGGCCGACCGGCCCTGAGCCGGCGCGCGTCCCGTCCCGATACGCCGGGCGTGTCGGGGGCGGACTCCGACACGCCCGGGACGGCATGATCGGCGCGTCCCGCCGGGGAAATCGCCGAACCCTCCGATCATGGTGCTGAGCTGGGAAAACCTGGGTAGCCGCAGGGCATCGGGCGGTTGACAAGGTGGCGGAAGCCGGTAGTTTTGCAGCAGTCCAGCACGGGACTCACCGATCGGCCGCCCGAGGCGCCGCCGGGTACCGCGCCACGACGGGGACGGGGATCACGCGAGTGGTCGCCGCCGCGCCCGCCTGAGCCAGTGCGGTGGTCCGGTGCCGCGTCCCGGGGCGGAGCCGCCCGATCGCGCGGGGGGTTGGACCCGGGAAGGGCCCGGACATCCAGTAGAAAACGGAGCCTCGCTCTCACCGCCTGTGGGACGACTCCGGCCCGATGGATGTCGCGGGCCCTCTTCCGTGTCCGCGCCCCCGCCCCTCCCGTCCTCCGCCCCTCCCGTCCCGCGCCCCGCGCACACCGCCGGTGCGGGCCATGCCGGGTCTGTGAGTCGGTCGCCCCGGTGGTCCCGGCCCGGTAGCGTTCCCAGCAGGATCGAACGAACGAGGTGGGGACGTGGCGCAGGAGACCCTCCCGGACCGGCCGCCCGCGCGAGGCCCCGACGGGGCCCCCGGCGAGCCCGGTCCCGACGCGCGCCCCGGCCGCCTCGCCCGGCTGCGCCGCGGCGTCCGCGCCGGCGGCCGCGCGGGCTGGCCCCGCACCCTGCTGGCCCTCGCCGCCGGGCTGGTGATGTGGCCCGCGTTCCCGCCCCTCGACCTCACCCCGCTCGCCCCGGTCGGCGTCGCGCTGCTCACCCTCGCCCTGCGCGGGCGGGCGCCCCGCACCGGGGCGTGGCTCGGGTTCGTCGCCGGGGCCGGGTTCTTCCTGCCCGTCCTGGAGGGGATCTCCGCGGTCGGGCCGGACGGGTGGATCGTCCTCAGCCTCGTCCAGGCGGCGTACTTCCTGCCACTCGGCGCGGGCATCGCGCTGGTGACCCGGCTGCGCGGCTGGCCGGTGTGGACGGCCGCGCTGTGGGTCGGCGAGGAGCTGCTGCGCGGGCACGTCCCGTTCGGCGGGTTCCCGTGGGCGCGGCTGGCGTTCAGCCAGACCGCGACGCCGCTGACGCCCTACGCCTCCTACGGCGGCGCGCCCCTGGTCACCTTCCTCACCGCCCTGGTCGGCGGCCTCCTCGCCTACGCCGCGCTCACCGCCCGCACGGCCTACACGGCCCGACGTCCCGCCCCCGCGCCGGACGCCACGGACGGAGAGGACGGGCCGGACGCGCGGCCGTCGTGGCGGGGGTTCGTCCCGGCGGCGGGCGCGCTCGCCGCGGTCGCCGCGCTCGCCGGGGGCGGGACGCTGATCCCCACCCCCACGTCCGGACGGCCGGTGACCGTCGCCGTCGTCCAGGGCAACGTGCCGCGCCTCGGGCTCGACTACCTCGGCCAGCGGCAGGCCGTCCTGAACAACCACGTCCGCGTCACGCACGAGCTGGCCGCGAAGGTCCGCGCGGGAAGCCTGCCGAGGCCCGAGCTGGTCGTGTGGCCGGAGAACGCCAGCGACCTCGACCCCTACTCCGATCCCGGCGCCTACAACGCCATCGACGGCGCCGTCCGCGACATCGGCGTGCCCGTCCTCGTCGGCGCGCTCACCGACACCCCGGACGGCAGGAAGGTCGAGAACCGCGGCATCGTCTGGGACCCGCGCACCGGCCCCGGCGACTACTACGTCAAGCGGCATCCCGTCCCGTTCGGGGAGTACCTGCCGTTCCGCGACGTCCTCACCAAGCTGATCACGCGGTTCAACCAGATCCCGCGCGACTTCGCCAAGGGCGACCGCTCCGGCGTGATGAGGCTCGGCCCGGTGAACGTCGGCGACGTCATCTGCTTCGAGGTCGCCTACGACAAGGAGGTCCGCGACGTCGCGCGCGGCGAGCTCCTCGTCGTCCAGACCAACAACGCCACCTACGGCCGGACGAGCCTGCCGCCGCAGCAGATCGCGATGTCCCGGCTGCGCGCGGTCGAACATGGCCGTACGATCTTGGTTGCCGCGACGAGCGGGATCAGCGCGATCGTCGCCCCGGACGGCCGGATGATCGACCGGTCCCGGGAGTTCGTCCCGGACCTGCAGGTCGCCGCCGTCCCGGCGCGGACGTCCCGGACCCTGTCCGACCGGGTCGGGGCCGCTCCCGAATGGGTGCTCACGGCGCTCGGGCTCGGCGCGATCTGCGCGGCGGCGGCGGCATCCAGAGCGACGGCCAGGAAGAACGAGGAGAATTGACGCCGATGGAGATCCCAGCCGACCTCGGCCGGGTGCTCGTGATCATCCCGACGTACAACGAGCGGGACAACGTCGAGCGCATCGCAGGCCGGGTCCGCGTGGCCGTCCCGGCGGTGGACGTCCTGGTCGTCGACGACGCCAGCCCGGACGGCACCGGTGAGGTCGCCGACGCGATGGCCGCCGCCGACGAGCAGATCAAGGTCCTGCACCGGGCGGGCAAGGACGGCCTCGGCCCCGCCTACATCGCCGGTTTCCGGTGGGCGGCCGAGCGCGGCTACGACGTCATGGTCGAGATGGACGCCGACGGCTCCCACCAGCCCGAGGAGCTGCCCCGGCTGCTCGCCGCGCTGGAGGACGCCGACCTCGTCATCGGCGCCCGCTGGGTGCCCGGCGGCGAGGTGCTCAACTGGCCGAAGCGCCGCGAGGCCCTGTCGCGCGGCGCGAACACCTACGCGCGGCTGATGCTCGGCATCCCGCTGCACGACGCGACCGGCGGCTACCGCGCGTTCCGTGCCGCGACCCTGGAGAAGATCGGCCTGGACGGCGTCGACTCGCGCGGCTACTGCTTCCAGATCGACCTGGCGCTGCGGGCGCTGCGGCAGGGGCTGCGGGTCGTGGAGGTGCCGATCACGTTCGTCGAGCGCGTCCACGGCACCAGCAAGATGAGCCGCGACGTGATGGCGGAGGCGGCGCTGCGCATCACCCAGTGGGGGGTGGCCGACCGCCTCGGCCGCTCCCGCCCGCCCCGCTGACCGTCCCGCCACCGCCCGACGCCCGGCGGGGGAAACGTTCGGGGGCGTCCCGGCGTTGTACGGGGTAGGGAGAACAGTCCGCGACCCCGAAGATGGAGTCATGCTGCCGCTGCTGCTGGTCCTCGCGCTGCTCGCGATGCCCGTGCTGGAGATCTACGTGATCATCCAGGTGGGCGGGGTGATCGGCGCCTGGCCGACGATCGGGCTGCTGGTCGCCGAGAGCGTGCTCGGCGGGTGGATCGTCCGCCGGGAGGGCCGCCGCGCCTGGCGCGCCCTGGAGGAGACGCTGCGCCGCGGCGTCATGCCCGACCGGGAGCTCGGCGACGCCGCCCTGGTCATGGCGGGCGGCGTGCTGCTCCTCACCCCCGGGTTCGTCACCGACGTGATCGGGTTCGCGTTCGTGCTGCCGTTCACCCGGCCGCTGGTGCGCCGGGCGGTGTCCCGGTTCGCGGCGCGGCGGATGCGGGCCGCCGAGGCGCGGGCCCGCGAGCGGGCGGCGGCGGGCGCGGTGTTCCCGCCCGGCTTCGGCGGCGCCCCGTTCGACCCGTTCGGCCGTGCCCCGGAGCGCGACCGGGTCGAGACCCCGCCGGGACCGGTGGTCCGCGGCGAGGTCATCGACGAGGACGACCCGTCCTCCCGTAGCTGACCGGTCGCCACCCGGCGGTCAGGCGTCCCGCGCGGCGAGCACCGCCGCACCCGCAAGCAGCGCGGCCGCCGCATAGGCGGCGAGGACGCCGAGACCCGCCCACGGCCCGATCGGCAGCCGGTCCAGGTTCCGCGTCGCCTGGACGGCCAGCCCTGCGGGCATCGGCGCGTACTTGTCCAGCCGGTCCCGCCACGTGTCGTCGCCGACCATCGCCGCCACCAGCGGGACGAGCCACAGCGCTCCCAGCACCGCCGTGACGGCTCCCGCCTGGTCCCGCAGCGCCGTGCCCGCGCCGAGCGCCAGCAGCGCCACCAGGACCAGGTACAGGACGGTCCCCGCGGCGGCCCGGGCGGTGGGCCCGTCCAGCGGCGACAGCGGCGGGTACCCGTTCGCGGCGGTGAACCCGTTGCCGGGCAGGATGCCGCGCCCCGCCGCCAGCGACCCGAGCACGCCGACGGCCCCGGCGGCGGCGACCGCGCCCGCGACGACGGCGGCCTTGGCGGCGAGGACGGTCCACCGGCGCGGCACCGCCGCCAGCGTCACCGTGATCGTCCCGGTCGCGTACTCGCCGCCGACCGCGAGGACGCCGAGCACGACGGCGGCGACCTGCCCCAGCCGGACGCCCGACAGCGCCAGCTTCGGCATGTCCTCCTGGCACCCGGCCGGGGTGGCGCAGTGGGAGGTGTCGACCGCGCCCGTCACCGCGGCGCCGACCGCGACGGTCACCGCGGCCAGCGCGAGCAGCAGCCACGCCGTGCTCGGCAGGGTGCGCAGCTTCGTCCACTCCGCCCGCACCGCGCGTCCCGCCTGGAGAGCGGGCCCCGTCCGGCCGGTCACGCGTCGCGCCTTCGCAGCAGCCACGCCGCGGCCGCCAGCGCCGCCGCCGCGTACGCGCCCAGCACGCCGAGGCCCGCCCACGGGCCGATCGCCGTGTCATAGCGCGTCACCGTCTGCTGGATCGCGAACCCGGCCGCCGGGGTGAGCCGCTCCACCCACCGCGCCGCCGCCACCGGCAGCCCCGTCGCGGTGATCTCCGGGACGAGCAGGACCAGCAGCACCGCCGCGATCGCGACCGCGCTGCGCCGCACGATCGCCGCCACCGCCAGCGCGAACACCGCGAGGACGGCGAGCAGCGCGGCCGTCCCGACCACCGCGCGCAGCACCGCCGGGTCCGACAGGGGCGGCGGAGTGAGCCCACCGGACTCCAGCAGCGGCCGGGCGAGCAGCACCGACGCGAACGCCGCGACCAGCCCGGCGGCCAGCGACGCCAGCCCCACGACGACCGCCTTCGCGGCCAGCACCCGCCCCCGCCGGGGGCTCGCCGCGAACGTGGTACGCAGGGTCCCGCGCCGGTACTCGGCGGTCATGAACAGCACCGCCAGCGCGACGATCGCGGCCTGCCCGATCATCGCGCCGCCCAGGGTCGCCTTGGTGACGTCGGGGGCGAACTCGTCGGGGCCGATGTCGCCGGTGCCCTTCAGGGTGAACGTCCCGCCGGAGCGGGTGCTGCCGTCCAGCGCCGGGTCGGCGGCGGGGCCGCCGGGCTCGCCCCGGTCCTGCCAGGCGGCGCCCGGCGCGGGCGGGGTGACCGCGACGTTGTCGAAGGCCGCGGTGGTGTCGCCGGGCGCACCGGAGATGATCTCCCCGCCGAACACGCGCCGCACGTCGACCTTGTCGGGGACGGCGACGAACATCCCGGCGAGGGCCCGTCCCCGCAGGCCGTCCAGCCGGACCGAGCCGACGCGCCGCCAGGCCCGCCCGTCCGCGGACGCGTAGCCGGTGACCGTGGCGCCCGCGCGGGTCAGCCGCAGCCACTGCGGCGCGGTCGCCGTCCCGCCGCCCGCGCCGCCGCGCTCGTAGCCGGTCAGCATCCGGACGCCGTGCCCGGGCGTCACCGCCAGCGCCGCGTAGGGGGCGCCGCGCTCGGCGCTGCCCCGGATCATCAGCCCGGCCTTCGCCCACGCCCCGCCGCCGTCCTGGGACGCGACCCGCGCCACGATCGAGCCGTCCCCCGCGAGCGGCAGGTAGGTGTAGTGCCCGAGGTCGATGATCGGCAGCCCGGACGGGGAGGGCGGCCCCTTCTCCGGGCCGCTGGACCCGCTGTCGGACGCCGACAGCAGCGCCACCGCCACCACCAGCACGACGGCGGCGAGGAGGGTCAGCGTCCACCGGGGGACGGTGCGCAGCTTGGTCCACTCGGCCAGCAGCAGCCGCCCGAACCCGTCGCGGGCCTCCCCGGCGACGGTGCTGCGGTACGACGGCGGCGGGGCGGAAGGGGCGGTCGGCGCGGGCGCGGTCACCGGGCGTCCCCGCCGGCGACGGCCTGGAACTCCAGCGCGTCCTTGGTCAGCTCCATGTACGCCTCCTCCAGCGACGCCCGGTGCGCGGAGATCCCGCTGAACGCGACGCCCTCCTCGGTGAGCAGCTCGATGACCCGCTCCGCGGTCGGCCCCGCGACGACCAGGGCGTCCGGCCCGGACGCGGTGACGGTCGCGCCCGCGCGGGCCAGCACCGTCATCGCCTCCCGCCGCCGTTCGGTGCGCACCTCGACCCGCCCGTCGGAGGCGGCGTCGAGGAGGTCCTCGACGCGGGCGTCGGCGATCAGCCGGCCCCGCCCGATCACGAGGAGGTGGTCGGCGCCGCCCTCCAGCTCGCCCATCAGGTGGCTGGACACCAGCACCGCGCGCCCCTCGGCGGCCAGCGACCGCAGCAGGCCCCGGATCCAGGCGATGCCCTCGGGGTCCAGGCCGTTGACCGGCTCGTCGAACATCAGGACCGGCGGGTCGCCGAGCAGCGCCGCCGCGATCCCGAGCCGCTGCCGCATGCCGAGCGAGAACCCGCCCGCCCGCCGCCGCGCTGCCGATCCGAGCCCGGCCTGCTCGATCACCTCGTCGACCCGGCGGGCGGGCAGGCCGTTGGCGTGCGCGATCCAGCGCAGGTGGTCGCGGGCCCGGCGGGCGGGGTGGACGGCCGACGCGTCCAGCATCGCGCCGAGCCGGCACAGCGGGGTCCGCAGCGACCGGTAGGGCCGCCCGCCGACGAGTGCCGTGCCCGCGTCGGGGCGGTCCAATCCCATGATCATCCGCATGGTGGTGGACTTGCCCGCGCCGTTCGGGCCGACGAACCCGGTGACCCGCCCGGGGCCGACCGTGAACGACAGGTCCTCCACGGCCACGGTCGGCCCGAACCGCTTGCGCAGCCCCCGTACTTCGATGGTTGCCTCCATGCCCCGGGAGGCTACGGACCGCCGCGCCTCCGGGTCGTCCCGCCCCGGGACCGTTCGCGGCGCGGGCGGCGGGGGACCGCGCGTCCCCCGGCGGAGGGACGCCGCCGCGCGCCGTTCACGCCACAATGGCGGACGTGGAGGTCGACGCGGGAGGGCGGGCACGCCGGCCGACGCGATGGCGGGGGAGGCCCGGCGCGTGGCCTGCGGCCGGGGCCTGCCTGGCCGCGGCCGCCGTCGTGGAGGCGGTCTACCGGGCGCCGGTGTGGGGCGCGGCGCTGTCGGCGGCCATCGTGGTGGACGTGTGCGCCACGCTCCCGCTCGTCCTCGCCCGCGACCGGATCACCGCCGCCGCCGCGGCGATCACCGTGGCGGCCCCGGCGGCGTGCGTCCTGCACCGGGGGCCCGCTTTCCCGGCCCTGGCGGCGCTCGTGCTCGTGTGGGGCGCGCTGGCGCGCCGCCGGGCGCTCGGACGGCGCGCGCGGGCCGCCGAACTGGACGCCTCCCGCCGCGCGTTCGAGCACACGCTGCTGGAGCACACCGCGCGCGGCGAGCGCGCCCGCATCGCCCGCGAGCTGCACGACGTCGTCGCGCACCACATCTCGATGATCTCCGTGCAGGCGGAGACGGCGCGGCTCGCCGTCCCGGGCATGCCGGACGAGGGCGCGAAGCGGCTGCTGGCGATCGGCGACACGGCCCGGACCGCGCTCACCGAGATGCGGCGCCTGCTCGGCGTGCTCCGCGAGGACGCCGAGGCCGCCGGGGCCGCGCCGGACCGGCGTCCCCAGCCCGGCCTGCAGCAGCTCCTCGACCTGGTCGACCAGGCCCGGGGGACGGGCGCGGCGAACACGCGGCTGAGCGTCCGGGGGAGCGTCGCCGCGCTGGACCCGGGCGTGGAGCTGGCGGCGTACCGGATCGTCCAGGAGGCGCTGACCAACGCCCGCCGCCACGCGCCCGGCGCCGCCGTGGACGTGGAGATCGAGTACACGGCCGGGGAGCTGCTCGTCCGCGTCCGCGACAACGGCCCCGGCCCGGCGCCCGGCGTCGTCCCGGCGGCCGGTCACGGGCTCCTCGGCATGCGCGAGCGGGCCGCCGCGGTCGGCGGGGCGCTGCGCACCGGCGCGGGGCCGGTCGGCGGGTTCCTGGTCGAGGCGGCGCTGCCCACCGACGACGGGGACGGCGAGGTCCGGTGACCGTCCGCGTCGTGGTGGCCGACGACCAGGAGGTCGTCCGCGCGGGGTTCGGGGCGCTGCTCGGCACCCAGCCCGACCTGGCCGTCGTCGCCACCGCCGCCGACGGCGCCGCGGCCGTGCGGGTGTGCCGCGACCACCGCCCGGACGTCGTCCTGATGGACGTGCGGATGCCCGTCATGGACGGCATCGAGGCCACCCGCCGCGTCACCGCCGCCCCGGACGCCCCGCGCGTCCTGATGCTGACCACGTTCGACCTGGACGAGCACGTCTACGACGCCCTCGTCGCGGGCGCCAGCGGGTTCCTGCTCAAGGACGTCACCGCCGAGCGGCTGTTCGACGCCGTCCGCGTGGTGGCGGCGGGGGAGGCGCTGCTCGCCCCGGCCGTCACCCGCCGCCTCATCGGCGAGTTCGCCCGGCTCCGCCCGCGCCCGCCGTCCCAGGGCCCGGACGTCCTGGACGCGCTGACCCCGCGCGAGACCGACGTGCTCCGCCTGGTCGCCGAGGGCCTCACCAACGCCGAGATCGCCGCGAGGCTCGTGGTGGGGGAGGAGACCGTCAAGACCCACGTCAGCCGGATCCTGCGCAAACTGGGGCTGCGCGACCGGGTCCAGGCCGTCGTGACCGCCTACGAGACCGGCCTCGTCCTCCCCCGCGCGGGCCGCTGACCGGCCGACCGCGCGGCCGGAAGAGGCGGACAGCATTCGGCGTGCGCCGTCGCGGGGCATGGAAAAGGGCCCGCACCGGCACCGGTGCGGGCCCTTCCCACGCGTTCTCTCAGCCGTTCACGCCGACCGGCGGCGTCCTGCCCGCAGGATCTCCAGCCGCTCCGCGAGGACCTCCTCCAGGTCTTCGAGCGTCCTGCGTTCCATGAGCATGTCCCAGTGCGTGCGCGGCGGCTTCCCCTTCTTGGCTTGGGGCAGCTCCCCGTCGACCCGCAGGGCCGTGGCGCCGCAGTTGCGGCATTCCCAGGTCATCGGCACCTCGGCCTCGGCTGCGAGCGTCACGGTGAACCGGTGGCCCTTCGTGCAGGTGTAGTCGACCTCTTGGCGAGGGGCCAGATCGGTGTTGCGATCGTTCTCGTAGCTCGTCGCTCCGAGTCGGGTGCCGCGAAGTGCGCGCTCGGCCATCGTCACGTGCCTCCCAGACGGCTTGCGGTCTTGCCATCACCAACGCTGAATACCGTGACAAGATTCCCGCCGCGGGAGTGATCCAACCCTGCCGTTTCCGGCCGGGCCGCGCCGCGGGGCAAGATCGTCCCGCCGGACGGGTCAGCCGCGGGTCGTGATGACCTCGTCGATCAGCCCGTACTCCTTGGCCTCGGCGGCGCCGAAGTACCTCGTCCGGTCCAGGTCGGCGCGGACCGTGGCGGGGTCGCGGCCGGTCGCCTCCGCCACGATCGCCTCGGCCTGCTCGCGCAGCCGCAGGATCTCGCGGGCCTGGATGTCGAGGTCGGTGGCGTAGCCGCGGGACACCTCGATCGCGGGCTCGTGCAGCACGATCCGCGCGCCGGTCAGCGCCTGCCGCCGGCCGGGCTCGCCTGCCGCCAGCAGGATCGCCGCCGCCGACCCGGCCTGCCCGACGCAGGTCGTCTCGATCGGCGGCCGGACGTAGCGCATCGTGTCGCAGATCGCCAGCATCGCCGTCAGCGACCCGCCCGGCGAGTTGATGTAGAGGGCGATGGGACGGTCGGGGTCCATCCCCTCCAGCGCCAGGAGCTGCGCGGTGATGTCGTTGGCGCTGACGTCGTCGACCGGCGTGCCGAGGAAGACGATCCGGTCCTCGAAGAGCTTGTTGTAGGGGTCGGTCTCCTTGCGGCCGTAGCTCGTCCGCTCCTCGAACGACGGGACGAGGGTCCGGCGTTCCGCGCGTGTCATGTGCCCACCCGGTCGGTGCTGTCGATGACGTGGTCGACGAAGCCGTAGTCGCGGGCCTCGTCGGCGGTGAACCAGCGGTCGCGGTCGCTGTCGGCCTCGATGCGCTCCAGCGGCTGCCCGGTGTGGAACGCGGTCCGCTCGGCCAGGGTCCGCTTGAGGTACAGCGACTGCTCGGCCTGGATCTTGATGTCGGACGCGGTGCCGCCGATCCCGCCGTGCGGCTGGTGCATCATCACCCGCGCGTGCCGCAGCGCGTAGCGCTTGCCCGCGGTGCCGGCGCACAGCAGCGTCTGGCCCATGGACGCCGCCATGCCCATCACGACCGTGGATATGTCGTTCGGGACGAACTGCATCATGTCGTAGATCGCCATGCCCGCGTCGACGACGCCGCCGGGGGAGTTGACGTAGATCGTGATGTCGCGCCGGGAGTCGTG
This sequence comes from Actinomadura decatromicini, assembly GCF_008121305.1. Lineage (NCBI taxonomy): Bacteria > Bacillati > Actinomycetota > Actinomycetes > Streptosporangiales > Thermomonosporaceae > Actinomadura > Actinomadura decatromicini. Next base: position 234,050 of record NZ_VSRQ01000007.1, on the reverse strand, counting down.
CGCGGCGAGCAGCAGGAGCTGCGCGCTGACCCGGTTGGCGAGCTGGTCGTCGATCTCGCTGCCGATGAACACGATGCGCTGCGCGAGGAGCCGCTCGAACAGCTGCGCCTCGGCGAGGTGCGGCATCTCGGTGACGCTGGCCCGTGTCCTGCCCACGTAGGTCCTGTTCAGCCGCTCGCCGGGCTGGTCGCCGTCCCATCGCATCGGTCCGCCGGTCACGTGATCCTCCTTGATCATCTGTACATTTCGTACACTACGTACGTGAGCACGCTAGCGCGCTGTCGCTGAAGGCGACCAGGGGAGAGCGGGGAGTTTCGCTATACGATGAATCACGTGGATGTTCCGGTAACCGAAGCACGTGCCCAGTTCGCGGATCTGGTGAACCGGGTCGCCTACACGGGCGAGCCCGTGAAGCTGACGCGCCGCGGCCGGGTGATGGCCGCGCTGGTCTCCCCGGAGGACCTGGAGCTCCTGGAGATGGTCCGGTCGCAGCGTCTCGACCTCCAGGTCGGCGGGACGGTGCCGCCCGGGCAGCCGTCGCGGCCCGCCGAGCGTCCCGGCCCGTCGGGGCCGTCGCGGCCGATGCGGATCGCGGCCGAGTACCGCCCGCCCGGCTTCAACCGCTGACGGGCCTCGACCGCCGACGGGGCAGTCGCTCCCGGCGGCGGCCCGCCTTAGCAGGGCCCGCGTCAGGAGGGGCCGGGCCACTGGCCGCGGGACGACATCACGTCCCGCAAAGCCAGCAGCTCGTCGGTCATGATGCCGTCGACGCCGAGGTCGAGCAGCCGGCGCATGTCGGCGGGCTCGTTCACCGTCCAGGCGTGGACCTGCAGGCCGAGCTCGTGGGCGCGGGCGACGAACGCCTCGGTGACGAACGGGACGGGCCCGAGCCCGTAGGGGACCTGCGCGCAGGCGACGCCGGTGGCGGCGAGGCGGATCAGCTTGGCGGCCGGGCCGCCGTAGGACTTGGCGCGCAGCGCCATCACCCCGCGCGGGCCGAGCGCGGTGCACACGTCGCGGTCGGTGAACAGCGGCAGCCGGGCCCGCATCTGGGCCAGGCGGCGGGTGGAGAAGGACGTCAGGCACACCCGGTTCCACGCCTTGGCGCGGTGCAGCGCCGCCGCGAGGGGGCCGATGACGGGCGCGTCCTTGAGGTCGATGTTGACGCGGGCGTCCGGGAAGGACGACAGCAGCTCCTCCAGCCGCGGGATGGGCTCGGTGCCGCCGATGCGGGCCTTGGCGACCTCGGCGTAGGGCAGCTCGGCGATGACGCCCTTGCGGTCGGTGACGCGGTCGAGGGTGCGGTCGTGGAAGGCGACGACGACGCCGTCGGCGGTGGCGTGCGCGTCGGTCTCCAGGTAGCGGTAGCCGAGGTCGACGGCGCGCTGGAACGCGGCCATGGAGTTCTCTGGGCGGCCGCCCGCGCCGCCGCGGTGGGCGAACGGGATGGGTCCGGGGTGGTCGAGGAACTCGTACGAGCGTCGCACCCGTCCGATTATGTCGGACGAGGAGGTCACGACGGACCTTACTGCGTAAAGGCCCGTGCCGTGCGACGTCGATGCTACGGTCGGCCGCGGCAAACGATCGGCTAAGGAGCAGGCGTGGCGGACGTGAACGAGTACAGGGCGACGTTCGAGCTGGTGGACGTCGACGGCGACGGCTACATCTCGACGGCCGAGCTGAAGAACCTCATGGCGAAGCTCGGCCAGGACACGACCGACACGCGCGTGGTGGAGGTGGTCGTGGCCGCCGACGCCAACCGCGACGGCAAGATCTCCCTGGACGAGTTCACGGCCCTGATGGAGGGCGCCGCCGCCCGCCCGTGACGGCGCCCGTGTCGCGGGTTCTCTGCCCCGGGGGCCCGGTCAGGCGCGGCGGCGGAGCCGGAGGGCGTTGTCGGTGCGGGTCATGACGCGGCCGTCCGGCGCGGTCTGGACGCGCTCGTGCTCGCCGCTGCGCAGGACGTCCCACTCCTCGTCCGGGAGCGCGAGCGACGCGAGGACCTCGTCGGCGGTGGGCAGGTGGGCGCCGGGGTGGGCGTCGGGGTCCCAGGGCGGCGGCCCGGCGTGCCCGACGATCAGCAGCGTGCCGCCGGGAGCGACGGCCGCGGCGGCGGCGCGCAGGATCTCCTCGCGCGGCATGCCCTCGTGCGGCGAGTGCAGGAAGTGCGCGGACACCAGGTCGTAGGAGCCTTCGGGGAAGGATTCGGCGAGGTCGCGGCGCTGGAGGTCGACGCGGTCGGCGACGCCGGCGTGCTCGGCGTGGCCGGCGGCGCGGTCGAGCGCGACGCTGGAGATGTCGGTGGCGGTGACGCGCCAGCCGCGGCGGGCGAGCCAGATCGCGTCCGCGCCCTCGCCGCAGCCGAGGTCGAGCGCCGTGCCGGGTTCGAGGTCGGCGATCTCCTCGACGAGGACGGCGTTGGGCTCGCCGCTCCACAGGTGGTCGTGCTCGGCATAGCGGGAGTCCCAGAACTCCTGGCCGTCAGTGGGTTCGTCCATGCCGCGATGGTGCCCGGACGAGGGCCCGTCCCGGTAACGGCGTTGCCGTTTCCGCAAAACCGCGCGGGTCAGGACGTCCATTCGCGGCGGCGGGCCTCGGCGAGGGCGATCGCGGTGGCGACGGCGACGTTGAGGGAGCCGACCCGTCCGATCTGGGGGATGTAGGCGACTGCGTCGGCGGCGGCGAGCAGGGCGGGGGAGCAGCCGTGGTCCTCGCCGCCGACGGCGAGGCAGACGTCGCCGTCCAGGGGCGCCTCGTGCAGCGGCACGGCGTCGCCGGTGAGCTCGACGGCGACGAGCCGCATGCCCTCCTTGCGGACGGCGGCCGCGGCGTCGGCGGCGGACCCGGCGTGCTCCCAGGGGACGAGCCGCAGCGTGCCGAGCGCGGTCTTGTCGACGCCCTTCTGCGTCGGGGGAGTGGCGTTGCCGGCGAACCAGACGCGCTCGACGCCGAACGCGGCGGCGCTGCGGACGATCGACCCGGTGTTGAACGGCTGGGTGACCGACTCGACGAGCAGGCCGAGGCGGGCCTCGGTGCGGCGGCGCCAGTCGCGGTTGAGGCGCTTGACGTCGGTGCCGCGCAGCTGCCGGCGTCCGGGGGTGGTCGGGCCGCTCATCGGGTGGTGCCTTCCGTGTCGGGTTCGGGGCGGGCCGTGACGCGCAGGACCCGGTATCCGGACCGGGACGCGACCCGTTCGGCGGGGAGGCCCTGGCCGTCCAGCCAGCGCTGCAGGGAGTCGGAGCCGAGGTGCCGCTGGACGACGAGGTGCGCGGCCCCGCCGGGGGTGAGGCGGGGGAGCCAGGCCAGGAGGAGGTCGTGCAGGGCGTTCTTGCCGACGCGGATCGGGGGGTTGGACCAGATCGCGGCGAAGCGGAGGCCGGGGTCGATGTCGTCCGCCACCCTGAACCTTACATTGTCAAGGCCAGCGGCTTGTGCATTACCCTCAGCCAATTCCAAGGCCCTGCGATTAACGTCTACGCCCCAAACCATCGACTGGGGAGAGCGTTTCGCGAGGGTGAGGGCGATGGGCCCGTACCCGCAGCCGAGGTCGAGGAGGTCGCCGGTGGGCGGCGGCGCGGGGACGGTCTCCAGGAGGATGCGCGTGCCGGGGTCGATCCGGTCGGGGGAGAACACGCCGGCGTCGGTGCCGAGCCGCAGGTGCAGGTCGGGCAGGACGAGGTCGACGGTGCGGCGGCGGCTCGCGGTGCCGGGCCGTTCGGCGAAGTAGTGTTCCCCCACGTCGGCCGACCGTACCAGCGTCGCGCGGGTACCGGCGCCGCCGCCGGGGCGGGCGCGCTAGGGCAGGCGGGAGAACCAGGCGAGGGACGCGCCGCCGGCGGCGAGCGCGAAGATCAGCGCGATGCCGAGGTAGCGGGCGGCGACCTCGCGGTGCTCGGTCTTGAAGCCGAGCGAGGTGCCGATGTTGGCGTAGACCTCGCGGAGCTGCCCGGCGTCGGCGGCCTCGTAGGACTTGCCCTCGGTGCTGTCGGCGAGGGCGCGCAGGGTCTCCTTGTTGACCGAGACGCTGGTGGTCTCGCCTTCGATGTCGACGGTGCCGTAGGGGGTGCCGAAGGCGATGGTGGAGACGGGGACGTGGGCGCCGCGGCTGGCGTCGATGGCCTCCTGGACGGAGCGTCCGGTGGTGTTGTCGCCGTCGGAGAGCAGGACGATGTGGGCGGGCGGGGGGTCCTGGCTGGCGTCGGCGTCGAAGGAGCGGATGGCCTGCAGGGAGGTGAAGACGGCCTCGCCGATGGCGGTGCGCTTGGCGAGGACGAGCTGGTCGATGGAGGCGATGGCGGCGTCGCGGTCGGCGGAGGGCGCGGCGATGAGGTTGGCGTTTCCGGCGAAGCCGACGACGCCGACGTTGAAGCGGGCGGGGAGTTCGTCGATGAACTTCTTGGCGGCGCCCTTGGCTGCGTCGAAGCGGCTTGGGGGGACGTCCCTGGCCATCATGGAGAGGGAGACGTCGATGGCGACCATGATGGTGGCGCGGTCGCGGGGGACCTTGACGGAGTCGGCGGGGCGGGCGAACCCGATCATCATGAGGGTGATCATGATGAGGAAGAGGGCGGCGGCGACGTGCCGGCGCCAGCCGGGGCGGCGCGGGGCGACCTGGGAGAGCAGGGCGAGGTTGGTGAAGCGGACGGCGTAGCGGCTGCGGCGGAGCTGGAGCAGGGCGTAGCCGGCGGCCAGGAGTGGGAGCAGGCCGAGCAGCCAGAGGCGTTCCGGTGAGAGGAAGGTCATGGGCGCGCTCCCGCGGTGGAGACGGGCCGGCCTGCGGCGCGGCGCTGGCGGAGGGCGAAGCGGGCGATGTCGGCGATCCAGTCGCGGTCGGTGCGCAGGACGAGGTGGTGGGCGCCGCTGCGGCGGAGGGCGTCGCGGGTGCGGGCGCGTTGGGCGGCGGCCGCGGCGGCGTAGCGTTCGCGGGTGCGGCGGTTGAGGACGATCTCGTGGACGGCGCCGGTCTCGGGGTCGGTCATCTCGACGAGTCCGACGTCGGGGAGGTCGAGTTCGCGGGGATCGATGATCTCGATGGCGAGGACCTGGTGGCGGGTGGTGAGGCGGCGGAGGGGCCGTTCCCAGTCGGGGTGGGCGTGGTGGGCGTGGGCGGCGGGGAGGCCGGTGGGGTCGGTGCCGTCGGGGGCGAGGAAGTCGGAGATGATCACGCGGAGGCCGCGGCGGGTCTGGCCGCGGTCGAGGGCGGCGATGGCGGCGGGGAGGTCGCGGGGGGAGGCGGTGCCGGTGCGGGTGGTGCCGGGGGTGGTGTCGTCGACGGACTGGGCGTCGAGGACGGCTTGGAGGAGGGCGTAGAGGGCGGCTTTGCCGGTGCGGGCGGGCCAGCGGCGCATGCCGTCGTGGTGGAGGAGGTAGGCGCCGACGCGGTCGCCGAGGCGGACGGTGAGGAAGCCGACGGCGGCGAGGGCGGCGACGGCGAGGTCGCGTTTGGTCATGGCGGCGGTGCCGAAGTCCATGCTGGGGGTGAGGTCGGCGAGGGCCCAGGCTTCGAGTTCGTGGTCGGCGATGAGGTCGCGGACGTGGGGGGTGGTGGTGCGGGCGGTGACGGCCCAGTCCATGTGGCGGACGTCGTCTTCGCCGGGTTGGTAGAGGCGGGCTTCGGCGAGTTCGGTGCCGGGGCCGGGGAGGAGGCCGAGGTGTTCGCCGTTGAGGAGGCCGTCGAGGCGGCGGGTGACCTGGAGTTCGAGGCGGCGCAGGGTGCGTTCGGGGGCGAGGTGGGCGAGTTTGCCGCTGCGCCTGCGTCCGGTGGCGGGGTGGCGGGGGGTCATGCGGTGGTCACCGCTGCGGATCCGTGGTTCCACACGACGCGTGGCGGGGGGACGGCGGTGACGATCTGGGTGATGACGTCGGCGGCGTCGACGCCGTCGGCGAGGGCGTCGAAGGTGAGGACGAGGCGGTGGGACATGACGTCGCGGGCGACGGCGCGGACGTCGTCGGGGAGGACGTAGTCGCGTCCGGACAGGAGGGCGAGGGCGCGGGCGGTGGCGGCGAGGCCGAGGGTGGCGCGGGGGCTGGCGCCGATGTCGATGACGCCGCGGAGGTCGGGGAGTCGGTATTGGTCGGGTTCGCGGGTGGCCATGACGAGGCGGACGATGTAGTCGGCGATGAGTTCGTGGACGGAGACCTCTTCGGCGGCGCGTTGGAGTCCGGCGAGGCGGTCGGTGTCGAGGGTCTGGGCGGCTTCGGGTGGGTCGACGCTCATGCGCTGGAGGATCTGGAGTTCCTCGTGGGCGGCGGGGTGGTGGACGTCGATCTTCATGAGGAAGCGGTCGCGTTGGGCTTCGGGGAGGGGGTAGACGCCTTCGGATTCGATGGGGTTCTGGGTGGCGAGGACGATGAAGGGTTTGGGGAGGGGGTAGGTGTTGCCGCCGAGTGAGACCTGGCGTTCGGCCATGACTTCGAGGAGGGCGGACTGGACTTTGGCGGGGGCGCGGTTGATCTCGTCGGCGAGGACGAAGTTGACGAAGACGGGGCCGAGTTCGACGTCGAACTGTTCGGTGGAGGGGTGGTAGATGCGGGTGCCGACGATGTCGGAGGGGACGAGGTCGGGGGTGAACTGGAGGCGGGCGAAGGTGCCGCCGACGACTTGGGCGAGGGTGCCGACGGCGAGTGTCTTGGCGACGCCGGGGACGCCTTCGACGAGGCAGTGGCCGCGGGCGAGGAGGGCGACGACGAGGCGTTCGACCATGTGGTCTTGGCCGACGATGACCTTCTTGACCTCGGCGAGGGTGTTCTGCAGGAGGGCTGCGGCCTCGTCGACGTCGGTGGCGGCGATGGTCATGACGGGTTTCCCCTCGGTGTCCGTCGGGTGCCTGGGCTGGGCGCGTTTTCGACACTACGCGATCACTTGTACCCGTTCGTTGGGGATACGTGCGCGTTGCCGGTGATCGGTTCGGGTGGGGCGGTGGGCGGGGGGCGGGAGGCCCGTGGGGTGGGGCCGGGTCGTGTCTTCGGGCTGATCGTAGGGCGTGGTTGTTAGGGTTGCGGCCATGTCGAGGCCGTTGCCCCCGGGTGATCCTGACCGGTTGGGGCCGTTCCGTTTGTCGGCGCGTTTGTCGGAGTCGGCCGCCGGGATCGTGTTCCTGGGGGTGGACGGTGCGGGGCGGCGTGCGAGTGTGGCGGTGTTGAACCGCGGGGCGGCGGGGGACGCGGCGGCGCGGGACCGGTTCCGTGCGGCGATCAACGCGGCGGTGCCGGGGCGCGGCGGGCCGGGTGGGGCGCCTGGGGGGCCGGGGGATGCGTCGCCGGTGGTGGCGGCGCAGCCGGATGGTCCGGCGCCGTGGGTGGCGACGTCGTATGAGGCGGATCGTGCGGGTGCGGAGCGGTTTCTGGAGCCGGTGGTGTTCCAGGGGTCGGGGCGTGGGTGGTGGGGTGGTCGGCGTCGGCGGGGGCCGCAGTTCCAGCCGTATTGGCTGGGGTCGGGGGCGGAGCCTGCGTTGGAGCGGCCGGAGCCGCCGCCTGGTGAGTTGGGTCCGGGGGGTGTGGCGGGGCCGGTGGTGGAGCGTCCGCCGGAGCGGGGTCTGGTCGGGGGTGTGCTGGGGCTGGCGGCGGGGTTGCTGGTTCTGGCGTTGTTGATGGGTGTGCTGTTCGCGTGTCAGCCGGAGGCGAAGGAGCCGCCGCCTCCGCCGCCGGAGCCGACGCCGTCGTTTCCGGTGCCGTCGCGGTCGCCTGGGGGGACGGGTCCGGGGTCGCCGAGTCCGCCGCCGTCGTCGGCGCCGGGTCAGCCTGGTAGGTCTCCGTCGCCGGGTGCTCCGAGTCCGTCGCCGTCGGGCGGCGGCGGGGGTGAAGGCGGTGGTGGCGGTGAGGACGGCGACGGCCCCCTCTAGCGGCGTGTAGGGGCGCGGCGACGCTGGGAAAGGGTTTGCCCGGCTTTGCCGGGTCGGGTGAGCATGGGGGGATGCTGGGGAGTCTGCTCGCGTTCGCGGGCGCGGCGGTGCTGATCGCGATGGCGCCGGGGCCGAGCACGGTGGTGATCATGCGGGCGTCGCTGCGGTCGGGTCGGCGTGCGGGGCTGGCGACGGTGCTGGGGAACGAGACCGGGGTGCTGGCGTGGGGTGTGGCGGCGGCGGTGGGGCTGTCGGCGCTGCTGGCGGCGTCGCGGCTGGCCTATGACGGGTTGCGGATCGTGGGCGCGGCGGTGCTGGTGTGGTTCGGGGTGCGGGCGTTGTGGCATGCGCGCCGCCGGGTCCCGGACGGCGTCGCCGCGGACGCCGATGACGGTCCTGAGGCGGGGGATTCGGCGGGGCCGTCGGGGTGGCGGTGGTACCGGCTGGGTCTGGTGACGAATTTCGCCAATCCGAAAGCCGGGGTGTTCGCGGTGTCGTTCCTGCCGCAGTTCGTGCCGGACGGGTCGTCGGTGCCGGTGGTGCTGCTGGGGTTCTCGGTGCTGTGGGCGTTGATCGATCTGGCCTGGTACGCGGTGGTGGTGTGGCTGGTGGGGGCGGCGAAGCGGGTGCTGGGGCGGCCGGCGGCGCGGCGGCGGCTGGACCAGGTGTCGGGTGTGGTGCTGGTGGGGCTGGGCGTGCGGCTGGCCGCCGAGACACGTTGAAGATTCCGTTGAAGGTTCCACCGTTTTGGCACATTTTCATGATCGCCCAATGGGGGCGGGTGGCCGTAGCCTAGGGCGGTGACCGCACTGGATGAACTGGCCGACCGGTACGTGGACGCGTTCGCAGCGCTGGACCCCTGCCTGGCGGCGATGATGGGGATCTCCGGGCAGGACGCGCGGCTGACCGACTACGGCCCGGACGGCGTGGCGGCCCGCGCGGAGCTCGCGCGGCGGACGCTGGCGGAGCTCGCGGGGACCCCGGTGGAGGGGGACGCGGGGCGGATCGCCGCGGCGGTGCTGCGGGAGCGGCTGGAGGTGGACGTCGCGCTCGACGAGGCGGGCGTCCGCGAGGGCTATCTGGACACCACGGACGGTCCGGTGCAGCGGCTCCGGACGGCGATCGAGCTGCTCGACCAGGGCAAGGACAGCGACTGGGACGCGGTGCTGGCGCGGGTGTCGGCGCTGCCGGGGGCGCTCGGCGGGTTGCGGGACGCTCTGGAGCGGGCGTGCGACCGGGGGCGGGTGTCGGCGCGGCGGCAGGTGCTGCGCAGCGCGCGCGAGTGCCTGGACGTCCCGGCGTATCTGGGTGAGCTGGCGGGCCGGTACCAGGTTCCGGACGGTCCGCTGCGGGGCGCGCTGGACGCGGCGGTGGAGTCGGCGTCGGCGGCGCTGGGGGAGTTCGCGGAGTTCTTGACGGATGAGCTTGCGGGCCGGGCGCCGGAGCGGGACGCGCTCGGCGCGGACCGGTACCGGTTGGGCGTGCGGGACTTCCTCGGCACCGACCTCGATCTCGCCGAGACCTATGCGTGGGGCTGGGAGGAGCTGGCGCGGGTCGAGGCGCAGATGGCGGAGGCGGCGGAGGCGATCCTGCCCGGTGAGCCGCTGCCCGCGGTGGTGGCGGCGCTGGACGCCGACCCGGCGCACCGGATGCGGGGCGCGGAGGCGTTCCGCGCGTGGATCCAGGAGCTGGCGGACCGGGCGATCGCGGACCTGGACGGGGTGCACTTCGACATTCCGGAGCCGCTGCGGCGGATCGAGTGCCGGATCCCGCCGGTGGAGGCGGGCGTGTACTACCTGGCCCCGGCGGAGGACCTGTCGCGTCCGGGGACGGTGTGGTGGACGGTGGACGACCCGTCGGCGGACATCGTGACCTGGAGCGTTCCTGCGACGATGTTCCACGAGGGGGTCCCCGGACACCACCTCCAGCTGGGCGTGACGACGCTGAACCCGGTGCTGAACCGGTTCCAGCGGGTGTCGAGCGAGCTGCATCCCGGGCACTGCGAGGGCTGGGGCCTGTACGCGGAACGGCTTATGGACGAACTCGGCCACTACCCGGATCCGGCGCACCGGCTGGGGATGCTGGCGGGCGGTCAGCAGTTCCGCGCGGCCCGCGTCATCTTGGACATCGGCATGCACCTGGAGCTGAAGATCCCGGCGGGGACGGGGTTCCACGAGGGTGAGCGGTGGACGCCGGAGCTGGGCCGGGAGTTCCTGGCGGCGCACGCGGGCCCCCGGTCGGGCGCGGAGGTGACGTTCGAGATCGACCGGTACCTGGGGCGCCCCGGGCAGGCGATCGCGTACAAGCTGGGGGAGAAGATCTGGCTGGAGGCGCGGGAGGCGGCGCGCCGCCGGGCCGGCGCGGCGTTCGACCTGAAGGACTTCCACCGCCGGGCCCTGGACCTGGGCCCGATGGGCCTGGACCTGATGCGCGCCGAACTCGCCCGCCCCTGACCGGCGACCGGCCGCGGCCGGCCGCGCCCGGTCGGGCGGGCGGGTCAGACCGCTCAGACGGGTTCGGCGCGGTTCGGCCGGGCGGGCGGGGGGACGGCGTCGATGCCGGTCTCGCGGAGCCAGCGGCGCGCGTCGCGCCACCGCCCCTCCCCGGACTCCTGCCCGGTCTCTTGGCCGGTCTCCTGTGATGTCCCGGGCGGGGCGTCCGGCGAGCCGCCGGGGCCGGGGGCGGCGCTGCCGACGTGCCCGGCGCGGGCGTCGCCGGGCTCGACGATCCGCTTCTCGTAGTGGGGCGGCCAGCGCAGCAGCATGCGGCGGCCGCAGGTGGGGCAGGCCCACTCCTCCAGCCCGGACTCCTCCGTCCGGACCATCCGCATCTCGTGCGTCCTGTACACGGCGGGGCCTCCTCGACCTTTGCGTCCCGGTCGCCCGGGTTGAAGAGTTGATTGCCCACGTCAAACGGGATAAACGGGATGGCAAGCACCTTTACGTGCAGGTCACGCCCGGCCCGTCGCCGGGACACGGGTCGTTCACGCGCGTCCATCCCCTGGTCAGCTCCCGGTAGGCCCCGTTTCGCGCCGTTCTCCGCGCCGGTCCGCGGCAGGGGTGCGTAAAAATCGTTTGGGGACGGCACGGGCCCCGTTTTAGGGTGGTCCGCATGTGCGCTTTTTACGACAGCGCGGCGCGGGCGATCGTCTCCGCCGCCGTCGCCGTCCGGCTGCGTGAGCGTCGCCCCGCCCTGGACCGTCCAGGCCGCGCCGGCGCTTGACCCACCCGGCGGGCTCCCGACGCCCGCCCGGTAACACTCCGTGTGACGTGACGCGCCCATGCCGCGCCCGTCCACGTCCGTGCGCGTCAGGCGAGCGCCGCGTCCGGTGAACGCCGGCCGCCGCCTCGCAGCGCCGTGCGCCGTCCGCGCGACGCCGCCCGTTCGCGCGTCTCCCGCCTTCTGAAGTGCGGAGCGCGCTGATCGCGCCGCCGGTGTCCGCGCCGTTCCCGCCTGCCGTCGTCCAGGGCCTTCGAGCGTCCCTCGACCGCCCGACCGGCCCGTCACGGGCCGGGGACCCAGGACACGGTGACCGTGAACCGCACCCCGAACCACACCACGAACGACCCCGCGAACCGAACCGCCCGCGCCCGGCGCGGCTCCGCGCGCGGGCGGGCCCGCCGCGAGCTGTCGCAGAACTTCCTCGCCGACCCCGAGATCATCGCCCACTACGCCCGAGCCGTCGGCGACGGGCCCGGCGGGCTCGTCGTGGAGGCGGGCGCCGGCGACGGCCGCGTCACCGCCGCGCTCGCCGGGCGCGCCCGCCGCGTCATCGCCTACGAGATCGACCCGGTGATGGCGGCGCGGCTCGCCGACCGGTGCGCGGGCCTGCCGCACGTGACCTGCGTCACCGGCGACTTCCTCCGGTCCGACCCGCCGCGCGGCCGGTTCCACCTGGCCGGGAGCATCCCGTACGCGGCCACGTCCCGGATCGTCGGGTGGGCCCTGGACGCGCCGTCGCTGGCGTCGGCGACGCTGATCGTCCAGCGGGAGTACGCGCGCAAGCGCACCGGCGACTACGGGCGGTGGAGCCGCCTGACCGTGCGGACGTGGCCGGAGTTCGGGTGGCGCCTCGGGCGGCGGATCGGCCGGGACCGGTTCCGTCCCGTCCCGCGCGTGGACTCGGCGGTGCTGCGGCTGGACCGCCGCCCCGTGCCGCTGCTGCCCGCGGCCGCGATGGGCGCCTACCTCGACTGCGTGGACCTGGGGTTCACCGGCGTCGGCGGGACGCTGCGCGCGTCGCTGCGCACCGCCCACCCGGCCCGGCGGGTGGACGCCGCGCTCCGCGCCGCGGGACTGCCCCGCGGCGCGGTCGTCGCGCACGTCCACCCCGACCGGTGGGTGGCGCTGGTCCGCGCCCTGCACCCCTCCCTCAGCGGCTAGGAGGGGCGAGAAGGGCTAGAAGGGGTAGGTGGCGATCTCGCCGCGGACCGTGACCCACTGCGCCTCGGTGAACGCCTCGATGTTGGCGTGCGGGCCGCCGAACCGGGACCCGTTGCCCGAGGCGGCGACCCCGCCGAACGGCACGACCGGCTCGTCGTTGACGGTCTGGTCGTTGATGTGGACCAGGCCCGTCTGCACCGCGTCGGCGATCTTCATGGCCTGGCCGACGTCGCCGAGGATGCCGAGCGACAGCCCGTACTCGGAGTCGGACGCCAGCGCGATCGCCTCCTCCGCGGTGGAGAACGGCACGACCGGCGCGACCGGCCCGAACACCTCCTGCGCGTAGGCGGGCATGTCGGGGGTCACCTCCGCCAGGACGGTCGGCCGGTAGAACAGGCCCTCGTGGGTGCCGCCCGCGGCGAGCCGCGCGCCCGCCGCGACGGTGTCGCGGACGAGGCCGTCGACGTGGGCGAGCTGCCCCTGGTCGATGATCGGGCCGAGCGCGACCGGCGCGGTGTGGGGGTCGCCGACGGCGAGCTTGTCGGCCTTGTCGGCCAGCGCCGCGACGTACTCCTCGTGCAGGCTCTCGTGGACCAGGTGCCGTCCGGAGGTCATGCAGATCTGCCCCTGGTGCAGGAACGCGCCCCACGCCGCCGCCGACACCGCGTCGGGGACGTTCGCGCCCGGCAGGACGATCAGCGCGTTGTTGCCGCCGAGTTCCAGGTGGGCGCGCTTGAGGAGCCGCCCGCACACCTCGCCGATGGCGCGTCCGGCGGCGGTGGACCCGGTGAACGACACCACCCGCACCTCCGGCGCGGACACCACGGCCTCGCCGGGCTCGCGGCCGCCGGGCAGCAGGTGCAGCAGCCCCTCGGGCAGGCCCGCCTCCTGGAAGATCCGCGCGAGGACGACGCCGCCGCACACGGCCGTCCGCGGGTCCGGCTTCAGCAGGACGGCGTTGCCGAGCGCCAGCGCGGGCGCGACCGACCGCATCGACAGGATCAGCGGGAAGTTGAACGGCGCGATCACGCTGACGACCCCGGCGGGGCGGCGCCGCGACAGGCTCCACCGCGGCTGCGCCGAGGGCAGCACGATGCCCTGCGGGTGGGAGGCCAGCGCCGCCGACTCGTAGCACAGGTTCGCCGCGAAGTGCGCCTCCAGCTGCGCCTTCGGCGGGATCGACCCGGCCTCGCGGACGAGCCACTCCTCCACCTCGGCGGCGTGGTCCTCGAACAGGCGTCCCGCCCGGCGCAGGACGGCGGCGCGCTCCTCGTAGGTGCGGGCCGCCCAGTCCCGCTGCGCGGCCGCGGCCGACCGCGCGGCGCGGGCCACGTCGGCCGCGCCGGCCTGCCCGATCGTGCCGAGCGTCCCGCCGGTCGCGGGCTCGGTGACGGCGTAGGTCCCGCCGTCCGCGGCGACCCACCCGCCGTCGAAGATCTTCCCGGTCCACACGCCGGGGTCGAGCAAACTCATCGCTCCTCCTCATCCGGGCCGCGCCCCGCCCGGCCGCCCACCGGACTTGCCCCCGGGGGCGCGGGGGACTGCACACGTGCCCCGTACCACCCTTGCCATGCAGGGCGTTCACCGGAACATCATCGTTCCGTTCAATGAAAACCCTCCGCCGAAAGAACCCTTGCATGGGGCTCGTGCGGGGGGCTCGTGCGGGGGTCTGCCGCGCCGGACGGCGGAAAATGCGTTGCGCGCGGAACGGGCGGCGGGGCACTCTGATCACGCGGACGCACCCGGCGCACGCACTCCGACGCCCGGCCTCTGGGGGGAGCGGTCATGACCTGTCGACGCGGCGATCGCGCCCGGACCCGTCCGGCGGCCCCCTGACAGCCCGCACCCCCGGAACCCCGCGGCAGGCCGCCTTCCCGACCGGAAGCGCGGCCCTTCCCATCTCCACCCCTCCCGTTCGGGAGGACGCGACGCCGTAGCCGAGAGGTCTCAGGCGACGGTCTGCAAAACCGTTCGACGTGGGTTCGAATCCCACCGGCGTCTCCGCCCCGCCCCCGCTGTCACCCTGGGGGCGGGGTCCCCTCCCCGTAGCTCAGCGGACAGAGCACCGGCCTCCGAAGCCGGAAGCGCAGGTTCGATCCCTGCCGGGGAGACCACCGGGGAGACCACCGACGTCCCGGGAGGCCGGGTCAGCGGCTCCTGAGCGGCCTGGTCACCTGCTTGGCCACGCACGGCGGCATGCCCTGCGTCGCCTCCGCCGCCCGCCGCCGGTACACGCTCGGCGGCACCCCGACCAGCTCGGTGAACCGGGTGCTGAACGTCCCGAGCGACGCGCAGCCCACCGCGAAGCACACCTCGGTCACCGACAGGTCGCCGCGGCGCAGCAGCGCCATCGCCCGCTCGATCCGCCGCGTCATCAGGTACCCGTAGGGCGACTCGCCGTAGGCGCGGCGGAACTCGCGGCTCAGATGCCCCGCCGACATGCTCGCCCCGCGCGCCAGCGCCTCCACGTCCAGCGGCCGCGCGTACTCCCGGTCGATCCGGTCGCGGACGCGCCGCAGCCGCGCGAGGTCGCGCAGCCGCCGCTCCTGCGCCGCCCCCGACGCCTCCGAACCGGTCACACGGCAAATCGTGCCATACCCGGCGGTGGCGCCCGGCCGCGGGTCGTCGCGCGGGCCGGGCGCCGCCGCCGCGGCGGCGGTCACGCCCCGCTCGTGCCCCGGGTCATGCCCGGGTCATGCTCCGACGTAGGCCGCCAGGTGCTCGCCGGTCAGCGTCGACCGCGCCGCGACCAGGTCGGCGGGCGTCCCCTCGAACACCACCCGGCCGCCGTCGTGGCCCGCGCCCGGGCCGAGGTCGATGATCCAGTCGGCGTGCGCCATCACCGCCTGGTGATGCTCGATCACGATCACCGACTTGCCGGAGTCGACGAGCCGGTCCAGCAGGCCGAGGAGCTGCTCCACGTCCGCCAGGTGCAGGCCCGCGGTCGGCTCGTCCAGCACGTACACGCCGCCCTTCTCGCCCATGTGCGTCGCCAGCTTCAGCCGCTGCCGCTCACCGCCGGACAGGGTCGTCAGCGGCTGCCCGAGCCGCAGGTAGCCCAGGCCGACGTCGGCGAGCCGCGTGAGGATCCTGTGCGCGGCCGGGGTCTTCGCCTCGCCCGCGGCGAAGAACTCCGCGGCCTCGGCGACCGGCATCGCCAGGACCTCGCTGATGTCGCGGCCGCCGAGCAGGTGGTCCAGCACCGACGCCTCGAACCGGCGGCCCTCGCACTCCTCGCACGTCGTCGCGACCCCCGCCATCATCCCGAGGTCGGTGTAGAGGACCCCGGCGCCGTTGCAGGCGGGGCAGGCGCCCTCGGAGTTCGCGCTGAACAGCGCGGGCTTCACCCCGTTGGCCTTGGCGAACGCCTTGCGGATCGGGTCCAGCAGGCCCGTGTAGGTCGCGGGGTTGCTGCGCCGCGACCCGCGGATCGCGGCCTGGTCGACCACGACGACGCCGTCGCGGCCCGCGACCGACCCCTGGATCAGCGAACTCTTCCCCGACCCCGCCACCCCCGTGACGACGGTCAGGACGCCGAGGGGGATGTCGACGTCCACGTTCCGCAGGTTGTGGGAGTCGGCGCCGCGGACCTCCAGCGCCCCCGACGGCGCCCGCACCGACGCCTTCAGCGACGCCCGGTCGTCCAGGTGCCGGCCGGTGAGCGTGCCCGACGCGCGCAGCCCCTCGACGGTGCCCTCGAACACCACCTCGCCGCCCGCCGTCCCGGCGCCCGGGCCGAGGTCGACGACGTGGTCGGCGATCGCGACCGCCTCCGGCTTGTGCTCCACCACCAGCACCGTGTTGCCCTTGTCCCGCAGCCGCAGCAGCAGCTCGTTCATCCGCTGGACGTCGTGCGGGTGCAGCCCGATCGACGGCTCGTCGAACACGTAGGTGACGTCGGTCAGCGACGACCCCAGGTGCCGGATCATCTTGGTGCGCTGCGCCTCCCCGCCCGACAGCGTCCCCGCCGGCCGGTCCAGCGACAGGTACCCCAGGCCGATCTCCACGAACGAGTCCAGGGTGTGGCGCAGCGCCCCGAGCAGCGGCGCCACCGACGGCTCGTCCAGGCCCGCCACCCACGCCGCCAGGTCGCTGATCTGCATCGCGCACGCGTCCGCGATGCTGATCCCGGCGATCTTCGACGACCGGGCCGCCTCGCTGAGCCGCGTCCCGCCGCAGTCCGGGCACGCCGTGTAGGTGACCGCCCGGTCCACGAACGCGCGGATGTGCGGCTGCATCGCCTCCCGGTCCTTGGACAGCAGCGACTTCTGCACCCGCGGCACCAGACCCTCGTAGGTCATGTTGATGCCGCTCATCTTCACCTTGCCGGGCTCGCGGTGCAGCAGGTCGTGCAGCTCGCTGTCGGTGTAGTCGCGGATCGGCTTGTGCGGGTCGAAGAACCCCGACTCGGTGAAGAACCGCACCGACCACCCGTCCGCCTTGTACCCGGGCACCGTGATCGCGCCCTCGGCGAGCGACTTGTCGGCGTCGTAGAGCTGCGACAGGTCGATGTCGGTGACGCTGCCCATCCCCTCGCACCGCGGGCACATCCCGCCCGCCCGCGTGAAGCTGACCCGCTCGGCCTTGCGGTCGCCGCGCTCCACGGTGATCGCGCCCGACGCCCGCACCGACGCCGTGTTGAACGAGAACGCCTGCGGCGACCCGATGTGCGGCTCGCCGAGCCTGCTGAACAGGATCCGCAGCATCGCGTTGGCGTCGGTGGCCGTCCCGACCGTCGAGCGCGGGTTGGCGCCCATCCGCTCCTGGTCCACGATGATCGCCGTGGTCAGGCCGTCCAGGACGTCGACGTCGGGACGCGCCAGCGTCGGCATGAACCCCTGCACGAACGCGCTGTAGGTCTCGTTGATCAGCCGCTGCGACTCCGCCGCGATCGTCGCGAACACCAGCGAGCTCTTGCCCGACCCCGACACGCCCGTGAACACCGTCAGCCGCCGCTTGGGGATCTCGACGCTCACGTCCTTGAGGTTGTTCTCCCGCGCGCCGTGCACGCGGATCATGTCGTGCGCGTCCGCGGCGCGCACCCCGCCCGCGCCGTCCTCGAGCGCGCTGTCCTCGGTGGCGCGGGGGCGGGCGTCGGCGGTGCCCGGGGTCGTGCTCATCGATCGTCTCCATCCGTCCGGCAAGGGAAACGCCGGGCTCTGCCGGCGGGTTCAGATTAGGGCGGGTTCACACAGTACGTCCGCCCGGCGGGCGCCCCGACCAGCCCGTCCGGACACCCCGCCCCGCCCCGCGCGCGGGCGGGACGGGGCGCGGGGCGCTCACTGGTCCTGGACCAGTCCGAGGACGTTGCCGTCGGGGTCGGTGAACGTCGCGACGAGCCGCCCGCCGCCGACGTCGCGGGGCTCCTCGCGCACCGCCGCGCCCGCCGCCGTCACCTCCGCCAGCTTCGCCGCGATGTCGGCGACGTGCCAGTACGCCACCGGCCCCGCCGCCTTCCCCGGGCCGCCGTCCGGCACCAGCCCGATGTGCTGCCCCTCCGCGTCGAACCCGACGTAGTACGACGACTCGGCGCTCGGCCCGACGCCCAGCAGCGCCGTGTACACCGCGGTCGCCGCCGCCAGGTCCGACACCGGGTGCAGCACCGTCTTGATCCCCTGCGTGGAAGAACCCGCCATGATCACTCCTAAGGTCGCGTGCTCTGCTGTGGACCTGCGATGTCCACGCAGCTCACGCTAGCCGCGCCCCGCCGGGCCGCGCTTCTCGATTCCTGACCGATCCGCCGCCCTCGCGGACAGCGCCCGCAACGGACGGTCCTTGCGGAAACGGCAACGAGGTTTGCCGGATCGCGGTCCGGTCGCGCAGGGTCGCCGGTGGAGGTGGTCACGATGACCGATCGACTGGACGACGGATACGACGTGGTGATCGTCGGCGGCGGCGCCGCCGGGCTGAGCGGCGCGCTGATGCTCGCCCGCGCGCGGCGCCGCGTCGCGGTGATCGACGCGGGCGAGCCCCGCAACGCCCCGGCGGAGGCCGTCCACGGCCTGCTCGCCCGGGACGGCACGCCCCCCGCCGAGCTCCTCGACCGCGCCCGCGCCGAGGTCCGCCACTACGGCGGGCACGTCGCCGCCGGCGCCGTCACCCGCGTCGAGGCCCGCGACGAGGCCCGCGACGAGGCCCGCGAGGGCGGCGGGTTCACCGTCGCCCTCGCGGGCGGCGCGCCGGTCCGGGCGCGGCGGCTGCTGGTCGCCACCGGCCTCACCGACGAGCTCCCCGACGTCCCCGGCCTGCGCGAATGGTGGGGACGCGACGTCCTGCACTGCCCCTACTGCCACGGCTGGGAGGTCCGCGACCGCGCCATCGGCGTCCTGGCGACCGGGCCGATGTCGGTGCACCAGGCGCTCCTGCTGCGCCAGTGGAGCGGCGACGTCGCCTACCTCGCACACACCGGGCCGGAGCCGTCCGCCGAGCAGGCCGAGCGGCTCGCCGCCCGCGGCGTCCGCGTCGTCCACGGCGAGGTCACCGCCCTGGAGACCCGCGGACCGGACGGGCGCCTGGCCGGGCTGCGGCTGGCCGACGGGACGCTCGTCCGCCGCGACGCGGTCGCCGTCGCGCCGCGCATGACCGTCCGCGCGGCCTTCCTCGACGGGCTCGGGCTGCGGCCCGCCGACCACCCGTCCGGCATGGGGACGCACATCCCCGCCGACGCCGCCGGGCGCACCGCCGTGCCCGGGGTGTGGGCGGCGGGCAACGTCACCGACCCGTCCGCCCAGGTCGGAACCGCCGCCGCCGCGGGCGCCACCGCCGCCGCGCAGATCAACGCCGACCTCGTCGCCGAGGAGACCCGCCTCGCCGTCGACGCCCACCGCGCCCGGAACCGCCGCGACCCCGTCCCCGCCGCATGCGATTAGCTTCCTAAGTTGCTAGCATGCGGGGGTGGGTGACGAGGATGTCAAGCAGTTCAACGTGTACCTGCCGGTCGGGCTGATCAAGCGGGTGAAGCACCAGGCCATCGAGGCGGAGACGTCCCTGTCGGCGCTGGTCGCCGAAGCGCTGCGCGCCTACCTCGACGGCACCCGCGCCGGAACGACCGGCCAGAAGACCGGCCAGATGACCGAGCAGACGGACGAGCAGGCGAGCGAGACGCCGGAGAAGGGGGAGCGGACATGACCGAGGGCATCGAGGCACTGTTCCTGGAGACCCGCAACTGGGGCAGGACGGCCGGGTTCCTGCAGGGCCTGGGGTTCGAGTTGGAGTTCGAGACCGACCACGGGTCGGGCCTGTTCCGCAACGGCGGCGGGCCCTACGTGTTCCTCGTCGAGGTCCCCGAGGACGGCGAGCCCGACCTGCGCGTCGCGCTCAAGGTGGCCGACGCCGACGCGTTCCGCCCCGGGCCCGGCGTCGAGGTCGTCGCGCCGTTCGAGGACACCCACTACGGCACCCGCGAGATGACCGTCCGCGACCCCGACGGCCGCGTCTGGAGCCTCCAGGCGCCCGCCAAGAAGTAGCCGCGCCGCCCCCTGGCCGGTCCCGCCGGGCCGGGTCAGGGGGCCGCCGGGCCGGGGGGCAGGACGGCGGCGATGCAGTCCAGGACCCGCTCCAGGCCGTAGCGGAACTGCTCGTCGGCGCTCATGTGCGGCATCCGCGCGTCGATCACGATGCGCCTGAACATCGGGTACGCGCCGCTGTCCAGCAGCTCCCGGACGTAGGGGGCCGACCGCATCATCCACTGCTCCGGCGTGAGCCCGCTCTGCTCCACCTCCCGCCGCCACGCCAGCTCCGACCGCACCACCCGCTCGACGTAGCCGGTCAGCATCTCGATCAGGACGAACACGTCGTCGATCGGGATGCCGACGTCCAGCGCCCCGAACGCGAACTCCACCAGCCGCAGCCGGTTCGGCCCCATGGCGGTGCGCGGCCGCCGCAGGTCGGCCAGCCACCCGTGCCGCCGGTACACCGCGCGGGTCCCCTCGGCGACCAGGGACAGGTCGGCGCGCCAGTCGCCGCTCGGGCGGTCCGGGATCTGCGCCTCCAGCAGGACGTGGTCCTCCATCAGGTCCAGCAGGTCGTCGCGGGACGGCACGTACCGGTACAGCGACATCGCCCCCGTGCCGAGCTCGGCGGCGATCCGGCGCATCGACGCCGCCTCCAGCCCCTCGGCGTCGGCGATCCCGATCGCGGCCTCGGTGATCCGCGCGCGGCTGTAGGCGGGCCGGGGCCCGCGGCCCTGCCGCTCCGGCACCGACCAGATGCTGACGTGCGCCCCGCCGTCCGCCACCGTTCCACCCCTCTCACCGCGCCCTCACCAGGTGCTCACCACATGTTCGGGGGCGCGTCGCCGTCCTCGCAGAGCATCCTAGTTGCGTACGACGTACCCAGTTGTCTACGCTGGCACCCACCAGTTGCGTACATCGTACTCAGAGGAGGGATCGTGGCGGACGAACCGATCGTCGTCGCCGAGGCGCTGCGCAAGCGCTACGGCGACACCCGGGCCCTGGACGGCCTCGACCTGGCCGTCCCCGCCGGGACGGTCTGCGGGGTCCTCGGCCCCAACGGCGCCGGCAAGACCACCGCCGTGCGGATCCTCGCGACCCTCGCCGACGCCGACTCCGGCGCCGCCCGGATCGCCGGGTTCGACGTGGCGCGGCGGCCCGACCAGGTCCGCGCCCGGATCGGGCTGGCCGGGCAGCACGCCGCCGTCGACGAGAAGCTCACCGGGCGCGGCAACCTGCGCCTGTTCGGCCGCCTCTACCACCTGTCGCGCCGCGAGGCCCGCGCCCGCGCCGACGAGCTGCTGGAGCGGTTCGGCCTCGCCGACGCCGCCGACCGGCAGGTCGCCGGCTACTCCGGCGGGATGCGCCGCCGCCTCGACCTGGTCGCCAGCCTCATCCTGCGGCCCCAGGTGCTGTTCCTGGACGAGCCCACCACCGGCCTGGACCCGCGCAGCCGCGGCGAGATCTGGGACGCCGTCCGCGACCTGGTCGCCGGCGGCACCACCGTCGTGCTCACCACCCAGTACCTGGACGAGGCCGACCGGCTCGCCGACGACATCGCCGTCGTCGACCACGGCCGCGTCATCGCCACCGGCACGCCCGACGAGCTGAAGTCCTCGATCGGCGACCGGCTCGACGTCGTCCTGGACGACCCCGGCGCGGCCGGCGGCGCCGCCGACGTCCTGCACCGCCTCGCGGGCGCCTACCCGAGCCTTGAGGGCGGCCGCCTGTCGGTCCCGCTGCCCGCCGGGAGCGTCCGGCTCGCCGACGTCGTCCGCGAGCTCGACCGCGCCGGCGTCGCCGTCGCCGACGTCGCGCTGCGCCGCCCCACCCTCGACGAGGTGTTCCTGCGCCTCACCGGCGCCCCCGCCGACACCCCGGGCGACACCGGCGCCGAGGGGGCGGCGGCGGGCCGCGCGAAGGAGACCGTCCGATGACCACCGCCGCCGCACCCGCCGCGCACGCGCCCGGGTCCCGCGCCGTCCGGCTCCGCTGGGCCCTGTCGGACGGGGTCGCCCTCATCGGGCGGGAGCTGTCGCGCATCCGGCAGGAGCCCGGCGAGCTGATCGCCGCGCTGATCTTCCCCGCGATCATGGTGGTGCTGTTCGGGTACGTGTTCGGCAGCGCCATCGCCGTCCCCGGCGGCGGGAACTACCGCGAGTACCTGATGCCCGGCCTGTTCGCCATGGTCACCTTCACCTCCACCATGGCCGTGACGCTGCGCGTCGCCACCGACGCCTCCCGCGGCGTCATGGACCGGTTCCGCTCCATGCCGACCGCCCGCTCCGCCGTCCCGTTCGGGCACACCGGCGCCGACTTCCTGCACGGCGCCCTCGGCCTGGCGATCATGGCCGCCGCCGGGCTGATCGTCGGGTGGCGCGCGCACCGCGGCCTGTGGCCGACCACCGAGGCGTTCCTGCTGCTCGGGCTCATGCGGTACGGGCTGAGCTGGGCCGGGTGCTACCTCGGCCTGGTGGTGAGGAACGAGCACACCGCCGACAACCTCATCCCCCTCGTGTTCCCCGTCACGATGCTGTCCAACTCGTTCGTCCCGACCGGCGGGATGCCGAAGGCGCTGCAGGTCATCGCCGACTGGAACCCCGTCAGCGCCCTCACCGCCGCCTGCCGCGAGCTGTTCGGTAACCCCGCCGCCCCGGCCGCGGACGCCGCCTGGCCCATCGCCCACCCCGTCACCGCCAGCCTCGGCTGGTCGCTGCTCCTGCTCGCGGTGTTCGCGCCCCTCTCGGCCCGGACCTACCGCAAGCGCGGCCGCTGACCCCACCCGGACGCGGGGCCGCGCGGCCCCGCGTCCGGGTGAGGGACGGTCAGCGGTCGCGGCCCCGCTCCCGGTACAGCTGCCGCTGGAACCGGGAGATGGCCTTCACCCGGTCGCGCTGCTCGGCGCGCAGCCGCGCGTCGGTGCGCGCCGCCGCCCACTCGTTCTCGCGCAGCAGCCTGCGGTAGCTGTCGAGGCGGCGGCCCGGCAGCGTCCCGTCCGCGACGGCGCCGAGGACCGCGCAGCCCGGCTCGGCCTGGTGCGCGCAGTCGCGGAACCGGCACCCGGCGGCCAGCTCCTCCACGTCGGCGAACGCGCGCTCCAGCCCGTCGGACGCCTCGACCAGGCCGACGCCGCGCAGCCCCGGCGTGTCGATCAGGACGCCGCCGCCCGGCAGCGGCAGCAGCTCCCGCCGGACCGTGGTGTGGCGTCCCTTGCCGTCGGACTCGCGGACCTCGCCGGTCGCGAGCAGGTCGGCGCCGAGCAGCGCGTTCCCGAGCGTGGACTTGCCCGCCCCGGACGGCCCGACCAGCGCCACCGTCCCCGCCAGCACGGCCCGGACGGCGTCCACGCCCTCGCCCGTCGCGGCGCTGCACGCCACCACGTCCACCCCGGGGGCGGCGGCGGCCGCGTCCGCCTCGGCCTCGGCGGTGCCCGGCACCTGGTCGGCCTTGGTGAGGACGACCACCGGCCGCGCGCCGCTCTCGAACGCCAGCGCGACCAGCCGCTCGATCCGGCCGGGCGCCGCCCGCGCGGTCAGCGGCACCGCCACCGCGACCGTGTCGACGTTGGCGGCCAGCACCTGGCCCCGCGAGTCCCGCGACGCCGACGACCGGACGATCGCCGTCCGCCGCGGCAGCAGCACCGCCACCGCCGCGCGGCCGTCCGGGCCGTCCAGCCGCAGCCCCGCCCAGTCGCCCGTGCACGGCCCGCCCTCCGGCCCGGACACCGCGTGGGTGGCGGCGCGCAGCGGACCGGACGCGGTGACCGCGTCGCACAGGCCGCGGTCGACCGCGGCGACCCGCGCCGGGACCAGGCCCGCCGCGCGGTGAGGAGAGAACGCGTCCTCCAGGGCGCCGTCCCAGCCGTAGGCGGCCAGACCGGACGGGCCCGGAGACTCGGAATCAGAAGAAGAAGACGAAGAAGCAGAAGTGAAAGAGGACACTTCGAGAACCCTTGCGTGAAGGGGCCCCGGCGAGCGCGCGACGAAGGGGCGCGGGTCAGCCGGCGGCCCGGGAGATGAGGACGACCTGGATGCCGCGGGCAGCGGCCAGCGCAACGACGGCCATGCGTCCACACCTCCTCTCGGGTCCGAGCGCGACTCTACCCCGCCGCGCCCCCGACCGGCACCCCCATTTCCCGGACGGGACGGGCCCGCAGGAACCGGCGGAGCAGTTCGGCAGTTATCGTCATTTGAGGGGCGGATCGCGATGAGAGGCGTGACCGTGGACGACGAACAGCAGCGCGACACCGGCCGTCCCGGCGCGCCCGAACCCGGCAGCGTGTCCCGCAGTGGGTCTGAGAGCGGGCCCGCCGGGACGGGGCTCGCCGAGCGGGCGCGGCGCGCCGACCGGGCCGCCGCCGACCGGCTGGAGGAGCTGTGGACCGGGCTCGCCCCGGCCGCCGCGCGCGCCGCGGCCTCGGCCGGCGAGCCCGTCGCGGGCGCCGCCCGCCGCGCCGCCGCGGTCGCCGCCACCCGCATCCTCGACCAGGTGGCCGAGACCCCTGCGATGCGGGCCGTCGAGCGGGCCGCCCGCGACGCCGCCGTCGCGGCGGCGTCCGGCGCCGCCGAGCGGGCCGTCGCCGAGGCCCGCGCCGCCGCCGCGGCCAACCCCGCGACCGCGAGCGCGTTCGAGGCCGCCACCACCGCCATGACCCTCGCTGAGCAGGCCGCCCGCCGCCTCGCCGAGACCAGCCCGCTGGCCCGCGACCTCGCCGCCGCCGCCCGCGACCTCGGCGACCGCGCCGGGCGCACCGCAGCCGCCACCGCGTCCCGGCCCGTCGTGCGCGCGGCGACCAGGGCCGTCGTGGACGCCGCCGTCGACACCGTCGCCGACGCCGCCGTGGACGCCGCGATGCTCGTCGCCCGCGACGTCGTCGCCCGCGTCGTCCGCGAGACCGCCGAGCAGGCCGCCCGCGACCTCGCCGGAGCGGTCCGCGACACCGTCCGGGACGCCGCCCGCGACACCGGCGTCGCCGCCGACCTGGCCCCGCTCACCGCCCTCGCCACCCGCGCCGCCGGGTCCGACGCCGCCCGCGCCGCAGGCGGGCTGCTCACCGCCGTCGCGGGCAGCGCCGCCGCCCGCACCGCCCGCGACCTGGCCCTGCGCGCGACCACCGCCGCGATCGAGGCCGTCCTGCGGGAGCTGATCCGCGACGCGCTGAAACTCGCGCTGCGCGACACCCTGCGCGGGATCATCGTGGACGTGTCCCGCGACGTCGTGGTCGACGTCGTCAAGACCACCTGGGCGGGCGCGACCCGTCCCGAGCCCCCGCGCGTCGTCGTCACCGCCGTCGTCGAGGAGACCGTGACCGCCGCCATCGAGGGAAACCCCGAAGGCGGCGGCGGAGAAGGGGCCGAGGAGGCCGCGCGGGGGGACGTGTGGGCCGACACCACCGACTCCGCGCCCTGAACCCCCGCTCAGAAGATCCTGAAAGAACGATGAGAAACGCCCTCCGGTAGGCCGGGATCCCGCCCGCGCTGCCTACCGTGAGGTCATGGACCAGCGCAGCGACCAGGCCGGACGCGCCGGTGGGCGCGGGCCCGCGCGGATACTGATCGTGGACGACGAGCCCGCCGTCCGCGAGTCCCTCGCCCGCAGCCTGGAGTTCGAGGGCTACCGGGTCGACGCCGCCGCCGACGGCGCCGACGCCCTCGACCGCGTCGAGCGGGACCGGCCCGACCTCGTCGTCCTGGACGTCCTCATGCCCCGCATGGACGGCCTCACCGCCTGCCGCCGCCTGCGCGCCCTCGGCGCCACCATGCCCGTCCTGATGCTCACCGCCCGCGACATGGTCGGCGACCGCGTCACCGGCCTGGACGCCGGCGCCGACGACTACCTCGCCAAACCCTTCGAGCTGGACGAGCTCCTCGCCCGCGTCCGCGCCCTGCTGCGCCGCGCCGCCATGACCGCCGGCCCCGCCGCCGGCGAAGGCGAGGGGCACGTGATGGCGTTCGGGGACCTGTCCATGGACACCCGCACCCGCGAGGTCGCCCGCGCCGGGCGCCCCGTCGACCTCACCCGCACCGAGTACATGCTGCTGGAGATGTTCCTCGCCCACCCCCGCCAGGTCCTCACCCGCGAGCAGATCCTGGAGGCCGTCTGGGGCTTCGACTTCGAACCCGCCTCCAACTCCCTCGACGTGTACGTCATGTACCTGCGGCGCAAGACCGAGGCGGGCGGGCTGCCGAGGCTCGTGCACACCGTCCGCGGCGTCGGATACGTGCTCCGCGCGGCGGCCGCCCCGTGACCACCCCGCCCGGACGGGCTCCGGCGGGGCGGGGGCCCGTCGCCGGGCGGCTCACGCTGCGCGCCCGGATGGCGCTGCTGACCGCGGCGGCCGTGGCGCTGGCCGTCGCCGCCTGCGCGACCGCCGGGTGGCTGATCACCCGCAACCAGCTCTACCGCGAGCTGGACCGGCGGCTGGCCGCCGTGTCCGGCGGACCGCCCGGCCCCGGCCCCGAGGGGGAGGGCCCGCCGCGCCCCCTCGCCCGGCAGCTCGCCGCCTGCGCCGGACGCCCCGCCGCGGGCGGCGCCCGCCCGCCCGGACCGTTCGAGATCGTGCAGCTCATCGACGCGCGCGGACGGACCTGCGCCGTCCCCGGCTCGGGCTCCCTGACCGTCACCGCCGCCGACGCGGCGGTCGCCCGCGGCGAGCGCGGCCCCCTCTACCGCGACGGCGACGGCGTCACCGCCGACGGGACCAAGGACCGCGTCCGCGTCCTGACCCGCCCGTTCCGCACCGACCAGGGAGAGCGGGCGGCGGCGTCGTTCGCGCTGTCGCTGGACGAGGTCGAAGGCCCCCTGGACAACCTCGCCCTGCTCCTGGCCGCCGTCACCGCCCTCGGCGTGCTGGCCTCGGCGGGCGCCGGGCTGATGATCGCCCGCGCGTCGCTGCGGCCCGTGGACGAGCTGACCGGCGCCGTCGAGCACATCGCCCGCACCGAGGACCTCGCCGTGCGCATCCCCGAGGAGGGCACCGACGAGATCGCCCGGCTCGGCCGGTCCTTCAACAGCATGACCGCCGCGCTCACCGCGTCCCGGGAACGCCAGCGCCGCCTCATCGCCGACGCCGGGCACGAGCTGCGCACGCCCCTCACCAGCCTGCGCACCAACATCGACCTGCTGCTGCGCGCCGAGGCCGCCGGCCGCGACCTGCCCGCCCCCGCCCGCCGCGACCTGCTGGACAGCGTCAAGGCGCAGATGCGGGAGCTGTCCAGCCTCGTCGGGGACCTGCTGGAACTCGCCCGCCCGGACGAGGCCGGGCCCGTCCGCGAGACCGTCGCGCTGCACGAGGCCGTCGCCCGCGCCGTCGACCGCGCCCGGCTCCGCGGACCCGGCCTCACCGTCCGCGCCGACACCGAGCCCTGGTACGTGCTCGGCGACCCCGCGTCCCTGGAACGCGCCGCCGTGAACCTCCTCGACAACGCCGTCAAGTTCTCCCCGCCCGGCGCCACCGTCGACGTCCGCCTCACCGGCGGGGAGCTCACCGTCCGCGACCACGGGCCCGGCATCGCCGCCGCCGACCTCCCGCACGTCTTCGACCGGTTCTGGCGGTCGCCGTCCGCGCGGAGCCTGCCCGGCTCCGGGCTCGGACTGTCGATCGTCGCGCGCGTCGTCGCCGAGTCCGGCGGACGCGTCGCCCTGGAACCCGCGCCCGGCGGCGGCACCCTCGCCCGCGTCCGCCTCCCCGGCAGCCCCACCCCCGGCGACTGACCCCGGGCACTGACCCCGGCGGCTGACCCGGTTCCCGGCCGGGCGCGGTTTCTCATGCGGGCTTCATGTCCGGCTCAGGGCGCTCCCACGCCCGCCGACCAGCCTCGGTCCCATGAGTCACCCCGTCACCGGCCCCGTCACCGATCCCGTCGCGGACGCGCCGGTCCCACGGCCCGGCGGCACGCGCGGGCAGGGACGGCTCGTCGAGGTGGTCGTCCCCGTCCACAACGAGGAACGCGCCCTCGCCGCCAGCGTCGAACGCCTCCACGCCTACCTCGACGGCACCTTCCCCTACCGGTTCCGGATCACCGTCGCCGACAACGCCAGCACCGACGCCACCTGGCCGATCGCCGAACGGCTCGCGGCGCGGCTGCCCGCCGTCCGCGCCGTCCGGCTGGAGGGCAAAGGGCGCGGCCGGGCGCTGCGGCACGTGTGGGGAGCCAGCGACGCCGACGTCGTCGCCTACATGGACGTCGACCTGTCCACCGACCTCGACGCGTTCCTCCCGCTGGTCGCGCCGCTGATCTCCGGGCACAGCGACCTCGCCATCGGGTCCCGCCTCACCCGCGGCTCCGCCGTCGTCCGCGGGCCCCGCCGCGAGGTCGTGTCCCGCTGCTACAACCTGCTGCTGCGCGCCGCGCTCGCCGCCCGGTTCACCGACGCCCAGTGCGGCTTCAAGGCCGCCCGCACCGAGATCGTCCAGGCGCTGCTACCCGCCGTCGAGGACGAGGAGTGGTTCTTCGACACCGAACTGCTGCTCCTCGCCCAGCGCGGCGGGCTGCGCATCCACGAGGTCCCCGTCGACTGGGTCGACGACCCCGACAGCCGCGTCGACGTCCTGCGCACCGCCCGCGACGACCTGCTCGGCATGGCCCGCGTCGCCCGCCGCATCCTCACCGGCGCGTTCCGCGCCCCCGTCCGCCGCCGCCCCGGCCCGTCCGCGGTGCTGCCCGCCGGGATGGCGCGGCAGCTGCCCGCCTTCGCCGTCGTCGGCGCGGCCAGCACGCTGGCGCAGCTCGCCCTGTTCGTGCTGCTGCGGCTCGTCACCGGACCGCTGTGGGCCAACGCGCTGTCCCTGGCCGTGGCGACCGCCGCCAACACCGCCGCCAACCGCCGCTTCACCTTCGGCGTCACCGGGACCCGCCGGGCCCTGCGCCACCAGCTCGAAGGCGGCCTGGCGTTCCTGCTCGGCCTCGCCCTCAGCACCGGCGGCCTCGCGCTCGCGCACGCCGCCGCGCCCGGCGCGTCCCGCGCCGTCGAGATCGCCGCCGTCGTCACCGCCAACGCCGCCGCCACCCTCGTCCGGTTCCTGCTGATGCGCGCCTGGATCTTCCACCCCCGCCGCCTCCCCGGAGCCGAACCCGGACCCGACCCCGAACCCGGCTCCGGCTCCGTGACCTTGCCCGACCTGCACCCGAGCCCCACAGGAAAGCGGGAAGACAACAGATGACCTCCACCATCGGAGCCGTCCCGACCACACCGCCCCCGCCGCGCCGGACCCCGCGCGGGCTCCCGCGCCGCCTGCTGCGCGGGCCCGCCGCACACGCGGCCTGGGAACGCCCCGCGCTGCTGGCCCTGCTGGCCGCGACCGGCGTCCTGTACGTGCGGGGGCTCGGCGCGTCCGGATGGGCGAACGCCTACTACTCCGCCGCCGTCCAAGCGGGCGCGGCGAGCTGGAAGGCGTTCTTCTTCGGCTCCTTCGACGCCGCCAACGCCATCACCGTCGACAAACCGCCCGCCGCGCTGTGGCCGATGGCCCTCACCGCCCGCGTGTTCGGCGTGAACCCCTGGAGCATCCTGGTCCCGCAGGCGCTG
This sequence comes from Actinomadura decatromicini, assembly GCF_008121305.1. Taxonomy (NCBI): domain Bacteria; kingdom Bacillati; phylum Actinomycetota; class Actinomycetes; order Streptosporangiales; family Thermomonosporaceae; genus Actinomadura; species Actinomadura decatromicini. The sequence continues at coordinate 204,847 of NZ_VSRQ01000007.1, read as the reverse complement.
ATGGGCGTCGCGACGGTCGGGGTCGTGCACGCGGCGGTGCGGCGCCGGTTCCCCGCCTGGGCGGCGCTGCTCGCCGGGACGGTCCTCGCGCTCACCCCCGTCGCCGCGCTGATGTTCCGGTTCAACAACCCCGACGCGCTGCTGGTCCTGCTGATGACCCTCGCCGCCTACGGCACGCTCCGCGCGCAGGAGACCGCGAGCACCCGCTGGCTGCTGTTCGCCGCCGCGTGCGCCGGGACGGGATTCCTCGCCAAGATGCTGCAGGCGTTCCTGGTCGTCCCGGTGTTCGCGCTGGTCTACCTCGCCGCCGCGCCGACCGGCGTCCGGCGGCGGCTGTGGCAGCTCACCGCCGCCGGGGGCGTGCTGCTCGCCGCGTCCGGATGGTGGGTCGCCGCCGTCGCGCTGACACCCGCCTCCTCACGGCCCTACATCGGCGGGTCCCAGCACGACTCCGTCCTGGAACTCGCGCTCGGCTACAACGGCCTCGGACGGCTCAACGGGAACGAGACCGGCGGCCTCGGCAACCTCGACCAGGACGCTGGATGGGGCCGCATGTTCGGCCCCGTCATCGGCGGCCAGGTGTCCTGGCTGCTGCCCGCCGCGCTGATCCTCCTCGCCGCCGGGCTGTGGACGACGCGCCGCGCGCCCCGGACCGACCCCGCCCGCGCCGCCCTCGCCCTGTGGGGCGGATGGCTGCTGCTCACCGCCGCCGTGTTCAGCTCCATGCGCGGGATCTTCCACGAGTACTACACCGTCGCGCTCACCCCCGCGATCGCCGCGCTCATCGGCGCCGGAGGGGCGCTGCTGTGGGAGCGCCGCCGCCATCCCGCCGCAGCGGCCGCGACGGCGGCGGCGGTCGCGGTCACCGCGGTGTGGGCGTACGTGCTGCTCGGACGGTCCCCGGACTGGCACCCCTGGCTCGCCCCGCTCATCCTGGCCACCGGACTCATCGCGGCGGCGGCACTGGCGGCCGCGCCGTTCACGGGACGACTGGCTGGACGGTTCTCGGGACGGCTGGCCGGGCGGGCGCCGGGCGGGCGGGTCGCCGCGGCGGGCGTCGCCGTCCTGATCGTCCTGTCCTGCCTCGCCGGGCCCGCCGCCTACGCCGTGCAGACCACCGCGACCCCGCACACCGGCGCGATCGTCACCGCCGGGCCCGCGACGTCCCGCGGCTTCGGCCCCGGCCGCCGCGGCCCGGGACGCCCGGGCGGCGCGCCCGGACGCGGCGGCTGGAACCCCGGCGCGGCCCCGCCGCCGCTCACCGGCAACGCGCCCGGTCAGACCGCGACCGGCGGCGCGCCAGGAGGCGGACGCGCGACCGGGCCCCGCACCGGATTCCCCGGCGGCCCGCCCGGTGGCGCGCCGGGCGGGCTGCTCGGCGCCGGGACGCCCAGCACGGCCGTGAAAGCCGCGCTCACCGCCGACGCGGACTCCTACACCTGGGTCGCGGCGGCCGTCGGGGCCAACACCGCCGCCGGGTACCAGCTCGCCACCGGCCGCCCGGTGATGGCGGTCGGCGGGTTCAACGGCACCGACCCCGCGCCCACCCTCGCCGAGTTCCAGCGCCTCGCCCGCCAGGGACGGGTCCACTACTTCATCGGCGGCGGCCGAAACGGCCTCGGAGGTCCCGGCGGCCCAGGGGGACGGGGCGGCGGCAGCGCCGCCGCGCAGGCGATCAGCGAATGGGTCGCCGCGCACTACACCGCCACCACGGTCGGCGGAGCCGTCCTGTACGACTTGACGTCGCCCTCCGGGTGACCGGCGGCGGGCCCGTGATGTACTCGGAAGGAGAGGGGCAACAGCGCCGATGAACAGGGAGTGAGCCCGATGGCCGACACGCTCGACGACGCCGCCGTCGCCGAACGCCTCCGCGACCTGCCCGCCTGGACCCGCGACGGCGACCAGATCCGCCGCCGGGTCGAGGCGCCCTCGTTCCTCGCCGGGATCGACGTGGTCACCGACGTCGCCCGCGCCGCCGAGGACGCCGACCACCACCCCGACATCGACATCCGCTGGCGGACCGTGGTGTTCGCGCTGTCCACCCACAGCGCCGGGGGCCTGACCGGCAAGGACTTTGACCTCGCCGCGAAGATCGACGCGATCGCGGCCCGGCACGGGGCGGCGTAGCCCCGCCGTGCCGGACCGGGGGTCCTACCGGCCGCCGGACCGGGCGCCGGTTCAGGTGGCGGTGTGCGGGCCGGGGGAGTGCACCGAACGCGAATGGGACCGCGCCCACGAGACCGGGCGGCTCCTCGCCGCCCGCGGCGCCGTGGTGATCTGCGGCGGGCTCGGCGGGGTCATGGCCGCCGCCGCGGCCGGCGCCCGCTCCGCCGGCGGGACGGTCGTCGGGGTGCTGCCCGCCGCCGACCGCGCCGCCGCCGCGTCCGACCTGTCGGTCGTGCTGCCGACCGGCCTCGGCCAGGCCCGCAACACCCTCATCGTCAACGCCGCCGACGCTGTGATCGTCGTCGGCGGGTCGTGGGGGACGCTGTCGGAGCTGGCCCTGGCCCTGCGCCGCGGCACCGTCCCCGTCGTGCAGGTCGGCGGATGGCGCGTGCACGACGAGGAGGGCCGCCCGGTCGGCGGGATCGTCCACGCCGCCGACCCGGCCGACGCCGTCCGCGCCACCGGCCTCTGGCCCTAGCCCGTGCTCGGTCGGCGGGGGTTCAGTGGGCGGAGAAGCCGCCGTCCACGAAGATCGACTGGCCGGTGACGTAGCCGGCCGACGCCGACGCCAGGAACACCGCCGCGCCCGCGAAGTCGTCCGCGACGCCGTTGCGGCCGGTCATCGTCCGCTCGGCGAGGGCCTTCACCATCACCGGGTCGCTGGACAGCCGCGCGTTCAGCGGCGTCATCACGAACCCCGGCACCAGCGTGTTGGCGGTCACGCCGCGGCCCGACCACGCCTCGGCCTGCGACCGGGCCAGCGCGACCAGCCCCGCCTTCGACACCCCGTACGCGCCGCTGGTCACCGACGCGCGGAACGCCTGCTGCGACGCGATGTGGATCAGCCGCCCGAAGCCGCGCCGGGCCATCGCGGGCCCGAACCGCTGGCCGAGCAGGAACGGCGCGTCCAGGTTCACCGCCATCGTGGCGTCCCAGACGTCCGCGCCGAGCTCGTCCATCGGCGGGCGCAGGTTCACCCCGGCCGCGTTCACCAGGATGTCCGGCTCCCCGAACGCCGCCGCCGCGGAGTCGGCGGCGCGCGCCACGCCGTCCCGCGAACCGAGGTCGGCGCTGACCCGCGCCGCCCGGCAGCCGTGCCCCTCCAACTCGCCGACGGTCGCGGCCAGCTCCGCCTCCCGCCGCGCCACGACCACCACGGACGCGCCCGCCCGCGCCAGCGCCACCGCGATCGCCCGGCCGATGCCCGAACTGCCGCCCGTCACCACCGCGACCCTGCCCTCCAGCGAGAACAGCTCCGACAGGTACGGGGCGGGTGACGGCCGGTCGCTCATGACCGAGGAGTCTACGATCCGCGCCCGTCCCACTTGGCCCTGGCCTCCGGCGCGACCGGCAGGTCAGGGGCGGTGATGGGCGGGTCCTCGGCGGGCGGGGCGGGTGTGCGCCTGCGGCGGCGGGCCTCGCGCGCCGCCACGACCACCGCGATCAGGATCGGCACCGCGAACTTCGCCGCCGCCAGGACCGCCGCCAGCCACGGCGGCGCCGACACGTCCGGCAGATCGGGCAGACCCGGCCACGGGACGTCCGGCCAGGGGATCGACGGCGCGTCGACGTCGGGGACCCGCACGTCCGGCCAAGGGACGTCCGGCCACGGCACCGCCCGGAGCAGCACCCGGACCAGCACGCCCAGCCCGAGCAGCGGGAACAGCGCCTTCGCGGTCGCCGCCGCCACGTGCCGCGAGGCGTACAGGAACGGATGCGTTCGCGCCAGCGCCTCCCGGCGGGCCGCCCGCGTCCCCGCGCCCGGCTCGAACGCGACCCGGCCCCCGCCCGAGTCGCCTTCTTCTCCATGGTCGGCGGCGACGAGGTCGCAGCGCGCCGCCTGCCCGTCGACCAGGCCGAGCAGGTCGAACGCCACGGCGACGTTCATCTCCCCGTACGGCAGCTCGGCCTTCATCTCGTCCGTCGTGGTGTCCCCGGCGGGTTCGCCGTCCACGAACAGGCGGACGGTCCGGTCCCAGCCGGCCCGCGCGGTCTCGACCTCCAGCCGGTGCCCGTCGCGGACGAGCGTCCAGCGGCCCGCGGGCGCGCCGCGCGGTGAGAAACCCCCTGTCATGTCCCCGAGTGTCGGCGGCGGCCGCGGTCCGGCGCAGCGCCCGGACGGCCATGCCCGGTAGACCAAAGTCGACACCGCCCAAGACCGGCGCCGCCCAAGACCAGTGCCGCACCGGACCAGTGCCGCACCGGACCGGCGGCGGTCAGGACGCGAACGTCCACCGGGTCGCGCCGAACGGCTCGGTGATGCCGACCGCGACCGCCGTCCGCACGGTGAAGCGGTACAGGTGCCAGGGCGGCGGGCCCGCGCTCTGCGCGCTGAACGGGGCGGTGAACGCGTCGCCGTCGACCTGCGCGGGCCAGCCGCCCTCCCGGTATCCGGCGGCGACCGGCTCCAGCACGGCCGGGTCGGTGACGCGCCGCGCCTCGCCCTCCAGCACCACGTCCGCGATCGCCGTGCGGACCGACAGGGTGCACGCCGGGTTGGCCGCCAGGTCGCGGGACTTGCGGGTGCCGGGGCCGCTGGTGAAGTACAGGTCGCCGTCGTACCAGAGGGCGCCGACGCCCGCCGAGTGCGGACGCCCGTCCGGGCGGACGGTGCCGAGGAACACCGGCGTCTCCATCTTCGGCAGCGCCGCGGTCAGGGCGTCCCGCACGGTGTCCCAGACCAGCTCGCCGCCGCCGTAGATGTCGAGGTTGCGGGCCTCGACGGGTTCACGGACGGTCATGTTTCGTCCTCCTTCGCGCTCGGTCGTACCGTGCACATGCAGACCGGACGGGCGGCGGGAACTCATCGCCGCGCGTCCCCGCCGTCGTACCCCGCCCGCCGGAAAAGGCCCGGAGGAACGCGGTCAGGTTCTGTCCGCGTTGCCGCGCATACTGGGGGGATGTCATCGGCACGACTGCTGCGACTGCTGTCGCTGCTGCAGGCCCGCCGCGAGTGGCCCGGCCCGGAGCTGGCCGCGCGGCTCGGCGTGAGCGTCCGCACCGTCCGCCGCGACGTGGAGCGGCTCCGCGGCCTCGGCTACCCGGTGCACGCCACGCCCGGCGCGGCGGGCGGGTACGGGCTGGAGGCGGGCACGGCGATGCCGCCGCTGCTGCTGGACGACGAGGAGGCCGTCGCGATCGCCGTCGGCCTCCGCGCGGCCGCCGGGGGAGCGGTCGAGGGCATCGGCGAGGCGTCGGTGCGGGCCCTGGCCAAGCTGGAGCAGGTGCTGCCCGCGCGGCTGCGCCGCCGCGTCACCGCCCTGCACGCCGCGACGACCCCGCTGACCGGCCCGCCCGCCGGTCCGACCGCCGACCCCGAGGCGCTGACCGTGCTGGCCGCCGCGTCCCGCGACGGCGAACGGGTCCGCTTCGCCTACCGCGACCGCGCCGACGGCGAGACCCGCCGCCTGGTCGAACCGTACGGGCTGGTGTCGGCCGGCCGCCGCTGGTACCTGGTCGCCTTCGACACCGGCCGCGCCGGCTGGCGGACGTTCCGCGTCGACCGGCTGTCGGACCCGCGCCCCACCGGGGTGCGGTGCCCGCCGCGCGAGCCGCCCGCCGCCGACGCCGCCGCGTTCGTGGCCCGGTCGCTGGCGCGGTCGTCGGCGGGGACGCGTCCCGCCGGGCGGGCGGTGCTGACCGTCCACGCCTCCGCGGCGGAGCTCGCCGACCGGTTCCGGGTGACCGGCGCGGAGGTCGAGCCCGTCGACGACCGCACCTGCAGGCTCCGCACGGCGCCCGACTCCCTGGAGTGGACGGCGCTGCGCATCGCCTACCTCGACCTGGACTTCGAGGTCGACGGCCCGCCCGAGCTCACCGCGAGGCTCGCCGCGATGGCCGCCCGCCTCACCCGCGCCACCACCCCCGTGCGGGAGGCGGGCGGGGCGCGGTGCGAGGATGGGCGCGTGACGCGGGACGAGCCGACGCCTGCCCCGGCGCCCGCACCGGCGGCGGACCGGTGAACGCGCCGGAGGACGCGCACGGGGACCTGCCGCCGGACGAGAACGCCGACGCCGGCCCCGCCCGGACCGCGGGCGGCAACACGGGCGGCAGCACAGCCGGGGCCGCGGGCGGCGGGTCGGAGGGGGCGCGGCAGCCGAAGCCGGGCACGCAGACCGTGGACCGGTCGGTCGCGGTGCTCCGCTCGTTCGAGGACGCTGCCCGGCAGACCCCCACCGAGATCGCGCACCGGACGGGCCTGTCGGTCAGCACCGCGCACCGGATCGTCCACGCCCTGCACGCCACCGGGATGCTCGCGCTGGACGCGGCGACCGAGCGGTACTTCCTCGGCCCCACCACCGCGATCCTCGGGCGGCTGGCGCTGGAGCGGATGGGCGCGACCCTGCTGCAGCCGGAGCTGACCGCGCTGCGCGACGGGACCGGCGAGGCGGTCAGCCTCGGCGTGCGGGCCGGGGACGAGGTCGCGGTGCTGCTGCACCTGCCGTCCACCCACCCGCTGCGGTACGAGCAGCCGCCGGGGGACCGCAACCCGATCCACACGTGCGCGATGGGCAAGACCCTGCTGGCGTTCGGCGGCGACCCCGTCGCGATGGACGAGCCGTACCGCCGCTTCACCCCCGCCACCCTCACCACCCGCGCGGAACTGGACGCCGACCTGCGGCGCGTCCGCGACCGGGGGTTCGCGGTCAACGACGAGGAGCGGCTGGCGGGCGTGCGGGCGGTGGCGGCGCCGGTCCGCGACGGCGGCGGACGGGTGTTCGCGGCGGTCGCGCTCCAGGGGCCGTCGGTCCGGTTCGGCGACGACCGGCTCCCCGCCCTCGCCGAAGCGGTCCGCGCCGCCGCGGGCCGCCTCACCGACCTGCACCGCCACCTCTCCTAACCTGAGCCGCCTGCCTGAGCGGGCTGGTCCAGGCGCCGGGCGGCCGCGGTCAGTTCGTCCAGGAGGGCGGCGACCGCGGGCGGACGCGGGCCCGCCGGGACGACCGCGGCGATGCTCCGGCGGCCGACGCCGGGGACGTCGGCGGCGGCGACGCCCGGCTCGGCGTGCAGCGCGAGCGCCAGCGCGGGCAGCGTCGTGACCGCCAGGCCCCGCGCGACGAGCCGCTGGATCGCGACGTGGTCCTCGGTCGCGTAGGCGATGTCGGGCACGAACCCGGCCCGCGCGCACGCCCACCGCAGATGGTCGCGGCACCGCGCGCACCCCGACGCCCACGTCTCCCCGGCCAGACCGTCCAACCCGGCCAGACCGTCCAGGCCGGCAGGCCCCGGCGCGGCGGCGGGGTGCCCGGCGGGGACGAGGAGCCGCAGCGGGTCGTCGCACAGCGCGACCTCGCGGAACCGGGCGTCGGTGTCGGGCGGCATGTGGGCGTAGCGGAACACGACGGCGACGTCGGTGTCCCCGGCGCGCAGCAGCGACATCGCCTCGGCGGGCTCGGCGTCCACCAGCGTGACCGACACGCCGGGCGCGCGGGCCCGCAGCCCGGCGATCGCGTCGGGCAGCAGCGCCCCGGCGGCGGTGGGGAACACCGCGACGCGGACGCGTCCGGCGCGCAGCCCGGCGATCGCGGCGATGCGCTCCTCGGCGTCGTCCATGCGGGCGAGGACGTCCTCGACGTGCTCGACCAGGATCCGCCCGGCCTCGGTGAGGCGGACGCCGCGGCCGTGCCGCACCACCAGCGGCGTGCCGACCTCGGCCTCCAGCCGCGCGACGTGGTGCGACACGGCGGGCTGGGTGTAGGCGAGGGACTTGGCGGCGGCGGTCATCGAGCCGAGCCGGGCCACCTCCCGCAGGATCCGGCCCCGGTGCAGGTCCAGCATCCCCGCAAGGTATCAACCGTACTGATGGATCGCCCAGAAGATCTTACTTTGTCCTATGGGTGGGGTGTGGCCGACGATCGACGGCATGAGCCTTTCGATCGAGGACGCGCGCCGCGAGTTCCGCGCCGGGGTCGCCTACCTGAACACCGCCGCCTACGGGCTGCCGCCGCGCGCGGCGCACGAGGCGATGCTCGCCGCCGAGCGGGACCGCGCCGCCGGGCTCCTCGCGCCGGGCGCGCTGGACGAGGCCGTCACCCGGTCCAGGGAGGCGTTCGCGCGGCTGCTCGGCGTGCCCGCCGCGCAGGTGGCGTGCGGGCCGCAGGTGTCCTACTTCGTCGGGCTGGTCGCGGCGTCGCTGCCCGCCGGGTCCACCGTCCTGGTCGCCGACGGGGACTTCACCTCGCTGCTGTGGCCGTTCGCCGCCCGCCCCGGCCTGACCGTCCGGTCGGTGCCCCTGGAGCGGATCGCCGAGCACGTGGACGGCGCCGACGTCGTCGCGGTGTCGGCGGTGCAGTCCGCCGACGGGCGCGTCGCCCCGATGGGCGACTTGGTCGCCGCCGCCCGCGTGCACGGCGCGCGGATCCTGCTGGACGCCACCCAGGCCGCCGGATGGCTGCCGCTGCCCGCCGCCGACGTCGACTGGCTGGTGTGCGGCGGGTACAAGTGGCTGCTCGGACCGCGCGGCACCTGCTTCCTCACCGGCACACCCGAAGCGCTGGACGCGCTGCCCGCCGCGGCCGCCGGCTGGTACGCGGGCGCCGACGTCTGGGACTCGGTGTACGGCCTGCCGCTGCGCCTGGCCCCGGACGCGCGCCGCCTGGACATGTCCCCGGCGTGGCAGTGCTGGGCCGGGCACGCCCCCGCCCTGGAACTGCTGGAACGCGTCGGGGTCGAGGCGATCCACGCCCACGACGTGGGTCTGGCGCGCCGGTTCAGCGCGGCGCTCGGGCTCCCGCCCGGCGACTCGGCGATCGTGCCGGTGACCGTCCCGGACGGGACGGCCGAGACGCTGCGCGCGGGCGGCGTGGTCGCCTCGGTCCGGGCGGGACGGCTGCGCTGCGCGTTCCACCTCACCACCACCGAGGCCGACGTCGACAAGGCCGCCGCCCTCCTCATCGCGGCCGGCGCGGGCGGGACGGAGTGCGGGACGAGGTGAGGGACGGGGTGAGGTTCGGGCGTTCGCCGAAGTTCTTACAAGGTTCGTACAAGGCGCCGTGACGGGGCGGTTCCCGGCGGTGCGGGCGGTCCGCGCGGCCTACGTTCGTCGGCATGAACGTACTGCTCACCGGGTCGGCGGGGTTCGTCGGCTCGCACGTGGCCGAGGCGTTGGCCGCCGCCGGGCACCGCGTCCGCGGCCTGGACCTGCGCCCCAGCGCCCCCGGCACGGAGACCGACGGGCTGGTGGAGGGGAAGGTCGGGGACGTGCGGGACGCCGACGCCGTCGCGCGGGCGCTGCGCGGCGTGGACGCCGTCTGCCACCAGGCCGCCAAGGTCGGCCTCGGCGTGGACGTGTCCGACATGCCCGACTACACGTCCGCGAACGTGCAGGGCACCGCGGTGCTGCTCGCGGAGATGGCCCGCGCCGGGGTCGGCGCGCTGGTCCTGGCGTCGTCGATGGTGGTGTACGGGGAGGGCGCCTACGCCTGCGGGCGGCACGGGAGCGTGCGCCCCGGGCCGCGGCCGGAGGAGGCGCTGCGGGCCGGGCGGTTCGAGCCCGCCTGCCCCGAGTGCGGCCGTCCCCTCGACCCGGGCGCGGTCGCGGAGGACGCGCCGCTCGCGCCCCGCAACGCCTACGCCGACACCAAGCTCGCGCAGGAGAACCTGGCGGCGTCGTGGGCGCGGGCGACCGGCGGGACCGTCGCCGCGCTGCGCTACCACAACGTGTACGGGCCGCGGATGCCGCGCGGCACCCCCTACGCCGGGGTCGCGGCGATCTTCCGGTCGCGGCTGGCGGACGGCCGCGCGCCGCTGGTGTTCGAGGACGGCGGGCAGCGCCGCGACTTCGTGCACGTCCGCGACGTCGCCCGCGCGAACGTCCTCGCGGTGGAGCGGGTCGCGGCTGAGCGGTCCGGGGTGGAGCGGCCGCCGGAGCCGGGCGGGCTGCGCGCCTACAACGTCGCCAGCGGCGAGCCGCGCACGGTCGGGGACCTGGCGGCGGCGCTGGCCGCCGCGGCCGGGGGCCCGGCGCCGCGCGTCACCGGCGACTACCGGCTCGGCGACGTCCGGCACATCGTCGCGCGCCCCGACCGGGCCCGCCGCGAGCTGGGGTTCGCGGCGTCGGTGTCGTTCGCCGACGGGATGGCCGAGTTCGCGCGCCCACCCGCCCCCACCACGGTCGCCGTCGAGGCCGGGTCGCCGAAGGCGGTGACGCGGTGACCGGCGGCGCGATCGACGTGATCCTCCCGTGCCTGGACGAGGCCGGGGCGCTGCCGTGGGTGCTGGCCCGGATGCCGGACGGGTTCCGCCCGCTGGTGGTCGACAACGGCTCCACCGACGGGTCGGCGGACGTGGCCGAGGCGCACGGCGCGCGGGTGGTCGCGGCGCCGGTCCGGGGGTTCGGCGCGGCGTGCCACGCGGGCCTGCTCGCCGCGTCCAGCGACGTGGTGTGCGTGATGGACGCCGACGCCTCACTCGACCCCGCCGACCTGCCCCGCCTGACCGCCGAACTACAGGCCCTTCAGTCGGGCGGCGTCCCCGGCCTGGTGCTGGGGCGGCGGCGGCCGGTGGGGCGGGGCGCGTGGCCGCCGCACGCCCGGCTCGGCAACGCCGTGCTGGCCCGGTCGCTGAACCGGCGCGCCGGGACCCGGCTGCGCGACCTCGGCCCGATGCGCGCCGCCCGGCGCGCCGCGCTGCTGTCGCTCGGGCTGGCCGACCGCCGGTTCGGCTACCCGCTGGAGACGGTGCTGCGCGCGGCCGCCGCGGGCTGGCGGATCACCGAGGTCGACGTCCCCTACCGGCCGCGGACCGGGACGTCGAAGGTCACCGGGACGCTCGGCGGGACGGTCCGCGCCGTCCGCGACATGCGCCGCGTCCTGGCGGAGACCGCGCCATGACGCCCGCACCCGCCGAAGCGGACCTGGTGGTGATCGCCAAGGAACCGGCGCCGGGCCGGGTCAAGACCCGCCTGTCCCCCCGCTACACCCCGGGCGAGGCGGCGGTCCTGGCGGAGGCGGCGCTGCGCGACACGCTCGCCGCCGTCACCGCCGCCCCGGCCGGGCGCCGCACTTTGGCGCTGTCCGGGACGCCGGGGCCGTGGCTGCCGGCCGGGGTCGCGGTCGTCGCGCAGCGCGGCGGCGGCCTGGACGAGCGCCTCGCCGCCGCGTTCGACGACGCCTACGCCGGACGCCCCCTCGTCCTCATCGGAATGGACACCCCGCAGGTCACCCCCGCGTTCCTCGCCGAGGCGGGCCGTGCGCTGGCCCGGCGGGACGCGGTGCTCGGCCCGGCGTCTGACGGCGGTTTCTGGCTGCTCGGGCTGCGCCGCCCGGACGCGCGGCTGCTGCGCGGCGTCCCGATGTCGACCCCCCGCACCGGCGAGGCGCAGCTCGCGCGGCTGCACGCCGCCGGGCTCACGGTGGGGCTGCTGCCTGAGCTGACCGACGTCGACGTCCCGGCCGACGCCGACGCGGTCGCCGACCTGGCGCCCGCGACCCGGTTCGCCGCCGCCGTCCGCGCCCTGCGCGCCGCGCGGGCCGGACGGGAGGGGGCGGTGTCGGCGTGATCGGCGAACTGTACGAGGACGCGCTGCGCGGCCGCGTCCCGGTGGAGATCGAGCACGCCGACGGGCGGCGCCGCCCGCTGCCGGTGCGGGACTGGCTGGGCCCGCGCCCCGGCGACGGCGGGCTCCTGGCCCGCTGCGCGGGCCCCACCCTGGACGTCGGTTCCGGTCCGGGGCGGCTGACGGTGGCGCTGGCCCGCCGCGGCGTCCCCGTGCTGGGCATCGACCTGGCCCCGGCCGCGGTCGCGCTGACCGTCGCGGCGGGCGCCCCGGCGCTGTGCCGGGACGTGTTCGGCCGCGTCCCCGGCGCCGGACGGTGGCGGACGGCGCTGCTCGCCGACGGCAACATCGGCATCGGCGGCGACCCGGCCGCGCTGCTGCGCCGCGTCCTGGCGCTGCTCGCGCCCGGCGGACTGGTCCTGGCGGAGGTGGAGCCGCCCGGCGCGGGGTCGCGGGTGGAGCCGCTGCGGCTGCGGTCGGGACGCGCGGTCGGGGAGTGGTTCGCCTGGGCGCGGGTGTCGGCCGACGCCGCCGCCGGCCTCGCCGCCGAGTGCGCGGCGTCGGTCACCGAAGTGTGGGAGGAGGCGGACCGGTGGTTCGTCGCGCTGCGCCGCTGAAACACCCGGGCCGCCTCGGGCCCGCGGACCCCCGGACCATCGCGGGACGGTTCACCAGCCCCCTGCACGACGAGCGGATCGCGGCGTGGCTGGGGATCGCCCTCGGGATCAGCTTCACCTCGGCGTTCGCGACCGGGCTGGTGTCCCACTTCATGCAGCACCCGCAGGGCTGGATGGCGTGGCCGTCGCGTCCGGTGAACCTGTACCGCGTCACGCAAGGCGTCCACGTGATCGGCGGGCTGGCGACGGTGCCGCTGCTGCTGGCCAAGCTGTGGACGGTCTACCCGCGGCTGTGGCAGTGGCCGCCGATCCGCTCGGCGGCGCACGCGGCGCGCCGCGCGGCGGTGTTCGCGCTGGTCGCGGGCTCGGTGTTCCAGCTCGTCACCGGCGTGCTGAACATCGCGTACTGGTACGCGTTCCCGTTCTTCTTCACCACCGCGCACTACTGGACCGCCTACATCGTGTTCGGCGCGCTGCTGATCCACGTCGTCGACCAGTGGGACGGGACGCGCCGCACCGTCATGACCCGCCCCCGCGACGCGGTCGGCCGCCGCGGGTTCCTGCTCACCGCCGCCGGGGCGTCCGGGCTGATCGCGGCGGCGACCGTGGGGCAGACGTTCACGCCGCTGGCGCGGCTGGCGGTGCTCGCGCCGCGCCGTCCCGGCGTCGGGCCGCAGCGGCTGCCGGTGAACAAGTCCGCCGCGTACGCGGGCGTGGTCGCGGCGGCCCGCGACCCCGGGTGGCGGCTCACGGTGACCGGCCGCGTCCGCCGCGAGGTCGCGCTGTCGCTGGAGGACCTGCGCGCCCTCCCGCAGCGCGCCGCGCGGCTCCCGATCGCGTGCGTGGAGGGGTGGAGCGCGGAGGCCGACTGGCGCGGCGTCCGGCTCCGGGACGTGCTGGCCCTGGCGGGCGCCCCCGCCGACGCGCGGGTGCGGGTGGAGTCGCTGGAGACCTGGGGGCTCTACCGCACCTCCGACGTCGCGCCCGACCACTGGCGCGACCCGCTCACCCTCCTCGCGCTGGAGGTCAACGGCGAACCGCTCGCCCTGGACCACGGCTACCCCTGCCGCCTGATCGCGCCGAACCGCCCCGGCGTGATGCAGACCAAATGGCTGTACCGGGTGGTGGTCACGTGAACGTTCCGCTGGGTGCGGTGGTGAGGGGCGCGGTGAGCCTGGCCGGGGCGGCGCTGATCGGGTGGGGCGTGTACGGGATCGCCGCGCACGTCGGGGTCGGGGGATGGGTGACGTGGTTCGCGGGGGCGGCGGTGCTGCACGACGGGGTGCTGGTCCCGCTGGTGCTCGTCGCCGGGGTGCTGACCGGGTTCGTCCCGGCCGCCTACCGGCGGGCCGTGCGGGCCGCGCTGGTGACGGCGGGCTGCGTGACGGTGGTGGCGCTGCCGATGGTCCTAGGGAAGGGGCGGCGGGCGGACGAGCCGTCCCGGCTGCCGCTGCCCTACGACCGCAACTTCGCGATCGTCCTGGCCTTCGTGGCGGCGGTGGCCGCGGCGTCGGTCGCGGTCCGCGGGGTCGCGCGGCGGAGGAGGCGGGCGCGATGACGGTCACCCGGGTCCGGCGCGAGGCCGCCGGAGGCGCGGGCGACGCGCGGCGGGCGGGACGGTCCGGATGGGTCGCGGTGGCGGTGTGGGCGGCGGGGATCGCGGCCGCGTTCGCCGTCGGCTGGCAGCTGCGCCGCGCCGGGCTGGCCACCGAGGACGCGCTGCCCCCGCTGCACGCCCGCCTGCGCGGGCGTCCCCTGACCTGGCCGGTCCTGCCCGCCGCCGCGGTCGCCGCCGCGCTGGTCGCGGCGCTCCCGGCGCTGGCGGCGCGGCTGCCGTGGCGGGCGCTGCCGCCCGCCGCGTGGGCGGCGAGCGCGGCGTGGACGGTCACGCTCGCCGCCGCCGCCGGCCCGGCCGCCCTCGCCCGCCCCCTGGACGCGCCGACCGAGTACCCGGCGGGCCTGGCGCAGGTCCGCCCCGCCCCCCTGGAATGGATCGCGACGTTCACCGACCGGCTCGGCGGCTACACCACGCACGTGCGGGGGCATCCGCCGCTGCCGACGCTGGTGCTGTGGGCGCTGGAGCGGGCCGGGCTCGGTGGGACGGCCTGGGCGGCGGCGCTGATCGTCGCGGCGGGCACGTCGGCGGCGGCGGCGATCGCGGTCACGGGGCGGTGCGTGGCGGGCGAGGCGGCGGCGCGGTCGGCGGTCCCGTTCCTGGCGCTGGCCCCGCTTGCGGTGTGGGTGGCGACGGCGATGGACGCGTTCTTCCTGGCCGTGGCCGCCTGGGGCACCGCCCTGCTGGCGATGTCCGCGCGGTCGGCGCGCCCGGTCATACCCGCCGCGGCGGGCGGGCTGCTGCTGGGATGCGTGCCGTATCTGAGCTACGGGCTGCTGCCGCTGTTCGCGGTCCCGGCGGCGGTGGTGCTGCTGCGGCGTCCTCCGGCGCGCGCGATGGTCGCGGCGGCTCTCGGGCTGGCGGTGGTCCCGGCGGCGTTCACGGCGCTGGGGTTCTGGTGGCCGGACGGCGTCCGCGCGACCCTGGACACCTACCTGGTCAGCCGCGGGTCGGCGCAGCGCTCCTACGCCTACTTCGCGTTCGGGAACCTGGCGGTGCTGGGGCTGCTCACGGGCCCGGCGGTCGCGCACGCCCTGCCCCGGACGGCGGCGGCGCTGTGGCGCGCCGCCCGCTCCCGGACGGCGCTCCCGGGCGCCGCGGTTCTGGCGGGGGCGGCGCTGCTGGGGGTGCTCGTCCTGGACGCGTCCGGCGTCACCAAGGGCGAGGTCGAGCGGATCTGGGTGCCGTTCGCCGCGTGGCTGCTCGTCGCCGCCCCGCCGGAGCACCGCCGCCGGGGATGGCTGGCGGCGCAGGCGGCGACGGCGCTGGCCGTCCAGGCGCTGGTCCTGTCGCCCTGGTGACCGGCCCTCCACGGCCCGCGAAGAAACTTCGAAGAAAAAATCCGGGGGATGTCGATCCGGGCGCGGGCCGTGCGACGCATCGGTGAAAGGCAGACGAGACACCCGCACGGAAGGACCACCGCCATGACCGCCCACACCGCCACCACTCACACCGCGTCCGCCCTCCCCACCGTCCCCGAGACCGCCGCCGGGGAGCGTCGCGTGCTGCGCAAGGTGCTGTGGGGCGCGCAGATCTTGCTGGCCGCGTTCCTGTTCTTCGCCTCGGCGCTGCCGAAGTTCGCCGGCCAGGCCGACGCGGTGACGACGTTCGACGAGATCGGCTGGGGCCAGTGGCTCCGGTACGTGACCGGCGCGGTCGAGGCGGCGGGCGCCATCGGCCTGGTGGTCCCGCGGCTCGCGGGGCTGGCCGCCGCGGGGCTGATCGGGCTGATGGGCGGCGCCGTCCTCACCCAGGTGCTGGTGCTGGAGCCGGCGTGGGCGCTGCTGCCCGCCGCCTTCGCGGCGGTGTTCGCGGCGATCGCCTGGGACCGCCGCGCCGAGTCCCGCGCGGTCCTGCACTCCCTGAAGCGCTGACCCCGAACGCGAACGGCGGACGGCCCGGGGCCCCGGTGGGGGCCGCCGGGCCGTACGCCGTTCGGGTGTTCCGCTCAAGCGCCGGGTGCGCCTTCCCCGCGCAGGGCGGCGCGGAGTTCGGCGGTGAGCGCGGCCGCCTCCTCGGGACGCCCGTGGTACGCGGCGGGCGTGTTCTGGAACAGCGCGACCCGCCACCGTCCCATGAGTTTGGACGCGGTGAGGGTCTGCACGCAGTTCACGGCGGGGTCGATGTCGGCGGAGCCGGGCGGGACCATGCCCGCGACGGCGCGCAGCACGGCGGCGCCCGGCCCGACGACGCGGACGTCGCGGACCACGGCGACGTACCGGGCGGTGGCGTGGCCGGCGAAGATCCGGTCGAGCTGCTCGGCGATCCGCTCGCGGCCCGGGTGCACGGTGCCGTCGAAACCGACGGCCTCGCCGTCATCGTGGAACGGGTCGGCGAAGGCGCGGCCGTCGCGGGCGTTCCAGCCGTCCAGGACCCGCCGGTACAGGTCGCGGACGGCGTCCAGGTCGCCGAGCAGCGCGGCGTAGCGGTCGTGGTGGACGCGCCAGCGGTCGGTGGTCCAGGTCGCCCAGTCGACGCGGGCGCCGCCGAGCGCGTCGTCGAGGTAGTCCAGGTGCAGGTGCCATCCGGCGAGGGCGCGGGTGACGAACTCCTCGGGGACCTCGACGTGGCTGGTGAACACCAGGTGCGTCCCGTCGGGGACGGGGGTGAGCTCCCAGCGCAGGACGCCGTGCAGGTCGGAGTCCAGTTCGAGCAGGCGCGGCGGGTCGAAGGCGGTGACGGTGCCGCGGGCGACGGCGGGCTCGGCGTCGCCCGCGTTGAGCCAGCGCAGCTCGAACCCGCCGCACACGGCGGGTTCCAACTCGGCGTCGGCGAGCCAGGCCGACAGCTCGGCGGGGTCGGTGAGGGCGCGCCAGACCCGCTCGGGCGGGTGCCGCAGGCGGCGCTCCAGGCGCAGCAGGGCGCGGCCGTCCCGGCGGGCGGCGGCGCCGTAGGGGGCGCCGGTGTCCGGGTCGTGGGTGGTCATGGCCACGAACATAACCCGCCACGCATATGCCTTTCAAGGCATGTAAGGATCGGAGGGCTCAGGTGGGGGGCCAGGTGATGAGGGTGTGGCCCCACGTCAGGCCCGCGCCGAACCCGGCGAGCAGGACCAGGTCGCCGGGCCCGATCCGGTCGTCGCGGACGGCGCGGTCCAGGGCGTAGGGGATGCTGGCGGCGCCGATGTTGCCGACGTCCTGCCCGGCGATGGCGAGCTGGGCGGGGTCCAGGCCGGCGCCGCCGGCGAGGGAGGCGACCAGCCGCGGGTTGGGCTGGTGCGGGACGACCAGGTCCAGGTCGGCGGGTTTGAGCCCGGCGGCGTCGGCGGCGTCGCCGACCAGCCGAGGGAAGATCTCGGCGATGAAGTCGCGGACGGCGCGCCCGTCCATGTGGATGGTGTGGCCCAGCCCGGCGAGGGTGTCGGCGCTGGCGGGGGCGCGGCTGCCGCCCGCCGGGATGAGGACGTCGTCGGCGCCCGCGCCGTCCGACCCGAGCGTGATCGGCCCGAACCCGTAGGGCGGGGGGACGGGCCCGACGACCGCGGCGGCGGCGCCGTCGCCGAACAGCGCGGCGGTGGCGCGGTCGGCGCGGTTGAGGAACCGCGAGTACACCTCGACGCCGACGACCAGCGCGTACGGGGCCGAGCCGCGCTGGGTGGCCAGCCACCCGACGGCGGTCTGCAGCCCGAACACGAACCCGGTGCAGGCGGCGGAGATGTCGAACGCGGCGGCCCGGCGGGCGCCGAGCATCGCCTGCACGCGGCAGGCGGTGGACGGCGCGATCACGTCGGGCGTGGACGTGCCGAGGACGATCAGCCCGACGTCGGCGGCGTCCAGCCCGGCGGCGCGCAGCGCGCGGTCGGCGGCGGCGGCCGCGAGGTCGGAGGCGGCCTCGGCGGGCGCGGCGACGTGCCGGCGGCGGATCCCGGTGCGGGACTCGATCCACCCGGGGTCCAGCCCGAGGGACTCCGACACCTCGGCGCTCGGGACGCCGTCGCCGGGCAGGTAGGACCCGGTCGCGCGGATCGCCCAGGACGGCCCGCCGAACGGGAGGTGCTGGTCCGGCCGGGGCCGGGGGAGCGGGCCCGGCCCGCCCGACCGCCGTTCCGCGCGTCCGCCGCCGTGTCCGGTCATGTGCGCGTTCATCTGCCCGCCACCCTCCGTGCCGCACTGACGGTTGTCAGCCCGATCCCTTGAGTGAATAATCCCATTTCAGGGTTTTCGTTCCATAACTAGGTGTTAAGCGGCCTTTATCCGAATAGAAAAGTGTGCCTTCCTTTCAGGTAAGGAGACCCCCGCGTGCCGTCCTCCGAATTCCGCCCGGCCGAGGAGCTCAAGCCCGACGACACCTGCGCCTTCCTGTTCGCCGGCACCGGCTCGGCGGGCGCGCCCGACCTGCCGGCGCTCGCCCGGACCGGGCCCGGCGCCGCCCGCGCCGTCGCCGACGTCCTGGACGCCGTCCAGGAGGGCCTGCCGCCCGCCGGATGGCCGTCGCTGCGCACGATCCTGCTGGACGACCCCGCCGCCTACCGGCCCGCCGCCCGCGCCCCCGGCGTCGCGCAGCTGGCCTCCTACGCCGTCGCCGTCGCCGTCGACCGGGCGCTGCGCGCGCACGGCGTCCACCCCGCCTTCGCGGTCGGGCAGAGCTTCGGCGAGATCGCCGCGCTGGTGTGCGCGGGCGCGTTCACCGTCACCGACGGCGCCCGGATGGCGGTGTCGGCCGTCGACGTCCTGGCCCGGCGCGGCCGGGGCGGCGGCATGGGACTGCTGGAGGCGGGCGAGGACGACGCCCGCGCCTGCGTCGCCGCCGCCGGGGAGCCGGACGTGGTCGTCGCGTGCCTGAACGCCCCGTCGGCGACGGTGGTGTCCGGCCCGGACGGGCCCCTGGACGCCGTCCTCGCCGCGGCGCGCGGCCGCGGGGTCGGCGCTGTGCGGCTCGCCGTGCCCTACCTGTCGCACCATCCCGCGCTGGCGGGCGCCGACGACGAGTGGTACGCCATGATCCGCCCGTTCCCGCAGCGGCCCCTGGAGGTCGCGGTGCACTCCCCGGTCCGGGGCCGCGCCTACCGCGACGACGACGACCTGCACCGCGCGCTGGCCGACTGCATCGTCGAGCCGGTGCGGCTGCCGGACGCGCTGCGCGCCGTCCACGCGGCGGGCGCGACGGTGTTCGCCGAGGCGGGCGCGGGCGCCGCGCTGTGCCAGTGCGCGCGGCTGTGCGTCCCCGGCGCGCGGACCCTGACGCCGCTGCGGGACCGTCCCCGGCCCGGCGTCACCGGCAAGGCCGCCCCCGGCGTCACGGCGGGCGGCGTCCCGCCCGTGACCCCGAAACCCGTGACGCCGGAACCGCCCCCGGACGCGGACCCTGACGGCGCGCGGGGCTCGGTGTCCGGGCTCGCGGGCGAGGGCGGTGGACGGCGATGAGCAGCGACGGCGACGGTGGCGGTGGCGGTCTGGCCGGGTTCGTGCGCGGCGCGGCCGTGGACGCCAAGACCCGCGCGCGGCTGGCGGACGCGGTCCCCGAGGAGTTCTTCGCCTGCCCCGACGGGCTGACGCCGCGCGCCCGGCAGGCCCTCACCTACGAGCGGCTGCGCCGCGCCGGGCTGGCCGCGCCGCCCGCCGCCGAGCTGCTGGCCGACCCGCCCGCGCTGTGCGCGCTGCTGGACCGCGCGGCGGTCGCCGACCCTGCCCTGTTCCACGTGATGCTGCTGCACTACACCCTCGCGCTCGGCCCGGTGCTGCGGTTCGGCGCCGACGAGCCCGAGACGCGGCGGATCCGCGGCGAACTGGAGTCGATGGCCACGTTCGGGACGCTGCTGATGACCGAGGTGGGGCGCAGCAACAGCCACCTGTCGCCGCGCACCCTGGCCCGGCACGACCCGGACGGCGGCGGGTTCGTCCTCACCACCCCGGACGCGCAGGCGGCGAAGTTCCCCACCAACACCGCGCACCCGGACGTCCCGAAGACCGCCGCCGTGTACGCCACGCTCGTCCACGGCGGGGCCGAGCGGGGCGTGTTCGTGTTCGCGGTGCCGCTGCGCGGCAGCGACGGCGCGGTCCCGCCCGGCGTGCGGGTGGTGCCCGCGCCCGACACCACGGGCCTGCCGGTCGACTACGCCGCCGTCCTGCTGGATGAGGTCCGCGTCCCCTACGGGGCGTGGCTGCGCGACGGTGCCGCCATCGACGCGGCCGGGGAGTTCCACGACCCGGAGGGCACGGCGGCGGCGCGGCTGACCCGGTCGATGGGCATCGCGCCGCAGGTGTGGCGGGCGGTGGTGTCGGCGTCGGCGGCGGTCACGCGCGCGGCGGCGGGGACGCTGCTGGCGCACTCGGCGGGCCGGACCACCCTCGGGCGGCTCGCGCCGCGCCGTCCGCTGACCGACTACCGCAACCAGCGGGAGGCGGTGCTCGGCGCGCTGGCCGCCGGGTACGCGCTGACCGCCGTCGCCGCGCACGCCACCGCGCCCCGCCCCGGCCCCGCGAGCGGCCCCGCAAGCGGCGCGGCGGGCGGGCCGGAGACGGCGTGGGCGCCGTGGTCGGCGGTCGACCGGGACCTGGCGCTGCTGAAGGCGGCGGCGACCGCGCAGGCGCAGGAGACGGTGTCGGCGTGCCGGGTGCACAGCGGCGCGCCGGGCTTCGCGGCGGTGGAGCGCCTCAACTCCTACCGGGGCCTGACCCACGCCTACCAGAACGCGGGCGGCGACAACGAGCTGATCCTCTACGACACGGCGCGGGCGATGGCCGACCTGGACCGCTACGTCCCGCCCGAGCCCCGCGACGTCGCCCCCGACGCCGACCTGGACTCCCCGGAGACGTGGATGGCGCTGGCGGGGGAGGCCGAGCGGCGGATGCGCGACCGGCTCGCCGAGCGGGTCGCGGCGGCCCGCCGCTCCGGCGCCGACGCGTTCGCCGCGTGGAACGGCAACCTCGTCCTGGCGGCGCGGACGGCCGGGGCGTGCGCGGACCGGCTGGTCCTGGAGATCATCGCCGCCGCGCCCGCCGCGGCGGACCCGGACGCGCGGCCGCTGCTGCGGCGGGTGCTGGGCCTGCACGCGCTGAACCTGCTGGAGCGCCGCGCCGCCGACCTGCTCAACGAGGGCGCGGCGCCGCCCGGCGTCCTGGACCGGCTGTGGGCGGCGCGGCGGCGGGTCTGCGACGAGCTGGCCCCGCACGCGGGGGAGCTGGCCGCCGCGTTCGAGCTGCCCGCGGCGGTCACCGCCCCTTCCGCCTTCCTCACCGCCCACTGATCCGTCCGGCCCGGTTCGCCCCTCCGCCCATCCCGCTCCGGCGGGCCTGTCGGCGGGTCCGTCGCGGGGCCCGCCGGCGGGCGTATCCGCACGCCACGCCGCGACTTTGCCAAGGACGCGGGGGAACCGGCGGGAGATGGCTACCGTTCTCGTAAGACAGGCGAACACGTTGCGGGCGCACGGGACCCGCACGGCCGATACGGAGGTAGACACAGTGGGAGTCAGTCTGAGCAAGGGCGGCAACGTCTCGCTGACCAAGGAGGCTCCGGGACTGACCGCCGTCGTGGTCGGCCTCGGCTGGGACGTCCGGACCACGACCGGGACCGACTTCGACCTCGACGCCAGCGCGCTGCTGTGCTCGGCCGAGAACAAGGTCCTGTCGGACCAGCACTTCGTGTTCTTCAACAACCTCAAGAGCCCCGACGGGTCGGTCGAGCACACCGGCGACAACCTCACCGGCGAGGGCGAGGGCGACGACGAGCAGATCAAGGTGAACCTCGCCGGCGTCCCCGCCGAGGTCACCAAGATCGTGTTCCCGGTGTCGATCTACGACGCCGACGGCCGGCAGCAGAACTTCGGCCAGGTCCGGAACGCGTTCATCCGGGTGGTGAACCAGGCCGACAACAGCGAGATCGCGCGCTACGACCTGTCGGAGGACGCCTCGACCGAGACCGCGATGGTGTTCGGCGAGCTGTACCGCAACGGCGCGGAGTGGAAGTTCCGCGCGGTCGGCCAGGGGTACGCCTCGGGCCTGTCGGGCATCGCGTCCGACTTCGGGGTCAACGTCTGAGACGTCTAGGACGTCCGGCCTCGTGGTCGGCGTCCGAGCCGGGGGCTCGGGCGCGCGGGGGAGCGCGGGGTCGAGCGTCGGCGGCACGGCGCGGAGGGGCGTCCCGGAGCGGGCCCGTGAGGGCCGGTCCCGGGACGCCCCTCGTTCACACCCGGGGCTGCCAGGGGATGGCCGGGTGACGATCTTCGCCTGCGACAATGGGGGCATGAGCGAGCGCGGGCCGATCGACTACTGGCTGTCGGACATGGACGGGGTGCTGGTCCACGAGGGCCGTCCCGTCCCCGGGGCGCAGGAGTTCGTCCGGCGGCTGTCGACGTCGGGCAAGCCGTTCCTGGTCCTGACCAACAACTCGATCTACACGCGGCGGGACCTGTCGGCGCGGCTCGCGGCCGCGGGCCTGCGGGTGCCGGCCGAGTCGATCTGGACGTCGGCGCTGGCGACCGCGAAGTTCCTCGCCGACCAGCGCCCCGCCGGGTCGGCGTACGTGATCGGGGAGGCGGGGCTGACGACGGCGCTGCACGAGTCGGACTTCGTGCTGACCGACATCGACCCCGACTACGTGGTCCTCGGCGAGACCCGCACCTACAGCTTCTCCCAGATCACGCGGGCGATCCGGCTGATCGAGGGCGGCGCCCGGTTCGTCGCGACCAACCCCGACCCGATCGGCCCGTCCCCGGAGGGGTCCCTCCCGGCGTGCGGCGCGGTCGCGGCGATGATCACCCGGGCGACGGGGGTGGAGCCGTACTTCGTCGGGAAGCCGAACCCGCTGATGATGCGGACGGCGCTGAACATGATCGGCGGGCACAGCGAGCGGACCGCGATGGTCGGCGACCGGATGGACACCGACATCGTCGCCGGGGTCGAGGCCGGGCTGGAGACGATCCTGGTCCTGACGGGCGTGACCCGCGAGGAGGAGATCGCGCGGTTCCCGTTCCGGCCGCACCGGGTCGTCCCGTCGATCGCGGACCTGCACGACCTGGTCTGACCGGGGGGCGGGGCCGGTGGCGGCGGCGATGCGGATGATCCGGGACGGCGGGACGCGTGAGCTTGAGGTCCGCAGATCCAGGTTCGTGTGCACCCTCGCCCGGGTCGCGGAGGAGGCGGACGCGGCGGCGTTCATCGCCGCGCACCGCCGCGCGCACCGCGACGCGACCCACAACTGCACCGCCTACGTCGTCGGGGACCACGGCGAGATCACCCGCAGCAGCGACGACGGGGAGCCCGCGGGGACGGCGGGCGTCCCGATGCTGGAGGTGCTGGTCCGCCGCGGCCTGACCGGGACCGCCGCGGTCGTCACCCGGTACTTCGGCGGGGTGAAGCTCGGCGCGGGCGGCCTGGCCCGCGCCTACGCCCAGGCGGTCGGCGACGCGGTCGACGCGGTCGGGGTGGTGGAGCTGCGCCCGGTGGTGACGGTCACGGTGGCCGTCGACCACGCCCTGGCGGGACGGTTCCTCACCGACCTGCACGCCCGCGGCCCGCAGCCCGGCGACGTCCGCTACGGGGCGGGCGTGGAGGCCGACGTGGCGGTCCCGGCGGCCGGCCTCGCCGAGTTCGAGGCGTGGGCGGCGCGGGTCACGGCCGGACGCGCGCGGCTGCGGCGCGGCGCGCCCGGCCACATCGAGGTCCCCGTCCCCTGACCGCCCCCGGGACCGGCCGGGTGTCAGGTGGTGAGGAACTCGGACAGGACGGGCGCGAGCGCGTCCGCTGCGACGTCGTGGGTCTGGCCGGGCAGGGTGCGGTGCGTCCCGGCGGGCAGGAGTTCGGCGGTGCGGGCGGCGACGTCGCGCATCCACGCCGGGCTGTCACCGCCGTCCAGGACGAGCACCGGGACCGCGACCCGGCGCAGGGTCTCCTCGGGGACGGCGCCGCCGCCGCCCGAGTCATCCATCACGGCCGAGTCGTAGGCCAGCGACGGCGCGAGCGCCTCCAACGCGGGCCACATCGGCGCGCCCCGCATCCGCCGCACCGCGTCCTCGGGCATCCCGACGGCCGCCATGAACAGCGCGACCGCGTCGCCGCGCCGCCCGCGGCGCCGATGAGGGCGGCGATGTCCTCGATCTCGCGTTCGACGGTGTAGGGCGGGGTGTCGCCGCTGTCGCCGCGCCCGCGCCGGTCGTAGGCGAGCACGGCGTGGTCCGGGGCGAGGAGCGCGGCGAGCGCGGCGCCCGACCCCCGGTCGTTGAGCGCGCCGCCGACGTAGATGAGCGCGGGGCCGTCGCCGGTGCGGTCGTAGGCGATGCGGGTGCCGTCCGCGGATTTCACGATGTCCATGAGGGTGTCCTTCCCAGGTTCCGGCGGGTTCCGGCCGACGCGCGGGCAGGCCCGGGAGGGTGCGGGCGCGGCCGTTCACCCCACCGACGAACGAGAGGCCCCCGGACGGACACCTGCGGACGGCCCGTCGGTGCCTTCCCCGGAACGGCACGTCGGGCGGGGTGGGCGTCGTGTAGCATCACCCGGCGATGACCAGCAGTTTCATCCTCCGCGACCAGGTCCGGGCGGGGATCCTCGACGCCGCGGCGACGGTACTGGCCGAGCGGGACGGCCCGGCGAGCATGGCCGACGTCGCCCGCGCCGCCGGAGTGCCCCGCGACACCCTGGACCGCTACTTCCCGACCCGGGACGCGCTGCTGTGCGCCCTGTCCGAGGCGGCGCTGGCCGACCTGGCCGGGCGGCTCGCCGACGCGCGGCTGGACACCGTCCCGATCGAGGAGGCCGTCGCCCGGATGACCGGCGCGACGATCGCCGTGGCCGCCCGCTACCGGACAGCGGGCCTGTTCGGCCGGACGCCGGCGGAGGCGCGGCGGGTCGAGCGGCGGCTCGCGGCGCCGCTGCGCGCGGTGTTCGAGCGCGGCGCCCGGTCGGGCGCGTTCCGGCCCGACATCCCCGTCCACACCCTCGCCGAGCTGTATTTCAGCCTGCTGGAGGGCGTGGTGACGCGGGTGGTCGGACGGCGACTGGAAGTGGAGGAGGCGAGCGCGTCGGTGACGTCGCTGTTCCTGTCGGGCGTGCTCGCCCCTTCGCCGCCCGGCCCCCGCTGACACGCCCCCGCGAGCCGGACCCGCCCGCGGGGTCAGCCGCCGAGGCTGTCCAGGGCGACGTCGAGGCGCTGGGCGAGGCTTTCGATCTGCTCGTCGTTGGCGCCGGTGTCCAGCTCGGCGATCACGGCGTCGCGGGTGGTGAGGACGAGCGCGTCCTCGGGCCCGTCCCCGCGGGACGGGTCGCGCGGCACCACCCTCGCGTGCCCGCCGACGACGACGAGCGCGGCGTCGCGGTCGGTGGAGGCCAGCAGGGCGTGCAGGTGCTCGGAAGTGATCGTCGGCATGGACTGCCCCTCCGGGTTTCGGCGGTACGGCTGGAAACGGGTCCCACTCGGGACGATTGGCCTCGGGATGGCCGGCGGAACGGTCGTCGGAACGAACGGCGGAACGGCCGGTGGTTGCGGGGTCAGGGTTTGCGGCCGATGCCGGTGGCGAATTCGCGGGCCCGCATCGGACCGCCCGTGCCGGGCGACAGGGGCGGGGTGCCGCGCCCGGCGCCGGTGCGCAGGCCCTCCAGGAACTCCTCGATCGCCGCGCGGGCGGAGTGCCGGGGCGTCCAGCCGAGCTCGTCCCGGGCCCGCGCGGTGTCCATCACCGGCACCCGCAGGGCCAGGTCGAGCAGGCCCGGCGAGGCGGGCACCAGGTGCAACGCCCACGCGGCGGCGACCGCGGCCCGCACCCCCCGCACCGGCACCCGCACCGTCCGCGCGCCGAGGATGTCGGCGAGGGCCGCCGCGTCCAGGACGGGATCGGCGGCGACGTTGAACGCGCCGCGCGCGTCGCCGGTGGCGGCGAGCCGGAACGCCTCCCCGGCGTCCGCCGAGTGCAGCGCCTGCAGCGTCAGCCCCGGCATGTCCGGGACGACCGGCACCCGCCCCGGCCGGACCAGGCGCCCCGGCAGCAGCGGACCGGCGAACAGCCGCCGCTGCTCGGCCGCGGTCTGCCGCTCGAACACGAACCCCGGCCGGATCCGCACGACGCGGCAGTCGGGGTTCGCGGCCTCGAACACGTCCAGGAGACGTTCGACGTAGGCCTTCTCCCGGCTGTAGGCGGCGCCCGGCCAGCCGTGCGTCGGCCACGACTCGTCGACCGCCCGGTCCTTGGGGCCGGGGGAGTACGCCCCGACCGACGACGAGTACACCAGCGCCGGGACGCCCGCCTCGGCGGCCGCGTCGAACACGCGGGAGCTGCCGAGGACGTTGGCGTCCCACGTCACGGCGGGGCGGTGCGTCGGCTGGAACAGCCACGCCAGGTGCACCACGGCGTCGGCGCCGCGCATCAGCGGGACCAGGTCGCTGTCGGTGACGTCGGCCTCGGCCCACTCGACCTTGCCCGCCTCGTCCGCGCCCAGGCCCGCGTCCGGCCCCGCGTCGGGGTCGGGCCGACGGCGGGCGAGGCCGGTGATCGCGGTGACGGCCGGGTCCGCGGCGAGCGCCCGGACCGTGCGGGTCCCGATGTTGCCGGTCGCGCCGGTCACGACGACGCGCATGGCGGCCTCCCTCCTCATGCCGCCCCCGCGGAACCGTCCCCGCAGGTGGACGGGACCGGGCCCATTCCCGCCCCGCGCCGATCTATGCCCCGCCCTCCGCACCCGGGCGAGAACATGGGAGGGGACGGGGACGGGCGGGCGGAGACGGGGCAGGAGACGGGCAGGACGGCGGGCGGGGCAGGCCGGAGGTCAGGCTGGAGGTCAGGCCGGGTGCGGGTCGCCGGGACGGCACCGCTCGCACGGCCGGTACCCGGCGGCGCGGGCGGCGGCCAGGTCGCGGAACCCGCGCCGGTGCGCGGCCGTGATCCGGCGGGCGTCGCCGCAGGTCGGATAGCACACGATCCCGGTGGTGTCGCTGCCGACGAGGCGGACGCCGCGGCCGGCCAGGTCGGCGGCCGCGTCGACGTCGACGTCCTCGGCGCGCAGCAGCCGCTCCTTGGCGGCGGCGCCGAACACGTACTCGCCTAGCGTCCCGTCCGAGCGGGTGACGCGGTGGCAGGGGATCAGCAGCGGCACCGGGTTGCGGCCCAGCGCCGACCCCACCGCCCGCACCGCCTTCGGCCGCCCGGCCTGCCGCGCCACCCACGCGTACGGGCGGGTCTGCCCGCGCGGGATCGCCGCGGCGGCGCGCAGCACGGCGGCCTCGAAGCCGCTGAGGCCCCGCAGGTCCAGCCGCAGCCCGCCGAGCCGCCCGGTGCGCAGCGCGGGCACCAGCCCGGCGGGCGGACGCGCGGCGGGCAGCAGCGGACGCGCGAACCGGGCCCGGAACGCGGCGGCGAACTCGGCGTCGTCCATCCCGGCGCGCAGGAACGCCACGCCCTGGTCGGTGAACGCGACCTGCACGCCCTCCAAGGGCCCGGGGACGTGGACGCGGCGTGCGGCGACCCGGTCCAGCAGCGACGGCGGCGCCTCGACGGCGAGTCCCGCAAGCTCACCGGCCAGTTCGCCCGTCAGGTCGCCTTCCGGGCCGCCGCTGGCCGGGTTGAGGGCGGGGTTGTCGTAGTGGTGGTTCATGGGGTGCCCCCTCGCTGGTCAAGGTGCTGCGGTTCCGTGTCTTGCGGGCCGGGCCGTGGCCGGCCGCGCAGCGCGCGCAGCCGGGACAGCCCCCGGGAGACGTGCGACTTGGCGGTGCCCTCCGGGACGCCGAGGACGACGGCGATCTCCGCGACCGGCAGCCCGGCGACATGCCGGAGCACCACGGCCGCGCGCTGCGCCCGGGGCAGCTCGCTCAGCAGTGCGGCGAGCTCCCGGCCGGTCTCGTGGCGGGCGGCGGCGTCCTCCACTCCCTCGCCGGGGTCGGGCGGGTCGGGCGCGTCCTCCAGCGGCCCCGGCGGCGGGCGCCGCACCGCCGACCGGACGGTGTTGCGCCACACGTTCGTCAGGATCGTCAGCAGCCACGCCCGCGGCCGCAGCTCCTCGATCCGCGCCGGACCGTACCCGCACAGCGCCCGGTAGGCGCGCAGGAACGCCTCCGCCGACAGGTCCTCGGCCTCGGCCCACCGCCCGCACAGCCGCAGCGCCGTGGAGAACACCGCACCCCGGTACGCCTCGTACATGGCCTCGAACCCGGCGTCCAGGTCGCGGGACAGGGCCGCGACGACCCGCGCGGCCGCCTCTTCCGCGGCGGCCTGGTCCGCAGGCGCCGCGCCCGCGTCCGTCGCGCCCTGCGGCCCGCCGTCGTCGGCGGGACCGTCGTCGGCGGGACCGTCGGCGGCGGGGCCGGGGCGGGTGCGGGGGAGTTCCTCGTCCGTTACCGTCACATCCGTTCAACACCGCCGCGCCCCGTCACGTTGCGGCACCCGGCGGCGGGTCCGCGGGCCGGCGCGGCGCGCGGCGGGTCAGCCGAGCCAGCCGGGACGGATCATGCCCGTCTCGTAGGCCAGCACCACGAGCTGCGCCCGGTCCCGCGCCCCGACCTTCGACAGGATCCGGCTGACGTGCGTCTTGGCGGTCGCGGGCGACAGCACCAGCCGTCCCGCGATCTCCTCGTTCGACAGGCCCGCCGCGACCAGCTCCAGCACCTCCCGCTCCCGGTCGGTCAGCGGGTCCAGCCGCTCGGCCGGCGGCGGCTTCGCGATCCGCGACGCGAACTCGGCGATCAGCCGCCGCGTCACCGTCGGCGCCAGCAGCGCGTCCCCGCGCGCCACCACCCGCACCCCGTGGATCAGCTCCGGCGGCTCGGTGTCCTTCACCAGGAACCCGCTCGCCCCCGACTTGATCGCGCTGTACACGTAGTCGTCCAGGTCGAACGTGGTGAGGATCACGACGCGGACCGCGTCCAGGCGCGGATCGGAGGTGATCCGGCTCGTGGCCTCCAACCCGTCCAGGACGGGCATCCGGATGTCCATCAGCACCACGTCGGGACGCAGCTCCGACGCGACCCGCACCGCCTCCAGACCGTCCCCGACCTCCGCGACGACCTCGATGTCGTCCTCGCCCGCCAGGATCGACCGGAACCCCGCCCGCACCAGCCGCTGGTCGTCGGCCAGCATCACCCGGATCACACGACCCCCCTCTCCTCCGGCGGAGGACACCCCGGCCCCGCACGCTCCCTGCCCGCGCACGCCGCCCCTTCTCGTGCGCCGTCCAGCCCGCCAACCGTAGTTCAGACCGGGCCCGTCCCGCGCCGCGTCCGGCCCCACCACCGGCCGGGGCCCCGGGCACCCCTGACTTTCGTCAGTAACGGGCCATATCACCGGCTTGTAGCGTGGACCGCGTGAACACCCCCGCGTCCCCCGCCCCGGTCCCGGCCCGCCCCGGCGCGGCGGCGCGGCTCGCGGAGCTGCGCGGGACGGTCCGCGCCGCGGTCCGGCGCCCGTCCCGGACCGCGGTCATCACCGACGTCTTGCTGTTCGCGCTGTTCGCGTTCCCCCCGGTGATCGGCGTCCTGTCCCCGCCGCCCGGACGCGGGCCGGTGCCATGGGCCCAACTCGCCGGGCTCGCCGTCCTGGCCGCCGCCGTCGCGGTCTGCCGCGCCTGGCCGACCACCGCGCTCCTCGCCGCCATGTGCCTCACCGGCCTGCACGGCAACTTCGCGTTCGCCATGCCCGTCCTCGCCTACCTCACCGGCCTGCGCACCGCCCGCGCGCAGCCCCCGCTGCTCGGGTTCGCCGCCGTCCTCGCCGGCGGCGCCGCCCTGTCGGTCGCCCGCGGCCTGAACGTCACCGCCTGGTTCCCCGCCACCGTCTGGCTCGTCCTCCTCGGCGTCCTGCCCTGGCTCGTCGGCCGCTACTGGCGCCAGTACCAGGAACTCCTGCGCGCCGGATGGGAACGCGCCGAACGCCTGGAACACCAGCAGCGCATCATCGCCGAACGCGAACGCCTCCGCGAACGCGCCCGCATCGCCCAGGACATGCACGACTCCCTCGGCCACGAACTCGCCCTCATCGCCGTCCGCGCCGGGGCCCTGCAGGTCGCGCCCGGCCTCGCCGACCGGCACCGCGCCGCCGCCGCCGAACTGCGCGCCGGGGCCGCCGAGGCCACCGACCACCTCCGCGAGATCATCGGCGTCCTCCGCGACGACACCGCCCCCGAGCCCGGCGGGGCGCCGGTGCGGCCCGCCCGGGAGAGCATCCCCGACCTGGTGGAACGCGCCCGCGCGTCCGGCGTCCCCATCGACCTCACCATCGACGCCCCCGGCCCGGGCGACGGGCCGAGCGATCCGGAAACGGACACCCCGACAGGGGACGGCCCCGGGCCGGAGCGGGAGGTACCGCCGATGGTCGCGCTCGCCGCCCACCGCGTCGTCCAGGAGGCGATCACCAACGCCGCCAAACACGCCCCCGGCGCCGCCGTCACCGTCCACCTCACCCACCGCGGACCCGGCGAACCGATCACCGTCACCGTCGCCAACCAGCCGCCCCCCGGCGACCCGCCGCTCCTCCCGTCCGGCGGCCACGGACTGACCGGCCTCACCGAACGCGTCCGCGTCCTCGGCGGCACCCTGCACGCCGCCCCCGCCCCCGGCGGCGGCTTCAAGGTCACCGCCGACATCCCCACCACCCCCACCACCCCGACCCCCGGCACAGACGTGGGGGAGTGGACGTCGGAATCGGCGCGGCACCTCGCCACCAGACGCCGCCAGGTCCGCCGCGGCCTGATCACCGCCATCGCCGTCCCCACCGCCCTCATGACCGTCCTCGGCGGCATCATGGTCGGCTACTACGCCTACACCACCCTCAACTCCGTCCTCGAACCCGCCGACTACGCCGCCCTCCACGTCGGCGACCCCGAGGACCGCGTCAACGACACCCTCCCGCCGCTGGAGACACCCGACGCCGACGTCGTCCGCCAGACCGTCCCCGAACCCGCCCACACCCGCTGCCGCTACTACCGCCCCGACTCCGGACTCCTCGGCGCCGGACGCGTCTACCGCCTCTGCTTCGCCGGCGGCCGCCTCACCGCCAAGAACTCCTACGACACCGCCCAGCTCAACGCCGGACGCCCCGACGAACCCGCACACCGAAAGGACGGCCCGTGATCCGCGTGCTGCTCGCCGACGACGAAGCCATGATCCGCGCCGGCGTCCGCGCCATCCTCACCGCCGACCCCGCCATCGACGTCGTCGCCGAGGCCGCCGACGGACACGAGGCCGTCGACCTCACCCTCCGCCACCGCCCCGACGTCACCCTCCTCGACATCCGCATGCCCCGCCTCGACGGCCTCGCCGCCGCCGCCGAACTCCGCCGCACCGCCCCCGCCACCGGCGTCATCATGCTCACCACCTTCGGCGAGGACGACTACATCGCCCAGGCCCTCGCCGGCGGCGCCAGCGGATTCCTCCTCAAATCCGGCGACCCCCGCGAACTCATCACCGGCGTCCGCGCCGTCGCCGACGGCGCCGCCTACCTCTCCCCGAAGGTCGCCCACCGCGTCATCACCGAACTCGGCGGCGACCGCCTCACCGGCGGCGCCCGCGCCCGCCGCCGCACCGCCGACCTCACCCCACGCGAACGCGACGTCCTCGCCCTCCTCGGCGCCGGACTCCCCAACGCCGAGATCGCCGCGCGCCTCCACGTCGTCGAAGGCACCGTCAAGGCCTACGTCAGCGCGATCCTCACCCGCCTGGACGTCCGCAACCGCGTCCAAGCCGCCGTCCTCGCCTACGAAGCCGGGCTGGTCGACACCGCGACAACCGACACCTCCGGCGCCTTCAGCCCAGAACACCGCGCCTGACACGCTCCCGCCGCGGGGCGGAGCGCGGCCGCTAAGAGCCGTGGGGGCCGTACGTGCTGGTTACGCCACGGGGCACGGGCGGCAGGCCGCCCATCACGTCCGGCGACGTCACCGCCGCCTCGTCCATCAGCCCCCGGCCAGGACCGCCCGCCGCAACGGACGCGCCCCCGGGAACGGGCGCCCCCACCGGCACCGGACCCGGCGCGTTCCAATCTCCACCCGCAGCCACCACCGGACGCGCACCCAACAGCACCGCGCCCGGCGCCATACCTCGCGACCACTCCACCACCGGCCGCAGCACCGCCGCCAACAGCACCGCCACCACCGAAGCCACCACGACCCCGACCAGGAACCCCGCCGCCACATCATGCGGATAATGCACACCCACGAACACCCGCGAGAACGCCATCACCGCCGCCAGCGGCAGCACCAACGGCGCCATCGCCCGCCACGCCACCACGATCGCCGCCGCCGACCCCGCCGCGATCGTCGCGTGATTACTCGGGAACGACCAGTCACCCGGCGACGGACACGCCGCGATGTGCACCGCCCCCGCCACCGCCCGGCACGGACGCTCCTCCTGAATCGCGTCCTTGGACACCTCGCTCACCAGATACGCCGCCACCATCGCGAACGGCGCCGCCAGCGCCAACCCCATCGACCGCGCGTCCCTGCCCCGCGCCCGCCACCAGCCCGCCACGAACAACACCCCGAACAGCAGCAGGCCCGCATCCGTCCCGACCTCCGCCACCGAATGCACCCACGACGGCGTCCCCACGGCGAACTCGGTGATCTCCCGGTACAGATCGGCACTGAACTCCGGCGGTCCCATACTCTCCCTCACGCTCATCGACGGCCCCGCGCCCGACACCTGTGAGACACCTTGCGGACCGCCAATGTTCACCCTAGAGCCATGCCGACGTCACACTCGGCACAAACCGCCGATCACACGCCCGACACCGAAACCCCCGCCGCCCCCGCCCCACGCAAGAGCTGCCGCTCACCCCAACCGCGCACCGCTCAGGACGACCGCCTGCCCTCAGCCGCACCCGGCACCCGCTCCACCGCGCTCCCGACCACGGCCCCCGCCCTCCCGCCCCCGACCGGCGAGGTGCTGCTGACCGACGGACAGTTCGCCGAGACCAAAGACCAGCTCACTCGCTCCGCCGCTGGCCCCTTACCCGGCCACTCCTCTGGTCGAGCCTCCGGACGTGGCTCCGGACACCTCTTCTTTCGCTCCTCTGGTCGCGTGGCCGGTGGTGCGGTCGGAGGTGTGGTCGGTTGCGTAGTCAGAGGTGTGGCCGGTGGTGTGGCGGCGGCGCGTGAACCGGACGGTCTCCACCAACGCCGTCACCGACAACGCCAACCCCAGGCCGACCGCCACACCCTTCAGCGGATCGTCCTCGAACGCCGCCCCGCCCACATAACCCAGCAACGTCCCGTACAACGCCCACGACACCGCCGCGACCGCCGCGAACAGCGAGAACGACCGCAACCTGTATCCGACCGCGCCCATCGTCAACGTCACCGCCGTGCGCCCGCCCGGCACATACCGCGCCACCACCAGGATCAGCCCGCCCCGCTCCGCCACGGTCCGCCCCGCCCACCCGAACGCCCGATGACGCCGCGTCCCCGGCCGCGCCCGCCGCACCAGCCGCCCACCCGACCCGCGCCCCAGCACATACGACACGTGATCACCCGCGAACGCGCCCAGCGCCGCCAGCACCACCACCGGCACCAGCTCCGGACCCCCCGACGCCGCGTACACCCCCGCAGTGATCACCATGCTCTCGCTCGGCACCACCGGGAAGAACCCGTCCAACGCCGCCACGGCGAACAGCGCCAGATAGAACCACGGCGACGTCACCGCCGTGTCCACGAAACCCATCACCCCGTCCATGGACACGACGCTAGGAAACGACCCGCCACCCGCGAATCAGGCGAAAGACCACGACCATCCCCGACCTTCGACAGGGCGACCCCCGGTCCTGCGAACGATGTACACCCGGATCCTCACCCCGGACGAAGCACCACCGCCCACCCCCGCGCGACCCTGGAAAACGACGCAGCCCACCACACCGACCGGGGGAGCGCACCATGAAACCCGAACCCGAACCGCTGACCACCCACGCCCGACTTCACGCCCAGGCCGACGCCCAGGGGCAGGGGCAGGATCACGCGTACGAGCGCACGCCCGACCGCGTCCGCGCGTCCGACCAAGACCGCGACACCACCGTCCAACGCCTCGGCGACGCCCTGTCCGAAGGCGCCCTCGACACCGCCGAACACCGCCGCCGCCTCGACCGCGCCCTCACCGCCACCACCCGCGGCGACCTCCACCGCCTCACCGCCGACCTGCCCGAGTCCCGTGCCGCCCGCGACCGCGCCGAAACCGCCCGGCGCACCGCCGAAGCCGAGGCCGACAAACGCGCCTGGCTCGACGAATGGGGCTACTGGGCCGGCGGCGCCGCCATCATGACCGTCATATGGGCCGCGTCCGCCGTCCGCAAGGGGGAGTGGACGTTCTTCTGGCCCGTCGTCCCCCTCGGCATCTGGGCCGCCATTCTCGTCTCCTACGCCATCTGGCCCTCACGCGACGACCACTGACCCCCCAACGAAGACACCGTCCGAAGGCTCCCGCATCGAAAAACCAGTCGCGCTCACCCCCGGACGTCCACCACACTCCAAAAACCGTGGGACACCTGCACATCTTCGACATGGACGGCACGCTGCTCACCGGCACCACCGCCAACCTCGAAATAGCCCGTCACCTCGGCACCCTCCCCGAACTCCACGACCTCGAAGCCCGCTTCGCCACCGGCGCCCTCGACACCCGCGCCTTCTCCACCGAGATCCACCGGCTCTGGCGCGACCTCACCCCCGCCATCGTCGCCACCGCCTACACCGACGCCACCTGGCTCACCGGCATCGCCGACGTCTGCGCCGACATCCACGCCCGCGGCGAACACTCCGCCGTCATCACCATGTCGCCGGACTTCTTCGCCCGCCACCTCCTCGACCTCGGCTTCGACCACGTCATCGCCTCACGCTTCCCCCCGATGCCCTTCACCGGCACCCTCGACCCCAGCGGCATCCTCACCCCCGCCGACAAGGTCGACATCGCCGAACGACTCCGCGCCCGCCACGCGCTCACCCCCGCGCAATGCACCGCCTACGGCGACTCCATGTCGGACGCGCCCCTGTTCCGCCACCTCACCAACACCCTCGCCGTCAACGCCGACCACCACCTCGCCGACATCGCCGCCCTCCACTACAACGGCACCGACCTCACCGCCGCCTACACCCTCGCCCGCACCCTCCACACCACCTGAACTCACAACCCCCAAGCCCAGGCCCCCGCCGCGCCAGCGCCAACGGAAAGACCGTGCGGCGTCGGCCAGCCCAGGGGAGCGGCGCGGTGCGGGGGAGCGGAGGACCGGTCAGCCTCGGCGGCGGCCCTCCACCGGACCCAGCAGCGGATGCACCCGCATCGCCGCCTCCAACTCACCCGGAAGCTCATCCCGGTACCGGCCCAGCGTCGACAGATCCGAATGCCCCAGAACCCGCCGCACCGCGTCCATGTCCGTCGCCGCCGCCAACAGATGCGTCGCCGTCGTATGACGCAACCCATGCGGCGTCACACCACGCCGACGCCCCGGCTCCACCCGCGCCAACACCCGATCGATCACCCCCTGCACATCACCCCGCGCCAACCGCCGACCCCGCCACGACAACAACAGGGCCTTCGGCTCCCGCCCCCGATCCAGCAGCGCCCGCCCCTCCGCCAGATACGCGTCCAGCACCTCCGCCACCGGGTGCGGCAACGGCACGTCCCGCGTACGCCCGCCCTTACCGAAGATCCGCCAATACCGCGTCCCTCCGTTGACGAAGAAGTCCTCCGCGTTCGCCGCCGTCAGCTCCGACACCCGCGGACCCACCGCCGCCAGCAACAACACGATCAACCCGTCCCGTAACTCCGTCCGCTGATCCGCACGACCACCCACCCCGCCCGGACCCGCCGACGCCAACCCCCGCGCCGCCCCCAGCAACCCCTCCGCCTGCTCCGCCGTCAACGCCCGCCGCTCCGCCCGCAACCCCCCACGCTGCACCGGACGCACCGTCACCGCACCCATCGGATCAAGCTGCACCCACCCCGCCACCACCGCATACTTGAAGAACGCCGACAACGACCGCCGGAACCGCGCCTGCGACGCCGCACTCTGCACCGGCCCCGCCACCCGCCGGTCCGGCGCCGACCCCGCCCGCCGCCGCCCGTCCGGCTTGCGCGCGAACGCCAACAGCACCTCATCGACGTCCTGACCGGCCAGATCGTCCAGCACCCGCGCCCCGCCGGCCAGCTCCGCGAACGTCAGCACGTCACGCACGTACACCTCCGCCGTCCGCGGCGTCAGCGCACCCGTCGACGTCTTCGCACGCACCATCTCCGCGTAACGGTCGGCTGTCTCGGCCACGGTCAGACGCTGAATCTCAGAGGGACGCACCCGCCGGACGCTATCGCCCGCCCCCGACAGAACCCCGCCCACCGGGGTATCACCACCGCACCGACCCCGCCGACCAGGGAAGAGGGGAGTACCGACCCAGTGCGCATCGGCACCTCCGGATGGCAGTACACCGACTGGCGCGACGTCCTTTACCCGCACGGCGTCCCACAACGACGCTGGCTCCACCACTACGCCGACACCTTCACCACCGTCGAGAACAACAACGCCTTCTACCGCCTCCCCACACACGGCACCTTCGAGAACTGGCGCGACGCCACACCCGAAGGCTTCGTCATGGCGGTCAAGGCCAGCCGCTACCTCACCCACATGAAACGCCTCCACGACTCCGCCGAACCCGTCGCCCGCCTCATGGACGCCGCCCGCGGACTCGGCGACCGGCTCGGACCCGTCCTGCTCCAACTCCCGCCCACCCTCCGCGCCGAACCCGACCGCCTCGCCGCCTGCCTGGACCGCTTCCCGGACGACGTCCGCGTCGCCGTCGAACCCCGCCACCCCTCCTGGTGGACGGACGAGACCCGCGCCGTCCTCGAACACCACGGCGCCGCCCTCTGCTGGGCCGACCGCCACGGCCGCCCCCTCACCCCGCTCTGGCGCACGACCGACTGGCTCTACCTCCGCTTCCACGAAGGTCCCGCCGAACCATGGCCCCGCTACGACGACGCCACGCTCCGCTCCTGGGCAAGCGAGCTCGGCCCGGCGGACAGCGACGCGTACGTGTACTTCAACAACGACCCCGGCGGCGCCGCCGTCCACGACGCCCTAGCCTTCATGGCCTTGACCACCGGCGCCTCCTGACGGCGTCCCGGCCGCGCGGCACTTACGTGATCATTCCGGCCCGGGAACGGGGCGCGATCGAGGGGAGGGGGAGGTCGTCGCGGACCCGCACGCGCCAAGCGAGATTGCTCCGGCAAGACGTCATCAGCGTGGTGACCAGGAACAACGCGATGGATCGCAGTCGTACGCCGTTCCAGCCACCCACCTGCGATTCATAGGGACAAAGCCGACAAACTACGCAAACCAGACAGAATTCGGCTTCTGTCTGGTTAGCTCGAACGAGCACAAACCCCTGTGACCAGGGGCTTTCCGTAGGGGATACTCGGGAAGGTGAATGATCTTGCCCAACCGCCGCGCTTGATCAGCCCGACAACGGACGTGCGTGAATCGTTCCTGGCCGGGGAGTGGGCGAGCTGTCTCGAGGACGGTGCGTCGACCGGCTGGCTCGAACCGGCCCAGGACGACTTCGCCGCGTTCGTCGCCGAGCGCCGCGGCGTCCGGGAACGATGGGGCGTGCCGTGTACGACGTTCTGGTACGTGTCCGGTGAGCAGTACATCGGGACGTTGATCGTCCGGCATGCGCTGACGCCCGAGCTGGCCGAGGCCGGTGGGCACATCGGTTATCACGTCGTCCCGGCGTGGCGGCGCCGCGGGCACGCCACGCGGATGCTCGCCGCCGGCCTGGCCGAATCCCGGCGGCTCGGCCTGGAGCGCGTGCTGCTCACGTGCGCCGCCGACAACGAGCCGTCCCGCCGCGTGATCGTGGCGAACGGCGGCGTCCCGGCGGGCCGTGTCCGCGGCGAGGATCGGTTCTGGATCGCGTTGGATTCCGCCTAGTTCGCCCCGCTTCAGCTGATCTCCATCGTTGGTCGATAATGAACATTATGTTAAGTAGCGGCTCAGGCGGGGCCGGGAAGGGGCGACCACCGGCTGATCTTGTCGGTGCTCCCGGCGCGTCGCTACAGTGCGGGGCGTCCCGCGAACCCGGCGAAGGCGGTGGCGGCGTTGACCCCTGCGATCCCTGAGCGTTTCGTCCGGGCGTTGGACTGTTTCGAGGCGGTGCTGGACGCCGTGCCCGCTGACCGCTGGTTTTCGCCGTCGCCGTGTGAGGGCTGGTCCGCGATCGATGTGGCCGGGCATGTCACCGCCGGGTTGATCGTGGTGGAGTTGCGCGCCGCCGGTCGTCCGCTCCCCCAGGACGATCCGGACTGGCGCGAGGTGGCGGGCGGCGATCCGGTGGCGAGTTGGCGGGCGACGCGGGCGCGGATGGCGGCGGCGTTGACTCCGGAGGCGCTGGCGCGGCGGATTCTGCTGGGGTTCGGGCAGCGGGTGGCGTTGAGCGAGTGGTTGGACGGTTATCCGCAGGAGCTGCTCGTCCACTCGTGGGATCTGGCGGAGGCGACCGGGCAGCGGGTGGTGTTCGACCCGGACTTGGCGCGGCA
Source organism: Actinomadura decatromicini (assembly GCF_008121305.1). Classification (NCBI taxonomy): domain Bacteria; kingdom Bacillati; phylum Actinomycetota; class Actinomycetes; order Streptosporangiales; family Thermomonosporaceae; genus Actinomadura; species Actinomadura decatromicini. The sequence goes on along the minus strand of NZ_VSRQ01000007.1, from coordinate 166,536 downwards.
CGCGCTGGAGAAGGCGCGGTCGTTGGCTTCGCGTGGGCGTGAGGCGGGGTTCGTGGGTCCGGAGCGGGGCGTCCCGGACGGCGCGGACGATCAGGCGCGTCTGCTCGCGTTGTACGGCCGTACTCCCCTGTCCGGCTGACCCGCGCCTCGGGCCGCGGCCTGCCCGGCGGTCGCGCGAAAAGGCCTGGCGCGTCGGCGCGGCGGCGAAGGCGGCCCTCTCCGCAGCCACTCCCCTCCCCCGGCCCGTCGGTGCCGGGGCTTTTCATGTCCTTCTTCTGGTGGTCGTTCTTTTGGGTGGTGGCGTGGCGTCGTCGTGTACTGCGGGAGATGTAGTGGCCGCGGGGACGTAATGCGGAAGGTGTAGGGAGGTTGACTGCTCGGGCCCGATTCGCGGGAGTGGTGTGAGGGCCGAGGATCGTGGGGGGCGTTTCGGGCGATCCTTTGGAGTGTGTGCTGGTGGGCGGGGACGGGCTGGGGTTGGCGCGCGTGCAGTTCGCGCTGACGGCGGGGACGCATTTCTTGTTCGTGGCGTTGACGCTGGGATTGGCGACGCTGGTGGCGTTGATGCAGACGCGTGCGGTGGTGTCGGGCGGCGCGGTGCATGAGCGGATGGTGCGTTTCTGGGGCCAGTTGTATGTGGTGAATTATGCGGTGGGCATTGTCACCGGTCTGGTGATGGAGTTCCAGTTCGGTTTGAACTGGTCGGGGATGTCGCGGGTGACGGGGAGCGTTTTCGGGGCGCCGTTGGCGTTGGAGACGATCGTGGCGTTCTTCGTGGAGTCGACGTTTTTGGGTTTGTGGATTTTCGGGTGGGATCGGCTGAACCGGTGGGTGCATCTGGGGTTGATCTGGGTGGTGACGCTGACGGCTTATCTGTCGGCGTATTTCGTGTTGGTGGCGAATGGGTGGCTGCAGCGTCCGGTGGGTTTCGAGATGGTGGACGGTGTGGCGCGGTTGACGGACGCGGGGGCGTTGCTGGCGAATCCGACCGCGGTGGTGGCGTTCTTCCATGTGTTGTTCGGGGGTTTGCTGACGGCGGGGTTCTTCGTCGCGGGCGTGAGTGGCTATCACTTGTTGCGGCGGACAGCGGAGGTGGAGTTCTTCCGGCGGTCGATGCGGGTCGGTTTGGTGACGGTGATCGTGTCGGTGATGCCGGTGGTGATTTTCGGGGGGATGCAGTTCGAGTACGTCCAGCCGACGAAGAGCGGTGGGGGTGACGCGGCCGCGGCGGTGGCGGATTTCACCGCGCGGTTCGGGCCGGACGATTACACGCCGCCGGGTCTGGCGGGTGTGGGCGAGGGCCTGATGATGGGCATGTGGTCGCTGATGATCTTGGTTGCGGCGGTCGCGTTGGTGAAGGTGTGGTTCGGCGGGTGGCTGGTGCGCGGCCGGGTTTTCCACATTTTGATGATCGCTTCCGTGCCGTTGCCGTATGTGGCGATGCTGTCGGGGTGGGTGTTCCGGGAGGTGGGGCGGCAGCCGTGGACGGTGTACGGGGTGTTGAAGACGCGGGACGCGTTGTCGCCGGGAGTGGGGTCGGGTGCGTTGGCGGCGTCGTTCGTGGTGTTCACGGTGCTGTTCGCGGGGTTGTTCGTGGTGAACGGGTGGCTGCTGGGGCGGTTCGCGCGGCGGGGTCCGGGTGGTGCGGGGTTGGGTGGGTCTCCCCCGGCGGATCCGGCGGACCCGGTGGAGCCGCCGGTGTTGTCTCCGACGTTCTGACGGTCTGGGCGTTCCGAGGCGGATGACGGGAGTTTGGGTGATGGAGTCTCTTGCTGTGGTGCTGCTGGCGGTGTTCTCGGCCGGGTACCTGGTGCTGGCGGGGGCGGATGTCGGGGTGGGGATGCTGCTGCCGTGGCTGGGCCGCGACGAGCGCGAGCGGCGGTTGGTGATCGCGTCGTTCGCGCCGTTCTTCCTGGGTAACGAGGTGTGGCTGGTGGCGGCGGCGGGGTTGGTGGCGGGGGCGTTCCCGGGGTTGGAGCACGAGCTGCTGGCTGAGTTGTATCCGCTGGTCGTGGTGTTGCTCGTCGGTTGGGTCGTGCGCGACATGGGGCTGTGGCTGCGGGGCCGGGTGGACGCGGCGGCGTGGCGGGCGGTGTGGGACGGCGCGGTGGTGGCGGGGAGTTGGGCGCTGGCGTTGGCGTGGGGGTCGGTGCTGGGTTCGGTGTTGGGCGGCGGTGGGCTGAACGCGGGGAGCGTGCTGGGTCTGCCGTTGGCGTTGGTGTTCGCGTGGCATGGGGCGGGGTTCGCGCGGTGGCGGCTGCCGGTGGGTCTGGCGGGGCGTGCGGTGCGGGTCGGTGGGGTGCCGTCGCGGTACGGGGTGTCGGCGGTGGTGCTGGCGGTGGCTCCCGTGGTGGCGGGTGTGCGGTTGCCGTGGTCGGGGTCGGCGGCGGACGGTGCGGGGTTGACGATGACGGCGGTGGTGACGGTGGTGGTGCTGCCGTTGCTTGTGGGGGCGCAGGCGTTGGTGTGGTGGACCTTCCGGGGGCGGGTGGAGTCGCCCTCGTACCTGTAGGCGGTGTGGTGAAGGCGGTGTGGTGAAGGCGGTGTGGTGAAGGCGGTGTGGTGAAGGCGGTGTGGTGAAGGCGGTGTGGTGAAGGCGGTGGAGCGGCGTCTGCTGCGGCTGGTCCCTCGGCGGGTCGTGGTGGGGCTGGGTGTGCTGGCGGCGGGGCAGGGTGTCCTGCTGGTGGTGCAGGCGGAGTTGCTGGTGCGTGCGGTGGCGGGGTTGGACGCGGGTCCGTTGCCGTGGCTGGCGGGTGTGGTGGCGGGCCGTGCGGTGTTGGCGTGGGTTGTGGCGCTGGTGGCCGGGCATGCGGCGGCGAGGGTGAAGCGTGGTCTGCGGGAGGCGCTGCTCCGGCGTCCGGGTGCGGAGGCGGGCGCGGGTGGGGTCGCCGGGTCGCGGGTGACGTTGCTGACGCGCGGCCTGGACTGCGTGGACCCGTTCTTCACCGGTTATGTGCCGCAGTTGCTGGCGGCGTGTGTGGTGCCGGTGGTGGTGTTGGCGCGGCTGGCGTGGGCGGACTGGGCGTCGGCTCTGGTGGTGGCGGTGACTGTGCCGCTGGTTCCGGTGTTCGGTGCGTTGGTGGGGTTGCGGACGGCGGCGGTGACGGGTCGGCAGTGGGGGCTGCTGGAGCGGTTGGGCGGGCATTTCCGGGACGTGCTGGCGGGTCTGTCGACGTTGCGTGCGTTCGGGCGGGTGGCGCATCAGTCGTGGGTGGTGCGGGAGTTGGCGGACGGTCACCGGCGGGCGAGTGTGCGGGCGTTGCGGATGGCGTTCCTGTCGTCGCTGGTGGTGGAGCTGGTGTGCGCGTTGTCGGTGGCCTTGGTGGCGGTGCCGGTGGGGCTGCGGCTGCTGGACGGGTCGTTGGCGCTGTCGGTGGGTTTGCTGGTGCTGGTGTTGACGCCGGAGGTGTTTCTGCCGCTGCGGGCGTTGGGCCAGCGGTTCCATGCGAGTGCGGAGGGTGTGGCGGCGGCGGGTGAGGCGTTCGCGGCGCTGGACGCGCCGGTGCCAGTGGTGCACGGCGGACGGGTCGTTACTGAAGACGGTGCACCGTGGTTGGAGCTGCGGGGTGTGACCGTCCGGTATCCGGGGTCGCGGGAGTTGGCCCTGGACGGGGTGTCGTTGCGGGTGGATGCGGGTGAGCGGGTGGCGGTGACGGGTCCGTCGGGGGCGGGCAAGTCGACGCTGCTGCTGGTGCTGGCGGGCCTGGTGGTGCCGGAGTCGGGGCGGGTGCTGGTGGACGGCGTCGACCTGGCGGATCTGGATCTCGCGGCGTGGCGGGCGCGGTTGGGGTGGGTGCCGCAGCGTCCGTATTTGTTCGCGGGGTCGGTGGCGGACAACATCCGGCTGGGTGATCCGGGCGCCGATGACGGGCGGGTGGTGGAGGCTGCGCGGGCGGCGGCAGCGGCGGAGTTCGTGGAGGCGTTGCCGGACGGGTATGCGACGGTGCTCGGCGAGGGTGGCGCCGGGTTGTCGGCGGGTCAGCGGCAGCGGCTGGCGGTGGCGCGGGCGTGGCTGTCGGGTGGCCCGGTGGTGTTGTGGGACGAGCCGACGGCGCGGCTGGATCTGCGGAGTGAGCGGGTGCTGGTGGACGCGGCGGGGAGGTTGCTGGCGGGTCGGACGGCGGTGCTGGTGGCGCATCGTCCGGCGCTGGTGGCGGTGGCCGACCGGGTGGTGCGCCTGGACGGCGGCCGAGTGGTCGCGGCAGGCGAGGCGGCCCGGAAGGGCGCGACGGGGGCGGAGGTGGCGGCGTGACCGCGGCGAAGCGCAGCTCGCCTCACCGCCTCTCCCAGGTGTGGGGCGGGCCGACTGTGGTGGGGCGGGGATCGCGGTGTCGTGCTCCCGGGGCCCTGGGCGGCGGGTGTCGGAGGGGTGGGGCGGCGTGACGGGGGTGTGGAGTGTGGTGCGGCCGCGGGTGGTGCGGCTGGTCGTGGCGGGGGTCGCGGGGGCGGCGGCGGAGTTGTGCGGGCTGGGGCTGGTCGCGGCGGCGGCGTGGTTGATCGCGCGGGCGGCGCAGCGGCCGGAGTTGGCGGCGTTGTCGTTGGCGATCGTGGCGGTGCGGGGGTTCGCGCTGGCGAAGGGGACGCTGCGGTACGCGGAGCGGCTGGCGGGGCATGACGCGGCGTTGCGGGTGATGGCGGAGTTGCGGGGACGGGTGTTCGACGCGCTGGCGGCGGGTCCGGCGGGTCCGGCGGGGCGGCGGCGGGTGCGGGACGGTGACGCGCTGACGCGGATGGTGTCGGACGTGGACGCGGTCCAGGATCTGCTGCTGCGGTGCGTGCTTCCGGGGGTGGCGGCGGTGGTGTGCGGGGCCGCGGGCGTGGTGGTGTGCGGTCTGGTCGCGGCGTCGGGCGCGGGGGTGCTGGCGGTGGGGCTCGTGGTCGCGGGGGTGGTCGTGCCGTGGGCGGCGGCGGTGGCCGGGGGTCGGGCGGCCGCGCGGGCCGCGGCGGGGCGGGAGGCGCTGGCGGTGCGGTCGCTGGACGTCCTGGAGGGGGCCGCTGATCTGGCGGTGTTCGGTGCGGCGGAGCGGTTCGCGGCGCGGGCCGGGGACGCGGCGGCGCGGCTGGAGGCCGCGGAGCGGTCGGCGGCGCGGGTGTCGGCGTGGGCGGCCGCGGCCGGGTTCGCGGTGCAGGGTGTGACGGTGGCGGCGGTGACGTGGGCGGGGCTGCGTGCCGGGGTGGACGAGGTGGGCGCGGCGGTGCTGGCGTTGACGTCGCTGGTGGCGGTGGAGTCGGTGCTGCCGTTGGCGGAGGCGGCGCGGCGGCTGCGGGAGGTGGTTCCGGCGGTGCGCCGCGTGGGCGCGGTGCTGGCCGCTCCCCCGGAGGCCGTCCCGGCGAGGCCGGTGCGGGTTCCGGCGGGTCCGCTGGGCGTGGAGCTGCGAGGGGTGCGGGTCGCCTTCGGCGGTGCGGTCGCGTTGGACGGCGTGGACCTGCGGGTGGAGCCGGGCCGCCGGGTCGCGGTGGTCGGGGCGAGCGGCGCGGGGAAGAGCACCCTGTTGGCGGCGGTGTCCGGGGACGTACCGGTGGTGGCGGGGACGGTGGAGCTCGGCGGGTGCCCGCTGGCGCGGTGCGCGCCCGACGATGTGCGGGCGGCGGTGCGGGGGCTGGCGCAGGACGCGCACGTGTTCGCGGGGACGGTGCGGGCGAATCTGCTGCTGGCCCGTCCCGGCGCGGACATGGCTCGGTTGCGGGCGGCGGCGGAGCGGGCCCGGTTCCTGGAAGTGGTGGAGGCGATGCCGGACGGGTGGGACACGGTCGTCGGCGCGGGCGGTCGGGGCCTGTCGGGCGGGCAGCGGCAGCGGTTGCTGCTGGCGCGGGCGCTGCTGGCCGACCCGCCGGTCCTGGTGCTGGACGAGCCGACCGAGGCGCTGGATCCGGCGGCGGCGGACGCGCTGACCCGTGACCTGCTGTCGGGGCCGCGCGGTGGGACGGTGCTGCTGGTCACGCACCGGCTGGCCGCCCTGGACGCCGCCGACGAGGTCGTGGTCCTGGACCGCGGCGGCGTCGTCCAACGCGGGCGACACGAGGATCTCCTCGCGCTACCGGGCGCCTACCGCGACTTGTGGGACGCCGAACTCCTCACCACCACCGCTTAGATCATCCGGCCGCCCCGTTGACCAGGCTGGACCACGGGTCAGTCAGGCGCTCGACCAAGCGGAACCGCTGGGTGAGTCCTGCGCGGACGCGCTGCGTCGGGCGGATGTCGCGGGGCGGCTCGCGAGGTTCGGCGCGTGGGTGCACCTGTCCTTCCTCATGTTCAGTCGCGTGCCCGCCGCCCGGTCGACGTGCGGGCGCCCCGCCCCGGAGGTGCAGGGGGCGGGGCGCGGCCGCGGGGGGTGGGTCAGGCGTCGGGGAGGAGGGGGCCTAGGGGGCCCAGGTCGAGGTTGAGGTCGTGGTCGTCCAGGTCGAAGTGGTCCTTGAGGCGGGTCATGGCCTCTTCCAGGCGCATCAGCGCCAGGCCCAGCGCCTCGATCTGGTCGTCGGACAGGTCGCCGCCCTCGGCGCGGCGCAGCGCCTGCCGTTCCATCAACTGCCGGATCAGCTCGACCAGGGTGAGGACGAGTTTCACCAGGTCCCGTTCGACGTTCTCGGGGTCGGACCGCAGCCGCTGCATCGTCCGCGCGGAGCGTTCCCGCAGTTCCGCCTCCATGGGCGGTCTCCGGCCGGGGGGCGCCGTCACGGCCGCTCCTCCCCGACGTCGGGCAGGAGTTCGTCGCGGACGGTGGTGATCAGCGCGCGCAGCGACACCTGCACCAGGTCGACGCCCGCGATGGAGATGACCAGGTCACCGGCGATGACCACGCCGCCGGCGAGCAGCCGGTCGAGCAGGTCGACCAGCGCGATCCGCTCCATCGGCGCGTCGGTGGCGTGGTCCAGGACGGTGGTCACGTGTCCTCCCCGATGAAGGAGTACGGCGGCCAGGGGCCGGTCACCTCCACCTCGACGCCCGCCAGCCGCTCCCCCGCCGCCCGCGCCGCCGCGAGGAAGTCGTCGACCCGGTCGTCGTCCAGCAGGTAGGCGGCGTTGAGGACCTGGGTGCCGGTGCGTCCGGACAGGCGGGGGTCCTGCGGGGCGTGCCGCCGCGCCGCGACCGCGAGGTCCGCGAGGTCGGCGTGGACGGTCCCGGCGTGCTCGGCGGCTCGGCGTCCGGCGTCCTCGCGGCGCCGCCGCTCCCGCTGCCGCCGCAGCAGGTACGCCGTCCCGGTCCCCGCCGCCGGTTCCGAGCCCGACCGGGACGCTTCGGAGCCGGACTGGGCGGAGGAGGGTGGGCCGGTGGGGGGCTCGGCGCTGGGCGCGAGCCCTCCACCGGAGTGCGTGTCGGGGGCGTCCAGGGCGGCCGGGTCCGCCCATGCTTTGACGCCCCATTCGGTGCGGCCGGTGAGGCGGTCCAGGACCGAGCGGAACCGTTCGGCCTGCGCCGCCAGGACCTCGGCGACCCGGTCGTCGTCCTGGTAGATCGTCGCGATCCGGACCGGGGCGGTCGGCGCGGCGTGCGCGGCGCGGTCCACGATGTCGTGGTGGGCGCGGGCGGTGGCCTCCAGCCATGCCAGGTCCTCCAGGTTGGCGCGCAGGGCCGCCTCCCCGTACTCGTCCAGCCGGACGGTGCTGACCAGCGCGGTCAGGCCCCCGGCGACCACGCCCCGCACGGGCGCGCCCGCGACGCCGGACGCGCCGCGCAGCTCGGCCGGGTCCAGGCCCCGCGCCACCCCGTACAGGTAGACGGCGGTGTCCGCGCGGTCCGTCGGGTCGGCGGTGTTCGCCACGGAGGGCGCTCCGGTGGACGGTGCTCCGCTCATGATCGCTGCTCCTTCTCCCGTGCCCGCGGCTCCGACCGCGGCGCCTGCTCCTCTCGTGCCGGCTCGTCGCGCGCCTGCCCGTCCGGATCGCGTTCATCCGGGGCCTGCCCGTCGCGCGCCTGCTGCGGCTCGGCGTGCGCCGGTTCCAGGCGGGGCCGCCCGTCGGGCGGGGAGGCGGCGGCGGACTCCAGGGCGGCGAGGCGCTCGCGCAGCCGCCGGTTCTCCTCCGCCAGCTCCGCCGCCTCCGTCCCGCCCACGCCGTTCGCGCCGTTCTCGTCGCGGCGGGCCTTGGACGACAGCGACGGGTCGTGCTCCCACCAGTCGATGCCCATCTCCTTGGCCTTGTCCACCGACGCCACCAGCAGCCGCAGTTTGATCGTCAGCAGCTCGATGTCGAGCAGGTTCACCCTGATGTCCCCGACGATGACGATGCCCTTGTCGAGGATGCGCTCCAGCAGGTCGGCCAGGTTCGCCGGCTGGCCGCCCGCCCGCGTGTCCATTGCCGTGGAGCGGGCCGTGGACGGCGTGCCGGTCCAGGGGATGTCGCTCATCCGGTGCTCAGCTCCTCTCCACTCGTCCGCGGGGGTAGCGGCGGGCGCGGCGGTAGCCGACCAGCTCCCCGTCCGCGTCCACCTCTGTGTCGTAGATCGCGAGGATGTCGGCCGAGTCGGGGATCCGGCGGATCTCCACGACCTCCACCGCGATCCGCCAGCCGCCCTCCCCGCGCCGCTCGACCCCGACCACGCACTCGGCGGCGCGGCCGGTCATCCCGGTGACGTGCTCGACCGCGCGGGACGCGGCCTCGGTCGCGGAAAGCATCGGACCTCCCTATACGCCCGGGTAGGCGCGGCGGGCGCGGCCCTCGTTCAGCCGGCGGATCAGGTCCTCCTCGCGGGCGGCGGCCTCCTCGTCGTCGATCCGCCCGGCGGCGACGTCGTCGGCGACCTGCTCCATCTCCGCGGCGATCCGGCCCGGGTCGTACAGCCGCGCCTCGGCCTGCTCGGTGAGCGTCTCGGCGAGCCACATCACGCCGCGGACGGGCGCGAGCGGCAGCGTCACCAGGCCGGTGAACAGTCCCATCGCGGTCAGGCCTCCGGGACGAAGTCGTAGGGCGGCAGCGGCCCGATCGCCCGGATCCGGATGCGGGTGGAGTGCGCGCGGTCGAGTTCCTCGACGGCCTTGTCGAACTCGGCGCGGCGGTCGGCGCGGACCAGGAACGAGGCGTCCAGGACGTCCTCCTCCCGGACCGGGGTCTTCGGCACGACGGCCTCGGCGGCGGGCGCGGCGCTCTCCAGCAGGGCCTGGCCGTCGACGTCGCGGCGCCGCTGCATGGACTGGGCGATCAGCTCGCCGAGGCGGATCCGGTCGTAGTAGACGGCGTCGGCGGCGTCGGCCGGGACCTCCCGCAGCCGCCGCGACAGCTCGGCGATCTCCGGCTCGGACTCCATGATCTCCCGCAGCACCGTCTCCTGGACGTAGGAAGCCTTGAGGCGCAGCTCCACCCGTCCTTCGAGGCTGTTGAGGATCTCGGTGAACCGGTCGGCGTTGGCGGCCAGCAGTTCCTTCTCCACGGCGTCGCGGTCGGCGAGCGCCGCACCGAACCGGAACGGCAGGACCACGGTCCCGGCCTCGACCAGCGCGTTCAGGACCCGCTGGTGCGCGACCAGGTCGGCGCGCTCGCCGAGCGGGCGGCCGGTCGGCAGGTCGCTGACCAGCGCGGCGCAGCCGCCGCCCTCGACCGCCGACACCGGCCGGTCGTCGACGCCGGGCACGCCGTCCGGCAGGGCCACGCCCGCCCGCGTCACCCCGTACACGTACTGCGGAGCCGCGCCCCCGCCGGCGGGGGCGGGCGAAGTGGGGGTGGTCATTCGTCGTCCTCCTCCTTCTTGCGAGACGAGCGGCGCCGCGCGGGCGTGCGCTCGCCGGAGTCGGACTCGGAGTCGGAGTCACCGTCGCCGGAGAAGGTCTCCTTGATGCGCTCCCCCGCGCCCTCCAGCATGCCGCGGGTCTTCTGCTTGGCGCCCGACTCCTGCATCCCGCCGACGAACTCCGGCAGTCCCTGCGAGGTGCCGTCGTGGGCGATGTCGAGCCGGTTCACCGCCTCGGCGAACCGCAGGTAGGTGTCGACGCCCGCCACGACGATCCGTACGTCCACCGTCAAGATCTCGATGCCTACCAGCGAGACCCGGGCGTAGATGTCGATGACCAGACCCTTCTCAAGGATCAGGTCGACGACGTCGGCGAGGCTGCTGCTCGAACCGCCGCCGCGCTGGACTTGCGCTCCGCCCTGGGTCTGCTGGGCGATCGGCCCAGTCATGTCATCTCTCCTCAGGTTGGCTTCGTTCGGTGTGCCGTCCGGCACGCCCCCCGATGTACCCCCACCGATCTCCCTAAACGGGAGACCTCGATCCGGTCACGTCCCGGTCAAGCCCGGCGGGTGGAAGAAGCCGCAGGTCAGGGGCCTGGACGGTTGGAACCGTCCCGCCGGGTATGGCGTTGGTCATGCCTGTGAACGAGCACACCCGCCCGCCGCCGCGCCGGACGGCCGGCTGGCGGGCGGTGCGGTGGGCCGCCGAGCCGGTGGGATGGTGGGCCGTTCTGCTGGCCGGATACCTGGCGATGGTGTCGGCGGTGTCGCCGCTGGAGATCGCCGTCGGAGCGGGCGCCGCGGCGGCCGGGGCGGGGGCGGCCGTCGCCGGGCGCCGCGCCCTGTTCGACTCCTCCGCCCGCCTGGACGGCGACGTCCACCACAGCGCCCGGATGGTGGCGGGCGGGGCGGCGGCGGGAGTGCTGCTGCCGTGGCGGATCGTCGCCGACACCGCGCGCATCGCCATGCGCGGCGCGTCCGGCGGGGACTGGACGCGGCTGTCCGTCGCGCCCGAACCCGCCGCCCGCGGCGCCGCGACGCTGCTGATGTCGGCGTCGCCCGCGACGTTCGCCGGGGCCGTCGACCCGGGACGCGGACTGCTGCGCGTGCACCGCCTCACCCCCGGCGTGTCCGCGTTCGAACGGCGCCTGCGCCGCACGGGCCTCATCGCCGCCCCGGAGACCGCGGACCCCGAAACCACGGGCCGTGGAGCCACCGGTCGGGAAGACTCCGGACCGGGACAGGCGCGGGGCGGGGACGCGGGATGAGCGCCGCCGGGACCGCGCTGCCCGCCCTGGTCATCATGGTCGGGGCGCTGGTCCCCGCGCTGACCGCCATGCTGCGCGGCCGTCCCGCCGGGCGGCTCGCCGGGCTCATCGTCGCCGGGCCGCTGGTCGCCGTCGCGCTGACGCTGCTCGCCGCCGCCTACGGCCGTCCCGCCTACCTCGACGTCGCGCTGGTGCTGGCGCTGCTGTCGTTCGCCGGGTCCCTGGTGTTCGCCCGGTTCCTCAGCCGGACCCTCTGACCCCCTGGGGAGACGCCCATGAGCCTCGGCCTGATCGCCGACCTGCTGACCTGGGCCGGGACCGCCGTGGCCGTCGCCGCCGCGGTCCGCCTGGCCGCCGCCCGCGACGCCACCGGACGGCTGCACGCCGCCGCGCCCGTCACCGTCCTCGCCGCGCCGCTGGTCCTCGCGGGGCTGGCGCTGCGGCCCTGGTCGTCCTGGCACGACGTCGCCAAACTCGCCGTCATCGCGGTGCTGCTGGCCGCGACCGGGCCGCCCACCGTCGTCACCGCCGCGCAGGCCGCCGAACGCGCCGCCGCGTCCGAACCGGAATGAGCCCCGCCGTGACCGCCCCCGCGACCGACCTCGTGACCGCCCCCGCGACCGTCCACGTGACCGATTTCGTCGGGGCCGTCGCCGCCGCGCCGACCGCGCGGGAGCCGGACGCGCTGTCCGGGCCCCTGGCGGGCGTGCTGATCGGCGTCGCGCTCGCCCTGGTCGTGGCGATGGCGACCGCCGTGGTCCTGACCCGCGACCCCGCCCGGCAGGCGATCGTGCTGTCGGGGTACGGGCTGGTCCTCGGGCTGCTGTTCCTCATCCTCCAGGCGCCCGACGTCGCCATGTCCCAGCTCGCCGTCGGGACGGTCCTGGTGCCGCTCATCGTCGTCCTGGCCCTACACGCCGCCCGCCGCCACCGCGACGCCGCACGCGACGCCTCCCGGGAGAACGGCACCGCACCGACCGGGCAGGACGGTGAGGGAAGGGACGGCGGGCGGGAGCCGGGCGGCAGGGAGGCGCGGCGGTGACGGCGCGGGTCCGCCTCCTGCTGTTCGCCGCCGGCGCGGCGGGGTTCGCGGCGCTGTTCGCCGCCGCCGTCCGCGGACTGCCCGAGTTCGGCGGGCCCGTGCACCCCTACGCCGACCGCGCCGTGCACCAGGCCGTCCGGGAGGGCACCCCCAACGTCGTCGCGTCGGTCACCTTCGACCAGCGCGGCTTCGACACCCTCGGCGAGGAGCTGATCCTGCTCGCCGCCGCGATCGCCGCCGTGGTGGTCCTGCACGTCGTGCGGCGCGAGGAGGAGGACGACGGCGCCGCGCACCGGCACGGCCCGGCCGAGGTGTCGGACGCGCTGCGCATCGCCGGGACGCTCCTGCTGCCCGTCACCCTGGTCGCCGGGGTGTACATCGTCGCGCACGGGCACCAGTCCCCCGGCGGCGGGTTCCAGGGCGGTGTCGTCCTCGGCACCGCCGTCCACCTGCTCTACCTCGCCGGGGACTACCCCGCGCTGCAGCGGCTGCGGCCCCTCCCGGCGTTCGAGACCGCCGAGGCCGTCGCCGCCGCCCTGTTCACCGCGATCGTGCTGTACGCGGCCGGGTGGGCCGCCGCCGGGCGGGTGCCCGCCCTCAACGGAGCCGTCGGCGCCGAGGTCGGGTGCGCCCTGGTCCTGCTGCTCGCCAAGTTCTTCGAGCAGGCGCTCCTCGTCCGCGAACCCGCCCGGCCGACGAAGTGAGGGGGGCGAGGTGAACCTGCCGCACCTGCTGCCCTACCTGGCCGCCGGGTGGATCATGCTCGCCGGGCTGTACGGCATCGTCACCAGCCGCGACCTCGTCCACGCCGTGGTGTGCCTGCAGGTCACCCAGTCCGGCACGTACGTGCTGCTCCTGGCGATCGGGTACCGGTCGGGCGCGACCGCGCCGGTGTTCTCCGACCGCCCGCCGCCGCCCGCCGCGGGGCCCGTCACCGACCCGGTCGTGCAGGCCATGGCCCTCACCGACATCGTCGTCGGCGCCACCGTCACCGCGCTGCTGCTCGCGCTGGCCGTCCAGGTCGCCAAGCGGCGCGGCACCCTGGACCCCGCCGAGCTGCGGTCCCTCGAGTCGTGATCCTGCAGCTGACCGTCGCGCTGCCCGTCCTGGCCGCCGCGCTGCTCGCCGCCGCCGGACGGTGGCTGCCCCGCCTCGCCGTGGACGTCGCCGCGCTCGGCACCGCCGCCTCCGTCACCGCCCTGACCGCGCTCACCCTCGCCCGCTCCCCGCACCGCCCGCAGGTCACCTGGCTCGGCGGGTGGGGCCCCGGCACCGGCGTCGGGATCCCCCTGGCCGCCGACCCGCTCGCCGCCGGGACCGCCTGCACCGCCGCCGTCCTCACCCTCGCCGCGCTCGCGTTCTCCTGGCGGTACTTCACCGAGATCCAGGCCGCCTTCCACGCCATGGTCCTGCTGTTCCTGGCGTCGATGTGCGGGTTCGCCTACACCGGCGACCTGTTCAACGCCTTCGTGTTCTTCGAGCTGATGAGCGTCGTGGCGTTCGCGCTGACCGGCTACCGGTCGGAGGAGCCCAGCACCGTCCACGGCGCGCTGAACTTCGGGATCGTCCAGTCCATCGGCGCCTACCTCGCCCTCGCCGGGATCGCGCTGGTCTACGCCCGCACCGGCGAACTCGGCCTCGCCGCCGCCGGACGCCACCTCGCCGCCGCCGCGCCCGGCGGCGGGGCCGGTTCCGGGGACGCGCTGGTCACCGGCGCGTTCGTGCTCATCTGCACCGGCTACCTGGTCAAGGCCGCCGCCGTCCCGTTCCACTTCTGGCTCGCCGACGCGCACGCCGTCGCGCCCACCCCCGTCTGCGTCCTGTTCTCCGGGATCATGGTCGAGCTCGGCGTGTACGGGGTGGCGCGGACGTACTGGGCGGTGTTCGACGGGCTCGTCCCGCTCCGCGCGATCGCCGTCCTCGGCGCCGCCGCCGCGCTGCTCGGCGCCGTGATGAGCGTCCTGCAGCACCACGTCAAACGGCTGCTGGCCTACTCCACCATCGCCCACGTCGGGCTGCTGCTCGTCGGCGTCGCCGCCGCCACCCCCGGCGCGCTCGCCGGGACCGCCTACTCCCTCGCCGGGCACGCCGGGGTGAAGGGCGCGCTGTTCCTCGGCGCCGGGGCCCTGCTCAACCGGCACCGCACCGTCGACGTCCGCGACCTGCGCGGACGCGGCCGCGGCATGCCCGTCACCGGAGCCACCTTCCTCCTCGGCGGCCTGTTCCTGGCCGGGCTGCCCCCGGCGGGGACCTACGCCGGGCACTCCGTCACCGAGCACGCCGCCACGGAGATCGGCTGGTGGTGGTACACGCCGCTGTCGGTCGCGGCGTCCGCGCTGACCGCCGGAGCCGTGCTGCGCGTGTGGGCCCTGGTGTGGCGATCCGCCCCTTCCCGGCGGGACGGCCCGGAGGAGCGCGAGGACCCCGAGACCCGCGTCACGCTCGGCTCCCTGCCCTGGACGATGCTCGCCCCCGGCCTCGTCCTGCTCGCCGCCGGGCTCGCGACCGGGCTCATCCCCGGCGGGCCCGTCGCCGCCGCGGCCGAGGCGTTCACCGGACACGGCGCCTACGCCTCCCTCGTCCTGGACGGCCGCCTCACCCGCCCGCACCCCGTCCCCGCCGACCCGTGGACGGTGCCCGGTCTCGCCGGAGCCGCCGTCACCGTACTGCTGGCCGTGCTCATCGCCGCCGCCACCGTCCCCCACGCCGCCCCCGACAGAGGCGAGGGCAGGTGGGAGGGCAGGTCCGGGGGCAGGGGCGTCCGCCGCCGCGCCGCGCACGAGGCCGGGCGGGCCGTCGGGCGGGCCGCCGCCGCGGTCGCGGCCCGGCTGCACGCCCTGCACTCCGGGCACATCGGCGACTACGCCGCCTGGCTCACCGCGGGCGTCGCCGTCCTGGCCCTGCTCACCGCCCTCCGATGACCCCCGGGCCCCCGCCCGGCCGGGGGTCGCCGGAGGGCGGATCACACGCTCCAGAGGCGGCGCTTGCGGTAGGTCGGCTCCCACGTCACCCGGTTCAGGTCCCGAAACCGCTCGGGCAGCGACGTCAGGAACCGGGACCGCTCGATCGGCGCGATCCCGTCCACCACCCACGGGACGAACAGCGGCGTCCGCGCCTCGCACCGCCGTCCCGCCTCCGCCGCGAACGCCTCCCACTCGGCGGGCGGCAGCGCCGCCTCCGCCAGCGGCAGCGCGCTCGCCTCCACGTTCCGCAGCCGCGCCTCCAACGCCTTGCGCAGGTCCCGCACCGCCGCCGGAAGGTCCCCGCCGCCCGCCAGCGCCGCGTCCACCCCGTCGACCAGCGGATCGAGCCGCGCCCGCCCGGCCCGCAGGTCCGCCAGCACCGCCCGCTCGACCGGACGGCCCGCCACCGCCCGCTCCACCCGCGGCCACAGCTCCCGCTCCTCCAGGTCCAGATGCACCCGGAACAGCTCCTTGAAGTACTCCCAGCCCTCCCGCACATGCGCGGCGCCGCCCTTGCCCGCCGCCGCGGCCGCGGCGAGCCGGTCCAGGTCCCGCCGGAACGCCTCGTGCACGGCGCGCAGGATCATGTCGCAGGACACACCGACGCGCGGCCTGATCGCGAAAGCTCCCATATAAGGAAGAGCCCCCGGCGGGCCCCGGATGTGACGGTCGCGCAGGCGGAGAGACGCATCTCACACCCCGTCCTCACGCAGCGTCCCCAGCGGTCGACCCGCCGTGCTCGGGCCGTCAGCTAGGGGACGTCGAGGAGGTCGCGGGCCGCGCGGACGAACGCGCGGACGCGGGCGCTGTCCCCGCCCGCCCGCCACACCAGCCCCCACTCCACCGGCGGCGCCCCGTCCAGCGGGACGTACGCCACGTCCGGCCGCGCGTGGTACCGGCGGACGTGCGCGCCCACCGGCAGCACGCCCTCCCCCGCGCCGACCAGCGTCAGCGCCTCCTGCAACGTCCCCCCGCGCCGGGACGGCGGATCCAGCACCCGCACCCGCGCCAACTCCCCCACCGGCACCGACCCGCGCCGCGCGAACGGATGCCCCGCCGGAACGGCCAGCATCCGCGCCTCCCGCACCAGAACCGGCCCCACCTCTACTTCCGCGCCATCGGCGTCCGCCGGGAACTCCACCAGGCACACCTCGGCCTCGCCGTCGCGGAGCCACGCCGCGACCTCGCCCGGGCGCGCCTCGCGGAGCACCACCCGCAGGCCCGGCTCCCGCGACCGCGCCAGCCGCGCCGCGCCCGCCAGCAGCTGCCCGCCCGCCGCGCCGGTGAACGCGGCGCGCAGCGTGCCCGTCACGCCCCGCCCCTCCCGGACCGCACGGTCCACCGCCGCGCCGATCAGCGCCCACGCCGGGCCGACCTCGGCCGCCAGCCGCCGTCCCGCCGGGGTCAGGGCGACCCGCCGCGACGTCCGGTCGAACAGCCGCACCCCCACCCGCCGCTCCAAACCCCGGACCGTCTGGCTGACCCGCGACGTCGACACCCCGAGACGCTCCGCCGTCCGCCCGAAGTGCAGCTCCTCGGCCAGCACCACCAGCGCCTCGATCTCGTGCCGCTCCAGCACCGCCCCCCACCGCCCTCCACCCGGCGCCCGCCACGCCGCGCATGCCCGCCCATCGTTGAGCGGTGCTTCACGATCCTTGCACAGGACGGCGTTGATCACCCCGGTCGGGCGGCGGCACGCTTGGACCGTCCCAACACCCTCCGACCTGCACAGGGGAGCCCATGTACGTCACACGCGAGCGCGCCCTCGACCCCGGCGCCGACGCCGCCGCGCTGCGCGACCACACCGAGATCGTCGACGCGCTCTACCGGTTCGGCCTCGGCCAGGACCTCAAGGACCCCGCCCTGTTCGCGTCCTGCTTCGCCGCCCACGCCGAACTGGACTTCCGCCCGGCCGCCGCCGCGTGGGGCGCCGAGCCGCCCGTCATGACCGGACGCGACGCCATCGTCGCCACCATCCTCGGCGGGTTCGAGGGACGGGTCGACACCACCCACCAGGTCACCAACCCCCGCGTCGTCATCGACCCCGGCGGCGGGGACACGGCCGGGGACACGGCCGGGGACACGGCGCGGCTCACGGCGCTGGTGGAGGCGCAGCACCTGCTCACCGCCGACCGGTCCGTCCACGCGCTGCTGAAGAACCTCTACGACACCGAGCTCGCCCGCGACGGGCACCGGTGGGTCATCAGCCGCGTCGTCATCGACAACGTCTGGTACACCGGCGACCCCGCCGCCGTCTTCGCCTGACCCAGAGCGCGGGCGGCCGGCCCGGTCCCGGGGGCGCGGGTCACGCGGACGCGTCCAGCATCTCCAGGAAATGCGGGTTGTTCATGATCCCCAGGACGTTCCCGAACGGGTCGACGACCGCGGCCGTCACGAACCCCGAGTCGCCCTGTGCGGTGACCGGCTGGTACTCGGCGGCGCCCAGCGACAGCAGCCGCGCGAAGGTGCCCTCCAGGTCGTCCACGTGCCAGTACATGATCGCTCCGCCCGGGCCCGGCGTCCCGTCCCGGCCCGGCGCGGCGGGCGGCGGGCGGAACCGGCCGTCGATCAGGCCGAGCTCGTCCTGCCGGTCGCCGACGCGGAACTCGTAGTAGGCGGTCTTGCCGTCCGGTCCCGGGCGGGAGAAGTAGGGCTCCATCTCCAGGACCCGCGCGTACCAGTCCCTCGCCGCCTCCAGGTCGTCGGCCCAGAAGACGATGGTCGCGAAACCACGAAACATGACCTGCTCCCTCCACCGGATCGGGGCCCGTCCCCGGCCCGGTACCCCCGACGCTATGGGCCAATCAGGTCGGTGAACGTCCTCATGGGACGGCAGTATGGGGTTATGCGTGATCCGTCCGGGCGGCTGCTGCGGCTGCTGTCCCTGCTGCAGACCCCGCGGGAATGGCCCGGCCCCGAACTCGCCGAACGGCTCGGCGTCACGGTCCGGACCGTCCGCCGCGACGTCGACCGGCTCCGCGACCTCGGCTACCCCGTCCACGCCGCGCGCGGCAACACCGGCGGCTACCGCCTCACCGCGGGCGCCGCGATGCCGCCGCTGCTGCTGGACGACGAGGAGGCCGTCGCCATCGCGATCGGGCTGCGCACCGCCGCCGCGGGCGCGGTCGCCGGAGCCGAGGACGCCGCGCCCCGCGCCCTGGCCAAGCTGGAGCAGGTCCTGCCCGCCCGGCTGCGCCGCCGCGTCGCCGCCCTCACCGAGGCCGCCGTCGCGCTGCCGCCCCGCGACACCGGTCCCCCGCCCGCCGACCCCGAGGTCCTCGCCCTCCTCGCCGCCGCCTGCGTCACCCGCGAGAAGGTCCGCTTCACCTACACCGCCGCCCCCCGCCCGGGCGGCGGACCCGACACCGGGACGACCGCGGGAGCAGCCGGCGGGTCGGGCGGCGGGGGTGTGACGCGGCGGCTGGTGCAACCGCACCGGCTCGTCGCAGCGGGGCGCCGCTGGTACCTGGTCGCCTACGACGAGGACCGCGCCGCGTGGCGCACCTTCCGCGCCGACCGGATCGCCGGGCCGCGCGGCACCGGCGTCCGCGGCCCCGAACTCGTCCTGCCCGGCGGGGCCGACGCCGCGTCCTGGGCCATGGACGCCCTCGCCGGCGGATCGGGGACGATCACCGCGCGTGTCCTGCTGCACGTCCCCGCCGAGGAGGCCGCCCACCACGTCACCGCCTGGCAGGGCGTCCTGGAACCCGTCGACGACCGCACCTGCCTGCTGCACACCCGGTCGGACTCGCTGCACTTCCTCGCCTACCGCGTCACGATGCTGCCCGTCGACTACACCCTGCTCGACCCGCCCGAACTCGCCGGGCCGCTGTCCGACATCGCGCGCCGCGCCGCCGGCGCCCTCCGCGACCTCGCCTGACCCAGCCACGGCCGGGCCGTGACGGGGCAGGGCGGAACGAGGGTCAGGTGACGGAGGTGTCGCCGAGGGACTCCAGCAGGGTGCGCAGCGCGTCCGCCAGCCGCTCCCGGCCGTCGGGGTCCAGCGCGGCCAGCAGCCGCTCCTCGTTGGCGACGTGCGGGCCGACCACGGCGTCCACCGTCTCCAGGCCCTGGGGGGTCAGCCGGATCCGCACCGACCGCCGGTCCCCGGTGTCGCGGACCCGCTCGACCAGCCCCCGCGCCTCCAACCGGTCGATCCGGTTGGTGATCGCGCCCGAGGTGACCATCGCCGTCCTCAGCAGCGCGCCCGCCGTCAGCTCGTAGGGGGCGCCGGACCGGCGCAGCGTCGCCAGCACGTCGAACTCCCAGCTCTCCAGCCCGTGCGCGGCGAAGAACCGGCGCAGCTCCCGGCCGAGCAGCAGCTGCGCCCGCGAGATCCGGCCGATCACGCCCATCGGAGACACGTCCAGGTCGGGACGCTCCCGCCCCCACTGCGCGAGGATCGCGTCCACCGCGTCGGTCATCCGCCCTCCAACCGTCCACAATCTCAACGTTGAGATTATCAATCGGAGGCTGCGCCCGTCCCCGAGACCACGCGGGCGCCCCGCGCGCCGCGGGGCCCGTGCTGGCCGCGGGGGCGCAGGCCCGACCACACCAGGGCCGTGCCGAGCAGCGTCACCGCCACGATCACCCCGAGCGCGAACCGCAGGCCGGACGGACCCGCGCCCCACGCCGCCGCGACCGACCCCATCACCGGCACCCCGACCGTCAGCGCCACCTGCTGCGTCATCGACGTCAGGCCGGTCGCCAGGCCCTGCTCGCCGTCCGGCAGCCCCGACGTCGCGGTCACCGTGAACGCCACGATCGCGGTCACGTGCCCGTAGAACCCGACGAACAGCGCCGGGACCACGACGAGCAGGAACGCGCGGTCCCCGCCGAGGAACACCAGCGGCACCGTCGCCAGCGCCTGCACCGACATCCCCACGGCCAGCACCGTCCGGGTCCCGAACCGGCCGATCACCCGCCCGGCGGCCACCCCCGCCGCCACCGACGCCAGGCCCGGCACCCCGAAGACCAGGCCCGTGCCCAGCGGCGACAGCCCGAGGACGTCCTGCAGGTACAGGGTCATCAGGAAGATCATCGCGGGTTCCATCGCGAAGACCAGCAGCCCCGCGCAGTTCCCCCACCGCACCGACGCCCGCCGCAGCACCCGCACCGGCACCAGCGGCGCCGCCGCCCGCGTCTCCACCACCCACGCCGCGCCCAGCAGCACCACACCGGCCGCGCCCACCAGGACGCTGCGCTCCACCACCGCGTACACGACGGCGAGCAGCCCGCCGGTCACCGTCACCGCGCCCGGCACGTCCAGCCGCACCCGCCCCGGCGCCCTGCTCTCCCCGATCACGAACGGGACCGCCAGCAGGATCGCCGCCGCGACCGGCACGTTCACGAAGAACGCCGCCCGCCAGCTCAGCAGCCCCACCAGCGTCCCCCCGGCCAGCGCGCCCACCGTGAACCCGCCCGACAGCAGCGCCCCGTTCAGGCCGAGCGCCCGCTCCCGCGCCCCGCCCTCGGCGAACGTCGTCGTCAGCAGCGACAGCGTCGCCGGGATCGTCATCGCCGTCGCCAGCCCCTGCAGCGCCCGCGCCGCCAGCAGCGTCCCCGGCCCGGCGGCCAGCCCGCCGAGCAGCGACGCCCCCGTCAGCAGCACCAGCCCCGCCACGAACAGCCTCCGCCGCCCGAACAGGTCGCCCAGCCTGCCGAACAGCAGCGTGAACCCGGCCGCGGGCAGCGCGTACGCGGAGGTGATCCACGGCAGGCCCGTCACCCCGAGGCCGACGCCCGCGCCGACCTCCGGCAGCGCCACGTTCAGGATCGAGAAATCGACCGACAGCATGAACCCCGCACCGAGCAGGACGAACAGCACCAGCCGATCCCTGGCGCCGAAGCGCGCCCCGCCGCGCCGTTCCCCCGCCCCGGCCCCCGCCGTCGCGTCACTCGTGTCGATGGTCACCGTGCTTCTCCTTCTTCTCAGTGGACCCTTCGACCCACCGACGAAGCACACGCCCCCGATATCGACATCGGTCCCACACCAATTCACGCGAACATCCCCGCACACGCGAAGGCGCCGGGCCCGGCGCCCTTCCTGAGGCCCGGCCCGGCGCCTGGTGCGCGCCGCTGGAGGGCCCTCAGCCGGTCGCGGGGCCGAGGTCGTCGGAGCGGCCCGCCTCCAGCCGCGACCACTGGAAGGTCGGACGCCCCCGCGAGCGCATCCGCCCGCCGTCGACCGACCGGTCCCGCGGCCACCCGGTGGGCGAGTCCTCCCACGACTCCTGCCGCCCGTAGGCGGTCAGGTCCAGCAGGGCGAAACTGGTGTCCATCGCCTCCACGCCGCGGCCGTTCGTCCAGTACGTCTCGAACACGCGGCCGCCGTCGCGCAGGTAGCACACCAAGTGGAACATGTCGGGCCGCCGCCCCGCCAGCAGCGACGCCGCCGAGTCCCGCACCGAGTACCACGGCACATCCCAGCCCATGAAGTCCCGGTACCGGACGCTCTCCTCGTAGGGGCCCTCGCAGAACGTCGCGTAGGTGACGCCGCTCGCGTGCAGGTGCGACAGCTCGCGGACCTGCCCGTTGAAGAACGTGCAGCCCTCGCACTGCGCCTCGGCGGGCGCCCCCGCGTGCCACATGTGGTAATAGGCGATCAGCTGGCGGCGTCCCTCGAACGCGTCCAGAAGCGTGACCTCGCCGTCCGGGCCGGTCAGCGGCGTCGCCGCGGCGACCTCGACCATCGGCAGGCGGCGGCGCGCCGCGGCGATCGCGTCGCCCTCGCGGGTGTGCGCCTTCTCCCGGACGCGCAGCGCGTCCAGCTCGGCCTGCCACACGGCCCGGTCGACGACGGGCGGCATCGGCGCGGCCGCCGCGCCGGTGTCCTTGGCGGTGTCCTTGGCGGTGTTGGTGCGGGTGCTCATGGGCGGTGCCCCTCTCCTCCGGTTGGGACGTTCACCCCACCGACGAAGAGCGCCCGGGCCGGATCGACATCCCCGCCCGCCGATTTTGTCCGGTCAGTCCGGGCGCAGGTCGCGGAGGCGGGCGGCGAGGTAGCGGCGCTCGGCCTCGGTCGGCGCCAGCCGCAGCGCCTCCTCGTAGGCGGCGCGGGCCTCGCCGGGACGGCCGCCCCGGCGCAGCAGGTCGGCGCGGGTCGCGGGCAGCAGGTGGTAGCCGTCCAGCCGGCCCGACGCCGTCAGCTCCTCCACCAGCGCCAGCCCGGCCGGGACGCCGTCGGCCATCGCGACCGCCACCGCCCGGTTCAGCTCCACCACCGGGGACGGCGCCAGCCGCGCCAGCTCCCCGTACAGCGCGGCGATCTGCGGCCAGTCCGTGCGCGCCGCGTCGGGCGCGGTGGCGTGGCAGGCCGCGATCGCGGCCTGCACCTGGTAGGGGCCGGTGCGGCGCAGCGCCAGCGCCCGGTCGAGTTCGGCGACGCCCTCGGCGATCAGCGCCCCGTCCCACCGGGACCGGTCCTGGTCCTCCAGCGGCACTAGGACGCCGCCGTCGGTGCGCGTCGCGCGCCGCGCCCCGTGCAGCAGCATCAGCGCCAGCAGCCCGCGCGGCTCGGGCTCGCGCGGCATCAGCCCGACCAGCACCCGCGCCAGCCGCACCGCCTCGCCCGCCAGCCCCCGCCGCCCGTCCCGCTCGTCGTAGCCCTCGTTGAAGATCAGGTACAGCACCGCCAGGACCGCGGCGAGCCGCTCCGGCAGCCGCTCGGCGGGCGGCACCCGGTACGGGACGCCCGCCTCCCGGATCTTGCGCTTGGCCCGGACGAGCCGCTGCGCCATCGCCGGCTCGGCCGTCAGGAACGCCTTGGCGATCTCGGCGGTGCTCAGCCCGGCCAGCGTCCGCAGGGTCAGCGCGACCCGCGCCGGGAACGGCAGCGCCGGATGGCAGCACGTGAAGATCAGCCGGAGCCGCTCGTCGGGGATGTCGCCGTCCCCGGACGGATCCCCTGGCGAGGCCGCGGGATGCTCGGCGAGACGCCGCAGCTTCGCCGCGCCCGCGGCGTCCCGGCGGAGCCGGTCGAGCGCGCGGTTGCGGGCCGCCGTCGTCAGCCACGCGCCCGGACGGCGCGGCACCCCGTCGCGGGCCCAGGCGGTCAGCGCGGCGGCGAAGGCGTCCTGCGCGCAGTCCTCGGCCAGGTCCCAGTCGCCCGTCATCGCGATCAGCGTCGCGACGACCTGCCCCCACTCGTCCCGGTAGGCCGCGTCGACCGCCGCCCGCACCTCCTCCTCATCGGGCGCGGGCACGGCGGGCGGGGTCATTCCCAGAGGGGACGGATCTCGACGCCGCCCCAGCGCGCGTAGGGGTGGCCGGACGCGATCTCGATCGCCTCGTCCAGGTCGGCGCAGTCGATGAGGACGACCCCGCCGACGAAGTCCTTGGTCTCGGCGAACGGACCGTCCGAGACCAGGGTCTCGCCGTCGCGGACCCGGACCGACGTCGCGTCCACCACCGGCCGCAGCCGCGTCCCCAGGACCAGCGCGCCGCGCCGCTCCAGGTCGGCCCGCCACGCCTGATGCTCGGGATCGGCGTCCAACTCCTCGTTGCTGGGCGAGAAGCTCTCGTCGTCGCAGATCAGCAGCGCGTACCTCATACAACCGATTCTGCCGGACACCCACTCCCGCCGCCCGCCCACCACCCTTTCCGTCCCAGCAACCTTGCCCCTTCTGCGCAGCCGGGCCCGCCGCCTCGATCGTTGCGAGGACGCGACACGGGCACTACGAAGCCTTCGGCCGTGATCTGATCCGGTGTCCGGGCAGCACCGCGGTGTCATGCTGCTCAGGTGACCAGTCGGTGATCCGGGTGCGCGGCCAACGCCAGCTCATGGCAGCGCCGCAGCGTGTCCTGACCGAGTCGCTGCTCATGCGGTTCCAGCCGCAGCACCGCCCTCCATCTGCCAACAAACGGCTCTCCAGGGGCTTTCGCCAGCACGGTCGCCTGAATCTGCTCCACACTCGCATTCGTCGCGACCCGAGCAAGCAACCTGGCCCCGACTCCCTTTCGCCGCACCGACGGTGTCACGTACAGGCGAAGGAACCCCGCCGCGGCGGGGCAGCAGCCAGCCCGATGGGCGGGCGCTGGCCGTCGGCGACCGATTCGGCGCGGCGCGAAAGGCGATAGGCCCGGTCTCAAGCTCAGCCGGCCACCTCACGCCTCCAGGCCACTGCACCGAAGCCGTGGGGGGGACATCCAGAGCTGATCGGCAGGTTGTGCAGGGCTATGTGGGTTGGGGGGCGATCGAGGCAGCGAGTTCGTAGGCGGGTGAGCGGTCCAGGGAGTCGCGGGCCCGGTCGTAGCGGCGGGTGGTGCGAGGGTCGGCGTGTCCGGCGAAGTCCTGGACGACGTGCAGAGGCTTGCCGTCACTGAGGGCGATGGTGATCGCCGTGTGCCGGAAGGTGTGCGGGGAAATGGCGTGGGTGACACCGGTGGCACGGGCGATCCGGTTGACCAGTTTCCATGCGTACGGCTGGCCGAGCGCCCGCCCGGTGCGGGTGA
Source organism: Actinomadura decatromicini (assembly GCF_008121305.1). NCBI lineage: Bacteria > Bacillati > Actinomycetota > Actinomycetes > Streptosporangiales > Thermomonosporaceae > Actinomadura > Actinomadura decatromicini. Next base: position 142,150 of record NZ_VSRQ01000007.1, on the reverse strand, counting down.
CGAACAGCAACCCGCTCTCAGGGTGCCCACGCTCGGCGAGGTAGCGGTCAAGCGCATGCAACGCCGCAGGCGGAACCGCGAACCTCTTCTTCATCCCGCCCTTCACCGTCAAGTCGATGACCTGGTGGCCGCGGTCCTGCCCGAGGTGCTCGATGCGGGCCGACAGCAGCGACCCGATCCGCCCGGCGGTGGCGAACATCAACCACAGCAATGCGTGGGTGCGGGCGGTCTCGTGTTCGGCGGCGTGCGCCAGCACCGCCGTCACCTGCGCGCGGGACAGCCCGCGCGTAGCCGAGGCGGCGCTGTCCAGCCGGGGCCGTTCGGCACCGTCGAAGGGATTGGCCGCCGCCCCCTGCTCACGAATCAGATAGGTGTACCAGGACGACACGGCCGCGACCCGCCGACCGATGGTGGACCGGGCCAGTCCGGAGGCCACCAGCTCGGCCATGTACAAGTCGGCCGCGGCCGTCGGCGGGTCGGCGACGTCCACGCCCACCGCTGCACACCAGGCAGCCCACCAGCCGACATCACGGACATACGCCGCCCGGGTGTGGTCGGACTCGCGCCGCCCCGACACAAGCCACACCGCGGTAGCCCGCAGCCCCTTCTCAGACAGCCGCGCGGCCCGGAGAAGACTCGCCAGCTCCCCCGGGGTCCGTGCAGGCGGCGTCCCCCGCACGCGCATCGCCGCCGGACGGGCACCCTCGACACTGGCCGCGCCCGGCACAAGACCCAGCCCAGGACTCGCAACCGAGGTCACAACAGCCCTCCCTCAAATGCCGTCGAACGCGCCGTCCGCGCCGCTCCCCCACGTAGCTGCCAGAGCGCGTCGCCTTCCTCCGCATTCTGGCGTACCACCCGCCCCCATCGCCCCTGAGCCACGCAGACCCGGAGCGCTGCACGCCCGCACCCGGACGGGACGCCCGCGCGGCGCAAACGCGTTGAGACGGGCGCGCCGTGCGCGGAGCTGCGGTAGGCGGTCCCCGCGATCGCGGCGCGCTCACCGAGCGCGCCCTCACAGCTCAAAGGCGCCTGGCGACCGCCATCGAGACGCGACAGTCGTCCCGCCGCGACTGAGTGAATGATAAGAGTCATTCTCATGTACTCACACTTTCTTCAGAGATTAAGAAGCGGTGGTCACATAACTTGTTTCGTATTTCGCGAAACTATCTCTGCTAGGCTGCTGGCTCATGATCGATAGGCCCGACTCCGCTTCCGGCGGTGATGCCGCTGCACCGGCAGCCAGCGCAGCGCCAGAACCCACCTCGGCCGCCGGCCCCTCCGGCCAAGCCTCTGGAGAAGCAACGGAGCAAACCCCCGGCGCCGCCCCCGCGCACGAGCCGTCCACCGATGCCCGCCCCACAGGCGCACTCGCACAACCAGCTGTTGAAGGAGGCGCCACAGGAACGGCCATCGGGACGGTCGGAGCGGAGTCGGCCGAGAGGGTGCCGAATGGGGAGGCGCCGGAGGAGGAAGCAGCGGATCGTGAGGCGCCCCACGGGCGCTGTCAGGTGTGCCGGGAGCCGCTCCCCGCGCCACCGCGTCGGCATGACGGCAAATACAAAGGCGGTCGCCGCCGCTTGTACTGCCCACCGCCCCGGGACTGCAAGGAACGGGCCCAGGCGCAGCGTGAGTCCCGCCTCGCCGAGGCGATCAGCGATCCGCTCCGGCTGGTGGTCACGGTCGCCGACGAGGCCGTGCCGGCCATGACCGACCTACGCGACACCCTGACCAGGGCCATCGATGCCCTAAGCGTGATCAAGGAGGCGAGCAGCGCCGAGGTCGCCGCGGCCAAGGCCGAAGTCGCTTCCGCTCAGGACGCGGCCGCCACCGCGCAGCACGAAGCCGAGCAGGCCACCGAACGCGCCGCCCTCGCCGCCGCCGCGCAAGAACGCGAACGGCAGGCCCGCCAGGATGCCGAGCGGGCAGCCGAGCAAGTCCGGAAGGAGGCCGCCCAGGTCGAACGGCACGCCGCCGACACCGTCACCGCACACGAACAGGCACGCATCCAAGCAGAGCGCGCCGCCGCCCTGGCCAAGCGGGCCGAGGAATCACTGGCCGGGCAACTCCAGGACGCCCTCGCCCGGCTCCAAGACCAGACCGCTGCGCGGGAGCGGGCACAGCAGGAACTGACCGATTGCCGCACCGAACTCGCCGCCGCGCAGGCCACCGCCCGCACCTCGCAAGCGGCCGCCGAGGCCGGTCACGCCAGAGCCGACCAGGCCGTCCAGCGCGCCAACGAGGCCGAACGCGCCGCCGCCCGCGCCATCGCACTCACTGACAAGGCCGAGCAAACCGCCGCCGCCCTCCGGCTGGAGAGCGCCGCCGCCCGCGCCGACGCCGACAAAGCACGCCTGGACGCACACGCCCTCACCACCACGGTGCAGTCTCTCGAACGTGACCGAGACGCTGCCCGCGCCGACGCCGACCGGCAGCGCGAACGCGCCGTCCAGGCCGAGCTTCAAGCCCAGCGAGCCCTAGCCGAACTCGCCCAACGTGACGAGGTCGATCCTAGGCGCTCCCTCCCCCCTGAGACCCCCGCCCCGAATCAGGGGCAGGGGCAATGAAGTTCACCGCCAGCGGCCTCTAAACGACCCCTCACGTGGCTCTTGTGGGCTGCGCCGTACAGGCCCGGTGGGCGGCCGCCGACGAGGAGCTGGTCCACCACGATGGCGCCGGGCCCAGTCCCGCCTCCGGGGATCTGTCGCGTCACGATCTGGACGGCGAACATCTGGTCGGAGAATTCGTCGCGCTCACCGGACATTCCGTACCGCCTTCGGTCTACGGATGGCTGGGAGCGACGCCCACAACCCAACGCAGATCCGAACGCGGAGGAAAAGCCTCGGCTGCCCGGTCGACGCCCGATGACTGTCCGGAAGGCGGCCGAAACCCTAGGTGAAGATCAGCGGAATCCGGCGGCGGCGACAGACCGCCCGGCGCGGTCCGCGGGGCCGCCGCCTTCGGCCCGGCCACCATGGCCGGGCCGAAGGCGGCGGAGTACTGGAACGGAACCCGCTCCGACGCCGTTATGGCGCCTTGCCGGCGGTCGGGACGACCGCGGTCCGCAGGATGGCGGTCACGACCACCGCCCGCTCGTCGTAGCGCTTCCCGGTGGCGTCGTCGGTGAAGTGGACGACGGAGCTGTCCCGCGTCCCGAGGAGCCGGTAGGTGCGGCGGTCGAGGATCAGCGTGAGCCGCGACTCCGGCGAGCGGACCGCGCCGAGGTCGATCCCGACGCCGTGGCGTCCGGCCGCGTCGACGACGTCGCGGTCGAGCGTCACTCCGGACAGTCCGGCCAGCGCGCGGTAGGCGGCGCTGCGGACGCCGGGCGGGAGGTTCGGCTGCTGCAGCCAGTCGCTGAGGAACCCCTTGACCTCCGTGGGGGTGGCCTTCGTCGTGTGACCGTCGTCCCGACTGCCGGACGGGTGGCGAGGCGCAGGAGCCGCGCGGGGTCGGTCGGGAGGGCGTCGAGGGCCTTCTGGGGCGTGAACGGGAGTCCCGCGTACAACCCCGGCCGGAACAGGCCGTTCGGGGCCCCGACCTTCAGCACCTGCTCGGCGTACAGGAACATGCCGGGCGGGAGCCTCAGGGCGGGGCTCTTGGCGGAGACCAGCGCCGCCCGGTTTAGGAAGTCCGCCGCCTCCGACCGCGGCCGCGCGTCCTCGCCGTCGGACTGGACGATCACCACGCCCGCGGCGGCGGCCGCCAGCACCAGTCCCCCGGCCAGCGCCGTCCGCCGTCCGAACATAGGACGACGAACCCGTGCGTGAATCGGGCCCGGCTCGGCGATGCCCGCGATGAGCCGAGCCCGGCCCTCGGCCAGCCGGTCGGCGGACGGCTCGCCCACCTCCGCGCGGACGCCGTTCACCACGTCGAGGTCGTTCATCGGGATTCTCCTTCGGCAGCGGTCGTCAGAGGATTGCGGTCGCCGAGGGCGGCCCGCAGCTTGCGCCGGGCCCGGTTCAGCCGGGAGCGGACCGTCCCGACCGGGGCGTCGAGCGCCTCGGCCGCCTGCTCGTAGGACAGGTCGGCCCACGTCACCAGCAGCAGCGCCTCCCGGTCCTTGGCCGACAGGCGCGCCAGGGCGGCGGTCGCCGTCACCCGCACGTCGACCTGGTCGGCGTGCGAGCGGACGGACGGGTCGCCGCCCATCCGCGCCATCGCCCGGTACACGCGGACCTCCGTGCGGCGGTGCCGGGCGATGAGGTTCCCCGCGATCCCGTACAGCCAGGGCAGCGCCTCGGCCCGCGAGCCGTCGAAGGCTCCGCGCCGCTGGAAGGCGATGAGGAAGGTCTCGGCGACGAGGTCGTCGGCGTGGCCGTCGCCAAGCCGCCGGGGGACGTAGCGGTGCAGCCGTGGCGCGTGCCGGTCGTACAGCAGCGCGAACGCCTCCGGCTCCCGCGCCGACCGCCCGATCACCTCCCTGTCGCTGTCGGCGGAGATTCGAGCGGGTGCGTTCACGGCCGGCTCCGATCGTGTTCCATCCGGACACCCCTTTTCGCCGCACGCCCCGAAAAGGTTCGCCCGCACCCGCGGGGTCGCGCTCAGGTCCAGGGGTCGAGGAACACCCTGCCGAGCGGACGGTCCTCGACGACGCGCCGCTGGGCCTCGGCGGCCTTGCTCCAAGGGGTAGACCCGGTCGGTCGCGGGCTCGATGTAGCCGATGCTGACGAGGACTCCGCCGTGCCGCAGCCTGCCGAGGGCGGGGCCGGTGAGGGCGCCGCCGAGGACGTCGAGGACGACGTCCGCTCCCGCGCCGCCGGTCAGCCGCGCGACCCCGTCGCCGAGCATCTCCCGCTCCAGGTCGATGACCGCGAGGTTCCCGGCGGGCGGGACGGCGGCGAGGCGGTCGGCGCCGCGGACGGTGGAGATCACCCGCGTGGCCCCGAGGATCGGCGCGACCTAGGCGGCGGCGTGGGCGAGCCGGATCGTCACGCCGCCGGCGTCGGGGTCCGGGTGCGGCAGTTCGTCGATCCGCAGGACGTCGCGTCCGCCGAACTCGTGGACGCGCACGGCGCGCATCAGGCCAGCCGCTGCGCGTTGAGCCAGACGGTGCCGGGGTTGAGCCGGTCGGGGTAGCGGCGGGTCATCTCGTCGAAGAACGTCCGCGCCGCGGGCTTGCCGTCGAGCACCCGGCGGGCGGTGCGCAGGTATTCGGCGGTCTCGTCGAGGATGCGCGGATCGTCGGCGCGGGCCGCGTCCTTGTGCCCGGCGACCACGGCCTCCGGGCGGAGGGCGCGCACCGTGTCGATGGCGCGGAGCCAGGCGTCGATGCCGCCGTCGAGCCCGCCGTCGGCGAGGTACTGGTGGACGTTGTTGTAGGCGACGTCGCCCGCGACGACCAGTCCGAGCGCGGGGACGTGCAGCACCGTGGAGTCGTCGCAGTCGCTGTGCCCGACCTCGACCGCGTGCAGCGGGTGGCCCTCCAGGGTGAGGCCGTCGGCCGGGAGCACTTCGCCGGGCACATCGATGTCGGGAAGCTGTCCGGGGAACAGGCCGTCCCAGAACGCCTTACGCCGCCCGGCCGCCGAGGCGCGCATGAGCCGGAGGGTGCCCTCGGTGGCGTGGACCCGCGCCCCGGGGAAGCGTTCGGCCAGCGGTGCCGCGCCGAACCAGTGATCGCCGTGGCCGTGGGTGATGTAGATGTGGGCCAGCCGCTTTCCGGAGCGTTCCACCCAGTCGCCGACCCGGCGGATCTGCTCGACCGTGAACGGCGGGTCGACCAGGACCGCGTCCGCGTCGCCGGAGATGAGGGTGGTCGACAGCGGCGACCACATCTGCGGCGCACCGGTCGGCAGGGTGCCGGTGGTGGGGATCGGCTCGGACACGAACACCTCGTACGACAGCGCCGCCGTACTCGACTCGGGCATGGCCTGACTCCTCAAACGATCATCTTGTATCCCTAAGATGGAAGGTATCTTAAAGATAGAAACTCCGGAGAGTGGATCATGTCACACCGCCGATTGGACGTCGAGGACCTCCGGCCGTACTGCCCGTACTACGCCGCGGCGATGGACATGATCGGCCGCCGCTGGGCCGCGACCGTGCTGCGCGCCCTGCTCGGCGGCGCGACCCGGTTCAGCGACATCGCGGAGGCCGTTCCGGACATGACCCACAAGCTGCTCTCGCAGCGGTTGAAGGACCTCGAAGCCGACGGCCTCGTCCAACGCGACGTGCGGCCCACCACCCCGGTGCGGATCGAGTACCGGCTGACCGAGAAGGGCGCCGCGCTCGGCAAGGTCCTGCTCGACCTCAACCGGTGGGCCCTGGAGTGGATCGAACTCCCGACCGACCCCTGACGCCGCCGCGAACTGGGCCCGTACAGGCCGGGAGGCTGCACGAGGGGCTGCTCCCGATGGCCGCGCGGCCCTGCCGTGACGGACGCGGGCCGGGTGCGGGCCAGTGCGGGCTGGTGCGGGCATGGTTCGAGTCGCGGCGGAACGTTTCGGGGGCAGCGTGGGGGGCATGACCGCTCCCGCCTCCCCGCCCCGCGCCCGGCAGGCCGGGCGCGCGCCCCGGCGCGGTGCGGCGCTGGCCGTGCTGTGCGCCGGGATGTTCCTGGTCCTGCTGGACGTGACGGTCGTCAACGTCGCGCTCCCCGGCATCAGGCGGGCGCTCGGCACGAGCCTGCCCGCGCTGCAGGGCGTCGTGGACGGGTACGCCGTCGCGATCGCCGGGCTGCTGCTCGGCGGCGGCGCGCTCGGCGACCGGATCGGGCACCGCCGCATCACGCTGCTCGGTCTCGCGCTGTTCGGGGCCGGGTCCCTGGCCTGCGGCGCGGCGCCCGGCGCGGGGCCGCTGATCGCGGCGCGGGCGGTGCAGGGCGCGGGCGCCGCGCTGCTCCTGCCCGGCGGCCTCGCGCTGATCACCGCCCTGTATCCGGGGCGGGCCGAGCAGGCGCGCGCGCTCGGGGTGTGGGCGGGGGTGTCGTCGACGGCGCTGCCCGCCGGGCCGCTGCTCGGCGGGGTCCTGGTCGACTCGGCGGGGTGGCGGTGGGTCTTCCTGCTGAACGTCCCGATCGTGGTGGCGGCGGCCGGCGTGCGGGCCCTGGTCCGCGACCCGGCCGCCGCCGCCCCGCGCGCGGACGTGCCGCTGGACCGCGCCGGGACGCTCCTCGCCCCGCTGGTCCTCGGCGGCCTGGTGTGGACGGTCATCGCCGCGGGCCACGGCCACCGCGCCACCGCAGGAGTCGCGGCCGGGGCGACCGCCGCGGCCGCTGTAGGGTTCGCGGTCGCCGAGCGGCGCGCCGCCGCGCCGATGCTGCCCGGCGGGCCGCTGCGCGCCCCGGCGTTCCTCGGCGCCGCCGCCATCGCGCTGATCATGAACCTGGTGACCAACGGGATCCTGTTCGTCGCGACGCTGGAGCTGCAGCAGGCCGGGCACCGGTCCGCGTTCACGGCGGGCGCGATGCTGCTGCCGATGGCGGTGCCGCTGGCGTTGCTCGCCCCGGTCGGCGGACGCCTCACCGCCCGGTACGGCACCCGCCTCCCGCTCGGCGCGGGCGCCGCGATCGCCGCCGCCGGATGCCTGTCGCTGCTGGGCGCGGGCGGCGACGGCGGCTACGGGCCGCTGCTGCCGGCGCTGCTCGCCGTCGGGATCGGCGACGGCCTGATCGTCACCGCCGTGGTCGCCGCGTCGATGCGCGCCGTCCCGCCCGCGCACGCCGGGCTCGCCGGAGGCTTCAACAACACCGCCCGTCAGGTCGGGACGGCGCTCGGCGTCGCGGTGTTCGGGGCGGTCGCCGGGCCCGCGTCGCTTCCCGGGGAGTTCGCGTCCGGGCTGCACGCGCTCGCGTGGGCGAGCGTCGCGCTGTGGGTGGCGGCGCTCGCGCTGACCCGCGCCGTCCCCAACCGCTGAACCGGCCCGCCCCGGGGGCCGTCCGGGCGGGAAAACCGGTTGGCGGGGGCGGCGGCGGTCCCTTACAACGGTCGGCATGCTCCGCAAGTACCCCCGGACCCGGCACATCGAGGGGTCCCGGCTCCAGCCCGGCGACCACGACCTCGTGGCCGCGCCGTTCGCGGACGTCGCCGGGCGGTACCTGGTCGTGGAGGAGAAGCTCGACGGCGCCAACGCCGGGATCAGCTTCACCCCGGCCGGGGAGCTGCGGCTGCAGAGCCGAGGGCACTACCTGACCGGCGGGCCCCGCGAGCGGCAGTTCGGGCCGTTGAAGGCGTGGGCGGCGTCCGTCCAGCACGTGCTGCGGGAACGGCTCGGCGACCGGTACGTGCTGTACGGGGAGTGGCTGTACGCCAAGCACACCGTCTTCTATGACGCGCTCCCCCACTACTTCTGCGAGTTCGACGTGCTGGATCTGTCGGACGGGACGTTCCTGTCGACGGCGGCGCGGCGTGACCTGCTGGCCGGGACGCCCGTGGTGTCGGTGCCGGTCCTGCACGAGGGGCCGCTGCCGGACCTGGCGGCGCTGACCGCGCTCGCCGGGCCGTCGACGTGCCGGACCCCGCGGTGGCGGGACGCCCTGCGCGCCGCCGCGGTAGCGGGCGGCGCCGACCCCGACCGCGCCGCCGCCGAGTCCGACGCGGCGGAGGAGATGGAGGGCCTCTACATCAAGGTGGAGGAGGGCGGCAGAACCGTCGACCGGTACAAGTGGGTCCGGCCGACCTTCCTCACGGCGATCCTGGACGCGGGGACGCACTGGCTGGACCGTCCGCTCGTCGCCAACGGCCTCGCCGACCCGGAGGTGCTGTATGCGGATGTTCGATGAGCTGTGCCCGGAGCCGCCGGGCTGGGCCCTGGACTGGGACCGGGTCCGCGACGCGTTCGGCTGGGTCCGGGACCTGGCGGGCGTCCCGCAGGACGCGGTGTTCCACGGCGAGGGCGACGTCGAGACCCACACCCGGATGGCGTGCGAGGCGCTCGCGGCGATGCCGGAGTGGAGGTCCCGTCCGCGCGGCGAGCGGACGCGGCTGTTCGCGGCCGTGCTGATGCACGACGTCGCCAAGCCGCACTGCACCGCCCTGGACGACGGCGGCCGGATCACCGCGCGCGGCCACTCGCGGCGCGGCGACCTGATGGCGCGGCGGATCCTGTGGGAGCTCGGCGCGCCGGTGGAGTGGCGCGAGCACGTCGCCGCGCTGATCCGCCACCACCAGGTGCCGTTCTGGGCGCTGGAGCGCCCCGACCTGCAGCGGATCGCTTTCCGCGTCAGTCTTCTCGCCCGAAACAGCGACCTGGTGCTGCTGGCGTCGGCCGACATCCTCGGCCGCGTGTGCCCCGACTCGGCCGAGCTGCTGGACAACGTCGCGCTGTACGGGGAGTACTGCGCGGAGGAGGGCTGCCTGGACGGGCCGCGCGCGTTCCCGTCCGACCACGCCCGGTTCTGGTACTTCCGCAAGCCCGGCCGCGACCCCGGCTACGCCGCCTACGACGACACGCGGCTGACCGCGACGGTCCTGTCGGGGCTGCCGGGCGTCGGGAAGGACCACTGGATCGCGGCGCATCGCCCGGACGTCCCGGTCGTCAGCCTGGACCGGCTGCGCGCCGAGCTCGGCGTGTCCCCGGCCGGGGACCAGCGGGCGGTCGCGGCGGCGGCGCACGAGCAGGCCCGCGGGCACCTGCGCGCCGGGCGGTCGTTCGTGTGGAACGCCACGAACGTGTCGCGGTCGCAGCGCGAGGCGTGCGCGGGGCTGATCGCCGGGTACCGGGGGCGGGTGGAGGTGGTGGCGCTGGAGGCGCCGCCGGAGGTGGTCCGCGACCGGAACCGGGGGCGGCCCTCGCCCGTCCCGGACGCGGTGGTCGACCGGCTCGTCCGCCGCTGGGAGACCCCCGACCCGACCGAGGCGCACCGCGTCCGCTGGCTCACCACCGTGTGACCCCGTCCGGCCGCCTTCCCGGCGGGCGGGGACGTTTAGCCGTCCAGCAGGGGGAACGGGTTTCGGCGACCTTCTTTGAGCGAGCGTCGCGACGAGCACGTGAGGGGGCCGGAGGCGATGAGCATCGTGCGGCCGACATACGACGGCGAGACCGAGTCCGGAACGACGGCAGGGGCCGGGTCCGGGATGCTGGGCGCGCACCGGCACGACCGGGGCGGCGCCCCCGAGTTCGACGGCGCCCGCCCCGGTCGGGACGGGCGCCGCGAGGCCGGGACGGGTGAGCTGGTCAAGCAGGCGGCGCAGCAGGTCTCGGAGCTGATGCGCGCCGAGATGCGGCTGGCGGCGGCCGAGTTGAAGGACAAGGCCCGGCACGCCGGGACCGGCGCGGGCCTGCTCGGCGGCGCCGCGCTCGTCGCCCTGTACGGGGTGGCGGTGCTGCTGGCGGCGGCGGTCGCCGCGATCGCGGTGGCGCTGCCGGTGTGGGCGGCGGCGCTGATCATCGGCGGGTTCCTGATGCTGGTCGCGGCCGTCCTCGCGGTCCTCGGCCGGGCCCAGGCCAGGCGCGCCACGCCGCCGAAGCCGGAACAGGCGATGGGCGAGGCCAAGCAGACGATGGCCGAGCTCAAGGAGAGGGCGACGCACCGATGACCATGCAGGGCAAGCACGGCGCGGACGCCGGTACGGCGGAGCTGCGCGAGGACGTCGACCGCGCCCGCCACGACCTCGGTGAGACGGTGGAGCTGCTCGCCGCCAAGGCCGATGTGAAGGCCCTGGCCAGGGAGAAGGCGGAGCAGGCCCGCGAACGCGCGGCCGACGCCGCCGCCCGGGCCAGGGACATCGCCGCCGGACAGGGCGGCAAGTGGGCCGGGCTGGGGGCCGCCGGGGTGGGCGCCGCCGCGCTCGGCGCGGTGTGGTTCCGCAAGCGCCGCTCGACCGGCGGAGGCGGAGGCCGCGCCGTCACGATGCCGGACCGGCTGCGCGGCTCCGGCCGCCCCGGCCCGGGCCTGCGCGCCCGCGCGCGGCGGACGACCGGACGGCGCGCCTGGCAGGCCATGCGCACGCCCGCCTGGGTGCCCGCGTGGATGCCCTCCGCGATCAGCTCCCGGATGCGCGGCAAGCCGCCCGGCGGGATACGCGGCCGGATCCCCGCCGGTGTCCGCTCCCGGATGCCCGCGAAGACGCCCGCCGGGACGCCGGGACGGCGCGGACGCCGTCGTTCGTTCCTCTGAGCGGGAGGCCGGTCATGGGCGCCACCCCCGCGAAGGGCGCACCCGATACGCCGCTGGACCTGCCCGCAGGGTCGTGGTGGCAGGCGGTGAAACGCGCGTTCGCCGCCTACCAGCGCGACAACCTGTCGGACTGGGCCGCGGCGCTCACCTACTACTCCGTCCTGTCGATCTTCCCGGCGATGCTGGTGGTGGTGTCGCTGGTCGGGCTCGCCGGACGGTCGGTCACCGCGGACCTCATCGACAGCGCGGGGAAGATCGCGCCAGGGTCGGTGAAGCAGGTGCTGGTCAGCTCGATCGACCAGCTCCAGGGCAACCGCGCCGGGGCGGGCCTGGTAGCGCTGATCGGGCTGGGCGCGGCGATCTGGTCGGCGTCGGGGTATGTCGGGGCGTTCATGCGCGCCGCCAACGTCGTCTACGACGTCCCGGAGAAGCGGCCGTTCTGGAAGACCGTCCCGCTCCGGGTGGCGCTGACGCTGGTGTCGCTGGTGCTGCTGTCGGCGTCGGTGATCGCTGTGGTGGTGTCGGGTCCGCTGGCGCGCGAGGCGGGCGACCTGCTCGGGCTGGGCTCCCAGGCCGTCACCGCGTGGAACATCGCCAAGTGGCCGGTGCTGCTGCTGATCGTGGCGTTCCTGTTCTCGCTGCTGTACTGGGCGGCGCCGAGCACCAGGCACCGCTTCCGGTGGGTGACGCCCGGCGGGATCCTGGCGATCCTGCTGTGGCTGGCGGCGTCGGGGCTGTTCGCGCTGTACGTGTCGGGGTTCTCGTCCTACAACAAGACCTACGGCAGCCTGGCCGGGATCATCGTGTTCCTGATCTGGCTGTGGATCACGAACCTGGCGATCCTGCTCGGCGCGGAGCTGAACGCCGAGCTCGAGGACCGCGCGGCAGAGCGCGGCGGGACGGCTCCCGCCGGCGACCGAAACACCACGATTCCCGGCGATCACGGGTCGCACAAGGCCGATCACCGTGAATAGGATCGTCGCATGCTCCGTCCGGACTACCCGATCGAGACCGAGCGGCTGACCCTGCGGCCGTTCCGCGAGAGCGACCTCGACGACCTGTACGCCTACCAGTCGCTGCCCGAGGTGGCGCGGTTCCTGTACTGGGAGCCCCGTGACCGGGAGGAGTCGCGCACGTTCCTGAAGCAGAAGATGAGCGCGTCCACGGTGGAGAAGGAGGGCGACTGGCTCGTCCTCGCGGCGGTGTGGCGCGAGACCGGCGACCTGGTCGGCGAGGTCAACCTGCAGTGGCGCAGCAGGGAGCACCGGCAGGGCGAGATCGGCTACATCTTCAACCCGGCCTTCCACGGCCGGGGGTTCGCGACCGAGGCGGCCGAGGTGGTGCTGCGGCTCGGGTTCGAGGGCCTGGACCTGCACCGCGTGTGCGGGCGGCTGGACGGCCGCAACAGCGCGTCCGCGCGGGTGCTGGAGCGGCTCGGGATGCGCCGGGAGGCGCACCTGGTGCAGAACGAGATGGTCAAGGGCGAGTGGTCCGACGAGGTCGTGTACGCGATGCTGCGGCACGAGTGGGACGCCCGCGACCGCACCTCCTGAGAAGCGGCGTTCAGCGTTCGGCCTGCTCGGCGAGCGTCTGGGCGAGGTCGCGGACGTGGCCGCGCAGCTCGTCGGGCCGCCGGACGGTGAAGGGGAACCCGAGCCCGGCCAGCATCCGCGCCATCCCGTCGAGGCGTTCGGCGCGGGCGGCCAGCAGCACTCCCCCGCCGGGCTCCTCGGTCAGTGTCGCGACGGTCGCGGGAACGCGGCGGCGCGCCTCGTCCAGCCCGGCGTCCAGCAGCACCTCGACCTCGTGCGCGTAGGGGACGCGGGCCAGCGACAGGGTGACGTCGCGGACGGGGTCGGCGTCGCCGGGGACCTCGTAGCGGGCGTCGCCGGGCTCGGCTGACACGACCCGGTCGACGCGGAACGTGCGGACCTCGCCGCTGCGGTGGTCGTGCCCGGTGACGTACCAGCGGCCGGAGTGGAACACCAGCCCGTAGGCGTCCAGGTCCCGTTCGGTGTCCTCTCCGCGCCAGGACCGGTACCGCATCCGGACGCGGCGCCGTTCCCGCGCGGCCGCGGCGAGGGTGAGGACGGCGGCGGTGTCGGGCAGGGTGCCGGGCGCGGCGGCGTCGCGGGCGGGCGCGGTGAATCCGAGGGTGTCGCGCAGCGCCTGGACGCGGTCGCGGAGCGCGGCGGGCAGCACCCGCTGCACCTTGGCCAGGGCGCTCTCGGTGGCGGCGCCGGTCAGGCCGGTGCGGCGGGCGGCGAGCAGGCCGAGGACGACGGCGGCGGCCTCGTCGTCGGTGAGCATGAGCGGCGGCAGCTTGTAGCCGGGCAGGAGCCGGTATCCGCCGTGCGGGCCGCGGTCGGCGGTGACGGGGACGCCGAGGTCCTCCAGGCGCGAGGCGTAGCGGCGGACGGTGCGCTCATCGACGCCGAGGCGGCGGGCCAGTTCGCCGCCGCGCATGCGGTGGTTGGCCTGCAGCAGCTCCAGCATCGCCAGGACGCGGGTCGTCGGATGTGACACGGGTCTCTCACTTAATCCGGGCGGGTTCTGTCCGGTACCGACCGTAGCGTGGACCGTGACGACGGAGGGAAGGACGGCCGACATGGCGACATTCGTACTGGTCCCGGGGCACTGGTTCGGGGCGTGGGTGTGGGACGGGGTGGCCGCGGGGCTGCGCGCGGCGGGCCACGACGTCCGCGCGGTGACGCTCACCGGGGTGGCCGAGCGCGCCGCTGAGGCGACGCCGGACGTGGACGTCGACACCCACGCGGCCGACATCGTCGAGGTGGTCGAGGGCGGCGGTCTCACCGGGGTGGTGCTCGTCGCGCACAGCGGCGGCAACATGGCGGCCACGGCCGCCGCCGACCGGATCCCGGACCGGATCGCGCGGATCGTCTACGTCGACACCGGTCCGATGCCGGACGGCCTCGCCGGGATCGACTTCCACGACCCGGAGACGCGGGCGGCGCTGGAGAAGCGGGTGGCCGAGGACGGCGGCGGCTGGACGATCCCCGTCCCGCCGTTCGACGCGGACGCCGACCCGGTGAACCTCGCGGGCCTGTCGGCGGAGACCCTCGAAGCGATGCGCGAGCGCGGCACGCCGCAGCCGTTCGGGACGGCGTCGCAGCCGGCGGCGCGTCCCGATCCGCTGCCGGACACGCCCCGGACGCTGGTCGCGTCGACGATCCCGATCGAGGCGGTGCGGCGGATGGGCGAGGAGGGCGTCCCGGTCTTCGCGGCGATGACCGGCCCGGAGTGGACCTACCTCGAGCTGCCGACCGGCCACTGGCCGATGCTCTCGCGCCCGGCCGACCTGGCGGCGCTCCTGGCCGACCTCGCCTGACCGCCATTCCAGGGGCCGTTCGGGGGCTGTCCGCGCCGGAATGTCGCAGGGTGCCGTCATGATGGGGCGGCCCGGTTCCGGCGCGGCGGCGGCTGCCGCTCCGGAACCGGGTCCCGCACGGCGGAGGGGTCAGCGCCGGTAGTGGAGGCCGTGCCCGAACGGGTAGAGGACGCGGCCGGGCTCGTCGCGGGCGGGGACGGCGACGGGCAGCCGCCCGCCGGGGTCCAGCTCGCCGAACAGGGCCTCGGCGGCCGATCGGACGGCTTCGGCGGTGTAGGAGTAGGTCGCCAGGTAGGTCGCGGCCTCGGGGAACCAGGCGATGTCGTAGGGGTCGCGGACGGCGATGACGACGACGGGCGTCCCGGTCGCGACGAGTGCCTTGACCAGGTCGGCCTGGCCGGGGCCGTTGTGTCCGGGTTCGTCTTTGACGTCCCAGGCGCGGTTGGTGACGGCGACGACGAGGTCCCGTCCCTTAGCGTCGGCGGCGGCCTGGTCGATCTGGGCCTTGCCGGGGCTGAGGCCGGTCTGCCGGACGGCCGTGGCGGCGCCGCGCCGGGCGATCTCGGCGGCGAGGGAGGCGGTGGTGGCCGCGCCCCATCCGGTGACCAGGACGTTCCGCGGTCCGGGCCGCAGCGGCAGGACGCCCGCGTCGTTCTTGACGAGGGTGACGGCGTGGCCGGCGGCGCGCCGCGCGGCGGCCAGGTGGGCGGGGGTTCCGACGACGTCGCCGACGCGGGTCTCGTCGGCGTAGGGGTCGCGGAACAGGCCGCGGCGCCGTTTGACGTCCAGGATCCGGTACACCGACTCGTCGAGGCGCCGCTCGGTGAGCTCGCCGGACCGGACGGCGGCGACGACGCCGGCGAGCTGGCGGGGGAACACGCCGGTTCCGGCGGCGTCCGCGGGCGGTTTGAGCAGGACGTCGGCGCCGGCCTTGAGGGCGAGGACGGGGATCCGCTCGTCGCCGTACCGGTCGCGGACGCCCTGCATGTCGAGCGCGTCGGTGACGACGACGCCGCGGTAGTGGAGCCGGTCGCGCAGGATGCCGGTGAGGATGGGCCGCGAGAGGGTGGCGGGGTCGCCGGTGGGGTCCAGGGACGGCACGATGATGTGCGCGGTCATGATCGAGTCGACGCCGCGGGCGATGGCGGCGCGGAACGGCGGCAGGTCGAGCCGCTCCCATTCCTCGCGGGTGTGGCCGATCCGGGGGACGCCGGTGTGGCTGTCGGTGGTGGTGTCGCCGTGGCCGGGGAAGTGCTTGGCGGTCGGGGTGACCCCGGCGGACCGGTATCCGCCGACCTGCGCGGCGGCCATGGACGCGACGAGCGAGGGGTCGGATCCGAAGGACCGCACGCCGATGACGGGGTTGGCGGGGTTGACGTTGACGTCGGCGTCGGGGGCGTAGTCCTGGTTGACGCCGACGGCGCGCAGCTCCTGGCCGGTGATGCGGGCGAGGGCGCAGGCGTCGGCGGTGCGGCGTCCGGCGGCGATGGCCATCGCGCCGGGCGACTGGGTGGCGGGCGGCTGGAGGCGGGCGACGATGCCGCCCTCCTGGTCGATGGCGACGGTGGCGGGGATCCGGTGCGGCTGCGCGGCGGCGGCGCGCTGGATGCCGTTGGAGAACGCGGCGAGCTGCGGCGGGTCGGCGACGTTCTCGCCGTAGTAGATGAACCCGCCCGGCCGGTAGCGGGCCATGACCTGCGCGGCGTTGTCGGCCCCGTACAGTCTCCGGTTGGCGGCGACGGCGGCCGGGTCGGTGGTGTCGGCGCTCTTGCCGTAGATCTGCAGGACGAACAGCTGCGCGGCCTTCTCCTCCAGCGACATGGACCGGATCAGCCGCAGCAGCCCCGCGTCCTTCCCGCCGTGTGAGCTGCCGTGTGAGCCGGCGTGTGAGCCGGCGGCGGCGGTGCCGGGGGCGAGGGCGGTGAGTCCGGTGACGGCGAGCGTCCCGGCGGTGATCCCGGCGGTGATCCCGGCGGCCCACCGCCGCCGCGGGCTCCCCCGTCCGGTCTTCTGGTTTCGGGGACGGTTCATGACGGCTCCCTCCCGCCCCCGAGAAGTCCCGATGATCAAGCTCTCCGCTGGCAAGGTAACCCGGCGCCGGGGCGTCGTCCACGGCAAAGGTCGACGACGGCGGGGGGTCATTTGCGGCCGAGCCACCGCATGATCGTCCCGGCGGGCGCGACGGGTTCGGTGAGGGGGTGCTCCTCGATCTCGTAGCGCCGGACGTAGGCGGAGGCGAACGCCTGGATGCTGGCGCCGACGGGCAGGGCAAGGACGACGCCGATGGGTCCGGCGACGGCGGCGCCGGCGAGGATCAGCCCGAACGCGACGGCGGGGTGCATGTCGAGGGTGCGGGCGGTGATGCGTGGTTGCAGGAGGTAGTTCTCCAGTTGCTGGTAGGCGACGACGAACAGCAGCAGCCACAGCGCGGTGGACGGCGCGACGGTCAGCGCGATGACGACGGGTACGGCCCCGGCGAGGTAGGTGCCGACGGCGGGGATGAACTGGGAGACGACGCCGACCCAGAGGGCGAGGGTGGCGGCGTAGGGGACGCCGAGTCCGAGCATGGCGAGGTAGTGGGCGATGGCGGAGATGAGGGCCAGCAGGGCGCGGGAGTAGATGTAGCCGCCGGTCTTGTCGACGGCGATCTCCCACGCCCACAGCACCTGCCGCTGCCGCCGGGGCGGGAGCAGGGAGCAGACGGTGCGGCGGAACTGGGGTCCCTCGGCGGACAGGTAGAAGCTGAACAGCAGCACGCCGAGGCCCTTGAACACGACGCCGAAGGCGGTGGCGCCGATGCCCCACACGTTCTGGGCGAGGCCGGACAGGTGCCGCGACAGGGTGCCGGTGACGGTGGGGAGCCGTTCGAACAGGGTGTCCTGGGAGATCCGCGTCCCGAAGGTGTCGTTGACCCAGGAGATGAGGTGCCGGACGTAGCCGGGGAACCCGTCGATGAGGTGGGTGGCCTGGGTGGCGAGCAGGGATCCGATGCCGCCGAGGAACCCGGCGCCGAGGACGGCGGCGACGACGAACATCAGGCCGGTCGCGGGGCCGCGCCGCCAGCCGCGGCGGGCGAGCCAGTTGACGGCGGGTTCGATCGCGAATGCGACGAACAGGGAGGTGAGCAGGAGCAGCAGCAGTTCGCGGAGGCGTTCCAGCAGCCACAGCCCGGCCATGAACAGCAGGACGATCGCGCCGGCGAGCAGGAACGCGCGGGGCAGCCACCCCGGCATGCGGGGCGGGCCGCCGCCACCGCCGTTGCGGGCGGGGTGGGGCGGGCCGGGCGCGTCGGGCGGGAGGTCGGCGGGCGCGTAGGCGGCCGTGTCGCCGGGCGGCTGCGGCATGCTCGCACGCTAACCGCGCCGCCCGGCCCGGCCGGGCCGCCGCCGTGCGTCCGATACCGGGTCTTTGCCGACTCTTCAGCCGGTCGCGGCGGTCAGCGGACGACGTCGAAGACGTTCTTCTGCAGCCCGTTGGCGTAGGCCTCGTGCTCGACGAGCCGCAGTTTCTGCGCGTCCTTGTCGGTGTCGCTGAACAGCCGCTTGCCCGCGCCGAGCAGCAGCGGGAAGACCAGCAGGTGGTAGCGGTCGATGAGCCCGGCGTCGGACAGGCCGTGGTTGAGGGTGGCGCTGCCGTGCACGATGATCGGGCCGCCGTCGGTCTCCTTCAGGGCGGCGACCTCGTCCAGGGACCGCAGGATCGTCGTCTCGGACCAGTTGTCGACCAGGTCGCCCTCGGTGAGGGTGGTCGACACGACGTACTTCGGCATCGTCTTGTACTCGGCGAACTCGGCCATGTCGGGCCAGACGGGGCTGAACGCCTCGTAGCTGACGCGGCCGAGGAGCATCGCGGTGGCCTCCTGCTGCTCGCGGCCCTTGATCTCGAACGCGTCGGGGAGGAAGTCGACGTGCTTGAACGTCCAGCCGGAGTTGCGGTAGCCGGGCTCGCCGCCGGGCGCCTCGACGACGCCGTCGAGCGAGACGAAGGCGGTGCTGATCAAGGTGCGCATCTGTGTCTCCTGAAGGTCTCGTCCTGTCGTGCCGCCGCCGTGCCCGGGGGCGTCCCGCCGGTTCCGGGGCCGTGTGCCCGGTCGTGCTCGGGTTCCGGAAGAGTATGCGGCGGCACCGACAGAACACCGGCGAACGCCCGGACTCCCCGGCCCGTGCCGGGGCGCGGCGGGGGTCAGGTGTCGAGGAGGTCGGAGATCGCGCGGTCGAGGCGGGCCTTGCGCCCGGCGGGGGTGCGGGCCTTCAGCAGCGGCAGGATCAGCAGGTAGCGGGCGGTCTTGTCGAGGGCGTCGAAGCGGGCGGCGGCGCCGGGGCGGGCGGCGAGCGCCTCGGCGAGGTCGGGTGGGACGGACACGTCGCGCTGGGCGGCGTAGGCGGCGTCCCAGCGTCCGTCGGCGCGGGCGGCGTCGATCTCGGCGAGGCCGGGCGGCCGCATCCGCCCGGCGGCGATCAGCGCCTCGGCCTTGGCGACGTTCTTCGCCGACCAGGGGCTGCCCTTGCGGCGCCGCGAGTACCGCTGCAGGTAGCTGTGCTCGTCGCGGGATCTGCGGTGGCTGTCGATCCAGCCGTAGCACAGCGCGACGTCGAGGGCGTCGGCGATGGTGAGGGACGCGACGGGCGCGCCCTTCTTGGCGATCGTCAGCCAGACCCCGGCGCCGGCGTCGTGGTGGCGGGCCAGCCACGCCTCCCATTCGGCGGCGTCGGCGAAGTGCAGCGCGCTGCCCGGGTCGTCCATGTCAGCGGCCGGTGACGGCGCCGCGGGCGGCGGCGGCGGTGCTGGTCGGGGTGCGCATGCGTCGATCTCCTGGCGGTCTGGTCTGGTCCGGGAAGTCTATGCGGATGGGGGTGGGTGTCAGTCGTCCAGGACGGCGATGTCGAGGGCGCGGAGCCGGCCCGGGTCGGCGATCATCTCGTAGGCGGCGACGCGGCCGTCGCGGACGGTGACGGCGAGGGCGAGCAGGAGCCGTCCGTGCGGGGCGACGACGGCGCCGGCCGCGCCGCCGACGAGGGCGGGTGCGGCGTAGCGGGCGCGGCGGCCGAACATCCGCACCTCGCGGGCGACGTCGCGGGCGCCGGTGACGGTACGGGGGCGGCCGGGGGCGAGCGCGGCGGCGTCGGCGGTGCGGACGACGCCGGGCGCGAGGACGGCGAGGAGGGCGTCCAGGTCGCCGCCGCGGGCGGCGGCGAGGAACGCCTCGACGACGCGGCGCTGCGCGGCGAGTTCGGCGGGCGGCGCGGCGGGGGCGCCGCGGACGCGGCGGCGGGCGCGGCTGGCGAGCTTCTTGGCGGCGTCGGGGCTGCGGTCGACGACGGCGGCGATCTGGTCGAACGGCACGGCGAACACGTCGTGCAGGACGAACGCGACGCGTTCGGCGGGGCCGAGGGCGTCCAGGACGACGAGCATGGCGCGGCCGACCGAGTCGATCAGCTCGGCCTCGTGCTCGGGGTCGCCGTCCTCGGCCTGGACGGGCGAGTGCCGGTCGAGCGGGTCCTCGCGGCGGGCGGCGCGGGCGCGGAGCATGTCCAGGCACACCCGGGACACGACGGTGCGCAGCCACGCCTCCAGGCTGTCGATGCGCGCGGGGTCGGCGCGGGTGAGGCGCAGCCACGCCTCCTGGACGGCGTCGTCGGCCTCGCCGGGCGAGCCCAGCATGCGGTAGGCCACCGCGCGGAGCCGGTCGCGGTGGGCCTCGAACCGATCGGCCAGGACGGCGTGCTCGGACATCGGTCACCTTTCCTCGTCGGGATCCGTCTGTTCGGTGGCATCGAATGGACGGCACCGCAAGGAAGGCGGAGCGATGGTGCGAGACGTACGGCGTCCCGACCAGCCTAACGGCCGGGACCAGCCGCTGCTGGGCCCCGTGCGGCTCGGCGGGCTGGCGCTGCCGAACCGGGTGGTGATGGCGCCGATGACGCGGGCGCGGGCGTCCGGTCCGGGACGGGCGCCGACGGACCTGCACGCGGCCTACTACGCGCAGCGCGCCACGGCGGGGCTGATCGTGGCGGAGGGCGCGTGGGTGAGCGAGCGGGCGGTCGGGTTCCCGCGGGTGCCGGGAATCCACGCCGAGGCGCAGGTGGAGGCGTGGCGGCGGGTCACCGGGGTGGTGCACGCGCTCGGCGGGCGGATCGTCCTGCAGTTGTGGCACGCGGGCGCCCACTCCCATCCCGACCATCTGGGCGGGGACCGGCCCGCCGGGCCGTCGCCGGTGAACCCGGGCGAGACGTGCCGGACCGGCGCCGGGCCCAGGCCGACCGTGACGCCGCGGGAGATGACGGCCGCCGACATCGACCGGACCGTCGCCGAGTACGCGGCGGCGGCGGCCAACGCGCGCCGCGCCGGGTTCGACGGCGTGGAGGTCGCCGCGAACGGCGCGTACCTGCTCGCGCAGTTCCTGAACCCGCGGCTCAACGTGCGCCGCGACGGGTACGGCGCGGACCGGGCACGGCTGCCGCTGGAGGTCGTGGACGCGGTCGCGGCGGCGTGGGACCCGGCCCGGACGGGCGTGCGGCTGTCCCCCTGGTGGACGGCGGCCGACGCGCACCGCCCGGCGGAGGGCTACCCCTACACCGCCGACGAGGCGACCCTCGCCCGCTACGACGGCCTGGTGGGCGAGCTGGACCGGCGGGGGCTCGCCTACCTGCATCTGCGGGGGCGGGCGCTGCCGCGGCCGGGCGCCGTCCCCGACTTCGCGGGGTTCGCGCGGTTCCGGCGGCTGTTCGGCGGGCCGCTGATCGCCAACCACGGCTTCGGCCGGGAGTCGGGCAACGCGGTCGTGGAGGCGGGGATCGCCGACGCGGTGTCGTTCGCGTCGCCGTTCATCGCCAACCCCGACCTGGTGGCCCGGTTCGCGCTGGGCGTGGAGCCGGCGTCCGACGATCCGGGGACCCGGTACGGCGGCGGCCCGCGCGGCTACGTCGACTACCCGATCTGGCCCGGCTGACCGGCCGCCCCGCCGCCGGGCCGGGGCCGGGCCGGGCGGGGCGCTCAGGCGGCGCCGGTCACGGGGACGAACTCGGGCTGGTCGAGGACGCGGAGCCAGCTCCCGTCGGGCTGGCGGCGGACGACCTGCGCGCGGGCCCCGGCGCCGTCGCGGGGCGGGGTGGAGGTGAGGGCGATGTCGCCGCTGACGAGGGTCGGCAGCGGTTCCTCGGGCTCGAAGCGGGGCCCGGCGGCCAGGACCTTCTCCCAGAGGGCCTGGATGGCGTCGCGTCCGACGGTCTGGGATCCGGGCGGGTAGGCCAGGACCGCGTCGGGCTCGTACAGCGCGGCGACGCCGGCGGCGTCCCCGGCGTTGGACCGTTCGACGAACAGCCGGGTGATGTCCTCGGGCCGCATGGCCTTCTCGCGCTCTGTCATGGTCGCTCCCCTGGTTCGGTGTGTCTCCCTTCCAGGATGCGGCCCGCCGTCCGATAAGTCCAAGACATGGATCTTCTACGACCCAGAAGTGAAGGTTATGAGTTGGGGGTGTCGTCGGGCGGGGCGGCGGCGTAGTCGCCGAGGCCGTGTTCGAGGAGGTCGAAGGCGCGGCGGGCGTTGGCGTAGACGCTGTCGCGCATCTCCTCCAGGGTCTCCCCCGCGATCTTGCGGCGGACGACGTGGTCGGTGAGCCCGGTGACGGCGGCGAACACCATCGCGGCGGCGATGGCGGGGGTGATGTCGTCGGGGTCGGCGCCGGTGGCCTCGGCGAATCGCTCGGCGAGGGCGTCCTGGGCCTGGCGGGCGATCTCGCGCTGGCGGGCCATGAGGGCGGGGCTGTCCTGGACGGTCCTGGCCCAGGTCTCCGAGCCCTCGTGGAACCCGGTCTGGTAGGCGCCGGCGTCCAGGCCCTCCATGAAGGAGCGGCGGAACAGGGCGGCGGCGCTCTCCCCGGGGCGGCGTTCGTCGAACGCGGCGGCGGCGCGCTCGACGATTTCGGCCTGCCGGTCGAAGAACAGGTCCTCCTTGGTGCGGAAGTAGTTGAAGACGGTGTTGACCGACACGTCGGCGGCGCGGGCGACGTCGGCGATGGTGACGCTGTCGAAGCCGCGCATGATGAACAGCCCGGTGGCGATGTCGGCGATACGGCGCCGGGTCTCGCGCTTCTTGCGCTCGCGCAGCCCGAGCTCCCGCCCGTCCTCCCGCTGCCCGCCGGTCGCGATCTCGTCTCCCATGCGGAGAATATACCTTCACTGGTGTCGCTTAAAATTTGGTGCCACTGCAAATTTGGGGTTACTGTGGGCGGCTTCTGCACCCGGCTCCTCGGAGGTGACCGTGATCGACGCGCGCGGGCTGGCCCGCACCTTCACCGGCAGGCACGGGACGGTCGAGGCCGTCCGCGGCGTGGACCTGTCGGTCGCGCCGGGCGAGATCGTCGGGTTCCTCGGCCCGAACGGCGCGGGCAAGACCACCACTCTGCGGATGCTGACGACGCTGCTGGCGCCCACCGCCGGGACCGCGACCGTCGCGGGCCGCGACCTGCGCGCCGACCCGGCCGGGGTGCGGCGCCGGATCGGGGTGGTGGCGCAGGGCGGCGGCACCGACCCGTCCGTCCCCGCCGGGGAGGAGCTGGACCTGCAGGCCCGCCTGTACGGGGTGCCGGACCGCGCCGCGCGGATCGCCGACCTGTGCGCCCGCCTCGACCTCGGCGGGCTGGGCGCGCGCCCGTCGGGGGCGCTGTCGGGCGGGCAGCGCCGCCGCCTGGACATCGCCCTCGGGCTGGTGCACCGTCCGCCGCTGCTGTTCCTGGACGAGCCGACCACCGGCCTGGACCCGCACAGCCGCGGCGACCTGTGGGAGCACATCCGCGCCATGCGCGACGGGGACGGCACGACGGTGTTCCTGACCACGCACTACCTGGACGAGGCGGACGCGCTGTGCGACCGGCTGCTGATCATCGACCGGGGCCTGATCGTGGCGGAGGGCACGCCCGCCGAGCTGAAGCGCCGCGTCGCGGGCGACGTCGTCGTCCTGGAACTGGCCGACCCGGCCGCGTCCGGAACGGGCACGGCGGCCGACGGGGTGGTCGATGGGGCGGGTGCGGGGGGTGCGGTGGGTGCCGCGCGGGAGGCGCTGTCGCGGCATCCGGCGGTGCGGGAGGCGGCGGTGGCGGGCCGGGTGGTGCGGCTGACGGTCGAGGACGGCGAGAAGTCGCTGACGGGCCTGATCCGCGCGCTGGACGGGGCGGGCGTGGAGCTGGCGTCGCTGAGCCTGTCGCGCCCGACCCTGGACGACGTGTTCCTCGCCGTCACGGGCCGCTCGCTGCGCGACCCGACCGACCCCTCCCCCGCGCGGCCGCCGTCCGCCCCTTCCTCGCCCGGCGCGCCCGCTTCGGGTTCGGTTTCGTCCGGTCCGTCTTCCGTGCCGGCCGCCTGAGCGGCGTCCGGCGTGTCTCGAAGGAGTCCTGTGACGTCTCTCGCGCGGACCGCGTCCGACACGCGGCTGATCTTCCTGCGGTGCCTGCGGCAGACGCTGCGCAGCAGGGTCGCGATCGTGTTCGGGGCGCTGCAGCCGCTGCTGTACCTGGTGCTGTTCGGCCCGCTGCTGACGGACCTGGTGGAGGTGCGCGGGTTCGGGGCGGGCGACGCGTGGCAGTCGTTCGTCCCGGGCGTGCTGATCCAGTTGACGCTGTTCGGGGCCGGTTTCGTGGGGTTCGGGCTGATCGGTGACCTGCGGTCGGGGGTGCTGGAGCGGCTGCGGGTCACGCCGGTGAGCCGGACGGCGCTGCTGCTCGGCCGGGTGCTGCGCGACACCGCCGTGGTGGGCGCGCAGGCGGTGCTGCTGGTGGGGGCCGGGCTGGCGCTGGGGCTGCGGGCCCCGGCGGGCGGCGTGGCGGTGGGGCTAGTGTTCGTGGTGTCGCTGGCGGTGAGCGTGGCGTCGCTGTCCTACGTCCTGGCCCTGCGGACGCGCAGCGAGGACGCGTTCGCGCCGCTGCTGTCGGCGGTGACGCTGCCCCTGCTGCTGCTGTCGGGGATCCTGCTGCCGATGAGCCTGGCGCCGGGCTGGCTGGACGTGCTGTCGCGGCTGACGCCGTTCCGGTACGTGGTGGACGCGGCGCGGGCGGCGTTCCGCGGCGACTACGCCACGGCGGCGGTCGCGGAGGGCGCACTGGTCACGGCGGTGCTGCTGGTGGTGTCGGTGGCGCTCGGCGCGCGCCGCTTCCGCGCCGAGCACGCCTGATCGCCCACCCGTCCCGCCGGGAGAGGCCGTCCGCGGAGATGCCGGGCGGGGTCAGGGGCCGACCGGGGCCGCGGTTCCGGTCGCCGTGGTTCCTGCGGCCGTGGTTCCTGTGGCCGTGGCCGGGGTGGCGGGGACGGCGGGCGGGACGGGCCGGGCGATGGCGGCGCGCTGGGCGATGTAGGCGCCGGTCAGCACGATCGCGCCGCCGGCGAGCTGGGCGGGGGTGAGGGTCTCGCCGAGGACGGCCCAGGCGATGAGCGCGGCGGCGACGGCCTCGGTGTAGCAGATCGCGCCGCCGACCTGCGCGGGCAGGCGCTGCAGCCCGGCGACGCCGGTGAGGTAGGCGAGGACGGTGCTGACGAGCCCGATCCAGGCGATGAGCGCCCAGCCGGGGGCGGTGTGCCCGCCGACGGCGACGTGGGCGGGCAGCACGTCCCACGGCAGCGTCCACGGCGCGGCGATCGCGGTGAGCGCGGCGACCGCGACGACGGACCCGGAGGCGGTGAGCACGATCGGGTCGACGCGTCCGGCGAGCCGGTCGACGATGAGGAAGTAGGCGGCCTGGCACGCGGCGGCGGCGAGCCCGGCGGCCAGGCCGACGGGGTCGAGGCCGAGTCCCTGCCACACCTGCACGACGAGGACGAGCCCGGCGAGCGCGACGGCGACGCCGCCGGCGGCGGTGCGGTGCACGGGGGCGCGGCGGACGATCCGCAGCCACGCCAGCACCATGACCGGGCCGCAGAACTCCAGCAGGATCGCCACGCCGACCGGCAGCCGGGACGCGGC
Source organism: Actinomadura decatromicini (assembly GCF_008121305.1). Lineage (NCBI taxonomy): Bacteria > Bacillati > Actinomycetota > Actinomycetes > Streptosporangiales > Thermomonosporaceae > Actinomadura > Actinomadura decatromicini. The sequence goes on along the minus strand of NZ_VSRQ01000007.1, from coordinate 116,792 downwards.
GAGGAAGTAGAACGCCTGGCAGCCCGCGATCCCGACGACGCCGTAGGCGGCGACCGGGACGAGGTCGCGGCGCAGCCCGCGGGTGAGGGCGCGGCGGCGCAGGAGCGCGGCGAGCGGGACCAGGACGAGGGCGGCAGCCGCCATCCGCAGCCACACCGCCTGCAGCGGGCTGAGCCCGCCCTCGATGACGGCCTTGCCGAACGGCCCGGACGCGCCGAAGCAGACCGAGGAGAACACCGTGAGGCCCACGCCCCAGGCGCGCGTGCGCGCCGCACCGTCCACCGCCGCTCCCGATCCTCGCCGCCGTCCCGGCACGGCCGGGGAACCAACGGTTAATGAACGTATAGCAGGGACACTCCTTACAACAAGGGGGGTGGACCCCGCCGCCGCCCCGCCGCGCCCTCCCGCCGCGAGGCGCCCGGGAAGCCGCCCGGGGAAGCGGCCCTGACCGGCGGCGCCGTGTTGCCGGGCACGCCGCACGGGCGCGGCGCCGCGGCCACTACTATCGCCGGATGAGCTGGCAGGCGGCCGGGGGCGGGCCCGGCGGAACCGGTGGCGGCCCGAGCGGGGACCTGTTCGCGTCGGTCGAGGGCAACGTGCGCGAGCTGGTCGCCTCCCCGTGGTGGCGGACGGCCCAGCCCGCCGACCGCGCCGCGCAGATCGCCGCGCGGATGCTGTGGGGCGCCGGGGAGTGGTGGCTCTACGGGGCGTGGGGCCGCTGGTACCGGTGCGGCCTGGACGGCGCGTGGCATCCGTGCCCGCCGCCCGCCGCGTTCGAGGACCGCCGCGTCGCCGTGCCCGCCCCGCGCGGGGCGGGCACGCCGCCCGTCCCGCCGCAGCTGTTCCCCACCGGCCCGGACCTCTCGGCCGGGCGGGTCGCGCCGCTGGGGTTCCTCGGGCCCGTCCCCGACACGGCGGTGGTCGCGGGGATCTCCCAGGCGCTCACCACGGCGCTGGCGGTCGACCCGCAGCAGTTCGCCCAGCACGACCCGATGTTCCAGCCGGGGACGCCGTCCACGGTCGCGGCGGCGTGGGGAGCGCTGCTGTGGTGCGCGGGGTCGCCGGTGGCGCTGACCGAGCATCCGCTGATCGAGTCGTTCGTCCCGTTCCTGACGACGTCGGCCGAGCAGCTGCACTGGATGATGCCGCCCGACTTCGCGACCCTCGCCGGGTACTACGTGCACCGGCTCGGCGCGGGCGACGGCGGCGGCGCCGCGCACGTCGCCCGCGTGATGTACGAGGTCGCGGCCGGACTGCGGGGCGACCCGCGGTTCCGTCCGGGCGCGGACGCGCTCGCGGCGATCACGGCGGCGTCGCTGCGGATGGTCAACCAGGACCTCGCGACCGTCCGGTACGGGCCGGGCGCGATCGTGCAGGAGTGGCGGCGGCGCTGCCCGGCCGAGTTCGCGACGCCGATGGTCCGCGACACCGCGCCCGGGGAGTACCTGCGCCTCGCCCTGTACGACCTGCAGGAGATCGTCGCGGAGCTGACCGGGCCCCGGCCGGCCGCGCCGGGCCGCGGCCACGACGAGGTCCGCCGCGCGGGCGTCGCGGTGCTGGCCGCCGACCTGCAGGCCGCGCCGGGCGCGCTCGCCGCCGTGCAGCAGTGGCTCGACCCCGACAGCGCCCGGACGCTGCAGGCGGTGCTGGCCGACCCGGCGAACCCGCTGCGGACGCTGTGGCCGCGCGACGGGCGGCTGCCGGACGCGCTGCGCGGCACGCAGGCCGCGGCCCCGGGGACGGCGCCGCCCGCCGAGGCGCTCGCGGCGCTGCTGGCCACCACCTACACGCTCGGGCTGACGTGGTGCCGGCTGGCGCAGGTGCCGCCCCCGGCGACCGGGTTCGCGGTGCCGCAGGCGGTGGCGGCGGAGCTGACGTCCCCGGCGCTGCACACGCCGCCGTCCACCGACGAGCTGTCGGCGTGGGACATCATCAAGGCCGCCCGCGCGCACCTGGCCGCCGAGCGCGCCGAGCCGGGTGCCGACCAGCCGGTCGCACCGGTCGCGCCGGTGCCCGAGCCCGCGCGGGACGCGCCGGGCCCGCCGCCCGCGGTCGCGCCGGTTCCGCCCCCGTCCGCCCCGCCGGTCCCGCCGCCCGCGGACCCGGAGCCGCCGCCTTCTTCTCCGGCGCCGTTCCAGGCGCCGTCGGTGCCGGAGCCGTCGCCTCCGGTGGACGATCCGGCCCCGGCGTGGCCGTCGCCGGACGCGACCACCGCCGACACCCCTCCCCCGCTGCCGCCCCCTCCGGCCCGGCCCGCTCCGGCTCCGCCCGTCCCGCCGCCCGCGCCCGCGGAGCCGGTGTGGCCGTCGGAGCCGCAGCACACGCAGTTGGACACCGACGCGTTCAAGACCCAGCTCGACCGGGGCCCGGCGTGGCCGGGCGCGGAGGGTCCCGTCCCGCCCCCGCCCGCACCGCCCGCACCAGCCGCGCCGTCCGCGCCCGCCGGGGAGCGGGTGGGCGAGCGGCCCGCGGATCTGCCGCGGCCGCCGGCGCCGGTGCCCGAGCCGCCCCCGCCGCTGCGGGCGGCGCCCGTCCCGGAGCAGAGCCCGCAGGTCGCCGAGGCGTACGGGATCCGGTTCCTGTGCGGCGCCGACGACATCGAGCGGGTGGTGACGGAGGTGCGGCGGCGCGGGAAGTGGGCGCGTCGGCTGCGCGGGCAGGACGTGTCGAGCGCGTCGGCTCCGGCGCTGCTGCTGATCGGGACGCCGTCCAGCGGGCAGCGGCGGCTGGCGCGGATGGTCGCGGCGGCGCTGGCGGAGGTGGCGGCCTCCAGCGGCGAGGTCCGCTCCGCGCACGCCGAGGACCTGCGCGAGCACGGCCCGGACGGGCTGCGCGCGGCGCTTGAGGAGCACGCGGGGCACGTCCTGCTGCTGGACGGCCTGGACGGCCTGATCCTGGACGAGGCGCAGGGCCCGGCGTACGCGTCCGCGCTGTACCGGACGCGGCTGGAGGGCGTGAACGACACGGCGCTGCTGGCGACGTGCGAGCCGGACCGGGTCGGGGAGCTGTCGGCGGCGTCGCCGGAGCTGGTCACCGACCTGCGGGCGGTGCGGCTGCCGGACCTGTCGGACGCGGCGGCGCGGTCGGCGCTGGTGGGGCTGCTGGCCGAGGAGCGCCGGCTGCGGCTCGGCGCGGACGCCTGGGCGGTGGTGGACCGGGACGTGGGCACGCTGCGTCCGCGCGGCCGGCTGACCGGCGCGCGGCTCGTCGAGGCCTACCTCGACCGGGCGGCGACGCGGCATCTCGGCAGCGCGGAGGAGACGCGGGCGATCGGGAGCGCGCTGTCGCTGACGGCGGCCGATTTCGAGGGCCTGGCGGCGGAGCTGTCCGGCCGCTGACCTGCGCGGGCGCCGGAATCGCCGTCCCCGTAAGGGTTTTGGAGCCCTGCGGGGACGGCGGAAATGTCGGTGGGCGCGGTCACGATGGGTGGGTGGATCGCGTTGACCGGTTACTGGCGCTCGTCGCGGAGCTGCGCGCGGCGTCCCCTGAGCCGCTCGACGCGGCGGCGCTGGCGGCGCGGCTGGGGGTGAGCGCGCGGACGGTCCGCCGCGACCTGGAGCTGCTGACGCACGGGGGCCTGCCGGTGCGCGCGGAGAAGGGCCGCGGGTACGTGCTGCCCGCCGCGCCTGAGCCGGAGCCGCTGAGCGAGGTCGGGTCGCTGATGGGGCCGGTGCGCGACACGCTGGGCGAGGCGGTCCGGACGCGGCGGATCGTCCGGCTGGCCTACACCGACCAGGCGGGGGCGCGGAGCTTCCGCGACGTGGAGGCGCACGGCCTGGTCACCGCCCCCTACGGGGAGTACCTGGTGGGGTGGTGCCGGATGCGGGACGGGCCGCGGATGTTCCGGCTCGACCGGATCGGCGCGGCGTTCCTGTCGGGGCGCGGCGCGGAGGTCCGCGACCTGGACGATCTGCTGGCGGCGCTGCGGGTGCCGGTGCCGCGGACGCGGTCGGAGCCGGGCCCGCGCGGCCCTGCCGGGGCTGACCGGGCGCGGGCGTGGACGCTCGACCGGGTGGAGTTCGTCCGGTCGCGGCTGCGGGACGCGGCGGCGGAGGTCCGGTCGGGCGGCGGCGCGGGCGCTGCGGCGCTGCGGACGGTCCTCGGGCATCTGGCGGAGTGGACGCGGTGGCAGGCGGCGGCGGCCCGCGCGGCGGCGACCGGCGAGGACCCGGTGCTGGCGGGGCGGCGCCCGGAGTTCCCGCCGGTGTTCGACCGGGAGCTGCCCTACGACGCGCGGGAGCGGATGATCCAGGACGCGATGGCGCTGCGGTCGCTGGGCGACCTCGTCCGCGACCTGGAGGAGGTCCTGGCGTCGCTGGCGCACTGGGCGGCCGACTGCGACGACGCGCTGTGGGAGGAGGAGCTCCCCGACCCGCGCCCCTACGGGCCGCCGGGCCCGCCGCGCCCGCTGGCGGACCTCCTGGCGGGCTGGCGCGGCCCCCTCGCGCACATCGAATGGCACCTGGAGCGCCTCACCGACGAGCCGCCCGAGCCTTTCACGGACGACGAAGGCGAGGTGTGGCTGATAGACCGCTGCCCCCTCCAGGCATGAGTGGGCGTGGCCGGGCGGGTTGGAGCGGGTTAGGCGGGGTTGTGCGGGGCGGGCGCGAGGAGACGGGTGAACCAGACGGTCTTGCCCGTTTTGCCGGTCTGGTCGGCGGGGTCGGGGCGGGTGCCGTGGGCGGTGGCGAGTGCGGCGACGAGGAGGAGTCCGCGTCCGGCCTCGGACCAGTCGGGGGGCTGCGCGCCGGTCGGCGGGGCGGGCGCCTCGGCGGGGGTGCGGACGCCGTCGTCGTGGACGTCGCCGCTGAGGCGGCGTCGGACGGGCGGACCGTCGAGTGGGCCGTCGGTCGGGCCGTCCAGGCGCAGGGTGAGGCGAACGGGCCCGTCACCGTGGACGACGGCGTTGGTCACGAGCTCGTCGACGATGAGGACGATGTCGTCGGCGTCGGCGGGCCCGGTGACGTGCCATTCGCGCAGGGCGTGGCGGGTGAGGGCGCGGGCCCGTGACGCGGCGTCGGCGCCGGGGCTCAGCTCCCACGTCCGCACGCCCGCCGCCCGCTCACTCGCCCCTCGGCCGTCCCCGCCCGCCTCACTGCCCTCCCCGTAGCCACCGACGGGCCCTCCGAGCAGCTCACCGCGCACCCCGCCACCGGTTCCGGCATCGCCGTAGCCGCTCCCCGCCGCGTGCGGCTCGCCGCGCGTCCCGCCGCCGGTGCGGGGACCGCCGTAGCCGCCGCCCGCCTCGCTGTGCGCGCCGGTGCCGCCGGCGGGGGCCGCGTGCGGCTCGCAGCGCATCCCGGCGATGCCGCCGCCCGCGTCGCGACCGATGGGGCGGGTGGGGCGGCTTCGCTGGGCGCCGCTGAGGTCGCTGTCCAGGTCGTCGCCGAGGTCGCTGTCGAAGGTGTCGTCGTTGGTGTCGTCGAGGGTGTTCTCGCCGTTGGTGTGCGTGTCGGTGGTGGGTGGTCTGGTCCCGGTCCCCGTGGTGTTCACGTGCCCGTCTCCTCGTCCCCGTCTGCCTGGTGCCGTGCCGGGTCGCGGCACGGCAGCAGGCGGGCGGCCCCCGCCGCCCCTTTGCCGCGTTCGGTCGTATTCAGGGTCATATGCAGGGACGCGCCGTCGGCCGGGACGGTGCGCAGGCGTAGGGGAAGCGTCACCCGCGGGTGAGGTGATCGGTGCTCGGGGGGACGCGGTGGAGGAGGCAGTGCCGTGGAGCCGTTACAGTGGGTGGGTCGGTGTGGCATGTGTCCCCCGGGCTCTACCTGACGCCTTCGGGGAATACCGCCGGTCCCATGCGGTCCGGGCTGGAGCTTCGTTGTGCCTTTCGCCGTGAGGCGACCACCACACCGGCTTGAACGCCGATGCCCCGGCGAGGCTGTCCTCGCCGGGGCGTCGGCGTTCGCATGTCCGCTCGGGGCGGGCGCCATGGCCCGCCCCGAGGTCACGGAGGTCGGGGAGCGGGGTCGCTGCGGCGCCCGCGACGGCGGGGCGGCGGTGTCACAGCACGGCCGCGATGACCGGCGCGGCGATCGCGGCGAGGACGACGACGATGACGGCGGCGGCGATGACGACGGTGCGGGCGCGGCGGCGGCGCGTGCCGAGCCGGGCGAGCCGGTGGGCCAGCCGCGGGTCGTCCTCGCTCAGGCGGACCTCGATCTGGGAGAGGATCCGCTGCTCCTCCATCGACAGCGACATGCTCGTACCTCCGGGGGTCAGGTGTCTGGTTCCTCCCCCTCGAACATGATCATTATCCCTGGGGTGCGGTGGCGGTTGCGCCGCGTGCGGGGCCGCTCTGGTGGCCGAGCCGGTCGAGGGCGGTGACGTAGTAGGTGTAGGTGCGGCCCGGTTTCGCGGACGGGTCGACGATCCCGCCGCCGCGGACGTCGGCGATGAGGTCGGCGGGGCGGACGGCCGCGCAGGCGGGGCCCTTGCCGTCGACCCGGTAGACGGCGTAGGACGCGGCGCCCTCTGAGGCCCGCCAGGTGACCTTCAGGCCCTTCACGGCTTTCACGTCCTTCACTCCGTCACCGCCCTGGCCGCCGTCGGCGGGGGCGGCGGAGGTGTTCTGGACGGCGGGCGGCGCGGCGCCGCCGCGGCCTTCGACGACGGGCCGGAGCGCGGGCCGGGCGTAGTGGTCGGCGCGGATCCGGGCGGCGAACCCGCGCCGGTTGGCGGCGATGTCGGACGCGCTGAAGAACACGTCCCCCCTGACCTGCGGGTACTTGGCGTTGAGGGTGAGGTGGCGCGACAGTTCGGCGGGGTTGCGCCAGGTGGCGTTCTCGCCGACGCGGTAGGCGGCCTGCCCGATGGTCAGCTGCACGCGGGTGCCCTTGACCTGCGCGGCCCACCAGGCGACGAGCTTGGCGTAGTCGGCGCGGGGGTCGCCGATCGGCCAGTACAGCTGGGGGGTGACGTAGTCGAGCCAGCCCTTCTTGATCCAGGTGCGGGTGTCGGCGTAGATGTCGTCGTGGCTCTGCAGGGCGCTGGTGGGCGACCCGGCGGGGTCGGTGCTCTTGTTGCGCCACACGCCGAACGGGCTGATCCCGAACCGGACCCAGGGCTTGGCGTCGTGGATCCGCTTCGACAGCGACTGGACGAGGGTGTTGACGTTGGCGCGCCGCCAGTCGCCCTTGCTCATGCCCGCGCCGTAGGTCTTGTGGGTGGCGGCGTCGGGGAACTCGCCGCCCTCGGGGTAGGGATAGAAGTAGTCGTCGAAGTGGACGGCGTCGATGTCGTACTTGCGGACGACGTCCAGGACGGCGTTGGTGACCAGGTCGCGGACCTGCGGCAGGCCCGGGTCGTACCACAGTCCACCGCCGTATTTGCGGGTCCAGTCGGGGTGCTGGCGGGCGGGGCTCTTGGGCGACAGCTTCTTCAGGTCGTCCTGGCGGGACACGCGGTAGGGGTTGAACCAGGCGTGGAACTCCAGGTTGCGGGCGTGGGCCTCCTTGAGCATGAACGCCAGGACGTCGTAGCCGGGGTCCTTGCCCTGCGTCCCGGTGATCCACTGCGACCAGGGCTCGTAGGGGGACGGGTAGAACGCGTCGGAGTTGGGGCGGATCTGCACGAACACGGCGTTCATGTGCATCGCGGCGGCCGTGTCGAGGAGGCGGACGTACTGCTTCTTCTGCTCGTCGGCGGACGCGCGGGGGTTCTTCGGCCAGTCGATGTTGCCGACGGTGGCGATCCACATGGCGCGCAGGTCGCGTCCGCTGGACGCGGGAGGCGGGCCGACGCGGGGGCATTCGGCGGCGGCACCGGACGGGACGGGCGCTCCGGTCCCGGTGTCGGACTCGCCCGAGCCGCCGAACGCGGGGATGCCGCATCCGGCGACCGCGCCCGCCGCGAGCCCGGCCGCGAGCCCCGCGGCGCCCCGCGCGCGGAGCGCGCCGAGGAGCCCCGCCGGGACCTGGACCCGGGCCGCGCCGCCATCGCGTGACCGGCCGCCTGACCGGCCGCCCGCGCCGCGCCCGGCCGAGGGCTCGGCCAGGGACTCGGTTGGGGGCTCGCCTGCCGTCGTCGTGATCGTGGATCGCGATGCCATAGCGGCCCATTGTTACGCACGGGTCGCGATGCTTCGGCCCAAACCGAGATGCCCGTGTTATCCCGCAACGTGCGTGTTTGTGCCGCCCGCGGATTGCGATCATCGAACACGTGTTCCATACTGGTGGCGCGCGGATTCGCTCACACGTTCGAGAGGGGTGGGGTGTGCGCTGGGACCATCTGCGGCTGGACGGCGAGGCGGGCGACGCCGACGTGGGCGCGGGCGTGCCGCTGATCGAGCGGGGCGCGGTGGCCCGGACGTTCGACACGCCGGAGTTCCGCGGCATGACCTTCTACGAGGTCCGCGCGCGGACGGTGGTGAACCGGGTGCCGGACGCGTCCCGGATGCCGTTCCGGTGGACGGTCAACCCCTACCGGGGCTGCTCGCACGCCTGCGTCTACTGCTTCGCCCGCAAGACCCACGAGTACCTCGACCTCGGGTCGGGCGCCGACTTCGACTCGCGGATCGTGGTGAAGGTGAACGCGGCCGAGCGGGTCCGGGCGGAGCTGGCGTCGCCGCGGTGGCGGGGCGAGCACATCGCGCTGGGCGCCAACGTCGACTGCTACCAGCGCGCGGAGGGCCACTACCGGCTGATGCCTGGGATCCTCGCGGCGTTGCGGGACGCCGCCAACCCGTTCTCTGTCCTGACGAAGGGGGCGCTGATCCTGCGGGACCTGCCGCTGCTGCAGGAGGCGGCCGAGCGCACCACGGTCGGCGCGGCGGTGTCGGTGGGTTCGGTCGACCCCGACCTGTGGCGGCTGGCGGAGCCGGGCACCCCGCCGCCGCGCCGCCGCCTGGCGGTGTGCGCGGCGCTGAACGAGGCGGGGATCGGCTGCGGGGTGCTGATGGGCCCGGTGATCCCCTACCTGTCGGACTCCCCCGCCCAGTTGGACGCGGCGGTCCGGGCGATCGCCGAGGCGGGTGCGACGTCGGTGTCGGCGATCACGCTGCATCTGCGCCCGGGGGCGCGGGAGCATTTCCTGGCGTGGCTGCGCGAGCACCATCCGGAGCTGGTCGTCCCGTACGCGCGGCTGTACCGGGGCGGCTCCTACGCGCCGCGCGAGTACCAGGAGCGGGTGTCCCGGCGCGTCCGCGACCTGGCCGACCGCTACGGCATCACCGGCCGCCGCGCACCCCCACCCGTCGCCCGGCCGACCCCGCCCTCCACGCCACCACGGCAGCTGACACTGCTCTGACCGAAGTCACGCACGACAGGCGCGCGGTCAGCGCGACGGCGGGCATGGCGGGAGTGGCGTCAGGCATGGCCGGGAAGGCGAAGTCAGGCGTGATAGACGCTCGGGCGCGAGGCCGGGCGTGACGGCGGGCCCGCGCCCCTGACGCCCGGTGTTCGGCCTGGTCGGGTGTGTTCGGCCTGGTCGGCCAGGTTGATTGAGCCGGTCGACGGGTGGAGCCGGTCGGGCGCTGTTGGGCCGGGGTCGGGGTTGTTCGGTCTGAGGCGGGTGTGTTCGGTCCCGGGTCAGGCGTGTTCGGCGTCGAGTTCGACGGGGGCGGCGATGACGTCGACCATGGCGCCGTTGCGCAGGACGGTGATGGGGAGGGGCCGTCCGATCGCTTCGGCGAACATCAGCCGCTGCAGCGACTGGGCATGTGAGACGGGCGTGCCGCCAGCGGTCAGGACCAGGTCGCCGCGGCGTAGCCCGGCCTGGTCGGCGGGGCTGCCGGGGACGACCTCGGCGACGCGCAGCGCCTCGTCCTGGCCGATGCGGGGCCGCATGGCGGCGGGGACGGGGACGGGCGCGGCGACTAGTCCGAGGAACGCGCGGCGGACCCGTCCGTCGCGGATGAGCGCGCCGATGATGCGGCGGGTGGTGGCGTTGATCGGGACGGCGAGGCCGACGCCGATCCCCGCGACGGCGGTGTTGACCCCGACGACGCGGCCGCGGGAGTCGGCGAGGGCGCCGCCGGAGTTGCCGGGGTTGAGGGCGGCGTCGGTCTGGATGACGTCCTCGATGACGCGGGCGACGGTCCCGGTGCGGGTGGGCTGCCGTGTGGGCAGGGACCGGCCGAGCGCGGACACGACGCCCGCGGTGACCGTCCCGGCGAGGCCGAGGGGGTTGCCGACGGCGACGACGAGCTGCCCGACGACCAGGTCGTCGCTGTCACCGAGGGTGACCGGATCGGGGACGGGGCCGTCCGCGCGGACGACGGCGAGATCGGAGAGGGGGTCGGTGCCGACGACGCTGAACGGGGCAGTGGCGCCGTCGGCGAACGCGACCTGCCCGCCGGTGGCGTCCCCGACGACGTGGGCGTTGGTGAGCAGGAACCCATCGCCGGTGAACGCCACGGCCGACCCGGCACCCTCACCGCGCCGATGCCGGACACGCAACGCCGCGACCCGGGGCGTCAGCTCCCGCGCGACAGCGGACACGACACGCGAGTAGGCGTCCATAGCCTCCTCGCCCGCCGCTCCCTCGCCCGGGGAACGGCCGTCGACCGAGCGGCCATCGCCTGAACGTTGCTGCGGGCGCTCCTGTGAACGGTCCTGCAGGCGGTCCCGGGCACGTTCTTGCGGGTGGTCGGTTGCGTCGTCATGGGGGTCGGAGATCATCACACCTCCCAGATGATTACATCGTTACACGGTAACTCCGGAACGGGAAGAGGTGTTCCCGTCACCACTGATCGGGGTTCGATCGGCCCGAACGACCACTCCGGACTCACCCCCCAGGATCATCGCGCCCACAGGCCAGGGGGCCGCGTGACCCGGAAGCCGGGTCGGCTCGTTGCCCCGCGCCTCCCCAAGCAGCGCGTCCTCCTCGATGGGTCGTCCTCCTCGATCGGTTGGTTGGCCTCGGCGGGTTGGTTGGCCTTGGCCGGGGAGTTCCTCGGTGGTCAGCGCGGGAGCTGGCGAAGGCGTCCCGCCGCACCGGCGCTGGAGGACGGACCCCGGGGCCAGGCTGATCGACCGGTTCCTTCACCCCGCTCGTGCTCGTGCCGGGGAGGTCAACCGGCACCTGGGACTCCGCCGCGACCCGCTGCGACTCGCCGTAGGTCTCCGCAACCCGCCGCAGGTCTTCGTGGACGGTGGGTCCCTGTGGGCAGTGGGTACGGCTCGGTTGATAGCCGATCACGGCTACGGCCGTAGGACCTTGGATGGTGTTGTCACGGTGGGTGACTTGGTCCACGGGCCGTTGGGAGTCGTGGGGTGCGGCATCCCACCGGATCGGAGATCTCCGGCCGTTCTGATCATGGAGTTATGCTTGGCGGTGGCGGGGTGCTGCGTCGGAACGCCCTGTCGGCCGATCCGGGTCTCCGTGGCGCGTAGGGACTACGCGCATTGGAGCCGGTCATGGCACGTTCTGATCTCAAGCCCACCCTGGTCATGGGAGCTCGCGGGAGCGTCGGCAGATTCGTTCTCCAGCGGCTTCTGGCTGAGGGCGTCCCGGTCCGCGCGTCCGCGCGGCGGCCGGAGCCCGGTCGGTTTCCGGACGGCGTCGAGGTCTTCGCCGCGGACCTGACCGACCCGGCGAGTCTTCTCCCCGCGTTCGAGGGCGCCGGGCAGGTGTTCCTTTATGCCAACCATGAGGGCGTCAACGGTGTCGTCGAGGCGGCTCGCGCAGCCGGGGTGGGGCGCATCGTGCTGTTGTCCTCGGGGAGCGTGGTCCATCCCACCTCGGCGGGCAACGCGATCACCGAGAGGCACCGCCAGGTTGAAGCCGCGTTCGCCGCCAACTCGGATGTGAGGGTTGTGCCGATCCGTCCGCTCGTCCTCGCGACCAACGCTCTGGGCTGGGCACACCAGATCCGCGCGGCCGGGAGCGTGGCGCTGTATCGGCCGGATGCGCTGACCGCGCCGATCCACGAGCGGGACGTCGCCGCCGTCGCCTGCGCCGCGCTCACCGGTGCCCCTGAGCCGGTGGTGAGCGGACTGCTCACCGGTCCGGCTCGGATCTCCCAGCGTGGCCAGGTCGCCGCGATCGGCCGTGCCGTGGGCCGACGGATCCGGGTGAAGGAACTGTCTCGCGAGGCGGCGATGCGGCGGTTCTCGCGGTTCTTCCGGGGGTGGGAAGCCGAGGCGGTGCTGCGGTTCCTGGACGACGCGGCCGCCGGGAACTCACCGGCCACGTCCACCGTCGCGGAGATCCTGGGCCGCCCAGCGATCGGCTTCGACGCATGGGCGCTCGACCACGCCGACGACTTCCGGTAGCCGATCCGCAGGCCCGCTGCCGTCTCGGGCCCGTCACAGTCCGTCACAGTCCGTCACGGCGGAACAGTGGCGCGGAGTCAGGATGGGGGGACTTCGGTGCGCAGGATGCTGTAGACGACCTTGTCGTGGTAGCGGCCGCCGAGGAAGGAGCAGGCGCGGACGACGCCCTCGCGGGTGAATCCGATCCTTTCCAGCGCGCGTTGCTCGGCGATGTTGTCGACGTCGGTCTCGGCCTGGATCCGGTGGGCGAGGGTGTGGTGGAACAGGTAGTCCACGAGGAGGCGCTGGGCGCGGCTACCGAGGCCCTGGCCGCGGGCTTCGGGCGCCAGCAGGGCTCCGATGCTCCAGCACCACACCGGTCCGGTCAGTTCGACGCGCCGGTAGGAGACCATGCCGAGGGCGTCGGCGCCGCGCGCGACGATCAGGAGGGCGCTGTCGTCGCCGAGCCATCCGTCGTCCTGCCAGCGGCGGCGGAAGCGGTGCGGGTCGCGCCATCCCTCCCACAGGAACGGTCCACACAGGTCGGGGTCGGTGCGCAGCGCTTCGACGAAGGGGAGGTCCTCCTCGGCCACGGGCCGCAACCGCACATGATCGTCCACGATCCCTCACCGTAGGCCGCCGCGCGTCCCGGACACCACCCCTCGCCCGAGCCCAGGCAGGCGGAGGGGCCTTGCCGGGCGGGCGGGATGGCGTCGGCGGGCGCGGCCGGTGCGAGGGGGACGGGCGGGTCGGCCGTGGCGGTCCGGGTACGGCGTAGGGTGCGGGCATGGGAGTGGTTCCGGGGACGTCCGGCGGGCCGGTCGTGGTCGAGCGCGCCGAGGGGGTCGGCGGGGAGCTCGTGCTGCGCCGCGCAGGCGCCGACTACGAGATCATCAGCAATGGCGTGTTCCTGATGGACACCCGGGACGGGACGTCGGAGCGGCTGCTGGTCCGCGCCGCCGTCGAAGGGCTGGACGGGCCGGTGCGGCTGCTGATCGGCGGGCTCGGCGTCGGGTTCTCCCTCGCCGAGGCCCTCGACCTGCCCGAGGTCGCGCACGTCACCGTCGTCGAGCGCGAACCGGCCGTGGTCGACTGGCACCACGGCGTGCTGCGGCCCTGGTCGCGCGGCGCGGTGGACGACCCGCGCGTCACCGTCCGCTGCGCCGATCTCCTCGACGTCCTCACCGAGCCCGCCGCCACCGAGCCCGCCGTCGCCGAGCTCGTTGCGGCCGAGCCCGGCGCGCCAGGCGGTGGGCGGTTCGACGCGTTGTGCCTGGACATCGACAACGGGCCCGGCTGGACCGTCACCCCCGGCAACGCCCGCCTGTACTCCCCCGCCGGGCTGGCCCTCCTCGCCGCCCGCCTCACCCGGCGCGGGACGCTCGCCGTGTGGAGCGCCGCCGCCGACCCCGCGTTCGAGGCGCTCCTGGGGGACCGGTTCGCCGCCGTGGAGGCCCGGCCGGTGCCGGTGCCGCGCGGCGAGCCCGACGTCGTCTACCTCGCCCGCCGCCCCCGCCACACCGCCTGACCCCACGGCACCCGGCACCGCGAGGGACGACCGGCCCGGCCGGTGTCAAGGGGCGGGCGCGGCAAAGCGCGGGCGTCCGTTTCCGTACCCCGCGTGATCCACCCCCGTGTCCGCGTTCGCTAGGTTCGCCCTGACGAACACACGTTTGGGAGGATCTGTGGCTACTGCCCACGCAGCCGCCGGCGCCGCGGCCCGGCGGCGTCCCGCCGTCCTGGGCGACCTGCTGCCCGGCGCCCTGGCCCGCGACGCCGCGCTCGTCGCCGCCGCGGCCGCGCTCACCGGCCTCGCCGCCCAGGTCGCGGTCCCGCTGCCCGGCACGCCGGTGCCGGTCACCGGGCAGACCTTCGCGGTCCTGCTGGCCGGCGCCGCGCTCGGCTTCGGCCGCGCCGCCCTGGGCATGCTGGTCTACCTGCTCGCCGGGATTGCGGGCGTCCCGTGGTTCACCGACGGCGACTCCGGCACCGGCTCGCCCACGCTCGGCTACGTCATCGGGTTCGTCGTGGCCGCCGCCGTCGTCGGACGGCTCGCCCAGCGCGGCGGGGACCGCACGCCCGCCCGCACCGTCGCGACCATGCTCGCCGGCACCGCGATCATGTACGCGGCGGGCGTCCCGTACCTGATGGCGTCGCTGCACGTCGGGCTCGGCAAGGCGATCGACCTCGGGACGACGCCGTTCCTGGCCGGGGACGCGCTGAAGGTGCTGCTCGCGGCCGGGCTGCTCCCGGCGGCGTGGAAGCTGACCGGCGCCGCCCGCCGCCGCTGACCCCCGGCCCGCCCGCCCCGTAGAGCACCCGTCCGCCCGGTTCGCGTCCCGCGTCTCGCGCGCGGCGCGCATAGGCGCCGGGCGGACGGGAATCCAAGCCCGCACCGGACACCGCCCTCCCGCACGAAGGGACGGGCGGCCGGGCGGGCCGTCCCGTACGACCTGTCGTGCGGCGTCGCGGGGCCGTTCGGCGCCCCGGATGTGGCGCACACCTCACCGCGCGCCCCGCCCCCACCCGTTTGAACAGGTTCAAATCTGTCGTACAGTGGGTCGCGTGAAGCTCGCCGTGACCGCACCGGACCGCCTGTCCGTCCGCACCGTCCCGGTCCCCGACCCGGGCGACCTCGTCGCGCGGCTTCCGCACCCGACCGCGCTCGCCTGGATCCGCAACGGGCAGGGCATCGTCGGCTGGGGCGAGGCCGCCCGCCTCACCCTCCCCGGCGGCGACGGCGACGACCGGTTCACCGACGCCGCACGGCTCCTCACCCGCCTGTTCGGCGCCGCCGACGTCGACGACCCCGTCGCCCTCCCCGGCACCGGCCCCGTCGCGTTCGGATCGTTCGGGTTCGACCCCAAGTCGCCCGACTCCGTCCTCATCGTCCCGCGCCGCGTCCTCGGCCGCCGCAACGGCGTCGCCTGGCTCACCACCATCGGCGACGACGCCGAGCCCCTCACCCACACCACGCCTCCCGCCGCCCCGACCGGCCTCGCCTGGAGCCAGGGCGCCCTCCCCGAGCACGCCTGGAAGGACGCCGTCGCCGCCGCCGTCGCCCGCATCAGGGACGGACGCCTCGGCAAGGTCGTCCTCGCCCGCGACGTCACCGCCCGCGCCGCCGCGCCCATCGACGCCCGCGTCCTCCTGCGCCGCCTCGCCGACCGGTTCCCCGCCTGCTACGCCTTCTCCTGCGCCGGACTCGTCGGCGCCACCCCCGAACTCCTCATCCGCCGCACCGGCGGCGACATCGAATCCCTCGTCCTCGCCGGAACCACCGCCCGCGGCGCCGGACCCGCCGACGACCGCGCCCGCGCCGCCCGCCTGTTCGCCTCCGCCAAGGACCGCGAGGAACACCGCTACGCCGCCGACATGGTCCGCGACGCCCTCGCCCCCCTCTGCGCCGAACTCACCGTCCCCGACGAGCCTGAACTCCTCACGCTCCCCAACCTCACCCATCTCGCCTCGCCCGTCCGGGGACGCCTGGCCGCCGACCGGTCCGTCCTCGACGTCGTCGCCGCGCTCCACCCCACCCCCGCCGTCGCCGGCACGCCCACCGGCACCGCCCTCGACCTCATCCGCGAACTCGAGGGCATGGACCGCGGCCGCTACGCCGGGCCCGTCGGCTGGGTCGACGCCCGCGGCGACGGCGAATGGGGCATCGCCCTGCGCTGCGCCGAGATCGACGGCACCCGCGCCCGCCTGTTCGCCGGCTGCGGCATCGTCGCCGACTCCGACCCCGACGCCGAACTCGCCGAAGCCCGCACCAAACTCCGCCCCATGCAATACGCCCTCAACGGCTGACCACCCGGGAATCCCGCCGCCCGCCGACACCGGACGCCCCGCCTCCCGGCCGCGCAGGAGCGAGGCCCCGCCACCGGCGACGATGACGAGGCCCGCCCACGCCTGCTAGGAGCCGACTCGCGGGGCGCGGTCGGCGACCGACACCTTCAGCTGCGCCGTGGACGTCAGGACGCTCCCCACCGGAGCCCCGGCCAGGGCCGCGTCCGTGACGACCTCACGCTGCCCCAGGTACCGATACGTGCGCCGGTCGAAGATGTACTCCCGCCGCACACCGCCGACGATCTTCGCCGCCGCGATGCCCGCCCGGCCCGCCGCGTCCACCGCCTCATCGACCGTCGTGACGCCCGGGATCGCCGCGGCGGCACGGTACAGCGCGACCCGCTGCGCCGACGGAAGATACGCCTCCGTCAGCAGGCCCCCGACCCGCATCCACGCCTCCACATCCGCCTGGGCACCCGTCCCGAGACGGGTGTAAAGGTGCTCGTACATCTTCCGCGGCTCGGTCGGCAGACGGCTGACATAGGCGAAGTCGTTGCGCAGGAACTCCGCCCTGTCGTCGAAGTCAGCGAGCCTCTCCGGCCCGCCGCCCGGACCGGCCCGGCCCGCGGACGCCGGGATCGGCCACCCCGGATACGGCCTGGGCGCCAGCATCCGCACCTCGACGACACCCCGCGTCGAGTCGCCCTCCACGGGCAGCCACACCTTCCGGACGCTGCGCGCCAGATACCGCGCATGCCCCTGCGCGGAGTTCGACTCCACCGGATCCATCGTCTGCGACTCGAACACCAGGAACTGCCCCGCCTTGGGATCCAGCTCGGGGAACCCCGTGGAGGCGTCGGCGGCGCGCGTGAGCACCCGGGACGCGGCGACCGGCATGACATGCGTGACCGCGTCCCGCTCCGGCCCCCGCGCCGTGACCACCACGACCCCGGCCGCCGCCGCGGCCGCCAGCCCCCCGGCCACACCGATCGTCAACCGCCCCCGACGAGCCGGACGCACCCGCCGGACAGGCGCGGACTCCACCCCCGCGTCCGCCCCGGCGATCGCGGCCATCAGCCGGGCCTCCTCGGCGCGCAGCTCGTCCACGCCCGGACGCGGAACCTCCGCCCGGAACCGCTCCAGCACGGTCATCTCATCCATGAACCGTCTCCTCCTTGACGAACACCGTGGGATCGATCGCACCGAGCTCCCGCCGCAACCGCTTGCGCGCCCTGCTGACACGCGACCGCACCGTCCCGACACGCACCTCCAGCGCGACCGCGGCCTCCGGATACGTCAAACCACCCCACACGACCAGCAGCAGCGCGTCACGATGCCCCTCCGGCAAGGACGCCAGCGCCCCCGCCAGCCGCCGCCCGTGCGCCTGCGCGCTCACCCGCTCATCACTGCGATCCGTGAACGGCTCAGAAACCACATCACGACCGCCGCGCTGCACCGCACGCAGCTGACGCACCTCGTCCCGCACATACCGGCCGACCAGATTCGTCGCGATCCCGTACAACCACGGCCGCGCGTCACGCCGCGCCAGGTCATACCGGTCACGCTGCCGGAACGCCGCCAGGAACGTCTCCGCCACCACGTCCTCGGCCGCGTCCCGCCCCACCTCCGGGTGACATACCGCTTCACATCGGGGGCGTGCCGCCTGAACACCTCGGCGAACGCCTCCGGACACCGCCGCGACCACTCGATCACGGCGGCGTCGTCGGCCTCCGACGGGCTCGATTCACTCATGTGTCTGGGCCTCTCGGGCTTCCGATCAGGTCACCCCCTATTGCCGAACCGCACCCGAACGGTTCCCACCACCCCCACCGGCGGTGAAGGGCGACACGGCGCACCCGGTACGGTCGACCACGACCCACCAGCACCAACGGAGGACCCGAGCACCGTGGACGTCGAACGGACAGCCCTGCCCGGCATCGGCCTGCAGCACGTCATCACCACCGGACGAGGCCGCCAGATCGGCGTCATCTCCCACCGCACCGGACGCCGCGACCTCGTCATCTACGACCGCGAAGACCCCGACAGCTGCATCGCCACCGTCGCCCTCACCGCCGAAGAGGCCAACGCCATCGCCGAACTCCTCGGCACCGGCCGCGTCCTGGAACACCTCGCCGAACTCCACCGGCAGGTCGAAGGACTCGTCACCGAACAGATCCCCATCGCCGCCGGATCCCCCTACGACGGACGACCCCTCGCCGACACCCGCTCCCGCACCCGCACCGGCGCCTCCATCGTCGCCGTCGTCCGCGGCGGACAGGTCGCCGCCAGCCCCCGCCCCGACTTCGTCTTCACCGCGGGCGACATCGTCGTGGTCGTCGGCACCGGCGAAGGCACCACCGCCGTCGCCGACATCCTCGCCCACGGCTGACCCCGCATGGAATCAGCCGTCCAACTCATCGAACTCGGCGCCATCATCCTCGCCCTCGGCCTCCTCGGCGCCGTGTCCGTCCGCTTCTCCATCTCCCCCATCCCCCTCTACCTCATCGCCGGCCTCGCCTTCGGCTCCGGCGGCATCCTCCCCCTCACCACCAGCGAAGACTTCGTCTCCATCGGCGCCGAGGTCGGCGTCATCCTGCTCCTGTTCACCCTCGGCCTCGAATACACCGCCGACGAACTCGTCGGCACCCTCCGCACCTCCGCCCCCGTCGGCCTCGCCGACCTCGCCCTCAACGCCGCACCCGGCGCCATCGCCGCGCTCCTCCTCGGCTGGGGACCCGTCGCCGCCGTCGCCATGGCCGGCGTCACCTACGTCACCTCCTCCGGCATCACCGCCAAAGTCATCGGCGACCTCGGCTGGCTCGGCAACCGCGAAACACCCGCCGTCCTGTCGATCCTCGTGTTCGAAGACCTCACCATGGCCGCCTACCTGCCCATCCTCACCGCACTCCTCGCCGGAGCCGGACTCCTCGGCGGCGCCGCCGCACTCGCCATCGCCGCCGCCACCATCACCGCCATCCTCTACATCGCCCTCCGCCACGGCGCCCTCGTCGAACGCTTCGTCGCCTCACCCAGCGAAGAAGTCCTCCTCCTCAAAGTCCTCGGCCTCACACTCCTCGTCGCCGGCATCGCCCAACAACTCCAGGTGTCCGCCGCGGTCGGCGCGTTCCTCGTCGGCATCGCCCTGTCCGGCAGCCTCGCCCACACCGCCCAGAAACTCCTCACCCCGCTCCGCGACCTGTTCGCCGCCGTCTTCTTCGTCTTCTTCGGACTCCACACCGACCCCGGCGACCTCCCACCCGTCCTCGCCGTCGCCGCGCTCCTCGCCGCCACCGGAATCCTCACCAAACTCGCCACCGGCTGGATCGCCGCCCGCCGCGCCGGAATCGCCCCCACCGGACGCCTCCGCGCCGGGACCGCCCTCGTCCCCCGCGGCGAATTCAACATCGTCATCGCCGGACTCGCCGTCAGCGCGGGCACCAACCCCCGCCTCGGCCCCCTCGCCGCCGCCTACGTCCTCATCCTCGCCGTCGCCGGACCCGTCCTCGCCCGCGGCGCCGAACCCCTCGCCACCCGCCTCCGCACCCGCCGCGCCGCACGACTACGCACCAGACGACCCGCCCCGCAAACCGACGACGACGTCCCACTCCCCGCCGCCCGGCCCGCACCCGACACCACCACCGGGCACCACGACGCCGCCGAACCCGCCTGACCCCCACACCGCCCAGCCGCTAAACCTCCGGGCCGCTAAACCTCCGGGCCGCTAAACCTCCGGGCCGCTAAACCTCCGGGCCGCTAAACCTCCGGGCCGCTAAACCTCCGGAGCCTGGCAGCCCGGACACCAGAACAGGTTCCGGCCCGCCAACTCCACCGTCGCCACCACCGACCCGCACACCAGACACGGCGACCCCGCACGCCGGTACACGTACACCTCACCGCCGTGACCGTCCACCCGAGGCGGACGCCCCATCGCCTCCGGCATGTGCTTAGGACGCACCGTGTCGATCCGCCCCGCCCGCACACCCGCCGCCATCAACACCGCAAGATCGTCCCAGATCCCCTGCCACTGCCCCCGCGACAACCCACGACCCGGCAACCGCGGATCGATCCCCTGCCGGAACAGCACCTCGGCCCGGTAGATGTTCCCCGGACCCGCCACCACCGACTGATCCATCAACAACACCGCGACCGGCGTCCGCGACCGCCCCACCCGCCGCCACGCCACCTCCGGATCACCGTCCGCCCGCAACGGATCAGGACCCAACCGGTCACGCAACACCTTCACATCACCCGGCTCCAGCAGCTCGCACGCGTTCGGACCCCGCAGATCCGCCCACCCCGACCCGCCCACCAAACGCAACCGCACCGCACCCACCGGAACCGGCGCCGCACCCTCACCGAACACCCACTTGCCGTAGATCCCCAGATGGACGTGCAACGTCCGATCATCATCGAACCCCAGCAACAGATGCTTCCCGTGCGCGTCCGCGTCCACCACAACCCGCCCGTCCAGCCGCGCCGCACCCTCCGCGAAACGACCCTGCGGACTCGACGCCTCGACACGACGGCCGCCGAACATTCGCTGATGCTCGGCGGCCAGACGATGAACGGTATGTCCCTCCGGCATGGCCGGAGCATAACCCCCGGCCGCACCCCCGCGGGCCCCTACCGCAACGGCTCACCGACCTCACGCATGTGCCCCAGCGCCAACCGGTACGACGCCACCAACCCCGTCTCCGCATACGGGACGCCCACCGCCGCGCAATGCTCCCGCACCAGCGGACGCAACCGCCGCAGACTGCACCGCGGCACCCCCGGGAACAGATGGTGCTCGATCTGGTAGTTCAACCCGCCCATCAACCAGTCCACCACCACGCCGCCCCGCACGTTCCGCGACGTCAGCACCTGCCGCCGCAGATGATCCCACTTCTCCCCCGGCGCCGGCATCGCCATCCCCTTGTGGTTCGGCGCGAACACCGCACCCAGATGCACACCGAACAGCGCATGCTGCACCACCATCAACGCCACCGCCTGCGCCGCCGGCAGCAACGTGAACGCCAACGCCAGATACCCGGCCGCGTGAGCGAGCAGCAACCCGCCCTCCACCAACTGATCACGCCGCGACCGCCCCCGCAGGAACAGCAGGCTCCCCACCTTCAGGTTCAGCCCCTCCAGCGTCAGCAGCGGGAAGAACAGCGCCGCCTGATGCCGCGCCACCCACCGCAACACCCCGCGCTGCCGCCCGGCCTGCTCCTGCGTCCACGCCAGGATCCCCTCCCCCACGTCCGGGTCCTTCCCGACATGGTTCGGATTGGCGTGATGCCGGTTGTGCTTGTCGCTCCACCAGCCGTGCCCCATCCCCAACAGCAGATTCCCCAGCACCAGACCCAGCACCCGGTTCGCGCGGGCGCTCCGCGCGATCTGCCGGTGCCCCGCGTCATGCCCGAGGAACCCCGTCCGCGCCGCCAGCACCGCCAGCGGAACCCCCAGCAGGACCGTCCACCACCCGTCCCCCGCCCACGCGATCGCCGCCCACACCGCCGCCGTCGCCGCCAGGTTCAGCCCGATCGCCCGCGCGTAGTAGCCGCGCCGCCGATCCAGCAGGCCGCTCTCGCGGACCCGCCGCGCCAGCGGAGCGAAATCGCTCCCCGGCCTCCCCGCCGCTACGGACGGGACGGGCGGGGCGGGCGGAGCGTGCAGGGTCGCGGGCATGAAGCCTCCATCTCACGGAACAGGGAAAGCGACTGCCCGAAAAACTACGGAGCGTAAGACCGGGACGTCTCCACGCTGCGGAGCCATCCCCGGACTGGCTCCCAGGTCCCGGTCGGGCCCACAACCCCTCGCTCCCCCGGACCACCGCCCGTGCCACGCCGTACCACCACGCCACCTCCCACGCCGCCCGGACGCACGCCCCCGGGAACCGGACCCTGAGCGAAAGACCTCGCACGACGGCCATATAGGGTCACAATTCATGGACGACACCCGGTGGATCGACCTGCACGGCGCCGCCAACGCCCGCGACCTGGGCGGCCTCCCCACCACCGACGGACACCTCACACGCCGCGCCCGGGTGCTCCGCGCCGACAACCTCCAAGACCTCACCGTCGCCGACGTCCGCGTCCTCCTCGACGACTACGAGGTCAAGAACGTCATCGACTTGCGGAGCGACGCCGAGGTCCGGCTCGAAGGACCCGGGCCCATGACCCGGGTACCGTCCGTGACCGTCCACCAGTTGTCGCTGTTCCCCGAACGCGGACGCCACACCGACGCCGCCGCCACCGCGCCCGAGACCACAGCGCAGGTCGACGTCGACAAGGCGCTCCCCTGGCAGGACCGGCCCGGCGGCCCGGCAGACGCCGCCGAACAGGACCGCACCATCGACCTCTACCTCGGCTACCTCGCCGACCGCGGCGACTCCATCGTCGCCGCCCTCCGCGTGATGACCCGCACCGACGGCGCCGCGCTCGTCCACTGCGCCGCGGGCAAGGACCGCACCGGCGTCGTCTGCGCCGTCGCCCTCGACGTCGCGGGCGTCACCCGCGAGGCGATCGTCACCGACTACGCCCTGAGCGGCGAGCGCATCGACGCGGTCGTGGAGCGGCTGCGCGCCAGCGCCACCTACGCCGACGACCTGAGCTCCCGTCCCCCGGACGCGCACCGGCTCGACCCGGCCGTCATGGACAAGCTCCTGACCCGCGTGGACGAGGAGTTCGGCGGCACGACCGGCTGGCTGTCCGGCCACGGCTGGACGCCCGACGACACCGACGCCCTCCGCGCCCGGCTGCTGAACTAGTTGGTTGGTTTTTGATTTTTCGGATGTGGGAGGGGCACAACGCCCAGGGCCTTTACATTGTAAGTTGAAGGTTGAAATACCGAGGACGTCCCTCGGTGAGGGCTCAGGACAGGACGGCTCGGACGGCGGCGTGGGCCGCCTTGCGCATCTCGGCGTGCAGGGCCGCGTTCGCTTCCCTGTCGGTGCGGGCCTCCACGATCCGCAGGCCCTCCCCCGCGATCGCCTTCGGCAGGTCGACCGGCGCGTCCAGCCGCCGATACGGGACGCCGTGCGCCGCCGCCACCCCCGCGAGGTCCACCTGGTGCGGCGTGCCGAAGACCCGCTCGAACGGGCCCGCCAGCGCCGCCTGCGGCAGCAGCGAGAAGATCCCGCCGCCCTGGTTGTTCACCACCACGATCGCGAGGTCGGGACGCTCGTCGCGCGGCCCGATGACCAGGCCGTTCTGGTCGTGCAGGAACGCCAGGTCGCCCAGCAGCGCGTACGACCGGCCGCTGTGCGCCAGCGCCGCGCCGATCGCCGTGGACACCAGCCCGTCGATCCCGCTCGCGCCCCGGTTCGCCATGACCCGGATCCCGCGCCGCGGCCGCATCACCTGGTCCAGGTCGCGGATCGGCATGCTCGCCGCCGTGAACAGCAGCGACCCGCCCGGCAGCCCCGCCACCAGGTCGCGGGCCAGCCGCGGCTCGCTCACCCCGGGCGCCGCGTCCAGCACCTCGTCCACGGCCGCCGCGGCGGCCAGGTCGGCGGTCCGCCACGACTTCAGCCACGCGTCGTCCCCGGACACCACCGGGATCTCGACCTCCTGCGCGACCTGCGTCGCCGACCGCACCGGGTCCGGCCAGCGCGCCAGGTCAGGCGACAGGACGATGTGCTCCTCCGCCCGCCGCAGCAGCGACAGCAGCGGACGCGACAGCCCCGGCTTGCCGAGCGTCACCACCACCTCCGGGCGGTGCCGCTCCACGAACTCCCCCACCCCCAGCAGGAAATGGTGCGACGACAGCGCGTGGTCGCCGTAGCGGGCGTTGCCGTTCGGCTCCGCCAGCACCGGCCAGCCCGCCATCGACGCCGCCGCCACGTACCGCTTGACGTTGGACGCCCCGTCCCCCACCACCAGCACACCCCGGCGGGTCGGCGGGACGTGCAGCACCGACCCCGGCGTCGCCGCGCGCACCTTCGTCCACGCGCCGGTCGCGTCGCCGTCGAGGGGCTCGCACCACGACTCGTCGCCGTCCGGGATCAGCGGCTCCCGGAACGCCGCGTTCAGATGCACCGGGCCCGCCGCCGGCGCCTGCGCCAGCCCCCACGCCCGGCTCACCAGCGACCGCCAGTACGCCACCATCCCCGGACGGTTCTCCGGCACGCCCACCTCGGTGGACCACCGCACCGCCGTCCCGTACAGCTTCACCTGGTCGATCGTCTGGTTCGCGCCCGTGTCCCGCAGCTCGGGCGGACGGTCCGCGGTGACCACCACCAGCGGGACGCACGACTCGTGCGCCTCCACCACGGCCGGGTGGAAGTTCGCCGCCGCCGTCCCCGACGTGCACACCAGCGCCACCGGCCGCCCCGACCGCTTCGCCAGCCCGAGACCGAGGAACGACGCCGACCGCTCGTCGATCCGGACGTGCAGCCGCAGCCGCCCCGCCTCCTCGGCCGCGTGCAGCGCCAGCGCCAGCGGCGCCGACCGCGAGCCCGGCGCCAGCACCGCGTCGGTCATCCCGCACCGCAGCAGCTCGTCCACCAGGACGGTGGCCAGCGCGGTCGCCGGGTTCACGACGCCCCGCCTTTCCCGCCCCTGGGAACAGGGCCCGGAGATCCTCGCCTCGCCGCGGTCATCGGGCCGCCTCGATCACGTCCGGGCCGTCCAGACGCTCCTGCGCCGCCAGCGCCCTGGCCCGCCAGCCGGCCGCGTCGGGCGCCTCCCACCGGGCGAGGGACGCCTCGTCCACCTCGGGACGCCGCACCGCGATCTCGCCCGCCACCGGCCACAGCGGATCGGCGACCACGTCGCCCGCCAGCAGCGACAGCGTCCCCAGCCCGCACGCGTACGGCAGCTCCGGCAGGGCGGCGGCCAGCGCCACCCCGGCCGCGAGGCCCACCGACGTCTCCACCGCGCTCGACACCACCACCGGCAGCCCGCACGCCTCGGCCACCCGCAGCGCCGCCGCGACCCCGCCGAGCGGCTGCACCTTCAGCACCGCGATGTCGGCCGCCTCCGCCGCCCGCACCTTCAGCGGGTCCTCGGCGCGGCGGATCGACTCGTCCGCGGCGACCGGCACGTCCACCCGCCGCCGCACCGCCGCGAGCTCCGCGAGCGTCGCGCACGGCTGCTCCACGTACTCTAGGCCCCACCGGTCCAGCGACCGGACCATCCGGGCCGCGTGGTCGACGTCCCACGCCCCGTTCACGTCGACGCGGACCAGGCCCTCCGGGCCGAGCGCGTCGCGGACCGCCTCCACCCGCGCCAGGTCGTCGGCGTCGGACTGGCCCCGCTCGGCCACCTTCACCTTCGCCGTCCGGCACCCCGACTCCTTGGCCAGCTCGAACGCCCGCTCCGGACCGACCGCCGGGATCGTCGCGTTCACCGGCACCCGGTCGCGGACCGGCGCCGGCCACCCCTCGAACGCCGCCTCCCGCGCCGCCGCCAGCCACCGCGCGCACTCCGCCGGGCCGTACTCGGCGAACGGCGAGAACTCCCCCCACCCGGCCGGGCCGCGCACGAGGAGACCGTCCCGCCGCGTCACACCGCGGAACCGCGTCCGCATCGGGATGGAGTACACCCGCACCCGCCAGACCCCCAGACCTCGCCCGCCGAATCAGCGGACCATCACGCCACTATCACGGCATTCCAGATCACACCGTGCGTTAGATGCCTAGTAATACCACGGGTAACGCGACCAATCGGGGGCGCGCTTCTCCAGGAACGAGTCCCGGCCCTCGGCCGCCTCGTCGGTGCCGTAGGCGAGCCGTGTCGCCTCCCCCGCGAACACCTGCTGCCCGACGAGCCCGTCGTCGATCAGGTTGAACGCGTACTTCAGCATCCGCTGCGCCGTCGGGCTCTTCCCGTTGACCTTCCGCGCCCACTCCAGCGCCGTCGCCTCCAGCTCGGCGTGCGGGACGACCGCGTTCACCATCCCCATCCGGTGCGCCGCCTCCGCGTCGTAGGCGTCGCCCAGGAAGAAGATCTCCCGGGCGAACTTCTGGCCGACCTGCCGCGCCAGGTACGCCGACCCGAACCCGCCGTCGAAGCTCGCCACGTCCGCGTCGGTCTGCTTGAACCGCGCGTGCTCCCGGCTCGCCAGGGTCAGGTCGCACACCACGTGCAGGCTGTGCCCGCCGCCCGCCGCCCAGCCCGGCACCACGCAGATCACGACCTTGCCCATGAACCGGATCAGCCGCTGCACCTCCAGGATGTGCAGCCGCCCCGCCCGCGCCGGGTCGATCGTGTCGGAGGTGTCGCCGTCGGCGTACTTGTAGCCGTCCTTGCCGCGGATGCGCTGGTCGCCGCCCGAGCAGAACGCCCAGCCGCCGTCGCGCGGCGACGGGCCGTTGCCCGTCAGCAGGACGCAGCCGACGTCGCTGGACATCCGCGCGTGGTCCAGCGCCCGGTACAGCTCGTCGACGGTGTGCGGGCGGAACGCGTTGCGCACCTCGGGACGGTCGAACGCCACCCGGACCGTCCCGTGGTCCACCGCGCGGTGATAGGTGATGTCGGTGAACCCGAACCCCTCGACCTCTTTCCAGGCGTCCGCGTCGAACAGCTCCGAGACCATGGCTTCCTCTCCGTCGGCGATCCGGCCGGGCGGCCCGCGCCCGCCCCGGGGGCGGCGGCGCTCGCGTCCATTCAACCGCCTCCCCGTTTGAACGCGTTCAGCGGGGTCGTCTACGCTGATGGCGCCATGGATCGTCCACTGCACGCCGTCGTCCTGCCGCCGGGCCCGCGGCTGCTGCGCGCCCTCGCGGCCGCGCTCGACGGCGGTCCCGCGATCTGCCCGATCTCCCCCGCGACGCCCGAGCCCGCCCTCCGCGCCCTGCTGGACGCCCTCGCTCCGGACGCCGTCGAGACCTCCGACGGGCTGCGGCCCCGCGCGTCCTCGGCCGGGCGCGTCCCCGTCGCGCCCGGCACCGCCGTGCTGATCGCCACGTCCGGCTCCACCGGCACCCCCAAGATCGCCGAGCTGTCCGCCGCCGCGCTGCGGCACTCCGCCGCGGGCACCCTCGACCGCATCGGCGCCGCCCCGGGCGACCGGTGGCTGTGCTGCGTCCCGACCAGCCACATCTCCGGCGTCCAGGTCCTCGTCCGCGCCCTCGCCGCCGGAACCGAACCGATCATCACGCCCCGCTTCGACCCCGCCGCCATCGAGGCCGCGCCGCCCGGCACGCACGTGTCCCTCGTCCCCACCCAGCTGCGCCGCCTCCTGGACGCCGGCGCCGACCTCGCCCGGCTCGGCGCCATCGTCCTCGGCGGCGCCGCCGCCCCGCCCGCCCTGCTCGCCGAGGCCCGCGACCGCGGCGCCCGCGTCCACACCACCTACGGCATGAGCGAGACCTGCGGCGGCTGCGTCTACGACGGGACGCCCCTGCCCGGCATGCGCGCCGATCTCACCCCGGACGGCCGCATCCGCCTCGCCGGGCCGTCCCTGTTCACCGGCTACCGGCTGCGCCCCGACCTGACCGCCGCCGCCCGCGACGGCGACTGGTTCGTCACCCAGGACCTCGGCGCCCTGGAGGACGGCCTGCTCCGCGTCCGCGGCCGCGTCGACGACGTGATCAACACCGGCGGCGAGAAGGTCGTCGCGGGCGAGGTCGCCGCCGCGCTCGCCCGGCATCCCGGCGTCCGCGACGTCGTCGTCGTCGGACGCCCCGACCCCGACTGGGGCGAGCGCGTGACCGCCGTCGTCGTGCCCGGCTCGGCCGACCGCCCCGACCTGCCCGAACTGCGCGCCCTCGTCCGCGAGACCATGCCCGCCCACGCCGCGCCCCGCGAGCTGGAACTCGTCGACGCCATCCCGCTGCTCGCCTCCGGCAAGCCCGACCGCGCCCGGCTGCGAGCCCCCCGCTCCTGATCCGAGCGCATGGCGGGCCCGTCTCCCGGGGAGATGCACGAGCATGCCTCCGGACGAGACCGACCACGAAACCGGCGACGAGAGCACCCTCACCGTCGCGCTCGCCCTCGCCGCCAACCTGGGTATCGCCATCGCGAAGATCGTCGCCGCGCTGATCACCGGGTCGGCGTCCCTGGCCGCCGAGGCCGCGCACTCGGTCGCCGACACCTTCAACGAGGTCCTGCTCATGGTCGGGCTGCGGCGCAGCGGGCGCCCCGCCGACCGCCGCCACCCCCTCGGCTACGGCAAGGAGCGCTACATCTGGACGCTCCTCGTCGCCGTCGCCATCTTCGGAATGGGCGCCCTGTTCTCCTACTACCAGGGCGTCCAGACCCTCCTCGGGCACCGGACGGGCGACGAGGGCGGCCCGGTCGTCGGCTTCGCCGTCCTCGGCATCGCGTTCGTCCTGGAGGCGGTGTCGTGGCAGCAGGCGATCCGGCAGGTCCGCGACGCCGCCCGCGCCGCGGACCTGCCGCTCGGCGCCTACATCCGCCGCACCGACGAGCCCGCGTCCGTCAGCGTCCTGCTGGAGGACTCCGCCGCCCTGATCGGCCTCCTCCTCGCCTTCGGCGGCCTCGGCCTGCACCAGCTCACCGGCTCCGCCGTCTGGGACGCCGTCGGGTCGCTCCTCATCGGCGTGCTGCTCACCGCCGTCGCGCTCATCCTCGGCCGGATCAATCTCAGCCTGCTGATCGGCACGCAGGCCGACCCGCGGCTCGTCGCCGACGTCCGCGCCCGCCTCGGCGACGAGCCCGAGATCGACTGGGTCGTCGACATCGTCACCGTGACGTTCGGCGCCGACCGCGTCCTCGTCTGCGCCCGGCTGGACTTCCGCGACTCCCTCACCGCCGGGGACGTCGAGCGCGCCTGCGTCCGGATGGCGCACGAGCTGCGCGGCGCGCACGAGGAGATCGACGAGGTCTTCCTCGAACCCGTCCCCCGCGACGACCCTGAGCTGCGCGAACGTGTCATCGCCCGGTACGGCGGGACGCTGCGTCCCAAGCGCTCGGAATCGTAGGTTCTCTTGGGGGAATCGCCAACGCTCAGGGCCTTTACGCAGTAAGGTAGGTCCTGTCCGGGACGGCGGTGCGAAACGGCGTGTGAAACGCCCCGCCTCGGGCACCACGATCCACTGGATCGCTCCTCCGACGATCCCCATCGGGACGCCGATCCCCCGGCGCCGGGAACAACGGACCGGCTCCGCGACGTTCCGTTAAGTGCGTGCGCCACGAGCGAACACAATCCGCGCCGCACTCACACCACCGAAGGGAGGGGGGTGTCCCCATGCCGCGAAGCGCCGTAGAGACCCCGCTCACGGAGTCGGCGAGCCCCGCGCTCGACGACCTCCTGAAGCGTGGCCGCGCCCAAGGGCGCCTCTCGCTCGACGAGGTGCGGGGGGCCTTCGAATCGGCCGGCCTCAGCCCGGCGCAGGGCCGCTCCATCCTACGCGAGCTGTCCGAGGCCGGGATCAGCCTGGCCGGGGAGGCCGACACCGTCCGCAAGATGGCCGCGGCCGCCGAGCACGACGGCGGCGACACCGCCCAGGCGACGCCCGGCACCGCCCGGCGCCCGGCCAAGAGCGCCAAGACCCGCAAGAGCGCCGGCAGGACGGCGGGCAGGTCCGCCGAGAAGGCCCCGGCGCGGAGCCGCGACGAGGACGCCGCGTCCCCCGACGACGGGTTCGAGGTCACCGAGGTCGAGGCCGCCGACACCGGAGCCGACCTGGACGACCAGTCCACCGCCATGGGCGACTCCGTCCACACCTACCTCAAGGCCATCGGACGCCGCCAGCTCCTCACCGCCGAGCAGGAGGTCGACCTCGCCAAGCGCATCGAGGCCGGCCTGTACGCCGAGCACAAGCTGGAGAACGACGACCTCTCCCCCGCCGTGCGCGCCGACCTGGAATGGGTCGCCGCCGACGGCCGCCGCGCCAAGGCGCACATGCTGGAGGCCAACCTCCGGCTCGTGGTCTCGGTCGCCAAGAAGTACTCCGACCGGGGCCTGTCGCTGCTGGACGTCGTCCAGGAGGGCAACCTCGGCCTGATCCGCGCCGTGGAGAAGTTCGACTACTCCAAGGGCTACAAGTTCTCCACCTACGCCATGTGGTGGATCCGGCAGGCGATCCAGCGCGGGTTCGCCGACTCGGCCAGGACGATCCGGCTGCCCGTCCACGTCCTGGAGATGCTGAGCAAGCTCAGCCGCGTCGAGCGCGACATGCACCAGCGCCTCGGCCGTGAGCCCACCCCCGAGGAGCTGGCCGCCGAGCTCGACAAGAGCCCCGAGCAGGTCCGCGAGCTGCTGCGCACCAGCCGCCAGCCGATCAGCCTGGACTCCACCATCGGCGAGGACGGCGAGACCCGCATCGGCGACCTCATCGAGGACACCGACTGCCCCGAGGCGTCCGAGCTGGTCGACCGGCAGCTCATGGCCGACCAGCTGCGCCGCACCCTCGACATCCTGTCGCCGCGCGAGGCCAAGATCATGGCGATGCGGTTCGGGCTGTACGACGGGACGCCCCGCACCCTCGACGAGATCGGCAAGGCGCTCGGGCTGACCCGCGAGCGGATCCGGCAGCTGGAGAAGGAGTCGCTGTCCAAACTGCGGCACCCGAGCAACGCGAGCCCGCTGCTCGACTTCGCCGTCTGACACGCGCCCGACCCGTGGAAAGGCCCGCTGGACCGGTACCGGTCCAGCGGGCCTTCCCATCCGCGGTTTTGGCCGGTTCAGCGGGGCACGGAGCGGCAGCCGTCCACGGCGAACGCCAGGAACTGCGTGACCTCCCGCGAGTCGAAGTTGTCGTCCGACCCGACCACCAGCGTGCACTCGCCCGAGCGCAGCCGCGGCCCCCAGCTCATCGACTCCAGGTTCTGGGTCGTCCCGCCGAAGCGGCCGAGGTCGGCGACGAGCCGCTTGGAGACCGCCCGGTACCCGGCGCCGCGGGCCAGCGAGTCGTGGCCGAGGACGTCGGACGCGCCGCGCGTGTCGAACTCGTACAGCTTCGCCTTGTACCCGACGCCCTCGATCCACGACCGCTCCAGCGCCAGGAACCGGTGGCGCCCCACCGCGAGGATCTCCGAGACGCCGCTGTCGGCGCCGCCGTCCGCCGGGACGGGCGCCGCCGCGAGCCGGTCGACCGGGTAGGCGTACTGCGCCCGCGCCCGCCCCGACCGGTCCCACAGCGTGAGCCGGGCGAGCGCGCCGTGCCGGGTGGACGGCGGGTCGCCGTCCTCGTAGCGGGGCCCCTCGACCATCGCGGCGACGCCGTCCCGGGTGAGTGTCACGCCCTCGAACCCGAAGTTGCGGCGCGGCCCGCGATGCCCGTCGGTCTGCTTCAGGTTCGGCGGGACGGTCACCTCACCGCCGTAGGCGCCGTCGCGGCGCGCCCACCGCACCGACAGGTCGGACACCGGGATGCCCGCGTGGGCCTCGTCCGGACGGTCGCCCTCGTCGCCCCACAGGACCCGTCCCGACTCCGGGTCGTAGCGGATGCTCTCCGGATCGGCGGACTCGGGCCGCCCGAACGCCGGATAGGGGGTGCCGTCCGCCCGCCGCAGCGTCGAGACCCCGCTGATCCGGACGCCGGAGAACGCGCCGGTGCGCGGGTCGATGTCGACGCTCCCGGTGTAGAAGCGGGCCGGGTCGTAGCGCCAGCGGTCGTCGGAGATCATGTACCACGTCCCCGTGCGGGGGTCGCGGTCGATGCCCGACAGGCCGCCGACGGTCGTGCCCTCGAACCTCATCATGTGCGGGAGGGTCCGCTCCCCCAGGAACCGCGTGATCCGCAGCCCCGGCCCCGCGTCCGCCGCCCGCGCCGCGGGGACGGCGTGGGCCGGCCGCCCGTCCGCCGTCGCGGGGACCGCCGTCGCCGCGACGACCGCCGCCACGGCCGCCGTCCCACGCCACATCGCCCGATACCCGTTCACCTGGATACCATCACCCTTCGAATCCGAGCAGACGCCGAAAGTAGCGAGCCCAGTATTCAGCATCACGAGCGGTGACGGGCGGATCTCGCAGAGTCAGTCGGCGTGGCGGAACTCGACGATGGCGACGCCCATCAGCCCGAAGCCCATGCACAGCACGATGACGATCTCCAGCCACACCGGGACGACCCAGCCGTTCCACGTCACGCCCGGGTTGAACGTCCGCTCAAGCGCGGGCGTCAGGTCCAGGTGGCGGAACACCGCCTGGCGCAGCGGGTCGACCGCGTAGGTGAGCGGATTGAACCGGGTCAGGACGGTCAGCCACGTCGGCAGCCCGTTCAGCGGGTACAGCGCCCCGGACAGGAACATCATCGGCATCATGGCCATCTGCATCAGGCCGAAGAACGACTGCATCTGCTTGATCCGCGCGGCCATCATCACGCCGAACCCGGTCAGCGCGAACGCGCCGATGAACATCAGCCCGAGCAGCTCCGCCAGCAGCGCCGGGTCGTAGGGGACGCCCGCCAGCCCCGCCAGCGCCACGATCACCGCGCCCTGCAGCGTCGCGACGAGCGCGCCGCCGATGCACTTCCCGATGACGATCGCGCTGCGGCTGACCGGCGCGACGAGCATCTCGCGCAGGAACCCGAACTCGCGGTCCCACACGATCGACCCGGCGGAGAACATCGCGGTGAACATCACCGACATCGCGCACACGCCCGGGAAGATGAACGTCTTCAAATCGATGTCGCCGTGCGCTCCGCCGCCGCTCGCCATCAGGTTCGACAGCCCGGTGCCCATGACCAGCAGCCACAGCACCGGCTGGACCAGCCCCGACACCATCCGCAGCTTGTCGCGCCAGAACCGGATCAGCTCCCGGTGCAGGACGATCCGCACCGCGCGCACGTCCTGCCGCAGGCCCGGCTCCGGCACCCGGACGCGGACCACGTCGGCGACCGGAGCGGCGGCCTTGACCGAACTCGCCATCGTCTCTCCTCTCCTCGCCCGTCCCCGCCTAGCGCCGCATCGCGCGCATCGCGCTGCGCATGCGGTCGCCCGCACCGGCCTCGGCGTCGCGGATCGTCGAACCGGTGAAGGACATGAACACGTCGTCCAGGGAGGGCCGGGACACGCTCACCGACCGGATCGGCACGCCGAGCTCGGCGAACAGCCGCGGCACGAACGCCTCCCCCGACGCCACCGAGAAGGCGACCGCGCCCTCGGACAGGACCGCCTCCAGGTCGAACCGCTCCTTGAGCGCGGCGATCGCGGCCTCGTCGTCGGCGGTCTGGATGCGGACCCGGTCCTCGCCGACGCCCGCCTTGAGCGCCTCGGGGGTGTCCAGCGCGACGATCCGCCCCGAATCCATGATCGCGATGCGGTCGCAGAACTCGGCCTCGTCCATGTAGTGGGTCGTCATGAAGATCGTGATCTCTTCGGCGTCCTTGAGCTGGCGGATGTAGTCCCAGATGGACGCGCGGGTCTGCGGGTCGAGGCCGACGGTCGGCTCGTCCAGGAACAGCACCCGCGGGGAGTGCAGCAGGCCGCGCGCGATCTCCAGCCGCCGCTTCATCCCGCCGGAGTAGGTCTGCACCAGGTCGGAACGCCGCTCCCACAGGCCGACCATCTCCAGCACCTGCCGGATCCGGTCGGCGGTGACCGCCCTCGGCACGCCGTACAGCTCGGCGTGGAAGCGCAGGTTCTGCTCGCCGGACAGGTAGCCGTCGAGCGTCGTGTCCTGGAACACCAGGCCGATGTTGCGGCGCACCGCGTCGCGCTCGGACACCACGTCGTACCCGCCGACCAGCGCCCGCCCGCCGGACGGCTTCAGCAGCGTGCACAGCATGTTGATCGTGGTGGACTTGCCGGCGCCGTTCGGCCCGAGGAACCCGAAGATCTCCCCGGGACGGACGGCGAAGCCGATGCCGCGCACGGCCTCCACGTCCCCGAAGCGCTTGATCAGGCCGTCGACCTCGACGGCCGGTCCCCCGTCCGGCATCCGGTCTCCCTCCGGGTCGCACCGGCCCACATTTGTGGACCAACCAACGGTAGGGATAGCCTATCTCTCAGGTCAAGAGAAAAAGGACATGCCAACCGAATCCCGAGGGAGGGGGACGTGGACGACCGGCCCGACCCGATGCGCGACTCGGCCACCTATCTGATGTTCGAGCTGATGCGGCTCGCGCGGCGCACCTCGGTCCGCATGTTCCCCGGTGGGCTGCGGCTGCCGCACATGCTCGTCCTCGCGTGCGTCGCCCGGCTCGGGCCGATGTCGCAGCGCGAGGTCGCCGCCGAGCTGCGGATGGACCCCGGCGACCTGGTCGGCATCGTCGACGCGCTGGAGGAGGCCGGGCACGTCTCGCGCCGCCGCGATCCCGAGGACCGCCGCCGCTACGCCCTGGACGCCACCGAGGACGGCAGGCTCGCCCTCGGCGAGGCCCTCGCCGACCGCGCCCGGCTGAACGAGGTGCTGTTCGAGCCGCTGTCCGCGGACGAGGTCCGCCTGTTCAAAGACCTGATCCTGCGGGTCCTCGCCCACCACGACACGCGGTTCGGCGAGCCCGGACCGTGCCGACAGCCGGGCGAGGACGCCCGCGCCGAGACCGGCGGACGCGGCTCGCACGCCGGGCGGTAGCGCTCACGGCCCGCCACGGCACTCCCGGACCTGGCCTTTCGCGGCCTCTCCGATGAGGCCCGAAGGTAACGCATGTTTTGTTCGGTCCGCATTGACGATCGCGTGTCAAGCGTTGTCGATCTGCGTTAGGGACCTTTCGTCACCATTGCCCGGATCTCCGAACGGATTCGCGGCGCCTTGTCGATCTCTTGGAAGGATGCGGCCCACACCCCCACCCCGCCCGGCTCGCGCGGCCATGATCGCGCCTAACCTCGGTACATGCCCGACCTTGCTTACTACGCCTCACTGCCGCGCTCCCGCGGCGCCGCGGCGGCCCTGCTGCTGGACGACCTCGGGCGGGTCCTGCTGGTCAAGCCCACCTACAGCGAGGGCTGGTACCTGCCCGGCGGGGTCATCGAGACCGACGAGTCCCCGCTGGCGGCGTGCGTGCGCGAGTGCGCGGAGGAGCTCGGCCTCGTCCCCCGCCTGGACGGCCTCGCCTGCGTCGACTGGGGCCCGCCGCGCGACGACGGCGTCGACGCCGTCAACGTCTTCGTGTTCGGCGGGACGATCACCGGCGAGGAGATCGCCGCGATCCGGCTGCCGCCCGACGAGCTGTCCGACCACATTCTCGTCGCGCCGGAGAAGATCCCCGAGCTGGCGCCGCCGCACGTCTCCCGGCGGATGGGGCCGAGCCTGCACGCCATGGCCACCGGCCGCGCCGTCTACCTGGAGGACGGCGCGGCGCAGCCCTTCGGCGCCGGCCTGTCCGCCGCGCTCGCGGGCCGCGACGTCCCCTGACCCGCGCCGACCCTGCGTCGACGGCCGGGCCGACGGCACGGCCGGGTCGCTCGACGACCAGACCCGCTCGCGGGCCCGTCACAGCGCTCAGGCCGTCCAGCGATCAGGCCCGTCTGGAGGGTCAGGCGAGGACGGCGTCCCTGGCCTGCCGCCCCCGCTCGGGATCGACCATCCGGGCGCAGTGCGCGCAGCAGTACCAGTGCCCGTTCACGTCCACGCCGTGCCCCATGATGCGGCAGCCGCAGTTCTCGCACACCGGCGCCATCCGCGTGACCGCGCACTCGAACGAGTCGAACGTGTGCACTTGACCCTGCGCGTGCACCTCGAAGGTCATGTCGTAGTCGTTGCCGCAGACCTCGCAGGTCGCCATCGGTCCGATCTCCGTTCCCCCGCCGCGTCGCGAACACTCCCCTACCCCGTCCGCCGCGTCCCACCACCCTCATCTGACCGGCTTGCCCGCGGAACCGCCCGGAATGGTCGCCGGGCCCCTGACCCCGCCGCGACCGGCGCGCCGTCCCCGCGTCCGGCCCGCGCCCTCGCCCGGGTCGGGCCAGCGCGGCGAGCGGCCCGAGGACCGCAGCACCGCCTCCCACGAGTCCCCCGACTCCAGCGGCAGGTGCGGGACGCCCCAGTGCCACGCCGACACCAGCAGGTCGGGGTCGCGCGGGCGGTACCGCGTCCCGATCGCGCGGGCCATGTCCCAGGCGTGCAGGTGCCACTCCACGCACGCCGCGCCCGCGTGGTCGCCGACCGTGTACTTCGTGCCCTTGTAGATCAGGTGCGTCCGGTCCCACATGTCCGCCATCAGGTCGGCGTACGCGCCCGCCGACACCCCGAACGCCATGATCCGGGCGGGGCCCGGCTCCGCCGGCAGCACCGCGAGCTCCGCCGCGTTCTGCCTGGCCTGCTGCCTGATCAGCACCGCGGACGCGGCGTCCTGCGCGAACAGCTTCGCCAGCCGGCTGTCGGGCGCGTCCTGCAGGTACTCCAGGAAGTTCTCCGCGACGCACCGCAGATGCCCGGCGAGGTCGATGAGCCGCCAGTCCGCGCAGGGCGTCGGCGCGTCCCAGTCGCCGGCCTGCTCCGCCAGCGCCCGGATCGCCCCCACCCCGTCCTGGTAGGACTCGATCACCCGGCCACGATCCGGCGGCGTGCGCTCCACGTGACTTCCCCCCGCGTCCAGAGCACGATGTGCCCCCTCCGCCGGGACGCGGCCGCGCGCGGCGCGCTCCTGCGGCACGCGGCGCGGCGCCCCCCGACGCTCCCCCGAGAGGGCAGACTCTCAAAGTTCCGTGCCCGGTGCCACCCGGCGACACTGTGTCGGCACAGGTCGGCGGGCCGGGCCGGGGTCAGAGGACGACGGTCGGCTGCGTGCGGAAGCTGAGCCGGTGCGCCTCGCGCGCGGTGCGCAGGCGGTCGACCTCGTCCGTCCACGGGCGGACGGCCGGGCGCGCCCTGGCCTTGCGGGCGGCGATCTCCGCGGCGCGGCGGGCCTTCGCGTCCTGCTCGTCCGTCGCGTACGCCTTCGGGCCCATCTCGACCCGCTCGGCCGCCTCGGCGGCGGCGAGCACGGCGGTCAGCGCCTGGTCGAACGCCGCGGTCAGCTCCCGCAGCCGCGGCTCGGGCGTCGGCGCGCCCTGCGCGTCCCGCAGCTCCCGCTCGGCCGCCCCCGCCGCCGCGAGCCGCTCGTCGTACTCGGCGGCGAGCCGCCGGTCGGCCTCGTACGGCTCGGCGACGTCCTTGCTCACCCGGCGGCCCAGCGGCATGGCGGTACTCCTTCGGCGGTCGGCCTCGTGGTCGGTCGATGTGTGGTCGGTCGATGTCGTGGTCGGTCGGCGCCGTGGTCGGCGAAATCGTCCGGACGAGGAAAGGGTACGCGGCGGCGCGGCGTGTCGTGACGGTGGACACCCCGCCCCGGCCCTTTACGTAGTAAGGTCCATGCTCACTATGGTCAGGCAACCGAGCATCAACGCCCAGCACCGCGCGCCGCTGTCCACCGAGCGGATCATCGACGCGGCGCTGCGCATCGTCGACGGCCAGGGCCTCGCCCGGCTC
Source organism: Actinomadura decatromicini (assembly GCF_008121305.1). Taxonomy (NCBI): domain Bacteria; kingdom Bacillati; phylum Actinomycetota; class Actinomycetes; order Streptosporangiales; family Thermomonosporaceae; genus Actinomadura; species Actinomadura decatromicini. The sequence goes on along the minus strand of NZ_VSRQ01000007.1, from coordinate 79,575 downwards.
ACCATGCGCCGCCTCGGCGACGCCCTGGAGGTCGAGGCGATGGCGATCTACCACCACCTCCCCCGCGGCAAGGAGCAGCTCCTCGACGGGCTCGTCGCGCACGTCGCGTCCGCGCCCGCCGACACCGGCACCGTCGCGCTGCAGGCCGGCTGGCAGGACGTCCTGCGCGGCTGGGCCCGCGGCTACCGGGCGCGCCTGCTCGCGCACGCGGGCGTCCTCCCCCTCGTCGTCACCCGCCGCAACCCCGCCGCGCTCGTCACCACCGTCACGTCGCTGCGCGAGGTGCTGCGCCGCGGCGGCGTCCGCGAGGAGACCGCCGCCGTCGCCGCGCACACCCTCCTCGGCTACGTCATCGGGCACGCCGCGCTGGAGGTCCGCGGCACCGCCGAGGACGGCGCCGACCGGGCCGTGAACTGGGACGACCGCTTCGACGCCGGGCTCGACCTCGTCCTCAGGAGCGTCCAGTAGCCCGCCGGCTCAGTCCTCGACGACGAGGATCTCCAGGTGCAAGGGGCCGTGCGCGCCCTCCACCCGGACCATCTCGATCGCGTGCGTCGCCGACGGGCCGCTGATCCACGTCAGCGGCCGGGACGGGTCGAGCCGCCGCACCGCCTCCGGCACCGTCCCGACGATCTGGTCGGCGTGCACCACGCACAGGTGGTAGCCGGGCACGGCCGTCAGCGCCCGCCTGCCCTGCGCGCGGCCGCCGTCGAGGACCACGGTGCCGGTCCGCGCGACGGCCGCCGCGCAGCCGGTGACCACGCCGTCCACCGCGCCGAGCGCCTCGGCATCCAGAGCCGGGGCATCGGCCAGCGCGCGGACGCCCTCCAGCTCCGCCAGCCACCCGTACGGCAGGTCGGCGGGGACGACGATCTGCTTGGCCTCGCGCCCCCACAGCGCGGCGGCGACGGCGGTGCCGAGCTCGTCCGCGCTGACGTGCCGCACCGCCGCCCGGTTGGCGGCGACCCGCTCGGTGAACAGCGCGACGACGTCCGCCCTGGTCGCGGCCTCGGCCTCGGGCAGCGTCCGGTCGTAGCCGCGCGGGACGGGCGGGCTCGTGCCGCGCGACCCGCCGAGCGCCTCCCGCACCCGGCGCAGCACCTCGGCGCGCGAACCGCCGCCGGTCATGACCGCCCCACCGGCACGCTCGCCGTCACGGCCGCCTCCGGGCCCACCAGGCGCGGAAGCTCTCGGCGGGCGGCGCGGGCAGGTCGCGGGCCTCCGTCCACTTGCCGAGCAGGCCGGGCAGCCGGCGGATCCGGCCGCCGCGCGACAGCAGCCGCGCCCACCGGGTGCTCCGGCGCAGCGCGGTCTCGTAGCGGCGGGCGTCGCCCATCGTCCAGGCGAGCCCGCGCATCAGCGCCAGTTCCGGCGTCGGGACGGGGCGCCGCCGCCGCGACTCCACCACCGCGCCCCGCAGGTGCACCAGCACCCCCGGAATGTCGATCTTCACCGGGCAGACGTCGGCGCACGCGCCGCACAGCGTCGACGCGTACGGCAGCGAGGCGTCGGCCGCGCTCTCCACGCCGCGCAGCTGCGGGGTGAGGATCGCGCCGATCGGCCCCGGGTACACCGGCCCGTACGCGCGGCCGCCCGTCCGCTCGTAGACGGGGCACACGTTCACGCAGGCCGAGCAGCGGACGCAGCGCAGCGCGGCGCGCCCGACCTCGTCGGCGAGGACCCGCGTGCGCCCGTTGTCGACCAGGACGAGATGGAACGCCCGCGGCCCGTCGCCCGGCGTCACGCCCGGCCACGACGCGGCGTAGGGGGTCATCGGGCCCGCGCCCGCCGCGCGCGGCAGCAGCTGAAGGAACACCTCCAGGTCGGCCCACGACGGGACGACCTTGTCGATGCCCGCGACGGTGATCAGCGTGTCGGGCAGGGACAGGCACATCCGCGCGTTGCCCTCGGACTCCAGCACCACCGGCGTCCCGGTCTCGGCGACGAGGAAGTTCGCGCCGGTCACCGCGACGCGGGCGCGCAGCAGCCGGTCGCGCAGGTGGGCGCGGGCGGCGGCGGCCAGCCCGGCCGGGTCGTCGCCGAGGCCGGCGGCGGGCAACGTCCGCCGGAACAGCTCGGCGATCTCCGCGCGGTCGCGGTGCAGCGCGGGCGACAGCAGGTGGGACGGCTCGTCCCCGCCGAGCCCGACGACCAAATCCGCGATCGCCGTCTCGTAGGCGATCACCCCGGCGCGGGCCAGCGCGGCGTCCAGCCCGATCTCCCGGAGCGTCGCCGACGACGCCTTCACGACCTCCTTCGCGCCGGACGCGCGCACCAGGCCGGTGACGACCTCGCGCGCCTCGGCCGCGTCGACCGCCCAGTGGACGACGCCGCCCGTTTCGGTCACCCGCCGCTCCAGCTCCTCCAGGTGGACGTCGAGGTTGAGGAGCGCCGCGTCCCCGATCGCGCGGCCCGCCTCCCGGAGGGCGTCCCAGTCGGCGGCCCCGGCGGTGGCGGCGGACGTCCGCGCCCGCGCCTCGGCGGTCGCGCCGCGCAGGTTGCGGCGCAGACCGGTATCGGCCAGCGCGGACCGCGCGGCGCTCGCGAACTTCGGCGCCGGCAGCGGCACCGGACCGCCGCCGGGCCTCGTCCGGGTGGAGGACGGGGTCGTCCGCCGGGAGGGGGCCGTCACGCCGGCCCCGTCGCGGCGAGGATCTCGGCCAGGTGCATCGTCCGGACGCCGCTGCGCAGCCGCGACAGCGCGCCCCCGATGTGCGCCAGGCACGAGTTGTCGACCGCGCACACCACGTCGGCGCCCGTGTCGCGGACGTGCCGGACCTTGTCGGCCACCATCGCGACCGACACGTCGGAGTTCTTCATCGCGAACGCGCCGCCGAACCCGCAGCACTCCCCCGCCGCGGGCAGCTCGACCAGGTCGAGGCCGCGGACCGCGCGCAGCAGCCGCAGCGGGCGGTCGCCGACGCCGAGCACCCGCGCGGCCTGGCAGGACGGGTGGTAGGTCACCCGGTGCGGGAAGTACGCGCCGACGTCAGTGAGGCCCAGGACGTCCACCAGGAACTCGGTCAGCTCGTAGACGGCGAGGCCCTCGGCGGCGCGGGCGAGGGCCGGGTCGCGGGCGGCGCGGGCCAGCCGCGGGTAGGAGTCGCGGACGGCCGCCGCGCACGACGCGGACGGCGCGACCACCGCCGCCGCGCCCTCGAACAGCGCCGCGTACGCGCGGGCCAGCGCGGCGGCCTCGCGGTGGTAGCCGGTCGTCCAGTGGACCTGCCCGCAGCACGTCTGGCCCGGCGGGTACTCGACCTCGTGCCCGAGCCGCTCCAGTAACGCGGTCACGGCCTTCCCGGTGTCCGGGAACAGCGCGTCGTCGAAGCAGGCGACGGACAGGGCGACCCGCACCGGCCTCACTCCCCCCACGCCTCGCAAAGCCGTTCCCACGGAACATCGTAGGGGTTTCACCCGGCGACGGCGTGTCGTTCTCCGTCCGTTGTCGCGCGGCGGGGACGCTGAGGGTACCGGCACTTCGGGGTGAGGAGGGTCACAGCCTCCGGTACTCCGGTACCAACGGACAACCGTCCCAACGGGCTATAGCCGACGGGTACGAACCGTTCCACACTGGGGTGCGTCAGACAAGGAAGTACGCGACCGACCAGTTGCACGAGACCGGAGGCACACGATGTGCCCGCACCAGCCGCCCTGTCCCTCGCACGACGCGCCCGACCGCGACGCCGCACGGACGCTGGCCTCCCACCCCGAGCAGGGGTGGAGCCTGCTGTGCAACGGCGTCGTGCTCTTCGAGGACACCGGTGAGCTGCTGCCCGACGGGGAAGTCATCGCACCGCACCGGCCGACGGATCCACTGACTCCGTCCGCCGCTTGAACACGTCCACGGGGGACTAGTTCAAACGGGTGATCATCCTCGGGGGCAACGCCCACCTGTCCCGCCCATCCGTCCCAGGACTCCGGGCCCGCACCGGGCCCGGACCGAAGACCCTCAACGGCCGCCCGTCCGCACCGGACGGGCCGCCCGCAACCCCGCCGCGGGCCCCGCCCATCGCCGCAGCCACGGCTCCGCCGCCCGTCCGACGGCGGCGGCGTCGCGGTTCAGGTCGTGCCGCTCCCCCGCCAGCACGACGACCTCGGCGGCGTCCGCCGCGTCCGGCACCCCGAACGGGTCCCGGTCGCCGTTGACGACGAGCACCTCCACGCCCGCGCCGCGCAACTCGTCCACCCGCGTCTTCTCGGGACGGCCCGGCGGGTGCAGCGGGAACGCCAGCGCGACCACGCCGGCGGCGCCGGCGGCCGCCGCCGTCCGGCACGCGACCCGCGCCCCGTTGCTCCGCCCGCCCTGGACGAGCGGGACGTCCCGGAACCTCCGCCGCAGCTTCGCGACGACCTGCAGCCACGCCTCGTCCTGTTTCACCGCCGGGCCCGGCGCGCGCCGCCCGGTGAGCCGGAACGGCTGGGTCACCCGCGCGACCGCGCCGCCGAGGCCGAGCGCCGCCTCCCGGACGGCGAGCAGGTCGGCCGCCTCCACGCCGCCGTTCGAGCCGTGCGTGAGGACCAGCAGGAACGCCGGGTCGTCCACGGCGTCCACGGTCGCCTCGGCCGGGCCGTGCGCCGTCACCAGCTTCGTCCGCCTGCCCATCCGCCCACGGTAGCGGGCCGTCCAGATGATCTTTGCGGCAGACTGGGCGGATGGAGCGAATGACAGACGCCGAATGGCGCGCGTTCGTCATGGCGGGCACCCGCACCGGCAAGGCGGCCGTCACCGCCGCGGACGGGACGCCGCACGTCACGCCGGTCTGGTTCGTCCTCGACGGCGACGACGTGCTGTTCAACACGGCCCGCGCGACCGTCAAGGGCCGCGCGCTGGCCCGCGACCCGCGCGTGTCCATCTGCGTGGACGACCAGACCCCGCCCTACTCGTACGTGATGATGCGGGCCGAGGCGTCCCTCGTCGAAGACCTGGACGAGATGCGCCGCTGGGCCACCGTCATCGGCGGCCGCTACATGGGCGCCGACCGCGCCGAGGAGTTCGGGGCGCGCAACGCCGTCCCGACCGAGTACCTGGTCCGCGCCCGCATCACGAAGGTCGTCGCCGAACGCGGCATCACCGACTAGCCCCTCGACCCCGCGCGGGTCAGGTGTCGGTGCGGTCGGGGGCGTCCATGGCGAGGCGGAGGCGTTCGGCGAAGCTCTCCTGCAGCAGGGGCCCCCAGGCGTAGCCGCCCGGGACGCGCACCGCCCTGCCGAGCGCCTCGTCCGCGTCGCCCCTCGGCCGCTCCCCGGCGTCGGCGCCGCCCGCGTCCCGGACGGCGAGCAGCGCGTACATGTGGTCGAGCGCGCCGAACGCGTCGCCCGCGAGGGCGGGCAGCGTCCCGTCCGCGACGGCCTGCTCGACGACGGGCTCCCACCACAGGTCGGCGGGATCGGCGTCGTCCTCGTCGCCGCCGAAGTCGCGGCGGAGCCGGGCGCGGACCTGCGCGGCCGTCCCCGGGTCGGCGAGGCCGCGCCGCCACACCTCGGACGCCTCGCCGCCGCGCCCGCGCAGCGGCAGCGTCCGGGCGAGCAGCTCGGTGGCGAGCGGCCCGACCTCCGGGTCGGACGGGTCCTGCCCGAGGGCCGCGTCGAACGCGCCGATCGCCTGGTCGAGGCAGGCGATGCCGAGCGCGACCGCGAGCCGCGCGTACGCGTACGGCGCGGCGGCGCGGTCGACCAGCCGGAGCCCGGCGGTCAGGACGCGCTGCGCCCGCGCGGGCTCGCCGCGCTCCAGCAGCCGCTCGGCGAGGTCGTGCGCGGCGGGCGGGCCGTACTCGGCGTCGCCCGTGCCGAGCACGGCCTCCCAGTGGCCGCGCGCCTCGTCGAAGTCGCCGGCGTCGTCGGCGATCCGGGCGAGGGCGAGGTGGGCGGGCGGCAGGTAGGCCGGGTTGCCGAAGTCGACCACGACCCGCCACGCGGGCGCCGCCTGCGCCTGCTCGCCGGCCCGCTCGTGCGTGAGCGCCAGGTGGTAGGCGGCGCGCGGCCCGTACTCGGGGTCGCCGGTGGCGATCGCCGCCCGGTCGGCCTCGCGGGCCCCGGCCACGTCCCCGGCGTCGTCGAGGACGACCGCGAGCCCGAGCGCCGCCCGCGCCCGGCACGGCGTGTCGCCGAGCGCGAGCACCGTCCCGAACAACGCCGCCGCCCGGTCGGCCTCGCCGTTCTCGGCCAGCTTCCGGGCCTCCTCGCACACCTGCGCCGGGTCGAGGTCCGGCTCCGGGGACTCGCTCATCGATCTGCCCTCTGGGGTCGGGGACGCGCTGCCCTCACGGGGGTCGGGTCGCGCCCGAGCCTAGCGGGTGCGCCGCCCCCGAGGGGCGACCCTCAGCGCCCGATCCTCGGTCCTCGGTCTCAGTCCTCGAACGCCTCGGGGGGCGGGCAGGAGCAGATCAGGTTGCGGTCGCCGTGGGCCTGGTCGACGCGGCGGACGGGCGGCCAGTACTTGTCCTCGCGGAGGGCGGGCAGCGGGTAGGCGGCCTCCTCGCGGGTGTAGGCGTGCTTCCAGTCGTCGGAGAGCAGGCAGGCGGCGGTGTGCGGGGCGTTCTTGAGGGGGTTGTCCGCGCGGTCGTAGGCGCCGTCGGCGACCCGCTGGATCTCGCGGCGGATCTCGATCATCGCGTCGCAGAACCGGTCGAGCTCGATGAGGTCCTCGGACTCGGTCGGCTCGATCATCAGCGTCCCGGCGACCGGGAACGACAGGGTCGGGGCGTGGAAGCCGTAGTCGATGAGGCGCTTCGCGACGTCCTCGGCGGTGATCCCGGTCTCCTTGGTGATCTTGCGGAGGTCGGCGATGCACTCGTGCGCGACGAGCCCGTTCCGCCCGGTGTAGAGGATCGGGTAGTGCGGGCCGAGCCGGGCGGCGAGGTAGTTGGCCGCGACGATCGCGCCCTCGGTGGCGGCGCGGAGGCCGTCCGGTCCCATCATGGCGATGTAGGCCCAGGAGATCGGCAGGATGCCCGCCGAGCCCCAGGGCGCGGCGGAGATCGGGCCGACCCCGGTGTCCGGGCCCGCCTCGGCGCGCAGCGGGTGGTTCGGCAGGAACGGGGCGAGGTGCTCGCGGACGCCGATCGGCCCGACGCCCGGCCCGCCGCCGCCGTGCGGGATGCAGAACGTCTTGTGCAGGTTGAGGTGCGACACGTCCGACCCGAACTCGCCGGGACGGGCCAGCCCGACGAGCGCGTTGAGGTTGGCGCCGTCGACGTAGACCTGGCCGCCCGCGTCGTGCACGGCCGCGCACACGTCGGTGATCGTCTCCTCGAACACGCCGTGCGTGGACGGGTAGGTCACCATAATCGCGGCGAGCCGGTCGCCGTGCTGCCCGATCTTGGCGTGCAGGTCGTCGAGGTCGACGTTGCCGCCGTCGTCGCACTTCACGACGACGACGCGCATCCCGGCCATGACGGCGCTGGCGGCGTTGGTGCCGTGCGCGGACGACGGGATCAGGCACACGTCCCGGCGGTCGTCGCCGCGCGAGGCGTGGTAGCCGCGGATGGCGAGCAGCCCGGCCAGCTCGCCCTGCGACCCGGCGTTCGGCTGGACGGACACCTTCGCGTACCCGGTGATCTCGGCGAGCGCGTCCTCCAGCTCGCCGATCAGCTCGACGTACCCGGCGGCCTGGTCGACCGGCGCGAACGGGTGGATGTTCGCGAACTCCGGCCAGGTGATCGGCTCCATCTCGGCGGTGGCGTTCAGCTTCATCGTGCAGGAGCCGAGCGGGATCATCGACCGGTCGAGCGCGACGTCGCGGTCCTGGAGGCGGCGCAGGTAGCGCAGCATCGCGGTCTCGGAGCGGTGCGCGTGGAACACCGGGTGGGTCAGGTAGGGGCTCTCGCGGCGCAGGTCGTCCGGGATCGCCTCGGCGGGGGACTCGGCGGCGGGCGCGGCGCCGAACGCCTCCAGCACGGCGGTGACGTGCACGGGCAGCGTCGTCTCGTCGCAGGCGACGGCGACGTGGTCGGCGTCCACCGGGCGGAGGTTGACGCGGCGCTCGCGGGCGGCCGCGACGACCTCCGCCGCGCGGCCGGGCACGCGGGCGAGGACGGTGTCGAAGAACGCGCCGTGCACGACGTCGACGCCCGCGGCGCGGAGCCCGGCGGCGATCTCGGCGGCGCGGCGGTGCGTGCGCTGCGCGATCGCGGCGAGCCCGTCCGGGCCGTGGTAGACGGCGTACATGCTCGCCATCACCGCGAGCAGGACCTGCGCGGTGCAGATGTTGCTGGTGGCCTTCTCCCGCCGGATGTGCTGCTCGCGGGTCTGCAGCGCGAGCCGGTGCGCGGGCGCGCCGTCCGCGTCGACGGACACGCCGACGAGCCGGCCGGGGAGCTGCCGCTGGATGCCGTCGCGGACCGCCATGTATCCGGCGTGCGGGCCGCCGAACCCGTACGGGACGCCGAACCGCTGCGCCGAGCCCACCGCGATGTCGGCGCCCGACTCCCCCGGCGGGCGCAGCAGCGTCAGCGCGAGCAGGTCGGCGGCGACGACCGCCTGCGCGCCGCGCTCGTGCGCCTGCGCGATCACCGGCTCCAGGTCGCGGACGGCCCCGGACGCGCCCGGGTACTGCAGCAGCACGCCGAAGAAGTCGCCGTCCGGCAGCCCGCCGGACAGGTCGGCGATGACGACCTCGATGCCGAGCGGGACGGCCCGCGTCCGCACGACCTCGATCGTCTGCGGCAGCGCGTCGGCGTCCACCAGGAACGTGCCAGGCTCCTTGCGCTTGGAAGCCCGGTGCGCGAGGGCCATGCCCTCGGCGGCGGCGGTGGCCTCGTCCAGCATGGACGCGTTCGCCACCGGCAGGCCGGTCAGGTCGCTGACGACGGTCTGGAAGTTCAGCAGCGCCTCAAGCCGCCCCTGCGAGATCTCCGGCTGGTAGGGGGTGTAGGCGGTGTACCAGCCCGGGTTCTCCAGGACGTTCCGCATGATCACGCCCGGCGTGGTCGTGCCGTGGTAGCCGAGCCCGATCATCGAGGTGAGGACGGTGTTGCGGGCGGCGAGCTCGCGGAGCCGGTCCAGCGCGGCGCTCTCGCTCAGCGCGGGCGGCAGGTCCAGCGGCCGGGCGGTGCGGATCGCGGCGGGCACGGCGTCGGCGATCAGGGCGTCGACGCCCGAGTAGCCGACGGCCGCCAGCATCCTCGCCTGGTCGTCCGGGGACGGGCCGATGTGCCGGTCGGCGAACGCGGCGCGCGGGTGCTGCGGCGCGGCGACGGGCGCGAAGAACTGGGCCGTCATGGAGAGCCTCCTGGCTGCTGCGGGTCGCTCAGGTGAACCGCCGGGACTGACCGGCGGCCGGTTCTCCCCCTCTGTCATCGGCACCTGAGAGCTTCACCCGCGCGGCGGGGTTTCCCCTTCGGTGAGCCGCCCGTCCCCTCCCGCGGGGACCGGCGCCTGCTTTCCAGAGGTGCCTCGCCCGAGCGGTCCTTTTGCCTGAGAGGTTCCGGGGAGGTTGCCCCTTCGGCGCCCCACGCTGGCGGCGTGGGGTCTCTCCCGCACAGGGTCGACGGCATGTCCTGGACAAACCCTACCCAAAGATCGGTCGCGACGATCGTCCCGCCCCTCCGACGTGCGCCGCAGCGCTTCTACCCGTGAGTACGATGTGCACGTCCACCAGGGGGACCGGGCCTGGGACACTGATCACGCGATGGACGATCAGGGCGGCGGTACGGCGTGACGCACACGGGCGACGGCGCGGCGCGCGCACGGGCGCACGGGCGGGCGCGCGGGCGGGCGCGGCCGTGACCCCGGCAGCCGTGCCCGTCGACGAGCCCGCCCAGCCGGACCGGATCCGCCGCTCGTCCGACGCCATCCGGTTCGCCGCGTCCGTGGTCGGGCTGGCCGCGGTGATGCTGCTCGTGTCGATCGCGCAGCAGACGACGCACGGCCTGCAGACCGACATCGCGCAGGGCACCGCGCACGCACCGCGGCTGCTGCTGTCCCTCGCGACGCTCGTGTCCAGCTTCGGCGTGCTGGCCGTGCCGGTCGCGTTCGCGATCGAGCGGCTGCTCCGCAAGGACGGGACGCGCGTCGCGATCGCCCTGCTCGCCGCCGTGATCGCGTTCGGGATCACGGTGGGCCTCGACGACCTCGTCGTGCGGGCCGCGCCGGGCGGCGTCCTCGACTCGCTGATCTGGGGCGGCAGCGCCACCGCGCCCGTGCACACCGACATCGCGCCCGTGATCGCGTTCGTCAGCGCGGTCGGGATGGCGGGCCGCGTCCGCTGGCAGGCCGCGACCTGGACGCTGATCGGGCTCGCCGCGCTGACCGGGCTCACCGCGTCCTACGCCTCGGTCGCCGCGCTCGCCGCCACCTACTTCCTCGGCACCGCCATCGGCCACGGGACGCTCTACGCCGTCGGCACCCCGAACCCGCGCCCGTCCGGCGCCGCCGTCATGGCGGCGCTCGACCGGCTCGGGCTCCGCGCGGCGAAGGCGGCCCGGCTGGACGAGCCCGCCGAGGGCGCCGAGGAGGCCCGCCGGTACGGCGTCGTCCTCGGCGCCGGCCCCGCGGCCGGGCACGGCGTCCGCCCCCCGGCGCGGCACGGCGGCTGGGACGTGGAGGTCCACGTCCTGGACCGCGACCAGCAGACCGCCGGGCTGCTCTACCGGGTGTGGCGGCTGCTGCGGCTGCGCTCGGCGACGACCGGCCGGGCGCTGCGGTCGCTGCGCCGCTCCCTGGAGCAGGAGTCGCTGATGGCGTACGCGGTGGACGCGGCGGGCGTCCGCACCCCGCGCCTGCTCGGCACCTCGGAGGTCGGCACCGAGGCGGCCCTGCTCGCCTACGAGCACGTGCCGGGACGGCGGCTCGCGGACGTCCCCGACAAGGAGGTCACCGACGCCCTCCTCGCCGACGTGTGGCGGCAGTTCCGCGCCCTCCAGGCGGCGCGGCTCGCGCACCGGCGGCTGCAGGACGGCGCCGTCCTCGTCGGCGACGACGGCCGCGCCTACGTCACCGGCCTGCGCGCCGGGGAGATCGCGGCGGGCGACCTCGCGCTGCGCCTCGACCTGGCCCAGTTCCTCACCACCCTCGCGCTCCGGACGGGCGCCGAGCGCGCCGTCCGCACCGCCGCCGAGGTGCTCGGCGAGGAGGCCCTCGCCGCCGCCGTGCCGCTGCTGCAGCGGGTCGCGCTGTCGCGGGAGACCCGGGCGGCGCTGCGGCACGACCGGGAGCTGCTGACCCGGATCAGGGAGCAGATCGTCCGGCTGAAGCCGGAGACGGAGGTCGCGCCGGTCCGGCTGGAGCGGTTCCGGCCCCGGACGGTCTTCAGCATCGTCGCGCTGTCGATCGCGGCGTACATCGTCATCCCGCAGGTCGCGAGCCTCGACCTGCGCACCATGGCGGCCACGGCGAGCTGGCACTGGGTGGTCGCCGCGCTGGGCGGGGCCGCGCTCACCTACCTGGCGGCGGCGCTCATGCTGATGGGGTTCGTGCCCGAGCGGCTGCCGCTGGGCCGGACCGTCCTCGCCCAGCTCGCCGCGTCGTTCGTGAAGCTCGTCGCCCCGGCGGCGGTCGGCGGCGTCGCGGTCAACACCCGCTACCTGCAGCGGTCCGGGGTGCGGCCGGGGCCCGCGGTGGCGAGCGTCGGCGCGTCCCAGCTCGTCGGGCTGGTCACGCACCTGCTGCTGCTCGTCCTGTTCGGGTTCCTCACCGGGTCGAGCGGCAAGGCCACGCAGGACCTCGCGCCGTCCCGGGCGATCGTCATCGCCGTCCTGGCGACGGGACTGCTCGCCGGGCTCGCGCTGACCGTGCCGCGGGTCAGGCGGGAGGCGACGTCGCGGCTGCGGAGCATGTTCTCCGGCGTGGTGCCGCGGCTCGTGGACGTCCTGCAGTCGCCGAAGAAGCTCACCACCGGGATGGGCGGGACGCTGCTTCTGACGGTCGGGTTCGTCCTGTGCCTGGACGCCTCGATCCGCGCGTTCGGCGGTTCGCTGCCGGTCACGTCAGTGGTCGTGGTGTTCCTCACCGCGAACGCGCTGGGCTCGGCCGCGCCGACGCCGGGCGGGCTCGGGGCCGTGGAGGGCGCGCTGACGCTGGCGCTGACGATCTCCGGCCTGTCCGCGGAGACCGCGACGTCGGCGGTGCTGCTGTACCGGCTGCTGACCCTGTGGCTGCCGGTGCTCCCCGGCTGGGCGGCCTTCGCCTACCTCCAACGCAAGGAGGCCCTCTGAGCGGCACCTCAGCCGCGGATCGGCGAGGCCGGAACCCGACGCGAGAGCCATGAGGCGGGCGTGGACCAGCCTGTGGCGGAGGGTTGAGCGGGTGCTGGAGGGGCGAACGGGGTGCGGCGGGCCGTACGGCGGGGTTCGACCGGTGCGCGGGTTTCGGCGGAGTGCGTGTCAGCCGGTGCGGCGGGGCTTCGGTCGGTGCCCGGGGGGCTCAGCCGGTGCGGGGGGGGAGCCGGGAGGTGAGACAGGCGGTGGAGGGTCAGCCGGTGCGGCGGGCGCGGCGGCGGTTCGCGAGCTCGTCGTGGGGGTGCTCGGAGGGGTCGTCCCCGACGGCCTCGGCGCGTTCGCCGGGCAGTTCGGCGAGGCTGCCCTCGACCTCCTGCCAGACGCGGCCGAGCGCTATGCCGAACACGCCCTGCCCGCCCTGCAGCAGATCGACGACCTCGTCGGCCGAGGTGCACTCGTAGACGCTGACGCCGTCGCTCATCAGGGTGATCTGCGCCAGGTCGCGGACGCCGCGGTCGCGCAGGTGCGACACCGCCGTCCGGATCTGCTGCAGCGACACCCCGGTGTCGAGGAGCCGCTTCACGACCTTCAGGACGAGGATGTCGCGGAAGCTGTAGAGCCGCTGGCTGCCCGATCCGTGCGCCGACCGGACGCTGGGCTCGACCAGTTTCGTCCGGGCCCAGTAGTCGAGCTGCCGGTAGGTGATCCCCGCCGCGGCGCACGCCGTCGGGCCGCGGTAGCCGACATCCTCCGGTGGCACGGACACCTGCGTGTCGAAGAGCAGCCCCTGCTCCCCGGCGCGCTGGGACGCCATCCGCCTCTCGGGGGTCGCCTTGCCCTCGCCGCTGCTCACCGCCACGCGGACCTCCGGCTTCTATCATCCCGTGCCGCTTCGTCAAGGGGGTTTGACGACTTACACCACGGGTGTTCCACCAGCACGGTAGGTGCCGGTCAGGGTGTGGTCAACGTTCATCGTCGGCGCGTCGCATGCCCGGATGAACCGGCTTCACGTGGGCAAACCTCGCACCTTCCGAGCCAACCCCACTCCTACCCGTGTTTATCGCCCCGCACTCGTGTTCGTCGCGGCGCACTCCTCTTTCGGGCCTCGGCGGCCCTCCATCGTCGTGCACCGCTGTGCGGTCGCCGCATCGCTCCGGCTCGCCTCGCGGCTCGCCTCGCGATCAGGTCCCCGCTTCGCTCGAACCTGGCTTCGCCCGCGATCGCGACGGTCCGGGTGCGTGCGTGGCCGGGGTGGTGGCTGAGGTTGCTGAAACGAGAGTACCTCTTGGTGATCCCCTCGCGCCCGCGGCTCGCCAAGGGCGCTCACCGCGCTCCGGCGGTCAGCCCGCGCGGCCGAAGTCCTCCGGGGAGATGGTGTCGAGGAACTCGCGGAACTTCTCGACCTCGTCCTCCTGCTCGTCCGGGATGGCGACCCCGGCCTCTTCGAGGACGTCCTCGCTGGCGAAGATCGTGGCGCCGGTGCGCAGGGCGAGGGCGATGGAGTCGGACGGGCGGGCGCTCACCTCGACGCCGTTGGAGAACACGAGGTCGGCGAAGAAGATGCCCTCGCGCAGCGCCGTGATGTTGACGGTGCGGAGCTGGACGCTGAGGGCGTCCAGGACGTCGCGGAACAGGTCGTGGGTGAGCGGGCGGGCGGGCAGCACACCCTGCTGGGCGAAGGCGATCGCGGTCGCTTCGACCGCCCCGATCCAGATGGGCAGGTAGCGGTCGCCCTCCGTCTCCTTCAACAGGACGATGGGCTGATTGGAGGGCATCTCGACCCGGACGCCGACGACCTCCATCTGCTTCACTGCGGCTCCCTGCTGGTTCTCGCCGTCTCGATCACCACGTGCAGCGGATCAGTTCGTGACCGAACCCTGTAGCCAACGTACACCCCGCTCCGGACAGCTCGTGTTGCCGCGGGTCCGGCAAAAACCTCCGCGGCGCACATGATCAGCGGTCGAGGCTTTCGCGGAGTCCGGCGTCGACCAGCGCGGCGTGCAGCCGCACCGACAGCGCGGCGATCTCCCGCGCCGTCTCGGCCGCCTGCTCGTGGGCGCCCTGGCCGCGGCGGCGCAGCTGCGGCGCGACCATCTGCTCGATCAGCCCGACCTGCCGGTCGGCGGCGGCCTTCACGGCGCGCAGGTGGCGGACCTCGAAGCCGAACTCGCCGAGCGCCGCGGCGGCGCGGGCGACGCTCAGCGCGTCGCCCTCGTAGTGGGTCCCGGCGCGGCGGACGAGGCCGTACTCCTCCAGCCGGGCGAGCAGCCCCTCGTCGATCCCGGCGCCGTCGAGGAGCTGGCGCCGGGTCAGCCGGACGGGCGGGTCGGCGGCGGTGGTGTCGGCCGCGACGAGCGTGCGGGGGCGGCGCGGCTCCGGCGCGCCGGGACGGCGGGGCCCGAGCGGCGGCGGGTTCTCGCCGCGGTCGCGCGCCTCCAGGTGCTGGCGGATGACGCGGAGCGGGAGGTAGTGGTCGCGCTGCGCGGCGAGGACGAACCGCAGCCGCTCCACGTCGGCCGCGCCGAACTTGCGGTACCCGGACGGGCTGCGCTGCGGCTCGACGAGGCCCTCGGACTCCAGGAACCGGATCTTGGAGATGGTGATGTCGGGGAAGTCGGGCCTGAGCAGTCCGAGGACGTCCCCGATCGTCATCAGGGACCGGGCGGATTGCGCGTTCATGGCCCCTCCCATCGTCGCCGCGGCCTCGTGCTCCGCCGGTGCAGGCCGCGCGTCAGCCGTGCGCCGGATTGGTCAGGAACACCAGCCGGAACTTGCCGATCTGCACCTCGTCGCCGCCGGACAGCCCGGCCTGGTCGATCCGCTGCCGGTTGACGTAGGTGCCGTTGAGGCTGCCCACGTCGCGGACGGAGAACACCGCCCCCTGCCGGGCGAACTCGGCGTGGCGGCGGGACACGGTGACGTCGTCCAGGAAGATGTCGCTCTCGGGGTGCCGTCCGGCGGAGGTGCGGTCCTTGTCGAGCAGGAACCGGCTCCCCGCGTTCGGGCCCCGCTTGACCACGAGCAGCGCCGTCCCCGGCGGGAGCGCCTCCATGGCCATCTGGTCGGGACCGAGCGAGGGCTCCTCGGTTCCGGCGTCGGTGTCGAGGGCCTCGAACCCGCCGATGGAGATGGTGGACGTGGACTCGCCGGGCGACTCCCGGGGAGGGAGCGGACTCCGGGTGAGCGGAGTACCGCAGTTCGAGCAGAAGCGGGCATCATCCGGGTTGGCGTGACCGCACTGCGTGCAGTAGACGCTCGGCATCGATCGGCTCGGCCTCCTACCATCGGCGCGGCACGGGGACCCCGCCGCAACGGGAGCCGCCTGCGCCATGCGCATCCATCAACCAACCCACGCCGGGGGCCCGCCCCCGGCCACGGTCGACCCACCGCCCGCTCAGACGACGGTCGCCGCAACTTACGCGGGTATTACCCGAGGGGTCAACTGGAACGGTGAGCCGGCCGGACCAAACTACATTCGTCGATGATCGCAGGTCTACGCCGCCGCGCGGACCGCCCCGATGACGACGTTCGAGCGGGCCGTCCGGTTTACCGCTCCCCCCGTCTCCCTCTACGGAGACCGTACCGCGTCGACGACGACTTTCGCGCGCGGGGTGATCGAGACCTCGGCGCCGGCCGCCTGGAGCGTCCGCACCAGCCCGCCGGGGATGTTCAGCGCGGTCGTCATCGTGTGGGGGTCGCCGATGGCGCGGAACCGGTACGGCGGGGCGAGCGCGCGGCCGTCGGCCCGGACGCCGCCGCGGTCGTCCAGGAAGTAGGTGTCGACCCCGGCGCGCACGTCGTTGACCTGCACGACCTCGGCGCCCGCGTCGCGCAGCTCCTCCAGCGCGTCGAGCAGGTTGACGGCCCGCACGCCGCGCCGGGGGTCGCCGACCGTCAGCTCGATGCCGGGGCCCTCGGCCGGGACGGTGCCCGCGAGGAGGCCGTAGGTGGCCGCCCGCTTGCGGGCCTCCTCCAGGGCGGTTCCACCCTGCGCGTCCCGTTCGAGCCGGGCCTTGGTGTCCTCCAGGTCGCGCAGGTCGCCGCGCAGCCGCTCGGAGCGCTGGCCCAGATCGGACAGGACGCCGACGAGCTCGTCCTGCCGCGCGGTCGCGAACGTGGTGTCCCGCTCGTTCGAGCGGATCTGCGCGACCACCGCGAACCCGAGCACGAGGCAGAGGAGGCCGCCGATCAGCTGGCCCATGCTGACTCGCGGTCTCAACAGGTCGGCGACCGCGCGGAGGCCCTCCGGGCGCGGCCCGGCGTCGCGCGGCCCGGCGTCGCGTTCGCGGCCCGTCATGCGCCGAACAGCCTGCGCCGGATGCCCGCCGCGTTGGAGAAGATCCGGATGCCGAGGACGACCACCACGCCGGTCGAGAGCTGCGACCCCACGCCGAGCTTGTCGCCGAGGAACACGATCAGCGCGGCGATGACGGTGTTGCTGAGGAAGGAGACGACGAACACCTTCTCGTCGAAGATGCCCTCCAGCCGCGCCCGGATCCCGCCGAACATGGCGTCGAGCGCCGCGACGACCGCGATGGGCAGGTACGGCTCCGCCCAGAGCGGCACGTCCGGCTGGAGGACGAGCCCGAGCGTCACGCCGATCACGAGCCCGATCAGCGCGATCACGTCCGGGTCACCCCTCCCCCGCTCACCGGTCCCCCGCTCACAGGTCCCCCGCTCACCGGCCGTCCCCCTCGTGCGGGACGGCGTACCGCAGCCGGACGGCTCCGGCGGCGGGCAGCCGGACGTCCGAGGCGCGGCGCGTCCCGTACCCGATCCGGTAGCGCTCGCTCAGCGCCCGCAGCCGCCGGTCGGCGGCCGAGCCGGCGAAGGCGGCGCGGAGCCGGTCCGGGTCGCCGACCGCCGTCACCGCGTAGGGCGCGCCGAGCGGGCGGTAGTCGACGAGGATCGCCTCGCCCGCGGCGCGGATCGCGGTGGTCGGGGTGAGCCGCTGCCCGTTGATCCCGATCGCCTCGGCCCCGGCCGCCCAGAGCCCGTTGACCAGGACCTGGAGGTCCTGATCATAGACCCGGCCGTCGGTCGCGGCGGGCCCGCGGCCGGGCCGGGCGCCCGGGTCGTCGGCGGGCGCGTCGTCGAGCGTGACGACGAGCCCGCCGCCGGACGCGGGCGTCGCGGCCGCGGCGGCGCTCGCGCGGGCGAGCGCCTGCCGGGCGCGGCGGCCCTCCGCGCTGCGGGCGAGGGCGGCGGCGCGGCGGCGCTCGGTCTCGTCCCGGAGGCGGCCGAGGCGGCGCTGGAGGTCGTCGGTCTCTGCGGTGCGGGCGTGGATCTCGTCGACCAGCCGGGAGCGGCGCTCGGCGGCGACGGGCTCGCCGCGCCGCACCTCGGCCCCGGCGACCGCGATCAGCGTCCCGGCGAGCGCGAGGACGAGCAGGACGCCGCCGCCGCGCAGCCGCCCCCGCCGGGGGCCGGGCGCCTCGACGCCGCCGCCCGCCGCGGCGCGCCGGGCCGCCGCCTCGGCGTAGCCGTGGTCGAGGAGCTTCCCGGCGAACAGGTCGGCGAGCAGCGACATGGAGGCGTCGGGCCGCCGCCGCCAGCCGTCCGGGCCGTCGTCCCGTCGTGTGATCACGGCCCCATCATGGCAAGGACGTCCAAATTAACGGGGGAACCCCGTCCGTAACGCGGCCGGCGGCCGCGCCCCGCGACGCCACGGTGGCCTGACCTTCCTGGACGGGCGAGGTCCGATCGTCCATCGTTTTCACACGGGCGTTTCCACCTGGGCGTTTCCACACGGGGCGCGGTGCCGGGCGCCCGGACGGGAGGCGATGCCGATGATCGAGGTCCGGGACGTGGGCCAGTGCGTGGACGGGGGCCGCCGCACGCTGCGCGACGTGTCGCTGACGATCGGGACCGGGGAGCTGGTCGCGATCGTCGGCGGCAGCGGCGCGGGCAAGACCACGCTGCTGGACGCGCTCGCGGGCGTCCGCCCGCCCGCCGAGGGCCACGTCCGCCGCGCGGGCGGCGACGGGTCGCTCGGGTATGTCCCGCAGGACGACATCGTCCACCGGGACCTGCCGCTGCGCCGCACCCTCCGCTACGCCGCGGGCCTGCGGCTGCCCGCCGGGACGCCGCCGCAGGACGCGGAGCGCGCGGTCGACGGCGCGCTCGCCGCGCTCGGGCTCGCCGGCCGCGCCGGGCAGCGGGTCGGGTCGCTGAGCGGCGGCGAGCGCAAGCGCGCCAGCATCGCGGTCGAGCTGCTGACCCGGCCGTGCGTGTTCTTCCTGGACGAGCCGACGTCCGGCCTCGACCCGGCGACGGCGGCCGACCTGATGCGGACCCTGCGCGGCCTCGCCGCCACCGGGACGACGGTCGTCCTCACGACGCACCACCCGCCGGACGCGGCCGTGTGCGACAAGGTCGCCGTCCTCGCCATGGACGGGACGCTCGCGTTCTACGGCCCGCCCCGCGAGGCGCTCGCGCACTTCCAGGCCGACGGGTTCGACGACGTCTACCTCCGCCTGTCCGGCGATCGAGCGGAGGCCGGGCGGGCTCCCGCGCCGGAGCCCGTGCCGGGTCCCGCCGACCGGCCCCCGCCGGGCGGGCGGCCGGTCGGGGCGTGGCGGCAGTGGGCCCTGCTCAGCCGCCGCAACGCCGACCTGCTGACCCGGAACCGCCTGACGCTCGCCGTCCTCGCGGGCTCGCCGGTGATGGTGCTGGCGATGTTCGCCGTCCTGTTCCGTCCGGGGGCGTTCTCCCCCGCCGCGCCCAGCCCGAGCGCGACGGTGATGATCCTGTTCTGGATCGCGTTCGGCGGGTTCTTCTTCGGCCTTACCTACGGCCTGCTTCAGGTGTGCACGGAACTGCCGGTGGTGCGGCGGGAGCGGCTCACCGGGCTGCGCGCCGGGCCGTACGTGCTGGCGAAGGTCGCCGTGCTGCTGCCGCTGCTGGCCGTCGTGGACGCGCTGACGCTCGGCGTCCTGCGCGCCCTGGACCGGCTGCCCGCGGCGGGCTGGGGCACCTACGGGGAGCTGTTCACGACGCTGCTGCTGTGCTCGCTCGCGGCGCTGGCGCTGGGCCTCCTCGTGTCCGCGGCCGTGACCGATCCGGCGCAGGCGACGATGGCGCTGCCGATGCTGTGCTTCCCGCAGGTGCTGTTCGTGGGGGCGATCCTGCCCGTCCCTGTGATGGCGGCGCCGGGACGGTGGCTGAGCTACGCCATGTCCAACCGGTGGGCGTTCGAGGCGCTCGGCCACAGCCTCGGCGTCGAGCGGCTCTGGGCCGGCGGGCGCTCCCCGCTCGGCCCGCCGCTGCTCGATTCCTACGGGGACACGTTCTCCCGCGCCGCCGCCGCCGACTGGGCCGTGCTCGGCGGGTTCGCGGCGCTGTTCCTCGCCGGGACGTGGCTGGTGATCGTCCGGCGCACCTGACATCCGGCCTACCTGACAAACGTTCCCGGCCGGACCAAAAAAGGTCAGGACACCCCCTTGCGTGTCACACCCGAATTTCGGACCGTTTTCATAAGGGTGTGGCTTACATGCACGCGGGGGTGCACCATGGGCCCTTCATCCGGCTCCGACGACCCGTCCGGCTGCGGCGGGGGCTTCGCGGGAACGCGGCGGCTCGACGAGCTGCGCGCCACCGAGTACCGCTACCTGGACGAGCGCGGCCAGACCTACCTCGACTACACCGGCTCCGGCGTCGCCGCGGACGCGCAGATCCGCGCCCACTGCGAGCGGCTCGCGGGCCACTGCTACGGCAACCCGCACTCGGAGAACCCGACGTCCAGCGCGTCCACCGCGCTGGTCGAGCGGACGCGGGAGGCGATCCTGGGGTTCTTCAACGCCTCCCCGGACGAGTACGCGGTCGTGTTCACGCCGAACGCGAGCGGCGCGTGCCGCCTCGTCGGCGAGGCGTACCCGTTCGAGCCGGGCGACCGGCTCGTCCTCACCGGCGACAACCACAACTCGGTGAACGGGCTGCGCGAGTTCGCGCGGGCGCGCGGCGCGGCGACGGTGCACGTCCCCGTCCGCGGGCCCGAGCTGCGCGTCCCGGACGAGGAGGTCGCCGCCGCGCTTACCGGCCGCCGCGGCCTGTTCGTCTTCCCGGCGCAGAGCAACTTCAGCGGCGTGCAGCACCCGCTGAGCTGGATCGAGCTGGCACGGGCGCACGGCTACGACGTCCTGCTGGACGCGGCGGCGTTCGTCCCCGCCAACCGCCTGGACCTCTCCCTCGTGCGGCCCGACTTCATCCCGGTGAGCTGGTACAAGGTGTTCGGGTACCCGACCGGCGTGGGCGCGCTGGTCGCGCGGCGCGAGGCCCTGTCGCGGCTACGCCGCCCGTGGTTCGCGGGCGGGACGATCCAGGCCGTCAGCGCGCTCGGCGGCTGGCACGTCCTCGCCCCGGACGAGACGGCCTTCGAGGACGGCACCCTCAACTTCCTGTCCATCCCGGACGTGGAGTTCGGCATCCGCTGGGTCGAGGACATCGGCATGGACCTCATCCACCGCCGGGTCATGGCCCTGACGGCCCGCCTGCTGCGCCGCCTCGCCGCCCTCCGCCACCCGGACGGCTCCCCGCTGGTGAGGATCTACGGCCCGGAAGGCATCGACCGGCGCGGCGGCACCGTCGCGTTCAACGTCCTCGACGCGCACGGCGGGGTCGTCGACGAGCGGATCGTGGCCCGCGACACCGCCGCCGCGGGGATCTCCGTCCGCACCGGCTGCTTCTGCAACCCCGGCGCCGGGGAGGGCGCGTTCGAGATCCCGGAGCGGGCGCTGCGGCTCACCGCGCACCGGCGGATGCGGACGCTCGACGACTACCTCGGCGTCCTCGGCCTGCCGAGCGGCGGAGCGGTGCGCGCGTCGCTCGGCCTCGTGTCGAACGCGGCCGACGTCGACCGCCTCACCGGGTTCCTCGACGCCGCCTACGGGAGCCGCGAGCCGGACGCGACCGGCCTGAAGCCCCGCGAGCGCTGCTGAGCGCGGCTCAGGACCCGGCGCGCTCGACCACGGCGGCCCAGTCCTCCAGCAGCGCCTGCGCGGCGTCGGCGTCCGGGCCCTCGGCCCACAGGTGCGTCACCGCCTCCGCCGGGTCGGGCAGGACGAGGACCCAGCGGCCGTCGTCCTCGACCACCCGGACGCCGTCGGTCGTGTCGACCGTCCGGCTCCCGGCGGCCTCCACGACGCGCCGCATCACGCCGCCCTTCGCCGCCCACGGCGTCGGGACGGACCGGCGCAGCAGGTGCGCGGCGGGGATCCGGCGGTCGATCTGCGACAGCGTGAGGCGCGTCCGCGCGACGAGCCCGACCAGCCGGGCGAACGCCGCGATCCCGTCGACGGTGCCGCCGAACTCGGGCATCAGGAACCCGCCCCGGCCGTCCCCGGCGAAGATCACGCCGGGCTGCGCGGCGGCCTTGGTCAGCACGTCCTGCGACGTCGACGTCCACTCGACCCGGACGCCGTGGAACCGGCACACCTGCTCGGCGACCCGGGTCGTCGTCACCGGCAGCGCCACCCGCCCGTCGCGGCGCTCCGCGGCGACGAGGTCGAGCATGACGAGCAGGGCGCGGTCGTCCCCGACCAGCTCGCCGTTCTCGTCGACCAGGGAGATCCGCTCCCCCACCGGGTCGAACCGGACGCCGAACGCGGCCCGCGACGACGACACCAGCTCGCCGAGCCGCTCCAGGTCGCGCATCCGCTCGGCGAGCGTCTCGGTCGGGTTCGCCTCGTCCAGCCCGGCGTTGCGGGTGAGGACCTCCACCCCGATCTTGCCGAGCAGGCTCGGCAGGACGAGCGCGGCGACCCCGCCCGCGCAGTCCAGGACGATCTTGAGCCCGGCCTCCCGGACCCCGCCGATGTCGACCCGGCGCAGCAGGTCGCGGGTGTAGGTCTCGACGACGCGCGGCGGGTAGGTCAGCTCCGCGATCTCGCCGGGGAACGCGCGCCGGTACTCCTGCCGCCCGAACACCCGCTCCAGCTTGCGCTGGGCCGCCTGGGACAGGTCGGCGCCGTCCGGGTCGAAGAACAGGATGTCGACGCCCTGCGGGTCGCCGAGCGTGGTGCGCAGGTAGATGCCGCCGACGGCGTCCTGCCGGCCGGTCTCGAACCGGGCGACGGTCAGCGGAGTCGCCTCCAGGTCGCGGACGTCGATCGCGCTCGCGGTCAGCGCGCTGTTCACCGCGCGCTTCAGCGTCCGGGCGGCGCGGGAGACGTCCCGTCCGGTGACGACCGTCGAGCCCTTCTTCAGCGTGGTCGCGTAGGCGCTCGCGAGCCGCACCGCCAGCTCCGGCGTGATCTCGACGTTGACCAGCCCGGACACGCCGCGCGGCCCGAACAGGTTGCGCTGCCCCCGCGACTCCCAGATGACGCTCGTGTTGACGACCGCGCCCGCCTCGATCGTCTTGAACGGGTAGACCTTCACGCCGGACGAGACGTACGCCTCCGCCTCGATGACGCACTCGTCCCCGATGACGGCGCCCTCCTCGACGCGGGCGCCCGTCATGATGTCGGTGTTCTTGCCGACGACGCAGCCGCGCAGGTTCGTGGACGGCGCGACGAACACGTTGTCGTGGACGATCGCCCGGTGCAGGAACGCGCCCTCCTTCACGACGACGTTGCTGCCGAGGACGGTGTACTCCCGCAGTTCCACGCCCGCCTCGACCTTGGCGTAGTCGCCGATGTAGAGCGGGCCCTTGAGGACGGCCTCGGCGTCCACCTCCGCGCCCTCGGCGACCCACACGCCCGGCGACACCTCGAAGCCGTCCAGGTCGACGCCGACCTGGCCGGACAGCATGTCGGCCTGCGCCTTGAGGTAGCTCTCGTGGGTGCCGACGTCCTCCCAGTAGCAGTCGGCGACGTACCCGTAGAGCGGGGCGCCCGCCGCCAGCAGCGCGGGGAACACGTCCCCGGACCAGTCGACCGGCTCCCCCGCCGCGACGTGCTCCAGGACCTCCGGCTCCATGACGTAGATGCCGGTGTTGACGGTGTCGGAGAACACCTGGCCCCAGGTCGGCTTCTCCAGGAAGCGACGCACGCGGCCCTCGTCGTCGACGATGATGATCCCGAACTCCAGCGGGTTCGGGACGCGCTTCAACCCGATCGTGACGAGCGCGCCCTTCTCCTGGTGGAACCGCACCATGTCGGTCAGGTCGATGTCGGTGAGGGCGTCCCCGGAGATCACCAGGAAGCGGTCGTCGCGCAGCGCCTCCTCGGCGTTCTTCACGCTGCCCGCGGTGCCGAGCGGGACCTCCTCGGTCGCGTAGCTCAGCGCCATGCCGAGCTCCTCGCCGTCCCCGAAGTAGTTGCGGACCAGCGCCGCGAGGAACTGGACGGTGACGACGGTCTCCCCGAACCCGTGCCGCTTCAGCAGCCGCAGCACGTGCTCCATGATCGGCCGGTTGACGAGCGGGAGCAGCGGCTTCGGCTGGTTGGCGGTCATCGGACGCAGCCGCGTCCCCTCGCCTCCCGCCATCACGACGGCCTTCATCGGGGGGTCTCCGCTCCCTCCTGCTCACCCTCGGGGTCCGGGTCGGGCACGGGCGGCGGCGGCGCGCCGCGGGCGGCCACCACGAGCTGCCGCGTCTGCTCCCAGTACAGGACGGCGGCCCACCAGTACAGGCCCGCGCCCCAGATCGCGAACGACCAGCCGATCACCTTCGCGACGGTCGCGGCCGTCCCGTCGTGGTCGCCGAGCAGCAGCAGCGGGAAGGCGTACAGCAGGCAGAGCGTGCCCGCCTTCCCGATGAAGTGGACGGGCAGCGTGCCGCTGTACCCGAGCCGCCGGACGATCGGCGCGATCGGCACGATCGCCAGCTCGCGGGCGACGAGCAGCACCACCAGCCACAGCGGGATGATGTCGCGGATCGTCAGCCCGACCAGCGTCGCGAGGATGTAGAGCCGGTCGGCGGCCGGGTCGAGCATCGCGCCGAGCTTGCTGGTCTGGTTCAGCACCCGCGCGAGCTTGCCGTCCAGCCAGTCGGACAGGCCCGCGAACACCAGCAGGCCGAGCGCCCACCAGTCCGCCTCGACCAGGACCAGCCACAGGAACAGCGGGACGCCGACGAGCCTGGCGAGGCTCAGGCTGTTCGGCACCGTGAAGATCCGGTCCTGCTGGGCTTCCCGCTGCGTGCTCTGCGTGCTCACCGACGCGTTCGCCTCCCCTGGTCCCCCTTGATCCTGACCCTACCGGTAAGGGTTTGAAAGCCCCCGCGCGCAGATCGCCGCCGCGCCGCGCCGCGGACCGCCCGGCGCGCGGTCACCGGGGCGCCGCGACGTCCGGGGCGGGGAACGCGGCGGGGAACACGGCGGTGACGGCGAACCCGCCGCCGTCGCGCGGACCCGCGTCGAGGGTCCCGCCGACGCTGCGCGCCCGCTCGATCATGCCGAGGACGCCGAAGCCGCCGGGCGTCCCGCCGGACGCCCCGCGACCGTCGTCCGCCACGCGCACGACGAGCCCGCCGTCCGCGCGTGTGAGGCTCACCACGACACGTGTCGCCGCCGCGTGCTTGACAACGTTGGTCAGGGCCTCCTGGACGATCCGGTACGCCGCGACGCCGACCTCCGGCGGCGGCGTCCCGGCGTCCGCGTCGTCGAGGTCGACCTCGATCCCGGCGGACCGCGCCGCCTGGACGAGGTCGGCGATGCCGCCCGCGCCGGGCAGCGTCCCGGACGGCGCCGCGTCCGTGCCGCGCAGCACCTGCAGCGTGCCGCGCAACTCGGTGCGGGCGTCCCGGCAGGTCTCGGCGATCACGGCGAGCGCGTCGGCCAGCTCGTCCCGGTCGAGGGGCCGGTCGCCGCGGACGAGGTGCGCCGCCGCGCCCGCCTGGACGCCGATCAGCGTGATGCTGTGGGCCAGCAGGTCGTGCAGGTCGCGGGCGATCCGCAGACGCTCCTCGGCGACCCGCCGCCGCGCCTCCTCCTCCCGCGTGCGCTCCGCGCGCTCGGCCCGCTCGGTGATCGTCGCGACCCGGGCCCGGTGCGTCCGCCACACCTGGACGGCGATCACGACCGACACCACGGCCTCGATCACCGCGATCTGCTCGAGGACGGAGCCGCCGCCCGCCCGCATCGCCATCCCGACCACGCACACGGCCAGCAGGAACCCGGCGACGGTGAGGACGACCCTGACCCGCCGTCCGAGCACCGCGTACGCGAACAGCGCGATCACCTCGGCGGGCACCAGCGCGTGGTGCTGGTACTGCGCCAGGTGGTACGGCAGCACCAGGACGACCAGCGCGACGAGCCCCGGCGTCGGCCACCGCCTGATCAGCGCGAGCGGGGAGTGCGCCGCGACGATCAGCAGCGCTCCGGCGGCGTCCAGCTCGCGGACGCCGGGCCACGCCGCCGCCACCGCCACCGCGACGGCCGCCAGCACCGCCGCGAGCAGGGCGTCCTTCACCGTCACACCGGCCCGACGCACGATCACCACCCGTCCATTCTCACCGACGCCCCCGGCCGCGCCGCACCGCCCCGTCCCCAACCCCGCTCCCGACCCGGCCCCGCGGCGGTCGTTCCCTTCGGCGGGCCGGACGGGCAGGATGATCGCTGTCGTGCGCTTTCCGGTGGAACGGGGGTTCCGCCCCTATAGTTCTGCGGACTCGATCACGAAGGGCTGACAGTGTCCGTGCCCCCGCCGTCCGTCCCCCCGCAGGAGCTCCGGGTCGCGCCGGGCCGGAGAGCCTACCGGTGGCCGCTCAGGATCGGCCTCGCGGCGCTCGCCCTCGCGGCGCTCGCCGCGCTGGCAGCGCAGATCGGCCTCTGGGACGCGGACGACGCGCTTCAGGTCGTGATCCTCCTCGGGATCGGCGCGTCGGCCGCCGCCGCGTGGGCCGCCGTGATCTTCCGGACCCGGCTGGTCGTGACGATCGACGCGAAGGGGCTCGTCCTGCGCCGGGGCGGGGCGCGGGCGTCCGTGCCGGTGAGCGCGCTGGACGCGGTCGGCATCGCCTGGCCCGTCGCCGACCCCGTCTGGACGGTCTGGTTCGACCCGGCGGCGGCCCCCGGCGTCGCCGCCGTCACGAAAACCGAGGGCGGCTCCGCGCCCCTGCTGCGCGGCCGCCTGCTGCCACCGGGCCGACTCGACGCCGTCCGGGACGCCGCGACCGGGACGCTCGGGGTGCCGTGGCGCGTCGTCGACGACGCGGGCGAGGAGGTCGAGCCGCCGCCCCCGAACGCGCTGACCAGGGCCGACCGCGTCACCGTGGACGACCGGGGCCGCTACCGGAGCGAGCGCGGCGGCGCCCTGCTCGCCGTCGCCTGCGGACGCCGCCGGACGGTCGTCCTCCGCGACCCATACGCGGCGCCGCTGCTCGTGTTCAAGCGGCCGCCGCTCGGCGGCGACCGGATGCGCGTCCTCGACGCGGACGGCCGCCTCATCGGCCGGGTCAGGGGCTCGCGGGAGCCGTCCTTCCACGCGGCCGACGGGATGCTCCTCGGCACCACCCGCGGCGACGGCGGGCGCTACGTCGTCACCGGCGTGGACGGCCGCGAGTCCGCCTCCCTCCGCCGGGCGCGGGCCGAGGGCGGCGACGATGGCCGGTGGCGGCTGCACCGGTCGCCGTCCGCGCCCGCCGCGCTCCGCGCGCTCACCCTGGCGCTGCCCATGCTGGTCGGGGCCGCCTCCCGGCCTTCCTGACGCGCGCGTCTATCCCATGACCGGCGGTTGCGGCAAGCGGGGTGGGCCGGGTTAGCGTCGGTGGCGACAGATCGCGGGGGTCCGGCGAACCGGGCTGAGATAGCGGCTGATACGGCCGCTGACCGCATGAACCTGACCGGGTAATGCCGGCGTAGGGAGAGATCGAGTCGTCATGACCGAACCTGTGGTTCCAGTTCCAGCCGCGCGCAAGACCTACCTCCAGGGCTCGCGCCCGGACCTGCGCGTCCCGATGCGCGAGGTGCCGCTGACCGGCGGCGGGGCCGTCGTCCTGTACGACACGTCCGGGCCGTACACCGACCCCGAGCACCGCACGGACGTCCGCGCCGGGCTGCCGCCGGTGCGCGAGGCGTGGATCGCCGAGCGCGGCGACACCGAGCTGTACGAGGGGCGGGCCGTCCGTCCCGAGGACGACGGCCGCAAGCCGGACGGGCGCCCCGGACCCGTCCGGGAGGGCCTGCCGCGCAGGCCGCGCCGCGCCGCCGGCGGCGCGGTGACGCAGCGGGCGTACGCGCGGCGCGGGGAGATCACCCCGGAGATGGAGTTCGCGGCGCTGCGCGAGGGCGTCGCGCCGGAGTTCGTCCGGGACGAGTTGGCCGCGGGCCGCGCCGTGCTGCCCGCGAACGTCAACCACCCCGAGATCGAGCCGATGGTCATCGGCCGGAACTTCCTCGTGAAGGTGAACGCCAACATCGGCAACTCGGCGGTCGCGTCGTCCGTCGAGGACGAGGTCGAGAAGATGACCTGGGCGACCCGCTGGGGCGCCGACACGATCATGGACCTGTCGACCGGGCGGGACATCCACACGACGCGGGAGTGGATCCTGCGGAACTCGCCGGTGCCGGTGGGGACCGTCCCGCTGTACCAGGCGGTGGAGAAGGTCGGCGGCGACCCGGCCGAGCTGACCTACGAGGTCTTCCGCGACACGGTGATCGAGCAGGCCGAGCAGGGCGTGGACTACATGACCGTCCACGCCGGGGTGCTGCTCAGGTACGTGCCGCTGACGGCCGGGCGCAAGACGGGGATCGTGTCCCGGGGCGGCTCGATCATGGCGGCGTGGTGCCTGGCGCACCACGAGGAGAACTTCCTCTACACGAACTTCCGCGACCTGTGCGAGATCTTCGCCGCGTACGACGTCACCTGGTCGCTCGGGGACGGGCTGCGCCCCGGCTCCATCGCGGACGCCAACGACGAGGCGCAGTTCGCCGAGCTGCGCACCCAGGGCGAGCTGACGAGGATCGCCGCGGAGTTCGGCAACCAGGTGATGAACGAGGGGCCCGGCCACGTCCCGATGCACAAGATCAAGGAGAACGTCGACCTGCAGCAGGAGTGGTGCGACGGCGCCCCGTTCTACACGCTCGGCCCGCTGACCACCGACATCGCGCCCGGCTACGACCACATCACCTCGGCGATCGGCGCGGCGATGATCGGCTGGTACGGCACCGCCATGCTCTGCTACGTCACCCCGAAGGAGCACCTCGGGCTGCCGGACCGGGACGACGTCAAGGCGGGCGTGATCGCCTACAAGATCGCGGCGCACGCGGCGGACCTCGCGAAGGGGCATCCGGGCGCGCAGGCGTGGGACGACGCCCTGTCCGACGCACGGTTCGACTTCCGCTGGGAGGACCAGTTCAACCTGTCCCTCGACCCGGACACGGCGCGCGCGTTCCATGACGCGACGCTGCCCGCCGCCCCGGCGAAGACGGCGCACTTCTGCTCGATGTGCGGGCCGCACTTCTGCTCGATGAAGATCACCCGGGACGTCCGCCGGTACGCGGACGAGCACGGTCTCGCGGCGGACGAGGCGCTCGCGGCCGGGATGCGGGCGAAGGCCGGTGAGTTCCGGGACGGCGGAGGCCGCGTCTACCTGCCGGTCTCCCCCGGTGGGCCGCCGCCCCGATAGCTCGGGCTACTATCGAGGGACCGTTCCAAACGCCGCGGAGCCCTCCGGATCGCCGCCGGCCCGTCCACTCGCCGGAAGGACCGACGACCACGTGACCAGCGACGACATGCCACCGGCGGTGGCGGTGAGGGCGGTGCGCGCGGACGTGCGCCGCAACCGGGCCCGGCTCCTCGCCGCGGCGCGGGAGACCTTCGGCCGGGACGGGGCGGACGCCTCGCTGGAGGGCATCGCGCGGCTCGCGGGCGTCGGCATCGGAACGCTCTACCGCCACTTCCCGACCCGGCAGGACCTCCTGGAGGCCGTGCTCGCCGACGCCTACGACGGGCTGGCGGCGACCGCGCGCGAGCTGCTCGCCGCCCCCGATCCGGGGGCGGCGCTGGCGGCGTGGCTGCGCGCGTACGTGTCCGCGGTGACGGCGTTCCCCGGGCTGGCGGCGTCGGCGGCGGTGGCGCTGCGCGACGATCCGCCGGAGCCGTCCGCGGCGTGCCGCGCGATGCGCGAGGCGGGCGCGGCCCTGTTCGCCCGCGCGCGGGACGCCGGGGACGTCCCCCCGGACGCCGCGTTCACCGACGCGCTCCGCCTCGCGGCCGGGATCGCGACCGTCACCGAGCGGGAGCCGGACGCCGCCGGGCGGCTCCTCGCCCTCGCCTCACGCGGCGTGCTCTCCGGCAAGGCGAACTGACGCGGTGGGTCAGGCCGTCTCCGGGGCGGGCGGCAGGACGCGGCGCGGCCCGCGGGGCGCGTCGCCGCGCTTGCGCCATTCGCGCGGGTAGCCGACCGACACCTCGACGTGCGGGACGCCGTCCGTCCGGATCGTCCGGGGGATGTGCAGGTGGCCGTACACGACCGAGACCGCCCCGAACCGGCGGTGCCAGTCGGCGGTGCGCTCCGTCCCGCACCACTGCGCGAACTCCGGGTACCAGAGGACGCGGGTCGGTTCGCGGACGAGCGGCCAGTGGTTGACCAGCACGGTGCGCGTCCCCGGCTCCAGGGCGGCGAGGCGCTTCTCGCTGTAGGCGACGCGGGCGTCGCACCAGGCGTCGCGCGTCGGGTACGGGTCGGGGTGAAGGTAGACCTCGTCGGTGCACACGACGCCCGCCTCGTGCGCGACGGCGAGCGCCTCCTCCTTCGTGGACGTCCCCTCCGGCCGGAACGTGTAGTCGTACAGGAGGAACAGGGGCGCGATGGTGACGGGACCGCCCTCGCCGTCCCACACGGGGTACGGGTCCTCGGGGGTCAGGACGCCGAGGGACCGGCACATCTCGACGAGCGCCTGGTAGCGCGCCTCGCCGCGTAGCCGGACCGGGTCGTCCTTGATGGTCCACAGCTCGTGGTTGCCGGGCGTCCAGATGACGGTCGCGAACCGTTCGCGCAGGGTGCGGAGGGTCCACTCGACGTCGGAGAACCGCTCGGCGACGTCGCCGGCCACGATCAGCCAGTCGCCGGCGGACCCGGGGCGCAGCCCCTCGACGAAGGCCCGGTTCTCGGGGAATCCCACGTGCAGGTCGCTGATCGCGTGCACACCGCTCATCCCATAGATCGTAAGGCCCGAAAGCCGCTTTCAGTCCTCGTCGGCCGGGAGGGTGAAGAGCCGGACGTGCACGGGGCGCGCGCCGGGCGGCGCGTCCTCGCGGCGGTGCGAGTGCTCGTGCAGCAGGCGGATGTACGCCTCGAAGAACTCCGCGAGGCCCTCCTCGGTCATGTGGGCGAAGCCGCGCGACAGCAGCGCCCAGGCCCGGTCGCGCGCGTACTCGGCGGGCAGCCTGCGGAAGAGCTCCAGGTCCTCGGCGTGCGCGACGCGCACCAGCTCGTCGAGGACGGCCCGGTCCTCGGGGGCGACGCCGTCCGGGGCGGGGAGCCTCAGGTCGCGCGGGGTGTCGGCGGGCCGCCACCAGCGCTCCCGCCCGGCGGACCGCTCGGGGATCTCCTCGATGAACCCGTACTTCTCCAGTTGCCGCAGGTGGTAGCTCGTCGTGCCGGTGTTGGCGCCGAGCACCTCCCCGATCGTCGTGGACGTCGCGGGGCCGTGCGCGCGCAGCCGGTGCAGGATCCGGCGGCGGAGCGGATGGCTCAGCGCCTTGATCCGTCCCGGGTCGTCCAGGATCACGGGCTCCAGGTCGTCCTTCATGAGGAGCAGTCTAATACTACAGAGGTATCTTTGCAGAGAATCCTTTGCAGAGGTTTCTCTGTGGTCTAGCGTCGCCGCCATGAAGACAGTGCTCATCGCCGTGGCGGCGCTCCTCGCCGCCGCGTTGCTCGGTGTCGCGGGCTCTCCCCCGGCGCGGGCCGCGCGCACCCCTGCCCCCGCACGGGTTCCCGTGCCGTCCGAGCTGACCTCCGACGACGTGAGCTTCACCGGGTACGGCGGGCTCACCCTGCACGGCTCCGTCGTGGCGCCGCGGAAGGCGTCCGGGCCGCTGCCGGGCGTCGTGCTCGTCACCGGCTCGGGCGCCGGCGTGCCCCGCGACCACCTCCGCACCGAGGCCGTCGAGTTCGCGCGGCGGGGGCTCGCCGTGCTGATCTACGACAAGCGGACCGCCGGGTACACCGACTTCCGCCGCTCCTACTCCGAACTGGCCGACGACGCGCTCGGCGGCGTGCGGGCCCTGCGCGCCCGGCCCGGCGTCGACCCGGCGAAGGTGGGGCTGTGGGGGCTGAGCGAGGGCGGCTGGGTCGCGCCGCTCGCCGCGTCCCGGTCGGCGGACGTCGCGTTCGTGATCGTGGTCGGCGGCAACGCCATGCCCCCGATCCGGCAGCAGCTCTGGAACGAGACGTCCGCGCTGGGCCGGGCGGGCGCGTCCGGCTCGCTGCTCGACCACGGCAAGCGGAACTTCGCCCGGCTCGGCGCGGACGCGGGCCTGTTCGCCGAGGCGTTCTTCCCCGCGGAGGACGTCCTCGGCCGGGTCCGGCAGCCGCTGCTCGGGGTGTGGGGCGAGCACGACCTGCAGACGCCGCCCGGAGACAACCCGCCCCTGTTCGCGCGGGCGCTGCGGCGCGGCGGCAACGTCCACTACACGTTCCGCTTCTTCGCGGGCGCGGACCACGGCGCGCACACGACCCCGGACGGCGGCGTCACCCGGGGCGAGGCGCTGGCCCCCGGCTACGCCGACCTGGTGGGCTCCTGGGTCCGCGACGCGACGAGCGGGAAGGCGCCCGTCGCCGACGCCCCGAAGCCGCCCCGCCAGGAGTACCGCAGCGTCGAGGTCTCGCCGTCGCCGTGGTGGACGTCGGCGTGGGCGCAGCTCGCCGCCTTCGTGCTGTTCGTCGTCGCGTTCGCCGCGTATCCGCTGGTCGCGCTGGTCCGGCGGGTGCGCGGGCGGACGGTCCGGCCGGTGAGCCGGTGGGCCCCCCGGCTGCTCTCCGGCGCCGGGCTCGCCGCCGCGCCCGGCCTGCTCTTCTACCTCTTCTACCTGATGGCCGCCGGACGGACGCCGGACCCTGGGCCCGTCCTCGCGGGCCGGCCGCTGCCCTGGCTGGCGCTCCAGGGGCTCGCGGTGGCGGCCGTCGCGGCGGTCGCGGGCACGGCGGTGGCGTGGCGGCGGGCCGCCGGGGCGGTGCCGGCCGGCGAGCGCGTCCGGCTCGGGCTGCTGGTGACGGCGGGCGCGGTGTTCGTCCCGTGGGCGGTCTACTGGGGGCTGCTCCTCCCGTGACCCGGCGCCAAGCGGACGCGGCCCGCGCTCCCCGAGGGAGGGCGGGCCGCGTCCGCGCGTCCGGTCAGTCGTTCTTGCCCCGGA
This sequence comes from Actinomadura decatromicini, assembly GCF_008121305.1. Lineage (NCBI taxonomy): Bacteria > Bacillati > Actinomycetota > Actinomycetes > Streptosporangiales > Thermomonosporaceae > Actinomadura > Actinomadura decatromicini. The sequence goes on along the minus strand of NZ_VSRQ01000007.1, from coordinate 47,173 downwards.
CGTATCAGTTGTTCTTGCCCCAGACGTAGAGGCCGAGGGACATCGCGAGGACGCTCGCCCAGCTGGACACGGCGCGGACGTTGTTCCAGGCCGTCCAGCGGCCGGAGTAGTCCGACCAGATCTTCGCCGCCTCGGACGCGCCGTCCGGGATCTTCACGGCGTCCAGGTCGTTGTTCATCGGGATGTTCACCGCGAAGCTCGGGAAGAGCGCGCCCAGCAGGTACACGCCCGCCGCGACGAAGAACAGGACGGCCGCCGCCTTCTGGTCCAGCGTCAGCAGCAGGACGCCCGCGGCGGCCGCCACCACCGGGACCAGCATGAACATCGCGACGAACAGCGGGTTCTGGATCTTCTGGTTGATGCCCTGCATGGCGTCGATCGCCGAGCCGGGCCGCGCCGCGTTCAGCCCCGGCATGACGCCGGTGGAGAAGCCGAAGAACGTCCCGGCCATGCCGGCCGCCATGATGATCGACAGCGTCGCCGAGACGCCCGCGAGCGAGAACTTCATCGTCGTTCCTATCCGTGGTCGGTGGTGGAGGGTCTCAGGCGTTCCAGATGCCGCTGGCGGCGGTGGCCCGCGCGTAGTCGGCGAAGTCCCGCGGCGCGCGGCCGAGGGCGCGCCGGACGCCGTCGGCGGGCCTGGCGTTGCGGCCGTCCAGGACGGTGCCGAACAGGTACGTCAGCAGACCGGTGACCTCGTCGGGGAGGCCGTGGTGCGCGAGGGCGGCGGCGTAGTCGGCCACGGCGACCGGGACGAACGCGATCTCCCGTCCGGTCGCGCGGCCGATCTCGGCGACGGCCTCGGCGAAGGTCAGCGCGCGGGGCCCGGTCACCTCGTACACCTCGCCCGCGTGCGCGGGGTCGGTGAGCGCGGCGACGGCCACGTCGGCGATGTCGTCGGCGTCCACGAACGGCTCGGGCACGTCGCCCGCCGGGAGGACGACCTCGCCGTCGCGGACCGGGTCGAGCAGGTAGTCCTCGCTGAAGTTCTGCGCGAACCAGCTCGCCCGGACGACCGTCCAGGCGAGGCCCGAGTCCCGGACGATCCGCTCGCACTCGCGCGCCTCCTCCTCGCCGCGCCCGGACAGGAGGACCACGTGCCGGACGCCCGCGTCCCGCGCCATCGCCGTGAACGCCTGGATCGCCTCGGGCGCGCCGGGCACGCACAGGTCGGGGTAGTAGGAGAGGTAGACCTTCGCCACGTCCCGCAGGACGGGCGCCCAGGTGGCCTCGTCCTGCCAGTCGAAGGCCGGGGACGCCGACCGCGAGCCCATCCGGACCGGGACGTCCAGGGCCTCCAGCCGCTCGACCACGCGGCGGCCGGTCTTGCCCGTCCCGCCGAGGACGAGGGTGAGGGTGTTGCCGTCTTCGCTGTTCAGCGCCTTGTTCGTCATGCCCTCAAGTCAACCGGCGGCCCGTCCCGGCCACCATCGTCGAGAAGCTCGCCCGCATACGCGAGCGTCTACGCTGGCCGCATGGACGCCCTCACCGATCTCCTGGACGGGCCGCGCGCGCGGGGCGCGTTCCTGCTCCGCGCGTCCCTCTCCCCGCCGTGGTCGATGCGGATCCAGGACGAGGCGCCCCTCACGCTGCTGTCGATGGTGCGCGACGACGCCTGGCTCGTCCCGGACGGCGCCGAGCCGGTCCGCGTCTCCCCCGGCGACATGGTGATCTTCCGGGGGCCCGAGCCGTACACCGTCGCCGACGACCCGGCGTCCGCGCCGCAGATCGTCATCCACCCCGGCCAGGTCTGCACCACCCCGGACGGGACGAGCCTGTCCGAGGCGATGGACCTCGGCGTCCGCGCCTGGGGCAACGATCCCGACGGCACCACCGTCATGCTGGTCGGCACCTACCAGATGCGCGGGGCGGTGACGCAGCGGCTGCTGTCCGCGCTGCCGCCGATCGCGGTCGTCCGCGGCGACACGTGGCGGTCACCGCTGGTCGACGTGCTCGCCGACGAGATCGGCAAGGACGAGCCGGGGCAGGACGTCGTCCTCGACCGGCTGCTGGACCTGCTGCTCATCGCCACGCTGCGGGCCTGGTTCTCCCGGCCGGAGGCGGCCGCGCCCGGCTGGTACCGCGCGCACGGCGACCCGGTCGTCGGCCCGGCGCTGCGCCTGCTGCACGCCGACCTGTCCCACCCCTGGACGATCGCCGCCCTCGCCGCCGAGGTCGGCGCGTCCCGCGCGGCCCTCGCGCAGCGGTTCACGAAGCTGATCGGCGAGCCGCCCATGTCGTACCTGACGGGCGCCCGGCTGGCGCAGGCCGCCGACCTGCTCCGGGAGAGCGACGCCACGCTGGACGCGGTGGCCCGCCAGGTCGGCTACGGCAACGCGTTCGCGCTGAGCACCGCCTTCAAACGCGAACACGGCGTGAGCCCCCAGGAGTACCGCACCACCGCCTAGCCGCTCACCCGCGCAGGGTCGGCTCGGCCCGGACGACCTCGTCGTCGGCGGCGTCGGGGATGAAGGGGATCACGAACGCGTAGTCGGCGAGGACCCGCTCGGGCACCTCGCCGGACTCGCCGAACGCGGCGATCTCGCCCCAGCAGGGCGAGCCGAGCGAGCCGCTGCGGTGCCGGACGGACAGCCCGGCGCACAGGTTGGCGAACCGCAGCCGCTCGGTGAGCGGCAGCCCGGCGAGGGTGGCGAACACGAACCCGGCGGCGAACACGTCGCCCGCGCCTGTCGGGTCGAGCGCCTCCACCGGCAGCGCGCTGACCTCGGCCCGCTCCCCGGTCGCGGAGTCGATCGCGATCGCGCCGTCGCCGCCGCGCTTGACGACGACGACCGGGACGCGCCCGGCCAGCGTCTCGGCGGCCTCCTCGGGCGTGCGGGTGCGGGTGTAGGCCATCGCCTCGGCGGCGTTCGGGAGGAACGCGTCCACGTGCTCCAGCCGGTCGAGGACCTCGGCGGACCAGGCGCCGGTCTGGTCCCAGCCGAGGTCGCCGAAGACCAGCGCGCCGCGCCGCCGCGCCGCCGCCGCCCACGCCGGGACCGGACGGTCGACGTCGACGAAGCAGGCCCGCGCGGGCGGCGGCTCCGCGCCCCCGAGGTCGTCGACCGGGTCCGGCGCGGGACGCGCGTAGGTGACCATGCTGCGGTCGGAGTCGTAGGCCATCGACACCGTCACCGGCGTCGGCCAGCCGGGGACCCGGCGGGACGCCCCGAGGTCGACGCCCTCCTGCTCGGCGAGCGTCCGCCACAGGTAGGCGCCGAACATGTCGTCGCCGAACGCCGCCGCCAGCCCGACCCGCAGGCCGAGCCGGCTCATCGCGACGGCGATGTTGGCGACGCCGCCGGGCGCGGAGCCGAGCCCGTCGGTGACGATCTCGGTGCCGGGCGGCGGCAGCCCGGGCAGCCCGGTGAAGATCATGTCCATGAAGACGCGGCCGGACAGGAACACGTCGAGGGCGGGGGACGGGCCCGTCCAGTCGCCGCGCAGCCGCTCCCCCGCCGGCCGCCGCTCGGCGCAGGGGTCGGCGAGGGACGGCTCCGGCGGCCGGCCCGGGACGGTCTGCTCGGTCACGAGGCGGCCCTGCCTTTCTGGGGCCCCCGGACCCCGGGTGGAGGCTCGGGAACGTTCGTTGGCACGTTCTAACGGACACTAGACCGCGCCAGCGACATCTACTCCGGAACGTACATGCGGATGTCGTCCACCCGCGCGCTCCCTTCATAGAAGTTCATGTGCGGGTCACCGATCATGAACCTGTCGGGGTAGGCGGACCCGGCGGGCCACGTGTCGCGGTCGACGACCGTGCCGCCCGGGCCCGTCCAGGTCCAGTCGGCGTTGAAGCGGCCGTCGTACTCGTCCGGGCGCTGGTTGTAGTGCCAGATGGGCTCGCCGTCCTGGACGAACGACCGCGTGTACCGGAACGTGGCGCGTCCCGCGTGCGCGAACACGCCGGACATCTCCATCGTGTAGGCGCCGCCGCGCCGCTCCACCGCGAACGTGTAGGGCTCGTCCGGCAGGAGCTCGGGCTTGAGGTCGACGGTCGAGACGATCGCGCCGCCCTTGCGGTACCCGCACTCGCTCTGCATCAGGTACTCGGTGCCTGGCATCGCCGCGTACCTTCGGTCGTCGGTCATGAAGATCGCGTTGACGCCGTTGCCCGTCCCGGCGGAGTACGGCTCGTACTGCTTGGTGACCGGGTTGCAGTAGAGCAGGCCCGAACCGGCGTACTTGTACCGGTTGTAACCGTCCATGGCCACCTTCCTGTGACCGTGGACGAAGACGTTGTTGTGGGGCGCGACCTGCCGGTAGTCCATGATCGACATGTAGTAGAAGCCGTTGGAGTCGGTGCGGACGTCCGCCCACTCGCACTCCGGGCGCGCGAAGTCGCCGCCGGACGCCCACGGGAAGTTCGTCTTGCAGCCCTTCGGCGAGTAGCCGTTGATCCGGCCGTCCGGGTAGTCCCAGGAGCCGTCGCGCTGCCCGCCGAAGTCGAGGCCCCGCAGCGTCATCTCGACCCGGTACTCGGCGGGCAGGTCGCGGGTCGAGCGGATCACGACGCCCGCCTGGTGGGCGGGCTCGTCCAGGCGCGCGACGCCGTTCCGGGACGTCAGCGCGGGCGGCGCGTCCGGTTCGCCGTCGCCGTCCGCGTCGCGGGCGGCCAGCTCGGCGGTCAGCCAGCCGTGTTCGCCGAAAGCGAACGACTTGCGGTAGGTCCGCATCGTGGCGAGCTGCGCGCGGAACGCCGGGCCGCCGACGGTGTCGAAGTAGGCGCCGTCGTTGTCGTACATGTCCACGTCGTAGGGACTGGACGGGCCGTCGCCGTCCGGCCGCCACGGGTGCTTCGCGTCGTCGATCCGGCGGTCGAAGGGCTCGGCGGCGACCAGCCGCCAGCCTTCCCGCGCGCCCGGTGGGGCGGCGCGCGCGGGGACCGCGCACAGGGCCGCGGGAAGTACCAAGGGGAGCGTCAGCGCGATGGCGCGCCGTGCGAGATGCCTCATTCGGCGACGGTAGGTCGGCCCTCCGCGCCACGACCACGGCAAACATCGCCAAAGTGGTATTGACCAGTCGCCATAATGGGACATACGGTGTGCAACAGCAGGAAGAGCATCGAAGGGGGTGAGCGGCATGACATCCACCGGTGAGACCCGGTCCGGGAGCACGAAACGGCAGGCGGTCCGCCGCGAGCTCCTCACGATGCTGGACGGGCTCGACGTCGGGGACGCCCTGCCGTCCGAGCGGAAGCTGGCCGAAGAGCTCGGCGTGTCCCGGCCCACCCTGCGCCAGGCCATCGACGGCCTCGTCGCCGAGGGCCTGCTCGACCGGCGGCACGGGAGCGGCACCTACGTGGCCGAACCCCGGATCGCCGTGTCGCTGACCATGACCTCGTTCACCGAGGACATGATCAAGCGCGGGATGAGGCCGGGCGGCCGGGTCCTGTCGTTCCGCACCGAGACCGCGGGGGCGCGGATCGGCAGGCGGCTGGCCCTCTCGCCCGTCGAAGAGGTATTTACCATTCGCCGGCTCCGGCTCGCGGACGGCGCCTCCATGGCCATCGAGACGCTGTACCTGCCGCGCTCGCTGATGCCCGGGCTCCGCCGGCACGACCTGGAGGGGCGCTCCTTCTACGACCTGCTGCGCGGCAGCGGCGTCGAGATCGCCTCGGGCACCGAGACGATCGAGCCGACCGTGACCACCGCCGAGGAGGCGGCCGAGCTGGGCGTCCCGGTGCACACGCCGGCGTTCCTGTTCGAGCGGGTCACGCGGGACGAGGGCGGCCGTCCCCTGGAATACGTCCGCTCCCTGTACCGGGGCGACCGGTACCGGCTGGAACTGGACCTGCGACCACCCACCCACTGAACGACCGGCCACCCACTGAACGACCGGCCACCGAAGAGGAACCGGCCACTCACCACCCGACGGACCGGCGGCCCGGCAGGCTCCGGACGCGCCGCCCGGACGCACGACCGTCCATCCGCGCTGACGGGGGCGACAGCGCACGACCCACCCCCGAGAAGTGAGGCTTTTCACCCATGGACGTCATCAAGGACATCCTCACCTTCCTGGCGGACAACGTGTTCGGCCAGGTGCCCATCCTCATCGGGCTCATCACCCTCATCGGCCTGGTGCTGCAGCGCAAACGGTTCGAGGACGTCTTCGCCGGCGCGCTGCGCGCCACGATCGGCGTCGTCATCCTGTTCATCGGCGTCGAGGTGTTCACGGGCGGGCTGACGAGCTTCCAGACCGTCCTCGCGAGCGCGATGGGCACGACGCCGCCGAAGGCGGACCGGAGCCTCGCCGGCTTCCTCACCGACCAGGGCGGGACGATCGCGCTCGTCATCACCGTCGCGTTCCTCGTCCACGTGCTGGTCGTGCGGCTGTTCCCGGCCGCCCGGTACCTGTACCTGACCGGGCACCTGATGTTCTGGGTCAGCACGGTAACGGTCGCGTCGCTGGTGACGATCGCGCCGGGCGCCGACCAGTTCACGCTGGTGCTGTGCGGCGCCGGGTTCGTCGCCGCGTACTGGACGCTCCAGCCGCTGTGGATGCGCCCGCTGATGCGCCGCGTCATGCCGGACGACCGGTTCGGCTACGCGCACACCAGCTCGCTCGCCTGCCTGATCACCGGCTACGCGGCCCGGCCGCTCGGCAGCCGGGAGAAGCACGACACCGAGAAGCTGAAGCTGCCCCGCCAGCTGTCGTTCTTCAAGGACGTCAACGTCAGCACCGCGCTGATCGTCTCGGTGATCATGCTGATCGGGGTGGCGCTCGCCGACCACGCGGTGGTGACCAAGTCCGCAGCCGAGATGGACGCCAAGCTTTCCCCCTGGGTGTGGGCGCTGCTGGTCGGCCTGCGGTTCGCGGGCGGCATCGCGATCCTGCTGTTCGGCGTGCGGATGTTCCTCGGCGAGATCGTCCCCGCGTTCAAGGGGTTCAGCGACCGGGTGATCCCCGGGACCCGTCCCGCGCTGGACGCGCCGACCGTGTTCCCCGTCGCGCCCACCGCCGTCATGGTCGGGTTCGTGGCGTCCACCGGCGTGTTCCTGGTCTGCCTCGGGGTGTTCGCCGCGGCGGGCTGGTTCACCCTCGCCCCGCCCATGATCATGCTGTTCTTCGTCGGCGGCGCCGCCGCGCTGTTCGGCAACGTGGTGGCGGGCTGGCGCGGCGCCGTCCTCGGCGGCGTGATCACCGGCCTCGTCCTCGCCGTCGGACAGGCCGTCACCTGGGACCTGTTCGACAGGACCGCGCCCGAGCTGGCGACCCTCGCCGACCCGGACTGGTACGCGATCGCGTGGCTGCTGAAGGCGGCCGACCCGGTCGTCGGCGGCAACTCGATCTGGCTCGTGCCCGCCGTCGCGCTCGCCGCCATGGTGGCGACGCTGGTGCTGCTCGGCCGCGCCGACAAGCGCCGGGCGGACGAGCCCGGCGACACGGCGGCGCCCGAGAGCGCGCCCGCCGAGGCATGACGCATCCATCACGAGAGAGGGGCGAAATGGCACTGGACCGGCGACTGGAGGTCCTCGCCGTCTGCGGCGTCGGGATGGGCTCCAGCCTGATGCTGAAGATGACCGCCGAGGACGCGCTCCGCTCGCTCGGCGTGGACGCCCGGGTGGAGAACACCGACGTGTCCACGGCGCGCGGGATGACGCCCGACGTGGTGATCGGCCAGGGCATGCACACCAGCGAGATCTCCGAGCTGGCGCCCGTCGTGATCACGGTCAGCGACTTCCTGGACAAGGACGGCCTGGAGGCGCAGCTCCGCGACCGCCTCACCGACCAGGGCTGGCTGTCATGACGGACCGTTCCGAGGGGACGACCCCCCGGGTCCCCCGGCGAGCGCCGGTGGTCGCGGCGACGGACGCGGTGGCGGCGGACGACTGGCGGGAGGCCGTCCGGGCGGCGGCGGACGCGCTGGTCGCCGCCGGCGCGGCGGGCGAGGGCTACCCGGAGGCGTGCGTCCGGGTGGTGGAGGAGAACGGCCCCTACATCGTGCTGACGAAGGGGCTCGCGCTCGTCCACGCCCGTCCGGAGGAGGGCGGGCTCGCGGTCGGCGTCGGCGTGACCCGGCTGGCGTCGCCCGTCGAGTTCGGGCACCCTGACAACGACCCCGTCGACCTGCTGCTCGCGTTCTGCACGCCCGACCCGGACGTCCACGTCGGGACGCTGTCCGCGCTGGCCCGCGCGCTGTCCGGCGGGCTGGCCGACCGGCTCCGCGGCGCCTCGGACGAGCAGGACCTGGCCCGCGTCCTGAAGGAGGCCGTCCCCGATGCTTGAGGGCACCCGGTCCGAGTTCTCCAGCCGGGTGCGGACGCTGCTGGACGATCTCGACGCCGCCTCCGGCGAGGCGATCGGCGCCGCCGCCGCGCTCTTGCTCGCGTCGGTCGAGGCGGACGGGATCGTCCACGTCGCCGGGGCGGGGCACTCCCTGGCCATGGTGTTCGAGACGTTCTACCGGGCGGGCGGGCTCGCCGCCGTCCGTCCGATCTGGGACCCCGGCGTGTTCCCGCTGGACCACGCCGTCCGCAGCACCCGCGTCGAGCGCCGCGCCGGGGTCGGGCGCGCCGTGGTGGAGGCCGCTGCGCCCGCCCCGCCGGACGTGGCGGTCGTGTTCTCCACCAGCGGGCGCAACCCGTACCCGGTCGAGGTCGCCGCCGAGTGCGCGGCGCGCGGGGTGCCGGTCATCGCGGTGACGTCGGCGCGGGCGGCGGAGGGCGCGGCCGCGCGGACCGCGACGACGCTCGCCGACCACGCCGCGATCGTGCTGGACACGCGCGTCCCGCCGGGCGACGTCGTCCACCCGGCGGCGGCGCCGCGCACGGCGGCGGCGTCCACGATCCTCGCCGCATACGCCTGGTCGCGGGTGCTGGCCGCGCTCGACGACCTCGCCGCGGCGGGCGGCGTGGAGCTGCCCAGGTGGACGAGCGCGAACGTCCCCGGCGGCGACGAGGTGAACATCGCGCTGCTGGAGCGCTACCGGCACCGCATCCCCGAGCTGACCGGCGACGCTTAGCGCGGAACGGCCCCCGCTGTGGCAGGATGCGGCTCATCGGACCAGAACGGGGAGCGAGATGACGACAAGACCGACCGGGGACGACCTTCCCACCGTGTTCAGGCGCGCGGACCTCGGCGGAGACGAGAAGCTCGACCTGATGGAGTTCACGCTCGCCCTGGAGGAGCTCGGCCTCTCCTGGACGCGCTCCGAGACCCAGGACAGGTTCGAGAAGGCCGACAGCAACCTCGACGGGTTCATCTCGTACGAGGAGTTCCGCGCCATCATGGAGACCCGGGGCTGGGCCGGCGGCCCCGTCGCCGACGGTCCCGTGGCACACGCCTGACCGATCCGCACGCGAAGGGCCCGCCGGTTCCGACCGGCGGGCCCGTTGTCTTCGCGGGGTCGTCTTCGCGGGGTCGTCGTCTTCGCGGGGGTGGGCGCGGGTCAGACGCGGCGGCCGCGCAGCTCGCGGTACCGGCGGACGAGCGCGGCGGTCGACGGGTCCGGCGCCTGCGACGGCGGCTCCGCCGAGGTCAGCGCGGGCGCGAGGTCCATCGCCATGACCTTTCCCAGCTCGACGCCCCACTGGTCGAAGGAGTCGATGCCCCAGATCGTCCCCTCGACGAACACGATGTGCTCGTAGAGGGCGACGAGCGAGCCGAGCGTCTTCGGCGTGAGCTTCGGCACGAGGATCGTGCTGGTCGGACGGTTGCCCGGCATCACCTTGTGCGGGACGACCGCCGCCGGCGTCCCCTCCGCCGCGATCTCCTCGGCGGTCTTGCCGAACGCGAGCGCGGACGTCTGCGCGAGCAGGTTCGCGGTGAGCAGGTCGTGCATCCCGGCGCCACCGTCGGCCGCGCCGTCGAGGGCGGGCTCGGCGAACGGCTCGGCGAAGCCGATGAAGTCGGCCGGGACGAGCCGCGTCCCCTGGTGCAGCAACTGGTAGAAGGCGTGCTGCCCGTTGGTGCCGGGCTCGCCCCAGAAGATCTCGCCGGTCTGCGCGACGACGGGCGCGCCGTCCGCCCGCACCGACTTGCCGTTCGACTCCATCGTGAGCTGCTGGAGGTAGGCGGGGAAGCGCGCGAGGCGCTGGCTGTAGGGCAGCACGGCCCGGGTCTGCGCGCCGAAGAAGTCGGTGTACCAGACGCCGAGCAGGCCCATCAGCACCGGCATGTTCGCCTCGAACGGCGCGCTCCGGAAGTGCTCGTCGATCTCGCGGAACCCGGCGAGCATCTCGCGGAACGCCTCGCCGCCGATCGCGATCATCAGGGACAGGCCGATGGCGCCGTCGAAGGAGTAGCGTCCGCCGACCCAGTCCCAGAAGCCGAACATGTTGGCGGTGTCGATGCCGAAGTCGGCGACCCGCTCCGCGTTGGTCGACACCGCGACGAAGTGCCGGGACACGGCCTCGTCGGCGCCGAGCCTGTCGACCAGCCACCGCCGGGCGGCCTTGGCGTTGGTGAGGGTCTCCAGCGTCCCGAACGTCTTGGAGGCGACGACGAACAGGGTCCGCTCGGGGTCGAGGTCGGCGAGCTTCCCGACGATGTCGGCCGGGTCGATGTTCGACACGAACCGGCACGAGATGCCCGCGTCGGCGTAGTCGCGCAGCGCCTCGTAGGCCATGGCCGGGCCGAGGTCGGAGCCGCCGATGCCGATGTTCACGACGGTCGTGATCGTCTTGCCGGTGTAGCCCGTCCACTCCCCCGCGCGGACGCGCCCGGCGAAGTCGGCCATCTTGTCGAGGACGGCGTGCACGTCGCCCGCCACGTCCTGGCCGTCGACGGCGAGCGCCTCGCTGGGCGGCAGCCGCAGCGCCGTGTGCAGGACGGCCCGGTCCTCGCTGACGTTGATGTGCTCCCCGGCGAACATCGCGTCGATCCGGCCGCGCAGCCCGGCCCGCTCGGCGAGCGCGACGAGCAGCCGCACCGTGTCGGCGGTGGCGCGGTGCTTGGAGTAGTCCAGGTACAGGTCCCCCGCGGTCACCGTCATGCGGTCGGCGCGGCCCGGGTCGTCCGCGAACAGCTCGCGCAGGTGCCGCCCGGCGAGCGCCGCCTGGTGGTCGGCCAGCGCGGACCACTCCGGCGACTCGGTGATATCAGCCATTGCCTTCTCTCATCTCCTCGCGCGGCGGGGCCCGTCCCCTCACGGAGCGAGGACGGGCGCCGCGTCCCCCGGGCGCCCGCCGTCCCCTGCCGGCGATCATAGGTCGACCGCGCGTGACCGTATCAGGGCGCCGCCCGGACGCGCAGGCGTCCCACCCGATGCGGGGCCCGCCGCGGGCGCGCCGGTAGGGTCGCGCCACGGGCGGGCACGACCGGGCACGAGCGGGCACGAGCGGGCACGGCGGCAGGCGCAGGAGGTTCCCGATGAGCGACGTCCCTTCCGAGGCCCCCTCCGGGCTCGCGCGGCTGTTCGACCTCGCGCCGCTCGGCGAGGACGTGTTCCTCACCACGTCCCGGTCGGTGGGGCGGCCCCGGCTGTTCGGCGGGCAGGTCGCCGGGCAGAGCCTGCGCGCCGCGTGCCTGACGGCGGACGGGCGGCCCCCGCACTCGCTGCACGCCTACTTCATCCGCCCCGGCGCGCCGGACGAGCCGCTGACGTTCGAGGTCGCCCGCACGAGGGACGGCCGGTCCTTCTCCACCCGGCACGTCACGGCGAGCCAGGGCGGCAAGCCGATCCTGGAGCTGATCGCCTCGTTCCACGACCCGGAGGACGGGTTCGACTGGCAGGAGGAGCCGCCGTCCGGCGCGCCCGGCCCGGAGGGCCTGACCGCCCTGGACCCGCCGGAGTTCTTCGGACGCCCGTTCGGGTTCGACGTCCGCCTGGTGAATCCGCCGAACGAGGGCGAGTTCCCGCTCAGCCACCCGTTCTGGATCCGCGCGGCGGACCCGGTCGGCGACGACCCCGGCCTGCACGCCTGCCTGATCGCCTACCTGTCGGACATGGCGGTGGTCAGCGGCGCCCGCGCGCCGGGCTCGCCGCGCGAGCTGGCCACGGCGGTGTCGTTGGACCACGCGGTGTGGTTCCACCGTCCGCCGCGCGTCGACCGGTGGCTGCTCTACACGGTGGACCCGGTGACGAACCACGGCGCCCGCGGCCTCGCCCGCGGCGCCCTCCACACCGAGGACGGGACGCTTCTCGCGTCCGTCCAGCAGGAGGCGCTCCTCCGTCCCGCGACGCCGAGCCGTCAAGCCGGGTCAACGGAGTAAGCCTCCGCTCGCGCTAGGCTCGCCCTCTGTCTCGGCGTGATGGGAGTTCTGGTGGGCGAACGGGCTTTCTGGGTGGGCACCTACACCGGTGCGGCCGGTCGCGGCGCCGGGATCTACCGGGTGACGCGGCGGGACGACGGCGTCCTGACCCCTCCCCTGCCGGCCGCCGAGGCGGTGAATCCGTCGTATCTGGCGGTGCATCCCGGCGGGGACGTCCTCTACGCGGTGCGGGAGGAGGACGAGGGTGGCGTCGTCGCATTCGATGCGTCCGGCGGGCGGCTGCGCGAGATCGGTAGCCGCACTGCGGGCGCACTGCCGTGCCACCTGCACCTGCCGCCCGGCGCGCGGCGCCTGGTCGTGGCGGACTACGGGTCGGGGACGGTCCGGGCCGTCCCGCTGGGCCCGGACGGCGCGTTCGCGGGCGAGCCCGCCGTCGCGGATGGGCACGGGAGCGGGCCCCGCGCGGACCGGCAGGAGGGGCCGCACGCCCACGCGACCGCGTCCGCGCCGGACGGGACCGTCCTCACCACCGACCTCGGCGCCGACCTCGTCCGGTCATTCCGGATCGAGGACGGCGCGCTGCGCCTTACCGGGGAGACGCCGGTCCCGCCGGGATCCGGGCCGCGGCACCTGGTCGTCCATCCGGGCGGGTACGTGCACGTCGTGACCGAGCTGGCCGCGACCGTCCTCGTGCTGCGGCCGGTCGATGGGTACGCGCGGCTGGAGGTCGTCGCGGAGACGCCCGTGACGGCCGGTCCGGTGAGCGGCACGCCGCTGCCCGCGGCGATCAAGCTCGGCGGCGGCGGGCGGTTCGTGTACACGTCGACGCGCGGCGCGGACGTGGTGACCGCCCACCAGGTGCTGGACGGCGGCGCCGCGCTCGCGGCGGTCGCGGACGTCCCGTCCGGCGGGCGCGGCCCCCGCGACCTGCACGTCGACCCGCACGCCGACCCGCATGTCAATGACGCCTGGATGCACGTGGCCAACGAGCACGACGACACGGTCGCGACGTTCCGGATCGGCGCGGACGGCGTGCCCGTCCCCGCCGGTCCGCCGCTGGCGGTGCCATCGCCCGTCTGCGTCATCCCCGCCTGACCGCGTTTCCCGCCCGGCGTTTCCGCGCGGCGTTTCCTGCCCGGTGCCACGGGCACCTCCCCGTCATGACGACGATCGCGACGACCAACCCCGCGACGGGCGAGGTGGAGAAGACCTTCGACGCGCTGACCGGTGAGGAGGTCGACCGGCGCATCGCCCGGGCCGCGCAGACGTTCGCCTCCTACCGGACGACCCCGCTCGACCGGCGCGCAGGGTGGATGAACGCGGCGGCGGACATCCTCGACCGGGAGGCCGAGCAGATCGCCGCGACCATGACCACCGAGATGGGCAAGACGCTGAAGGCCGCCGAGGCGGAGGCGCGCAAGTGCGCGAAGGCGTGCCGGTACTACGCGGAGCACGCGGCGGAGCTCCTCGCCGACCGGCGGCCCGCCGACCCCCGCGACGTGGACGCGCGGGACGCCTACGTCCGCTACGAGCCGCTCGGGCCGGTCCTCGCGGTCATGCCGTGGAACTTCCCGCTCTGGCAGGTGATCAGGTTCGCCGCGCCGGGGCTGATGGCGGGGAACGTCGGGCTGCTGAAGCACGCCTCGAACGTCCCGCAGACGGCGCTCTTCCTGGAGGACCTGTTCCGCCGCGCCGGGTTCCCCGAGGGCGCGTTCCAGACGCTGCTGATCGGGTCGTCGCAGGTCGAGCGGGTGCTGCGGGACCCGCGGGTGAAGGCGGCGACGCTCACCGGCAGCGAGCCCGCCGGGCGGTCCGTCGCGTCGATCGCCGGGAGCGAGGTCAAGACGACGGTGCTGGAGCTCGGCGGCAGCGACCCGTTCGTGGTGATGCCGTCCGCCGACATCGAGGCCGCGGCGTGGACGGCGGCGGAGTCCCGGTGCCTCAACAACGGGCAGAGCTGCATCTCCGCGAAGCGGTTCATCGTCGACATCGGCTGCGCGGACGAGTTCGAGCGGCGGTTCGTCGCGAACATGCGGGCGAAGAAGGTCGGCGACCCGCTGGACGAGGCCACCGACATCGGCCCGCTCGTCAGCGAGCGGGCCCGCGCCGAGACCGAGGAGCTGGTCGCGGACGCGGTCTCGAAAGGCGCGGAGGTCCTGTGCGGCGGCGAGCGGCCGGACGGCCCCGGCTGGTTCTACCCGCCGACCGTCGTGTCCGGGGTGACGCCGGAGATGCGGATGTACCAGGAGGAGGTGTTCGCGCCGGTCGCGTCGCTGTTCCGCGTGCGCGGGGTGTCGGAGGCGGTCGAGGTCGCGAACGCGACGGGCTTCGGGCTCGGCTCCAACGCCTGGACGCGCGACGACGACGAGCGGGAGCGGTTCGTCCGGGAACTGGACGCCGGGCAGGTGTTCGTCAACGGGATGACGACGTCCTACCCGGAACTGCCGTTCGGCGGGACGAAGCGCTCCGGCTACGGGCGCGAGCTGTCCGCGGAGGGCATGCACTCCTTCTGCAACGCCAAGACGGTCTGGGTCGGCTGACCCCTTCCCCTATCGGACGTCCTGCGGGACGTTCCACGGGTTGTCGTCGCGGAGCGGCGGCGGCAGGAGTTCCCGCGGCCAGCCCTGGAACGCGACGGGACGCAGGAACCGGTCGATCGCGGCCGTCCCGACCGAGGTGGTGGACGGCGCGGTCGTCGCCGGGTACGGGCCGCCGTGCTGCATCGCGTGGGTGACGGACACGCCGGTCGGCCACTGGTTCCACAGGACACGTCCGGCGCGTCCCGCGAGCACGGCCGCCAGCGGGGCCAGGCCGGCGGCCTCGTCGGGTTCGGCGTGCAGCGACGCGGTGAGCTGGCCCGGCAGCGCGGCGAGCACGCCGGGCAGGTCGGACGGCCGCTCGTAGGCGACGACCAGCCCGAGCGGGCCGAAGCACTCCTCGGCGGCGGCGGCGTCGAAGGCGTCCAGGTCGGTGGCGAGGAGGCGCGGGGCGGTGGACGACGGGTCGTCCGGCCAGACCAGCCGCCGGACGCCGGGACGGGCCGCCAGCGCGTCCGCCCCGGCCAGGAACGCGGAGCCGATGCGGTCGTTCAGCATCGGCGCGTCCGGGACGTCCCGGACGCGCAGCGCGAGCCGGTCCACCAGCCCGGCGGGCGCGAACAGCAGGCCGGGGTTGGTGCAGAACTGTCCCGCGCCCAGGGTGAGCGACGCCGCGTACCCCTGGGCGATCTCGTCGCCGCGCGTCCGCGCGGCGCGGGGCGTCACCACGGACGGGTTGACGCTGCCCATCTCCGCGTAGAACGGGATCGGCACGGGACGTTCGGCGGCGATCCTCGCGAGCGCCAGCCCGCCGCGCTGCGAGCCGGTGAACGCGGCGGCCGCGACGCCGGGGTGCCGCAGGGCGGCGACGCCCGCGTCCTCGCCCTCGACGAGGACGAACACGCCGTCCGGGAGCCCGGCGGCGCGGATCGCCTCGGCCGTCCGGCGGGACAGCCGCGGATGCCCGGGATGGGCCTTGACCACGACCGGGCAGCCCGCCGCCCACGCCGACGCGGTGTCGCCGCCCGCGACGCTGAACGCGAACGGGAAGTTGCTCGCCGCGAACACCAGCACCGGCCCGACCGCCGTCCGGCAGCGGCGCAGGTCGGGGCGCGGGCCGGTGGGCCAGTCCGGGTCGGGGCGGTCGATGCGCGCGTCGTGGAAGGCGCCCGCGCGCACCACGTCGGCGAACATCGCGAGCTGGAACGTCGTGCGCGTCAGCTCGCCGTTCAGCCGGGCCTCGCCGAGGCGCGTCTCTTCGTCGGCCAAGGCGACGAGGTCGGCCCTGGCGTCCTCCAGGGCGGCGGCGACCGAGGTCAGGGCGGCGGCGCGCGTCTCGGGCGGTGCGGCGGCCCAGCCGGGCGCGGCCGACACGGCCGAGTCGACGGCTGTCATGGGAGTAGGAGTCATCAGAAGGTGAAGCCCTCGGGGAACGGGTCGGCGGGGTCGAGGAGGTAGTTCGCGGTGCCGGTGATCCAGGCGCGGCCGGAGATCTCCGGGACGACGGCGGGGAGCCCGCCGACCTCGGTCGTCCCGACGAGCCTGCCGTGGAAGCGGGTGCCGATGAACGACTCGTTCACGAACTCGGTGTCCAGGGGCAGGTCGCCGCGGGCGTGCAGCTGCGCCATGCGGGCGCAGGTCCCGGTGCCGCACGGCGACCGGTCGAACCAGCCGGGGTGGATCGCCATCGCGTTGCGGGAGTGCTCGGCGTCCGAGCCCGGCGCGAGGAACTGGACGTGCTTGGTCCCGCCGACGCCCGGGTCCTCGGGGTGCCCCGGCGGGTTCCGCTCGTTGATCGCGGCCATGATCGCGAGCCCGGCCCGGACGATGTCGTCCTTGCGGGACCGGTCGAACGGCAGGCCGAGGGCGTCCAGCTCGGTGATCGCGTAGAAGTTGCCGCCGTAGGCCATGTCGTAGCGGACCTCGCCGAGCCCGGGGACGTCCACGACGGCGTCGCGTTCGAGCAGGAAGGACGGCACCATGCGCACCGTGGCGCTCTCCGCCCGCCCGCCGCGGACCGCGACCCGCGCCTCGACGAGCCCGGCGGGCGCGTCCAGCCGGACGACCGTCTCCGGCTCGGTGACCTCGACCATCCCCGTCTCGACCAGGACGGTCGCCAGCGCGATCGTGCCGTGCCCGCACATCGGCAGGAAGCCGGACGCCTCGATGTAGACGACGCCCCAGTCGGCGTCGGGGCGGGTGGGCTCCTGGAGGATCGCGCCGCTCATCGCGGCGTGGCCGCGCGGCTCGTCCATGAGGAAGCGGCGCAGGCCGTCCAGGTGCTCGATCGCGTGCAGCCGCTTCGCGGCCATCGTGCCGCCGGGGATCGGCGCGACGCCGCCGGTGACGATCCGGGCCGGGTTGCCCTCGGTGTGGGAGTCGACGGCGCTGATCGTGCGGACCGAGCGCATCAGGCGGCCCGCCGCCGGTCGAGGGCCGCGACGGCGCGGGCCATGTCGTCGGCGACGGCGGCGCGGTGCTCGGCGGTGAGCGGCCCGCGCGGCGGGCGGCACGGCCCGCCGTACCGGCCGACGAGGTCCATCGCGAGCTTGATCGCCTGGACGAACTCGGTGCGCGAGTCCCAGCGGAACGCGGCGACGAGCGGCTCGTACAGGGCGCGGGCCTCCTCCAGCCGGCCGCCGGTCGCGAGGTCGTAGAGCAGCGCCGACTCGGCGGGGAACACGTTGGGGAAGCCCGCGAACCATCCGGTCGCGCCCATCAGCAGCGATTCCAGGACGACGTCGTCCGCGCCCGCGACCACCTCCAGCCCCGGGGCCTTCTCCCCTATCTCCAGGACGCGGCGGACGTCCCCGGAGAACTCCTTGACCGCCACGACCCCGTCGATCTGCGCGATCTCCGCGAGCAGGCCGGGGGTGAGGTCGACCTTGGTGTCGATCGGGTTGTTGTAGACCATGACCGGCAGCCCCACGGACGCGACGGCCTCGAAGTGCGCGACGATCTCGCCCCGGTTGGCCCGGTACATGGTCGGGGGGAGGCAGAGGACGCCGTCCGCGCCGTCCTCGGCGGCGGTCTCGGCCCAGTGCCGGGCCTGGTGGGAACCGGGGGCGTGCACCCCGGCGACGACCACGCCGTCCCCGCCGACCGCCTCCATGGCGGTGCGGGCGACGCGGCGGCGCTCGGCGTCGGTCAGCGACGAGTACTCGCCGAGGGACCCGTTCGGGCCGACGCCGCGGCAGCCGTTGCCGACCACCCAGCGGCAGTGCTCGGCGTAGGCGTCGTAGTCGACGGCGAGCCCGGCGGGCGCGGCGGCGTCCGCGCGGTAGGGCAGGGCCGTGGCCACGATGACGCCGCCGAGGCCGGTGGGCTGCGTGTCGCTCATCGGGCGCTCTCTTTCCTGTCGGTGTTCCCGGTCGGGTTCTCGACCGGCGGCCGGATCGGCGGCTGGATCGGCGGCTGGATCGGCGGCCGGGCCAGCTCGCCGAGCCGGATCGGCTGGGCGACCGGGCGGTGGTGCGGGTTCCCGCCCGCGTCCGGCAGCAGCTCGGCGACCGTGGGGCCGCAGATACGCCCCTGGCAGGGGCCGAGTCCCGCGCGGGTGCCGAGCCTGACCGCGTGCGCCGAGTTGCGGGACGGGTCGCCGCCCGCGCTCAGCAGCGCGCCGTACGTCGTCTCCTCGCAGCGGCACACGACGGTCTCCGGGCGCAGCCAGCCGGGCCACGCCGCGCCGATCGGGTGCGCGGCGGCGAGCCGCGCGGCGAACGCGCGGGCCCGGTCGCGGCGGCGGCGCGTCCGGACCGCCTCGGGGGCGTCCGGGGCCCCTCCCCCGGCAATCCACCCGGCGAGGAGGCCCTCGGTGCGGGCGGCCTGCGCCCCGGCGACGCCGGTGATCTCCCCGGCGGCGTGGACGCCGGGGACGGTGGTCCGCTGGTCGGCGTCCACCTCGGTGAACGCGCCGTCGCGGAGCGCGCACCCGGCGGCGACGGGGAGTTCGAGGCGCGGGCTGAAGCCGTGGGTGACGCAGAGGGCGTCGACGGCGACGGTCCGCTCGGTGCCGGGCACGACGGACCAGTCGGGACGCAGCCGCGCCGTGACCGCCTCCTCGACGCGCCCGTCGCCGCGCGCCTCGACGACGCCGCGGCCCGTCCGGTACGGGACGCGGCGGCGGGCGAGCATCCTCAGGTATCCGGCCAGTTCAGCGGCCTTGCCGGACTCGGCGGCGAGTTCCCACGGGCGGCGTCCCCAGCCGCGCGCCACGGTCGCGGCCGTGTTGGCCTCCAGCACGCCGTGGACGGCGGCGCCCGCGTCCAGCAGCGACGCGGCGACCGGGAGCAGGAACGGCCCGGACCCGGCGACCAGCACGCTGTCGCCGATGACGAGCCGCTCGCCCTTGACGAGGGCCTGCGCCGCCCCGGCGGTGTGGACGCCGGGCAGCACCCAGCCGGGGAACGGCAGCACGCGGTCGTGCGCGCCGGGCGCGAGGACGAGCGCGTCGGGCACGAGCACGTGCCGCGCCCGCCCGGCTCCGTCGGCCCGGCCGCGCAGCACGTGGACCTGCGGGACGCCCCGGTCGGGACGCTCGACCGCCCACACCGCGCTCTCCGGCCACCAGTCGCACCGCGCGTGCCCGAGCACGTGGTCGCGGAGGCGCTCGAAGCCGCGCCACCCGTGGTGGAGGCGTCCGGGGTCGGCGGCGGCGAAGGCGCCGGGAAGCATCCGGTGGTACTGGCCGCCCGGGTTCTCGGCGGCGTCGAGCAGCGTCACGGCCGCCCCGGCCCGCAGCGCCCCCGCCGCCGCCCCGAGCCCCGCGGGCCCGGCGCCGACCACCACGACATGCCTCGTCATCGAGGGTTTCCTTGAGCGCGGGACTGGGTGGTCACGGTGTCGCCGTCGTGGGCGCGGCGGGCGCAGGCGCGGACGTCACGGACGCCGTTCACGGTCACCAGGCAGTCGAAGCACACGCCGATGCCGCAGAACACCCCGCGCGGGGCGCCGGACGGGCCCGTCCGCCAGGCGCGGCGGCCGGACGCGAGCAGCACGCCCGCGATGGTCTGGCCCGCGATCCCGGCGACCGGCTCGCCGTCCACGGTGATCCGCAGCGGGACGTCGCGCCGCCCCACCGGGTCGTCGTCCACGAGCCTCATGCGGCGCGTCCCTCCGGGCGGACGGCGGGCCGGTCGACGCGGAACGGCGCGGCGTCGATCTCCGGTTCGCGGCCGAGCATCAGGTCGCGCAGGACGGCGGCGGTCCCGGCGGAGAGCCCGATCCCGGCGCCCTCGTGGCCGGTGGCGTGCCAGAGGCCGTCCAGCTCCGGGTCGGGGCCGATCACGGGAAGGTGGTCGGCGACGTACGGGCGGAACCCGCCGTAGGCGCGCATCACCGGGACGTCTGCCATGGACGGGAACAGCCGCAGCGCCCTCGCCGCGAGCACCGACAGCACGCCGGGGCGGATCCGGTCGTCGAACCCCGCGCGGCGGCGCGTCGAGCCGATCAGGACCGTCCCGGCGCGGGTCGACTCGACCACGGCGGACGCCTGGAGGCCCGCCTCGCCGCTGCCGACCGCGCCCACGTAGTCGGCGTCGTAGACCTTGTGGAAGACGGTCGGCGGCAGCGGCGCCGTGACGAGCACCTCGCCGCGCCGGGGCCGGACGTCCAGGCGGACGCCGAGCCGCGCCGCGACCTCGCCCGACCACGGACCGGCGGCGTTGACGACGGCGTCGGCGCCGACCGTCCCGCCGGTGGTGCGGACGCCGGTGATCCGACCGTTGGCGGCGACGGCGCCGGTCACCTCGCATCCGGTGCGCAGCACGGCTCCGGCCCGGACGGCGGCGCCGAGCAGCGCGGTGGCCGCGGCGGCGGGCTGGACCTGCGCGTCCTCGGGATAGTGGACGGCGGCGGCGACGTCCTTCACCGCGTGCGGCTCGGCCTCGGCGAAGGCGGCGGCGTCCAGCTCGGCGGCGGTGATCCCGGCGGCGCGCTGGCCCGCGGCGAAGTCGCGCAGGGCCGCGGCGCCCTCCGCCGTGGTCGCGACGACGATCCCGCCCTTGGCCTCCCATTCGACCGCTCCGGGATCGGGAAGCGCTTCCAGGAGGCGCGGCCAGAGCCGCAGCGACAGCCGGGCCAGCTCCAGTTCGGGACCGGGGCCCTTGTCGGAGACAAGGATGTTGCCCTCGCCGTGCGCCGTGGTCGCGGCGGCGGGACGCGCCCGCTCGACGACGGTCACCGCGCATCCGGCGGCGGCCAGCTCGCGGGCGCAGGCGGCGCCGACGATCCCGGCGCCCAGCACCACGACCCGCGTCATCACCCCTCCGATCGTTCGTTAAACCGAACGCCTTGAGACTAGGATCGCCGCCCGCTCCCTGTCAACGCCCCTCGTCCTCCGGTTGGAGCAGATGCGGCGGCGTCTCGGAGGCGGCGTGAAGGCGCTGGTCGGAGCGGTATTCCAGGAGCAGCACCGACCGGACGGGGCCCTCCGGCGCGGTGTAGGCGTGCGGGAGGCGGGCGTCGAAGCCCACGTAGTCGCCGGGCCCGAGTTCGACGTCCGTGCCGTCCACCCGCACGCCGAGGCGCCCGGCCTGGACGATCGTGTGCTCCGTTCCGACGTGGCCGAGCGAGTCCTGCCGGCATCCGGCCCTGACCTGCTGGTCGTACACCTCGAAGATCGCGCCGCCGGACTCGATGCCGCGCAGCGGGCGCAGGTCGACGCCCGCGCCGCGCAGCACCTCGACGTCCGCCGCGCGGACCACGGTGGGCCCGGTCGGCTCCCGGTGGTCGAGCAGGTCGGAGATCGGCACTTCGAGGGCCCGCGACAGGCTGAACACCGTCTCGATCGTGGGGTTCCCGGCCCCGGCCTCCAACTGCGACAGCGTCGCCTTGCCGATCTTCGACCGGCGGGACAACTCGGACAGCGACAGGCCGCGCGCCAGCCGGGCCCGCCGCAGGTTTCCGGCCAGCACGTCCCGCACCGATTCCCCTGACGCGCCCACGGTCCCGCCCTCTCGTCCAGCGTTCGGTATACCGAACCATCCTAGCGGGCGGCGGGACGGGTGGCGGACCGGTCAGAGGTCCGCGTGCCGCCCCGCGCCGAGATCGCGGGCGCGCTCGACGATGACGGACGCCGCCGCCGTGTCCTGCACGCCGACGCCGACGCTGTTGTAGAACACGACGTCCTCGTCCGAGTCGCGCCCGTCGGCGAGGCCCGCGACGATGGGGCCGAGGGGCCGCACCCGCTCGGGGCTGAGCCGTCCCGCGCGGATCGCCGCCACGACCGGACCGGCGTGGTCCAGCGCGGACGGCACGTCGTCCACCACGATCGACGCGGCCCGGGTGAGGACGTCGTCCTCCACCTCCGCCCGGTCCGGGGCGAACGAGCCGACGCTCAGGACCGTGCAGCCGGGGTCGAGCCACGCCCCGCTGACGACCGGCTCCGCGCTCGTCGTCGCCGTGACGACGATCTGCGCGCCCTCCACGGCGTCCCGGACGGACGACGCCGTCTCGACCGGCAGGCCCAGCTCGTCCGCGAGCCCGGCGGCGATGTCGCAGGTCTCCGGGTGGCGGCAGGCCAGCGCGACCCGCTCGACCGGTCTGACCTCCGCCATCGCCCGGACGTGCGCGCGCCCCTGGGGGCCGCAGCCGATCACGGCGAGGCGGGACGCGTCCGGCACCGCGAGGTGGTCGGCGGCGACGGCGCTCGCCGCCGACGTGCGCAGCGTCGTCACCGACTCCCCCTCGATGATCGCGATGGGCCGCCCGTCCGCCGGGTCCTGGACGATCACGAGCGCCGACACGGTCGGCAGGCCGCGCGCCGCGTTGCCCGGGTGCACGCTGCCGAACTTGGACACCGCGCCCGTGCCGGGCATGCGGGAGACGTAGCAGAACGCGACGTCGCCGTCCGGGCCGTCCAGCAGGAGCCGCGGCGCGAGCCGCGCCTCCCGGCGGCCGAGCGCGCGGAACGCGGCGCGCTGCGAGGCGATCGCCGAAGGCAGGTCGAACACCGCGCGCACGTCGGCGGCGGAGAGCAGCAGCACCTCGGGCATCCGACGATCCTCCCGAGAGCGCTCCCGCGCCGTCCAGCGCGGAAGGGCAAGCGGTTCTTATCGATCACTACATGAGATCGCATGCTTGGTCGTCTCGACGCAGGTGCGCCGACGTTTCACGCTTTCACCATCCCGCCCGCGAGCGACGGAGGCCCGATGACCGCAGCGAAGCGAGGATCTTCGGGCCTCCGGCCCCGGGGGTCTGGGGGTGGCCCCCCAGAAAGGCAGGGCCCGATGACCGCAGCGAAGCGAGGATCTTCGGGCCCCCGGCCCCGGGGTCCCAGGGGTGGCTCCAGCACCCCCGAGGCGGAGGCGCGATCGGTTCCTCGACGCCCTCCCCGGCGACTTGGACGCCGGTTTCGCGTTGTTGCCATGGTCGGGGTCGGTCTGCTGGTGGTGCCGCTCGGCGCGGGGTGTGGGGACTCTGGCGGGTCGGACGGGTCGGGGCCGATCAAGATCGGTGTTCCGGCGCCGCTGAGCGGCGACTCGGCCTCGGCGGGGCAGGACATCCTCGCCGCCGCGAAGGTCGCCGCCGCCGAGATCAACAAGGCCGGCGGGGTGAAGGGGCGCAAGGTCGACATCGTCGAGGCCGACGACCAGTGCAGCGCCCAGCAGGGCGCGCAGGCCGCGCAGAAGCTGCTGAACAGCAAGGTCGTGGCGGTCGCGGGCGGCTACTGCTCGGGCGCGGCGGTGCCCGCGATCCCGATCTACGGGCGGCGGAGCGTCCCGTTCGTGATGGACGCCTCCACCAACCCGTCGCTCACCGACACCGGCAAGGGCAAGGTGTTCCGCACCTGCGGGCGCGACGACAACCAGGGCCTCGTCGCCGCGAAGTTCATGACCGGCCCGCTCGGCGCGAAGCGCGTCGCGCTCCTGCACGACAACACCACCTACGCCAAGGGCCTCGCGGACGCGGCGGCGAACTCGGTCAAGCAGGCGGGCGGGCAGGTCGTCTACGAGGACGCGCTACAGCCCGGCCAGTCCGACTACAGCCCCGTCCTTACGAAGGTGGCGTCGACGAAGCCGGACGTCCTGTACTTCACCGGGTACTTCGCCGAGGCGGGCCTGCTGATGAAGCAGCGCAAGCAGCTCGGGCTGAAGTTCACGCTGATGGGCGGGGACGCGACGACCGACTCGACCGTCCTGAAGACGGCGGGCCCGGCGGCGGACGGCTACATCGCGACCACCGCCCCGCTGGCCAAGGACCTGCCCGCCGCGGCCGGGTTCGTGTCGGCGTACAAGGCGGCGAACAACGCCGATCCGGGGCCGTTCTCGGTGTACGAGTACGACGCGGTGAAGGTCATCGCGAAGGCGATCGGCGACGCCGGGTCGACGGACGGCAAGGACCTCATCGCCGCCCTCCACAAGATCAAGGACTTCCCGGGCATCACCGGGCCGATCACCTTCGACCAGAAGGGCGACCGGACCGACCCGCTGTACATCACCGTCCAGGTCCAGTCCGGCGCGTTCACCGCCTACAAGAAGCTGGACAAGACCGGCGGCACCTGGGTGGACGCCAAGACCTCATGAGCGGGGACCCATGAGCGAGTTCGTCCAGTACCTGGTGAACGGCCTGACGATCGGGGCGTTCCTCGCGCTGATCGCGCTCGGCTACTCGATGATCTACGGCGTGGTCCGGCTGATCAACTTCGCGCACGGGGACGTGTTCATGATCGGCGCGTTCGCCGGGTTCGGGACGCTGACCACGCTCGGCGTCACCGGCGGGACGGCGCTGCCCGCGATCATCGCGGCGGTCGTCGTCGGCGCCCTGACCACCGGCGTCGTCGGCACCGGGATCGCGAAGGTCGCCTACGTGCCGCTGCTGTCGTCGCCGCGCCTCGCGATCCTGATCGCGGCGATCGGGGTGTCGCTGGCGCTGGAGGAGGGCGTCAAGGTGCTGACCGACGCGCGGTTCAAGTCGTACCCGCACGCGCTGGACGGCGGCCGGATCTTCAGCGGCGCCGTCCACGTCACGTGGGGGCAGCTCACGCTCGTCCTCCTCTCGGTCGCGCTGATGGCGGGCCTGTGGCTGTTCGTGACGCGGACCGTGACGGGCACCGCGATGCGCGCCCTCGCCATGGACCGCGACGCCGCCCGCCTCCAGGGGATCAACGTCGAGCGGCTCATCCTCACGACGTTCTTCGTCGGCTCGATGCTGGCGGGCGCGGCGGGCGTCATGTACGGGCTGTACTACGTGCAGATCAGCTTCGGGATGGGGTTCCTCATCGGGCTGCGCGCGTTCACCGCCGCCGTGCTCGGCGGCATCGGGAACCTGCCGGGGACGATGGTCGCGGGCGTCGCGATCGGGCTCGTCCAGTCGTTCTCGGCCGGGTACGTCTCGTCCCGCTGGACGGACGTGATCATTTTCGGGCTGCTGATCGCGGTGCTGGCGCTGAGACCCACCGGCCTGTTCGGCGAGCGCGTCGTGGAGCGGGCATGAGGGGCCCGGCGATCCCCGCGCGGGCGGAGGCGGCGGCCCGGTTCGGCGGCTGGCCGCTGCTCGTCGTGGTCGCGCTGATCGCGGGCGCGACGATGGACGACTACGCGCTGACCGTCGCCGGGACGATCCTCATCTACGCGATCCTCGGCCTCGGGATCAACATCGTCGTCGGCTACGCCGGGCTGCTCGACCTCGGCTTCGCCGCGTTCTTCGCGATCGGCGCGTACACGTCCGGGCTGCTGATGGTGAAGCAGGAGTGGAACTTCTGGCTGACGCTGCCGGTCGCGGTGGCCGCCGCGGCGGCGGCCGGGGTGGTGATCGGGTATCCGACGCTGCGGCTGCGCAGCGACTACCTCGCCATCGTCACGCTCGGCTTCGGGGAGATCATCCGGATCACGGTGATCAACCTGGAGACGACCGGCGGGCCGAACGGGCTGACCGGCATCCCGCCGGTGACGGTCGGCGGCCGGGAGATCGTCACGCCCCGGGACTTCTTCTACCTGGCGCTCGCGTTCTTCGTCGTCGTGCTGGCCGCGACGGCGCTGCTCGCCCGGTCCCGGCTCGCCTACGCCTGGCGCGCCATCCGGTCGGACGACACGGCCGCCGAGGCGGTCGGGGTGCCCGCCCGGCGGGTGAAGCTGCTCGCCTACGTGCTCGGCGCGACGGCGGGCGCGACCGCCGGTCCGCTGAACGCGGCGCAGCTCGGCACCGTGGACCCGTCCAGCTTCACGTTCCTGACCTCGCTGATGATCCTCCTCGTCGTGATCATCGGCGGGATGGGCAGCCGGCCCGGGGTGATGGTCGGCGCGATCCTGATCGTCGCGCTGCCGGAGGTGCTGCGGACCGTCCAGGAGTACCGGGGACTGTTCTTCGCGCTGCTGCTGATCCTGATCGTGCTGCTGCGCCCGCAGGGCGTGTGGCCCTACCGGCCGCGAAGGCTGCGGCTGCCCGCGGCCGCCGGGCCCGCACCCGAGCTCCCGGCGGCGGCGGGCACGCAGCTGGAGGTGACGGGCCTGTCCCGGTCGTTCGGCGGCGTCACCGCCGTGGACGGCCTCGACCTGCGCGCCGCCGCCGGCCAGGTGGTCAGCGTGATCGGCCCGAACGGCGCGGGCAAGACGACGGCGTTCAACTGCGTCACCGGGATGATCGCGCCGTCCGCCGGGACGGTCGTGCTCGCGGGCCGGGACGTGGGCGGCCGGGCTCCGCACCGGGTCGCCGCCGCCGGGCTCGCCCGCACGTTCCAAAGCATCCGGCTGTTCGACGACATGACCGTCTCCGAGAACGTGCTGATCGGCCGGTTCGCGCGGGACCGGGGGCTGCTGCGCCCGCTGTCGCGCGCCGACCTCGACACCGTCCGCCGCTGCCTGGAGTTCACCGGGCTGCTGGACGCCGCCGACCGCCCGGCGGGCGGGCTGTCCTACGGCGACCGCCGCCGCCTGGAGATCGCACGGGCGCTCGCCGGGGACCCGCGCGTCCTGCTGCTGGACGAGCCCGCCGCGGGCGCGAACCCGACCGAGAAGCGCGCCCTGATGGAGCTGATCGCCCGGATCAGCGCGCTCGGCGCCGCCGTCGTGCTGATCGAGCACGACGTCGCGCTGGTGATGTCGATCTCCGACCGGGTCACCGTGCTGGAGTACGGCCGGACGATCGCCGAGGGCCCGCCCGCCGAGATCCAGGAGGACCAGCGGGTCATCGCCGCCTACCTCGGCGTCCCGGACGACCCGGAGACCGACCTCGTCACGGAGGTGCTGCGGTGACGCTGCTGCGGGTGAGCGGGCTGCACAGCCGGTACGGGCAGGTGGAGGCGCTGTCCGGGATCTCGTTCGAGGTGGCGGAGGGCGAGATCGTCGCGCTGCTCGGCAGCAACGGCGCGGGCAAGACGACCACGCTGCGGACGGTCACCGGCCTGCACCGGGCCCGGTCGGGCCGCGTCGAGTTCGACGGCCGCGACATCACCCGTCTTCCCGCGCACAAGATCGTCGCGGCGGGGCTGGGGCACGTCCCGGAGGGGCGGCGCGTGTTCCCGGCGCTGAACGTCGCGGAGAACCTGCTGCTCGGCGGGTACCTCGACCGCCGCGACCGGGCCGGGGTCGCGGCCCGCCGCGAGGAGGTGTACGAGATGTTCCCGCGGCTCGGCGAGCGGCGCGGGCAGCTCGCGGGTCTGCTGTCGGGCGGCGAGCAGCAGATGCTCGCGATCGGGCGGGCGCTGATGCTGCGGCCCCGCCTGCTGGCGCTGGACGAGCCGACGATGGGCCTCGCCCCGCGCGCGGCGCAGCAGGTGCTCCGGGTCGTCCGGGAGATCCGGGACGGCGGCGCGACCGTCCTGATCGTCGAGCAGAACGCGCACCAGACGCTGCGCCTCGCCGACCGCGCGTACGTGCTGGAGACGGGCCGGATCGTGCTGGACGGCCCCGCGTCCGACCTCGCGAGCGACGACCGGGTGCGGGCCGCCTACCTCGGCGGCGACCCCGCGATCGACCCGTCATCTCCCGCGTAGCAGCCCGTTCTGGACGAGCCACGCCTTGGCCACGTCCTCGACCTCGTCCTTCTCGACCGCGACCCGCGCGTTCATGTAGCGGAGGTCCTCGGTGGTCAGCTCGGCCGAGACGGCGTCGAGCGCGGCGCGGGCCGCCGCGTCCACCCGGCGGTCCGCGACGAGGGGCGTCACGTTCTGGGCGCCGAACAGGTGCTCCGGGTCGCTCAGCACGGTGAAGCCGTGCGAGCGGAGCAGCGGGTCAGTGGTGAACATCTGCGCGGCCTGGAGGGACCCCCGGTCGAGGAGGTCGGCCATCGTGCCGAAGTCCTCCTGCCGGAACGGCTGGAAGCCCTTGAACCCGGCCCCGTAGACGGCCCGGAGGCCGATCACTCCCTGGCGGCGGGTCTGGGCCTCGGGGGTGCCGCCGAGGACGAACTCGTCCGCCGCGCCCGCGAGGTCGGCGAGGGAGGTCAGCCCGTACCGGCGCGCCGTCCGGCGGGTCACGACGACGGCGTCCTTGTCCTCGGCCTTGGACGAGCCGAGCATCCGCAGGCCCGCGGGCAGTTTGCGGCGCAGCGCCGCGTTCACCGACCTCGTCGTCGCGGGCGTGCGCGCGCCGAGGTCGACCGCGCCCAGGTAGGAGGCGAGCGCCCCGTTGTACTCGGGGACGACGTCGACCTCGCCGCTCCGCACCAGCGGGAAGTACGCCTCGCGGGAGCCGATGGCGCGCCTGCGGACGACCTTCCGGCCCCGGGCCTCCAGCGCCTGCGCGTAGATCTCGCCGAGCAGGACGCTCTCCGGGAAGTTCGCGGACCCGACGATCAGCGGCCGCGCGGGGGCCGTGGCGGGCGCGGTCGGGCGCTTCCGCTCGGGCCACGCCGCGGCGGCGACGGCGGCGACCGCCAGCGCGCCCGACAGCGCCAGCGCCGTCCCGACGATCAGCACGCGGCGGCGGCGCCAGGCCGAGATCACGGTGCGTCCCGAGGCCGGGCCGGGGTGCCGCTCCGCGCGGTCGGAGGGCTCCGCGTCCCCGCGTCCGATGGTCGGCGAGCGCGGGTGCGCGCCCTCCGGCGCGGGGCCCCGGTCCCGGCGGGTCGTCCCGCCCTCCGGGGGTTCGGCGGCCCGTTCGCCGTAGCCGAGCAGCCTGACCAGCACGTCGCGGGCCGCCGGACGGCTCGCGGGGTCCTCGGCGAGGCACGGCGCGACGATCTCCGCCAGCCATCGCGGCAGGTCGGCGAGGCACCGCTCGAGCCGCAGCAGGCGGCCGAACGCGCTGTCCGGACCGTCCTCGCCCAACACGGCCGGGCCGAGCGCGGCGTAGGTCATCGTGACCGCCCAGGCGAACACGTCCGCCGCCGCGCCGACCTCGCCGCCCGCCGCCTGCTCCGGCGCCATGAACGCGGGCGTCCCGGACGGGCCGGGCGCGCCCCGGCCGGACGGTCCGAGCGCCCGCGCGACGCCGAAGTCCACGACGCGGGGGCCGTCCGGGGCGAGGAGCACGTTGCCGGGGGTGAAGTCGCGGTGGACGACGTCCGCCGCGTGCGTCGCGGCGAGCGCGACCATCGTCCCGACCGCGAGGCGCTCCAGCTCGACGCCGGACAGCGGGCCGCCGTCCTCGACGGCGGCCTTCAGCGACGGCCCGTCGACGTACTCGCTGACGATGTAGGGGCGGTCGCCGTCCGTCCCGGCGTCGAGGACGCGGGCCGTGCAGAACCGCGCGACCTGCCGGACGAGGGTGATCTCCGACAGGTCGGCCCGCCCGCCGTGCGGCGTCTTGAGGGCGACGGGCCCGCCGGACGCGCCCGGCCAGCGCGCCAAGTAGACGACGCCCTGGCCGCCCTGGCCCAGCCGTCCCAGGAGTTCGTATCCGCCGATCGCGGCCGGGTCGTCCGGCCGGAGGGGGTCGATGGCCACCGCGGGCCGCCTTTCGCTCGGACGTGTCCACGATTCGACACGAAACAGGACGAAGCGGTTCCGCGGAAGGTCGCGCGACGCCGCGGAGTTCAGTCCCCGCCAGCCTCCCCGCGGACGAGCCGCAGCGCTGCGTCCTCGATCGTGGACTCCGAGAGCAGGACGTGGTAGGCGGCGTCGCCCAGCGGCACGAAGCTGTCCGCGCTCGCGACGCGGGCGGCCCGCCCGCGAAACCCAGCGTCGGCGAGGGCGGTCAGGACGGCCTCGGACACGCCGCCCGTCCGGCGCGTCTCGTCCGCGACCAGGACGGCGCCGGTCGCGCGCGCCTCGCGCAGCAGGTCGTCGACGGGCAGCGGCGCGAGCCAGCGCAGATCGAGGACGCGGCAGCGGACGCCCGCCCGCGCCAGCCGCCGCGCGGCGCGCAGGCTCATCCGCAGCCCGTTCGCGAACGTGGCGATGGTGAGGTCCCGGCCGTCCCCGTGGGTGCGCGCCCGGCCGATCGGGACCGTGCCCCCGGCGGGCGCCAGCCAGCCGCCGTCGCCCTCTTCATGCAGGTCCCGGACGTGGTACAGCGCGATCGGCTCCAAGAACACGCACACCCGCCCGGCGTCGGCGGCGGCGTCGAGGCAGGCGCGCAGCATCCCGGCCGCGTCGTCCGGACGGGCCGGGGAGGCGATCACGAGGCCCGGGATGTCGCGCAGCGCGGCCACGGCGTTGTCGTTGTGGAAGTGCCCGCCAAACCCCTTCTGGTAGGCGTAGCCGGGGACGCGGACGACCATCGGGTTGCGGTACAGCCCGCGCGAGAAGAACGGCAGCGTGGCCGCCTCCCCGCGGATCTGGTCGGCGGCGTTGTGCAGGTAGGCGAGGTACTGGATCTCCGGGACGGGCAGCATCCCGGCGAGCCCGAACCCGAGCGCCAGGCCGAGCACGGACTGCTCGTCCAGGATCGTGTCGAACACCCGCGCCGCGCCCGCCCGCCTCAGCAGCCCGCGCGTGACGCCGTAGACGCCGCCCTTGCGGGCGACGTCCTCGCCGAAGACGAGCAGGCCGGGGCGCTCGTCCAGGAGGTCGCCGAGCGTCCGGTTGACCGCCTGCGCGACCGTGACCGGCTCCCCGCTCCCCCGCGTCTCGTCCGGAGCCGCCGACGAGACGGCGAGCGGCGCCATCACCTCGGCGGCGGACGCGAGGCGCGGCGCGTCCGCGACCTTCGCGGCGAGCGCCGTCACCTCGGCGCGCTTCGCCTCGTACCGGTCGACGACCTCGCCGGGCGTCGCGGCGCCGCGCGCGACGAGCAGCCGCGCCGTCCGGACGAGCGGGTCGCGCTCCAGGTCGGCCGCCAGCTCGGCGGGCGTCCGGTAGGACGACTCGACGTCCGACCCCGCGTGCCCCATCAGCCGGACGGTCCGCAGGTGCAGGAACGCGGGACGCCGCCGCTCCCGGACCCACGCGACCGCCGCCGCCGACACGGCGCAGGCGTCGGCGAGATCGCAGCCGTCCGCGTGGAAGTAGGCGAGCCCCGGACGCGACCCGTACGCGGCCTGGATCCAGCCGGGCGGCGTCCGGACGCTGATCCCGATCCCGTTGTCCTCGCAGACCAGCAGCAGCGGCAGCGGAAGTCCCTGGTAGCCGCAGTTCACGGCCGCGTTGATCGCGCCCGCGGCGGTGGAGTGGTTGGCGGACGCGTCCCCGAACCCGCACACGGCGACCGCGTCGCTCGGCCACGGCGTGCCGAGACCGAGCCGGGCGGCACGCTCGATCGCGAACGCCACGCCCAGCGCGCGCGGCAGGTGCGAGGCGATCGTGGACGTCTGCGGGATCACGTGCAGCCGGCGGCTCCCGAACACCTTGTGGCGTCCGCCCGCGATGGGCTCCTCGGCGGCGGCGACCAGGCCCAGCAGCACATCGCGCAGCGGGTCGCCGCCGGGCGCCTGGCGGGCCCGCTCCAGGAAGAACGCGCCGGACCGGTAGTGCAGCAGCGCCGGGTCGTCCGGCCGCAGCGCGGCGGCGACGGCCGCGTTCCCCTCGTGCCCCGCCGACCCGATCGTGTAGTAGCCGCGCCCCCGCGCCCTCAGCCGGCGGGCGGCGAGGTCGAGGTGGCGGCTGCCGATCTGGGCGTCGAACAGCTCCAGCAGGCGCGCGTCGTCCACCGGGCCGGGCGGCGCGGGCTCGGCCGGCGGCGTCAGGGACGCGACCGTCTCAAGGAAGTGGACGTCGGCGGGCTCGGACATGCGGTCTCCTGCGTGGACGGGGACGCCGTTCGAGCATCGGACGCCGCCGTGCCCCGGGTCGACATAGCCGAGCCCGCGAACCGGTTGGCGCTTCACCAAGAAACGCTTAACCACCTCCCGGAACGGCCTGCGGGAGGGAGCGTCAGGTGGGCTTGGGCTCGCGGTAAGGAAGCCGCGCTCTGCCCGATCTTGGCGCGGGCGGCCGGGCCTGTTCACCCTGAGACCGTGCTCTCCTCCGTCATCGGCGGCGCCCGCGTCCCGGCGGGGCCGCGCCCGTACCGCTCCACCGACCCGTCCCGGACGTCCGAGGTCGTCGCCGAGGTGTCCCTCGCGGAAGCGGACGACCTCGTCCGCGCCTGCGAGGCCGCCCGAGCGGCGCAGGACGCGTGGCGGGACGTCCCGCCGCCCGTCCGCGGCCAGGCCGTCGCCGCGCTCGGCCGCCTCGTCGAGGCCAACAAGGAGGCCCTCGCCAGCGTCGTGACCCGCGAGGTCGGCAAGCCGTACGCGGAGGCGCTCGGCGAGGTGCAGGAGATCGCGGACACCTGCGCGTTCTTCCTCGGCGAGGGACGTCGCCTCTACGGCCAGACCGTCCCGTCGGAGATGCCGGACAAGCAGCTCTTCACCTTCCGCGACCCGGTCGGCGTCGTCGCCGTGATCACGGCGGGGAACTTCCCGGTGGCGGTGCCGTCCTGGTACATCGTCCCGGCCCTGCTGTGCGGGAACGCGGTCGTGTGGAAGCCCGCCGAGTACGCGGCGGCCTGCGCCGACGCGTTCTACGAGCTGTGCGCGCACGCGGGGCTGCCGGGCGGCGTCCTCAACATCGTCTACGCGGACGGCCCCGAGACGTTCCGCGGCTTGGAGCAGGCGCTCGGGCGGGGCCTGGTCGACAAGGTCGGGTTCACCGGCTCCACCGAGGTCGGGTCGCGGATCGGGGAGCTGTGCGGGCGGCACCTCCAGTCGCCGTGCCTGGAGCTCGGCGGCAAGAACCCGATGGTCGTCACCGAGGACGCCGACCTCCCGCTCGCCGTCGAGGGCGCCCTGTTCTCCGGGTTCGGGACGGCCGGGCAGCGCTGCACGTCGCTCGGGACGGCGATCGTCCACGAGTCGGTCCACGGCGAGTTCGTCCGGCTCCTGGACGAGGCCGTCGGCGCCGCCGTGGTCGGCGACCCGTCCGGCCACGTCCTGTACGGCCCGATGATCGACGAGCGGTTCGCGGACGGGTTCGAGAAGGTCCTCGGCTGGATCGGGCCCCACCACTCCGTCCACGGCTCGACCGGCCGGATCACGGCCGCCGCGCCGCGCGCCGGGTTCACCGGCGACGCCGGCGCCGGGCTGTACTACCACCCGGTGGTCGTGGACGGCGTCGGCCCCGCCGACGAGCTGTTCATGAACGAGACGTTCGGCCCGATCATCGGCGTCGCCCCCTACCGTACGCTGGACGAGGCGATCGAGCTGGCGAACGCGCCGGGCTACGGCCTGTCCGCGTCGATCTACACGACGGACCCGGCGAAGGTCTTCGCGTTCCGCCGCCGGATCTCGGCGGGGATGGTGAGCGTCAACAACTCCACGTCCGGCGCGGAGGCGCACCTGCCGTTCGGCGGCAACGGGCGCTCCGGCAACGGCAGCCGCCAGTCGGGAATGTGGGTGCTGGACCAGTTCACCCGCTGGCAGTCGATGAACTGGGACTACTCCGGACGGCTGCAGAAGGCGCAGATGGACGTCCTGGAGATCGTCCCCGATCCCGGCTTCCGGCTCTAGGCGGCCACGGTGGAGACGGCCGGAGTGGAGGCGGAGGTCGTCGTCGTCGGCGGCGGGGTGATGGGCACGAGCATCGCGTTCCACCTCGCGGAGGCCGGGGTGCGCGGCGTCGTCCTCGTGGAGCGCGACGAGCTGGGCTCCGGTTCGACGTGCAAGGCCGCGGGCGGGGTGCGGGCGCAGTTCTCCGACGAGGTCAACATCCGGCTCGGCGCCCGCAGCCTGGAGGCGTTCGGACGGTTCGGGGAACGTCCCGGGCAGGAGATCGACCTGCGCCGGGTCGGGTACCTGTTCCTGCTGTCGCGCCCCGAGGACGTCGCGTCGTTCGAGGCGGGCGTCGCGCTGCAGAACGAGCTGGGCGTGCCGAGCCGGATGGTCTCCGCGGCGGAGGCGCGGCGGCTGTCCCCGCTGGTCGACGCGGGCGGGCTGCTCGGCGCCGCGTTCTCCCCCGACGACGGGCACTGCACGCCCGAGTCGGTCGTCCTCGGGTACGCGACGGGCGCGCGGCGGCACGGCGCGACGATCCGCACGCACTGCGAGGTGCTCGGCATCGAGACGGACGGCGGCGAGGTCACGGCCGTCGAGACGTCGCGCGGCCGCATCGCGACGTCCGCCGTGGTGTGCGCGGCGGGGCCGTGGTCGGCGGCGGTCGGCCGGATGGCCGGGGTCGACCTGCCGGTCGAGCCGCTGCGCCGCCAGATCGTGTTCACCGAGCCGATCCCGGGGCTGCCGCGTCCCGTCCCGATGACGATCGACTTCACGACGACGTTCTACTTCCACGGCGAGGGCGAGGGGCTGATGCTCGGCATGTCCGACCCGGACGAGGAGCCCGGCTTCGCGCTGGACCGCTCGGACGCCTGGCTCCCCCGCCTCACCGCGGCGATCGCGTCCCGCGCGCCGTCCCTCCTCGACGTCGGGCTCACCGGCGGATGGGCGGGCCTGTACGAGGTGACGCCCGACCACAACGCGCTCATCGGAGAGGACGCCTCGGTGTCCCGGTTCCTGTACGCGACGGGCTTCTCCGGGCACGGGTTCCTGCAGGGCCCGGCGGTGGGCGAGGTCGTCCGCGACCTGTACCTGGGCCGCGAGCCGTTCGCCGACGTCGGCCCGCTGCACGCCGCGCGGTTCACCGGCGACGGGCTCCGTCCGGAGCTGAACCGTGTCTGACGTGCTGGCCTTGATGGACGAGTGGGGCCCCGAGCGGGTCGTCTGCGTGTCCGACGCGCGGACGGGCATGCGCGGCGTCCTCGTCATCGACAACACCGCGCGCGGCATGGGCAAGGGCGGCATGCGGATGAGCCCGTCCGTGACGGTCGCGGAGGTGGCGCGGCTCGCGCGGGTCATGACCTACAAGTGGGCGGGCGTCGACCTGTTCTTCGGCGGGGCGAAGGCCGGGATCGTGGCCGACCCGGCCGCGCCGGACCGGGAGGCGGTGCTGCGGTCGTTCGTCCGGGCGCTGTCGCGGGAGATCCCGAGCCAGTACGTCGCCGGGCTCGACATGGGGCTGACGGAGCGGGACGCGGCGATCGTCCAGGACGAGCTGGCCGACCGGGGCGCGGCCGTCGGCACCCCGCACGCGCTCGGCGGGATGCCGTACGACGAGCTGGGCGTCACCGGTTTCGGCGTCGCGGAGGCCGCCGACGCCGCCGCGCGGCACGCCGGGACGTCCCTGCGCGGGGCGCGGGTCGCGGTGCAGGGGTTCGGCGCGGTCGGGCACGCGGCGGCGCGGCGGCTCGCCGAGCTGGGCGCGGCCGTCGTCGCGGTGTCCACCGCGCGCGGCGCGCTGCACGACCCGGACGGCCTGGACGTCGCCCGCCTGCTCGACCTGCGCGCCGAGGTCGGGGACGCCGCGGTCGAGGAGTACGGCGGGCGGCTGCTGGACGTGGGCGCCGAGCTGCTCGTCCCTGCGGACGTGCTCGTCCCGGCCGCGACGCAGGACGTCATCGACGAGCGCGTCGCCGCAGGGATCCGCGCGCGCATCGTCGTCGAGGGCGCGAACCTGCCCACCGGCCCGGCCGCGCAGGACGTGCTCGCCGCGCGCGGGATCATGGTCGTGCCCGACTTCGTCGCCAACGCGGGCGGGGTCGTCGCGGCCGGGTTCGCGATGGACGCCCGCTACTCGCCGTTCCGTCCCGACCCGGACGCGGTGTTCGCCGCCGTCTCGGCGAAGATGCGGGAGAACACCCGGACGGTCCTCGCCGCCGCCCGCTCCCAGGGCACGACCACGCACCGGGCGGCCGTCGCGCTGGCGCAGCGGCGGGTGCGGGCGGCGATGGAGCTCAAGGGCCGCCTTCCGCGCGCGGACCGGTCGCCCCGCTGATCTCCGCCTCGACCGTCCGCGCGACCTCGGTGAGCCCGCGCATCGCGTCCTTGACCAGCGGGTTCGTGTTCGTCGTCCGGCGCAGGACGGTGACGTGCCGCTGCGGGCTGCGGCGGCTCAGCTTCAGCATCCGCAGCCCCGGCGCGGGCACGCAGCCGAGCGCGGGGACGAGCGCGATCCCGAGCCCGCACCCTACGAGCCCGCACACCACCGCGTAGTCGTTGCTGCGGAACGCGATGTTCGGCGTGAACCCGGCCGTGCTGCACAGCCGTAACAGGGCCTGCGCGCCAGAGCTCTCCGGACGGCTCGCGATCCACGTCTCCGAGGTGAGGTCGCGCAGCCGCACGGTGCGTCCACCGGCTAAGGGATGCTCCTCCGGCACGCACAGGACGAGGTTCTCGTCCATCACCGGCGTCTCCACGATCTGGGCGGGCCAGGTGCGCGGGAACAGGTCGTACCGGTAGACGAGCTGGAGGTCGAGGTCGCCGTCGAGAAGTTCGGGGAGAAGCTCGTCAGGCTCCCCCTCCGACAACTTGATCTCGATGCCGGGCCGGACGCGGGACAGCTCCGCCAGCACGCGCGGCAGGATGCGGGCGCTGGCGGTCGGGAAGCTGCCGAGTTGCAGCGCGCCGCGCTCGCCGACGGCGACCGTCCGCAGCTCCCGTTCGAGGGTGTCGAGGGCGGACAGCACGTCGTTGCCCTTGCTGACCACGAGGAACGCCGCGCTGGTCGGCCGGACGCTGCGGGCCCGGCGCTCGAACAGCACCAGGCCGCAGGCCCGCTCCAGCGCGGCGATCTGCTGGGAGACCGCGGACGCCGTGTACCCGAGGTTGCGGGCGGCGTCCGCGAAGGAGCCGGTGCGGACGACCTCGCGCACCGTCTGGATGTGCAGGGGACTGATCATTGGGCGCACCCCGTTCTGGCAGACGTCTCCCCCGCTAGACGTCCCTTCTAGTTTCAGTCGTGCTTGGGCCTCTTCGCCACCAGGGTGAGGACGTCGTATTTGGCGACCGAGGCGCCCTCCTGGTTGGTGACGTCGGTGTCCCAGCGGACCTCGCCGTAGTCGGCGCCGTCCCGCGGCGTGATCTGCTTGGCGGTCAGCGTGACGGTCAGCTCGTCGCCCGGCTTGACCGGGGTGAGGAACCGCAGGTTCTCCAGGCCGTAGTTGGCGAGGACGGGCCCCGGCGACGGCTCGACGAACAGCCCCGCCGCGAACGACACGACCAGGTAGCCGTGCGCGACCCGGCCGCCGAAGAACGGGTTGGCGCGGGCGGCCTCCTCGTCCGTGTGGGCGTAGAAGGTGTCGCCGGTGAACTCGGCGAAGTGCTCGACGTCGTCGAGCGTGACGACGCGCGGGCCGCCGACGGCGGTGTCGCCGACGCGCAGGTCCTCCAGGTGCTTGCGGAACGGGTGCTCGTCGGTGACCGTCCGGTCGGTGCCGGGCACCCAGCGGCCGGTGATCGAGGTGAGCATCGCGGGCCCCGCCTGGACGGCGGTGCGCCGCATGTGGTGCACGACCCCGCGGATCCCGCCCATCTCCTCCCCGCCGCCCGCGCGCCCCGGCCCGCCGTGGACGAGCTGGGGCAGCGGCGACCCGTGCCCGGTGGACTCCTTCGCGTCCTCGGCGTTCAGCACGAGCAGCCGCCCGTGCCAGGGCGCGGCGCCGAGCACCACCCGCCGCGCGAAGTCGTGGTCGCCGGTCACGATCGACCCGGCGAGGCTGCCGCGCCCCCGGGCGGCGAGCTCCACCGCCTGCTCGGCGCCCTCGTACGGGAGCAGCGTGCTGACCGGCCCGAACGCCTCCACCTCGTGCGGCTCGGCGCGGCCGGGGTCGTCCGCGCGGAGCAGGACGGGCGACATGAACGCGCCGCGCTCGGCGTCCGCGCCGACGACCTCGACGCGGTCG
Source organism: Actinomadura decatromicini (assembly GCF_008121305.1). Taxonomy (NCBI): domain Bacteria; kingdom Bacillati; phylum Actinomycetota; class Actinomycetes; order Streptosporangiales; family Thermomonosporaceae; genus Actinomadura; species Actinomadura decatromicini. The sequence goes on along the minus strand of NZ_VSRQ01000007.1, from coordinate 9,450 downwards.
GGGTCGCCCGCGACGACGCGGCCCGCGTCCAGCAGCGCCTTCAGCGAGCGGCGGACCTCCTCGCGCTGGTCGAGGGTGGCGAGCGCGCCCATCCGGACGTCGGGGTCGGCCGGGTCGCCGATGGTGATCCGCGCCAGCCGCTCGCGGGCCGCCTCGGCGACCTCGCCGACCAGCCCGGCCGGGACGAGCGCGCGGCGGATCGCCGTGCACTTCTGCCCCGCCTTCACCGTCATCTCGCTGACGAGCTGCTTGACGAAGAGGTCGAACTCGAGGCTGCCGGGCGTCGCGTCCGGGCCGAGGATGGAGCAGTTCAGCGAGTCGGCCTCCGCGTTGAACCGGACCGCGTTCGCCACGATCACCGGGTGCGTGCGGAGCAGCCGCGCGGTGGACGCCGACCCGGTGAACGCCACGATGTCCTGCTCGGTGAGGTGGTCGAGCAGGTCGCGCGGCTCGCCGCAGACCATCTGGACCGTCCCCTCCGGCAGGATCCCGGACTCGACGATCAGCTCGACCAGCCGGGCCGTCAGGTACGCGGTCTGGCTCGCCGGCTTGATCAGGCTCGGCACGCCCGCGAGGAACGCCGGGGCGAGCTTCTCCAGCGGCCCCCACACCGGGAAGTTGAACGCGTTGATCTGCACCGCCACGCCGCGCGACGGGGTGCACAGGTGCTGGCCGACGAACGTCCCGCCCTTGCCGAGCGGCTCCACGTTCCCCTCCACGAGGACCGTGTCGTTCGGCAGCTCCCGCTTGCCCTTGCTCGCGAAGCCGAACAGGACGCCGATGCCGCCGTCGACGTCGAACTTCGAGTCGCCCAGGGTCGCGCCCGTCCTGGCCGACAGCGCGTACAACTCCTCGCGGTGCTCCCGCAGGTGGGAGGCCAGTGCCTTGAGCAGCGACGCGCGCTGGTGGAAGGTCAGCTCGCGCAGCACCGGGCCGCCCGCCCGGCGGCCGTGTTCAAGCGCGGCGCCGAGGTCGATCCCCGCCGAGGAGATCCTGGCCACCTCCTCGCCCGTGACGGCGTCGTGCAGCGGCGCCCCCTCGTCCTCCGGAGCATGCCAGGAACCCGACACGTAACTGCGCAGCGCGACCACAGGGACCTCCTCGTCCATATCTCTGAGTAACCTTGCCACTTCCGCGCCCCGTTCACGCATGGCAGAGATGACAGCCGCCGACCGGATCCTTTGTGTACTCGCGCCGCCCCGCCGCCCGCGCGGCGCCGTGCCCGGCCCGCCCTGGAATACTCCCGGCCATGACCTACGCGGCGGACGGCGGACGATACGAGCGGACGACCTACCGGCGGTGCGGGCGCAGCGGGCTGCGGCTCCCGGCGATCTCGCTCGGCCTGTGGCACAACTTCGGCGACGACCGGCCGCTGGAGGTCCAGCGGGCGATCCTGCGGCGCGCGTTCGACCTCGGCGTCACGCATTTCGACCTGGCCAACAACTACGGCCCGCCGTACGGCTCCGCCGAGACCAACTTCGGCCGGATCTTCCGGGAGGATTTCACGCCCTACCGGGACGAGATCGTTCTCTCGACGAAGGCCGGGTACGACATGTGGCCGGGCCCGTACGGCGAGTGGGGGTCGCGCAAGTACCTGCTCGCCAGCCTCGACCAGTCGCTGCGGCGGATGGGCGTCGACTACGTCGACATCTTCTACAGCCACCGGTTCGACCCGGACACGCCGCTTGAGGAGACGATGGGGGCGCTCGACCGGGCCGTCCGGTCAGGGAAGGCGCTGTACGCGGGGATCTCGTCGTACTCGCCGGAGCGCACCGCCGAGGCCGCCGCCATCCTGCGGGACATGGGGACGCCGCTGCTGATCCACCAGCCGTCCTACTCGATGCTGAACCGCTGGATCGAGGGCGGCCTGCTCGACACGCTCGAACGGGAGGGCGTGGGCTGCATCGCGTTCTCGCCGCTGGCGCAGGGGATGCTGACCGACAAGTACCTCCACGGCGTCCCGGCCGGGTCGCGGGCCAGCAAGGGGACGTCGTTCTCCGCCGACCTGCTCAGCGAGGAGAACGTCCGGCACGTCCGCACGCTGAACGAGATCGCCAAGGGGCGGGGCCAGTCTCTCGCGCAGCTCGCGCTCGCGTGGGCGCTGCGGGACGGCCGGGTCACCTCGGCGCTGATCGGCGCGAGCAGCGTCGCGCAACTGGAGGAGAACCTCGGCGCGCTCGACGCGCCCGAGCTCGGCGCGGACGAGCTCGCCGCGATCGACCGGGACGCGGTCGAGGCGGGGATCAACATCTGGGCGGCGTCCAGCGCGGGGTGACCTGCGGTTTCGGACGCGGCTCCGGACGCATCGTCCGGGCCTGACCGGGCACGAGCAGCCCATGGACGAGCCCGAGCGCGAGGAGCCCGAGCGGCCGCGGCCCGGCCGGGACGAGCCGGGTCGCGGCGAACCCGGGCCCGAGTACTCCGAGTGGCGCGACCCGGACTGGCACGGACCCGGCTCGCACGGCCCCTACCGGCACGCGCAGCCGAGCGGCCGCGAGCCGCTGACCGCCCGGAGCCCGCTGCGGCTGCGCGCGATCCTGTCCGGGATCGCGCTGGTCGGGGCGGCCGCGGCCGCCGTCCTGTTCGCCGTGCGGGCGCAGTCCGGCGGCGGCGACGGCGCCTGGGCGGCGGCGGCGATCTGCGCGGCCGTCGCCCTGATCGCCGCGCTCGACCTGGTCGTGATCGCGCGCCGGTCCCGCACCTGACCGCGCGGCGGGGGCGGCGGGCTCAGTGGGAGTGGTCGACGGCGGCGGCGTCCGGGTTTTCGATCAGCCACGCGATCCGCTCGCGGCTCTCCTCGTCGGTCGGCGTGTACACGACGAGCCGCGCGTCCGGGGACGCCGTGATCTCCATGTTCGTGGTGCGGGTCCGGATGACGCCGACGGCGTGGTGCCGGAACACCTTGTCGCTCTGCCCCGGCAGCGCCACGTCGTGCGACGCCCACAGGCGGGCGAACTGGGGGCTGACCGCCTGGAGCCGCCGGACCAGCTCCTTCCAGCCCGGCTCGCCGAGGTGCCGGCTGTAGCGGTGCCGGAACACCGCGACGTGGCCGGGCGCCGCCTCGTCCAGGTTCACGACCGGGTTGCAGCACGGCGGCAGGGTGAACACCATCCACAGCGAGTTCCGCTCGCACGGCCGCGCCGAAACGATGTGCGGGAAGATCGCCGCGTAGGCCGCGTTCCAGGCGAGGATGTCGGACCGGCCGTTCGCCACCGCGGCGGGCATCGGGACGAGCGCGTCCAGGATGCCCTGCACCTCGGCGGGCAGGGTCTCGGCCTCCTCGTCCACGGTCGCCTCGGGGACGTCGGCGAGCCGGTACAGGTGCTCGCGCTCGGCGCCGTCGAGCCGGAGGGTGCGGGCCACCGCGTCCAGCACCTGGGTGCTCGCGTTGATCGGACGGCCCTGCTCCAGCCACGTGTACCAGGTGACGCCGACCCCGGCGAGCTGCGCGACCTCCTCGCGGCGCAGACCGGGGGTGCGGCGCCGCGGGCCCGGCGGCATCCCGACGTCCTCGGGCGTGATCCGCTCGCGCCTGCTCCGCAGGAACGCCGCCAGCTCCGTCCTGCGACGCGGCGCGGTGGTGGTCTGCGCGGTCGTCATCGTCACGCCCCCAGGATGCATCCGGTCCGCCGCCGTTGCCAGGTGCTGTCAGTACCAGTATCACCAGGCTCTCGTTACCGGTACCCGTCGCCCGCCAAGATCGTACCCATGACACAAGCAACCGATCTGCGCGGGATTGTTCCCGAACGGGAGTCGCGGAACGGACCCGGCCGCCTCGCGCTGGCCGTCATCCTGCTCGGCCAGTTCATGGCCATCCTGGACGTGAGCATCGTCAACGTCGCGCTCCCGACCATGCGCGCCGACCTGCACGCGTCCGGTTCCGGGCTGCAGCTCGTCGTCGCGGGCTACATCATCTCCTACGCCGTCCTGCTGATCACCGGCGCCCGGCTCGGCGACATCGCCGGGCACCGCCGGATGTACCGCGTCGGGCTCGCCGGGTTCACGGTCGCGTCCCTGGCCTGCGGCCTGGCGCCGTCCACGGGCGCCCTGGTGGTGTTCCGGTTCCTCCAGGGCGTCGGCGCGGCGCTGCTGACGCCCCAGGTCATGTCGATGATCCAGCGGAACTTCACCGGCGCGGCACGGGCGCGCGCGCTCGGCGTGTACTCCGCCGTCATCGCGGGCGGCGTCGTCGTCGGCCAGGCGGCGGGCGGCCTGCTGGTCAGCGCCGACCTGTTCGGCACCGGCTGGCGGACGGTGTTCCTCGTGAACGTCCCGATCGGCGTCGCGCTGCTGCTCGCGTCGCCGCGCACGCTGCCCGCCGACGACGTCCCGCCCCGGACCACGGGCCTGCGGGCCGAGCTGGACCTGCCCGGCCTGCTCACCCTCGCGCCTGCGGTGCTGCTGTTCGTCGTCCCGCTGATCATGGGGCACGAGCTCGGCTGGCCGCTGTGGGGGTGGATCTCGCTCGCCGCGAGCGCCGTGTTCCTCGCCGCCTTCGTCGCCGTCGAGCGCCGCGTCGCCGCGACCGGCGGACGACCGCTGATCTCCCCGCGCGTGCTCCGCGCTCCGCTGCTCGTGCCCGCGTGCGTCGCCATGCTGTTCGGGCCGGGGAGCTGGGGCTCGTTCCTGTTCACCACCACGCTGCACCTCCAGGGCGACCTGCGGCTGTCGCCGGTCGAGTCGGGCCTCGCGTTCGTACCGTGCGTCGCAGCGTTCGCGCTGGTCGGGCTGAACTGGCAGCGGCTGCCCGCGCGCTGGCACCGGCCCGCCGTCCCGGCCGGGTTCGCCGTCGCGGCCGTGGGCTACCTGTGCATCGGCCCGCTCGCAGGCGGCGGGCTCCCCTACGAGCTGCTCACCATGGTGATCGGGTTCGGCCTCGGCGTGATGCCGATCATCATGACGGTCGCGCTGCGGCACGTCGCCCCCGAGGACGCGGCGGACGCCAGCGGCCTGCTGCTCACGCTCATGCAGATCGCCCAGGTCGTCGGCATCGCCACCATCGGGACGCTGTTCCTCACGCTGGCGGAGTCGGGCGCCTCGACCCGGCACGCCGAGTACGGCACGGGCTGGGCCCTCGCCGGGGCGGCGTTCCTCGGCGCGGTGTGCGCGCTGCGGCTGGCGCGCGGCCGGACGGCCGCCCCCGCCGCTTGACGCCGACGCGCACGCCGCCTGACACGCCGTCCACCTGCGGGCTTTCGGAAATCCGGCGTTTAGGACGATCGACACGGGCAATGTCGAATCCGCTTCATCCCCCCGGCTTCCTGTGCGAATGGCGGTGAGATCTCCAGGAGGTAGTGCGATGAGGATCGCGATGGTCTCCGAACACGCCAGCCCGCTCGCCGCCGGGGGCGGCCCGGCGGGGAGGGGGCGCCCCGGAGCCGAGGGCGCGCAGAGCGTGTTCGTCGCCGAGCTGGCCGCCGAGCTCGGACGGCAGGGCCACTACGTCACCGTGTACACGCGGCGCGACGCGCCGGCGCGGCCCGAGCGGGTACGGCTCGCGCCCGGCGTGACCGTGGAGCACGTCCCCGCGGGCCCGGCGGAGCGCATCGCGAAGGACGCGCTGCTCCCCTGGATGCACGACTTCGGGCGGCACCTGGAGCGCCGGTGGGCCGCCGACCCGCCGGACGTCGTGCACGCCCACCACTGGATGAGCGGACTCGCCGCGATCCAGGCCGCGCAGGCGGCCGGGTCGCGGCGCGTGCCGGTCGTGCAGTCCTACCACGCGCTCGGCACCGTGATGCGCCGCCACCGGGGCGCGGCCGACACCAGCCCGGCGTCCCGGGTGCGGCTGGAGCGGGCGATCGGCCGCGCCGCCGACAGGGTGATCGCCACCTGCTCGGACGAGGTCTCCGAGCTGGCCGCGATCGGCGTGCCGCCGCGCCGCGTCCGCGTGGTGCCGTGCGGCGTCGACGTCGGCCTCTTCACCCCGGGCGGCGACGAGCGCCGCGAGCCCGGCGGCGGGCGGCATCGGCTGGTCATGCTGTCGCGGCTGGTCGAGCGGAAGGGCGTCGACACCGCCGTCCGGGCGCTGGCCCACGTGCCGGACGCCGAGCTGGTCGTCGCGGGCGGCCCGTCCCCGACCCGTCTCGACGGCGACCCCGGAGTCCACCGGCTGCGGCGGATCGCGCGGGACGCGGGGGTCGCGGGCCGGGTCCGCCTCCTCGGCCGGGTCGGGCACACCGAGGTGCCGCCGCTGCTCCGCTCGGCGAGCCTCGTCGTCGCCCTGCCCTGGTACGAGCCGTTCGGCATGGTGCCGCTGGAGGCCATGGCCTGCGGCGCGCCCGTCGTCGCGAGCGCCGTCGGCGGCCACCTCGACACGGTCGTGGACGGCGTCACCGGCGTCCTCGTCCCGCCGCGCGAGCCGGAGGCCGCCGCCGTCGCGATCCGCGCGCTGCTCACCGACCCGGCGCGGCGCGCCCGGATGGGGCTCGCCGGGGCGGAGCGGGCGCGCGTCCACTACGCCTGGTCCCGCGTCGCCGCCGACACCGTCGCCGTCTACCGGGACGCCGCCGCGCTCAACGACGTCGCGGCCTGACCCACCCGCCGGACGGCTGCGAGGCGCGGGAGACGGTGGCCTGCCCGTCCCGGGAACCGTCCTGGCCGTGAGCCTTGAGCGCCGGGGGGTGTCAGCCGGTGTGGCCGGCCGTCACCAGGCTCCTGATGTCGGCGGGGAGGCTGTCGCGGACCTTCCGCGTGATGCCTCCCTGCGTGGCCTCGTCGGTCACCTCCAGCACGACCCGCGCCAGGTACGCCGAGCGCGGCTCGTCCGCCCCGGAGCGGGCGGCGACCCGCTCGATGAAGTCGTGCCGGTCGAACCGCTCGCCCGACCCGGCCCCGCCGTAGACCTCGGTGCGGCGCAGATGCTCGCCGATCTCGTGCGGCAGCTGCGCCGCGAGGTTGTCGGCGAGCCCCTCCGGGATCCGCTCGCCGAGCGTCTCCAGCACCGCGCGGGTGGCCCGTTCCGCCTCGCCGTGCCCGGAGAGGCGGGCACGGTCCTGCACCTGGCCGATGAACGCTTCGTGCCGCATGGTGGACACTCCTTCCTATCCCGCCTGTCCAGCCTGAACTGCTGGAGCTTCCCGAAATGCCCGGTTATTAACGTATTGCCGGGAACGTCCGGATCCCCGGAGCGCCCTGGCCCGTCCGGTCAGGTCGCCTTGCCGGGGCGCGACACTTCAGACACCTATCGGTTTACCGAGAGTGCGGGGTGGGCAGAGTCATCTCGCGGCCCACTCGTCGGCTCGGTGCCATGTGCTCCCAGCTGCGAGCCTGGGCCGCGCCACGTTTCCCCACCTCTTCCCGCCCCGCCGCGCCCTGCCCCGGCGGGGCGTCCGTGTGACGGGCCGATCGGAGGGTAGAGGGACGGGACCGAGCGATCGCCCCCCGGCTCGCCCGGTCCCGTCCGAAGGGAGACGACCCCGAATGACGTCGGCGCAGTCCACCGGACGGTTCGACGACGGCCAGACCGAGACGCTCCTCGCTGAGATGAACGCGCTGCACGACGGCGACCCCGCACGCGAGCGCCTCCGAGCCCGGATCGTCGACATCCACGCCCCGCTCGTCAGGGGCGTCGCGCGCCGGTACGCCGACCGAGGGGAGCCTCTCGACGACCTCCAGCAGGTCGCCTACCTGGGGCTCGTCAAGGCCATCAACCGGTTCGACCCCGGCATCGGCGACCGCTTCGTGACCTACGCCTACCCGGTGGTGACCGGCGAGGTGAAGCGGCACTTCCGCGACAAGACCTGGGGCGTCCGGGTGACGCGCCGCATCCAGGAGCTGCGGCCGGTGCTGCAGCACACCGTCCAGGAGTTCACCCGCGAGCACAGCCGCTCCCCCACGACCTCGGAGATCTCCGCGCGGATGGGCCTCACCGAGGAGGAGACCGCCGAGGTCATCGCCGCGTGCGACGCCTACCGCCCGCTGTCGCTCGAGGCCCCGGCGGACGGGTCGCCGAGCGGCGACTCCGGCACGGTCGGCGAGCACCTCGGCAGGGACGACCCGGCGCTCGACGCCCTCATCGACGGCCACGCCCTCACCCCCCTCATCGACGAGCTGCCCGAGCGCGAGCGGACGATCCTGCTGCTGCGGTTCTTCGGCAACAAGACCCAGACGCAGATCGCCGAGCAGATCGGACTGTCCCAGATGCACGTGTCGCGCCTGCTCCGCGCCACGCTGGAGCGGCTCCGCGCCGGGCTCCTCGCGGAGCGCTGACCCCGTCCCGGGGCCCCGTTCTACGGGGTGGGGAGCGCGCAGTCCCTGCTCAGGACGACGTCGCTGTCCGCCCCGAGGCAGCGGGCGAGCAGGTACGTCTGCTGGCCGTAGTGGGCGCCGCGCCGGACGGTCACCCTGCCGCTCCGGTCCACCTCGCACGGGTTGTTGAGGGTGCAGCGCTCGCCGTCGTCGTTGCCGGTGTTGTTGATCCCGGCGACCCGCCCGGTCCGGACGTCGACGATCGGCGAGCCGGACGTGCCGTGGGTCGTCTCGCACTCGGGCCGGTAGCGGATGGAGTCCTTCCAGGTCCAGCCGGCCTCGCGCAGGCGGTGGACGGTCGCGTCGGTGCGGCAGCCGTAGATCGTCCGCCAGTAGCCGGAGACCACCCGGATCTCCATGCCGTCCTGCGGCCGGGCCGTCGACAGCCGCAGCGCCGGGACGCCGTACCTGCGCTGGATGGCGGCGTAGGTGGCGTCCAGCCGGTAGACGGTGACGTCGGTGTCGGTCATGGTGGCGTACTCGACCCTCGTGGCGCGGAGGGTGCCGAGGTCGTTCCGGCCCGTCCGGTCGAGGAGCGTGAACGTCCTGGACGAGTCCTGGTCGACGATGACCTGCCCGCCCTTCGGCATGCCCGTCTCCAGGCAGTGGCCGTTCGTCAGGACGAGCGCCGCGTCGGTGTCGCGCGACCGCGGCCCCCGGACGAGCGCCCCCGAGCAGTTGCTGAGCGCGACGATCCCGGTGAAGTCGACCCCGGCGGAGTCGGCCCCGGCGAACTCGGCCCCGGTGAAGTCGACCTCCGCCGGTGCGGGCGCCTTCCGCGCGGGCGCCGTCCGGGAGGGCGCGGCCCGCGCCGGTCCGACGACGGCGAGCGTCCCGGCCCCGATGGCGGCGAGGGCGACGGCTGCGGCGAAGCGCCTGGTCATGGGAATCCTCTCGGCGGGCCGGTCGGGAGCGGCCGGGGCGACGCTGTCCAGGCGGATTCTAGACGACCGCCTACGCTCAGTGAAGGATCGCCACGCTCAGTCGACCTCCACCCAGCCGTAGGTACGCTCCACGGCCTTCTTCCATCCGGCGTAGCCGTTGTGGCGCTGCTCCTCGTCCCAAGTGGGTTCCCAGCGTTTGTCTTCGTTCCAGTTTTGGCGGAGTTCGTCGGTGGTGGTCCAGAAGCCGGTGGCGAGTCCGGCGGCGTAGGCGGCGCCGAGGGCGGTGGTTTCGGCGACGAGGGGGCGGGAGACGGGG